>NZ_QOHR01000094.1 GCF_003385555.1 Rhodosalinus sediminis | reverse complement strand
GAACCGCATGACGACCCACGATCCCATCCCCGCGCGCCTGGCCGCGCTGAAGACCGCCACGGCGCCGGAGCTGAAGGTGCAGTGGCGCGAGCTGTTCGACAGCGAGCCGCCGCCGTTCAACCGGCGCTATCTGGAGAGCCGGCTGGCCTATCGCATCCAGGAACTGGCCTATGGCGGGCTTAAACCCGAGACCATCCGCAGGCTGGAGCGGCTCGGCGAGGAACTGGATGGCGGTGATCGAAAGAAGAGCCGCGTCCGAGCCGACGCCATGCCCATCGCCGGCACGCGGCTGATCCGCGAATGGCAGGGTGTGGAGCAGGTTGTCACCGTGACCGGCGACGGCTTCGAATGGCAGGGTCGACCCTACAAGTCGCTCTCGGCCATCGCCCGCGCCATCACCGGCACGCGCTGGAACGGCTGGGTCTTTTTCGGCTTGAAATCACGGAGGGCGCGGACATGACGAAACCGATCGTCCGCAAACAGCGCTGCGCGATTTACACCCGCAAATCCTCCGAAGAAGGGCTGGAGCAGGAGTTCAACTCG
>NZ_QOHR01000093.1:302-560 GCF_003385555.1 Rhodosalinus sediminis | reverse complement strand
AAGTCCAATAATATAAACATCAAAAAGTTTTTTGCCATAGCGCTACAAAATTTTTTATTTTTAAACATGATTGTAAAAAGGCTATTTATTCCAAAATAAAGTAATCTCAATATCGCATTTTAGCAGGAAAACACGATATATAAAAATTATCGCCCTTACTTTATTTATACATCTATACACCTATTCTTATATTTAAATAAAAATTTGACTTTTATTAAGGCAAAATATGCCTGTTTTTCTAAATTAGTACAAATATAC
>NZ_QOHR01000093.1:0-217 GCF_003385555.1 Rhodosalinus sediminis | reverse complement strand
GTATACTTTTAATAAAACTAAAATTACGATTTAAACTTAACTATAACTTAACAATATTTTTACTTAAACCAATAAACAAAGTTTTTACCTAATTAATGAATAAGTTTGTGCCAGCACTCGCGGTTACACAATAATTATAATAAAACAATCAAAATTAACTCTTAACTTTAAATAAACTAATTTTAAGTAAAATTAAATTGCCAAAACAACTAATCAA
>NZ_QOHR01000092.1 GCF_003385555.1 Rhodosalinus sediminis | reverse complement strand
ATCCACGAAAGCCCCGCCGAGGGCGTGCTCGCGCTCAAGTCGAGCTGGCCGGGGCAGATGCGCACCGTCTGGGGCGATCACGCGCGCTTCGAAAAGACCTACTTCGAGCAGTACAAGGGCTACTACTTCACCGGCGACGGCTGCCGGCGCGACGAAGACGGCCACTACTGGATCACCGGGCGCGTCGACGACGTGATCAACGTCTCGGGCCACCGCATGGGCACCGCCGAGGTCGAGAGCGCGCTCGTGGCGCATTCCAAGGTCGCCGAGGCCGCGGTCGTGGGCTACCCGCACCCGATCAAGGGTCAGGGCATCTACTGCTACGTCACGCTGATGAACGACGTCGCGCCCTCCGACGCCCTGAAGAAGGAGCTCCGCGACTGGGTCCGCCAGGAGATCGGCCCCATCGCCAGCCCCGACCTCGTGCAATGGGCGCCGGGCCTGCCCAAGACCCGCTCCGGCAAGATCATGCGCCGCATCCTCAGAAAGATCGCCGAGAACGACCCCGCCTCCCTCGGCGACACGTCCACCCTCGCCGACCCCGCCGTCGTCGACGACCTCGTCGAAAACCGCATGAACCGGGAG
>NZ_QOHR01000091.1 GCF_003385555.1 Rhodosalinus sediminis | reverse complement strand
GGCATCGTCGAGTGGATGATCCCTCAGTTGACCGATCCTCGGCGCCGGGAGGATGTCGTCCATGACCTCGCCTCGCTGATCCGGACGAGCGTGCTGCTCGCCGCCCAGGGCTAGCGCGATCAAGACGATGCCGCCGCGCCCAGGGACGATCCCATCTTCCGGCTGGTGGCCCAGCGCACAGCGGTGACGGTCGCTTCCACCGACAGTCGCGTGCATCATCGGACGTTGAGCGTGGAGGCCAGGTTAGTGCTCGTACTGAGCATATTTTTGCACGGGAGCACGCTGATAAGACTGCGCAATTTTATTTTCCTAAGTCGACTTCCGGGGCAATAATATTGCGCTGCGCGCATGGCGGCATGGTGACTGCGCTAACATCGTCGTTCGGGTGAGCGCCTGATGTCGCGGGCTACGTGCCCTGCTCGGCTAGGCTACACGGCATCGTGGGGCTGCCGGCACATTATCGAGAACGCCTTCGGCTCAGCCATGCGACCACGCTACCGGAAAACTGGATGGCGGGTAGGATGCGACCGACGATCAGCCAAAATCGCGTAGACTGTTGATTTCAGAGAGCAAAAAGAGGGTGGTCTGGCGGAG
>NZ_QOHR01000090.1 GCF_003385555.1 Rhodosalinus sediminis | reverse complement strand
GCGGCGCCGCATGGGCGACGGCGGGGCCGACCGACGCGCTAACTCGGGGAGGCGACGGGCCATCCGACCGGCCCTGTAAAGGCCACCGCGGTGCGCCGGTTCCGCGTGCGAACCGGCGCCCGGGCGCCGGCGGCCCGTCACCAGGCGTTGTAGGCGAGGTACGGACATTTCCACCTTCACCCGGTCGCCCTTCTCGTGGGGCACGCGGGTCACGGACATGTCGAAGTCGATCGCGGACATTATACCGGTGCCGAACTTCTCCTCGATCAGCGCCTTCAGCGTCGGGCCGTAGACGCCGACGATCTCGTAGAAGCGGTAGATGCAGGGATCGGTGGGCACGCTCTGCTCCCAGACCTTGGTCGGCGGCTCGGCGAGGACCGATTCCGCCTCCTGCGGCAGGCCGAGCGCGGCCACCAGCGTCTTGGCCTTGTCCTCCGGAAAGCCGTTCATGCCCATGCAGGCGGAGTACGTCCAGACCGGCGACATGTCGATCCTTTCGGCGATCTCCTCCCATGTGAGCCCTGCCTGCTTCTTGGCGGACAGGATCATCATCGTGACGTCGTCCTTCGTCATCATGCTGGGCACTTCGTAAGGATCGTCTGATCTACCGCTTCGG
>NZ_QOHR01000089.1:296-623 GCF_003385555.1 Rhodosalinus sediminis | reverse complement strand
CGAGCTTCCGGCGCAAGGCCAAGACCGAGAGCAAATGACCGCCCGGCTCACCGAGATCTGGCGCCATCCGATCAAGGCCCACGGCCGCGAGGCGCTGGACCGGGTGAGGCTCGAGGCCGGGGCGACCCTGCCCTGGGATCGCGCCTGGGCGGTGGCGCACGAGGCGGCGCGCACGGACGGCAGCGCCTGGGCGCCCTGCGCAGAATTCACCCGCGGCGCCAAGGCGCCCGCGCTGATGGCGATCGAGGCCGCGCTCGACGAGGCGACCGAGACCGTCACGCTGCGCCACCCGGACCGCCCGGCGCTGACCTTTCGCCCCGATACGGA
>NZ_QOHR01000089.1:0-213 GCF_003385555.1 Rhodosalinus sediminis | reverse complement strand
GCCGCGGCATGACGGACACGGATTTCCCCTCCATTTCGCTGTGCAACCACGCATCGCACCGGGCGGTGGAGCAGCGCCACGGGCGTCCGCTGTCGCGGCATCGCTGGCGCGGCAATCTCTGGGTCGAGGGGCTGGCGCCGTGGGAAGAATTCGACCTCGTCGGCCGGGAGGTCAGGATCGGCGGGGCGGTCCTGCGCGTGGTCGAGCGCACCG
>NZ_QOHR01000088.1 GCF_003385555.1 Rhodosalinus sediminis | reverse complement strand
GCAAGGCGCTTCGAAGCGCCTTGCGCGGCGGCGCCGGTCGCGCGCTTAGCCGAGCGCGGCGAGGGCCGGGAAGGTCTCCAGGAGCCAGAAGGAGAAGGCCGAGAAGCCGCCCGTCAGCATCAGGAGCCCGATCGTCCAGAGCAAAAGCCCCATCACCCGCTCGATGCGCTCCATGTGCCGCTTCATCCAGCCCATCAGCCCGCCGAGCCGCGGCAGGAAGGCTGCCACCAGGAGAAACGGCACCCCGAGCCCGGCCGCGTAGACGCCGAGGAGCGCCGCGCCGCGGCCCAGGTCCGCCTCGCTCGCCGCGAGCGAGAGGATCGCGCCGAGCTGCGGTCCGATGCAGGGCGTCCAGCCGAAGGCGAAGGCGAGACCGAGGACATAGGCCCCGAAGGCGCTGCCCGCGCGCGCCTCCGCGCCGATGCGCGCCTCGCGGTCGAGAAAGCCGATGCGGTAGACGCCCACGAAATGCGCGCCGAAGCCCATGACGATCAGCCCGGCCACCGTGTTGAACCAGTCCTGATAGGCGAGGAACGCCCGCCCCGCCGCCGAGGCGGTGAAGCCGAGAAAGACGAAGACCGTCGAGAGCCCGAGCACGAAGAAGAGCGCCGGCACCACCGCCCGGCCGCGCCCCGCG
>NZ_QOHR01000087.1:324-646 GCF_003385555.1 Rhodosalinus sediminis | reverse complement strand
TGCTCTCGGCCGACACGTTCTTCGTCGGCAGCCTCAAGGGCGTGGGCAAGGTCTACCTGCACGCCGTGGTCGATACCTACGGCTCCTACGCCTTCGGCTTCCTGCATGTCTCCAAGCAGCCCGAGGCCGCGGTGGCGGTGCTGCACAACGACGTGCTGCCGTTCTACCGCACCCTCGACCTGCCGGTGAAAGCGGTGCTCACCGACAACGGCCGCGAGTTCTGCGGCACCGAGCGCCATCCCTACGAGCTCTACCTCGACCTGAACGGGATCGAGCACCGCAGAACCAAGGTGAAGTCGCCCAAGACGAACGGCTTCGTCGA
>NZ_QOHR01000087.1:0-268 GCF_003385555.1 Rhodosalinus sediminis | reverse complement strand
CGGTTCAACGGCACCGTCCTCGACGAGTTCTTCCGCGTGAAGATGCGCGAGACCTTCTACGAAACCGTCGAGGCGCTCCAGTCCGACCTCGACGCCTGGCTCGTCCACTACAACACCGAACGCCCGCATCTGGGCTATCGCAACCAGGGCAGACGGCCCATCGAAACCGTCATGTCATTCGTCAGCCAAGAAGGTTAAGTGGACACATGAAGACACTGACACTGACGGCAACCCTCGGCCTTCTGACCCTGACCTGCGCACCGGCGCT
>NZ_QOHR01000009.1 GCF_003385555.1 Rhodosalinus sediminis | reverse complement strand
GGGTCCCGTTTGGATGCCGATTGACAGATGTCGTCCAGAAGCGCGCGGTTCTCGATGCTGCGCTTGCTCTCCGGCCGTCGGCGCCACGCATGAGTGCTCACTGACAGAGACGCTGAGCACGGCACAGAGTGAGCCGGTGGTCGCCATCGGTTTGAGACCGCCGGCGAACGCGAACGGGCCAGATATGGCGATGCTCATCCACGAACCCGAATGATCTTCGTCTTCATCGGTGCACCCTCTGCCTGATTCTATAGAACCGTCATGGCATACGTGACGCCCTCCGGCTCCAGGGGCAGGGGAATCCACCGAATCAGTTCACGAGAGCGGCCAACCAGGGGTTCGGACTGCCGCCGTTTCGGACCACCCAGCGGACCACGCTCATGGCCCCGACGATCAGCAAACGCCGGATGTCGGTCGGCCCCATCTTACTGACCGATCCCCAAACTCGACTTGCCGCCCGTGGACCTCTGTCGTGGCCCCAGGCCGAGCGTCACGCCAAAGGCGTGCTTGCAGCACGACGCAGCGAAGGTGCGCCCGCTGTCAAAGGTGTCGAGGTCCGACGCGAACGCCGCGACGGCGCCTGCGGGCACGGGGCCGATCCCGGGGATGGTGCACAGCCGCCGCAGGTGTGCGTCCGTCTTCGATGCCGCCTCGAGCTCGGCCGCGAGGCGTTCGATCACCTCGGTGCGGCGCGCGATCTGCTCGAGGGAGATCGCCCCCATCTGCCGAACCGTCTCCGGCAAGTCGCTGGTCTCGTCGGCCAGCGCGGTCTCGAGCCCCTTCGGACTCGCCGGCCCCTCCGGCGCCACTTGTCCAAACTCGGCCAGATGGCCCCGGAGTGCGTTGATGAGGTGCGTGCGCTGCCGCACCAGGCCCTGGTGCGTCCGAAACGGTCGTTCATCAGGGCGCCATCGGTTCGAGCCCGATGGACGACGCGCGGCCTTGCGTCTCAGCACCCTTCACGGCCGCGAAACACATGGGCGGCCGCGAAGCCGCTTCCGCGCCGGCTCCGAGCCTTCTCGTGACGAAGGCTATCCGCCCCGGTAATGTGGCCGCGGGGACGATGCCGCAATCATAGCTGAAAACCGGCCCGCACGGTGGGTCAAGGGTGATCCCGCTGTCGGCGACATCGCGGGAGAGACGTGTTCGGGTGCTCGGCCCCGGCGAAGTTCCTGACACGAAAGAAAATGCACAATATGGCGGTCGCACCAGGATTCGAACCTGGGACCTCTGGCTTCGGAGGCCAGCGCTCTATCCAGCTGAGCTATGCGACCCGCAGGCCCCGCTTATCGTCGCGGGGCCGGCGGCGCAACCCTGACGCGGGCGAAACTTCGCCCGCTCAGGCGAAGAGCTCGTGCGCGAGCTCCAGCGCGTCGACCAGCGCGTCGACCTCGCCCTCGGTGTTGTAGAGCCCGAAGCTCGCCCGGCAGGTGGCCGGCGTGCCGAGGAACTCCATCAGCGGGCCGGTGCAGTGCTGACCGGCGCGCACGGCGACGCCCTTCTTGTCGAGGATGGTGGAGATGTCGTGCGCATGCGCCGCCCCCTCCATCGTGAAGGAGAAGATCGCCGCCTTGTCCGGCGTCGTGCCCTGCACGCTCAGCCAGTTGAGCCCGCCGAGGCGGCTGACGGCATAGTCGCGCAGCCGGTCCTCGTGCGCGGCCACCGCTTCCATGCCGAGATCCATCAGCCACTCGAGCGCGACGCCGAGGCCGATCTGCTGCACGATGCCGGGCGTGCCCGCCTCGAATTTCATCGGGGGGTCGGCGTAGGTGACGCTGTCCTTATGCACCTCGCGGATCATGTCGCCGCCGCCGATGAAGGGGCGCATTTCCTCCATCCGCTCGCGCGCGATCCAGATCGCGCCGGAGCCCGAGGGGCCGTAGAGCTTGTGCCCCGTGATCGCGTAGAAATCGCAGCCGAGCTCGGAAAGGTTCACCGGCATGTGCACCGCGCCCTGGCTGCCGTCCACCAGAACCGGCACGCCCTTGGCGCGGGCGCCGGCGCAGATCGCCTGAACGTCGACCTTCGTGCCGAGCACGTTGGAGAGATGGGTGACGGCCACGAGCTTCGTCTTCGGCCCGATCGCGTCGATCACCGCCTGCGGGTCGAGCGCGCCGGTGGCGTCCACGTCCACCCATTTCAGCACCGCGCCGTGGCGCTCGCGCAGGAAGTGCCAGGGCACGATGTTGGCGTGATGCTCCATCACCGACAGCACGATCTCGTCGCCCGGCTCGATCCGCGGCATCGCCCAGCCATAGGCGACTAGGTTGATCCCCTCGGTGGTGCCCGAGGTCATCACGATCTCGTCCTCCGAGGGCGCGCCGAGGAAGCGCGCGACGGTGCCGCGCACGCCCTCGTATTTCTCCGTGGCGAGGTTGGAGAGATAGTGCAGCCCGCGGTGGACGTTGGCGTATTCCTCCGCATAGGCGCGGGTCACCGCGTCGATCACGCACTGCGGCTTCTGCGCCGAGGCGCCGTTGTCGAGATAGACGAGCGGCTTGCCGTTCACCTCCCGCGAGAGGATCGGAAACTCCGCCCGGATCGCGTTCACGTCGTACATCGCCATCGTCCCCTATCGCGTCAGGGCTGAGGTAGGGCGCCGCCGAAGAGCGTCACGAGCAGCGTGAGCCCGAGCGCGAGCGCCAGCACGCTGAGCGCGATCGCCCCGAAGGACTTCAGCAGGCTGCCGTAATCATGCGCCACGTCGACGAAATTCAGCAGGATCCAGAAACCGATCACCGCCGCGGCGAGCACCACGAGCGACGACAGCACCGGGCTCAGCGGCACGAGCACCAGAAGCGCCGCCTGCACGGCGAGGCGCAGCGCCTGCAGCCACACGAGGAGGACCATCACGTCCTCCAGCGTGCCCGTGCCCCCGATCGCGCGGCCCACGTACCAGAGGCCGAGGATCGTGCCGATCAGCCCCGCGGCGAGGAAGGCCGCGAAGGGCACCGGGGCGAGCGCGGCCATCGGCACCTCGGCCGGCGGCGGCGTGATCAGGTTCGACAGGCCGTAGACGGCAGCGTTCAGCACGATCACCAGCGCGAGCGCCGTCAAGAGCACATTGCGCGGCAGCTTCAGCGCCAGAAGACGGCGCGCCGCCCCCTGCGGATCGCGTATCGTCTCGTTCGCCAGCTCCCCGAGCGCCGCGGTCGTCATGCCTGTGTCCTCTCGGCTTCGCGAAGGCTGGCGATCCAGAACCACCCGAAGGCGATCAACCACAGAACACCGACGGCCTGCAAGCCCGGGCCGGGGCCGACGAAGCCCTCGACCAGCCCGTAGAGCAGGAGAAGCGGCGCGGCGGCGAGGAAGGACCAGAAGAGCGCGAGACGCGCGCCGAAGTAGCTGCCCTGCCCCCCGAAGAGCCGCGCGACCAGATGCGAGATCGCCGCGAGCAGGTAGAAGAGGAGCGGTGCGACGAAGAGCCACGCGAAAAGCGCGCCGGCCATCATCGCCTCGAACGACGGCCCCTCTTCGCCCAGTGTCGCGGCGCGCTGAAGCGCCGGCCAGCGGCCCACGAACGCCAGAAGGCACCCGCCCATCAGTATGGCGAGCGCCCGGTCCTCGCGCCGCCCGGCGTCGAGCAGGTGGCGCATGACCTTCCGCGGCGACCGGTAGGTCGCCACGATGTCGGTTGTCACGGGCATCAGCCGCGCCGTCGGGCGAGCCAGCCCTCGAGCCGCGCGGTGATGTCCCCGGCGAGGTCCTCGTCCTCGATCTCCTCAACCGCCTCGGCGAGGAAGGAAAGCGTCAGGATGTCCGTCGCCTCGTCCTTCGTCACGCCGCGGGCGCGCAGGTAGAAGAGCGAGTCCTCGTCGATCGCGCCGGAGGTCGAGCCGTGCGAACAGGCCACGTCGTCGGCGTAGATCTCGAGCTCCGGCTTGGCGAGGAACTGGCTGTCGTCGTCCAGCAGAAGCGACTGGCTGATCTGGTAGCCGTCCGTGCGCTGCGCGACCGAAGGCACGAGGATCTTGCCCTGAAAGACGCCGGTCGCGCCGTTGCGCAGCACCTTCTTGAAGACTTGGCGGCTTTCGCAGTCCGGCGCGGCGTGGGTGATGAACACCGTGTCGTCGCCGTGAAAGCCGCGGTCGCCCACGCTCGCCCCCGCGATATGCGCGACGCCGCGCTCGCCCGCCATCTCGACGACGGTCTCGTTGCGGGTCATCACGCCGTTCACCGTGACCGAGAAGCTCTTGAACACGCTCGCTTCGCCGAGGCGGGCGAAGATGTGCGTGGCCGCGCGGCGCTCATGGTCGCGGCCCTGCGCGCGCACGTGGTGCAGCGTCGCGCCGTCGGCGATGTCCGCCTCGATCACGTTGTTGAAGCGCGCCGCCGCCGGGCCATTCTCCAGAAGCGTGAGGCTCGCGCCCGTCTCCACCTTGATGCAGTGATGCAGGTAAGCGTCCGAGGTGGTGGAGGCGTGGCGATAGATCAGGCTGACGGGCTTAGAGGGCGTCGCCGTCACCCGGATCAGCACGCCGTCGGTGGCATAGGCCGTGTTCAGCGCGGCGAGCGGGCGCGGCACGGGGGCGTGCCCGCGCGCCTCGAGCGTGCCGTAGACCTCGCGCGCCCAGTGCAGGTCGGCCGCGCCCGCCTCTTCGAGGCGCGCGATCTCGATCCCCTCGAGCGCGAGGTCGTCCGAGGCCGCCGGGTCGAAGACGCCGTCGGTGAAGACGATCTTCAGCCGGTCGAAGGCGTCGAACATCGGCGGCTCGCCCGCGTCGAAGAGCGCCGCCTCCGGCGCCTCCGGCGCGGTCAGCGTGTCGGGGCGCGTGAACTTCCAGTATTCGTCGCGCGCACCGGGAAGCCCCATGGCGCGCAGCCGTTCCAGCGCGGCCTCGCGCGCGGCGCGCGGCCAGCCGTCGGCGGGCATCGTAAGCGCGCCGAGGCGCGCCTCGAGCGTGTCGATCTTGGGCTGCGGAAGCGCCATCAGGCCACCTCCCCGGCGAAGTCCGCGTAGCCGCTCTTCTCGACCTCGAGGGCGAGCTCGGGGCCCCCGGTCTTCACGATGCGGCCGTTCGCCATGATGTGCACCACGTCCGGAACGATGTGATCCAGAAGCCGCTGATAGTGCGTGATCACGAGGAAGCCCCGGCCCGCGTCGCGCAGCTTGTTGACGCCCTGCGCCACGAGCTTCATCGCGTCCACGTCGAGGCCGGAGTCCGTCTCGTCGAGGATGCACATGCGCGGCTCGAGCATGGCCATCTGCAGGATCTCGTTGCGCTTCTTCTCACCGCCGGAGAAGCCCGAGTTGACGCCCCGCTTGAGCATCTCGGCGTCGATGTCGAGCTCCTTGGCGCGGGCGCGCACGAGCTTCAGGAACTCGGTCGAGTTCATCTCCTCCTGCCCGCGGGCCTTGCGCTGCGCGTTCACCGCGGTGCGCAGGAAGGTCATGTTGCCCACGCCCGGGATCTCCACCGGGTACTGGAAGGCGAGGAAGAGGCCGGCCGCCGCGCGCTCCTCCGGCTCCATCTCGAGGATCTCCTGCCCGTCGAGCTGCGCCGAGCCCTCGGTCACCTCGTAGCCCTCGCGCCCCGAGAGCACGTAGGAGAGCGTGGACTTGCCCGAGCCGTTCGGGCCCATGATCGCGTGCACCTTGCCCGCCTCGACGGAGAGGTCCACGCCCTTGAGGATCTCCTTGTCCTCCTCCTCGAGCTTCACGTGCAGGTTCTCGATGGTCAGCATGTCGTCGGTCCCTTGTCCTTTGCGGCGGTCACGGCCGCGTCATCAGCGTCACGATTTGCGTCAGCCGCTCGGCCGGCACCGGCTGCGGCGTCACCTCCCAGAGGGCCATGCGCCCCGCCATGCGGTGCGGCGGCCCCAGATACTCCTCCACGACGTGGTAGCGCTGCCGCGGCGCGTAGTCGTCGAAGAGGAGCGTGAACGGCCCCGGCGCCCGGAAGAGCGCCGCGAGCGCGCAACCCACGCGGAACCGCCCGTCCACCAGCACCACGTCGGGCGCCAGCTCCGCGCGATCCCAGACCGTGAGCGGGTAGTGCGCGTAGCGCCGCCAGCCCGTGTCGTCAGCCGGACGGCCCCACTTCTTGGTCGGGCCGATGTCAGCCCACATCACCTCTACGGCGGACCCGTCGGCTGGCGGGTTGGCGTTGAACCAGGCGCGCATCGCGGCGGCCCAGTCCGGATCGCTCTCCACCGCGACGACCCGCTTGCCCGGCATTTCGGCGGCGAGGACGGTCGACCCGCCCGAGCCGTATTCGAGGATCGACGCCGCGCCCGCGTAGGCGGCGCTCAGCGCCTCGGCCTCCCGGTCGGGAAGCGTGAGCTCCGGCCGCGCCGGGGTGGTTTTGGCATGCCGCGCGGCCATGGCTCAGCCCAGCGTGACGCCGGTGCCCGAGGCCGAGACCATCAGCATGTTGTTGATGACCTCGTAATCCAGATCGACGCCCACCACCGCATCGGCGCCGAGCGCCGCCGCGCGGCTTTCCATCTCGCGGGTCGCCGTCTCCCGCGCTTCGGCGAGGCTCGCCTCGTAGGCGCCGGAGCGCCCGCCGAGGATGTCGGTGATCCCGGCGAAGACGTCGCGGAAGACGTTGGCGCCGATGATCGCCTCGCCCGTGACGATGCCGTGATACGTCTCGATGGTGCGGCCCTCGACATGGGGCGTGGTGGTGACGATCATCGCGCCTTCTCCGGTCTCAGCCCACCGACCCTTCGAGCGAGATCGCCACGAGCTGCTGCGCTTCCATGGCGAACTCCATCGGCAGGGCCTGCAGCACCTCCTTGGCGAAGCCGTTGACGATGAGCGCCACGGCCTCCTCCTCGTCCATGCCGCGCTGGCGGCAATAGAACATCTGGTCCTCGTCCACCTTGGAGGTGGTCGCCTCGTGCTCCACCCGGCTCGAGTTGTTCTTCACCTCGATGTAGGGAACCGTGTGCGCGCCGCACCGATCCCCGATCAGGAGCGAGTCGCACTGCGTGAAGTTGCGGCTGTTCTTCGCCTTCGGGTGCATCGAGACGAGCCCGCGGTAGGTGTTCGAGCTCTCCCCGGCGCTGATCCCCTTGGAGACGATCCGCGAGCGGGTGTTCTTGCCCAGATGCACCATCTTCGTGCCGGTGTCGGCCTGCTGATGGTTGTTGGTGATGGCGATCGAGTAGAACTCGCCCTGGGAGTCGTTCCCGCGCAGGATGCAGGAGGGATACTTCCAGGTCACCGAGCTGCCCGTCTCCACCTGCGTCCACATCACCTTGGAGCGGTCGCCGCGGCAGTCGGCGCGCTTGGTGACGAAGTTGTAGATGCCGCCCTTGCCCTCTTCGTCGCCGGGGAACCAGTTCTGGACGGTGGAGTATTTCACCTCCGCGTCCTCCTCGGCGATGATCTCGACGACGGCCGCGTGCAGCTGGCTCTCGTCGCGCTGGGGCGCCGTGCAGCCCTCGAGGTAGCTCACGTAAGACCCCTTGTCGGCGATGATGAGCGTGCGCTCGAACTGCCCGGTGTTCTCGGCGTTGATGCGGAAATAGGTCGAAAGCTCCATCGGGCAGCGCACGCCCGGCGGCACGTAAACGAAGGAACCGTCGGAGAAGACGGCGCTGTTCAGCGTCGCGTAGAAGTTGTCCGAGACCGGCACCACCGAGCCGAGGTACTTCTTCACGAGCTCCGGGTGCTCCTGAATCGCCTCGGAGATCGAGCAGAAGATGACGCCCGCCTTCTTCAACTCCTCCTGGAAGGTCGTGCCGACCGAGACGCTGTCGAAGACCGCGTCGACGGCCACCTTGCGCTCGCCCTCGCGCGCCTCGGCGGGCGCCGCGTTTTCCGCGCCCTCGACGCCGGCGAGCACCATCTGCTCCTTCAGCGGGATGCCGAGCTTCTCGTAGGTCTCGAGGAGCTTCGGATCCACCTCGTCGAGCGACTTCGGCTTCTCCGCCATGCTCTTCGGCCGGGCGTAGTAATACTGTTCCTGGAAGTCGATCGTGGGATAGTCGATGAAGGCCCACTCCGGCTCCTTCATCTGCAGCCAGCGCTCGTAAGCCTGGAGCCGCCAGTCGGTCATCCACTCCGGCTCGCCGTTCTTTTCGGAGATGAGGCGCACGATGTCGGCCGTCAGGCCCTTCGGCGCATAGTCCATCTCGATGTCGGTTTCCCAGCCGTACTTGTACTTGCCGCCGACCTCGCGCACGGTCTCGACCGTCTCGCGGTCGACGCCTTCCTTTACGTCGAGCTTGTCCAATGCGCTCATCGTTCGTCTCCTCGGTCTGGTCGGGGCCGGCGGCCCGCTGATGCTTTCCCTGCCGCCCCCTGCGGGGCCTTCGCTCGCGCCCCGTGCGGGGCGCTTACCTCATGCGCCCCCGGGGCGCCCGACGGCCCGCTGTCGCAGGGCCGCCGCTCGATCGGTCCGACGCTCAGGCCGCGCGCGCCCGGTGCCGCGCCAGCGCGGCGCCCCAACGCTCGGCGAAGCGGTCGAGCTCCGCCCGCGTGACGCCGGGCCCGAAGCTCACCCGCAGCGCGCTCGCCGCGGTCGCGTCGTCGTGGCCCATGGCGCGCAGCACGCCGCTCGCCCGGACCTTGCCGCTGGAACAGGCCGAGCCGGCCGAGACCGAGATCCCCGCGAGATCCATGGTCATCACCTGCGTCTCTCCCTTCCAGCCGGGGACCGCGACGCAGACCGTGTTCGGCAGCCGCCGCGCCCCTTTCCCGACCAAAATAATCTGGCCCCCGAGGGCCTCAAGGTTTTTCTCTAGAATATTTCTAAGTTCCGCGACCCCGTCCCAGAGCCCCGCGTCGAGATCGCGCCGCGCCGCCTCCGCCGCCGCGCCGAAGCCCGCGATGCCGGGGATGTTCTCGGTCCCCGAGCGCCGGCCCATCTCCTGCCCGCCGCCGCGGATGCGCGCCGCCACGTCGCGCCCCTGCCGCAACAGGAGCGCGCCCACGCCCTTCGGCCCGCCGATCTTGTGCGCCGAGACGAAGGCCATCTCGACGCCCGTCTCCGACAGTCGCAGCGGCAGCTTGCCGAAGCCCTGCGTCATGTCCGAGACGGCGAGCCCCGCGGGCAGCGCCTGCACCACGCCGGTCTCGGAGTTGGCGAGCTGCAGGACCGATCCCGCCGGATCGGCGACGCGCACGCGGCCCTCGCCGTCCACCGGCAACACCTCCTCGATCCACGCGCGCACGGCGTCGTGCTCGATCGCCGCGCCGGCGAGCCCGCGCCCCGCGCAGGCGAGCGCGGCCGCCTCCGTCGCGCCGGAGGTGAAGACGAGATCGTAGCCCTCGCCCCCGATCGCCTCGAGCACCTGCGCGCGCGCCCGCTCGATCGCGGCCTTGGCCGCTCGCCCCTCCTCGTGCACCGACGAGGGATTGCCGATCAGGTCGAGCGCATCCGCCACCGCCGCCCGCGCCTCCGGGCGCAGCGGCGCCGTCGCGTTCCAGTCGAGATAGACCCGGCTCATCGCGCCTCCTCGCGGCCCATCACCTTGGCGAAAATACTCCGGGGGAGTCGCGCCGACAGGCGCGACGGGGGCAGCGCCCCCCGACCCGGCCCCAGACCCGGCCCACGGCCCGCGCTCACTCGTCCACCACCGAGAACAGGTCCGGCACCGCCGGGCACGGCGCGAGGGTGTTGTTCACCACGTCCGAGAGCCGCGTCTGGTGCAGGAAGACGTAGACGTTCGCCGAGAGGCTCTGCCAGAGGCGGTTCGTCAACGACTGCGCCTTCGTCCCCGAAAGCCCGCCTGTCGCGCCGAGGCCCTTCTGCATGGCGTCCACCGTCTCGTCCACGGCCGAGAGCACCTCGACCACGCGGATCTCCGAGGCCGGCCGCGCGAGGCGGTAACCGCCGCCCGGCCCGCGCACCGAGGTCACGAGCCCCGCCCGGCGCAGCCGCACGAAGAGCTGCTCCAGATAGGGCAGCGAGATCGCCTGCCGCTTCGCGATGTCGCCGAGGCTCACCAGCGCGTCCTCGGGTTGCAGCGCGATATCCGCCAGCGCCACCATCGCGTAGCGCCCTTTCGTGCTGAGCTTCACCGCCCGACCCCTTCCCCTGTCCACATGTTGACCGCGCGTGCCGCAGTGCTTACCTGCGGTCGTGTCCAGCGCATCCCGATTAGAATAATTCTAAGAAGGTACGGCGCTCCCGTCAACGATTCCGTCCGCGTCAGCAGGAGCGACAAGACCCCATGCCCGAGGTCATCTTTCCCGGCCCCGAGGGCCGTCTCGAAGGCCGATACCACCCGCAGAAGGACCGCGACGCGCCGATCGCGCTGATGCTGCACCCACATCCGCAGTTCGGCGGCACGATGAACAACAAGGTGGTCTACAACCTGCATTACGCCTTCCACCGGATGGGCTTCACCGTGCTGCGCTTCAACTTCCGGGGCGTGGGCCGCAGCCAAGGTGAGTACGACCAGGGGGTGGGCGAACTCTCCGACGCGGCCTCCGCGCTCGACTATCTGCAGTCGATGAACCAGAATTCCAAGCACTGCTGGGTCGCGGGCTTCTCCTTCGGCGCCTGGATCGGGATGCAGCTCCTGATGCGCCGGCCCGAGATCACGGGCTTCATCTCGGTTTCTCCGCCGGCGAACATGTACGACTTCTCCTTCCTCGCGCCCTGCCCCTCCTCCGGGCTCCTGATCAACGGCACCGCCGACCGCGTAGCGCCGCCCTCCGACACCGCCGCGCTCGCCGCCAAGCTGCAGGAGCAGAAGGGCATCACCGTGAGCCACGAGGAAATCGAAGGCGCGGGCCACTTCTTCGAGGGCGCGCACATGGAGCCGATGATCGAGACGGTCACCGACTACGTGAAGCGCCGCCTGACCGAGACGACGCGCTGATCGACGGTTGCTGATCGACGGAGACTGATCGGGGGTGAGCCGATGGGAGTGACGGAGGATCTCGCCGACGCGCTGGCGCAGGACGCGATCGCGGCGGCCGACGAGCTCGGCGACGACCGGCTGATCGAAGAGGTGGCCGAGGCGCTCGGCGCCACCTCCTCGACCACGCAGGAGGCCTTCATGACCTCCGTGCGCGTCCGCCTCGCCGAGCGCCGCGCGCGCCGGCTCCTGGAGCAGAGGCGCGCCGCCGGCCGCGGCGGCGGCTGACGCCGCCGCCGAAGGCGCTTCCAAGCGCCTTCGCCAAGCGGTTTTCAAACCGCTTGGCCGCGCTCCGCCACCGCCTCGGCCTTCTTCGCGAGGTCCTGCGCGATGGCGAAGGCGCCGCGCACGCGCTCCTTCTCGCTCGTCCAGTCGCGGCGCACGACGACCTTGTTGTCCTTGACCTTGGCGAGCCCCTTCTGCGCCTTGATGAACTCGACGAGCCCCTCGGGGTTCGGGAAGCGGTCCTCGTGGAACTGCACCGTCGCGCCCTTCGGCCCGCCGTCGAGCTTGGCGATATGGGCGCGCTTGCACATCGCCTTGAGCCGCACCACCACGAGGAGCGTGTTCACCTCCCGCGGGAGCTCGCCGAAGCGGTCGATCAGCTCCGCGGCGAAGCCCTCGAGCTCCACCTTCGTCGTCAGCGACGAGAGACGCCGGTAGAGCCCGAGCCGCACGTCGAGGTCGGGCACGTAGTCCTCCGGGATCAGCACCGGTACGCCGAGGTTGATCTGCGGCGCCCACTGCTCGCCGGTCTCGGCGATGCCCTCGGCCTCGCCCGAGCGGATCTTGGCGATCGCCTCCTCCAGCATCGACTGGTAAAGCTCGAAGCCCACGTCGCGCATCTGGCCCGACTGCTCCTCGCCGATGAGGTTTCCGGCGCCGCGGATGTCGAGATCCTGGCTCGCCAGGGTGAAGCCAGCGCCGAGCGCGTCGAGGCTGCCCAGCACCTTGAGCCGCTTTTCCGCCTGCGGCGTGAGCGGCGCGCGGGGCTTGGTGGTGAGATAGGCGTAGGCGCGCGTCTTCGACCGCCCGACCCGCCCGCGGATCTGGTAGAGCTGGGCGAGGCCGAAGCGGTCGGCGCGGTGGATCACCATCGTGTTCGCCGTCGGGATGTCGAGGCCCGATTCCACGATCGTCGTGGCCAGCAGCACGTCGTACTTGCCGTCGTAGAAGGCGTTCATCCGGTCGTCGAGCTCGCCGGCGGCCATCTGCCCGTGGGCGGTGACGAAGCTGACCTCGGGCACCTGCTCGCGCAGGAACTCCTCCATCTCCGGCAGATCCGAGACCCGGGGCACGACGAAGAAGCTCTGCCCGCCGCGGTAGTGCTCGCGCAGGAGCGCCTCGCGCACGGTGACCGCGTCGAACTCGCCGACGTAGGTGCGGATCGACAGCCGGTCCACCGGCGGCGTGCCGATCACGCTGAGGTCGCGCACGCCGGAGAGCGCCATCTGCAGCGTGCGCGGGATCGGCGTCGCCGTCAGCGTCAGCACGTGCACGTCCGAGCGCAGCTGCTTCAGCCGCTCCTTGTGCTTGACGCCGAAGCGCTGCTCCTCGTCCACGATCAGCAGCCCGAGGTCGGAGAACTTCACCGACTGCGCGAGCAGCGCATGCGTGCCCACCACGATGTCCACCGTCCCGTCGGCCAGCCCCGCGCGCGTCGCCGTCGCCTCGCGCGCCGAGACGAAGCGCGAGAGCGCGCGCACCTCGAGCGGGAAGCCGCGGAAGCGCTCGCGGAAGCTCTGCGCGTGCTGGCGCGCGAGCAGCGTCGTCGGCGCGATCACCGCGACCTGCCGGCCCTGCATCGCCGCGACGAAGGCCGCGCGCATCGCCACCTCGGTCTTGCCGAAGCCCACGTCGCCGCAGATCAGCCGGTCCATCGGGCGCCCGGCCTCCAGATCGCCGAGCACGTCCTCGATGGCGCGCATCTGGTCGTCGGTCTCCTCGTAGGGAAAGCGCGCGCAGAAGGCCTCCCAGGCGTGGGCCTGCGGCTCCAGCACCGGCGCCTTCCTGAGCTCGCGCTCGGCGGCGATGCGGATGAGGCGCTCGGCGGTCTCGCGGATGCGCTCCTTCATCCGCGCCTTGCGCGCCTGCCACGCGCCGCCGCCGAGCTTGTCGAGCAGGCCCTCCTCGTGGCCGTAGCGCGTCAGCAGCTCGATGTTCTCGACCGGCAGGTAGAGCTTCGCGCCCTCGGCGTATTCGAGCACGAGGCACTCGTGCGCCGCGCCCGCCGCGGTGACCACCTCGAGGCCCTTGTAGCGCCCGATCCCGTGCTCGACGTGGACCACCAGATCGCCGGCCGAGAGCGATTGAGCCTCAGTCAGGAAGTTCTCGGCCCGCCGGCGTTTCTTTGCGCCGCGGATCAGCCGGTCGCCGAGCACGTCCTGTTCGGAGATCACAGTCAGCCCCGGCCGGGTGAAGCCCTGCTCGAGCGGCCAGACGGCGAGGTGCAGGCCCGTCCTGCCGACGCGCGTGGCGTCCGTCACCGGCACAGCGCCGGCCAGCCCCTCGTCCTCCAGAAGCCCGTCGAGACGCTCGCGCGCGCCCTCGGAATAGGAGGCGACGACGACCGGCCCCTCTTGAAGTTGTGCGCGAATATGGTCGCCGAGAACGCTGAAAAGATTTACATTCTCGTTCTGCCGCTCGGGCGCGAAGCTGCGCCCGATGCGCCCGCCGGCATCCGTCACGCCGGGGCCCGAGGGCTGCGGCAGGGGGTGGAACTGCGCCACCCGCCGCGCGCCGAGCGCGGTCTCGAGCGCCGCCTCGTCGAGGTAGAGCTTCTCCGGCGGCACGGGCTTGTAGACCGTGTCGAAGCGATCCTTGCGGGTCATCGCCTCGCGCCGGGCCTCGTACTGGTCGGCCACGCTTTCCCAGCGCGTCGCATGCGCCGCGCGGAGCTGGTCGTCGAGGCAGACGGGCGCCTCGGGCAGGTAGTCGAAGAGCGTCTCCAGCCGGTCGTGGAAGAAGGGCAGCCAGTGCTCCGCGCCCTGCGGCTTGCGGCCCGCGCTGACGGCCTCGTAGAGCGGATCGTCGCCCCCCGTCGCGCCGAACTCGAGGCGATAGGTCTGGCGGAAGCGCCGGATCGCCGGCTCGTCGAGGATGACCTCGGAGACCGGCGCGAGCTCCACGCGCTGGAGCGTCTCGGTCGTGCGCTGGGAGGCCGGGTCGAAGCGGCGCGCGCCGTCGAGCGTGTCGCCGAAGAGATCGAGACGCACCGGCCCGCCCTCGCCCGGCGGATAGATGTCGATGATGCCGCCGCGGATCGCGTAGTCGCCCGGCTCGGTCACCGTGGGCGCGTTGGAAAAGCCCATCCGCGCGAGGAAGTCGCGCAGCCGCGCCTCGTCGATGCGCCTGCCCACCTCGGCGACGAAGGCCGCCTCGGCCAGCACCTCGCGCGCGGGGATATACTGCGTCACGGCGTTGAGCGTCGTCAGCAGCACGAAACGCGGCGGCGCGCCGTGCACCAGCGCGGCGAGCGTCGCCATCCGCGCGGCCGAGATATCGGGATTGGGCGAGACGCGATCGTAGGGCAGACAGTCCCACGCCGGGAAGCTCAGCACCGGCATCTCGGGCGCGAAGAAGGCGAGCGCGGCGCGCATCGCCGCCATCCGCCGGTCGTCGCGGGCGACGTGGATCACCGGGCCGCCCGCGCGCTCGAGCTCGCGCAGGACGAGCTCGGCGTCGAAGCCTTCGGGCGCGCCGCCGATGGTGACGCGCCCGGCGCCTGAAACTGGGCCGTTCATCGTCTGGACGTCTCCTGTTCCTCAGCCCGCCAGCGGCAGCCGCGACAGGTTCTGATACATGCCCCAGAGGGCGGTGAGAAAGATCGCGAGCATCCCCACCGCCTGGGTGAAAAGGCGCTGGGCGCGCAACTCCCGGCGGAGCGCGTCGCCCGTCAGCGCCCCGGCCCGGATGCGCCGCGCGGCGCGCAGCCCCATGACCCAGACGAGGCTCAGGGGCAAGAGCAGACAGAAGAGCGCCTGCGCGACCTCGACGCGGTAGAGAAAACCCAGAAGCGCGAGCATCGTCAGCGCGAAGCTGAGCGCGCCGACGAGCCAGAGCCCGCCCGCCCGCGCGATGTAAAGCGTCCGGTCCACGTTGATGCGCACCATCTCCTCGAGGTCGTGCGCGGCCGCGCCGCCGCGCCGCGCGGCGCGCGCGACCATGTCGTAGGGCACGCCGAGCACCCAGTGACTGGCCATCGACCATGTCACGGCGAGCGCGATCCAGAACCAGAGGCTCGAGAAGGACCGCGTGTCGATCACCTCGAAAACGGCGTTGGGCCAGTCCACGGCCACCCCCTTGCACCTCGCGACGCGCCGCCCTACCTAGCGCCCGCACGCGCGATTGCCCAGACCCGCGCGGCCCCCTTCTCTGCATGCCGCGCGCGCGTCCCGGGGAACCCGGAGGCAGCGCGTCCGTTCCGCGGACGGATGCGCATGGCCGCCGCGGCCCGGCGCCCCTGTCAGGAGGACTGGACAGCGCGCGCAGGCTCGGGCAAGGCTCCCCCGACACGAGGAGGACCGCCCATGCAGCCCGTTCAGGCCCCCTTCCCCGCCGGCCGTTTCCGCCGCGCCCGCGCGCGACCCGCGACCCGCGCGCTCACGCGCGAGACGGTGCTGACGGTCGAGGACCTGATCTGGCCCGTCTTCCTGCGCGACGGCGAGGGCATCGAGGAGGAGATCCCCTCGATGCCCGGCGTCCACCGCCTCAGCGTGGACAAGGTGGTGGAGGCCGCGCGCCGCGCCGCCGACCTCGGCATCCCGGCGATCTGCCTCTTCCCCTACACCGACCCAGCGAAGAAGACGAAGGACTGCGCCGAGGCCTGGAATCCCGACAACCTCAGCAACACCGCGACGCGCGCGATCAAGGACGCCGTGCCCGGGATCGCCGTGATGACCGACGTCGCGCTCGATCCCTACAACATCGACGGCCACGACGGCTTCGTGAACGCGGCCGACGGCACCGTTCTCAACGACGCCACGGTGGAGGCGCTGGTCAAGCAGGCGCTCAGTCAGGCCGAGGCGGGCGCGGACATCATCGGCCCCTCGGACATGATGGACGGGCGCATCGGCGCGCTGCGCGACGCGCTGGAGGAGGCCGGGCACCACGACGTGATGCTGCTCTCCTACGCGGCGAAATACGCCTCCGCCTTCTACGGGCCGTTCCGCGACGCGGTGGGCGCGTCGGGCGCGCTCAAGGGCGACAAAAAGACCTACCAGATGGATCCCGCCAACACCGACGAGGCGCTGCGCCTCGTCGCGCGGGATCTCGCCGAGGGGGCGGACGCGGTGATGGTCAAGCCGGGGATGCCCTATCTCGACATCTGCCGCCGCGCGAAGGACGCCTTCGGCGCGCCGACCTACGCCTACCAGGTCTCCGGCGAATACGCGATGCTCGAGGGCGCGGCGCGGCAGGGCTGGCTCGACGGCGACCGGGTGATGCTCGAGAGCCTGCTCGCCTTCAAGCGCGCGGGCTGCGACGGGATTCTCACCTATTTCGCCCCGCGCGCCGCGGAGGCGCTGGCCCGGCGATAAGCCGCCGCCGGCGCGCTTGCGGCGTGACAGCGCCGCCGCGACGGGGTATCCTGTGGGCGACGCCGGCCCGTGCAGAATGGCCGGACACAGAGGCTCAGGCAGGACAACCGAAGGGCGGAACGGCATGACGGTGATCGGACGACGGGGGCTCCTCGCGGGACTGGCCGCGACGGGGCTGGTGGCAGGCTGCGGCAACGGCGTGGGCAGCGTCGGGCCGGCGACGATCGACGCGCGCGTCGAGGCGACGCTGCAGCGCATGTATGCGAGATATCCCGACACGCGGGTGATCGCCGACAAGTCGGTCGGCATGCTCGTGATGCCGGTGATGACCGAGGCGGGCCTCGGGTTCGGCGGCGCCTACGGCCGCGGCGCGCTGCGCATCGACGGGGTGACGGTCGATTACTACTCCGCCGCGCGCGGCAGCGTCGGCCCGCAGATCGGCGTGCAGCAGTACAGCCACGTGCTTTTCTTCATGACGCAGGAGGCGCTCGAGCGCTTCCGCAGCGGCAGCGGCTGGGCCGCGGGCGCGGATATCGAATACGCCTTCAACGACCTCGGCGAGAACCTGAGCGCCGAGACGACGACGACCCGCTCGCCGGTGATCGCCATCGTCTTCGGCCAGGCCGGCCTGCGCGCCGGGGTGACGGTGGAAGGGACGAAGTACACCCGCATCATTCCCTGAGGCGGACGGCGGGCGCTCTTCAGCATCGAGGCCGGGCGGGGGGGCGGGTGACGCCCCTGACAGCCCCGCGCGGCCAGAGATGCGCGCAGGGCGCTCCGCGTGTCTCTCGCCGGCGGCGCAGCCGCGACAGGGCGAAACCGCTCGAGCGGAACGCCGCTGCAGGCCACTGCCCCTTTCCGACGACTGCCGCGCAGTGGTGCTCCGGACCACCGCATGACCGCCGGCCATGCGTCGGTGCGCCCTCATCTGCTGCGGCTGCACCACTAGAACGACCGGCTACCCCACCGGCGCGCCCAGAGACGGCGGCTCCCGACGACAAGATCGACGCGCCGGCCTCAGCCCGCGCCGTCGTCGGCCTCGTCCTCGCCCTGCTCGGCGATCCAGGCGACGGAGACGACCTCCTCGCCCTCGCGGGTGTCGAAGACCTTCACCCCGCCCGCGCTGCGCGAGCGGAAGGAGATGCCGTCCACCGGCACGCGGATCGACTGCCCGCGCGAGGTGGCGAGCATGATCTGGTCGTCCATGTCGACCGGGAAGCAGGCCACCACCGGCCCGCCGCGCATCGCCTTGTCGATCGCCCGCACGCCGAGGCCGCCGCGCCCGCGCACCGGGTAGTCGTGGCCGGAGGTGAGCTTGCCCAGCCCCTTCGCGGTGATCGTCAGCAGCAGGTTCTCGGCCGCCGACATCGCCGCGTAGCGCTCGGGCGAAAGCTGGCCCTCGGCGACGGGCGCCTCCTCTTCGTCGGCCTCGATCTCCTCCTCGGCGGCGCCCGCCATCAGGCGGCGCTGCTTGAGATAGGCGGCGCGCTCCTCCGGCGTCGCCTCGAAGTGGCGGATGATCGACATGGAGACCACGCGGTCGCCGTCCTGCAGCCGGATGCCGCGCACGCCGGTCGAATCGCGGCCCTTGAAGACGCGCACCTCCGTCGTCGGGAAGCGGATCGCGCGGCCCGAGTCGGTGACCAGCAGCACGTCGTCCTCCTCCGAGGCGATGCGCGCGTTCACCAGTTCCACGCCCTCGGGGAGCTTCATGGCGATCTTGCCGTTGGACTTGACGTTGGTGAAATCCGAGAGCGCGTTGCGCCGCACGTCGCCCGCGGAGGTGGCGAACATGATCTGCAGGTCGGCCCACTCCTCCTCGGGGCGGTCCACCGGCATGATCGCGGCGATCGAAACGCCCTGCGGGATCGGCAGGATGTTGACGATCGCCTTGCCGCGGGCCGTGCGCGCGCCGAGCGGCAGGCGCCAGGTCTTGAGCTTGTAGACCATCCCGTCGGTGGTGAAGAAGAGAAGCGGCGTATGCGTGTTGGCGACGAAGAGCGTCGTGACGACGTCGTCCTCCTTGGTCGCCATGCCCGAGAGGCCCTTGCCGCCGCGCTTCTGCGACCGGTAGTCGGCCAAGGGCGTGCGCTTGATCCAGCCGGACTGGGTGACGGTGACCACCATGTCCTCGCGCTCGATCAGGTCCTCGTCCTCGAGGTCGCCCGCCCAGTCCACGATCTCGGTCCGGCGCGGCACCGCGAAGAGCTCGCGCACCTCGGTCAGCTCGTCGCGGATGATCCCCATGATCCGCTCGCGGCTCCCGAGGATCTCGAGGTAATCCTTGATCTTCGCGGCGAGCTCCTCGAGCTCGTCGGTCACTTCCTTCACCCCGAGCTGCGTGAGCCGCTGAAGGCGCAAATCGAGGATCGCGCGCGCCTGCACCTCGGAGAGGTAATAGGTGCCGTCGTCGTTGATCGTGTGGGTGGGATCGTCGATCAGGCGGATGTATTCGGCGATGTCCTCGGCCGGCCAGCGCCGCTCCATCAGCCGCCGCCGCGCCTCCGCCGCGTCGGCCGAGGCGCGGATCGTCGCCACCACCTCGTCCACGTTCGACACCGCCACGGCTAGACCGCAGAGGATATGGCTGCGCTCCCGCGCCTTGCGCAGGAGATAGGCGGTGCGCCGCGCCACGACCTCCTCGCGGAAGCCGAGGAAGGCGGTGAGGAAGCCCCGGAGCGTCAGCTGCTCGGGCTTGCCGCCGTTGAGCGCGAGCATGTTGCAGCCGAAGGAGGTCTGCATCGGCGAGAAGCGCCAGAGCTGATTGAGCACCACGTCGGGCGTCGCGTCGCGCTTGAGCTCGATCACCACGCGCACGCCGCCGCGGTCGCTCTCGTCCTGCACGTGGGCGACGCCCTCGATGCGCTTGTCGCGCACCGCCTCGGCGATCTTCTCGATCATCGAGGACTTGTTCACCTGATAGGGGATCTCGTCCACGATGATGGCGAAGCGGTCCTTGCGCAGCTCCTCGACCCGGGTTTTTGCCCGCAGGATCACGCTGCCGCGCCCCTCGAGGTAGGCCTTCCGCGCCCCCGACCGGCCGAGCATCACGCCACCCGTCGGGAAATCCGGGCCGGGGACGTACTCGATCAGCCGCTCGGTCGAGAGGTCCGGCTCCTCGATCAGGGCGAGGCAGGCGTCCACCACCTCGCCGAGGTTGTGGGGCGGGATGTTGGTGGCCATGCCGACGGCGATGCCGCCCGCCCCGTTGACCAGCATGTTCGGGAAGCGCGCCGGCAGGACCGTGGGCTCGCGCTGCTTGCCGTCGTAGTTGTCCTGAAAATCGACCGTTTCCTTGTCGATGTCGGCGAGGACGTAGTCGGCCGCCTTGGCCATGCGCACCTCGGTGTAGCGCATGGCCGCCGGGTTGTCGCCGTCCATCGAGCCGAAGTTGCCCTGCCCGTCCAGAAGCGGCAGCGACATCGAGAAGTCCTGCGCCATCCGCACGAGCGCGTCGTAGATCGCCGCGTCGCCGTGCGGGTGATACTGCCCCATGACGTCGCCCACCGGGCGCGCGGACTTGCGGTAGGGCTTGTCGTGCGTGTTCCCCGTTTCGTGCATTGCATAAAGAATGCGCCGGTGCACGGGTTTCAGCCCGTCGCGCAGATCGGGGATCGCGCGGGCGACGATCACGCTCATAGCGTAATCGAGGTAGGAGGCGCGCATCTCCTCCGCGATCGAGACGCTCGGGCCCTCGTAGGGCACGCCCGGGATTTCCGGAGACTCCTCAGGGGGTTCGGGGGTATCGGTCACGGGAATCCTGCTCTCTGCCGGGGGCCACGCGCGGCCCGTGCGCGTCTATAGCACCCGCGCTCGGCCCCGTGCAACGCCGCCCCGCGGCGCTGTCAGCAGCCACCAATACCTGCTGCTAGAGCATTGTTTTCATTGAAAATTATGCCCCGCCGGGCATCATTTCGGAACGACTCACCGGGAGGTGCCGATGACCGAGACGGAACTGATGCTCAAGGGCTACGGGCTGACCACGGCGGAGGTGTTCTACCGGATGCCCGATTATCGCAACGTGCTGAACACCTTCGTCTGGCAGGACTACGACCTCGCGCCGGATCACCCCCGGCTCTTCCGCTTCATCGAGTTCTGGCAGTCCGAGATCGAGGGGCCGCTGCATTCGGTGCGCTTCGCCCACCGCAAGCTCGTCGCGCCGGGCGAATGGCGCAACGTCGTGGGCGAGTTCACGCTGCACTGACGCGCTCAGAGCCTGTAGAGGCGGCCGAACTTCTCTTCGAGATAGGCGAGGAGCGGCACCTCCGAGGGCGCCTCGCCGGTGGCCTGCTCGATCAGCGCGCGCGGCTCCATCAGCCCGCCGTGACGCTGCACCCGCGCGCGCAACCACTCCGTCGCCGGCGACGGATCGCCCGCGGCGAGCCGGTCGTCGAGATCGGGCAGGTCGCGGCGCAGCGCGGCGTGCAGGCAGCCCGCGTAAAGATTGCCGAGCGTGTACGTCGGGAAGTAGCCGAAGAGCCCGACGGACCAGTGCACGTCCTGCAACAGCCCGTCCGAGGGCCGCTCGGGGGCGTAACCGAAATCGGCGGCGAAGCGGTCGTTCCACGCCGCCTCCAGGTCGCCCGCGGCGAGGTCCCCCGCGATCAGCGCCCGCTCGAGGTCGAAGCGCAGAAGAACGTGCAGGTTGTATTGTAGCTCGTCGGCCTCGGTGCGGATGAAGCCGCGGTGCACGCGGTTGACGGCGGCGTAGAACGCCTCCTCGTCCGCGATGCCGATATCGCCGAAGCGCGCGCGCATCTGCCGGAACAGCCAGCCGGTGAAGGCGCGCGAGCGGCCGAGCTGGTTCTCGTAGAGCCGGCTCTGGCTCTCGTGCACGCCCATCGAGGCGCCCTCGCCCATCGGCGTCAGCAGATAGGCCGCGTCGATGTTCTGCTCGTAGGCGGCGTGGCCGGTCTCGTGGATGGTGGAATAGAGGCAGTTGAAGGGATCGGCCGGATCCGTGCGCGTGGTGATCCGCACGTCGAGGCCGGAGCCCGAGCTGAAGGGATGGACCGCCGTGTCGATCCGTCCGCGCGAGAGGTCGTAGCCGAAGGCCTGCGCCAGCTCCTGCGCGAGCGCGTGCTGCACCGCCGGGTCGAAGCGCCCCGACAGCGCCGGCGGGGCCGGCCGATCCAGCGCCGCCGCGCGCAGCTCCGCGAGCCGGGGACGCAGCGCGGCGAACATCGCCTCGAGCTCCGCCGCCGTGGTGCCGGGCTCGTAGTCCTGCAGGAGCGCGTCATAGACGTCGCCCCCCTCGGCGAGCGCCGCGCCCTCCTCGCGGCGGAGCGCCACGACCTCCGACAGCACCGGCAGGAAGGCGCCCGGGTCCTCCGCCGCGCGCGCCTCGGCCCAGATGCCCTGCGCGCGGCTGGTCACGCGGGCGAGCTCGGCGGCGAGGCGCGCGGGCACCTTCGTCGCGCGCGCGTGCGCCCGCCGGATGAGGCGCAGCTGCGCCGCGCCCGCCGCATCCGGCGCCTCGGCCCGCTCCAGCCATTCGGCCACGCGGGGATCGGTGCGCCGCGCGTGCAGCACGCCCTCCAGCGCCGCCATCTCCTCGGCGCGCTGGGGCGCGGCGGCGCGCGGCATCATCGTCTCTTGGTCCCAGCCGAGGCGCCCGGCCACCTGCGCGAGCGCCTGCGTCTCGCGCGCGTGGGCCATCAATTCGTCGTAGGCGCTCATGCCGTCCCCCGCACCGACTGCGCGACCGGGTAAAGCGCGCGGAACCGCGCCCAGAGCGCCAGCACCCAGAGCACCACCGCCCCGAACTGATGCAGGATCGCGAGGTGCCAGGGCGCGCCGTAGATCACCGTCAGGATGCCGAGCGCGAGCTGCACCAGCACCATCGCCAGCACCGCGTTGAAGGCGAAGCGCGTCGCCGGATTGGGCGAGCGCCGCGCCACCCACCAGAGCAGGACGCCGAAGAGCACGAGCGCGTAGCCCGCCATCCGGTGCATGAACTGCACGAGGCCGTCGTCCTCGAAGAAATTGCGCCAGAGGGGTTCAAGCTGGAAGGGATAGGGCGGGAAGAAGCCCCCCGCCATCAGCGGCCAGTCGGTGTAGTTGCGCCCGGCGTCGATGCCGGCCACCAGCGCGCCGAGGAGGATCTGCACGAAGGCGACCGCGGCGAAGGCCGCGCCCCAGCCGGCGAGCCGCCCCTCGCGCTGGCGCCGCGCCTGCAGGAGCTCGCGTTCCTCCCGGCCGAGGCGGGTGACGTACCACGCGATCAGCCCGAGGATCACGAAGGCGAGCCCGAGATGTGTGGCCAGCCGATAGCTCGCCACGTCGAGCATCGTGCCCTCGAGCCCCGAGGCCACCATCCACCAGCCGATCGCGCCCTGAAGCCCGCCGAGCAGCCCGAGCCCGAAGAGCCGCCCCGTCCAGCCCGGCGGCATCTTCCGCGTGACGAGGAAACCGAAAAAGCCCGCGGCCCAGACCAGCCCGATCACCCGGCCAAGCTGCCGGTGGCCCCATTCCCACCAGTAGATGAACTGGAACTCCGACAGGCTCATGCCCTTGTTCTGAAGCTGGTATTCGGGGATCTGCCGATAAGCCTCGAACTCGCGCTGCCAGTCCTCCGCGCTCATCGGCGGGATCGCGCCCGAGATCGGCGCCCATTCGGTGATCGACAGCCCCGAATCGGTGAGCCGGGTGAGCCCGCCCACGGCGATCATCAGCACGACGAGCGCGAAGAGGATCATGAGCCAGACGCGCACCGCGCCGCGCGCCCCGCGCCGGCCGGCGTCGAGCATGCCGCCCCGCGGCGCCGCCTGCGCCGGCGCGCCTTCGCCCACCTCCTCGAACAGCTTGCGTTTCTCGGCCATGCCCCGCCTCCCGCTTGTCCGCCGCGCTATCTATGCCGGTGCAGGGGCGGCGGCAAGCTCAGCGCGGCCCGTCGCGGTGGCGCACAAGCTGGCGCAGGATGCCGTGGAAGATGCGCACGTCGGCCTTCGTCAGCGGCATCCGCGACCAGAGATTGCGCAGGTTGCGCCGCATGCTCTCGGCCTTGTGCGCGGGAAAGAAGAAGCCCGCCTCCTCCAGCCGCGCCTCGTAGTGTTCGGCGAGCCGCGCGACCTCGCCCGCCTCGGCCCAGCCGTCGGGGCCGGGCACCACAGCCTCGTGCGTGACATCGGCCGTGTGGCGGCGCCACTCGTAGCCGGTCAGCAGAACGCACTGCGCGAGGTTCAGGCTCGGGAACTCCGGGTTCACGGGGACGGTGACGATGGTGTTGGCGCGCGCGATGTCGTCGTTCTCGAGGCCCGCGCGCTCGGGGCCGAAGAGGACGGCCACCCGCTCCCCCGCGGCGAGCCGCCGGGCGGCGTCGGCCATCGCGCGCTCGGGGCTCATCACGGGCGTCGTCATGCCGCGCGGGCGCGCGGTGGTGGCGTAGACATGCGTCACGTCGGCGATGGCGGCGGCGGTGTCGTCGTAGATCTGCGCGGCGTCGAGCAGCCGCCCCGCCCCGCTCGCCGTCGCGCCCGCGGCCGGGTTGGGCCAGCCATCGCGCGGCGCGACGAGGCGCATGCGGTCGAGCCCGAAGTTCCACATCGCCCGCGCCGCGGCGCCGATGTTCTCGCCCATCTGCGGGCGGACGAGGACGAAAACGGGCTGACGATCCATCGCGGCGTCCCGGAACGGCGCAGGGAGATTTTTCGTACGAAAAATCTCCGCGCGGGGAAGGGTATCGGTCCCGCGATTTTTCGTACGAAAAATCGCGGGACGCGGCTCAGTCGGTGACGGTGACCGTCTGCATCACGTCCGGGCGGCCGACAACCGCGCCGTTGCGGCCCTCGCCGCGCTTGATGGCGTCGACGACCTCCATGCCCTCGGTCACGCGGCCGACGACGGTGTATTGCCCGTCGAGATGCGGCGCGGGGGCGAACATGATGAAGAACTGCGAGTTGGCGCTGTCCGGATCGGCCGAGCGCGCCATGCCGACGACGCCGCGCTCGAAGGAGACGTCGGAGAACTCCGCCGCGAGATCCGGCAGGTCCGAGCCGCCGGTGCCCGCGCGGCGCATGTCGCCGCCCTCGAGCCGGCCGAAGGCCACGTCGCCGGTCTGCGCCATGAAGCCGTCTATCACGCGGTGAAACACCACCCCGTCGTAGGCGCCCTCTTCGGCGAGGGTCGCGATGCGCTCCACGTGGTTCGGCGCCACCTCCTCCAGAAGGTCGATGCGCACGGTGCCCTCGGCTTCGCCCGCGATCTCGATGGCGAGGCCGGTGGCGGCGGCGGGGCCGGCGGCGAGACACGCCGCGGCGAGGAGGAGCTTACGCATCGGCGGCCACCTTCACGCTGATCATCCGGTCGGGATTGGCGGGCGGCTCGCCGCGGGTGATGGCGTCGACGTGCTCCATGCCCCCGATGACGCGGCCGTAGACTGTGTACTGCCCGTTCAGGAAATGGTTGTCCTTGAAGCTGATGAAGAACTGCGAGTTCGCGCTGTTCGGGTTCTGCGAGCGCGCCGCGCCAAGCGTGCCGCGGTCGTGCGGGATGCGCGAGAACTCGGCCGGCAGGTCCGGCAGGTCCGAGCCGCCGGTGCCCGCGCGGCGCGGGTTGTAGCCGTCTTCCATGTTGGCGTGCTCGACGTCGCCCGTCTGCGCCATGAAGCCGTCGATCACCCGGTGGAAGGCCACGTTGTCGTAGGCCCCGGCGCGGGCGAGCGTCTTCATCCGCTCGACGTGCTGCGGCGCCACGTCGGGCAGAAGCTCGATCGTCACCGTGCCGTCCTTCAGCTCCATCAGGATGGTGTTCTCGGGGTCGCGGATCTCGGCCATGCGCGGCGCTCCTCGTCTCGTGGCTCGCGCCCTGTTACGACGCCCTGCCGGCGCGCGGCAAGCCCCGCGACGATCGGATTGACCGGCGCGCCGCTTCCGTCGAAAAGGCGCGCGCAATCCGAGGCGAGCAAGGGGGGACGCGGCGATGAGCTGGAAGACGCTGGACGACATGGCGCTCGAGGGGCGGCGCGTCCTGGTCAGGGTCGACATCAACGTGCC
Source organism: Rhodosalinus sediminis (assembly GCF_003385555.1). Classification (GTDB taxonomy): domain Bacteria; phylum Pseudomonadota; class Alphaproteobacteria; order Rhodobacterales; family Rhodobacteraceae; genus Rhodosalinus; species Rhodosalinus sediminis. Next base: position 58,736 of record NZ_QOHR01000009.1, on the reverse strand, counting down.
CGTGCAGGACGGCCGCGTCACCGATCCGACGCGCATCGACCGCGTCGCGCCCACGGTGCGCGACATCCTCGCGCGCGGGGGGCGGCCCGTGCTGCTCGCGCATTTCGACCGCCCCAAGGGCGAGCGCGTGCCGGAGATGTCGCTCGCGCCGCTGAAACCCGCGCTCGAGGCGGCCTTCGCCGCGCCGGTGCGCGTCGCCGAGGACCCGGTCGGCCCGGCCGCGGAGGCCGCGGCCGAGGCGCTGCCCGCTGGCGAGGTGCTGCTTCTGGAGAACACGCGCTTCGAGCCCGGCGAGGAGGCGAACGACCCCGCCCTCGCGCAGGGCTTCGCCCGCCTCGGCGACGTCTACTGCAACGACGCCTTCTCGGCGGCGCACCGCGCGCATGCCTCGACCGAGGGCGTCGCGCATCTGCTGCCGTCCTGCGCGGGGCGGCTGATGGAGGCCGAGCTCGGCGCGCTCGAACGCGCGCTCGGCGATCCCGAGCGCCCGGTGATCGCCGTGGTGGGCGGCGCCAAGGTCTCCACGAAGCTCGACCTCTTGCGCAATCTCGTGGAGCGGGTGGACATGCTGGTGATCGGCGGCGGCATGGCGAACACCTTCCTCTACGCCGCGGGTTTCGACGTGGGCCGCTCGCTCGCCGAGCGCGACATGGCCGGGACGGCGCGCGAAGTCGCTGCGCGCGCGGCCGAGACGGGCTGCGAGATCCTCCTGCCGCGCGACGTGGTGGTCGCCGAGGCGCTCGAGCCCCACGCCGCGCACGAGACCTGCCGGATGGAGGACTGCCCAGAGGACCGGATGATCCTCGACGCCGGGCCCGACAGCGTCGCCCATATCCGACAGGCGCTGGAGCGCGCGCGCACGCTGATCTGGAACGGCCCGCTCGGCGCCTTCGAGGTGCCGCCCTTCGACGAAGCGACCACCGCCTGCGCGCGCCATGCCGCGCAACTCACGCGGGACGGCCGCCTCGTCTCGGTCGCGGGGGGCGGCGACACGGTCGCGGCGCTCAACCACGCCGGCGTGGCGGAGGCCTTCAGCTACGTCTCGACGGCCGGCGGCGCCTTCCTCGAGTGGATGGAGGGCAAGGAGCTGCCCGGCGTCGCGGCGCTGCGCGCGTCCGCGTGAGCGGCGCGATTGCGCGGCGCGGCGGCTTTTTCTAGAGACCTGACGCAGGGACACGTGGAGCGAGAGGCCCAATGCCGAGCGAAGACCAGATCAAGCAGATGACCGAGGGGCGCGGCTTCATCGCCGCGCTCGACCAGTCGGGCGGCTCGACGCCCAAGGCACTCGCCCTCTACGGCATCCCGGAGGATCGCTATTCCTCCGAGGCGGAGATGTTCGACCTCGTCCACGAGATGCGCACGCGCATCGTGCGCTCGCCCGCCTTCTCGGGCGACAAGGTGCTCGGCGCGATCCTCTTCGAAAAGACGATGGAGCGCGACTTCGCCGGCGTGCCGGCGGCGCGTTTCCTCTGGGAGCAGAAGGGCGTCGTGCCCTTCCTCAAGATCGACAAGGGGCTCGCTCCGGCGGAGGACGGCGTGCGCCTGATGAAGCCGAACCCCGATCTCGACGCGCTGCTCGACCGCGCGATAGAACACGGCATCTTTGGCACCAAGGAACGCTCGGTGATCGACGCGGCCTCGCCCTCGGGCATCGCGGCGGTCGTCGCGCAGCAGTTCGAGATCGCGCGGCAGGTGCTCGACAAGGGGCTCGTCCCGATCGTCGAGCCCGAGGTGACGATCACCATCCCCGACAAGGAAGAGGCCGAGCGCCTGCTCCTCGAGGAGATCACCGCGCAACTCGACGCGCTGCCCGAGGGGCGGCAGGTGATCCTCAAGCTCTCGCTGCCGACGATGCCCAATTTCTACGCGCCGCTCGTCGTCCACGACAAGGTGATGCGGGTGGTCGCGCTCTCGGGCGGCTGCACGCGCGAAGAGGCCTGCAAGCTTCTGGCGCAGAACACGGGCGTGATCGCCAGCTTCTCGCGCGCGCTGACCGAGGGGCTGACCGCCGATCAGGACGACGCGGCCTTCGACCGCACGCTGCAGGAGGCCGTCGACGCGATCTACGCCGCGTCCGTCGCGGGCTGAGGCGGGGCGCGCTCGTGCGTCACGGGCGACGGCGCCGGGCGGATGTCGATCCCTCCCGCGCGGCGGATCGTGCGGGCCGATCCCGACCAGCTTGCGGGACGCGTCGATCTTGATTGTCGCGCAGGCCCCGGGTGGCCGGGCTCCATGGCGACGGCCGGTCGGGCCGTCGCGGCGCGGGCGCGCCGCTCCAGGGGCCGGGCGCGAGGGATGGGCGGCATCGCACCGGGGCGCTGCGGGGGCGCGTCTCGGCCCAGGCGCCGCCTTCGCCCGCCCCATACCGCAGGAGCTACTCCTTCACCCCGCCGCGAGGCGTTCGAGGATCGCGCCCTCGTCCAGCCCGGCGACCGCCCCCGGCATCAGGCCGCGCGGCGCGCCGAGGCGGGTGCGCGCGTAGCCCGACGCCACCGGCTCCGGCGCGGTGCGGATCAGGACCGCGGCGGTGAAGAGCGCGCCGAGGCTCTCGGCGAACCAGCGCGCCTCGCCCTCGGGCGGCAGGCCGGGCCAGCGCGCGCGATGCGCCGCCCGCGCGGCGTCGAAGGCGGGCTCGGCCCCCTCGACCGCGTCGAATTCGGCCTCGAGCGCCTCGGCCGCCACCGGCTCCCGCGCGAGCGTGCGCAGGATGTCGAGGCAGATCACGTTGCCCGAGCCCTCCCAGATGCCGTTGAGCGGCGCCTCGCGGTAGAGCATCGGCAGGGGCGTGTCCTCGACGTAGCCCATGCCGCCCATGACCTCCATCGCCTCGCCGATGACCGGCACCGCGCGCTTGTTCGAGACGTATTTGGCGAGCGCCACACTGATCCGCGCGAGCGCGCGGTCGCCCTCGTCCGCCCCGTCGAAGGCGCGCGCGGCGCGCAGCCCGGCGGCGAGCGCCCCTTCCCAGTCGAGCGCGAGATCGGCGAGCACCGCGCGCATCAGCGGCTGATCGATCAGCCGCTTCTGGAACGCGCGCCGCCCCTCGACCCACCAGAGCGCCTCCGTGAGCGCGGCGCGCATGAGCCCCGCGGGCGCCATGGCGGTGTCGAGCCGGGTGTGGTGCACCATGCGGATGATGGTGCGCACCCCCTGCCCCGCCTCGCCGAGGCGATGGGCGACCGCGCCCTGATACTCGATCTCGGCGGAGGCATTGGCGCGGTTCCCGAGCTTGTCCTTGAGCCGCTGGAGCCGGATCGCGTTGCGCGCGCCCTCCAGCCAGCGGGGCACGAGGAAACAGGTGAGCCCCGCCTCGGTCTGCGCGAGCGTCAGGAAGCCGTCGGACATCGGCGCCGAGCAGAACCACTTGTGCCCCGTCAGCCGCCAGAGATCGCCGTCGGGCGCGGCGCGCGTGGTGTTGGCGCGCACGTCCGAGCCGCCCTGTTTCTCGGTCATCGCCATGCCAAGGGTCGCGGCGCGCTTCGCCCCGATGGGCGCGATCGCGGGATCGTAGGCGCGCGCGGTGAGCTTCGGGACCCACGCCTCGGCGAGCTCTGCGTCGGCCTGAAGAGCGGGCACCCCGGCGTAGGTCATCGTCAGCGGGCAGCAGACGCCCGGCTCCACCTGGCTCAGCAGATAGACCATCGCGGCGTGGGCGACGTGCCCGCCGGGCCGCCCCTCCCAGGCGGCGGCGGCGTAGCCCGCCTCCATCCCGGCCTGCATGAGCGCGTGATAGCCCGGCGCGAAGCGCACCTCGTCGAGCCGCCGCCCGCCCCGGTCGAAGAGCGCGAGCCGCGGCGCGTCGCGGCGCGCCTCCTCGCCGTCCCTGCGCGCCTCGGCGCTGCCGAAGCGGGCGGCGGCGGCCGCGACCGCCGCCGCGTCGCCGTCCTGCGCGGCGACGCCCGCGCGCAGGGGCGCGTCCCCGACCCAGAGATCGGGCGGCGGCGGCGCGCCCGGCTGGTTCTCGACCGTATGGGTGGCGAGCCGGTCGGCGGGCGGCGGACGGGTCATGGCGGGCCTCCTCTGTGCCGCCAGCCTAGGGCGCTCGACGGCACGCGAAAACCGCGTCACGAGGGATTCCCTGCGCGAATCGCCTGTGTCATACTCCCGGCGAGCGCCACGTCAGAGGGCGCCCGACGAGGCAGAGCATGACCCACCGCAGCCGCCCCGCCTTCGGGGTGATCGCCTTCTTCGCCATCGCCTTCGGGCTGGGGCTCTATTTCGCCTTCGCCGCCGTGCAGGGCGACTACGGCCTCTTCCGGCGCGCCGAGGTCGAACTGGAGGCGGCGCGCCTCGGGCAGGAGCTCGCCGCGCTGGAGGCGGAAATCGCGCGGATGGAGAACCTCACCCGGCGCCTTTCAGACGAGAGCCTCGACCTCGAGCTGCTCGACGAACGCGCGCGCGACGTCCTCGGGCTCATCCGCTCCGACGAGATCGTGCTGCGCTGAGACAGCGGCGCGCCGTCGTTCCTTTTCCCGGCTCCGGTTAACAGCCGTCAATGCACGCGCCGCGCGGCGCGCCTAGCCAGACGAGGCCCGGCGGCGGTTCGCCCCGGGGTCGAGGCGCTGAGGAAAGGAAAGCCGCATGGCGAAGCAGACGACACCGCAGATGTCCGATCTCATGCAGCCGATGCAGATGATGACGCAGTTCTCCCTGCCCGCGGCCGCGATGGCGCCGCAGGCGGAAGTCATCTGGCAGACGCAGAAGTCCCTGATGCAGGAATGGGACCGCTACGCCCACGCCTGGTTCGAGCGCCGCCGCGACGCCGCGGAGAGCGCGCAGCGCTGCGCCGAGCACATGCGGAAGGCCAACGGGGACGGCGCGCCGGAGGAGACGGTCGCGGAGATCAACGGCTGGCTCTCGGAGGAGATGAAACGCCTCTCGACCGACGCAGTGGAGAACATGGAGTTCTGCATGCGCTGCTTCGGCCTGATGTCGCAGGGCGCGACCTCGGCGGGCGAGCGCCTGTCCGAAAGCGTCGCCGAGGCCGGCGAAGAGAGCGCGAAGGCCCCGGCGAAGCGGGGCGGCGCGAAGTCCACCGCCGTCTGAGCGCGGCCCACGCGCCCGCCTTGGCGCAACGCGCGGTCCGTCGGGATGGCGGTGCGACGTGCTTTGGCCCTGACGCGAGGGAGCGCCGAGGCGCTGCCCTGTGTCTGACGTGGGCCCTGATGCGGCACGAGCGCGTGTGCACGGCGCTCGGGAGGCCGCCCGTGTCGCCGCCGCCCGATCGACTTGGAGAGCGGTGCGGTCGACAAGCGGCGCTTGATCTCAGCGTCCGACTGAAGGGGCCGCCCGGCCCATGGCGCAGTCTGGCGGGTGCGGGTCGTCGCCTGTAGCCGCAACGCGCCAAACGGCCGCGAACCGCCCCGGCCGCCCGAGGCAGGCGCTCCGAGGCCCGCGCTCCGCAATGTCAGCGCGCGGGCCACCACGCGCCGAACGGCCGCGGACAGACCGAGTCCCACAGAGGCGAGTGCTCCGCGATGGCAGCGCACGGGCCGCCACCGCGAACGTCGGCCGCGCCCGGGTCACGCCCCGGGCGCGCGCCGGGTTTCAGCCCACGATCTCGAGGCCGGAGAAGAAGAAGGCGATCTCCTCGGCCGCGGTCTCGGGCGCGTCGGAGCCGTGCACCGAGTTCTCGCCGACCGAATCCGCGAACTCGGCGCGGATCGTGCCGGGCGCGGCGTCGGCGGGGTTGGTGGCGCCCATGACTTCGCGGTTCCTGGCGATCGCGCCCTCGCCCTCGAGCACCTGCACGACGACCGGCGCGGAGGCCATGAACTCGCAGAGCTCGTCGTAGAAGGGGCGCTCCTTGTGGACGGCGTAGAACGCGCCGGCCTGCTCCTTGGTGAGCTGGATGCGCTTCTGCGCGACGATGCGCAGGCCCGCCTCCTCGAACTTGGCGTTGATCTTGCCGGTCAGGTTGCGGCGCGTGGCGTCGGGCTTGATGATCGAGAGGGTGCGTTCGATGGCCATGAGGGTCCCCGTTCCAATGAGAAAGAGGGCGCGCGCAACCGCCCGCGCCCCGATGCGCGCGAGCGGTTAGCATGCGCCGCGGCCCTTGAAAAGCCGCGCTCAGCGCGGCCCGCCCTCAAGCATCCAGGTGCCCTCGGGCCAGAAGGCGTCGAAGGTGAAGGCGAACATCACGTCGTGCGTCACGTCGCGGCCCTGCCCGTCGCGCACGCGTACCGATCCGATGTCGCGCCCCTCGGCGACGCGGCCCGCGTCCAGCGCGGAGGCCTGCCCCGGCCGCCAGCTGAGCACCACGCCCACCTCGCGGATCACCTCGCGCTCGGCGAGCCGCGCGAGCGGCCAGGCGCGGTCGTCCACGCGCACGACCCGCTCCAGCGGGCGCAGCCCGTGCGGCGGATCCTCGCCGGCGTAGAGAAAGGGGCGGTCGGCGCTGTCGTAGCCGCGATAGGGATTGGCGCCGTAGCGGCGGTTCCAGTCAGGCTCGTCCATGACGACGCCCTCGGGATTGCGCGCGGCGAACTGCGCCCAACCCTCCATCCAGGTGGGCACCGTCTCGAGCACCGTTCCGGTCATCTCGCCCACGATCGCCTCGCCCAGCGCCTGCTGCCACCAGCTTTCCGTCTCGCGGTCGTACATGATCATGTCCGAATGCCGGAGCTTGCCCGAGACGCCGAAGGTGAGCACCCGCCCGTCCACCCGCCTGTCGAAGGTGATGCCGGAGTTGCAGAGCGGGCAGTAGGTCACGGCGACGGGGCGACCGGCGATCCGGTCGTTCACGATCTCGTGCCACATGAGATAGCGGATCGGATAGGCGCGCGGCACCGCGCCCGCCATCTCGACGGCGATCACCGGCTCGCGCGGGCCGAGGCGGTCCTCCGCGCCCACCGGGATGAAGGCAGGCTCCGAGAGCGCCGGGATGCCGTCCTTCGGCGGGCCGCCCGAGATCACCTCGTCCCAGTCCTCGAGCGTGGTGCGCGAGAAATCGGTCTCGGGCCATTCGGCGGCCCATCGCGCGGGGTCGGCCGCGGCGGAGACGGCGAACAGGCCGAGCGCGAGCGCGGCGGCGGCGTGGCGCAGGGTGGGCATCGCGGGTCCTCCTCCATCGATGCGCGCAGCCTGCGCCCGAATCGCCCCCGCGCCTACTGGGCGCCACGCGCTTGTGAGCGCGCGTGTGGGCTTGACCGGCCGGCGGGGCCGCTACCTTTGGCAGAGACACAGGGAGTGACGCCATGCGCCTGATCCTCGCCGCCGCGCTATCGCTCTGGGCCGGCCTCGCCGCCGCCGCCGACTGGACCTTCGACAGCATCGACGGCGGAGAGATCCGCCTCTCGGACTACGCCGGCCAGCCGGTGCTGGTGGTCAACACGGCCTCGCTCTGCGCCTTCACGCCGCAATACGAGGGGCTTCAGGCGCTCTACGACCGCTACCGCGACGCGGGCCTCGTCGTGCTCGCCGTGCCTTCGCAGGACTTCCGCCAGGAGCTCGAGAGCGAGGCGGAGGTCAAGGAGTTCTGCGAGCTGACCTTTGGCCTCGACCTGCCGATGACGACGATCACCTCCGTGCGCGGCGATGGCGCGCATCCTTTCTACGCCTGGCTCCGGGACGAGGCCGATTTCGTCCCCGGCTGGAACTTCAACAAGGTGCTCCTCGACGGCGAGGGCCGGGTCGCGGCGACCTGGGGCTCGGCCGCCCGCCCCCTCTCGCCCGCGATCACCCGGCGGATCGAGGGGCTGCTGCCGCAGGGCTGAGCGGAGGCGCCGCTGTCGTGGAGCGGTCCGGGCCGCGGTGGGGCCGGCCGCGGCGCGGTATGAGGCCACGCGACGGGCAAGCTGGCCGAGAGACGTCTTTCAAGGCGCGCAACCGAGCGGCCAAGCGTCTCGCGCGACGGCCGCGGCCGGACCGCCGGTAGCGCGCAGGGCCTCGCCGCCGCGAGCACCCGCGCCGCGCCTTCGGCCGCCACCCGCCGGCCCACTCCCGACAGGGACAATCCGCGCGGGTCGCCGCAGGCTGGCGCCAAGGCGAACTGCGAGCCGGCCGCTACCTTACGTCACCCGGCGTCCCGCGTCCGACAGAGACAGTCCACGCAGCCCGGGCGGGCGCGCGCCAGGCCGGACCCCGAGCCGGCGGCGCCCAAAGCTGCGCGCGCGAGGGAAACCTTCCGCGCAACCGGCAGGTCAGGCGCCAGGCCGCCGCCCCGCGCAGACCGCGATCCGGCGGCGCCCGGCGACCCGCTACCGCCGGGAACCTTGCGCGCAACCGGCAGTTCAGGGCTACGCCGTCACCGAGAGCCAGCGGGCGAGCGCCGCGGTCACGGCCTCCGGCGCTTCCAGCGTGGGCAGGTGCCCGGCCTCCTCCACCACCTCGAGCGTCGCGCCGGCCATCAGCTCGGCCATCAACTCGTGTCGGGTGCGCGGGCACATGGTGTCATGCGCCCCGCAGAGCACGAGCGCCGGCCCCTTGTAGCCGCTCAGCGCGGTCTGCTGATCGCGCCGGCGCTGCAGCGCGCGCATCTGGCGCACGAAGACCTCCGGCCCCAGCGTCGCGGCCATCTCGCGCAAGGTGTCGAGCACCTCGAACCGCTGCGGCCCGGGAGCGAGGTGGTCGGGGCGCAGCACCGCCGCGACGGCCGCCTCGAGCTGGCCGGCGCGCGCCTTGGCGATCAGCGGCTCGCGCCAGGCCGCGGCCTCCGGGCTCTCGGCGAGCGGGTCGGTGTCCATCAGGGCGAGCCGGGCCACCCGCTCCGGCGCGCGGCGCAGGATCTCCATCGCCACGATCCCGCCCATGCTGAGCCCCGCCAGCGCGAAGCGCGGCGGCAGATGCGGAATGAGCGCGGAGGCGATCTCCTCCACCCGCTCGCCGCCGGTGACGGGCGCCACCGTCACGGGGCGCGTGGCCCCGAGCGCGAGGATCTGCGGCAGGAAGAGCCGCGCGTCGCACATGAGGCCGGGCAGCAAGACCAGCGGTTCGCTCATCTCGGATCGTCCCCCGCGTCACGTTGCGGCGTCGAGGGCTAGCACCGCCCGCCCCCGGCCGCCAGATGGCTCAGCGCAGCGCGTGCCTGCGCAGCCAGTCGGTCATCTCCGCCACCGCCGGTCCGGTCAGCCCCGGCGAAAGGATGTCGCCGGCCAGCACATGCGCGGCCGGGTCGTCCCCGGGCCCCGGCGTGACCGGGCGCAGGCGGACCGGTCCGCCCCAGCCGCCCGCCATGCTGCGAATCGCGTCGGCGCGCACCACGCGGTCGGCGTCGGAGAACCAGAAGAGCGCGGGCACCTCGACCGCGCCGGGCGGAAGGGCGCGCGCGGCCGCGACCGTCGCGGCCATGGGCACCACCGCCTCGATCGGGTAGCGCGTGGTCCAGTAGCGCGCGTGACGGTCGTTGCGCGGGGTGAAGCGCCGCTCGCCCCCCGCGACCCACGGCAGCCAGAGCCGCGCCGCGGGCCACGTCAGGAGCGCCGCGCGCGGGTCGTTCACGCCGTAGTTCGGCGAGACGAAGACCGCCGCGGCCACGTCCCGCGCCATTGCCGGGTCGGCGAGCGCGAGGGTGGCGAGCGTCGCGCCGGTGGAGGTGGCGATCACGGCGACGCGGTCCCCGGCGGCGCGCGCGGCGGCGAGGCCCTCGGCCACGTCCGCCATCCAGTCCGCCGCCGTCGCCTCGGCCATGGCGGCGCCGTCGCGCCCGTGCCCCGTGAGCCGCGTGTAAACGAGGTTCGCGCCCAGCGCCGCGGCCACGCGGTCGGGCACGGGGCGGATCTCTTCGGAGGTCGAGGAGAAGCCGTGCACGTAAAGGAGCGCGAGCGGCGTGACGGCCCCCGCGTCGCCGGCCCAGATCACCCGCTTCTCCGTCCCCGGCGTGACCCCCGGCACGCGCGCCTCCGCCGCGGCGAAATAAGCGTCGAGATCGGCCCCGAGGCGCGCGGGATCGAAAGCGGCGCGCGCCGGCACCGCTTCGCGCGGGCCGAAGACCCAGAGCGCCACGCCCGCCAGCACGAGAAGCGCGAGCGCCCCGCGCGCGGCGCGCCCGATCACGCCGCCGCGCCCGCGCGGGCGAGCACCGCCTCGACGCTCTCGCCGATGAGCGCGAGGCAGTCCGGATCGGAAAACCGGTGGTCCGCGCCGTCCACCAGCGTGAGCCGCATGTCCGGCCCCGTCGCGTGGTCGAGCAGCCGCAGCGCCACCGCGCGGTCCACATCCGCGTCCGCCGTGCCCTGCAGGAAGCGCACCGGAAACGGCAGGTGGAGCGGCGCGCGCAGCACCAGATGCGCGCGCCCGTCCTTGATCAGCCGCTTCGTGACCGGATAGGGCGCACCGTAATCGGAGGGCAGATGCACGACGCCCTCGCGCTCCAGCGCGGCGCGCTGATCGGCGTCGAAGCCCGCCCACATCGCGTCCTCGGTGAAATCCGGCGCGGCCGCCACGGTGACGAGGCCCGCCACCCGCTCCGGCGCCGCGCGCGCCGTCAGGAGCGCGAGCCAGCCGCCCATCGAGGAGCCGACGAGCACCTGCGGCCCCTCCGTCAGCGCGTCGAGCGCAGCAGCCGCGTCCTCGGCCCAGTCGCCGATGCCGTGATCGGTAAAGGCGCCCCCGCTCTGCCCGTGGCCGGAATAGTCGAACCGGACGAAGGCCCGGCCCGCCCGGCGCGCCCAGTCCTCGAGCCAGAGCGCCTTGGTGCCCTCCATGTCGGACATGAAGCCGCCGAGAAAGACGACCCCCGGCCCCTCCCCCTCGGTGCGGTGGTAGGCGATGCGCCGCCCCTGCGGCGTCTCGAGATACTGCGGGTCGCTCATGCGCGCCTCCTCTTGCCCCGGGGCGAGACTGCCCGCTCGCGCCGCGGGAGAAAAGGGCCCGGCGGGCGCTCCTCGGTCCCTTCGGTCCCTCCTCGCGACGACCGACCGGCGGGAGGGAGGAGCGCCCCGGCGCGCCGGCGCGGTTCGATGCGGCCCGCTGCGCGCCGCCCGCGTTGACTTTCCGCCGGCGCGCGGCCATTCAGCGCGCGAACCCGACCCGCAACCGGGCGCTCGGTAGGCGCCGAACCGACGAGGAGAGCGGACATGGCCCTCGACCAGTCCACCGTTTCCCTGACCTTCCCCGATGGCTCCGTCCGCGAGTTTCCCGCCGGCACCACGCCCGCCGAGGTCGCCGCGAGCCTCTCGAAGTCGCTCGCCAAGAAGGCGATCAGCGCGCAGGTGAACGGGCGCCACCACGACCTGCAGTGGCCGATCGAGGCGGACGCCGAGATCGCCATCAACACCATGGCCGACGACGCGCCCGCGCTGGAGCTCATCCGCCACGACCTCGCCCACATCATGGCGCGCGCCGTGCAGGAGCTCTGGCCCGAGACGAAGGTCACGATCGGCCCGGTGATCGAGCGCGGCTGGTACTACGACTTCGACCGCGACGAGCCCTTCACGCCCGAGGACCTTGGCGCGATCGAGGCGAAGATGCGCGAGATCATCGCGGCGCGCGATCCGGTGACCACCGAGGTCTGGGACCGCGAACGCGCGATCCGCCACTACGAGGAGAAGGGCGAGCCCTTCAAGGTCGAGCTCGTGGAGGCGATCCCCGAGGGCGAGCCGGTGCGCATGTACTGGCACGGCGACTGGCAGGACCTCTGCCGCGGCCCGCACCTGAGCCACACCGGGCAGGTGCCCGCCGACGCCTTCAAGCTGATGAAGGTGGCCGGCGCCTACTGGCGGGGCGACTCCAACCGCCCGATGCTGCAGCGCATCTACGGCGTCGCCTTCAAGACCCGGCAGGAGCTCAAGGACTACCTGCATTTCCTCGAGGAAGCGGAGAAGCGCGACCACCGCCGATTGGGCCGCGAGATGAAACTCTTCCACTTCCAGGAGGAAGCGCCGGGCATGGTCTTCTGGCACCCGGACGGCTGGACGATCTACCGCGAGATGCAGGACTACATGCGCCGCCGGCTCGACGCCGCCGGCTACCGCGAGATCAACACGCCGCAGGTGGTGGACCGCAAGCTCTGGGAGGCCTCGGGGCACTGGGACAAGTACCGTGAGAACATGTACATCACGGAGATCGACGAGGAGCACGCGCAGGAAAAGCGCGTCAACGCGCTCAAGCCGATGAACTGCCCCTGCCACGTGCAGGTCTTCAACACCGGCATCAAGAGCTACCGCGACCTGCCGCTGCGGCTGGCCGAGTTCGGCTCCTGCCACCGCTACGAGGCGCATGGCGCGCTGCACGGGCTGATGCGCGTGCGCGGCTTCACGCAGGACGACGCGCACATCTTCTGCACCGAGGACCAGATCGAGGCCGAATGCGCGGGCTTCATCGATCTCCTGTCCAAGGTCTACCGCGACACGGGCTTTCCGAGCTTCGACATCAAGCTCTCGACCCGGCCGGAGGTGCGCGTGGGCTCGGACGCGGTCTGGGACAAGGCGGAGGCCGCGCTCGAGAAGGCGATCCTCGCCGTGCGCAACGACTACGAGGTGGACCCGGGCGAGGGCGCCTTCTACGGGCCGAAGCTCGACTTCAAGCTGACCGACGCGATCGGGCGCGAGTGGCAGTGCGGCACCTTCCAGGCCGATTTCAACCTGCCGGAGCGGCTGGACGCCTCCTACATCGGCGCCGACGGCGAAAAGCACCGCCCCGTGATGCTGCACCGCGCGATCCTCGGGAGTTTCGAGCGCTTCATCGGCATCCTGATCGAGAACTATTCCGGCAAGCTGCCCATGTGGCTCGCGCCGCGGCAGGTGGTGGTGGCCACGATCACCAGCGACGCGGATGCTTACGCCGAGGAGGCCGTCGCGGCGCTGCGCGCGGCCGGCCTGCGCGCCGAGGCGGACCTGCGCAACGAGAAGATCAACTACAAGGTCCGCGAGCACTCGCTCGGCAAGGTGCCGGTGATCCTCGCCGTGGGCCAGCGCGAGGTGGACGAGCGCACGGTCACCGTGCGCCGGCTCGGCGAGAAGGCCACCGCGAGCGCGGGACTCGACGAGATCGTGAGCCGGCTCTCGGAGGAGGCGCGCGCGCCCGACCGCGCGTGACGGCGCGCGGCGCGGGGGCGGCGCCCGGCAGGCCGCCCGGCGCGCCGGGCGGTATAGTTCCGCGCGGCGGTCAGGCGGCGCGCCCCCGCGCGAACGGTCGGAGCCGAGCGCCCGTTCAGCGGCCGCGCGCGGTGCGCGCGACACGCTCGTTCGGGCCGCGCGCGGTGCGCGCGGCCGGGCCTCCGGCGGGGATATTTGAGCCAAGAAGAAGGGGCGGACGCGTCGGGCACGGCGCGGCGTTCGTGGCCGGAAGGGGCGGGGCGCGGGCCTCGACCGGGGGCGGCCGCGTGGCGTCGGTGCAGGTCCGTCGGTCGGATGCCATGGCCCACCGGTGGCGCGGGTCGGGCGCCCCCTCGGCCCGAGGCTGTAGGTGCGAGGGGCGTCGCCGCGCGTGGCGGGCGCGTGGGGCACCGCCGCGCACGCTCTGCGCCGGCGCACGGCGCCTCTGCGCCTACGCAGGCCGGGCGACTGGCGCCGGCGACCCCGTCGGGTTAGGCAGCGGCGCACCAAGAGAGGAGCGACGCGCGATGTTCTACCGCCCCGAGGACGGCCACGGCCTGCCGCACAATCCCTTCGGCGCGATCGTGTCTCCGCGCCCGATCGCCTGGGTCTCGAGCCGCGGCGCGGACGGGGTGGACAACCTCGCGCCCTATTCCTTCTTCAACGGCGTGGCCTATGTGCCGCCGCAGATCATGTTCGCCTCGACCGGCGCGAAGCCCGATCAGGACGCGGGCAAGGACAGCCTCGCCAACATCCGCGAAACCGGCGTCTTCTGCGTGAACATCGTCGAATACGCCATGCGCGACGCGATGAACGCGAGCTCCGAGACGCTGCCGCGCGAGGTGGACGAATTCGCCCACGCGGGCGTCGGCCGCGCCTCCTGCGAGACGATCGACTGCCCCCGCGTGGCGGGCGCGCCCGCGGCGCTCGAGTGCAGGCTGACCCGGATCGAGCGCCTGCCGGGCGCGGCGAATTACGTCGTCTTCGGCGAGGTCACCGGCGTCCATCTGCGCGACGACGTGCTGGTGGACGGCATCTTCGACGTCACGCGCTACCGCCCGCTCGCGCGGCTGGGCTACCGCGATTACACGCGGGTGGACGAGGTCTTCCCCCTCGCCCGGCCCGACGACCGCTGAGCCTCACTCGGCGTGCTTCGCCTCGAGCGCCTCGATCCGCGCCTTCAGCGCCTCGTTTTCCTCGCGCGCCTTCTGCGCCATGGCGCGCACGGCGTCGAATTCCTCGCGCGTGACTAGGTCGCGATCGGCGAGCCAGCGGTCGATCATCGAGTTCATCGCCGTCTGGGCCTCTTCGCGCGCGCCCTGCGCGACGCCCATGGCGTTGGTCATGAGCTGCGACATGTCGTCGAAAACCTTGCTGCGGGACTGCATGCGTCTCTCCGGTGTTACCTTCCCCGCTCATATGGCGCGACGTGGGCCGGCGCTCAAGGCGAAGAGGCCCGGAAGGGGCGATGAGCCGCGCCCGACGGCGAACACGACGGGGCGCGCCTCGGGGCCTGCTTGACGGGCCTGCTTGACGGGCGCGCTTGACGGGCGCGCTTGACGGGGCGGACGACACGGGGCACCTGAGAGGACATGCTGGCCGCGATCCCCTTTCCCGACATCTCGTCCGAGCTCTTCTCCGTCGAGCTCTTCGGCCTCGAGTTCGCGCTGCGCTGGTATGCGCTCGCCTATATCGTGGGCATCCTGCTCGGCTGGCGGCTCGCCGTGATGGCGGTCAACCGGCCGCGGCTCTGGCCGGGCGGAGCGGCGCCGATGACCGCGGAGCAGGTGGACGACCTGCTGACCTGGGTGATCCTCGGCGTGATCCTCGGCGGGCGGCTCGGGTTCGTGCTCTTCTACCGGCCCGGATACTACCTCGAGAACGCGGGCGAGATCCTGATGCTCTGGCAGGGCGGCATGGCCTTTCATGGCGGCTTCCTCGGCGTGGTGGTGGCCGCGCTTCTCTGGTGCCGGCGCGCGGGCGTCGCGCCGCTCAAAGCGGCCGACGTCATGGCGCTGGCGACGCCGCCGGGCCTCCTGCTCGGCCGGATCGCCAATTTCATCAACGCCGAGCTCTGGGGCCGGCCCACCGATCTGCCCTGGGGCGTGATCTTTCCGGGCCGGCTGGCGCAGGCCTGCGGGCAGCCGGTGGGCGAGCTCTGCGCGCGCCATCCGTCGCAGCTCTACGAGGCCGCGCTCGAGGGCGTGGTGCTCGGCGCGGCGCTGATCTGGCTCGCCTGGCGGCGCGGCGCCTTCGCCCGGCCGGGGCTGATCACCGGCGTCTTTCTGGCGGGCTACGGCCTCGCCCGCTTTCTCGTGGAGGTCGTGCGCCAGCCCGACCCGCAGTTCGTCTCCGAGGGCAATCCCCTCGGCCTCGCCTGGCATGTCGGGGGCGTCGGCCTGACCATGGGGCAGATCCTGTCGCTGCCGATGCTCGCCGTGGGCGCGGCGCTCGTGCTCCGGGCAATGCGGGGCCGCGGGCCGGCGCGCGCATGACCCCGCTCGCTGCGCGCCTCGACGCCCGGATCGCGCAGGAGGGGCCGCTGTCGCTCGCCGATTACATGGCCGAGTGCCTCTGGCATCCCGAGCACGGCTATTACGCGACGCGCGACCCGCTCGGCCGGGCGGGCGATTTCACCACCGCCCCCGAGATCAGCCAGATGTTCGGCGAGATGCTGGGCCTCGCGCTGGGGCAGGCCTGGCGCGATCAGGGCGCGCCGGCGCGGATCGCCCTCGCCGAGCTCGGGCCGGGGCGCGGCACGCTGATGGCCGACATGACGCGCGCCCTCGCCGCGGTGCCGGGCTGCCTCGAGGCCGCGGAAATCCACCTCGTGGAGGCCTCGCCCGCGCTCCGCGCGCGCCAGCGCGAAACGCTGGGCGACCGCGCGGTGGTCTGGCACGAGGCGGTGGGCGATCTGCCCGACGACCGGCCGCTCTTCCTCGTCGCGAACGAGTTCTTCGACGCCCTGCCGATCCGGCAGTTCCAGCGCGCCGGGGGCGAGATGTGGCAGGAGCGGCGCGTGGGGCGCGTGCAGGGGCGCCTCGCGCTCGGCCTCGCGGGGGAGGCGCCGCAGCCCGCGCTCGCCGACCGGCTGGCCGACACGGCGCCGGGCGACGTGGTGGAGGTCTGCCCCGCCGCCCCCGGCATCGCCGCGGAGATCGGCGCGCGCATCGCCCGGCAGGGCGGCGCGGCGCTGATCCTCGACTACGGCGACTGGCGCGCGCGCGGCGACACCTTTCAGGCGGTGCAGGGGCACGCCTACGCGGACCCCTTCGCCGCGCCGGGCGAGGCCGATCTGACGGCGCATGTCGATTTCGAGGCGATCGCGCGGGCCGCGCCCTGCGCCCACGCCGGGCCGACGCCGCAGGGCGTCTTTCTGGAGCGGCTCGGCATCACCGCGCGGGCGCAGCGGCTGGCCGAGCGCCTTTCCGGCGAGGCGCGCGCGCGCCACGTCGCGGCCCATCGCCGGTTGACGCACCCCGAGGAGATGGGGACGCTCTTCAAGTGTCTCGCCCTCCATCCCGAGGGCGCCCCGCCGCCGCCCGGAGTGGGTCCATGACGCTCGAGGCCATCACCGCCGACGCGCTCGCGCCGCTCCGCCACGGCTTCTTCACGCGCAAGGGGGGCGCCTCCTCGGGGGTGTTCGGGGGCCTGAACTGCGGCCCCGGCTCCTCGGACCAGGCGGAGATCGTGGCGCTCAACCGGGCGCGGGCGGCGGCGGCGCTCGACGTCGCGCCGGAGCGGCTCGTGACGCTGCATCAGGTGCACTCGGCCGAGGCGGTCGCCCTCGACGCGCCGCCCGCGACGCGCCCGCGCGCCGACGGCATGGCGACGGCGACGCCGGGACTGGCGCTCGGCGTGCTGACGGCCGACTGCATGCCGGTGCTCCTCGCCGACCGCGCGGCCGGCGTGATCGGCGCCGCGCACGCGGGCTGGCGCGGGGCGCGCGCCGGCGTGCTGGAGGCGACGCTCGCGCGCATGGGCGAGCTGGGCGCCGAGGCGGCGCGCGTCACCGCCGTCATCGGCCCCGCGATCAGCCAGTCCGCCTACGAGGTGGGGCCGGAGGTCATGGCGACCTTCCTCGCCGACGCGGCCGGGAACGCGCGCTTCTTCGCGCGGGGCGACGGCGACCGGGTGCAGTTCGACCTGCCGGCCTACGGGCTCGCGCGGCTCCGGGCGGCGGGCGTCGGACAGGCGGAGTGGGTCGGCGCCTGCACCTACGCCGACCCGGACCGCTTCTACTCCTACCGCCGGGCCACCCACGCGGCGGAGGCCGATTACGGGCGGCTCCTCTCGGCGATCCGGCTCTAGGGCGTGGCGATTCGGGCGCGCGCCGCGGCACCGATATGCCGGCGGCGGACAATGCCGCGCGCACCGGCGGATTTGGCGTCGCGCAGGCCACAATGGGCGCGCGTTTTTGACAAGGCCGCCGAAATCTGGCTCATATGCGGCGCAACGATGGCATGACGCATCTGTCCGTCTGCGGCGCTGGTGGGGGCCGGCGCGGGTGTGACCGACCCTTTGGGGGATCACATGACCACGCAGCCCCGACGCGGCCTCGCCGCCGACACGACGTCCACCGTACCGGCCGAGAGCGGCCGGTTTGCTCGGTCAGACAGGCGGCCTCGGCGCGAGCCCTCTCTCTCGCGCGTGATCGAGGCCGCCTCTCTCCGGGGCGACGGCGGGGTCGAGCTTCGCCGCCACTCTGTGCCCGATCATCCACTCTTTCTCGACGCCGCCGGCGCGCTGGCGCGCGGCACGCTTCTGCGCACGCCTGACGGGCCGGTGGCGGTGGAAGATCTCGCCCCCGGCGACCGGCTGGTGACGGTCGAGGGCGACACGGTGGCGATCCTCTGGATCGGGAGCACCACCATCGCCCCCGGCGCCGGGGCACCGCCGCTCACGCGGGTCATGCCGGAGGCCTTCGGGCCGGGCCGCCCGGCGGGCGATCTGCTCGCCGGGCCGGCGGCGCGGCGGCTGCACGCGCCCCCGGGGCTCGACCGGCTGAGCGGCACCGCCCGGGTGCTGACGCCGCTCGCCGATCTCCGCGACGGCGAGGGCGTGATCGCCGTGACGCCGCCCGGCCCGGTGCGCGTTCATCAGGTGCTGACCGAACGGCACACGGCCTGCGACGCGGGCGGGCTGATGCTCGAGACCTTTCACCCCGGCCTGCGCACGGCCGAGACGCTGGCGCCCGAGCTCCGGGCGCGGTTCCTGTCGCTCTTTCCGCATCTGACGGATTTCGCGGGCTTCGGCCCGCTCGGCTGGCCGCGCGTCTCGGGCGAGACGCTCGCCCGGCTCACCGCCGCCTGAGGCTCAGGCCGAGCGGCCGAGCCGCTCCTCGAGCACCTCGAAGGGCACGCCCGGCTCATGCTTGGCGCCGCGGATCACCAGCGAGGTCTTGACGCTCGCCACGTTCTCCGCCGCGGTCAGGTCCGAGGTCAGGAAGCTCTGGAAGGTCGAGAGGTCGGGCGCGACGCACTTGAGGATGAAATCCACCTCGCCGTTGAGCATGTGGCACTCGCGCACGAGGGGCCAGGCGCGGCAGCGCTCCTCGAAGGCGACCAGATCGGCCTCCGCCTGGCTGACGAGGCCGACCATGACGAAGACCTGCACCTCGAAGCCGAGCTCGTGCGCGTCGACGCGGGCGTGGTAGCCCTTGATGTAGCCCTGCTCCTCGAGGGTGCGCACGCGGCGCAGGCAGGGCGGCGCCGAGATGCCGACGCGGCGCGCCAGTTCGACGTTGGTCATGCGACCGTCGGCCTGAAGCTCGGCGAGAATCTTCCGGTCGATCGGATCGAGGCGCGACGACGGCATCCTGCCCTCCTGTGGGATTGCGGGTCTTATAGCAACGAGCGCGGCACGCGCAATAAAGTTTCACGTGCGCGCAACTTTCTTAAGGCACGCCCGCTCCGGCCCGCGCCGCAATGCCGCGTCCGCGGGCGCGGGCCTTTCTCCGGCGGGGCGCTTCGCATATATGCTCGGCACGGAATATCGCGGAGGGCGTCATGGGCGAGACACGGCACACAAGGCTTCTGATCATCGGCTCCGGCCCGGCGGGCTACACCGCCGGCGTCTACGCCGCGCGCGCCATGCTCGAGCCGCTGCTCGTGCAGGGGATCGAACCCGGCGGGCAGCTCACCACCACCACCGAGGTCGAGAACTGGCCCGGCGACACCGAGGTGCAGGGCCCCGACCTGATGGTCCGGATGGAGGCGCACGCGCGCGCCGTGGGCTGCGCGATCGAGAGCGACATCATCACCGACCTCGACCTCGGGGAGCGGCCCTTCACCGCCCGGGGCGACAGCGGCACCACCTACACCGCCGACGCCGTGATCCTCGCCACCGGCGCGCGGGCGAAGTGGCTCGGCCTGCCCTCGGAGGAGAAGTTCAAGGGCTTCGGCGTCTCGGCCTGCGCGACCTGCGACGGCTTCTTCTACCGCGGGCAGGAGATCGTCGTGGTCGGCGGCGGCAACACCGCCGTCGAGGAGGCGCTTTTCCTGACGAACTTCGCCTCCAAGGTGACGCTCATCCACCGCCGCGACGAGCTGCGCGCGGAAAAGGTGCTGCAGGACCGCCTCTTCAACAACCCGAAGGTCGAGACCCTCTGGTTCCACACCCTCGACGAGGTGGTGGGCACCGAGGACCCGCTCGGCGTCGAGGGCGTGCGCGTGCGCGACGTACGCACCGGCGCGGTGAGCGAGATCGCCTGCAAGGGCGTCTTCATCGCCATCGGCCACGCGCCGGCCAACGAACTCGTCAAGGACCGGCTGGAGACGCACCACGGCGGCTACGTCAAGGTCGAGCCGGGCACCACGCGCACCTCGGTGCCGGGCGTCTTCGCCGCCGGCGACATCACCGACCACGTCTATCGCCAGGCGGTGACGAGCGCCGGGATGGGCTGTATGGCAGCATTGGACGCGGAGAAATTCCTCGCCGAGCTCGGCGTCGCCGAGGGAGCGGAAGCCGCCGAGTGACGCGCGCCGGCCGGCCGTGACCGGCCGGCCACAC
Source organism: Rhodosalinus sediminis (assembly GCF_003385555.1). Lineage (GTDB taxonomy): Bacteria > Pseudomonadota > Alphaproteobacteria > Rhodobacterales > Rhodobacteraceae > Rhodosalinus > Rhodosalinus sediminis. The sequence continues at coordinate 38,751 of NZ_QOHR01000009.1, read as the reverse complement.
CGTGACTGTCGATGGTAACTATCGATGGTTGCATCCGGGGCCGGCCCGCGCGAGACAGCGCGCGATCCGTCGTGACCGGCGGCGCGCCGACTCCCGAAAGCAATGCCATGACCGAAAACCTCGCCCCCCTTCCCGAACTCTACGTCTCTTCCGAAAGCGCCCAGAAGCTGAAGGCCGAGGCCGCGGACCTCGTCAGCTGGGACCTGACCCCGCGCCAGACCTGCGACCTCGAGCTTCTGATGAACGGGGGCTTTCACCCGCTGAAAGGGTTCCTGTCGGAGGCGGACTACGACTCGGTCGTCGAGAGCATGCGCCTCGCCGACGGCACGCTCTGGCCGATGCCGGTGACGCTCGACGTCTCCGAGGCGTTCGCGGAGCGGATCGAACCCGGACAGGACATCGCGCTCCGCGACCAGGAGGGCGTGATCCTCGCCACGATGACGGTCACCGACAAATGGGTGCCGGACAAGGCGCGCGAGGCGGAGAAGGTCTTCGGCGCCGACGATTCCGCGCATCCGGCGGTGCACTACCTGCACACCACGGCCGGCCGCGTCTATCTCGGCGGGCCGGTGGTCGGCATCCAGCCGCCGGTGCACTACGACTTCAAGGCGCGGCGCGACACGCCGAACGAGCTGCGCGCGCGCTTCCGCAAGCTCGGCTGGCGCCGCGTCGTCGCCTTCCAGACGCGCAACCCGCTCCACCGCGCGCACCAGGAACTGACCTTCCGCGCCGCGCGCGAGGCGCAGGCGAACCTGCTGATCCACCCGGTCGTCGGCATGACGAAGCCCGGCGACGTGGATCACTTCACGCGCGTGCGCTGCTATCAGGCGGTGATGGACAAATACCCGGCCGCGACGACGACCATGTCGCTGCTGAACCTCGCGATGCGCATGGCCGGCCCGCGCGAGGCGCTCTGGCACGGGATCATCCGGCGCAACCACGGCTGCACCCATTTCATCGTCGGCCGCGACCACGCCGGCCCGGGCAAAAACAGCGCGGGCGAGGATTTCTACGGCCCCTACGACGCGCAGGAGCTCTTCCGCGCGCATCAGGACGAGATCGGCATCGAGATGGTCGATTTCAAACACATGGTCTACGTGCAGGAGCGCGCGCAATACGAGGCCGCCGACGAGATCGAGGAGGGCGCGACCGTCCTCAACATCTCGGGCACGGAACTCCGCCGGCGCCTGCGCGAGGGGCTCGAGGTGCCGGAGTGGTTCTCCTTCCCCGAGGTGGTGGCCGAGCTGCGCCGGCGCTATCCGCCGCGCGCGCAGCAGGGCTTCACCGTCTTCTTCACCGGGCTCTCGGGCTCGGGCAAGTCCACCATCGCCAACGCGCTGCTGATCAAGCTGATGGAGATGGGCGACCGGCCGGTGACGCTCCTCGACGGGGACGTGGTGCGCAAACACCTGTCTTCCGAGCTCGGCTTCTCGAAGGAGCACCGCGATCTCAACATCCAGCGGATCGGCTTCGTCGCCTCCGAGATCACCAAGAACGGCGGCATCGCCATCTGCGCGCCCATCGCGCCCTACGCCGCGACGCGCCGCACCGTGCGCGAGATGATCGAGCAATACGGCGCCTTCGTCGAGGTGCACGTCGCCACCAGCCTCGAGGAATGCGAGCGCCGCGACCGCAAGGGGCTCTACAAGATGGCGCGCGAGGGCAAGATCAAGGAGTTCACCGGCATCTCGGACCCGTACGACGTGCCGGAGACCCCGGAGTTGCGCGTCGATACCGAGGGGCAGGACGTGGACAACTGCGCCCACCAGGTGCTTCTGAAGCTCGAGAGCATGGGGCTGATCGCCGGGTGAGGCCATGCGCGTCGCCACGACGACACGCGCCCTGCGGGTCCGAGGGTGATATGACGCGACGCACGCTCTTCGTGCACATCGGCACGCACAAGACGGGAACGACCTCGTTCCAGTCGGCGTTGGCAGAGCGTTATTACCGCCTGCGCGCGCGCGGCACGCACGTTTACATGGATGACTTGCGCGGTCAGCGGGTCGTCAACGCCGTACCCACGGCGCATTCCGTGCTTCGCCCCAGCCTGCGCACGCCGTCGCGACGCGCCGGGGTCGTCGGACGCGGCGGCGTTTTCGTGCGTGCCCGCGCCATGGCGCGTATGCACAGATTTCTCGCAGACGACGACGCGGCGCGTTTCGTCGTGAGCGCGGAAGCCTTCTGTTTCGCGCGCGACGACGCGGAACGCGCCCGTGTGAGGCGCCTGTTCGAGCGGCCCGACATCGAGATCGTGCCGCTGCTTTGCCTGAGGGAGCCGGCCGGCTGGCGGCGCAGCTGGACGGCGCATCTCGACCGCTTCGAGCCGAAGTTTCGCGGATCTCCCGGTCAGGGCCGCGACGACATTCGTGGAGACTGGTACTACGACACGGAGGCGATCCGCGAATTCTGGTCCGCGGTCGGAGATCTTCGGGTCATCGACTACGACGCGGAGGTCGCCGCGCGCGGCGACGTGGTCCCCGCGCTCTTCGAGGCGATCGGCGAGGGCGCCTCCGCTCCCTCCGATGGCCTGTTCCTCAACCGTGGATCGGACTGACGGTCTTGCGCGTCGTCGCGCTGACCTCGATCCCGCCGCGGCTGGGGCATCTGGGGCCGACGCTCGCCTCGATCCTTGCGCAGCGGCCCGCGCCCGACCGGGTGCTTCTCTGCCTGCCGCGGCGCTATGAGCGGTTTCCGGGGCCGGTCGAGGCCCCTGCCCTGCCCGACGGGCTGGAGGTTCTCTGGTCCGACGCGGACCTCGGCCCCGCGACCAAGGCGATCGCGCCCGCGCGGGCGCTCGCCGGGACGGAGGCGGCGCTCGTCTACTGCGACGACGACTGGATCTACGGCCCCGGCTGGCTTTCCGCTTTGACGGAGGGGCCGGACGCGGCGGTGCGCGCCGGCGCGTGCTTTCCGGTCGAGGCGCTGCGGCGCCGCGCGACACGCCCGCCGGGCGGCGAGACGGACGTCGCCATGGGTTTCGCCGGCGTCGCCATCCGCCCCGACATGCTGCCGCCCCGGGCGGCGGACATCCCGCCCGAGGCCTGGGCGGTGGACGACGTCTGGCTCTCGGGCGTGTTCGCCGCCGGGGGCTGGCCGATCCACCTGCGTCCGGCGGCGCGCGCGGCCTGCACGCCGCGCGATCTGCCGGGGCCGGAACTGCAAAGGAGCCGCATCGGCGGGCGCACCCGGGCGGAAGCCAATTTCGCCGCCGCCGCGGCGGTTCACCGCCGATACGGGGTCTGGCCGCCGCGCTGAACGCGACGGCTCGCGGTCAGTGCACCGTGACCGGCGCGAGGTCGTTCTGCCGCGCCAGCACGAAGGCGAGGTTGCGGTCGCGCACCAGCGCGAGGCGCTCGCCTTCGGCGCTGTGCACGGCGTAGAGCGTGTCGATGCCCTCGGCCTGCTCGCGGATGTCGTCGGGCAGCTCCGCGACCTTCACGGGGCGGACGTAGACGATCCGCTGCTCGCCCGCGTCGCCGAAATCGAATTGGGTGTTCATTGCGCTCCCCCTTTCCTGATGCTGATCGTCTGCACGACGCTCTCGGGCCGCTCCCGCGCGAGGTCTATGTGCAGAAGGCCGTTCTCCATCAGCGCCTCGCCCACCTCCACGCCGTCGGCGAGCACGAAGCTGCGCTGAAACTGGCGCGCCGCGATGCCGCGGTGCAGGAAGACGCGCTCGGCCTCGTCCTCTTCAGCCTGACGGCCGCGCACGACGAGCTGGCGGTCCTCGATGGTGATCGAGAGATCGCGCTCCGAGAAGCCGGCCACCGCCAGCGTGATGCGCCACGAACAGTCCGACGTCTGCTCGATGTTGTAGGGGGGATACCCGTCGTTGCCGGATTTCGCCGTGCGTTCGAGCAGCCGTTCCAACTGATCGAAGCCCAGCATGTGGGGGTAGGCCCCCAGACCCATCTTGCTCATCGACATGCCCTTTTGCAAAGCGACCGTCTATTGCGCCGGCCCCGTCGCGGCGACCGGGCGCAGGCGAAATATGGGCAGGCCCCGCCCCCCGCGCAAGGTCTTTGCCGGGCGGGCCGCCTGCGCTAAACTGCGCGCGTTCCACAGGAAGGCGCGCGATGAACATCCCGCTCGATCTCTCGATGAAATCCGAGGAGGTGCTCCGCCACGAGCTCGAGGTCTACCGGGCCGAGCACCGCGACCTCGACGAGGCGATCGCGGCGCTGCAGGCCCGCGGCACCGCCGACCGGCTCACCATGCAGCGGCTCAAGAAGAAGAAGCTGCAGCTCAAGGACCGCATCGCGCATATCGAGGACCTGCTCTATCCCGATATCATCGCCTGAGCGCGGGATCGCCCGGACGCGGGGCGTTGCGCCCGCCGCGCTCGATCCTGTAGGGCAGGCCGAGACACGCGGAGGAGCGCATGGGGCAGCCATCGGTCGGCATCATCATGGGCAGTCAGTCGGACTGGCCCACCCTGCGCGGCGCGGCCGAGACGCTCGACGCGCTGGAGATCGCGCACGAGGCGCGCATCGTCTCGGCGCACCGCACGCCCGACCGGCTCTGGCGCTACGGACAGGAGGCCGCCGGGCGCGGGCTTCAGGTCATCATCGCGGGCGCGGGCGGGGCGGCGCATCTGCCGGGCATGATGGCCTCCAAGACGCGGCTGCCGGTGATCGGCGTGCCGGTGGAGACCCGCGCGCTCAAGGGCGTGGACAGCCTTTATTCCATCGTGCAGATGCCGCGCGGCTTTCCGGTGGCGACCATGGCGATCGGCGCGGCCGGCGCGGTGAACGCGGGGCTCATGGCCGCCGAGATCCTCGCGCTCTCCGATCCCGACCTCGCCGCGCGGCTCGAGCGCTGGCGCGCCGATCTCTCCGCCGCGATCCCCGAGGAGCCGCAGGATGAATGACCCGCTGCCGCAGGGCTCGGTCATCGGCATCCTGGGCGGCGGACAGCTCGGGCGGATGCTGTCGGTCGCGGCCGGGCGGCTGGGCTATCGCACCCACGTCTACGACCCGGCGCCGGCGCCGCCGGCCGGCGATCTGGCGCACACGGTGACCACCGCCGGCTGGGACGACGCGCCCGCGCTCGCGGAGTTCGCGGCCGGCTGCGCCGTCGTCAGCTATGAGTTCGAGAACGTCCCCGAGGCCGCGCTCGACGCGGTGGAGGCGGAGGCGCCCGTGCATCCCTCGCGCCGCGCCCTCGCCGTCAGCCAGGACCGGCTGGTGGAGAAGGCGTTTCTGCGCGACCTCGGCCTCGCCACCGCCGATTTCGCCGCGGTGGACGACGCGCCCGACCTCGCCGAGGCGATCGCCGAAGTGGGCCTGCCCGCGATCCTCAAGACGCGGCGGCTCGGCTACGACGGCAAGGGACAGGCGCGCATCGACCGGCCCGAGGACGCCGAGGCGGCGCTCGCCGCGATGCAGGGCGCGCCCGCGATCCTCGAGCGGCGGGTGGACTTCTCGCACGAGGTCTCGGTCATCGCGGCGCGGGGGCTCACGGGCGAGACGGTCGCCTACGACCCCGGCGAGAACGTGCACCGCGACGGCATCCTGCGCACGACCACGGTGCCCGCGCGGCTCTCGGCGGCGCAGCGCACCGACGCCGCGCTCCTCGCGGGGCGCATCCTCGAGCGGCTGCGCTACGTGGGCGTCCTCGGCGTGGAGCTCTTCGTCACGCCCGAGGGGCTGCTCGTCAACGAATTCGCGCCGCGGGTGCACAACTCCGGCCACTGGACGCAGGCGGGCTGCGCCGTCGACCAGTTCGAGCAGCACATCCGCGCCATCGCCGGCTGGCCGCTCGGCGACGGCTCGCGCCACTCCGACGTGGTGATGGAGAACCTGATCGGCGACGACGTGGACCGCGTCCCCGAACTCGCGCGTCAGCCCGACGCCGCGCTTCACCTCTACGGCAAGGGGGAGGCCCGCCCGGGGCGCAAGATGGGCCACGTCAACCGTGTGACCGGCCCCGCTCGGCGGCCCTGACGGGCCATCTCGCGAGGAGCGCCCGCCCGGGCGCGCCCGAGCGCGACCGGGGCGCGCCCATCAGGCGAGGAACCGCGCCGCCACCGGACCGGCCATGTAGCGCGGTATTCCGGCGGCGAAGGTCGCGCCGATCCGCCCCGCCGCGTCCGTGACGACGAAATCCGCCCGGAGCCCCGGCGCGAGCCGCCCGCGATCGTCGAGGCCCAGCATCGACGCCGGCCGCTCCGAGATCGCCGCCCAGGCCCGCGCGAGCCCGATCCGCGGCGCGAGGCGGAGCGCCGCCTGCCGCAGCGCCGGGAAGTGGTAGTCGGAGGCGAGCGCCGTCACCAGCCCCTCGGCCACCAGCGCCTCCGCCGCGACCTTGCCGTCGTGGGAGCCGCCGCGCACCACGTTGGGCGCGCCCATCACCACCGGGTCGCCCGCGGCCGCCGCCGCCTCGGCCGCCGCCCGCGTCTCGGGGAACTCCGCGACGGTGACGCCCCGCGCGCGCCAGGCGGCGCGGTCCCCGGCGGTGCGGTCGTCGTGGCTGCCGAGCGTCACGCCCCGCGCGCCGAGCCGCGCGGCGAGCGCGTCGAGCGCGGCGGGCACCTCCGGCCCGCGGGCGGAGAGACGCTGCATGAGCGCCAGATGCGCCTCCGGGCTGCGGCCGGACTTCAGCGCCTGCCCGGTGAGGCGCGGGGGCTTGCGCCCCTCGGCGAGGCGGGCGTGCGGCAGGTGGTCGTTGAAGACGAGGTAGCCCACGCCATGCGCCGCGACCGCCTCTTCGACGGCGGCGTAATCGTCCAGCATATGCGTCTCGAGCCGGAGCTGCGCGCGCAGGTCGGTGCCGCCCGCGTCGAAGGCGTCGAGCGCGGCGAGCACGCGGCGCGCGAAGTCGGGGCTGCGCATGCCGCCTTCCCAGCTCCAGAACTGCGCGAGCACCGCGGTGGTGATCCCGTTCGCGGCGAGCTCGGCCTCCGCCGCTGCGAGCCCCGCGCCGAGGTCGGCGAGCGCACCGCGGCGCGGCGCGAGGTGGCGCTCGAAGCCGTCGCCGTGGGCGTCCACGATCCCCGGCAGCACCCGGTACCCGGTGAGATCGACGCGCCGCGCGTCCGCGGGCGGGGTGTCGATCAGCCGGCCGCCAGCCACCGCGATCCCGCCCGGCGCGAGGCGGCCCTCGCGCAGCACCTCCGCGCCGGTCAGGTGCAGCGCCCTCACGGGGCGAGCCCCGGCAGCCGGCGCAGCGCGTCCGCAAAGCTCATCTCCGGCGCGAAGCGGCCCGTCTCGAGAAAGGTCAGCACCTGCGCGATCACCAGAGGATTGTTCATCATGAAGGTATGCGTGACCGGCAGCACGATATGGTCGTCCATCCCGGCGACCCGCGTGGCGGCGACGCCCACCTTGCCGTCGTCCGGCCCCGGGATCATCGCCGAGAACACCGGGTTGAGCGAGCGGTCCCCCGCGATCACGCCGAGCGCGAAGCGCACGGGCGGCAGCCGCGCGGGCAGGTCGTCGGTGCCGAGCTGCACGCCCGCCGGGCCGTGGAGCCACCGGAAGAGCTCCCAGCCGCCGAGCTCGTCCACGAGCGGGCTGCCCTGGTTCGGGGGCGCGAGCATCACCGCGCGGCTCCCCGCGGGCAGCGGATGGCGCTCCGCCCAGACGCGCAGCAGGATGCCGCCCATCGAATGGGTGACGAAATGCGGCCGCGCCTCCCCGCAGCGGGCGAGCGCGCGCGGCAGCACGTCGCCAACAAGGTCCTCGACCGGCGCGGCGGTGGAGGCGTAGCCGGGCGCGACGACGCGGTGGCCCGCAGCCGCGAGCACCCGCTCCATCAGCAGGAAGGAGTCCTCCGTCCGCGCGAGCCCATGCAGCAGCACGACGCAGTCCGCCCGCGCGGGAAGCGCGGGCAGAAGCAGGAGACAGACGAGGGCGAGGCGCCGCAGCATGGGGGGCACATAGCCCGTCCGGCCCCGGCGCAGAAGGGGGCGCGTCAGCCCGCCCGGCCGAGGAAGCGCGGGCGGACCAGCCGCTCCGCGATGGCGCCCAGCCCGGCGAGCGAGAGCGCCAGCACGAAGAGCCAGCCGAGGAAGGGGATCGCCGCGATCGCCCCCGCGACCAGCGCGCCGACGCCTGCGCGCAGCGCCTTCTCGCCGATGGTCGCTGGCTCCGACCGCCCGGCAGCGGAGAAGAGGCCGACGCCGAAGGCATAGACCCCCACGACGTAGCCCGAGACCGCCGCGATCATGGCGAGCAGCACGAAGGCCGGGATTGCGACGATGCCGATCAGCGTCAGCGCGACGACGACCATCGCGCCGACGATCACGGACTGCGTCAGGAAGCCCACCCAGAGCGTGCCGAAGGGCGCGTCGAGCAGGCGGCGGCGCATGGCGGCGAGCGCCTCGGGGATGAGCGCCGCGACCAGCGTGGCGAGCGCGGTGAGCACGAGCACCCCGCCGATGAACCCGGCGAGCACGCGGCCCGCGTCCACGGGCTGCAGCTCCTCGAAGCCCTTCCATTCCTCCATCTCGCGGCGGGTGATGCGCTCCTCGGGGACGAGGCCCTCGGGAATCTCGGTCGCGCCCGCCTCCGCCTCGTAGAGGACGAGGCGCCCGCCGATCGCGGCCGCCGCGCCGAAATCCACCGAGCGCGCGGCGAGATGCAGCTCACCCTCGATCGGCGCGTCGATGCGGACGTGCTCGGCGGCGACGGCGGCGTGTCCGGCGACGGGGCCGCCGATCTCCACCTCCGAGCCGGAGGCGCGCAGGTCGCCGCCGATCTCGCCGGTCTCGATGCGGTAGGCGAAGAGCGTCGCGTCGCCCGAGACCGGCGCCTCCAGCGCGATCTCGTAGCCGGCGGCGTAGACGTCGCCCGCGACGGGCGCCGCAACGGTGACCCATCGCCCCGCGAGCACCGCGTCGCCGCCCAGCGCCGCGCCGCTCTCGATCCGCTCCCCGGCGGCGAAGAGGTCGTCGGTGCCCTCGCCCGCGGGGCGCAGGGTCTGCCCGGCGATGTAGCGGTCGGCGCCGATGCGCGTCTCGGAGATGTCCTCGCCCTGCGCGCCGGCGGCCCCGGCCAGCGCGACGGCGAGGAGGACGGTCAATGCACGAATCATGTCGCTCGCTCCCTCTGCCCGACACGCCGGCGCGATAGCGCGGAGGGGCGGCGCGCACCTTGCCCGCGATCAACCGCGCACGAAAAACGGGGGCCGCATCGCTGCGACCCCCGCTGAGCTTTCGGGCTCGGGCGTGGCTTACATCATGCCGCCCATGCCGCCCATGTCGGGCATGCCGCCGCCGGCACCGCCGCCGGCGCCTTCCTTCTCGGGCTTGTCGGCGATCATCGCCTCGGTCGTGATCAGCAGGCCCGCGACGGAGGCCGCGTCCTCGAGCGCGGTGCGCACCACCTTGGCCGGGTCGATCACGCCGAACTTGAACATGTCGCCGTATTCGTCGGCCTGGGCGTTGTAGCCGAACTTGAGGTCGTCCGACTCGCGGATCTTGCCCGCGACGACCGCGCCGTCGACGCCCGCGTTCTCGGCGATCTGGCGCAGCGGCGCCTCGAGCGCGCGGCGCACGATCGTGATGCCGGCGTTCTGGTCGGCGTTGGCGCCGGTGAAGCCGTCGAGCGCCTTCGCGCCCTGCACGAGCGCCACGCCGCCGCCGACGACGATGCCTTCCTGCACCGCGGCGCGGGTCGCGTTCAGCGCGTCGTCCACGCGGTCCTTGCGCTCCTTGACCTCGACCTCGGTCATGCCGCCGACGCGGATCACCGCGACGCCGCCGGCGAGCTTGGCCACGCGCTCCTGGAGCTTCTCGCGGTCATAGTCGCTGGTGGTGTCCTCGATCTGCTGACGGATCTGGCTGACGCGGGCCTCGATCTCGCCCTTGTCGCCGTTGCCGTCGACGATGGTGGTCTCGTCCTTGGTGATGTTCACCTTCTTGGCCGAGCCGAGCATGTCCATCGTGACGTTCTCGAGCTTCATGCCGAGGTCTTCCGAGATCACCTGCCCGCCGGTCAGGATCGCGATGTCCTGCAGCATGGCCTTGCGGCGATCGCCGAAGCCCGGCGCCTTCACGGCCGCGATCTTGAGGCCGCCGCGCAGCTTGTTGACCACGAGGGTCGCGAGCGCCTCGCCCTCGACGTCCTCGGCGACGATCAGGAGCGGCTTCTGGCTCTGGATGACCTGCTCGAGGAGCGGCACCAGCGGCTGCAGCGAGGAGAGCTTCTTCTCGTGGAGAAGGATCAGGCAGTCCTCGAGGTCGGCGACCATCTTCTCGGAGTCGGTCACGAAGTAGGGCGACAGGTAGCCGCGGTCGAACTGCATGCCCTCGACGACCTCGACGTCGGTCTCGGTGCCGCGGTTCTCCTCGACGGTGATGACGCCCTCGTTGCCGACCTTCTGCATGGCGTCGGCGATCATCTGGCCGATGTCGCTCTCGCCGTTGGCCGAGATAGTGCCCACCTGCGCGACCTCGTCGGAGCCCTCGACCGGGCGCGCGGCCGACTTGATGTGCTCGACGACCTTGTCGCAGGCCGCGTCGATGCCGCGCTTGAGGTCCATCGGGTTCATGCCGGCGGCGACCGCCTTCATGCCTTCCTTGACGATGCCCTGCGCGAGCACGGTCGCGGTGGTGGTGCCGTCACCCGCCTCGTCGTTGGTGCGCGAGGCGACTTCCTTCACCATCTGCGCGCCCATGTTCTCGAACTTGTCCTCGAGTTCGATCTCCTTGGCGACGGTGACGCCGTCCTTGGTGATGCGCGGCGCGCCGAAGGACTTCTCCAGCACCACGTTGCGGCCCTTGGGGCCGAGGGTCACCTTCACCGCGTCGGCGAGGGTGTTGACGCCCTTGAGCATCTTGTCGCGGGCGGGCGTCTCGAATTTCACGTCCTTTGCAGACATGTGTTAACTCCTGATGTCAGGGTGATCCGAAGGGGTTTGGCGTGGGTGCGGTCCGGGACCGACTGCGCCGAACGGCCTCAGAGAACGCCGAGGATGTCGGTCTCTTTCATGATCAGCAGGTCTTCGCCGTCGATCGTCACCTCGGTGCCCGACCACTTGCCGAAGAGGACGTGATCGCCCTCCTTGACGTCCGGCGCGATCCGGTCGCCGTCGTCGTCGCGTGCGCCGGCGCCGACCGCGACCACCACGCCCTCCTGGGGCTTTTCCTTGGCGCTGTCGGGGATGATCACGCCGCCGGCGGTCTTGTCGTCGCTCTCGACGCGGCGGACCAGCACACGGTCATGAAGCGGTTTGAATGCCATCCTTGAGGCTCCTTGCTCAAAGGTTGAAAATGACCCCTCGCTCCCGGGGTATTAGCACTCACTCACCCCGAGTGCTAACGCGCGTGGAGATACGCAAAGCCCCCTGCCCTGTCAAGATGCCGCGCGGCGCCGCGACGTCGGGGCGGGGCGCAAGGCGCTTGCAAGCGCCTTGCGCCAAGCGGTTTTCAAACCGCTTGGGCGCTCACGTCTCCGGTGCGGCGCCGCCGCAGACCGGGCAGCCGGGCCGCCGGGCGACGGCGATCACCCGCGCATCGGCGTAAAGCGCGTCGTAGAGCATGAGCCGCCCGGTCAGCGGCGCGCCCGCGCCGGTGACGACCTTCATCGCCTCGACGGCCATCATCGCGCCCACGACCCCGGGCAGCGGGCCGACCACGCCCGCCTCGGCGCACGACGGCGCGAGGCCCGGCGCCGGCCGCTCCGGGAAGAGGCAGGCGTAGCACGGCCCGCCCGCGCCGGGATCGAAGACGGCGAGCTGGCCTTCCCATTGCGTGATCGCGCCCCAGACGAGGGGCTTGCCCGCCGCGACCGCCGCGCGATTGACGCGCTCGCGCGTGTCGAAATTGTCCGACCCGTCGAGGATCACGTCGTAGTCGGCGAAGAGCGTCTCGGCGATCTCGTCGGTCAGGCGGCGGTTGTAGGGGCGCACGGTCACATGCGGGTTCTGCGCTTCCATCGCCGCCTGCGCCGAAAAGACCTTGGGCATCCCGATGTCGGCGTCGCGGTGGACGACCTGCCGGTGCAGGTTGGCGTTCTCGACCGTGTCGTCGTCGATCACGCCCACCGTGCCCACGCCCGCCGCCGCGAGGTACTGCAGCGCCGGCGCGCCGAGGCCGCCCGCGCCGACCACGAGCACCCGGGCGCGGCGCAGCGCGCTCTGCCCCGGCCCGCCCAACTCGCGCAGGACGATGTGGCGGGCGTAGCGGTCGAGCTCCGCCTCGCTCATCACCTCGGGCCGCGGCGCGGGCGCCTCGGCGGCCTCCTTCGCCTCGGCCCGGCTCTTCAGGCGGCGCACGCCGAGGCCATAGGCCGCCGCCAGCGCCCCGAAGCCCCCGAGGAGCAGCCAGACCGCCGGCGAGCCGCCGGTGGCCTCGCGCAGCGGGTGCCCGGCGGGCAGCGCCACCTGCACCATCAGCACGGCGACGTAGAGCAGGCCGAGCACCAGCGCCCGCGCCTGCCGCGGCTGGCCGAGGCGCCCGCCGCCGAACCAGATCAGCGCCGCCAGTCCGAGAACGAGAACCATCAGCCGCGCCCCGTCGATCCGAAGCCGCCCGCGCCGCGCGGCGTGTCCGAAAGCGCCTCGACCGCCTCGAAGCGCGCGCGCGTCACCGGGGCGAGCACCATCTGCGCGATGCGCTCCCCGTGGCGCAGGCGCACCGGCGCCGCGCCGAGGTTCACGAGGATCACGCCGAGCGGCCCGCGGTAATCCGCGTCGATCGTGCCCGGCGCATTGGCGACCGTCACCCCGTGGCGCAGCGCGAGCCCGGAGCGCGGGCGCACCTGCACCTCGAAGCCCGCCGGAATCTCGAGCCTGAGCCCCGTCGGCACCAGCGCCCGCGCGCCCGGCGCGAGCAGGCAGCCCACCGCCCGCGCCTCTGGCGCGAAATTGGCGCGCAGATCGGCCCCCGCCGCGCCGGCAGTGGCGTACTCGGGCAGCGGCACCTCCGGGTCCGCCGCCTCGGTGCGGGCCACGCGCAGCACGCGCGTCTGCGTCGGTCCGTCCTCGGGGGGAGTGCCGGCGACGGTCAAGTCAGCGCCTCCGCGATCCGCGCGGCGAGCCGCTCGGCGACCTCGGCCTTGGGCAGGCGCGGCCATGTCTCGGCGCCCTCGGTCGTGACGAGGGTCACCGCGTTCTCGGCGCCGCCCATGACGCCGGAGGCGGGCGAGACATCGTTCGCCACGATCCAGTCGCAGCCCTTGCGCGCGCGCTTCGCCGTCGCGTTGGCGACGACGTCTTCCGTCTCGGCAGCGAAGCCCACGACGAGCGGCGGGCGCCCCGTCTCGCGCCCGGCGAGGCGGGCGAGGATGTCCGGCGTCTCGGTGAAGGCGAGGCGCGGCGTCTCGCCGCCCGGCGTCTTCTTCATCTTCTGCGCGCTCGCGCCCTCGACCCGCCAGTCGGCCACCGCCGCGGCGCAGACGGCCGCGTCGGCCGGCAGCGCGGCCTCCACCGCGGCGGCCATCTCGCCGGCGGTCTCGACCGGCACGACCTCCACGCCCTCAGGCGGCGGCACGGCGGCGGGGCCGGTGACGAAGACGACATGCGCGCCGAGCGCGGCGAGCGCCCGCGCGAGCGCCGTGCCCTGCGCGCCGGAGGAGCGGTTGGCGATGTAGCGCACCGGGTCGATCGGCTCGTGCGTCGGCCCGGAGGTGACCACGATCCGCCGCCCCGAGAGCGGCCCCTCGCCCAGCGCCGCCTCGATCGCGGCGAGGATGTCGCCCGGCTCGGCCATGCGGCCGGGGCCGTATTCGCCGCAGGCCATGTCGCCCTCGTCCGGGCCGACGAGGCGCAGCCCGTCGTCGCGCAGCCGCGCCGCGTTGCGCCGGGTCGCGGGATGCGCCCACATCCGCACGTTCATCGCCGGCGCGAGCAGCACCGGCGTGTCCGTGGCCAGGAGCAGCGTCGAGGCGAGGTCGTCGGCATGCCCCTGCGCCATCTTCGCCATCAGGTCGGCCGTCGCCGGCGCCACCACGATCAGGTCGGCCACCCGCGAGAGCTGAATGTGGCCCATCTCGGCCTCGTCGGTGAGGTCGAAGAGCGCGCGATAGACCTTCTCCCCCGCGAGGGCGGAGACCGAGAGCGGCGTGACGAACTCCTCCGCCGCGCGGGTCATCACCGGCGTGACGCTCGCCCCCCGGTCGCGCAGGCGCCGGATGAGGTCCAACGTCTTGAACGCGGCGATGCCGCCGCCGATGATCAAGAGGATTCGCCTGCTCGCCAGCATCGTCCGTCTCCTGCCACGCCGCCCTACCTAGCCCCGGACCACGGACAGAACAATGTCGCACCGCTCGATCGCGCGCAGCACGCATCTCCCGGCCGCGCCGGAGGACGTGTGGGAATTCGCCATGCAGACCGCGACGCTTCACCATGTCGCGGCGCCGCTCCTGCGGTTCGAGCCCGAGGGCCGCCCGCTGCCCCGGCGCTGGCGCGCCGGCGCCTGGCGCGTGCGGCTGCGCGGGCCGCTCGGCCTGCCGCTCGGATGGCAGGAGATCCGGGTGAGCTTTCCCGACGTGCCGCCGCCGCTCCGGCAGCTCCGCGACGAGGGGCACGGGGCGCTGGTGCGCCGCTGGGATCACGTGATCGAGATCGCGCCGGACGGCGACGGCACCCGCTACACCGACACGGTGGAGATCGAGGCGGGCGCGCTCACGCCGCTCATCGCCCTCGCCGCGCGGGGGTTCTACGCCCACCGCCAGCGGCGCTGGCGGCGGATGCTCAACTCCGGAAGGCCGCGCAGGGATCGGGGCGCTCGGCCTCCGGCGTGACGAGCCATAGGTCGTAGGGCGCGCCGTCCTCCGCCGCGCTCTCGAGCTGGCCGATGGAGAGGACCGAAACCTCCGGCGCGGCGCGGGCGAGTTTCGACGGCACGCCCCAGTCCGTGCGCGCGTGGCCGTTGCCGGTGATGACCGCGACGGGGCCGCCCGTCTTCTCGAGCGCCGCGAGCGCGGCGCGGGCGAGCGCGGCGTCGCGCACCCGCTGGGCGCGCACCATGCCGGGCATCATCTCCTCGGGCATGGCGTTGCAATGCGCCTCGGCCTGCATCGCTTCGCGCTGGTCCTGCTGCGCCTCGGGCAAGGGCTGATCGAGGCCCCAGCGCGCGGCGTCATCGGGCAACGCCCCCTCGCCGTGCACGACGTCGCGGAGCTCCGCGCGCGGCACGGCGGCGCCGTAGACCCGCGCCTCGGGCGCGGCGGCGAAGATCGGCGCGTAGAGGGCGAAGTCGGGCCAGCCGCTCTCCGCCCAGCCGAGCGCTTCGCCCAGCGCCTCCGGCTCGGTCATCAGCTTCGGCATGGCGCGGGCCGCCTGCGCCTCGGTCAGCATCTCGAAGACCAGCGCGGCGGGCGCGAGCGCCTCGACGGCCGCCGCCTGGTTCTCGTGATGGTGCGGGTTGTCGTGCACCTCGCCGAGGATCACGATGTCCGCCTCCGGCAGGGCGGCGAGCCGGGCGGCGTCGATCCGCTCCGCCGCGGCGGGGGCGGCCGCGAGCACGGCCGCGGCGAGGGCGATCAGGACGGTCCTCATGCGAGCAGCGCGTGCACCTCGCGCGACTGCGTCTCGAGCGTGCGGCGCATCTTCTGGAAGGCGGCGGCCTCGAGCTGGCGCACGCGCTCCTTCGACAGGCCGAGCTCGTCGCCGAGGCTTTCGAGCGTGCGCGGCTCCTCGCGCAGCTTGCGCTCGCGCACGATGAAGCGCTCGCGCTCGTTGAGGACGTTCAGCGCCTCGACCAGCCACTGGCGCAGCTGGTCCATGTCGTGGTCGCGCTCGACCAGGTCGGAGGCCTGCGCCCCCTCGTCCTCGAGCGTCTCGATCCACTCGCGGCCCTCGTCCTCGGCCGATTGCGTGGCATTGAGCGAGAAATCGGAGCCCGAGAGCCGGCCCTCCATCATCTCCACGTCGGCGAGCGGCACGCCCACCTCGGTCGAGATCATCTGATGCAGCTGGTGGCGGTCGAGCTCCACCCCCTGCTGCGACGCCTCCCGCTCGAGCCGGGCCTGCACGCGGCGCATGTTGAAGAAGAGCGACTTCTGGCTGGAGGTCGAGCCGGTGCGCACCATCGACCAGTTGCGCATCACGTAATCCTGGATCGAGGCCTTGATCCACCAGACCGCGTAGGTCGAGAAGCGCACGCCGCGGTCGGGGTCGAACTTGTCCGCCGCCTTCATCAGTCCGAGGCCCGCCTCCTGGATGAGGTCGTTCATCGGCGCGCCGTAGCGCTTGAACTTCGCGGCCATGGAGATGGCGAGGCGCATGTAGGCGTTGATGAGACGGTGCAGCGCCGCCTCGTCGCGGTGATCGCGCCAGGCGTAGGCGAGCGCCAGCTCGGTCTCGGCATCGAGGAGCTCCGCCTTCATGGCGTGGCGCGACAGGCTGGTATCGGTCTGCGAATCGAGGGCCATGATCTCTCCGCTGTCTCTGCCGGCGCCCCGATGGCGCCTTTGTAAACGATACGGCGCCCGGCGAGTTCCGGATCACTCGATCCGCCCCGGCGGACAGCCTGTCGCACCCGGTCGCGCCTGTCCATCGCCGAACCAGCCCGTCGTGGCCCTTGTATGGCGTGATTTCCTTGACGCGGGATTGACGCGCGCGGCGTCGATCACGGTTTCGTCAGCGCGCGCGCCGGCGGTCCCGTTAACCCTTCGTGAACCATCCGCGCGCTAGTCGGGCGCGGTCGTTTCTGCCGGGGGCCGGATGGTCGCACGCGCCTATACCGTGGCCTTCGAGGGGGTGGAGGCCCGCACCGTCGAGGTGCAATGCGCCGTCACGCCGGGCACACCGGGCTTTTCCATCGTCGGCCTGCCGGACAAGGCGGTGAGCGAGGCGCGCGACCGTGTGCGCGGCGCGCTCACCGCGCTTTCCATCGCGCTGCCCTCGAAGCGGATCACCGTGAACCTCGCCCCCGCCGACCTGCCGAAGGAGGGCTCGCATTTCGACCTGCCGATCGCGCTCGCCCTGCTCGCCGCGCTCGAGATCCTGCCCGCCGACGCGGCCGAGACGACCGTCGCGCTCGGCGAGCTCTCGCTCGACGGCACGCTCGCACCGGTCGTCGGCGCGCTGCCCGCCGCCATGGCCGCGGCGGAAGCCGGGCGCGCGCTTCTCTGCCCGCGCGCCTCCGCGTCGGAGGCGGCCTGGGTCGGCGACACGCAGGTGATCGGCGCCGGCGGCCTCGGCGACGTGGTGCGGCATTTCACCGGGCAGGCGCCCATCGCGCCGGCCGAGCCGGGCGAGGTGACCGGCGACGCCTCCGCCCGCGACCTCAACGACGTGAAGGGACAGGAACGCGCCAAGCGCGCGCTCGAGATCGCGGCGGCCGGCCGGCATCACCTGCTGATGGTGGGCACGCCGGGCTCGGGCAAGTCGATGCTCGCCGCGCGGATGCCGGGGCTCCTGCCGCCACTCACCCCGGCCGAGGCGCTCGAGACCTCGATGATCCATTCGCTCGCCGGGCTCCTCGACGAAGGGGGCATCAGCCGCACCCGCCCCTTCCGCGAGCCGCATCACACCGCCTCGATGGCCGCGATCGTCGGCGGCGGCAAAGGCGCGAAGCCGGGCGAGATCAGCCTCGCGCACAACGGCGTTCTCTTCCTCGACGAGCTGCCCGAGTTTCCGCGCGCGGTGCTCGAGACGCTGCGCCAGCCGATCGAGACGGGCGAGGTGATGGTCGCGCGCGCCAACGCGCATGTGCGCTACCCCTGCCGTTTCCTGCTGCTCGCCGCGGCGAATCCCTGCCGCTGCGGGTATCTCTCCGACGCCGCGCGCGCCTGCGCCCGCGCGCCCGGCTGCGGGGAGGATTACCTCGGCCGCATCTCCGGGCCGCTGATGGACCGCTTCGACCTGCGGGTGGAGGTGCCGCCCGTCGCCTTCGCCGATCTCGACCTGCCGGCCTCCGGCGAAAGCTCGGCGGCGGTCGCCGCGCGCGTGGCAGAGGCCCGCGCGGCGCAGGCGGCGCGCTTCGCCGGCCACCCCGCGGTGCGCCAGAACGCCGACGCCGACGGCGCTACGCTCGAGGAGGCCGCGACGCCCGACGCCGAGGGGCGCGAGGTGCTGACCCGCGTGGCCGAGCGCATCGGTCTCTCGGCGCGGGGCTATCACCGGGTGCTGCGCGTCGCGCGCACCATCGCCGATCTCGACGGGGCCGGGACGGTGCGCCGCCCGCATGTCGCCGAAGCGGTGAGCTACCGCCTCGTCTCGGCGAAGGCGCTCTGAAGGAACCCGCCCGCGCGGCGAAGCGCGTCGCGCGCCTCCGGCAGCCAGCCGTCGAGGATCTGCCAGACGTGGGGTGCGTCCTGCCAGAGGTCGAGCGTCACGCGCCCGCCCGCGCCGCGCAGCGTCGTTGCCATACGCTGCGCGTCGTCGCGCAGGATCTCGCCGCGGCTCACCTGAATGAGGACGGGCGGCGGCGCGGGAAAGGGCGCGAAAAGGGGCGAGAGGCGCGGGTCCCGGCGATCCGCCTCCGGCGCGACAAGGTGCGCGACCTCCTCGATGCGGCTGACGGGCAGGAGGGGATCGGCGCGCGCGTTCTCGACGAGCGAGGCGCCCGAGAGCGTGAGATCGATCCAGGGCGAAAAGACGACGGCGGCCGCGGGCCGCTCGCCGGCTTGAAGGCGCGCGGAGAGGAGCGCGAGCGCCAGCCCGCCGCCGGCGCTGTCCCCGCCGAGCACGATGTCGCCGGGGCGGTAGCCGATCGCGCGCAGGCGGGACCACGCGGCCTCGGCGTCCTCGTAGGCGGCCGGGAAGGGCCCCGCGGGGGCGAGGCGGTAGTCCGGCGCGCAGACCTCGACTCCCGCCTCGGCCGAGAGGCGGCCGAGCATCCCGCGGTGGGTGCGCGGGCTGCCCGCGACGTAGGCGCCGCCGTGGAACCAGAGGATCGCGCGGCCGGCCGCGACCGGCCCCGCCGAGAGCCAGACGAGCGGCGGCGCGCCGTCGCGCCGGATCTCGCGCAGGTGGGGCGGCGCGCGGAAGAGCGGCGCAATGCGCTCGAAGTCGCGCCGCGCCCGCTCGGGCGTGGCGGTGCGCGCGAGCGCGGGTTTGACGAGAGCGCGCAGCGCCAGATTGGCGAGCGCGAGGCGCCGGCTCATCGCCCGGCGCGCCGCGCCTCGATCGCCTCCCAGACGCGCGCGGCGACGTTGGCGCCGTCGAACCGCTCGAGCTCCTGCAGGCCGGTGGGGGAGGTGACGTTGATCTCCGTGAGGTAATCGCCGATCACGTCGATGCCGACGAAGAGCTGCCCCGTCTCGCGCAGGCGCGGGCCGATCCGGTCGCAGATCTCCCGGTCGCGGTCGGTGAGCGCCGCAGGCTCGGCCCGGCCGCCTACGTGCATGTTCGAGCGCGTCTCGCCCGCCGCGGGCACCCGGTTGATCGCGCCGACGGGGGCGCCGTCCACGAGGATCACGCGCTTGTCGCCCTGCCCCACGGCCGGCAGGAACTTCTGCACGATGAGCGGCTCGCGCGAGAAGCCGGTGAAGAGCTCGTGCAGGGCCGAGAGGTTGCGGTCATTGGCGTCGAGCCGGAAGACCCCGGCGCCGCCGTTGCCGTAGAGCGGCTTCAGGATGACGTCGCCGTGGCGCGCCTTGAAGGCGCGGATCGTCTCCAGATCGCGGGCGATGGTGGTCGGCGGCGTGAGGTCGGGAAAATCGAGGACGAGGAGCTTCTCGGGGAAATTGCGCACCCAGAAGGGATCGTTGACCACCAGCGTCGTCTCCGCGAGGCGCTGCAGGAGATGCGTGGTGGTGATGTAGTGCATGTCGAAGGGCGGGTCCTGCCGGAGCCAGACGACGTCGAAAGACGCGAGGTCGACATGCGCCTCTTCCCCCAGCTCGGCATGATCGCCAGCCACGCGGCGGACGCGCAGCGGCCGGCCCCGCGCGGTTATCCGCCCCTCCTCGTAGGCGAGGTGGTCCGGCGTGTAGTAGAAGAGCTCATGCCCGCGCGCCTGCGCCTCCTCGGCGAGGCGAAAGGTGGTGTCGGCGTCGATGTCGATCGCGCCGATCGGATCCATCTGAATGGCGACCTTCATGGGGCATCTCCCGCGGTGAGCGCGCCCTTCATGGCGCAGCCCCGCCGCGGGCGCAATCGGCGCGCACGCCTCACCAGTCGAGGCCGAAGGCGTTCTCGATCACGCGGACCTCGCCGCGGCGGTCCACGAGCGCCAGGTCGAAGCGCATCTCCGAGAGGAGGCCCATGGGCTCGCCGCCCGCGAATTCCTCCGCCGCAGTGCAGAGGCGATCCATCTGGCGCCGGCCGAGGCGTGCCGCCGCGGCGTCGAAACTCGCCGCCGCCTTCACCTCCACGAACACGAGGCGCGCGCCCTCGCGCACGACGAGATCGATCTCGCCCGCCGCGCCGCGCCAACGGCGCGCGGCGACCTGCCGCCCGGCGCGGGCGTAGTGGCGCGCCACGCTCTCCTCCGCCGCCTGCCCCGAGAGATAGGCGGTCCGCCCGCGCCGCGCGCGTCGCCCGCCCGCCGGCGCCCTTGCCCCGACATGATCAATCGTCGCCGTCTCGATCGTCGCCGTCGTCATCCGCACCCTCCTGCCGCGCCCGGGCGAGCGCCATCTGGTAGACCTTGCGCCGCGGCAGGCCCGTCGCCGCCGCGACCTCCGCCGCCGCGTCGCGCAGCGAGCCCCCGCGCAGCGCCTGCCCCAACAAGCTGTCTACATCCGATTCGCTAATACTTTCCGAATCCCCGGCGCCGATCAGGAGCACGATCTCGCCTTTCGGCGTGGCTTCGGCGGCGACGGCCTCCGCCAGCTCGCCCAGCGTGCCGCGGCGCACGGTCTCGAAGCGCTTGGTGAGCTCGCGGCAGACGGCGGCGGGGCGGTCGGGCCCGAGCGTCTCGGCCGCCGCGGCGAGCGTCGCCGCGAGCCGGCGCGGCGATTCGTAGAGCGCGAGCGTGCCGGGCACGCCGCGCAGCCCCTCGAGCGCGCGGCGCCGCGGCCCCGCCGCCGAAGGCAGGAACCCCGCGAAATGCACGGCATCCGTCGGCAGCCCGCCCACCGCGAGCGCCGCGAGAAGCGCCGAGGCTCCGGGCACCGCGGTCACCGCGTGCCCGTCGGCGGCGGCGGCCTGCACCAGCGCATAGCCCGGATCGGCCAGAAGCGGCGTCCCCGCCTCGGCCGCGTAGGCCACCGACCGCCCCTCGGCCAGCGCGGCAAGGAGCTTCGGCCGCATCGCCGGGCCGTTGTGATCGTGATAGGCGAGCACCCGCCGCCCGGCGAGCGGCACGCCGTGGATCTGCAACAGCCGGCGCAGGCTGCGCGTGTCCTCCGCGGCGAGCACCTCGGCGTCGCGCAGCACGTCGAGCGCGCGCAGCGTGATGTCGCGGGCGTTGCCGATCGGCACCGAGACGAGGTAAAGCCCCGGTGAAAGCGTGGCATCGTCGGAATTCGGCACTGGACCCGCCTCGTCTCGTGGGTATTCTGGAGCTCGCCCAATGGCCGGCGGCCGACACGCCGCACGTCCGGCCGCGACCGAGGGAGATCGCATGTTCGCCGTTTTCGCCCTGCCCCGCAAGCTCGCCCGCGCGGTCGGGGCGCTCTGCCTCGTGGGGGCGCTCGCCGCCTGCGACCCCGCGGCCGTGCGCCTGCCGGACATGCCGCGCGGCGGTGGATCGGTCGACACGGGGCGCGCCGTCCCGGTGGCGCTGCTCCTGCCGCGCAGCGCGGAGGACGCGAGCGGCGTGGCCCGCGATCTCGAGAACGCCGCGCGGCTGGCCGTGTCCGACTTGGGCGAGGTCGCCGTGGACCTGCGCGTCTACGACACCGCCGGAACGGAGGCCGGCGCCGCCGCGGCCGCGCAGCGCGCGGCGGACGCGGGCGCCGGGATCATCCTCGGCCCGCTCTTCGCCGAGGCCGCGAACGCCGCCGCGGTGGAGGTGGCCGACGACGGCGTGAACGTCCTCAGCTTCTCGAACAACACCACGATCGCCGGCGGCAATCTCTTCGTGCTCGGCCGCACCTTCGAGACGACGGCCGACCGGCTCGCCGCCTACGCCGCGCGGGAGGGGCGCCGCGCGGTCGTGATCGTGCATCCCGACAACGTGGAGGGCCGCCTCGGCCGCACCGCGATTCAGACGGCGGCGGCCCGGCACGGGATCCGCGTCGCCGAGGTCGTGGCCTTCCCCTTCACCGAGGACGGCGCGGTGGAGGCCGCGGGCCGCGTCGTCGCCGCCGTCGAGGAGAGCGGCGCCGATTCGGTCTTCCTCACCTCGACCTCGGCGGGCGCGCTGCCGCTGCTGGCGCAACTCCTGCCCGAGCGCGGCCTCGACCCGGCCGAGACGCAGTACATCGGGCTCGCCCGGTGGGACGTGCCGGCGCAGACGCGCAACCTGCCCGGGCTGCAGGGCGGCTGGTTCGCCACGCCCGCCACCGGCACGACGAGCGCCTTTGCGGCCCGCTACGCCGAGACCTACGGCAACCCGCCGCATCCGCTCGCCGGGCTCGCCTACGACGGCATCGCGGCGATCGGCGCGCTGGCGGCCCAGCGCGGCGGCGACGCGCTGACGCGCCGCGCGCTCACGCAGCCCGCGGGCTTTCAGGGCACAGGCGGCGCCTTCCGCCTGCGCCCCGACGGCACCAGCGAGCGCGCCCTCGCCGTGGCCACCATCCGCGACGGCGAGGTGACGATCCTCGACCCGGCGCCGAGGCGCTTCCCCGGTGCCGGATTCTGATCCGGCTCTCGCCGCCCCGGCCGGGGACGACGCCGGCCTGATCCGCCCGCCGGAGGAGATCTTCGACGCGGCCGGCTTCGCCCGTGACCTCGAGGCGGCGGCGCAGGCCGCGCCCGACGGCGGCGCGCTGCGGCTCGAGGCGGTGCGCCTCCTGCGCGCCGCGCGCGAGGCCGGTAACGCCGCCATCGCCGAGGCCTTCCGCGCCCGCCCCTTCGAGGCGCGCGCCACCGTGCGCGCCTACGCCTGGCTCACCGACCGGCTCGTCGAGGCGGTCTGGACGGTGGCGACCGAGCGGCTCCACCCCTGCCCCAACCCGACGGAGGGCGAGCGCATCGCGATCCTCGCCGTGGGCGGCTACGGCCGCGGCGAGATGGCGCCGCATTCCGACGTGGACCTGCTCTTCCTGTCGCCCTGGAAGATCACCGCCTGGGCCGAGAGCGTGACCGAGTCGATGCTCTACATGCTCTGGGACCTGAAGCTGAAGGTGGGCCACGCCTCGCGCACGGTGAAGGACTGCCTGCGCCTCGGCGGCGAGGACATGACGATCCGCACCGCCCTTCTCGAGCAGCGCCACCTCTGCGGCAACGCCGCGCTCTCGGCCGAGCTCGACGCGCGGCTGCGCGCCGAGCTCTTCGAGGGCTCCGAGCGCGCCTTCATCGAGGCCAAGCTCGAGGAGCGCGACGCGCGCCACGCCAAGCGCGGCGCGCGCTACATGGTCGAGCCCAACGTCAAGGAGGGCAAGGGCGGGCTGCGCGACCTGCAGTCGCTCTACTGGATCGCGAAATACGTCCACCACGTCGATACCGCCGAGGCGCTCGTCGAGCTCGGCGTCTTCACCGCCGAGGAACACGACCGCTTCCGCCGAGCCGAGGCCTTCCTCTGGGCGGTGCGCTGCCACCTGCACCTGATCGCCGGGCGCGCGGTGGAGCAGCTGAGCTTCGACATGCAGGTCGAGGTGGCCGCGGCGATGGGCTACCGCGACAGCCGCGCGCGGCGCGGCGTCGAGCATTTCATGCAGGCCTATTTCCTGCACGCCACCGCGGTCGGCGACCTGACGCGCATCTTCCTGACCGCGCTCGAGGCCGAGCACCGCAAGGGCGCGCCCCTGCTCGAGCGGCTCTTCCGCCGCAAGCCCCGCGTGCGCAAGGGCTACACGGTGCTCAACGGCCGGCTCGCCGTGGCCGACGAGGCGGCGTTCCTCGCCGACAAGCTCAACCTGCTGCGCCTCTTCGAGGAGGGGCTCAGGACGGGACTGCTGATCCACCCCGACGCCATGCGCCTCGTGCGCGCCAATCTCCACCTCATCGACGAGGAGGTGCGGCGCAGCCGCGAGGGGAGCCGCATCTTCCTCGACCTGCTCCTGAAGCACGGCAACCCGGAGCGCGCGCTGCGGCGCATGAACGAGCTCGGCGCGCTCGCCGCCCTCCTGCCCGAGTTCGCGCCGGTCGTGGCGATGATGCAGTTCAACATGTACCACCACTACACGGTGGACGAACACACCATCCAGTGCATCGGGCAGCTCGCCCGGATCGAGCGCGGCGAGCTCGAGGAGAGCCTGCCCGTCGCCTCCGGCATCCTGCAGGAGGGCGTGAACCGCCGCGTGCTCTACGTCGCGCTTCTCCTGCACGACATCGGCAAGGGCCGCGAGGAGGATCACTCGATCCTCGGCGCCCGGATCGCGCGCCGCGTGGCGCCGCGCCTCGGCCTGAAGAAGGGCGAGGCCGAGACGGTGGAATGGCTGGTGCGCCATCACCTGCTGATGTCCGACATGGCGCAGAAGCGCGACATCGCCGACCCGCGCACGGTGCGCGACTTCGCCAAGGCGGTGCGCACGACCGAGCGGCTCGACCTGCTCACGGTGCTCACCGTCTGCGACATCCGCGGCGTGGGCCCGGGCACCTGGAACAACTGGAAGGCCGCGCTGATCCGCGCGCTCTACCGCCAGACGCGGCGCGCCCTCGAGGGCGGCCTCGAGGCGGTCACCCGCGAGAACCGCGAGGCCGAGGCGAAGAAGGCGCTGCGCGCGCGCCTCGACGACTGGGACGCGGCCGCCGTCCGGCGCGAGCTCGGGCGCCACTACCCCGCCTACTGGCAGGGGCTGCACGTCACCGCGCACGAGGTCTTCGCGCGGCTCCTGCGCGACATCGGCCCGGAGGATGTCCGCATCGATCCCCACCCCGACGAGGATCGCGACGCCACCCGCATCTGCTTCGCCCTCGCCGATCACCCCGGCATCTTCTCGCGCCTCGCCGGCGCGCTCGCCCTCGCCGGCGCCAACGTGGTCGACGCGCGCACCTATACCTCGCGGGACGGCTACGCCACGGCGGTCTTCTGGGTGCAGGACGCCGAGGGCGCCCCCTTCGAGCGCGAGCGCCTGCCGCGGCTCTCCGAGACCATCGAGAAGACCCTCAAGGGCGAGGTCATCCCGCGCGAGGCGATCCGCCCCAAGGACAAGCTCAAGAAGCGCGAGCGCGCCTTCCGCGTGCCGACCTCGATCACCTTCGACAACGACGGCTCGGACATCTACACCATCATCGAGGTGGACACCCGCGACCGCCCCGGCCTTCTCTACGACCTGACGCGCGCGCTCGCCGACGCGCATGTCAACATCGCCTCGGCGGTGATCGCCACCTACGGCGAACAGGCCGTGGACAGCTTCTACGTCAAGGACATGTTCGGCCTCAAATACCACTCCGCCACCAAGCAGCGCGCGCTCGAGGCCCGGCTGCGCAGCGCGATCGAGGCCGGCGCGGCGAGGGCCGAGGGATGACCCGGCCCCGTGCCATCATCTTGGCCCAAATACTCTCGGGGGGTGAATTGGCCGCGAGGCCAAGAGGGGGGCCGACGGCCCCCCTGCCCCGGGCCGCCGCACGGGCGGCGGCCATCACGCCGGGCGCACGCCCGCGATGAAGCCCATCCGGCTGATGGCGGGGGTGCTGACGGTCGGCGTCTGGACGCTGGCGAGCCGCGTGCTCGGCTTCGCGCGGGACGCGGCGATCCTCGCGCTGCTCGGCACGGGGCCGCTCTACGAGGCCTATGTCGTCGCCTTCCGCCTGCCCAACATGTTCCGCCGCTTCTTCGCCGAGGGCGCCTTCAACACCGCCTTCGTGCCGATGTTCTCGAAGAAGCTCGAGGGCGGCGAGGACGCCGAGGCCTTCGCGCGGGAGGCCTTCGCGGGCCTCGCCGCGGTGCTTCTCGCGCTCACGCTTCTCGCGCAGATCGCCATGCCGTGGCTCATCTACGCCATGGCGAGCGGCTTCGCGGGGGGCGAGGAATTCGACCTCTCGGTCGAATTCGCGCGCATCGCCTTTCCCTACATCCTCTTCATCTCGCTCGCCGCGCTCCTCTCGGGCGTGCTGAACGCCACCGGCCGCTTCGCCGCCGCCGCCGCTGCGCCGGTCCTGCTGAACGTCCTGCTGATCGGCGCGATCGCGGGCGCGCATCTCATGGGCGGCGACGTCGCGCGCGCGCTCGTCTGGGCGATCCCGGTGGCCGGCGTGGCGCAGCTCGCGCTGGTGGGCATGGCGGCGCGGCGGGCGGGCTTTTCCATGCGCCTCCAGCGCCCGCGCCTCTCGCCCGAGCTGCGCCGGCTCGTGCGCATCGCGGTGCCGGCCGCGCTCGCCGGGGGCGTGGTGCAGGTCAACCTGCTCGTCGGCCAGCAGGTGGCGAGCTATTTCGACCGCGCGGTGGGCTGGCTCTACGCCGCCGACCGGCTCTACCAGCTGCCCCTCGGGGTGGTGGGCATCGCGGTCGGCATCGTGCTCCTGCCCGATCTCTCGCGGCGGCTGCGCGCCGGGGACGACGCGGGCGGGCGCGAGGCCTTCTCCCGCGCGGGCGAGATCGCGCTCGCGCTCACCGTTCCCTGCGCGGTGGCGCTGGTGCTGATCCCGCTGCCGCTCGTCTCGGTCCTCTTCGAACGCGGGCAGGCGACGGCCGACGACAGCGCGGCGATCGCCGTGGCGGTGGCGATCTACGGGCTCGGCCTTCCGGCCTTCGTCCTGCAGAAGATCCTACAGCCGCTCTTCTTCGCGCGCGAGGACACGCGCACGCCCTTCCGCTACGCCGTTTGGGCGATGATCGTGAACGCGGTGCTCGCCGTGGGCCTCGCGCCGCTCGTGGGCTGGATCGCCGCCGCGATCGCGACCACCGCCGCGGGCTGGGCCCTCGCCGCGATGCTGGCCGTGGGCGGGCGGCGGCTCGGCCCGGTGGCGCGCTTCGACGACCGCTTCCGCGGCCGCGTCTGGCGCATCCTCGCCGCCTCCGCCGTCATGGGCGCGGCGCTCATGGGGCTCGAGCTGCTGCTCGGCCCGGCCCTCGCCATGGGCGGCTGGCGCTGGCTCGCGCTCCTCGCGCTGGTGGGGGGCGGCGCGGCGGTCTATCTCGCCGCGGCGCAGGTCCTCGGCGCGCTGCGCCTCGCGGAGCTGCGCGCCACGCTGCGGCGCGGCGGCTGAGGCTCAGTCGTGGCGCAGCCGCGCGCGCAGGCGCGTCCAGCCGCCGGGGCTCACGAAGACCGACATCACGAAGCCGGTGGCGAAGCCCGCGACGTCAGCCACCCAGTCCGGCCGCCCGCCGAAGAGCGCGCCGAAGATCAGCTGAATGCCCATCAGTACGCCGATCAGCATGAAGGCGCGCGCCTGGTTCTCGCCCATCGCGCCGAGCCGCACCCAGAGCAGATAGGTGAAGGCCCCGATCAGCCCGTAGACCCCCGGAAACGCCCCGACGAGCCAGCCGGGCTCCGGCAGCGCGAGCCCGAAGACCGCCGCGCCCGCGATGCCCGGCACGACGAAGACCGACAGCGTGGCGAGCGCGCCGAAGACCTCGCCCACCATCTTGCCCAGGGCGAGCAGCATCACCCCCGCGAAGAGCGCATGGGTGAAACTGCCGTGCACGAACTGATAGGTCACGAGGCGCATCAGATGCTCGAGCGGCCAGCGCCCGGTCTCCGCCATCCAGCCGAGGATCGCGCCGTTCATGGCGTAGCTCTCGATCGCCGCCGCGCGCCAGCCCACGGCCCCCGGCCCGCCGAGGAGCCCCTGCGCGCCGAGGGAAAACGCCGCCTCGACCGCGAGGATCACGATGAACAGCGCCGCCACAACCGGCGGCAGCGGGTTCACCGGGGCCGGATCGCTCTCCTGGGACATGACCTCGCCTCGCTCGCTTGACGCTCTCGGCCCCCGTGGGTAAGCGAGCCGCGTTCCGAAGACCAGACGGAGTTTGCGGCGCATGTCCCAGGCCGACCCCCTCGCCGGCTTCACGCCGCGCGTCTTCTCGGGCGTCCAGCCCTCGGGCGGGCTCACGCTCGGCAACTACCTCGGCGCGATCAAGCGCTTCGTGGAGATGCAGGAGCAGGGTCTCGAGACGATCTACTGCATGGTCGATCTGCACGCGATCACCGTCTGGCAGGATCCCGCGAAGCTCTCCCACGCCACGCGCGAGCTCTGCGCGGGCTTCATCGCCGCCGGCATCGACCCGGAGCGCTCGATCCTCTTCAACCAGAGCCGCGTGCCCGAGCACGCGCAGCTCGCCTGGATCTTCAACTGCGTCGCGCGCATGGGCTGGATGAAGCGCATGACGCAATGGAAGGACAAGGCCGGCAAGAACCAGGAAGAGGCGAGCCTCGGCCTCTTCGCCTACCCGGCGCTGATGGCCGCCGACATCCTCGTCTATCACGCCACCCACGTCCCCGTGGGCGAGGACCAGACCCAGCACCTCGAGCTGACGCGCGACATCGCGGCGAAGTTCAACCACGACTACGGGGTGGAGTTCTTCCCGCTGACCGAGTCGGTGATCGAGGGCGCGGCGACTCGCGTGATGAGCCTGCGCGACGGCACGAGGAAGATGTCGAAGTCCGACCCCTCGGACATGAGCCGTATCAACATGACCGACGACGCCGACACCATCGCGCAGAAGATCCGCAAGGCGCGCACCGACCCCGAGCCGCTGCCCTCCGACCACGCCGGGCTCGCCGAGCGGGCCGAGGCGCGTAACCTCGTCAACATCTACGCCGCCCTCGCGGAGATGGAGGTCGAGCAGGTGCTCGCCGAGCACGGCGGCAAGCAGTTCTCCGCCTTCAAGCCGGCGCTCGCGGAGCTCGCGGTGGAAACCCTCGCGCCGGTCTCGGCGGAGATGGCGCGGCTGATGGAAGCGCCCGGCGAGATCGACGCCATCCTCGACCGCGGCACCGAGCGAGCGCGGGCGATCGCCGCGCCGATCCTGAAGCGCACCTACGAGATCGTGGGCATGGTGGGCGCCTGATCCGGCGAGACAGGGGGGCTGTCCGCCCCCCTCTTGGCCTTCGGCCAATTCACCCCCCGAGAGTATTTTCGCCAAGATGATGGGCCGGCCCATCCCATCATCTTGGTCCAAATACTCCGGGGAGCGCGAGGGGCAGCGCCCCTCGCCCCAAGGGCGCACGCGCGGCCGCGAGGCCGCTCCGCTTCGGCGCCGGGATTCCCGTCTGGACCTCGGCGCGGGGCGGGCCTAGGCTCCGGCGGCGACGCAACGAGGGGGATCGCGGGCATGGCGACCGGCAAGAACCTGCGCACCTTTTTCGAGGGCGCCTGGCACGACGGTGACGCGATGGTCATGCGCGCGGGCGATCACGGCGCGTGGCTGGGCACGACCGTCTTCGACGGGGCGCGTTACGCGCAGGGGATCGCGCCGGACCTGCGCGCGCATTGCGCGCGCGTGAACCGCTCGGCCGAGGCGCTGATGATCGAGCCCACGGTGGACGCCGACGAGATGGTCGAGATCGTGCGCGCGGGGCTGCGGCGCTACCCGGCGGACGCGGCGGTCTATATCCGGCCGATGTACTGGGCGCTGGAGGGGGGCGATCTGGGCGTCATGCCGAAACCGGGCGCGACGGGCTTCTGCGTCTCGCTCGAGGAGATCCCGATGGCCCCGCCGGAGGTCGCGACGACGCTGACGACGACGCGCTTCCGCCGGCCCGTGCTCGAGGACGCGGTGGTCAACGCCAAGGCGGGCTGTCTCTATCCGAACAACGCGCGGATGCTCGCCGAGGCGCGCGCCAAGGGCTTCGGCAACGCGCTCGTGGCCGACGCGCTCGGCAACGTTGCGGAGACGGCGACGGCCAACGTCTTCATGGTCCGCGACGGCGAGGTCTTCACGCCGGTCGCCAACGGCACCTTCCTCGCCGGGATCACCCGCGCGCGCCACATCGCCAACCTGCGCGCCGAGGGCGTGACCGTGCACGAGACCGTCCTGACCTTCGAGGATTTCCGCGCCGCCGACGAGGTCTTCATGTCCGGCAACATGAACAAGGTGACCCCGGTCACCGCCTTCGACGAGCGCGCCTACCAAGTGGGGCCGGTCACGCGCCGGGTGCGCGAGATGTACTGGGACTGGGCGCATTCCGAGCCGGAGGCGCGTGTATGAGCGACCGCCGCGACGAGGGCATGGCGACGCGGCGCCGCGTGCTGGGCGACGCGCATGTCGACCGGGCCGAGGCGCGGACGACGGCCTTCGACGCGCCGTTCCAGGAGATGATCACCGAGGCGGCCTGGGGCCACGTCTGGTCGCGCGCGGGGCTGAGCCTGCGCGACCGCTCGCTGATCACCCTTGCGCTGCTGGCCGCGCAGGGCTCGGACGAAGAGGTGGCGATGCATGTCCGCGCCACCGCGAACACCGGCGCCACGCCCGAGGAGGTGATGGAGGCGATGCTGCACGTGGCGATCTACGCCGGCGTGCCGCGCGCCAACCACGCGATCGGCGTCGTCCGGCGCACCTACGCCGAGATGGGGGTCGAGCCATGACGCGCCGGGACGGTCCCTTCTTCGCGCGCGACCGGCAGTGGCATCCGCCGGCGCTGGCGCCGGCTTACCGGAGTTCCGTCGCGCGGAGCCCGCGCTGGCCGGCGCTCTCGATCGGGCAGACGCGGAGCGAGATCACCGGCCCGGTCTTTCGCCCCGACGACGTGGCCGCGATCGACCGCGACCTGATCCTGAACCACGCGCGGGACGGGGAGCCGGTGGGCGAGCGCATCGTCGTGCACGGGCGCGTCCTCGACGAGGAGGCGCGGCCGGTGCCGAACACGCTCGTCGAGATCTGGCAGGCGAACGCCGGCGGGCGCTACCGCCACCGCAACGACGGCTATCTCGCGGCCCTCGACCCGAACTTCGGCGGCTGCGGGCGGGCGCTGACGGACGCCGAGGGCCGTTACCATTTCCGCACGATCAAGCCCGGCGCCTACCCGTGGCGCAACGGCGGCAACGACTGGCGCCCGGCGCATATCCATTTCTCTGTCTTCGGCACGGGCTGGGCGCAGAGGCTCGTCACGCAGATGTATTTCGAGGGCGACCCGCTGATCCCGCGCTGCCCGATCGTCAACGCGATCCCCGATCCTGAGGCGGTCGACCGGCTGGTGGCGCGGCTCGACATGAACGCGGCGATCCCCTTCGACTGCCTCGCCTACCGCTTCGACATCGTGCTCCGGGGGCGCCGCGCGACCTTCTTCGAGACCCGGCCGGAAGGGACCTGAGCCATGCCGCCGCCGCTGCCCTACCTGAAGGAGACGCCGTCGCAGACCGCGGGGCCCTACGTGCACATCGGGCTCGCGCCGTCGGTGGCGGGGCTCTCGGGCGCCATGGGGGACCTCGGGCAGGATATCGCCGGGCCCGAGGCGCCGGGCGAGCGCATCACCGTCGAGGGCATGGTCCTCGACGGGACCGGCGCGCCGGTCCGCGACGCGGTGATCGAGGCGTGGCAGGCCGACGCCGCGGGCATCTACCCGCACCCCGAAGACCCGCGCCATGCGGAGGCGGCGCCCGGCTTCCGCGGCTGGGGGCGCGCCTGCACGGATTTCGAGACGGGGATCTGGACCTTCGAGACGGTCAAGCCCGGCCCGGTGCCCGGCCCCGACGGCGCGCTGCAGGCGCCGCACGTCAACCTCTGGATCGTGGCGCGCGGCATCAACCTCGGGCTCGCGACGCGGCTCTACTTCTCCGACGAGGGGGAGGCGAACCGCGACGACCCTGTGCTCGGCCTCATCGACCAGACGCACCGCCGCGACACGCTGATGGCCCGGCGCGAGGATCGCGACGGCGCGGTCGTCTACCGCTTCGACATCCATCTTCAGGGCGAGCACGAGACGGTCTTCCTCGAGATCTGACATGACGAAACCCTGCATCATCTGCGTCGCGATCACCGGATCGCTGCCCCGCAAGGCGGACAACCCGGCGGTGCCGATCACCGTCGACGAGCAGATCGAATCGACGCACGAAGCCTTCGAGGCCGGCGCCACGATCTGCCACGCGCATGTGCGCAACGACGACGAGAGCCCGAGCGCCGACCTGGAGAAATTCGCCCGCCTGAAGGAGGGCGTCGAGCGGCACTGCCCCGGCATGATCTTCCAGGTCTCGACCGGCGGGCGCTCGGGCGCGGGCCGGGAACGGGGCGGCATGCTGGCGCTCGCGCCGGACATGGCCTCGCTCTCGGTGGGGTCGAACAACTTCCCCGCCCGCGTCTACGAGAACCCGCCCGACCTCGTGGACTGGCTCGCCGCCGAGATGCGCGCCTGCCACGTCAAGCCCGAGATCGAGGCCTTCGATCTCTCCCACATCTTCAAGGGCGCCGAGATGAACGCCGACGGGCGCATCCCGGGCCGGCTCTACGTGCAGTTCGTGATGGGCGTGAAGAACGCGATGCCCGCGGATCGCGACGTCTTCGACTACTACGTGCGCACGCTGCGCCGCCTCGCCCTGGACGCGGAGTGGTGCGCCGCCGGCATCGGGCGCCACCAGATCGAGCTGAACGAATGGGCGATCGCAGCGGGCGGGCACACGCGCACGGGGCTCGAGGACAACATCCGCCTCGACCGCGAGCGGCTCGCGCCCTCGAACGCCGCGCTGGTGCGCCGCGCGGCCGAGCTCTGCGCGCGCCACGAGCGCCCCGTCGCCACCTGGCGCGAGGCGCGCGAGATCCTCGGGCTCGGGATGCCCGCGCCCGCCCCCGCCTGAGACCGACACGACGAAAGGACACCCTCCCGTGCGAACCGCCTTCGGCGACGATTTCTCCGCGCTTCTGGAAGACGACGAAGTGGAGATGAGCGTCGTCTTTTCCGACCCGTCGCAGCCCGACAACCCGATGGTCTACGTCAGCGAGGAATTCGAGCGCCAGACCGGCTATTCCGCCGAGGAGGCCGTGGGCCGCAACTGCCGCTTCCTGCAGGGGCCGCACACCGACCCCCACGCGATCGAGGCGATCCGGCAGGCGCTGCGCGCGCAGACGCGCTTCACCATCGACATCCTGAACTACCGCAAGGACGGCACGCCCTTCGTCAACCGCCTGCGCATCCGCCCGATCTACGATTCCGACGGGCGGCTGATGTTCTTCGCGGGCGCGCAGAACCCGGTGCGCTGAGCCGCGCGGCTCAGCCCGGGCGCAGCGCGCGGAAGGCGGCCGAGGCGCCCCAGCCCGCGGCGATGGCGATGGCGAGCGACAGGAGCCCGTAAACCAGCGGTCGCTCGCGCGAAAGCGTGAAGAGAAACCGCTCCAGCCCCACCTTGCGCACGCCGATCTCGGTGGCGAACTCCGCCACCACTTGGCCCTCGCGCGTGAGGAAGATGCGCGTGTCGTAGTCGCCCTCGGTCAGATTGGCGGGCATGTCGATCGCGGTGGAAAAGAGCGTCTGCTCGGTCACCTCCACCGCGCCTTCGGCGGCCACGTAGAGCCCGGCGCGCTCGCGGATGCGGATCAGCGCGTCGGTGAAGGCCGCCGCATTCGCCACCTCCGGCGGCGCGCCGACCGAGCGGATGGCGCGCGGGATGGAGATGCCGTGGCGCAGGTCCTCGGTGTCGTCGAGCACCTCGTCGAGCGGCCCGCTGGTGGCGACCGCGTAGAAACTCGGCGCGCGGTCGATCTCCACCGCCTCGGTGTTCACCCAGATGCCCGCGACGCGCTCCTTGCGGCGCACGGTGACCGGGCGGCTCGGCCCGGCGACGGTGATCACCACTTCGAGCGGCGGGTCGGCGCGGATCGGCGCCTCGCGCTTGACGGCGCCGAAGATCAGGATCTCGGAGCCTTCGAAGTCCGTGGTGATCGAGACCTGTTCGCGCGAGAGGCCGAGCACCACCTCCTCCGCCCGGAGCGGTGCCGCGAGCGCGAGGAGCGCCAGCGCCAGCCAGCGCATCAATGCCCCCCGCCGCTGTCGCCGAGCGAGTAGAGCTCGGCCGGCTGGAACAGGAGATCGGCGGCGAGCTTGCCGCAGACCGCGAGCACCATGACCGCGAGCAGGATGCGCAGCTGCTCCGCCCCGAGGCGCGTGCCGATCTGCGCGCCCACCTGCGCCCCGATCACGCCCCCGATCAGCAGCAACACCGCGAGGATCATGTCCACGGTGTAATTCGTCGTCGCGTGCAGGAGCGTGGTGAAGGCGGTGACGAAGATGATCTGGAAGAGCGAGGTGCCCACCACCACCTTCGTCGGCATGCCGAGCAGATAGATCATCGCCGGCACCATGATGAAGCCGCCGCCCACCCCCATGATCGCCGCGAGGACGCCGACGGCGACGCCGACGAGCACCGGCGGGATGACGGAGATGTAGAGCCCCGAGGTGCGGAACCGCATCTTGAAGGGCAGGACATGCACCCAGCCGCGATGCTTCGCCCGCCGCGCGGGCGCCGTGGCGGCCGGCCGCCGCGCCCGCAGCAGCGCGCGCAGGCTCTCGACGAACATCAGCGCGCCCACCACGCCGAGGAAGACGACGTAGGAGAGACGCACCAGGAGATCCACCTGCCCCTGCGCCTTGAGCACGTTGAAGATCCAGACGCCGAGCGCCGCCCCGATCAACCCGCCCACGAGCAGGACGCCCCCCATGCGCAGATCCACCGTCTTGCGCCTGAGATGGGCGAGCACGCCCGAGAAGGAGGAGGCGACGATCTGGTTGGCCTCGGTGGCCACCGCGACCGCCGGCGGGATCCCGATGAAGAAGAGCAACGGCGTCATCAGGAAACCGCCGCCGACCCCGAACATCCCCGAGAGCACGCCCACCAGCCCGCCGAGCCCGAGAAGGACGAAGGCGTTCACCGACACCTCGGCGATGGGCAGGTAGATCATCATGTCCCTACCTAGCGTCCGCCCCCCGCGCTTGACAAGTTGCCGCGGCGCAGCGCGCGCCGCGGCCCGGTCGAGGGGGGCTGTCCGCCCCCCTCTTGGCCTTCGGCCAATTCACCCCCCGAGAGTATTTGGGCCAAGATGATGGACACGTAACCTCCCATCATCTTGGCGAAAATACTCCGGGGAGCGCGAGGGGCAGCGCCCCTCGCCGGCACCGCGCCGGCCGTCAGCGTCGGACCAGCCGACAGGGACGTACCGCGTGCAGCCGGGCGTGTGCGTCGCGGCAGCGGCTTGGACGCGGCACCTCGGTCGCGCACCGCTGGATGGCGGCGTGTCAGGTGATCCGGCGCGTGAGCAGGAGGGCGTCGACCGGGGGGTGTTCCCCTCGCGGGTAGTAGCCGGGGCGGCGGCCGGTTTCGGTCCAGCCGTCGGCCGCGTAGAGCGCGCGCGCCGCCGCGTTGTCCGCCGCCACCTCGAGTAAGGCCTCGGTCGCGCCGCGCGCGCGGGCCTCGGCCGCGAAGGCGGCGAGGCAGGCGCGCGCGCGGCCGCCGCGGCGGTGGTCCGGGTCCGTGGCGAGGGTCAGGAGCTCGGCCTCGCCGGCCGCGACTCGGCCCAGCGCGACGGCGCGCGTGTCGCCGACGGCGAAGACATGCGGGCTCTCGAGGAGCGCGGCGAACTCGGCCGCACGCCAGCCGCGGGCGGGGGCGAAGGCGCGGGCGTGGAGCGCGGCGAGCGCCTCAGGCGTCATCGAAGATCACGGGCGGCGCCTCGCGCGCGGGTGCGGCGTCGGGCGGGCGGATGTAGAGCGGCGCGGGGGGCTCGACCGGCCCGCGCTGCGCGGCCGCCGCGCGCGCGACGCCTTCAGCGAGCGCGGCCGGCTCCGGCGCGTGCGCGAGGGGCAGCCGTCGCGCCGCGGCGGCCTCTGCCTCCATGAGCGCCGGAGCGGCGCCGGGCGCGGCGGCGTAGAGCCGGCCCTGCGGCGCCGGGACGACGGCGAGGTGCGGCCCCGGCGTGCGGGCATGGATCACCGCGAAGGTCGACACGCCCACCGCCGGCACCCCGAGGCCGAGCGCGAGGCCACGCGCCGCGGCCACCGCGATGCGCAGCCCGGTGAAATTGCCCGGGCCGGTGCCGACGCCGATGCGAGCCAGATCGGACCAGCGCGCGCCCGCCTCGGCGAGCAGCGCCTCGAGCATCGGCATCAGGCGCTCGGCCTGTCCGCGCCCCATCTCCTCGGCTCGCGCGGCGAGGCATCGCTCGCCCGACAGCAAAGCGGCCGCGCAATGCGCGGCCGACGTGTCGAAGCCGAGGACGAGCGGATCAGACGCCGACAGGGCGCACCTCGGTCACTTCGGGGATGTAGTGGCGCAGCAGGTTCTCGATCCCCATCTTGAGCGTCAGCGTCGAGGACGGGCAGCCCGCGCAGGCGCCCTGCATGTGCAGGTAGACGACGCCGCGCTCGAAGCCGTGGAAGGTGATGTCGCCCCCGTCCTGCGCGACGGCCGGGCGCACGCGGCTGTCGAGAAGCTCCTTGATCTGGCCGACGATCTCGCCGTCCTCGCCGTCGTGCTCGGCGTGGCCCGAGGCGGCGGAGGCCTGCCCGGCCATGACCGGCTGCCCGGACTGGTAGTGGTCCATGATCGCGCCGAGGATCGCGGGCTTGATGTGGTCCCACTCGACCGCGTCGTCCTTGGTGACGGTGACGAAATCCGTCCCGAAGAAGACCGCGCGCACGCCCTCGACCCCGAAGATGCGGGCGGCGAGCGGCGAGACCTCCGCGCCCTCGGCCGAGGGGAAATCCGCCGTGCCGGTCTCCAGCACGGTCTGTCCCGGCAGGAACTTCAGCGTCGCGGGGTTCGGCGTGGGTTCGGTCTGAATGAACATGGACGGCCCTTTCTGCTGACTGGGGATATGCGCTCCGCCGGCACGGGCGTCAAGACTTGGAACCGTTCTAAACATCGCGGGCGGCGTCAGGTGATCGCCTCGAGCCGCTCCTTGGAGAGGTCGCCCGGCACCACGGTGATCGGCACCGGCAGCGTCCCGGCGCTGCGCGTGAGCTGCGTCACCAGCGGCCCCGGCCCCTTCGAGCCGGAGGCGGCGCCGAGCACGAGGACGCCCACCTCCGCGTCCTCCTTCAGCTGCGCGAGGATCTCCGGCACCACCTCGCCCTCGCGGATGACGAGCTCGGGTTCGACCTTCTGGCGGTCGCGCATCCATTTGGCGAAGACCTCGTAATGGGCGTGGATGCGCTCGCGCGATTCCTCGCGCATGACCTCGCCGACGCCGATCCAGTGCTGGAACTCGTCCGGCGGGATCACGGCGAGCACGGAGACCCCGCCGCCGGAGCGCGCCGCGCGCATGGCGGCGAAGCGCATGGCGTTGAGGCATTCGCGGCTGTCGTCGAGCACGACGAGGAACTTGCGCATCGGGTCTCCCCTCACGGGCAGGATGGCGCAGGGCCGCGGGCGGCGCAAGCGACGCGCCGCGCGGTCGCGCGCTCCGGGCGCGCCGCGCGCGGGGGTCGCGAAGAGGGACCGGAGGGACCGATGAGCGCCCGCCGGGTCAGCGCGGCGCCATCCGGATCGCGCCGTCGAGGCGGATCACCTCGCCGTTCAGCATCCGGTTCTCCACGATGTGCCGGGCGAGCTGCGCGAACTCCTCGGGCGCGCCGAGCCGCGAGGGGAAGGGCACCTGCGCCCCGAGGCTGTCCTGCACGTCCTGCGGCAGCCCCTCCAGGAGCGGCGTGCGGAAGAGCCCCGGCGCGATCGTGCAGACGCGGATGCCGAGGCCCGAGAGATCGCGCGCCATGGGCAGCGTCATGCCCACCACGCCGCCCTTGGAAGCGGCGTAGGCCACCTGTCCGATCTGGCCCTCGTAGGCGGCGACGGAGGCGGTGTTTACGATCACGCCGCGCTCGCCGTCGTCGCCCGCGGGCTCCAGCGCGGCCATGCGCGCCGCCGCCTGGCTCGCCGTGTGGAAGGTGCCGAGCTGGTTCACCGCGATCACCTTGGCGAAGAGCGCCGCGTCGTGCGGCGCGCCCTTCGAGACCGTCTTGGCCGCCGGGCCGATGCCCGCGCAGTTGACGCAGACGCGCGGCGTGCCGAGCCCGGCCTCCACCGCGTCGAGCGCGGCCGAGACGCTCTCGGGGTCGCTCACGTCGGTCTGGTGGAAGAGGCCGCCGGTCTCCTCGGCCATGGCCTGCCCCTTGCCGGCGTCCATGTCGAGGATCGCCACGCGCGCGCCCTGCTCCGCGAGCATCCGCGCCACCGCGCCGCCGAGGCCCGAGGCGCCGCCCGTGACCGCCGCCACCGTCTCCTGTCCGATCTGCATCCGCTCCTCCCTTGGTTGCCCGCCGTCTTGTCCGCCCCCGGTGCGGCCGCGTCAACCGGCCTTGCCAAGGCGCGCCGGGCGGGCCACGCTCGCCCCCCGCAGACGAGGGAGACGCTCATGCCCGACCGCACCCCGCCCGGCGCGCGCGCCGATTACGCCGCCTTCCGCACGCTGCCCACGCGCTGGGCCGACAACGACGCCTACGGGCATCTCAACAACATCGTGCACTATGCGCTCTTCGATACGGCGGTGACGCTCTGGCAGATGGAGGCCGGCTGTTTCGACCTGACGGGGACCGAGGCGAAGCTCCTCGTGGTCGAGAGCGGCTGCCGCTATCACGCCGAGGCGGGCTTTCCCGACACGATCCACGCGGGCCTCCGCCTCGGCCGGCTCGGGCGGAGTTCCTGGACGACGGAGATCGGGCTGTTCCGCAACGACGAGGCGATCGCCTTCGCCGAGGGGTTCTTCGCGCAGGTGCAGGTGGGCGCGGCGAGCGGGCAGCCCGTGGCGCTGGACGCCGCGGCGCGCGCCGCGCTGGAGGGCCTCGCCATCTGAGCCTGCGTTGACCGTGGAGCGGGCCTTGGCTACCACCTGCCGCGGAGGCAGGGGGCGCATGGAGTTGACCAGCACGCACGGACGTGACGCCGCCGGCGTGGCCGGCCCGGGCCCCGTGTCCGCGCCGGGGCCGGCGGGGCGCGGCCGCGCGCGGGCGGACCTTCGCGAGACCGGCACGCGGGGCGGGCGCCGCGGCCGCGTCCTGC
>NZ_QOHR01000086.1 GCF_003385555.1 Rhodosalinus sediminis | reverse complement strand
TGGCGGAGGGGACGGGACCGCGATCCAACGTTCTCCAGCCTAAGTAACTGATTTCATTGAGGCCAAAATTGGGCTTCGTGC
Organism: Rhodosalinus sediminis; assembly: GCF_003385555.1. GTDB lineage: Bacteria > Pseudomonadota > Alphaproteobacteria > Rhodobacterales > Rhodobacteraceae > Rhodosalinus > Rhodosalinus sediminis. The sequence goes on along the minus strand of NZ_QOHR01000086.1, from coordinate 567 downwards.
TTCGCCCATCAATTGTCGCTTGGCCTGGGCGTCATAATGGAAGCTTTCTATCGCGAGTTGTCGCAACGCCGCGCAGGGCGGTCTGGAGTTTTAGCGTCAAACAGGAAATTCGTCGCCGAACACGACGTTTCACCTACCCTGGTGCAGTGCAGATCGGTCGCCCGTCGATGGTTCTGAGCGGCAAGAGGGTTGTTTCGACCGGGCCTTCGTGAAGATACCAGTAACATCCGTCACGTGGCAAAAGGCGCGCCGTCGAGATATCTTGGTAGTTGGCTGCCAAGGCGGCAACCTGTTCTGGGATGATCTCGGGGTCCGCGTCCCCGGTGCCAGAGACGACGGTGCATCCGCTAAGACTGGCCGACACCAAAAAAATGTTAATAAACTTTCGTCCCAAGTCAGGCCCTTTCGCGCAGTGGGTTCCCGAGCTTCTCTCGGGCGCCTCGAATGTGGTGCTCAACTCTGGGCGCTGACGTAGTCTTCGGGCGGATGTAGATACGCTGTCACGCCGGTTTCGACCTGCGGGTAGAGCGCGATCATATGGGCATTGACCATCCGTACACAGCCCGA
>NZ_QOHR01000085.1 GCF_003385555.1 Rhodosalinus sediminis | reverse complement strand
GACTTTAAAGAAAATTTCTTAAAAATTGTTTTCAAAACAATTAAAATAAAGCCAAACACAACTTATAAAATTATAAAATCCTGAATTTCATAAATTATTCAAAAAACTATAAATATTATAAAATACAAAAAACTAAATACTATCCCCAACCCTATATATGGATATTCTACAACACACGCACCAATTCATGTTAACAATATTCAATTTACAACAAAAACCCAATATATAAACTTTATAAAATAATAAAATAAAGTTCTTCGAAAACGATGCTTCAAAAAAAAAGGTAAAAAATATAAAATAACCACCGATATAACTAAAGCGATTACTCCTCCAATTTTTCTAGAAATAGAACGTAAAATAGTATAAGCAAATAAAAAATATCATTCAGGTTGAATATGAACGGGAGTAACCAAAGGATTAGAAGAAATAAAATTCTCTACATCCATAAAAATATAAGGAAACAAAAAACAAATAAATAAAAAAAAAACAAAAAAGAAAGCAAATCCAAAAATATCCCTAATTCTATAATATGGATGAAAAAAAACTTTATCATATACTCTTCTTAATCCTAAAGGATTTCTAGAACCTTTTTCATGAAGAAAAAAAAGATGTAAAATCACAAAAAATAAAATTACAAAAGGTAATAGAAAATGAAAAGCAAAAAACCGAGTCAAAGTAGGATTACCT
>NZ_QOHR01000083.1 GCF_003385555.1 Rhodosalinus sediminis | reverse complement strand
TACATAAAAATATAATGATAATATAAGTAAACTATTAATATTTTTAATAAAAACTCATCCAAAATTGAGTGACTGTTTAACAAAAACATTTTTATTAGCATTAATTAATAATAAAGTCTGCTCAATGAAATTTAAATAGCCGCTTTTGTGCTAAGGTAGCATAATAATTTGTCTTTTAATTAAAGACTAGAACAAAAGACTTAACATCTCAATAGATTTTTTTTAAAAAATTATTTAAATTATTTTAATTGTAAAAAAACAATTTTTAAAAAGAAAGACGATAAGACCCTATCGAACTTCACTTCAGTTTAACTGGGGCAGTTAATTAATTATTACTTTAATAATATTAAATATTTAATTTGACCTAATATAATTAATAACATAATTAAGTTACCGTAGGGATAACAGTGTAATAAAATTTTTAAGATCTTATTTAAAATAAAGATTGCAACCTCGATGTTGATTTAATATTCTAATTTACGCAATAGTTAATTAAGAAAGTCTGTTCGACTTTTAAAAAATTACATGATTTGAGTTCAGACCGGTGTAAACCAGGTCGGTTTCTATCTTCTAACAAAATTCTTCTAGTACGAAAGGACCTAAGAAAATAATAGTATTATAATATTGGCAGAATAATGCATTAGAATTAGAATCTAATTAACTATATATAATTACCTCATTTTTAAATTTTATTTTGATTTCCCTTAGAATTCTAATCAGAGTAGCTTTTTATACATTATTA
>NZ_QOHR01000082.1 GCF_003385555.1 Rhodosalinus sediminis | reverse complement strand
CCGTGGCTCCGGGGGAGCCGCGTAAGCCCGGAGGACGCGGGGTCGCCCCGGTCGGAGCGGCGAAACCGGTCGAACAGCCCCATGGATCACAGCCCCTTCGTCGTCGTGACGCGCAACTGCCGGACGATCCGCCGGCCCTCCGCCGCCGCGATCTCGCGGTCCAGCGCCTCGATGGCGCGGTCGATCTCCGCCACGCTGCGATACTCGACGGTCTTGCCGTCATAGCTCACCCGCGCCACGCCCGAGGCGCGCTGCGCCGAAAGCGCGTCGCGGCGGCCGCGGAGTTCCGTCACAGCGGTCATCGATCACCTCACGCTGTTGATGCGGGTCAAGTGACGCCGCACTCACCACGCGCCGGTGGCGGTTAGGGCGCGGCTTCGCCATAAGGACGGCATGGANACGCCGCGACGATGGAGGAGCTGCGGGCGAGGAACGTTCTTCGCTCCGCGAACAATCCCACCGGCGATCTTGCCGAATACCTCTTCTGCGCCGCCTTCGGCTGGGACCAGGAGAACAACTCCGCAAAGTCCTTCGATGCCACGGGCGCAGACGGGTCCCGGTATCAGATCAAGGGACGTCGCATTCACCGGCGCAACGGTTCGCGGCAACTCTCCGCGATCCGCGATCCGGATGGGTTCGACATCCTGGCGGCCGTCCTCTTCGACGACGAATTCAGGATCCTGCGGGCCGCCCTGATCCCCGCCAGCGTCGTGCGCGATCACTCGAAGTTCATCGAGCACACGAACAGCCACAAGTTCCTGTTGCGCGATGCA
>NZ_QOHR01000081.1 GCF_003385555.1 Rhodosalinus sediminis | reverse complement strand
AGGTTCAAATCCTCTCCCCGCAACCAAATATTCTCACATGATATCAAGCACTTAGGCCGCTCTCGGGGCGGCTTTTGCGTGTCGCGTCTTGTTGCAAGCCCGTCCCGAACACTCCCCAAAGACTCCAAAGGCTTACGACCAGCCCCGATTCCTCCGTGCAACACGGATGCGACACGGGACGGGGTCGATGTTCGCGGGGCGTTCTGGGGTGCCTCTAAGTCCGTGATCATCCGTTCTCTCGTTCGCTTGGGCGAACCGGGCGCGCGTCCGGATCGCGCGGGTCATCCGGGAACGGAATGTCCAGGTTCAGTTGCATCGCCTTGAGGATCGAGAGCAGGTACAGCGCGTCGTCCAGCCGCATTGTAAGCTCGTGAGTTCTGCCGTGCTCGTCGTCATACTGGATGTTCACGGCTTCCATGCCATGGGTGATTTGCGCCCCGCGTATTCTCTTGACGCGTGGCAACTGACTGATGCCCGTGCTTTCCTCCATGTTCGATTGCGCTCCCTTTTGGTCATTGACGCCGTTGCGGCGGGGCGACGGTTGCCGACGGCTGCCAGGCAGGTTCATTTCCGGATGGACTGCCCAGATCGCCTTGCGGTAACTGATCAAGAACGTGTCGATGGGTCGAAGGCCGATCGCTGCCGCGAGATCGGATGGAAGCATCAGCTTCGTATCAAGCGCGGGGAAAGAATTATTCCGCGAAATGCTCGAAACGGCGTTCTTCAGGCGAAAGTCCATTGTAAGGAAACAGAACGCCTTGTGGACATGTGTCAATCGGCATCCAAACGGGACC
>NZ_QOHR01000080.1 GCF_003385555.1 Rhodosalinus sediminis | reverse complement strand
CCGCCGACAGCGTCTCGGGTCGGAACACGCGGGCATCGGCAGGCAGCTCGATCTCTTGATTGGCAACCCATTCTCTGGCGATGTCGTCCGACAGGTCGATGGGCGGCGGCATGTAGGGGTCGCCCCCCTCGGCCGCCCAGCCGGGCACCGTCCCGGTGCGGCGCTGCGCCTTGGGGCGGGACTGGGATTTCCTTTCCACCTCGCTCATGAGCGCGGCGATCTTGGCGGGGTCGCGCGGTTGCGGTGGCTTGGCCTCGACCTTCGTGATCGGCACCTTGCTGGCCTGGATCAGGCTCTCGCGCAGCGCGTGGTAGGCGTCGGTGCGCTTGTATTCGGCCAGTCGCGCCTCGACACGGTCGAGCGCGTCGTGGTGCAGCCGGTTCAGCACCGGGTCTTGCAGCAGCTCGGCCATGATGCGGCGCCGCTCCGGCGCGTGGCGCAGGATCGCGCGGTCCTCGACCTCGTTTCTGTCCTGAAGCGCCCAGTAGTCGGCGTTGTACTTGTCCGTCTTGTTGTTCACGTTGCCGCGGAACCGGCGCATCGCGTAGCTGTCGACGGACTTGATGGCGTAGTGGTTCATCTGCGCCCAGGTGTAGCCCACGGTACGACGGATCGAGCGCCAGCCGCGGAATTTGAAATAGTCCTCCATCGGCAGGCCCGAGCCGTTGAGCCAGTGCACCGTGTCGGGAAAGCCCGTCTCGAGATGCTTGTTCTTGATCTTGGGGCGGTGAATCCCGAGGTTCCAGTAGACGGGATCGAACTTGAACAGCGTCTTGACGCCCCAGCCCTTGTTCCACAGTGGCGGGGCGGCGCGGG
>NZ_QOHR01000079.1 GCF_003385555.1 Rhodosalinus sediminis | reverse complement strand
CCGGGACGCTGGAAACCGGCCGGATATCGACGATACGGCGACGACGGCTCCTCCACGGCCGCCCGTTTTCGATCGAGCGCATCCGGGCTCGCTTGCGCGATAGCCGGAACATCGGCTCCTCGGCATAGGCCGTCCAGGAAATGCGCCAGTATTCGGCGGATTCGTGAACACGCCCTTCACACCCGAAGACTTTCCGGCGCGCCTTGCCCTTATAGACGGCGGGTTTGTAACCGAGGCTGCGCAGCAGCTCGACCATCGCGTCGATCAAGCCGCGGTCTGCGTTCGAGAACTCGCAACGCTTCCCGTCCGGCGAGATCGTGCCGTCTGAGTCCATCAGCCCGCGCACCAGTTCCAGCCGCTGCCATCGGCTGGCGCGCATGTATCCAAGCGGGATGTGCTTGTTGTCGAGCACGTCCAACTGCCTCAGCCGCTCTGTGAGCCGCGACCGGAAGCAGTCCGAGAACGAAGCGCCGTTCTCGCGCCGCATCCGGAAGGTCGGGTCGATCACGACATTGGCAATCCGGCCCTTGCGCCACTTCGGCAGCCGGAACTCCGCCTCGACACCGCAGGCCCGCAGGTGCTCGACAACCTCGGCGTCCTCTTCGTGAACCGAAATGTGGTTCATGATCGACGAGCCGTCGCCCAGCCACAGCCCTAGCACATAAGGATGCAGGATCAGATCCTGGTCCGGCATGTCGACCGGGTCGCAGCAGTCGATGGCATAGCGCCGCCGCTTGCCCTTTGCCCCGATGACCACGCGTCCGGCCATCTCGGCCGTCGTCAGTGTCCGCGCGGCAGGCCGGTCATTCGTGAAGTCCCAGACCGGCCAGCGGTGTTCCCCGTCCGCGACG
>NZ_QOHR01000008.1 GCF_003385555.1 Rhodosalinus sediminis | reverse complement strand
GGTCCTTTTTCCATGCCGGTTCACAGCAAATATTTTGTTTCACATGCTTCGCCGACTCGGATGTCGGCCCATATCAAGATTAATCGCGGCAACGTGCAAGTCGTAGTGTCTAAAAACTGGCGTATTTTGACTCGCTTTAAGAAAAAAGAGACCATGCCCTCGAATGTAAAGGTATTTGTAATCGCAGCTTTACAGGGCGTGGGAGCTCACGGTAGTCTATGTAGCCCCATACCGTTGTTGGCTGCAGTGCCGCGCGTAGCTGCAGTGTCGAAACCATCTCAGTCCTCCAACGATGCCTCAAAAGCGAAAAGGGCACCTGCGGATCCTTGCTCATATAATTCTGTATGGAAGAAGACCTATAGAGCTGCGAAAGTTTGTCCAGTTGACCGGTGCGAAAGGCCGAGGCGCTCTGAGCGTGCCGTATCGGGTAGTTCTACAGCGATAGGGCACAAGCTCCACAGGACAGGCATAAGCCGCGCCCCGATCCTGACAGCCCGCGCCAGAGTCCGGGCGTCAATCAGGAGAAACCATGAAACACGTTCAAGACACTTTCACCGACCTATCGGTCAGCGCCGCCGAAGCTTTTGCCCGGCGGCGCGTGCTCTCAAGAACGCTCGCCGAAAATCGGGCGATTCTCCCCGAAGATATGGCCGGGCTCCTCGACGATCTGGCAACTGCCACGGCGGGACCGGAGCTCTTTACCCCCGAGGTATTGGGGTATGTCGGTGATCTTGTGGCGGCACTCGACGATATCATCGATCAAGAAGGCGGTGGTCCATCAGAGGTGCGCAGTGAGGAGGGTCAACTCTGCCTCGTCGGGGGCAGCGCGACGGGCCGAAGGCTCGCGGAAGTGCGCCGCGCGCTTGCGGCGTTAGCCGAGATCGGCTGGCGCGTCGCGGACCGCCTCGCCGCAGAGTCAGCTCTTGAGTACCATCGGAATGCCATGAGTAAGTCCGCATAGACGGCACAGGTGCGAAATTGTTGGTCCTGCCGGGCGTGGCCGCGGATGCATTCGCGGCCACAACCCCTGCAGAAAAATTAGCAACGGCAGCAGCATCGTGACTTCGACCGTTGCCGGCATGAGGGCGCGACGCTCGATAGCGCCACCGTTCAGTCCCCAAGCGCTGTAAACAACTTCCCGAGCTCCTCCAGCTGCTCGAAAAAGGTGTTTGAACTCTCTCCCTGTCGCTCCGCCAGCTTAACGATCCCCTCGGCGAAAAAATATGTCCTTCAATCAAGGGCCTGGGCTGCCATGCGCCGCGTTTCTCGCGGGTACGCCATTTCTCTGCGCCCGATTCTGCGACATATTTTGCTACACGCCGGGGTGATGTGGAGGGTCAGATGCCGCTGATCATGCGGGGCGGCACGTGGCACCTGCGGCGGCGCATGCCGGTGCGGTTCGCGGAGGTGGAGCCGCGGCGCGAGGTATGGGTGTCACTGAAGACGGACGCGCGCCTGGTGGCGGCCCGGACGGCGACGGCGGTCTGGGAAGGCCTGATCGGAGGGCGGGAAGCGCAGCTCGCCAGTCGATCCGATGACGCCGCCACGCGGCTGGCGGTGGCCCGGGAGATCGCCGCGCGTCGCGGCCTGACCTAACGGCCGACATGCGATGTCGCGGATCTGCCCGTCGACGAGCTCCTGGTGCGCGCGGCAGGCGCGCGGCGCCCGGCGCGATCAGCACGACGGGGCGGTGGCTCTCGAGCGCCTCGCGCAGCTCGCGCGCGAGCTCGGGCCAGATCTCGTCCGGCTGCGGGGCGCGCGCGCTCAGCGCGTCCTCGACGCAGTGGATCACCGGCTGGAGGGGCGCGCGCCGCACGGCCGGCAGGACCGGGACGAGCCGCGAGAGCGCGCGGGTCAGGCCCGCGTCGCCGCTCTCGATCAGCGTGACGGCGCCGGGGCGGAGGAGCGCGTCCTCGAGCGCGGCGGCGTCGGGCAGAGCGGCGCAGAGGCGCAGGAGCGCCTGCAGCCCGGTGGCGCGCGGCGGCGCCGGGGTCTCGGGCACCCCCGCCTGCGGCTCGGCGGGCACGCGGAAGGGGTCCTCGCCGGCGGCGAGCATCTCGGCGACCTCCTCGGGCGGGCGGATATCGGCGAGCGCGGCATCGGCGCCCGGCGCCGAGAGCGCGCGCTCGGCGGCGGGGGACAGGCCGTCGGGCCAGAGCGTCTCACGGGTGAGCGGGTCGTCGGCGAGCGCACGCAGCAGCTCGCGCGCGAAGGCCAGCCAGTCCGGCCGGGCGGCGGTGCCGCGCGGCGCGCGGGCGGGAGACGGGGTCGTCGGCATGGCGGAAAACTCCATCGAAGGCGGACGGAGCGCGGGCCGCGAGGCAGCCCGCGCGGGCGCGGCGGTGATTACGCCGTTCGCTCAGGCGGCGCCGGGCGCCGCCGCCGGGGCCGGCAGGTCGAGATCGCGCAGCGCGGCATCGAGGCTCGCGAGCGGGCGCTCCGCGAGCCGGGCGAGCGCCGCCCGCGGCATGAGGAGCTGGGAGCCCCGGGCGGCCGTGAAGAGCACGGTGTTCAGCGGCAGCGCGACGAGGGCCGCGAGATCGAAGTCCCCGGGCGCGTAATTCCGCCGGCCCGATGGGTTGCCCCGATAGCCTTTCTGCATGCGGAACTCGTAGCCCCGCGCGCTGGCGCGGGTCCGGGTCTTGATCTGCAGCCGCACGGTGCGGCGGGCGAGCGGGAGCAAGCGGTCGGAGGACGAGCCGTCGGGCACCGGCGAAGGGAGAAGGCCGTGGCGCAGCAGGAGGCTGTCGACCAGCGCCTCTCCGGCCAGCCCGATCATGCGGGCGCGGCGCGAGAGGGCCTCGGGGGAGACATTCGGGTAGGCGCCGAGATCGTCGAAGGCGTCGCGCAGCAGATCGTCGTCGGCGAGGAGGTCACGAAGGGTTTTGATGGGCACGGAAAAGCTCCTGTCATCTCTGTGGGACGGCGCACCGCTCCGCCCGGCCGGACACGGGCCGGCCGGGAGACGGCGCGCGGCGCGCCGCGAGGCGGGAGGGTGTGCGACGCCCCGCCCCGGCCCGGCACCGGCGCAGGCGGTCTGTCGGGGATCAGAGAGCGGGCGCGTCCGGTCCCGCAGCCGCCGCGGGAGGCAGCGCGCAGCCCGCAGCCACCACCGGGTCCAGCTTCACCGGCGGCAGATCCACCGGCGGCAGGTCCACGGGCAGGATCAGCGGCGCGCCGTCGCGCCGCGCGGCCGGGCTGGTGGGGCAGGTGTGACGAGGCTCGCGACGACGCGCGCCGCCCGGTGAACGCGCGACACCAGCTACGTCGAAGCAGGTTGTCGCCAGTTCCCGCACCACGGCCCGGGACATGACCGCCATCTCGCGCGCCCGGGAGCCGGCGCTGCCGCGGGCCTCGAACGGCCCCCTGCAGGACCGCCGTTCGGCCATGAACCGACGGGCCCGCCCGGGCGTCAGCGTCTCGCGAAACGTCGCGTGGCCCGTCATCGTCGCAGCGCGGGAGCGGGACAACACGTCTTGCCACGTCCACGCCGATCATGCTGTCGTTCGTTTTGCCGGCCTCGGCGCTTCGGGGGTCTCGGAGCGTTCTCCCGGCCGTTCGCGATACCGTCCGGAGCGGGCGGCGACGACGGTCCCCCGGATCCATCCGCGCCATCGTCCCTTGTGCCGGTTCCTCGCGTCCGCGCTGCCGCTGCGGCCGGATCGGGAGATCGGGGATGTCCGAAACGGCGGCGGGGCGATCCGCATCCGCGCGCGGGCCGAATGCGGTCCCCCGACGGCCCGGGATCCCGGGGGTCGGTCGCGCGCACGCCCCGCGACGCACGCCGCGGTCTGCGCGAGCGATGCCGCCGGCCGGGGCAGGGGGGCTGTCCGCCCCCCTCTTGGCCTGCGGCCAATTCACCCCCCGAGAGTATTTGAGCCAAGATGATGGGCGCGCCGTCAGAGCGGGCCGGGGCGACGTTCCTCGGAGAGGAGGACGTTGGCCTCGACCGCGCCGGCGCCGGGGAGCGTCATGATGCGCCGGCGCAGGAGGCGTTCGAAATCGGGGATGTCTCGGGCGACGACGCGCAGGCGGTAGTCGTAGAGGCCGAGGATGTGCTCGATCGTCTGCACCTCGGGGATGGCGGCGGCGGCGCGCTCGAAGTCCTCGAGGCTCGCGCGGCCCTTGGCGGCGAGTTTCACCCCGAGAAAGACGGTGACGCCGAAGCCGGCCGCCTGCGGGTCGATGTCGAGGCGGCGCGCGCGGATGACGCCCGAGGCCTCCAGCCGCCGGAGCCGGCGCCAGGCGGCGGGCTGCGAGATGCCGAGGGCGCGGCCGAGCTCGGCGGCGGAGCGCGTGGCGTCCTCGGCCACGAGGCGCAGGAGGGCGCGGTCGGTGGCGTCGAGGGTCACAGCGGAAGCGCCTCGCGCTCCTCGAGGCGCGCGACATGCATCAGGGCCTCGATGTCGGCGATATGCGGCAGGGTCAGGATGCGCTCGCGGTAGATGCGCTGGTAATGCGCCATGTCGCGGGCGATCACCGCGAGGCGCGCGTCGACGGAGCCGAGGAAGGTCTGGATCTCCAGCACTTCGGGCACCGCGCGGGCGGCGGCGAGGAAGGCGTCGAAGGCGTCGGGCTGCGTCTTGTCGAGGGTGAAGCGCAGCGAGACCTCCACCGACCAGCCGAGCGCGCGCCAGTCGATCACCGCGCGCGTGCCGCGCAGGACGCCCGCGGCGCGCAGCCGCGCGAGGCGGCGCGAGGCGACGGAGGGGGTGGTCGCTGCCCGGTCGGCGAGCGCGGCCATGCTCTGGCCCGGGTCGGCCTGCAGTTGGCGGAGGAGGCGGCGGTCGAGGTCGTCGAGCATGGATTGCGCCATTAAGCCCTGTTCGATGAATGGTCGTTGCGCAGTATAGCCTTTTCGCGGGTGAAACAAAATCCCTTCTCCGTCGTAGCGGCCTAGAGTGCGCGGCATTGACAGGATCCAAGGAGGGCGAGCGATGCGCGTCTATTACGACCGCGACTGCGACATTAACCTGATCAAGGACAAGAAGGTGGCGATCCTCGGCTACGGCAGCCAGGGGCACGCCCATGCGCTGAACCTGCGCGACTCGGGCGCGCGCAACGTGGTCGTGGCGCTCCGCGAGGGGTCGGCGAGCGCGAAGAAGGCCGAGGCCGAGGGGCTGTCGGTCATGGGCATCGCCGAGGCGGCGGCCTGGTGCGACCTGATGATGTTCACCATGCCTGACGAGCTGCAGGCCGAGACCTACCGGACGTACGTGCACGACAACCTGAAGGAGGGCGCGGCGATCGCCTTCGCGCACGGGCTCAACGTGCATTTCGGGCTGATCGAGCCGAAGCCGGGCGTCGACGTCATCATGATGGCGCCGAAGGGCCCCGGCCACACGGTGCGCGGCGAATACGTCAAGGGCGGCGGCGTGCCCTGCCTCGTCGCGGTGCAGAACGACGCCTCCGGAAAGGCGCTGGAGCTCGGTCTGTCCTACTGCGCCGCGATCGGCGGCGGGCGCTCCGGGATCATCGAGACGACCTTCCAGGAGGAGTGCGAGACCGATCTCTTCGGCGAGCAGGCGGTGCTCTGCGGCGGCCTCGTGGAACTGATCCGCGCGGGCTTCGAGACGCTGGTCGAGGCGGGCTACGCGCCCGAGATGGCCTATTTCGAGTGCCTGCACGAGGTGAAGCTGATCGTGGACCTGATCTACGAGGGCGGCATCGCCAACATGAACTACTCGATCTCGAACACCGCCGAGTACGGCGAATACGTCAGCGGGCCGCGGGTGCTGCCCTACGACGAGACGAAGGCGCGGATGAAGGCGATCCTGACCGACATCCAGACGGGCCGCTTCACGCGCGACTGGATGCAGGAGTGCAGCGTGGGCCAGCCGATGTTCAAGGCGACGCGGCGCCTCAACGACGCGCACCAGATCGAGGAAGTGGGCGAGAAGCTCCGCGACATGATGCCGTGGATCACCGCCGGCAAGATGGTGGACCGGGAGCGCAACTGAGCCCCGGCGACGCGACCGGCCCGGGCCGCGGCGCCCGGGCCGTGGCGGGCGCGGCGCGCCCTCACTCGTCCTTGCGGTGGGGGTCGCCGTCCTCGGCCAGCGCGCTGGCCGGCACCCTCGGGTCGTGCTTGCGCTTTTCGGTCACGCGCTTGGAGTTGATCGCGATGATCGCGACGATGCCGAGCGTCACGATCGCGAGCGTCGGAATGATGTAGGCTTCCATTTCGGTCACCTCCTGAGCTTGGACCCGGACACGCCGGCGCCGCGGAGGATCCCCGGCGCCGCGTCGGGATCACCGCGGAAACGGTGCGCCCCCGCCCCGCGGTTCCGCGGCGCGACGTCGCAGGCCCGCGTTCAGGCGGCGTGCTCGACGGCGGCGACCACCTCGGCGACGACCTCGGCCATCAGCGCCTCGTCCTCGGCCTCGGCCATGACGCGAATGAGCGGCTCGGTGCCCGAGGGGCGGATCAGGAGGCGGCCCTGCCCGGTCAGGCGCGCCTCCGCCGCGGCGATGGCGTCGCGCACGGCCGCGGCCTCGAGCGGCGCTTGCCCGGTGGCGTAGCGCACGTTGCGCAGGAGTTGCGGCACCGGCTCGAACTGCCGGGCGAGGCGGCTGGCGGGCTGGCCGCTGCGCACCATCTCGGCGAGGAACTGGAGCCCCGCCATCAGCCCGTCGCCGGTGGTGGCGTGATCGGTCATGACGATGTGGCCCGATTGCTCGCCCCCGAGGGTCCAGCCGCCCGCGCGCATCGCCTCGACCACGTAGCGGTCGCCGACCCGCGTGCGCTCGAGGCGCAGGCCGCGCGCGGCGAGGAAGCGTTCCAGCCCGAGGTTGGACATCACCGTGGCGACGAGCGTGCCGTCGGCGAGCCGGCCTTCCTCGGCCCAGCGCGCCGCCATCAGCGCCATCAGCTGGTCGCCGTCGGCGACCGTGCCCGTCTCGTCGATGAGCACGATGCGGTCGGCGTCGCCGTCGAGGCAGATGCCGACGTCCGCGCCATGCGCCACAACGGCCTCGGCGGCGGCCTGCGGCTGCGTGGAGCCGCAGCCGGCGTTGATGTTCGCACCGTCCGGCGCGGTGCCCAGCGCCACGACGTCGGCGCCGAGCTCCCAGAGTACCTCGGGCGCGGCGCGGTAGGCGGCGCCGTTGGCGCAGTCCACGACGATCTTCAGCCCGTCGAGGCGCATGCCTTGCGGGAAGGTGGATTTCACCCGCTCGACGTAGCGGAAGCGGCCGTCGTCGATGCGCTGCGCGCGCCCGATCCCGGAGGCCGGCGCGGGATCGACGCCCGCCTCCATGAGCGCCTCGATCTCGACTTCCGCCGCATCCGAGAGCTTGAAGCCGTCGGGGCCGAAGAACTTGATGCCGTTGTCCTCGGCCGGGTTGTGCGAGGCCGAGATCATGATGCCGAGGTCGGCGCGCATCGATGGCGTCAGCAGCCCCACCGCCGGCGTCGGCACCGGGCCGAGCAGTAAGACGTTCATGCCGGCCGAGGTCAGCCCCGCGGTCAGCGCGGTCTCGAACATGTAGCCCGAGAGCCGCGTGTCCTTGCCGATCACCACGCGGTGCACCGCGCTGCCGCCGTCGCGGCGGAAATAGCGCCCGGCCGCCTGCCCGAGGCGCAGCGCGAGATCGGCGGTCATGGGCGCGGTGTTGGCGCGCCCGCGGATGCCGTCGGTGCCGAAGAACTTGCGGGTCATGCGGCCTCTCCTTCCTCCGTCGCCTGCCAGAGCGCGAGCGCCTGCGCCGTCTCGGCCACGTCGTGCACCCGCAGGAGCTGCACGCCCTCGGCCGCCGCCCGCAGCGCTACGGCGACCGAGCCGGGCGCCCGCGCCGCGCCGCCGGGCGCGCCCGAGACCTGCCCGATGAAGCCCTTGCGCGACGCGCCGAGCAGGACCGGCACGCCCAGCCCGTGAAAGAGCGCGATGCCCCGGATCAGCGCGAGGTTGTGCGCGAGCGTCTTGCCGAAACCGATGCCGGGATCGACGACGCAGCGGGCGCGCGGGATGCCCGCGGCCTCGGCCCGCGCGAGGTGGCCCTCGAGCGCGTCGAAGACGTCGAGCAGCACGTCCTCGTAGCGCGGGTCGTCCTGCATCGTCTCGGGCGCGCCCTGTGCGTGCATCAGGATCACCGGCGCGCCCGTTTCGGCGCAGACCCCCGCGAGATCCGGGTCGAAGGTGAGCGCCGAGACGTCGTTGACCACCGCCGCGCCGGCCGCGAGCGCGGCGCGCGCGACGCCGGCCTTGCGCGTGTCGATCGAGACGGGAGCCCCGAGCGCGGCGACTGGGCCGATCACGGGGGCGATGCGCGCGATCTCCTCCCGCTCGGGGACCTCCGTCGCGCCGGGGCGGGTCGATTCGCCGCCCACGTCGATGATCTCGGCGCCCGCCTCGGCCATGGCGCGGGCGGCGGCTGTGGCGGTGTCGGGGTCGCTATGCGCGCCGCCGTCCGAGAAGCTGTCCGGCGTGACGTTCAGGATGCCCATGATCCGCGCGCGGTCCATGGCGAGCCCGGCGAACGGCGCGCGCGGCGCGGTGAGCGCCGCGCGCCAGCCCTCGGGTAGATCGGACGCGGGGACGAGGCGCGGGGCCGCCCCCCGCGAGAGGCACTCGGCCTCGGCGAACCAGGCGGGGCCGCCGGCGAGCGGCAGCGCGCCGGCGGGGCGCGCGCGCCCGCGGCGCACGATCGGGCGATAATACGTCATGGCCGGTTCAATGCGCGAGCGCGCGGCGCTTGGCAAGCGGCTCAGAGCGCGGGCGCGTCCGGCCCCGCCGCGCGCACGGGCAGCCCGGCCTCCTCCGGCGGGGTTTCGCCGACGACGATGAGCTCGGCCGCCTGCATCTGTCGCCCCAGCCACGCGGCGAGCGCGACGCCGTCGCGCGGCTGCGCCTCGGGGCTGTCCACCGCGTCGAGCACGATCTTCGAGGGCGCCCAGACGCTGATCTGCCCGTGCTTCATCGCCCAGTCGAGTTCCGTCCGGCTTTCGACGACGACGCAGCGCGCGTCGCGCCCCGCGAGGACCCAGGCGTTCTGCTCGAGGGCGAGCAGGTCGATGCGCCGCTGCGCGAGCCCCGCGCGCGCCCGGGGCGTCGGCATCTCCGGCGCGCCGACGCAGAGGATCGCGGGCCGCCCCGCCGCCTCCAGCCCGTCGAGCCAGGGCGCGAGCCGGTCCGAGGCGATCGCGGCGTTCGAGAGATAGACGATCACCGGATGCGGGCGATCCTCGTCGCGCACGAGGTGCAGGTCGCGCGGCAGGTCGCGCCGCGTGCGCACGATCTCGACGCCGAGCGCGCCGGGCCCGCGGTCGAGCTTCTCGACGCGCACGAAGGCGCGCATCGCCATGGGCTCCAGAAGGATACGCTCGGCGATGCGCTCGGCGAGCGTTTCCAGCAGGTTCACGCGCTCGGCGGCGAGTTCCTGCGCGATGGCCTCGGTCAGGCGGTCGTAGCTCAGGATGCGGTCCACGTCGTCGGCCACCGGCTCGGTCAGCGGGCGCACCTCCACCACCACGTCGAAGCGCACGCGCTGCGTCGCGCCGCGCTCGGCCTGGAAGGCGCCGATCTCGACCTCGACGACGTGATCGCGCAGCGAGATGCGGTCGCGCGGGCGGTCGTCGGCGGTGGCGACGGCACGCTCCACCGGGTGCGAGAAGGCGAGGCGGATGTCGGACATGGGGCTCTCCGGGCCGATTCGGGCGCGACCCTACCCCGCGCGGCCCGGCGCCGACAGGGCGCCGAGCGGCACACCGGCGCCCGTTCGCGGCACGCTCAGTTCGAGGAGAGCTGGATCGGCTTGCGGTAGAAGTGATGCACGCCGATCGTCGCGGTGCGCGGATAGACGCGCGCCCAGCGGGGGCTGACGTGCTTCGTGTGGTAATGCGTGGCGCCCTTGGTCAGCACGCGCGGCGCGCCGTCGAGCATGGCGCGCGCCACCTTGCCGACCTGCGCCCAGGCCCTCGGCTCGTGGATCGTCTCGGCCGCGCCGTCGCAGGTGTAGGTGAACTGGCACTGGTAGAGTTCGCCGGTGCCCTGCTCGATCACGCCGCAGACGGTGTCGGGATAGATCGCGCTTTCCACCCGGTTGAGGATCACCTCGGCCACGGCGAACTGCCCGCGCACGCTTTCGCCGCGCGCCTCGAAGTAGAGCGCCTCGGCGAGGCATTGCCACTCTGCCCCGCCCTCGGGCGCGGGTTGCCGGGCGAGCCAGTCGCGGTCGTAGCGCACGCGCGTGTCGTCGGCGCCCCCGGCGGAGGTGCGCATCAGCCGCTCCAGCCGGTCGCGCGGCAGCGAATCGAGCGCCGCGCGCTCGATGCTCATCAGGTGCCGCGCCGGGTCGGAGGCGACCTCGGCGCCCGACGGGGCGGCCAGCACGGTGAGCGCCGCAGCCGCTGCGGCGAAGAGCTTTCGCATGACATCCCCCAAGGACATGGTCCGGCCGGTCCGGCCGGGGCAACCGGCGGGGCCTTAGCCCAGTCAGCCGCGGACTGTCCAGAAACCCCCTCGCTCTCGGCAGAAATCCGCGCGTCCCGAAGCGCGCGGGTCCGTCTGCCCCAAGGTCTGGCGGGGGCGGCGCGCGCCCCTACGCCATCCTGTCCGCGATGGCGAGCTGCGCCGCAGCGAGGCGGGCCACCGGCACGCGGAAGGGCGAGCAGGAGACGTAATCGAACCCGGCCCGCCGGCAGAAGGCGATCGATTCGGCGTCGCCCCCGTGCTCGCCGCAGACCGAGAGCACGACGTCGGGCCGGCCCGCGCGGCCGCGCTCGGCGGCGATGGACAGAAGCTCCCCCACGCCCTCGACGTCGAGCACGTGGAACGGGTCCTCGGGAAAGACGCCCTGCGTGACATAGGCCGACATGAAGCGCCCCGCGTCGTCGCGCGAGAGGCCGTAGGTCATCTGAGTCAGGTCGTTCGTCCCGAAGCTGAGAAAGGCGGAGTGCTGCGCGATGTCCTCGGCGCGCAGGCAGGCGCGCGGCGTCTCGACCATCACGCCCAGCCGGTAGTCGAGCCGCGTGGTCCGCTCGGTCATCACCGCCGCCGCCACCGCGTCGATGCGGGTCTTGACCAGCTCCACCTCGCGCCGGGCCGAGACGAGGGGGATCATGATCTCGGGCACCACCGGCGCGCCCTCGCGGCTCGCCTCCTCCGTCGCCTCGAAGATGGCGCGCGCCTGCATGTCGTAGATCTCGGGCACCGCGATGCCGAGGCGCACGCCGCGCATTCCCAGCATCGGGTTGTACTCGCCGAGCGCCTCCACCCGGCGCGTCACGTCCGAGAGCGGCAGGTCGAGCGCCGCGGCGAGCTCGCGCAGCCCCGCGCGGTCGCGCGGCAGGAACTCGTGCAGCGGCGGGTCGAAGAGGCGGATGCAGACCGGCTTGCCCTGCATGATCCGGAAGAGCTCGACGAAATCGCGCCGCTGCATGGGCAGAAGCCGCTCGAGCGCCGCGCGGCGGTCCTCGGGCGTGTCGGCGAAGATCATCTCCCGCATCGGAGTCATGCGGTCGCCCTCGAAGAACATGTGCTCCGTGCGGCAGAGGCCGATTCCCTGCGCCTCGAAGTTACGCGCGGTCTGCGCGTCGTCGGGCGTGTCGGCATTGGCGCGCACGCCGATGTCGCGCACCGCGTCGGCCCACGACAGGAAGGTGCGGAAGGCGTCGTCGAGCGCCGCCTCCACCATCGCCGGGGCGCCGGCGAGCACGTCGCCCGTGGTGCCGTCCACGGTGATGATGTCGCCCTCGCGCAGCGTCCGCCCGTCCGGCGCGACGAGCGCGCGGTCCTGCATGTGAAAGCCGAGCTCGGAGGCGCCGACGACGCACGGGAGCCCGAGGCCGCGCCCGATCACCGCCGCGTGGCTCGTCATGCCGCCGCGTTCGGTCAGCACGGCGACCGCGGCGTGCATGCCGCGGATGTCGGCGGGCGAGGTCTCGCGCCGGACGAGCACCGCCGCCTCGCCGCGCGCGGCGGCCGCCTGCGCGGCGTCGGCGGAAAAGACGATGCGCCCCGAGGCCGCGCCCGGGCTCGCCGCCACGCCCGAGGCGAGGCGGTTGCGCCGCGCGCCCGGCGCCACCTGCCGGTGCAGAAGCTCCGAGAGCGCGCCGGGCTCGACGCGCATCAGCGCCTCCTCGCGCGGGAGGATGCCGTCCTCGGCGAGCGCGACCGCGATCCGCAGCGCCGCCCGCGGCGTGCGCGCGACGCGCACGCCGTCGAGGATCAGCACGCGCCCGTCCTCCAGCGTGAACTCGACCTGCATCTCCTCGCGCAGCTTCTCGCGCATGTGCCGGGCGTGGGCGACGAGCTCCGCGAAGGCCTCGGGTGCGGCCTCCTCCAGCGACGGTCCGCGCGGGTCGCGCGCGAGATAGAGCGCCGCCTCGGTGTCGGACAGCGCCTCGCGCCCCTGGCTCTGCCGGAGGTAGCGGCCGGTGATGCGCGGCTCGCCGGTTTCGGAGGAGACGAGCTGCAACACGCCGGAGCCGCATTCGCCGCGCCCGAGGCCGAAGGCCATCTCCTGCACGACGAGGCCGAGCCCGGCGTCGGCCGGCGCGCCGCGCGCCTGCCGCAGAAGCCGCGCGCTCGTCCCCTCCCAGGCGCGGGCCATGGCGCGCAGGACGGCGGCGAGCTGCACGGCGCGGTCCTGCGGGAAGGGCTCCTCGGCCTCCTCCTCGTAGACGGCGAGCGCCTCGGCGAGGGCCTCGGGCCCGTCGTCCTCGAAGCGCTCGAAGAGGTCCGGGTCGAGCCGCGCGACCTGCAGCGCGTAGGCCTGCACGAAGCGCAGGTAGAGCCGTGCCGCCGCCGTCTCGCCCAGCAGGGGGGCCAGCGCGGCGCGGCGCGCGTCGTTCATGCCGATGTTGAGCACCGCGCCCGGCCCGCCCCAGTCCGGGTCCTGCGAGGAGGGGCGCACGCAGAGGAGCGCGTCGGCGGGAAAGCCCGCGAGGATCGCCTCGGCGTCGGGGGCGCCGCCGGCGGCGATGTCGTGCACCGCGTCGAAGGAGAGCGCGACGGTGCGCGGCACCGGCAGGTCGAGGCGGACGAGGCGCTGCAGGCACTTGGCGCGCCCGCCGTGGGTCGGCGTGGCGATCGGCGCGTCCGCCGCGACGGGCGTTATGCGGGAGGGCTCTTGCTGCACTGCGGCACCTCGTTCAGCACGCGCAGCATACGCCGCGCGCCCGGTCTGGCAAGGGGGCGCGTCGTCGCTCCTCCGCCCTCGCGGGCGTCGTCGCTCGGGCGCGATGAGCGCCCGGCGGGGCGCGATGAGCGGGGCGCGCTCAGCCCTCGATGCGGCGCAGGTCGGCCACCTGAAGGCAGGTGTCGCGGATGCGCGACAGGAGGTTCAGCCGGTTGCGCCGCAGGATCGGGTTGGGATCGTTGACCTGCACCGCCTCGAAGAAGGCGTCCACCGGCCCGCGCAGCGCGGCCATCGCGGCCATGGCGCGGGCGAAATCCTCCGCCTCCAGCGCCGGGGCGATCTCGGCGTCCGCCGTGTCGAGCGCGGCGAAGAGCGCGCGCTCCTCCTCGGCCACGGCGTGGCGCAGGTCGGCGCCGAAGGAATATTCCACGCCGTCGGCCTCCTCGGCCTGGGTCAGGATGTTGTTGGCGCGCTTGAAGCCCTGCACGAGGTTCTCGCCCTCCTCGGTGGCGAGCACCGCGCCCAGCGCCCGCGCCCGCGCCACCACCAGCGTCAGGTCGTCCGAACCCGGCATGGCGAGCACCGCGTCGATCACGTCGTGGCGCAGCCCCTCCGCGCGCAGGTGGACCTTCAGCCGGTCGTGCAGGAAGGCGAGGAGATCGGTGGAGAGATCGGGGACCAGATCGCCCACGGCCCGCAGCACCGGCGCGTCCTCGGGCACCGGGCGCCCCCCGTCGCGCCCCTCGTCCCGCCGGGCGTCGAGCACCGCGCACCAGGCCGCGCCGAAGACGCCGCGCCGGGCGACCTCGTCGAGCACGTCCTCGAGGGCGTCGATCTCCCCGTCGCCGGCCTCGGCGCGGTGGAGCTCGATCTTGTGGCGCAGGAGCCCCGTGTCGATCCATGTGTCCAGATCGAGGCGCAGCCCGTTCGCCAGCACCACCCGGATCACACCCAAGGCAGCCCGGCGCAGCGCGAAGGGGTCGCGGGAGCCGGTGGGTTTCTCGTCGATCGCCCAGAAACCTGTGAGCATGTCGAGCTTGTCGGCGAGCGCCACGGCGACGGAGACCGGCGCCTCGGGCACGCCGTCCTCGGGGCCGAGGGGGGCGTAGTGCTCCTCGGCCGCGGCCGCGACCTCGTCGCGCATCCCGGCCGCCTCGGCGTAGAGCCGGCCCATGCGGCCCTGAAGCTCGGGGAACTCGTAGACCATTTCCGAGGTGAGGTCGGCCTTGGCCACGCGCGCCGCCTCTTCGGCCAAATCCGCATCGGCGCCCACCTTCGGCGCGATCTCGCGCGCCAGCGCGGCGATGCGGCGCACCCGGTCGCCCTGACTGCCCAGCCTGTTGTGGAAGGTCACCGTCTCCAGCCGGTCGCGCCACGGCTGCATCGCGGCCTCCCGCGCCACGCGCAGGTCGCTTTCCCAGAAGAACTTCGCGTCCGAGAGCCGCGCGGCGAGCACCTTGCGGTTGCCGGCGAGGATCGCAGCGCCGCCGTCGGGCGCCTCGATGTTGGCGACGGTGAGGAAATGGGTGATCCGACCGGTCCCCGGCTCGCGGAGCGAGAAGAACTTCTGGTGTTCCTTCATCGAGGTGCGCAGCACCTCGGGCGGCAGGTCTAGGAACTCGGTCCCGATCTCGCCCATGAGCGGCACGGGCCACTCGACGAGGCCCGCGACCTCGCGCAGGAGACCCTCGTCCTCGACCACCTCGCGCCCGGCGGCGAAGGCGAGGTTGGCGGCCTCGTGGCGGATGCGCTCGGCGCGCTCCTCGGGGCGCAGGAGGACATGCGCGCGCTTGAGCTTCGCCTCGTAATCCTCGAAGCCGGTGACGGAAAACGGCTCCGGCGCGAGGAAGCGGTGGCCCCGCGTCACGTCGCCCGCGCGCAGGCCGTCCACCTCGAGCGGCACGACCTCCGCGCCCGCCTCGTCCGACAGGAGGCAGAGGATCGACTTGAGCGGACGCACCCAGCGCAGGCTCCCCGCGCCCCAGCGCATCGACTTCGGCCAGGGGAAGCGGCGGATCACCTCCTCGAGCGTCTCGGCGACGATCTCGGCGGCGTCGCGGCCGGGGGTGACCACCTCGGCCACGTAGACGCGGCCCTTCTTGTCCTCCTCGATCGAGAGATCCGAGAGCGAGAGGCCGGTGGCGCGCAGAAAGCCCTGCACCGCCTTTTCGGGCGCGTCTACGCGCGGGCCGCGGCGGCGCTCGCGCGTCTCGGCCGAGCGGGGCGACAGGCCCTCGACAGTGAGCGTCAGGCGGCGCGGCGTCACGAAGGCCTCGGCCCCGGCATAGGTCAGCCCCGCCTCCACCAGCGCGTCGGTCATCCGCGCCTTGAGATCGGCGGCGGCGCGCGGCTGCATGCGGGCGGGGATCTCCTCGGAGAAGAGTTCGATCAGGAGGTCGGGCATCGTCTCTCCTCAGGTCTCGGGCGGCGGCGGGCAGCCCGGCGGCACCGGGTCGCCGTCGAAGAAGGCCGCGCCGCAGTCGTTGATGCGGTTCCAGGCGACGCCGCGGCCGTCCTCGAAGACGGCGACCACGCGGTCGATGCCGTATTCGAGCTGCGCGACGCTCATGAAGGCGGTGGCGCGGCCCGCCTCCAGCGCGGCGCCGATCGCGTCGGCGTCGAAGCAGTCGAACCAGCCGGGCGCGACGAGGGGCACCGCGTCGTCGAGCGTCACGTAGGCCTCGGCGAGCGCCGCGCGCTCGGCCTCGACGGTGAAGCAGGCGCGGTAGCGGATCGGCGAGCTCGCCGAGTCGATGGCGCGGAAGTCGTCGTGCGCGACCGGCTCCGGCGCGCCGCCGCCCTGCGGGGTGAGCACGACGTCGCGCGGGCCGGAGGGCGGCACCTCCTCGTAGAAGGCGTGGATCTGGAGATACCAGATCCCCACGCCGCCGATCACCGCGACGGCGAGCAGGAAGAGGCCGATCAGGCGTCCGGACATCTCAGGCGCCCCCGGGCCGGGCGCGGCGCGCGCGTCGGGGCATTCAGGAGGCCTCCGCCGCGGCGGTCCAGCCGCCCGCCTCGGTCGCCACGAAGGCGTCGGCGCATTTCTTCGCCAGCGTCCGCACGCGGCCGATGTAGGCCTGCCGCTCGGTGGGCGAGATCACGCCGCGCGCGTCGAGCAGGTTGAAGAGGTGGCTCGCCTTGATGCACTGGTCGTAGGCCGGGTGCGCCATGACGATGCGCCGCCCGGTCTTCGGGTCCTCGGCCGGATGGGCGAGGATCGCCTCGCACTCGCGCTCGGCGTCCTCGAAGTGGCGGAAGAGGATCTCCGTCTCAGCCACGTCGAAGTTGAAGCGCGAGAACTCCTCCTCCGTCTGGCGGAAGACGTCGCCGTAGGCGAGCGGAATGGCCGCGGCGGGGTCGTTGTAGGGCATCTCCATCACGTGATCGATGCCGAGGACATACATCGCCAGCCGCTCGAGCCCGTAGGTCAGCTCGCCCGAGACGGGGTGGCAGTCGTGCCCGCCCACCTGCTGGAAATAGGTGAACTGGCTCACCTCCATCCCGTCGCACCAGACCTCCCAGCCGAGGCCCCAGGCCCCCAGCGTCGGGCTTTCCCAGTCGTCCTCGACGAAGCGGATGTCGTGGAGGTGCATGTCGATGCCGATGGCCTCGAGCGAGCCGAGGTAGAGCTCCTGCAGCTCGGGCGGCGAGGGCTTTATGAGCACCTGGAACTGGTAGTAGTGCTGCAGGCGGTTCGGGTTGTCGCCGTAGCGCCCGTCCGTCGGCCGGCGCGAGGGCTGCACGTAGGCCGCCGCCCAGGGCTTCGATCCGAGCGCGCGCAGGGTGGTCGCCGGGTGGAAGGTGCCCGCGCCGACCTCCATGTCGTAGGGCTGCAGCACGGCGCAGCCCTGCCGCGCCCAGTAGTCCTGAAGCCGCTGCCAGACCTCCTGAAAGCTCCGCGGCCGCTCGTCCGCCATGGCTCTCGCCCCTCACGCTGCGCCGCGCTCAAGCCCGGCGCGGCTTTCCTAGGCTGCGCGCCGCGCAGGGTCAATCGACGGCGGGCGACCGCGGATTCGAGGGTGCGCCGCCGCCCGCGTGGGGTATAGATGCGGCTGACGCAGGGCAAGGACAACGCAGGCAGGACACATGTGGCACATCATCGGCCTTCTTCTTCTGGCGCTCACCGTGCTCGCCGGCCCGCTCCGCGCGCAGGAGACGGCCTGGGTCCAGATCGAGGCGCATCCGACGCTCGCCGAGGCGGAAGAGCGCGCGCGGCTCTTCGCCCGGCGGCTGCCGGACGTCGCGGGCTTCGCGCTCGGGGGCGGCTGGTACGCCGTCACGCTCGGCCCTTACACGCGCGAGACGGCCGAGGACGTTCTGGCGCGCTACCGCGCCGCGGCGGAGATCCCGCGCGACAGCTACATCGCGCGCGCCTCGGACTACGAGCGCCAGTTCTGGCCGATCGGGGCGGCGGCGCTTTCCGGGGCGCCGGTCGACCTCGACCGCGACCTCGGGGCAGAGGGGCGCGACGTTGGCGAGACGGTCGAGGAGACCCTGCCTGAGGAGACGCTGCCCGAAGAGACGCTGCCCGAGGCGCGCCGCAGCGAGGGGCGGCTCACGCGCGCGGAGCGCGAGACGCTGCAGGAGGCGCTGCGCTGGGCGGGCTACTACCGCGGCGCGATCGACGCGGCCTTCGGGCCGGGCACGCGCGGCGCGATGGCCGGCTGGCAGCGCGACCGGGGCTTCGACCCGACCGGCGTGCTCACCACGCGCCAGCGCGCCGCGCTGCTCGCCGACTACAACGCGGTGCTCGAGGGGCTCGCGCTGGAGACCGTCACCGACGACCGCGCCGGCATTCGGATCGCGCTGCCCCGGGGCGCGGTGGCCTTCGAGCGCTACGACTACCCCTTCGCGCATTACGAGAGCACGGGCGAGGTGCCCGGCGCGCGGGTCCTTCTCATCAGCCAGGAGGGCGACCGCGGGCGCCTCGCCGGGCTTTACGAGATCATGCAGACGCTGGAGATCGTGCCGCTCGACGGCCCGCGGGAGCGCGACGGCCGCCGTTTCTCCATCGAGGGGCGGGACGGCGAGATCGTCTCGGTCACCGAGGCGGCGCTCGTGGACGGCGCGATCAAGGGCTTCACCCTCGTCTGGCCCGCGGGCGACGAGGCGCGGCGCACCCGCCTTCTGGAGGAGATGCGCGACAGCTTCGCCCGCCTGCCCGGCACGCTCGCCCCCGAAGCGGCGGAGGCGCCGTCGGGCGTCGATCTGGTCGCCGGGCTCGCGGTGCGCCGGCCGGTGCGGGCGCGCTCGGGCTTCTTCGTGGACGCCGAGGGCGCGGTGCTCACGAGCGCGGAGGCCGTGGAGGGCTGCGCGCGCGTCACCCTCGACGGCGACATCGAGGCGCGGGTCGTCGCCCGCGACGCCGCGCTCGGCGCCGCGGTGCTGCGCCCGGAGACGCGGCTCGCGCCGCAGGGCGTGGCCGCCTTCGCCGCGACGCCGCCGCGCCGCACGGCCGAGATCGCCGTGGCGGGCTATTCCTACGGCGGCCAGCTTCCGGCGCCGACGCTCACCTTCGGCCGCTTCGAGGCGGAGACCGACCTCGACGGCGCGGCGACGCGCGACCGCCTGACGCTCGACGTGCGCCCCGGCGATACCGGCGGGCCGGTCTTCGACGCCGCCGGTGCGGTGGTGGGCCTTCTGTTGCCGCGTGACGACGGCGCGCGCCGCCCGCCCGAGACGGTGCGCTTCTCCGCCGACGCGGGCGCGCTTCGCGATCTGCTGGCCGGGGCCGGGATCGAGGCGCGGCGCGGCGGCGGTGGCGCGGCGCTCGCCGCCGAGGACCTCACGCGGCGCGCCGAGGCGCTCACCGTGCGGGTCGCCTGCTGGGACTAACGCGGGCGCGGCCTGTCGGCGAGGTCGCGCGCCGCGCCGGCGGCACGTCGCCCCGCCGTCCGGCGTCCGCCGCGCCCCGATGTCCTCCGGCCCGACGCCGCGCAAGCGTCGCGCCCGGCGGCCACCTGCGCCGACGGAACCGGACGCGCCGCCGCCTTCGCCGCGCCGCGAGCGGCGACGGGGCGTGGCGCGCTGCCCGCGAGGCGCGCCGGAACAGGGGCGCGACCGGGATCAGCGCGGTCACGATCTTGCGCCGCGCGACAGTCCCGGCCACCCCTCAGGCGCGCCAGAAGGTGACCGTGAAGATCGCGTAGACCGCCAGAAGCTCCAGCCGCCCGAGGAGCATCGCGAAGACCAGCATCCACTTCGCCGCGTCGTTGAGCCCGGCGAAGGTCTCCGTCGGCCCGATCTCCCCGCCGAGGCCGGGGCCGACGTTGGCCAGCGCCGTCGCCGCGCCCGAGACGGAGGTGACGAAGTCGAGACCCGTCATGCTGAGCGCCACGGAGAGCACGCCGAGCGTCACGACGAAGAACACGAAGAAGGCGATGACGGAGTTCATCACCTCCTCGCTCACCGGGCGGCCCTGATAGCGCGGCTCGAACACGCCGTGCGGCGCGTTGATCCGCGCGAGCCGCGCCCGGATCGAGGCGAGCAGCAGCTGATAGCGGAAGATCTTGATCGAACAGGAGGTCGAGCCGGCGCAGCCCCCGATCAGCCCCGCGAAGAAGAGGACCAGCGCCGCGAAGGCGCCCCACTGCATGTAGTCCGCGCTCGCGTAGCCCGTCCCCGTCAGGATCGAGACCGCGTTGAAGAGTGCGCCGCGCACCGTCTCCTCGGCGAGCGCGCCCTCCCGCACCACCTGCGCCGCCGTCAGCAGGAGAACCACCACCCCGGCGACGCCGAGAAACCCGTGCACCTGGCTGTCGCGCAGGAGCGGCCGCGCGGTGCCGGCGGTGAACTGCACGAAGCGCACGAAGGGGAGCGCGGCGAGCAGCATGAAGAGCGCCGCCCAGTACTGCACCGCCGGGCCGAAGGCCGAGAAGGAGGCGTCGGAATTGGCGAAACCGCCGGTGGCGATTGTGGTCATGGAATGCACGACCGCGTCGAAGGGCGTCATCCCCGCGCCGAGGTAGGCGAGCGCGCAGAGCCCGGTGAGCCCGACGTAGATCGAGGAGATGCGCGTCGCGATCTCTGCGGCGCGGGGCAGGATCTTGCCCATGGTGTCGAAGGCCTCGGCGCGGAAGATCTGCATGCCGCCCACGCGGAGTTCGGGCAGGAACACCATCGCCACGACGATGATGCCGATTCCGCCGAGCCATTGCAGGAGCCCGCGCCACATCAGCAGCCCGGCGGGCAGCGTGTCGAGCCCCGAGAGCACCGTGGAGCCGGTCGTCGTCAGCCCCGACATCGCCTCGAACATGGCGTCGACCGCGCGCGCCTCCGTCACGCCGAAGACGAAGGGCAGCGCGCCGAAGGCCGGCAGCACCAGCCAGACGCCGGTGGTCAGCAGGAAGGTCTGCTGCAGCGAGAGCCCCGCCCCGGCGCCGTTGGCGCAGGCGAGCGCGATCAGCCCCCCGGCGAGCGCGGTGACGATCGCGCTCTGCGCGAAGACCGGCCAGTGCCCGTTGCCCGCCCAGACGTCGACCGCGAGCGGCACCAGCATCGCCGCGCCCAGCGTGACCACGAGAAGGCCGATGACGTATCCGACGGGGCGCAGATCGAACATGCCGGCGAGCGTTGGCGCGCCCCCGCGCGGCTGTCAAGCGCGCCTTGCCGGGCCGGGGCGCGCCGTGCCACGCTCCGACCGGGAGGAGCGTCATGCACTGGAAACCCGAGGGCTACACCAGCGTCGCGCCCTATCTGGTCGTGACCGACGCGCAGGCGACGCTCGATTTCGCCGCGGCGGTCTTCGGCGCCGAGACGCTCGAGGTGCGGCGCGGCGCGAGCGGCGCGATCACCCATGCCGAGATGCGGATCGACGACACGGTCGTGATGCTCGGACAGGCGCCCGGCGGGCCGGCGGCGCATGTCCACGTCTACGTCGCCGACCCCGACGGCGCGCAGCGCGCCGCGCTGGCCTTCGGCGCCGCGGAGGTGGAGCCGGTGCAGGACCGCCCCGAGGGCGTCCGCCGCGGCGGCGTGCGCGACGCCAACGCCATCACCTGGTGGCTGAGCCGCGACCGCGGCTGACCCTCTGGCGCGGCCCCGCCGCGGCGCTGTATGGCGCGGGCGAGAGGACATGGAGGAGCGAGAGAGATGACCGTCGCCGACCCGCAGACCGCCCGCCCCGACACGGCCGCGACGGCCGCCGCGCTCGAGGCGCTCGCCGCGCGCCTCGGCGATCGCTTTTCGGCCGGCGAGTCGGTGCGCGACCAGCACGGGCGGGACGAGAGCTGGCACCGCCCGCACCGCCCCGACGCCGTGGTCTTTCCCGAGACGACCGCCGAGGTCTCGGCCGTCTGCGCGATCTGTCACCGCCACGGCGTGCCGATCATCCCCTACGGCGTCGGCTCCTCGGTCGAGGGCGCGGCGATCCCGGTCGCGGGCGGCGTGGTGGTGAGCCTCGTGCGGATGAACCGGGTGCTCGCGGTCGATCCGGGCAACTTCGACTGCACCGTGCAGCCGGGCGTGCAGCGCCGCGCGCTCAACGAGCACCTGCGCGACACCGGGCTCACCTTCACCGTCGATCCCGGCGCCGACGCCTCCATCGGCGGCATGATCGCCACGCGGGCGAGCGGGACGAACGCGGTGCGCTACGGCACCATGGCCGAGGCGGTGCGCGCGCTCGAGGTGGTGCTCGCCGACGGCACGGTGATCCGCACCGGCACCCGCGCGCGCAAGTCGGCGGCGGGCTACGACCTCACGCATCTCTTCACCGGATCGGAGGGCACGCTCGGCATCGTCACGGAGGCGACGCTGCGCCTCGCCCCGATCCCCGAGACGGTGATCGCCGCGACCTGCCGCTTCGCGACGCTCGAGGCCGCGGTCGAGACGGCGGTCGAGATCATGCAGGCCGGCATCCCCGTGGCGCGGGTGGAGCTTCTGGACGCGGCGATGATCGAGGCGGTGAACGCCTATTCGGGCACCGATCTCGCCGTCGCACCGCATCTCTTCCTCGAGTTTCACGGTGACCCCGAGAGCGCGCGCCGCGACGCCGAGGCGGCCGAGGCGATCGCGACGGAGGCCGGCGGCGCGGGCTTCGCGCAGGCCGAGAGCGCCGAGGACCGCGCCCGGCTCTGGCGCGCGCGCCACGACTGCGCCTACGCCTGCATGGCCAACCACCGGCCGAAGCGGATGCTGACGACGGATGTCTGCGTGCCGATCCCGGCGCTCACCGAGAACATCCTCGCCGCCAGCGCCGACGCCGCCGCGGCGGGCCTTCCCGCGCCGGTGCTCGGCCACGTGGGCGACGGCAATTTCCACATGATCCTGATGCTCGATCCCGACGACCCCGAGGAGGTCGCCCGCGCCGAGGGCGTCAGCGCCCGCATGGTCGAGCGCGCGCTCGCCGCGGGCGGCACCTGCACCGGCGAGCACGGCGTGGGCCTCGGCAAGCGCGACTACCTCGCGCGGGAGCAGGGGCCCGAGGCGATCGCCGTGATGCGCAGCCTCAAGGCCGCGCTCGACCCGAAGGGCCTGATGAACCCCGGCAAGGTGCTGCCCGACTGACGCGCAGGCGGGGGCGCTTCAGGCGGGCGTCGGCGCGCGCGCCGGTCGGTTGACGAGGTAGAGCCCCGCCGCCACCAGCGCCAGCGCGCCGAGGATGCCGGGCCCCACCGGCTCGTCCAGAAGCCACCAGCCGAGCGCGACGCTCGCCACCGGCGTCAGGAAACTGAAGGAGGCGACCGCCGAGGCCGGGTATATCGAGATCAGCCAGAACCAGACGAGAAAGACCACGCTCGCCACGACCGCGAACTGATAGACCACCGCCGCGACATGGACGAGCGCGGGATCGCGCAGGAGCGGCCCGCCGAGCGCCGCGAGCCCGAGGAAGAGCGGCGCGGAGACCGCGAGCTGGCAGAAGAGCTGCGTCTCCGCCCGCTCCCGCGCGAGCCCGGTCAGCCGGATCACCAGCGGGATGCCCGCCCAGAACATCGCCGCCGCGAGCGCGAGCACGTCGCCGAGGAGCGAGGGCGCCGCCGCGCCGCCGCCGGGCCGGTCGAGCAGCGCCCAGGCGACGCCCGCCATGGCGAGCGCGAGCCCCGAGAGCCGCACCGCCGAGAGCCGCTCGCCCGGCAGGAGGACATGCGCGGCCAGCGCGAGCCAGACGGGCATCGAGTAGAACACGATGCTCGCCCGCGTGACCGTCGTCAGGTCGAGCGCGATGTAGAGACAGAGAAACTCGCCGGTGAAGAAGAGCCCGATCAGCAGGCCGCCCCGGCGAAAGACCCCGGGGCGCGGCAGGGGGATGCCCCGGAGCGCCATCCAGAGCCCGATCAGCGCCACCGCCCCGAGCGAGCGGAGCCCCGCCTGAAAGAGCGGCTGGAAGCCGCCGTTGGCGACCTTGATCGTGACGTTGTTCAACCCGAAGAGCAGCGCGCAGCCGATCAGCAGCGCCGCGCCGGCCGAATCCATGCTCGTCTTGCGCTCCATGGCGCGCAGGTGCGCCGCCCGCGCGCCCGGCGTCAAGCGCTGGTTCGCGGCGGCCGCCCCGGCGCCGGCCCCTTTATCTGCGCGCGGCTTTGGCCTAGATCGTGCGCACTCTGCCGATGTCCGGAGGCACGATGCCGGAGACGATCCTCGAGCGCTGCGAAGCCAAGGGCCTGCGCATGACCGGGCAGCGGCGCGTCATCGCGACGGTGCTCGAGGAATCGTGCGACCACCCGGACGTGGAGGAGCTCTACGCCCGTGCCGCGGCGCGCGACGCGGCGATCTCGCTCGCCACGGTCTACCGCACGGTCAAGCTCTTCGAGGAGGCGGGAATCCTCGAGCGGGTGGAATTCGGCGACGGCCGCGCGCGCTACGAGGACGCCGAGCGCGCGCATCACGACCACCTGATCGATCTCGCCAGCGGCGAGGTGATCGAGTTCGTGGACCCGGAGATCGAGAAGCTGCAGGAACGCATCGCCGAGCGCCTCGGCTATCGCCTGAAGGGCCACCGGCTGGAGCTTTACGGCGTGCCCCTGAAGCGCGGCGCGCGAGGGGACTGAGCGCGCAGCGGCGGCGTCGCGAAGCATCGGAAGAGTCGCGAAGGGGGCGCTGCCCCCTCGGCCCTTGCGGGCCTCACCCCCGGGATATTTTCGCCAAGAAGAAGGACCGGACGCCGCGCGCGACGGGCGCCCATGACGCGGCCTGTGGCAGGGCTGCGGTCGCGTTTTTCGTTTTGACGTGATGTTCAAGCGTGGCGCGGTTGACGGGGCTCGAACCCGCGACCCCCGGCGTGACAGGCCGGTACTCTAACCAACTGAGCTACAACCGCCCGCTTGTGTGCCCGGGGCGTCGCCGCACCCGGTGGAGGCGGATGTACGGCGTGCTGCGGCGCGCGTCAAGCGGCCGATCGCAAGAAATTGCCCCGCCCTTGCGGAAACCGCGCCCGGTCCGCGCCGGGGGCCGCGACGCGCCGATTGCGCGAGCGCCCCCGCGCGCGTAGGTCTGCGCCCGAGACGGGCGGCGCCGCCGCCCGGCCCGCCAGCCCGGAGCGCGACGACGCCATGACGACCGCCACATCCGCCACCGCCGAGGAGATCGCGCGCCGCGTCCTCGCCACCGAGGCCGAGGCGCTGGGCACGCTCGCCGCGCGGCTTCCGGGGGATTTCGCCGCCGCCGTCGAGCTCGTCCTCGAGACGCGCGGGCGGGTGATCGTCTCGGGCATGGGGAAGTCGGGCCACGTCGGCCGCAAGATCGCCGCGACGCTCGCCTCCACCGGCACGGCGGCCTTCTTCGTCCACCCGGCGGAGGCCAGCCACGGCGATCTCGGCATGGTGACGCCCGACGACGTCTGCGTGATGATCTCGAACTCGGGAGAGACGACCGAGCTCGGCGACCTGATCGCCCATTGCGCGCGCTTCGGTGTGCCGATCATCGGCATCTCGAAGCGCGAGGACAGCACCCTGATGCGCGCCGCGCGCCTGCGCCTGACGCTGCCGGAGATGGCCGAGGCCTGCGCGATCGGGCTCGCGCCGACCACCTCGACGACGGTCACGCTCGCGCTCGGCGACGCGCTCGCCGTGGCGCTGATGGAGCGGCGCAACTTCCGCCCCGAGCAGTTCCGCACCTATCACCCGGGCGGCAAGCTCGGCGCGCGGCTGGCCACCGCGCGCCAGCTCATGCACGCGGGCGCCGCGGTGCCGTCCGTCGCGGCGGATACGCCGATGTCGGAGGTGCTGATCGTGATGACCGCGCGCGGCTTCGGCGTCGCGGGCGTGCTCGACGCGGAGGGCCGGCTCGCCGGGGTGATCACAGACGGCGACCTCAGGCGCAAGATGGACGGGCTGCTCGACCACACCGCGGGCGAGGTCGCCACGCCCTCGCCGGTCACCGTGGGCCCTGAGACGCTGGCCGCCGAGGCGCTCGCGGTGATGAACCAGCGCGCGATCACCGCGCTTTTCGTCGTCGACGCGGCGGGTCGCCCCGAGGGCGTCCTGCATCTGCACGATTGTCTGCGCGCGGGCGTCGCCTGAGCGCCGCCACGAGGGAGCCGCCCCATGTCCGGGAAAACCGTCACCATCGGCGACATCGAGATCGGCGGGCGCGCGCCCGTCGCCCTGATCGCCGGGCCCTGCCAGCTCGAGAGCCTCGACCACGCCCGCATGATGGCCGAACGCATCGCGGAGGCCTGCGCGCCCACGGGCACGCGCTTCGTCTTCAAGGCGAGCTACGACAAGGCCAACCGTTCGTCCCTGTCCGGGGAACGCGGCCTCGGCATGGAGCGCGGGCTCGAGATCCTCGGCCGCATCCGCGAGGAGTTCGGCGTGCCGGTGCTGACGGACGTGCACGAGCCCGCCCACTGCGCGCCGGCGGCGGAGGTCTGCGACGTGCTGCAGATCCCGGCCTTCCTCTGTCGGCAGACCGATCTCCTGCTCGCCGCGGGCGAGACCGGGCGCGCGATCAACGTCAAGAAGGGCCAGTTCCTCGCGCCCTGGGACATGGGCAATGTCGCCGCCAAGGTGGCGAGCACCGGCAACGACCGCATCCTGCTCTGCGAGCGCGGGACCTCCTTCGGCTATAATACGCTCGTCACCGACTTCCGCGGCCTGCCGGTGATGGCTGAAACCGGGTATCCGGTCGTCTTCGACGCCACGCATTCGGTGCAGCAGCCCGGCGGGCGCGGCGCCTCCTCGGGCGGGCAGGCGGAGTTCGTGCCGGTGCTGGCCCGGGCGGCCTGCGCCGTGGGGGTCGCGGCGCTCTTCATCGAGACGCATCAGGACCCCGTGAATGCGCCCTCCGACGGGCCGAACATGGTGCCGCTCGACGCGATGGCGGCGCTGATCGGGCGGCTGCGCGCCTTCGACGCGCTCGCGAAGGAGGGCTGAGCCCGTGTCCGACGTGGCGGTCGTGATCCCGGCGCGCTATGCCTCCAGCCGCTTTCCGGCGAAGCCCCTGGCGCCGCTGCGCGGGGCGCGCGGCACCGCGCGCAGCCTGCTCGAGCGCTCCGTGATCGCGGCACGGCGCGCCATCGAGGACGCGGGCGGCGGCATGTCTCTCTTCGTCGCGACCGACGACACCCGCATCGCCGAGGAGGCCCGCCGCGTCGGCGCCGGCGTGATCATGACCTCCGAGACCTGCCGCAACGGTACCGAGCGCGTCGCCGAGGCTGTGGCGGCGGCCGCGCTCGACGCGGAGATCGTCGTCAACCTGCAGGGCGACGCGCCGCTCACGCCGCCGCATTTCGTCGCCGCGCTGATCGACGCGATGCGCCGCGACCCGGCCGTCCGGGTGGCGACGCCGGCCCTGCGCTGCGACGCGGAGGCGGTGAAAAACCTGATCGCGGACCGCGCGGCGGGCCGCGTCGGCGCGACCACGGTGGTCTTCGACCGCGCCGGGCGCGCACTCTATTTCTCGAAGGAGGTGCTGCCCTTCACCAACGGCGCGGGCGTCGTGGACGGCGTCGTGCCGGTCTTTCACCACGTCGGGCTCTACGCCTACCGCGCCGACGCGCTCGCCGCCTACACCGCCTGGGCGCCCGGCCCGCTGGAGACGCTCGAGGGGCTGGAACAACTCCGCTTCCTCGAGAACGGCCACCCCGTGCAGACCGTCGAGCTCGACGGCCGCGGCGCCGCCTTCTGGGAGCTCAACAATCCCTCCGACGTGGCGCTGATCGAGAGCTACCTTGCGCGCATGGGCATCGACTGAGGGATCGCACCCAATCCTCGGGGGACATCGCGCGAGGCAGGGATGGTGGGTGATGGAGGATTCGAACCTCCGACATCTTCGATGTGAACGAAGCGCTCTACCACTGAGCTAATCACCCGTCGGCGATGCGTGTAGCGCCGCCCGGCGCGATGTGCAAGAGGCGCCGCGGCGGCAGGGGCCGCGCCCCGGCCCGCCGCCTTGCACCGGGTCCGTCTTCTTGGCCCAAATATCCTCGGGGGTGAATTGGCCGAAGGCCAAGAGGGGGCGGAAAGCCCCCTCCGCCGCGCCGCCGGCCGGCGGCGCGGGGCGCGCATGGGGCATGGCCCGGGAGGGCGACTCGCGGAGGGGGCCCGCGTCTCGAAGGGGCCTTAGTCCCGGCGCATTGACCCGCGAAACGCCACCGCGCACCGGGAGGACGCGGCCCGCGCTCCGGCCCGCGTCAGTCGCAGACGAGCCCGCCGTCGACCACCAGCGTCTGCCCCGTCACCGCCCGCGACCAGGGCGACGCGAAGAAGAGCGCCGCGTCGGCGAGCTCCTCCGGCGTGGTGACATGGCCGAGCGGGGTGAGCCCCGCGATGGTGTCGAAGACCGCCTCGGGCGTCGCCGCGCTCGCGTCGGTGGTGCGCAGGAGCCCGCCGGCGATCATGTTGACCCGCACCCCGAGCGGGCCGAGGTCCTTCGACGCCGTGCGCGTGAAGGCCATGAGCGCGGCCTTGGCGGCCGTGTAGTCGTGGTAGGGCACCACCGGGTTCTGCAGGAGATTCGTGCCGATCGTCACCACGGCGCCGCCGCCCGCGGCCTCGAAATGCGGGCGCATGGCCTGGATCGCGTGGAGCGCGCCGCCCACGGCCACCTCGGCCTGCCGCGCGATGTCGGCCCAGCCGAGGGTGTCGAGCCCCGCGCGCGCGTCGCCGTTGAAGGAGAAATCCGCGAGCGCGTTGTGCACCAGCACGCTTGGCGGCCCGAGGCGCGCGGCGACCTCGGCGACCATCGCGCGGACGGCCTCGGCGTCGGTGACGTCGGCCCGGACGGCGGCCGCGCGCGGCCCGATCTCTCGCGCCAGCGCCTCGGCCTCGGCGGCGCTGCGGCGGTAGTTGATCGCGACGCGGGCGCCCTCGCGGGCGAAGGCGCGGGCGAGCGCGGCGCCGAGGCCGCGGCCCGCTCCGGTGATCAGGACGGTCTGGTTCTCGAAGGTGTCGGGCATGGTCAGGCGCTCCGCTCTTGAAAGGCGTAGAAATGGTGCACCGGGCCGTGGCCGGTGCCGACGGAAAGGTCGTCGGCGCGGGCGATGGCCGCGCCGATGTAGGCCTTGGCGCGGGCGACCGCCTCGGCGAGCGGGCGGCCGTGGCCGACCTCGGTGGCGAGCGCGGAGGACAGCGTGCAGCCGGTGCCGTGGGTGTTCGCCGTCACATGGCGCGCGCCCTCGAGCCATGTCCGGCCCGCCCCGTCGCAGAGGAGGTCCGGGCTCTCCCCGCCCGCCAGATGCCCGCCCTTCAGGAGGACGGCGGCGGGCCCGCGGGCGCGCAGCGCCTCGGCCTGCGCCTCCATCGCCGCGCGGCTCCCGGCGGCGGGCGCGTCCAGCAGGTCCGCCGCCTCGGGCAGGTTGGGGGTGACGACCGTCGCCATGGGCAGGAGCTGGTCGCGCAGGGCCGCCACCGCCTCGGGCGCGAGCAGGCGGTCGCCGCCCTTGGCCACCATCACCGGGTCGAGCACCACCGGCGCCGCGAGCCCCTCGAGCGCGCGGGCCACCGCCTCGACGATGGCGGCGGTTCCGAGCATGCCGATCTTCACCGCGTCGATCCGGATGTCCTCGCGGACGGCTGCGATCTGCGCGGCGACCATCCCGGGGTCGGTCAGCGCGGATCCTTTCACCCCGCGGGTGTTCTGCGCGGTGAGGGCGGTGATCGCGGCCATGCCGTAGCCACCGGTCGCCGCGATCGCCTTCAGATCGGCCTGGATGCCCGCCCCGCCCGAGGGGTCGGAGCCGGCGATGGAAAGGATATTGGGAATCATCTCTGCCTCCATGCGGTGACGAGGGCGCGGGTGGCGGCCTCCGGGTCCGGCGCGCGGGTCACGGCCGAGACGACGGCCATGCCCGCCGCGCCCGCGCGGCGGAGCGCCGGGGCGTCCCCGGCGGTGAGCCCGCCGATGGCGATCGCGGGCACGGGCGCGGCCGCGACGATCCGGGCGAGGCCATCGGTGCCGATGGGCGCGGCCGCGTCGGGCTTCGTCGCCGTGGCGCGGACGGGGCCGGCGCCGATGTAGCTCACGCCCTCCGGGATCGCCGCGCACTGCGCCACCGTCTCGACCGAGAGCCCCAGAAGCGCCCCGGGCGCGATCCGCTCGCGCGCGGCGCGCGGGTCGCCGTCGCCCTGGCCGAGGTGCAGGTCCGCGCCCGTGGCGCGGGCGACCTCCACCCGATCGTTGACGAAAACGCGCAGGCCCCCGGGCGCGAGCTCGGCGAGGAGCGTCTCGGCGAGGCGCGCGATCTCGGCGTCGGAGGCGGTCTTGTCGCGGAGCTGCACCGCCCAGGCCCCGCCGCGCGCGGCCGCGCGCGCCTGATCGAGCACCGGGATCGGAGCGCCCGGGTCCGTCACGACGTAGACCGCGCCGATCATGCCGCCGCCTCGATCCGCGCGCGCTCGTCGAGCGCCCCGGGCGTCAGCGCGTGCAGCGCGTCGAGGAAGGCGGGCTGGAAGCTCCCCGGCCCCTCCGCACGCTGGCCCGCCGTCTCGCCCGCGAGGCCGTAGGCGGCGAGCGCGGCGAGGGTCGCCTCGAAGGCGGGCTGATCGACGCAGAAGGCCGCGATCACCCCGTTGAGCGAACAGCCCATGACGGTGATCCGCGCCATCATGGGATGCCCGTTCGCCACCCGCGCCGCGCGCGTCCCGTCGGTGACGAAATCCACCGGCCCGGAGACCGCGACGACGCCCCCGGTGCGCGCCGCGAGGGCGCGCGCGGCCGCCTCGGCCGCCGCGACGCTGTCGCCGGCGTCCACGCCGCGCGCCGCCCCGCCGAGCCCGGCGAGGGTCAGGATCTCGGAGGCGTTGCCGCGCACGACCGTGGGCTTCAGCTCGAGCAGGCGGGCGGAGAGATCGCGCCGGAACCGCGTCGCCGCGACGCCCACCGGATCGAAGACCCAGGGCCGCCCCGCGTCGTGCATGACGGCGGCCGTTTCTTCCATCGCCGCGGCCCAGTCGGCGTCGGCGGTGCCGATGTTGACCGTGAGCGCCTGCGCGAGCCCGGCGAATTCCGCCGCCTCCTCGCGGGCGTGCACCATGGCGGGCGAGGCGCCGATGCCGAGCAGCACGTTCGCCATGACGTTCATGGCGACGAAGTTGGTGATGTTGTGCACGAGCGGCGCGGTCGCGCGCATCGCGGCGAGACGGGAGCCGGGGGTCTGCATGGTGCCTCCTTTCGGGCGGAGGCACGGCGCACGTCACCCGCACGAGGGCACCGTCCGCGCAACTTCCTCCGCCGGCATGATCCGGGTCAGGTTCGAGGGTGCTTCTCAGCCCGCGCGCGGCGGACGCCCCTGTTGCGTAGCGGAGACCATGGCACCCGCGCGCCGGGAACGCAATGGCCCGGTCAGCGCCCGACGGCCCGCGCCAGACGCCTCGAGCGCGCGCCCGGATCGCGCCCTCTGGACGGACCGGCCCGACAGGGGTAGCGTCGCCCCGGGCCCAAGTGGCGGAACGGTAGACGCAGGGGATTCAAAATCCCCCGGCCTTTGGCCGTGTGAGTTCGAATCTCACCTTGGGCACCAAGAGCTTGCAGCCGCCTGCGCCCGTCTGCCCGCATGTGCCGGTCACGCTTGGCGAAACGGGTGCTCAGGCGCAAAGCTTGTTTGCCATGGCCGCGTAGACATGCGCTGTGCGCTACGCATGAGCTGCGCACGTCGGGCATCGCGCCGACGCTCGGCGCATGGGGATGCCGCGGCGCCGCGCCTCTGGATGGGCGCGCTGCGCGCGCGGTAGGGCAGGGCGCGTGGCGCGCAGCGGCGCATTGTCGCGCGGCGCCGACGTCGGGGCGTCGCGTCCGGGCGCGGGGCGCGCGGTCGCGGCGGGGCGTCTCGGGCGCGCGTGGCGCATGCGGGGTCAGCGCGGGAGGCCGGCCATGCGCGCTCGCGCCAGGAACAGGCCCCACCGACCGGTCGCCGTGGCATGCGTCGCGCCTCGGCGCCCGCGGGCCGCGGACGCGATCCCCGGGCGGTGCGGCGCGCGGTCCTCCGGGTCAGCCGGCCGGCGGGGCCGCAAGCGCCGCGGCGAGGCGGTCGAGCGTGCCGCGCAGGTCGTCCTCGGTCGTCAGCGGGTTGATCGTGCAGAGCCGCAGCACGCTCCGCCCGCCGAGCGACGTGGTGGTCACGCAGGCGTAGCCGCTTTCGGCGAGCGCGCGGGCGGCGGCCTCGTGCGCCGCCGCGTCCGCGCCGCGGCCCGCGAAGCAGACGATGCCGAGCTGCGCCGGCGTCACCACCTCCCAGGTCTCCGGCGCGGCGCGCAGCATCGCCTCGGCCGTCTCGGCGCATGCGATCCCGTCGCGCACGGCCTGCCGGAACCGCGCCGCGCCGTAGGTGCGCAGCGACATCCAGAGCTTGAGCGCGCGCGAGCGCCGCGACAGCTCGAGGCTGCGGTCGCCGAAATTGACCTCTCCCGCTCCCTCGCGCACGTCGCGCAGGTATTCCGGGTGGATCGCGAACGACCGCTCCAGCGCGCCCGGCCGCGTGACGAGGCAGACGCCCAGATCGTAGGGCTGAAAGAGCCACTTGTGCGGGTCGAGCGCGAGGCTGTCCGCGCGGTCGAGGCCGGCGAGCGCCGCGCGCCCCTCTTCGGTGATCGCGGCCGGCGCGCCGTAGGCGCCGTCGACGTGGAGCCAGAGCCCCTCGGACGCGCAGATATCCGCGATCTCGGGCAGGGGATCGACGGCGCCGGTGTTGGTCGCGCCGGCCGTGGCGACCACCATCATCGGCCGCCGCCCGGCGGCGCGGTCGCGGGAAATGGCGGCGCGCAGCGTCTCGGCCGACATGCGCCAGCGCGCGTCGGCGGGCAGCCGCGCGATCTCGTCCCCGGCGAAGCCGAGCGCGCGGAGGTTGCGCGGCAGCGAGGCATGCGTCTGGTCGGTGAGATAGGCCACGCCCGGCCCCATCTCCGCGCGCGCCACGGCGAAGCCGGTGAGATTGCCCATCGACCCGCCCGAGAGCAGCACGCCCTCGGTCCCGGCGGGCAGGCCCAGCATCTCGGAGAGCCAGCCGAGCGCGACGAGCTCCACCGTCGCCGGGCCCGAGGCGCCGCCCCAGCTCGCGCAGATGGTGTTGAAGCCGGTGCCCATCCACTCGCCGAGGATCGCCGCGAAGGCGGCGGGGCCGGGCACGCGGGCGAAGTAGCGCGGGTGGTCGCCGTGCTGCTGGTGCGCGAGCGCGACCTCGGCCATGAGCTCCAGCGCGGCGTCCGGGTCGCCCGGCGCCTCCGGCAGGGGGCCGCCGAGGCGGTCGCGCAGATCCGCCGCGTCGCCCGTCCGGATCGCCGGCTCCTGCCCGCGCGCCATGGCGCGGTCGACCACCATGTCCACGACCTTGTGACCGAGGCGGCGCATCTCCTCGGCGTCGAGGCCGAGCGTGTCCGGCGGCACCTCCGGCAGCTGCGCCGGATCGGGGAAGGGGCGGGGGTCGTCCTGGTCGCTCATCCGGTCCTCCTGAGCCTCTGACGGTGATCGGACGGATCGCCGGCGAGGGCAAGCGGGAAGGGGGCGCGCGCCCCCTTCCCGCCGCGCGGCCGGCGCGCGCGCGGCGCCGGGCGTGCGCCGCTCAGGCCGCGCCCGGCCGCGCCGCCAGCGCGTCGTCCATCAGGCGGTCGAGGTCCACCCGCGCCGCGAGCCGCGTCGCCATCAGGTACATCCCCCCCATCTTGCGCTGCACGAAGAGCGCGTCGACGGGCGGCACATGCGTCGCCTCCTGCCGGCGCGAGAGCGCCTCGCCCGCCTCCGTCACGCGCCGCGCCATGTCCGAGGCGCCGAAGTCGAAGACCCCGCCGCGGCGCAGGGGCTCGAGCGAGAGCTCCATCAGGTCCACGAGCTCGCCCCGCTGCGCCGCGGTCATGTCCGGCGGCAGGTAGCCGAGATCGAGCGCCGCCGCCTCGAGCGTGGCGCGGTCGCCCGCGCGCCCGGCGGCGAGGATGCGGCGGAACCCGTCCGAGAGCCAGTCGGGGATGTCGCGCACCGCGCCGAAATCCAGAAGCACGATCCGCCCCGTCGCCGCGTCGTGGCGGTAGTTGGCGAGGTTCGGGTCCGTCTGCATCACGCGGAAGGCGAAGAGCTCGGCCAGCGTCAGGCCGAGGAGCCGCGTCACCACCCGGTCGCGCGTCTCTTGCGGCGCGTGCTCCAGCGTCTCGAGCGGCGCGCTCTCGGCGTAGTCCATGACGAGCACGTTGTCCGTCGTCAGATCCGCGTGCACGCCCGGCACGGTGAAGGCGGGATCCTCCCCGAGCATCTCGGCGTAGGCGGTCATGCGCGCGCCCTCGGCGCGGCAGTCGGCCTCCTCGTGGAGCTGCACCCGCGCGGCCTCGAGCAGCGGGTCGAGGTCCACGCCCTTCGGCACCACGCCCGACATGCGGATGATCGTGCCGAGGTTGGCGACGTCGCTGTCGATGCTGCGCCGCACGCCCGGATACTGCACCTTGATGGCGAGCGGCCGGCCGTCCGGCAGCCGCGCGCGGTGCACCTGCCCGATGGAGGCGGCGGCGATCGGGCGCACCTCGAAGCCCGCGAAGCGGCGCTGCCAGCCCGCGCCCCATTCCGCGTCGAGCACCGCGC
Source organism: Rhodosalinus sediminis (assembly GCF_003385555.1). Lineage (GTDB taxonomy): Bacteria > Pseudomonadota > Alphaproteobacteria > Rhodobacterales > Rhodobacteraceae > Rhodosalinus > Rhodosalinus sediminis. The sequence continues at coordinate 54,206 of NZ_QOHR01000008.1, read as the reverse complement.
GAAGCTGCTTGGGCGGCATGTGGTGCGCCTCCGAGCGGAGCCGCGCGAGGGGGTCGGCGATCTCGCGCGGCAGGATCTCGCCCGCGTCCATCGAGACGAGCTGGCCCACCTTCATCGCCGCGCCGCGCATCCGCGCGAGCTCGTCGGCGAGCCGCGTCGCGTTCGCGGGCGTCAGCAGGAGCGCGCGCATGTCCGGCCGCTCGCCGCGGGCGAGCGCGCGCAGCCCGCCCGAGGCGATGCCGCCGGCCATGGTGCCCATGACGCCGCCGAAGCCGGTCAGGCGGGACAGGCGGCTCGCGGGGACGGGCAGGGCGCGGGAGCGGGGCGGTCGGGACATCGGTGGGCGCTTTCTGTCATGCGGTCGGGGATAGACATAAGGCCTCGGCCCGCGCGGCACAGCGCGGCGGGCCGACGCGGCCCTCAGACGCCGCCGTCGCGCGCCCGCGTCCAGCGCCAGAGCCAGACGTCGCTCGCCGCGCGGCCCTCAGCGTCGCGCAGGAGAAGGCGCAGCTCCGCCACATCCGCCGCGCCGGGGATCAGCTGAAACCCCACGCGCAGCCCCCGCCCGCCGGGCAGCGGATAGGCGGCGAGCCCCTCGGCCGCGACCCCGGCGCCCGTGACCGAGAGATCGGGGAGGAGCGCGGTGTCGGTCGTGGCGAAATCCACGACGACCTGCCGCGCGCCGGGGCGGTCGTGGACGCGCCCGCTCCGGCTGTCGCGCAGGGCGACGCGGCCGTCGCGCGGCGGCGCCCCGGCCGACCACGTGATGTCATAGGCGAAGCGGTGCCCCCGCCCTGGCGCGAGCGGCGCCTCGGGCCGCCAGAAGGCGACGATGTTGTCCATGAACTCGTCCGCCGTGGGGATCTCGACGAGCGTGACCGCGCCCGCGCCCCAGTCGCCCCGCGGCCGGACCAAGGCCGTGGGGCGCCGGTGATAGGCGGCCTCGGCGTCCTCGAACCCCTCGAAGGCGCGCGGGCGCTGGATCAGGCCGAAGCCGCGCGGGTCCCGGTCGAGGAAGGCCGAGGTCTCGACCCGCGCCGGATTGGCGAGCGGACGCCAGAGCGTCTCGCCCGCGCCGTTGTCGATCCGGAGCGCGGCGCTGTCGTGCACGCGCGGGCGGAAGTCATCGGCCACCGCGCCCTGCATCGGCCCCTTGAGAAACATCGAGGTGAGCGGCGCGATCCCCGCCGCGTCGAGCCGCCGGCGCGGGAAGAGCGTGAGCGCGCAGCGCGTCACCGTCTCGGCCCCCGGCATGGGCGTCAGGCTGAGATGCGCGGCGAGCGAGGGGCTGTCGATCAGCGCCTCGATCCGCGGCGGGCGGTCGGCCGTCGCGGGCGTCAGGCGCAGGCGCCGGATCGCCGGGAACTCCTCCGGCGCCGGCCCCCCGGTGCCGAGCGCCACCGCCCGCGCCGAGAGCCCATAGACCGTGCCCGCCGCCACCGCGCGGAAGTAGCTCGCCCCCTGCAGGACGAGCACCTCGTCCATCACGTCCGGCGCGTTCAGCGGATGGCGCAGGCGCAGGCCGGAAAAGCCCGCCCCCGGCGCCTCGGCCGGGATCGGGCCGGGGAAGTAGCGCGGCGCGAAATCGAAGAGCGCGGGCGAGAAGGGCAGGGGGCGCAGGCCGTTCGGCCCGGCCACCTCCACCGTCACCGGCGTGTCGTGGTAGAAACCCGGCGGCAGCAGGTCGAAGGCATAGCCCGGCCCGAGCGGCAGATGCGCCGCCGCGCCGGGCTTGGGCCGGACCGCGCGGTAGGCGTCGTAGTCGAGCCCGGCGAAGGGCGGCGGCAGCGGCGGCGGTTCGTCCGCGAAGGGCCGCTCCGCCCGCCGCCGCGCGGCGGCGAGGAGCGAGCCCTCCGCCGCGCCGCCCCCGCGCGGCACGACGAACGCCGCCGCACTCGCGGCGAGAAAGCCACGCCGGCCGATCATGGCATCGCCCCGTCGCGCGAGACCGCGGGGTTCGGGCCGCGACACACGGAGCCGTGGGCGTGACCGCGGCGCACCGGGGCGTCCTGTCGTGCGCTCGGCATCGCTGAGCCCCGCGCGGTCCATGTGGCGCGCGCCATGCGTGACGCGAGCCCGCTTGCGGAGCCTGCAGAGGACCCCCGCCCGGCCGGGCGCCGGGCGGGCACTGCCCCGCGCGCGAAGCACGCCGCGCGCGACATCCGTGACGCGAGACTCTTCGCGCCGCCAGCCGCGATCGCAAGGCCGCCCGCCCAGGCCGGGAGACGGGCGGTCGCCTGCGGCCCTCCGACGCTCGGGCGCCCGATGCTACGGGGCACCTGACGGCGGCGCGGGCGCGTCGTCCAACGGCGCGGGGCGCTGGCTGCCCCTTGGCCCGTCACGCGCTGACCGAGTCGCCTTGCGGACGCTGCGGTGGCCTTCGTCGCAGTCGCGCGCCAGCCGGGCGTGCCCGTTACCGGGACGCGCGACCGCCTGGTTCTCCGGTGCACCGCAAGCTGTCGCCCGTTCGCCGCCCCATGGCGCCCCGCGACCGCGACGCGTGTGCCGGTCGCGGCGCCAGCGTGCTGCCGGTGCGTCCGCCGCCCCCTCACGCCGCCTCCAGCCAGCGCAGGAGCGCCGGCGCCGCCAGCAGCGGCAGGACGAGCGGCGCGAGCCACCAGGCCGCCACGCCGCCCGCACCGAGCGCGAGCGCGGCGAGCGCCGCGCCGCTCGCGGCCTCCGGCGCGCCCGCGGGCAACGCCGGGCCCGCCCGCGCCGGGCCCTTCCAGCCGCAGTCGCGGCGCGAGAGCACGGCGAGCACCGCGCCCGTCTGGCGCACGAGGAGGAGCGGCGCGATCAGGGTGGAGAGCGCGGCCTCCGCCGCCGCGGCCCTCAGCGCCACCCGCCGGGCGCGCCCGCGCCGCGCGCGGACGAGCCACGGCGCGAGCGCCGCCGCCTTGGGCACCGCGAGCAGGGCGAGCACGCCGCCCACCGCCCAGAGCCCCGGCGCGGGCGCCGCGCCGCTCGCGAAGAGTGCGACGAGCGCCAGCCAGACCGGCGCGGCGAGGTAGCTCATCACGCCGGAAGCGAGGTGCACCCGGCTCGCCGCGTCGAGGCCGGGCAGGGCGAGAAGCCGCGCGTGCTGCAGGTTCCCTTGGCACCAGCGCCGGTCGCGCCGATGGAAGGCGGCCAGCGTCTGCGGCGCGTCCTCATGACTGCCGCGGCTCTCGGGGGCGATCTCCACCGCCCAGCCGGCGCGGCGGATGAGCGCCGCCTCGACGAAATCGTGGCTCAGCAGCGCGCCCCCGAGCGGCGCGCGCCCCGGCAGGCGCGGCAGGCGGCGCGCGGCGCGGTAGGCCGCCATGCGGATCACCGCGTTGTGGCCCCAGTAGTTGCCCGCCGGCCCCGACCATGCGGCGAGACCCGCCGTCGCCACCGGCCCGCCGAGCCGGCCCGAGAGCCGTAGCGCGCGGCCGAGACGGCTGCGCCCCGGCAGGAGGCGCATGCCCGCCTGCACGAGCCCCACCTCCGGCGCGTGGTCGAGGCGCGCGACGAGCGCGCCGAGGCGCGCGGCGCTCATGCGGCTGTCGGCGTCGAGCACGGCCATCTGTTCGTAATCGGCGCCATGGGCGCGCGCCCAGTCGGCGATGTTGCCGGGCTTGCGCCCGCGCCGTTCGGCGCGGCGGCGATAGTGCACCCGCCCCGCCGCGAGGAGGGGCGCGAGCGCGCGTCGTTCGGCGGCCTCCCGCTCCGCCGCGCTGTCGGAGAGGACGAAGATATCCGCCCGCGGCCCGAGTGCCGTGCGGTCGAGATCGGCGCGGAGCCGCGCGGCCGCCCGCGCGAGCGGCGCCGGGTCCTCGTCGCAGAGCAGCCAGAGGATCGCGACGCGCCCGCCGCGCGGCGCCGGGGCCTCCGGCCGGCGCGCCGGGGCCGCCGCCGCCGCGCCGAGAAGCGCGGTCGCGCCGCCGAAGGCGACCCAGAGCGTGTTGACCGCGAAGAGCCCCGTGGCGAGCCAGCCCGCCGGCCCCGCGCCCACGTCGCGGGCGAGCCCGGCGATAAGCGGCGCGGCCAGCGCGAGGGTCAGCGCCGCGACCCCGGCCCGGCGCATCCGGTGGCGCGCCCCGGCCGGCACGCGCAGACGCGCGCCGACGGGGCGGGCGAGGCTCGGGGCCGTCGGCGTGGTCATCGGCGCTCCTTCCCCGGCGGCGGGATCACCGCGCGACCGGCGGCCAGATGCGCGCCATCACGCCGTCGCGGCGCACCAGACCGTGCCACGCGGCGGCGGCGACGTGCAGCGCGATCACCGCGACGAGCGCGATGCGCCCCCACCAGTGCGCCGCCTTCGCCCATGCCTCCAGCGCCTCCGACCGGGGCACGAACGTCGGCAGGCCGAGCGCGTCGAGCGCCTCGATCGGGAAGCCGCCGGCGCGGACGCGCAGGTAGCCGGTCACGGCCATGAAGATCAGGAGCCCGTAGAGCGCGGCATGGGTGAGGCCCGCGACGCGGCGCTGCCACTCGGGCACCGAGAGCGGCAGGGGCGGGGGCGGCACGACCTGCCGGTAGGCGAGCCGCGCGAGCACGACGAGCAGGATCACCACGCCCACGTTCTTGTGGAAGATGAAGAGCGCGTTCTGCACCGACCGGGAGAGGCCGTCCTGAATCATGATCTGCCCGGCCGGGATGGTCGCCAGCACCAGAAGCGCCACGATCCAGTGGAACAGTCGGGCCGGCGTGCGGTATCCGGTCATCGCGCCCTCTAGTGATACAGAATAGGGTAGCACGGCGGGCGCCGCGATCAATCGAGCCGCGGGCGCGCGGCTTGATCCCGGCGGCGCGGCGCTATCCTCTGGACCTGTTTCGACGGAGGCGAGATGACGCAGCCCGGCACCGACGCACTCGTGGCGGCCCGCGCGGCGGAGGCGCCGGCGGCGGCGCAGTTCGCGGCGGTCGCGGCGGGGTGGTTCGCTTTGCTGGCGGGTGCGCTCGCGCTCTGGCCCGGCGCGGTGCCGGCGCCGGTCTGGATCGGCGCGCTCGCCGCGCATCTCGGCGTCAGCGCGGCGGCGGGCGCGGGCCTCGCGCGGGGCTATCCGCATCGCGCGCTCGGGCTCTGCAACGCGGTCACGCATCTGCGCGCGACCGGCGCGCTCTTTCTCGCCGCGGCGCTTCTCACGGGGCCGACGCCGGCGCAGGCCTGGGGGCTCACGGCGCTCGCCGCGGCCACGCTCGCGCTCGACGGGGTGGACGGCTGGCTCGCCCGGCGGCGCGGGCTCGTCTCGGGCTTCGGCGCGCGCTTCGACGTGGAGACGGATGCGCTCGTCGCGCTGGTGCTCGCGGGGGCGGCCGTCGCCGCGGGCAAGATCGGCCCGGCGGAGGCGGCGATCCTCGGCGCGGCGCGCTATCTCTTCCTCGCCGCCGGGGCGGTCGCGCCGTGGCTCGCCGCGCCGCTGCCGGAGCGGACCCGGCGCAAGGCGATCTGCGTCGTCCAGATCGCCGTTCTGACGGCGCTCCTCGCGCCGCCGGTGGAGGGGCGGGCGGCGACGCTCGCGGGTCTCGGCGCGGCGGCGCTCGTCGCCGGCTCCTTCGCGATCGACATCCGGGCGCTGTGGCGCGCGCGGCGGCGGCGGTGAGGGCGCGCCTCGCGCAGGCTCTGGGCCTCGCGGTGGCCGCGGGGCTGTTGCATCTCGTGCTCGTGCAGCCGAACCATCCGGCGGCGCTCACCTGGGCCGCGCTGGGGCTCTTGCCGCTGGAGCTGCCCGCGCTCCTCGCCGCGCTCGTCGCGCTGCCCGCGGCGGCGCGGGCCACGCGGGCGTTCCGCGGCGCGGTCGCCCTCGCGCTCACGCTGCTCGCCGCGCTGAAGCTCGCCGATCTGGCGAGCCACGCGGCCTTCGCGCGCGGGGTCAATCCGCTGGTGGACTGGCCGCTCGCCGTGGCGGGCTGGCGCCTCGCCGCCGGGGCAGTGGGCCCGGCGCTCGCCGCGGCGGGGGTTCTCGGCCTCGCCGCCGCGCTGATGGGGCTCGCGGCGGCGCTCTGGTGGGCGACGGGGCGCTGGGCGGCGGTGCGCCTGCCGGGACGCTGGCCGCTCGCCGCGGGCGGGGCTGCCATGCTCGCCGCCGCCGTCGCGGTGGCCGAGGCGGGGCAGTCGCTGGGGCGCTTGCGGCTGCCGGCGGAGCCGCCGGGCGCGGCCTTCACTGCCCGCGTCGCCGCCGAGACCGTGATCCGAACCGCCGCCGCGCGCGCCGATCTCGAAGCCTTCGCCGCCGCGGCGGCGGAGGATCCCTACGCCGGGCGCGAAGGACTGCTGGACCGGATCGGGCGCGACGTCTTCGTCGTCTTCGTGGAAAGCTACGGCCGCTCGAGCCTCGAGCATCCGCTCTACGCGCCGACGCACCGCGCGACGCTCGCCGAGGTGGAGGCGGACCTGCGCGCGCGCGGGCTCGCCATGCGCTCCGGCTGGCTCCGGGCGCCGACGGCGGGCGGCCGCAGCTGGCTCTCGCACATGACGCTCGCCTCGGGGCTGTCGGTCACGGATCAGACGCGGCACTCGGCCGCGGCGACGAGCGGGCGGCGCACGCTCTGGCACATCGCGGGCGAGGCGGGGTTCCGCACGGCCGCGGTGATGCCGGCGATCACCCTCGCCTGGCCCGAGGGGCCGCGCATGGGCTTCGAGACCGTCCACGACGCCGCCGCGCTCGGCTACGACGGGCCGCCCTTCAACTGGGTGACGATGCCCGACCAGTTCACGCTCGCGCGGGCGGAGGCGCTTTTCGATGACGGCGGGCCGTGGTTCGCGCAGATCGCGCTCATCTCCTCGCACGCGCCGTGGGTGCCGGTTCCGGAGCTCGTGCCGTGGCCGCGCGCGGACGAGGGCGCGGCCTACGCCCGCTGGGCGAACGCGGGCGATCCGCCGGAGGTCGTCTGGCGCGACCCGGACCGCATCCGCGCGCAATACCGCAAGGCGGTGGACTACAGCCTGCGCGCGGCGATGGGCTGGGCGGCGCGGCGGGCGGGGCCGGAGGCGCCGCTCATGCTGATCCTCGGCGACCACCCGCCGGCGGGCTTCGTCGCGCGCACCGACAGCCGCGCGGTGCCCGCGCATCTGATCGGGCCGCCCGCGCTCGTGGCGCGGGCGGCGCGCTGGGGCTGGACGCCGGGGCTCCTGCCCGGCGCGGAGGCGCCGGTGGCGGGGATGGAGAGCTTCCGCGACCGCTTTCTCGCCGCCTATTCGAGCGGCGCGCCCGCGCGCGGGGCCGGGCGGTGAGACTGCGGCTTGATCGCCGTGCGGGAGGCTCTAGGCTTGATCGCGGCGCGAGGAGGTGACGCATGCGCAACGGACGAACACACTTGACGCGGCGCGGCGCGCTCGCCCTCACGGGCGGCGCGGCGGCGGCGGGGATGCTGGGCGCCGGGGCGCGCGCGGCGACGCCGGCGACGCTGCAGCTGTCGTGGCTGCACTCGGTGCAGTTCGCGGGCTCCTACATCGCGCAGGCGCGCGGCTACTGGGCCGAGGACGGGCTCGACGTCACCCTCGCGCCCGGCGGGCCGAACGCGCCGGTGGAGCCGCCGGTCGTCTCGGGCCGCGCGCTCGTGGGCGTCTCGGCGGCGGATTATACGGCCGCCGCGGTGGCGCAGGGCGCGCCCTTCCGCATCATCGGCGTGGCGATGCAGAAAAACCCCTTCGCCGTCGCCTCCCTGCCGGAAAACCCGGTCGAGAGGCCGCAGGACCTGCCGGGCAAGCGCATCGGCATGGCGCTCGCCAACATGCCGGTGCTCGAGGCGCTCTGCACGCTGAACGGCGTGGACATCGACCGCATCGAGATCGTGCCGACGCAGTATTCTGCCGCGCCGCTCCTCGCCGGAGAGGTCGACTGCCTCCTCTGCTGGGCGACGGACCTGCCGGTGGCGATGGCGGTGCAGGGGGTCGAGAGCGTGACGATGCTGATGGCCGATCACGGCTACGCGCTTCAGTCGCAGACCTACATCGCCACGGACGAAAGCCTCCGCACCCGCCGCGCGGAGCTCGTCGGCCTCATGCGCGGGGAGACGCGCGGCTGGGCGGCCTATCGCGCCGATCTCGACGCGGCGGTGGCGACCACGCTCGAGATGCACCCCGACGCCAACCTCGACCCGCGCGCGCAGCGGATGCAGGCCGAGCGGCAGGTGCCGCTCATGTTCTCCGAGCTGACCGAGGCGCGCGGCTTCGGCTGGTTCTCGGCGGCCACGGTGGAGGAGACGATCGAGACGCTCGCGGTGCTCGGCCACGACGTCTCGCCCGATCTCTGGGACCGTTCTATCCTCGAGGAGGTCCATGCCGGCTGAGCCCGGGCCGCCGGGGATATCCTGCGCCGGGCTGGCGAAGCGCTTTCCCGCCGCGGGCGGCGGGCTCGAGGTGGTCGCGCCCTTCACGCGCGAGTTCGCGGCCGGGGCGACGACGGCGCTCGTCGGCCCCTCGGGCTGCGGCAAGTCCACGCTGCTGCGCATGATCGCCGGGCTCGAGACGCCGAGCGCGGGGAGCGTCGCCATCGGGGACGAGACGCCGGCCGAGGTGCGCGCCCGCGCCGGGCTCGCCGTGAGCTTTCAGGACCCCTCGCTCCTGCCGTGGCGCACGGTGCGCGGGAACGTGGCGCTGGCGCTGACGCTCGCCCGGCGCCGCGCGGCGGCGGGGACGATCGACCGGCTGCTCGCGCTCGTGGGGCTCGAGGGCTTCGCCGGGACGCGGCCCGGCGCGCTGTCGGGGGGCATGCGCCAGCGCGCGGCGATCGCGCGCTGCCTCGTCACCGAGCCGGAGCTTCTGCTGCTCGACGAGCCCTTCGGCGCGGTGGACGAACTCACCCGCCGCCAGCTCGCCCACGACCTGCCCCGCCTCTGGGAGGCGCGGGGCACGACGACGCTCTTCGTGACCCATTCGGTGACCGAGGCGGTGCTGATCGCGGACCGGGTGCTGGTCCTTTCGCCCCGGCCCGCGCGGGTGGTGGCCGACATTCCCGTGACGCTCGACCGGCCGCGGCCCGAGGGGGTGGAGCTCACGGTCGCCTTCGCGGAACTCGCCGAGCGGGTCTCGGCCGCGCTCGCCCGCGGCGCGGCGGAGGGCGGGCAGACGGGGCTCGCCGCGCAATGAGCGCGGCGGAGGCGGCGGCCGCCCCGGCCCGGCGCGCGTTGCCGGGCGCGCCCTTGGCCGGGGTGGCGGGCCTTCTCGTCGTTTGGGAGGCACTCGCGCGGCTGCCGGGGGCGGAGGTGCTGCTCGCCGGGCCGATGGCGGTGGCGCTCTGGCTCGGCGAGAACGGCGCGCTCATGGCGCGCGCGCTCGCCGTGACGGGGGCGGAGGCCGCGGCGGGCTTCGCGCTCGGCAACCTCGCGGCGGTGGCGCTGGCGCTCTGCGCGGTGGCCTGGCCGCGGGCGGAGCGGCTGATCGCGGCGCTCGCGCTTCTGGTGTTCTGCCTGCCGCTCGTGGCGACGGGGCCGATCCTGCGGGTGCTCTACGGCCCGGGGCCGGGGCCGCAGGTCACGCTCGCCGCGCTCGCGGTCTATTACACGACCTTCGTGCCGCTCCTCGTCGGGCTGCGCGCCGCGCCGGCGGCGTGGTTCGACGTGGTGGCGAGCTACGGGCGCGGGCGCTGGGCCGAGATCCTGCACGTCCGGCTCTTCGCGGCGGCGCCCTATCTCGTCGCCGGGCTGCAGATCGCGGCGCCGGCGGCCTTTCTCGGCGCGATGGTGGGGGAGTTCACGGGCGCCGAGCGGGGCATGGGCGTGCTCACCATCCGGGCGCTGCGCGCCCTCGACGTGGAGGCGACCTGGGCGCTCGCCACGGTCGCCGCGCTGGTTTCGATCGCGGTCTACGCGGCGATCGGGGCCGCGGGCCGCCGCCTCCTCAGGGAGCCGCCGCCGGTGCTGCTCGCGCCGCCGGGGGCGGGCGGCGGCGCGCGGCCGGGCGCGGCGCTGGGGCAGGCGGCGCTCGCCGGGGGCGTGGCGCTCGCGCTCTGGTGGGGCGCGATGGAGGCCTTCGGTCTGAACGCCTTCTTCGCCAAGCGGCCGGGCGACGTCTGGGCCTTCCTCGTCACCGATCCGGGCGCGGCGGCGCACCGGGCGGAGCTCTTCGGCGCGCTGGCCGACACGCTGGCGCTCGCCGTGCCGGGCTACCTCGCCGGGCTCGCGGCGGGCGCTGCGCTCGCCGTGGCGCTGACGCTCGCGCCGGGGGCGGCGGCGGTGGCGATGCCGGTGGCGGTGGCGCTGCGCGCCGTGCCGATCGTGACCACCGCGCCGCTCGTCGTCCTGCTGATGGGGCGCGGCGCGGCGGGGACCATCGCGCTCGTCGCGGTGATGATCTTCTTTCCGGTCTTCGTGGCGGCGCTCCACGGCCTCGCGCGGGCGCCGGGGCAGGTGCTCGACGTTTTCGAGAGCTACGCGGCCGGCCCGCTGCGGCGGCTCGTCCACGCGCAGCTTCCCGCGATGCTGCCGGCCTTCTTCGCCGCGGCGCGGATGTCGCTGCCGGCGGCGATCCTCGCGGTGACGGTGGTCGAGTGGCTGGCGACCGGGCGGGGCGTCGGCGCGCTGATGGCGATCTCGGCCTCGCTCTCGGACTACGCGATGCTCTGGAGCGCGGTGGTCGTCGTCGCGCTCGCTACCGTGGCGGGCCACGCGCTGGTGGCGGCGGCGGAGGCGCGGGTGCTCGCCCGCTACGCCGGGGAGCAGCGGCGATGACCCGCGCGCCCGCCGCCTTCGCCATTCCGGGGGACATCGCCACGCTGACGGGCGGGTTCATCTACGAGCGCCGGCTGCTCGAGGGGCTGCGCGCCGAGGGGCGGGAGGTGGCGCATCTGCGCCTCGGCGCGGGCTTTCCCGACCCGACCCCGGCCGAGATGGCCGACGCGGTGGCGCAGATGGCCGCCGTGCCGCGCGACGTGCCGCTGATCGTCGACGGACTCGTCTTCGGCGCGGTGGAGACGGCGGGCCTCGGCCGGGTCGCGGCGCCGGTGGTGGCGATGATCCACCACCCGCTCGCGCTGGAGGCCGGGCTGTCGGAGGCGCGGCGGCGGCTCCTGTTCGAGCGGGAGCGCGACAATCTGGCGCTGGCCGATCACGTGGTGGTCAACAGCCCGCACACGGCGGAGGTGCTGGTGCGCGACTACGCCGTGCCGCCCGCGCGCCTCTCGACGGCGCTGCCGGGCGTGGATCGGCCCGGCGCCGCGCCCGCGCCGGTCGCGCCGCCGCTGATCCTGTCGGTGGGTATCCGCCACCCGCGCAAGGGGCACGACGTGCTGCTGCAGGCGCTCGCGCGGATCGGCGATCTCGACTGGCAGGCGGTGGTGGTGGGCGGCGATCACGACCCGGCGCATGCCGCCGAGCTCGACGCGCTGCTGGGCGCGCTCGGCCTCGGCGGGCGCGCGCGCTTCGCGGGCCGGGTGTCCGGGGCGGAGCTCGCCCGGCTCTACGGGGGCGCCACGCTCTTCGCGCTCGCCTCGCGCTACGAGGGCTACGGCATGGCCTTCGCCGAGGCGCTGGCGCACGGCCTGCCGGTCGTCGCCTGCCGCGCGGGCGCGGTGCCCGAGACGGTGCCCGCCGCCGCCGGCCGGCTCGTCGCGCCGGACGACCCGGCGGCCTTCGCCGGGGCGCTGCGCGCGCTGCTCGGGGACGACGCCGCGCGCGCGCGCCTCGCCGCCGGGGCGGCGGAGGCGGGCCGCGCGCTGCCGCGCTGGTCGGAGACCGTGGCGGTGATGAGCGCCGTCCTCGACCGGCTGGCGGGCGGCTGAGCGGGCGGTACCCACGCGGTGGGGCGGTTCGCGCGTGCCGCGAACGCGGGTCTCCCGCTCAGAGGAGCGTGCGAAGCGCCTCGGCGCAGCGCACGAGCGCGGTCTCGATCCGCTCCGCGGTGCCGGGCTCGGCGTAAAGCGCGCGCTCTGCGGAATGTCCGACGGCGGCCACCTCGCCGCTCTCGCAGCGAAAGCCGACGGCGGTGGCCGTGATTCCCGGTTCGAACTCGCCGTCATTGCGGACCGCCGTGCCCGGCGGCGTCTCCGCGACGACCTGCGCGAGGCGGCTGCGCTCGGTCACGGTGCGCTCGGTCCAGGCCGTGAGCGGCGCCTCCGCGAGCAGCTTCGCGCGCGCCCCCGGCGTTTCCGCACCGAGCATCGCGCGGCCGACCGCCGTGGACAGGAGCGGCAGTCGGCTGCCCAGCGTGAAGCCGAGCCGGGGCAGGATGCCTGGGCCGCCGGCGTGGGCGACGTAGACGGCGTCGTGGCCGTCGCGAAGCGTGAGCATCAGCGGCTGCCGCGCCTGCGCCGCGAAGCCCTCCAGCACCGGCTGGACCGTCAGGCCGAACCGCTGGCCCTGAAGCAGCCCCGCCGCGAGCACGAGGCTGCCGGGGCAGAGAGCATAGGCCCGCCCGCGCTGACGGACGTAGCCCGCCCGCACCAGCGTCAGCACCAGACGCCGCGCCACCGCCCGGTCGAGCCCGCAGCGTCGCGCGATCTCGGGGACGCCGAGCGCGGTCGTGGCGGTGTTGAAGCATTCCAGCACCGCGAGACCCTTGGCGAACGTCAGCGAGGTGTCTGAAGGGGGTATGTCGGTGGAATTCGGCATCGATCCCGCGGAAGGTGAGCGAACAGCCTAGCGCGACCTTGCGGCACCTTGAAGCGGAGAGTGGCCCGCGCGGGCAGGTGGCGTCGCTTTTCCGGGCCGCGCCCACGCGCGCGCCACAGGGCAGGCGCCCGCGCGCGGGAACGCCGGCGCGCGTGGCCCGTCGCCCGGTCAGCCGCGCGTCAGCGCCTCGAGGATGCGCACCCAGCTGCGCGCGCCCTTGTGGAAGCTCTCGAGGTCGTATTTCTCGTTGGGCGAGTGCAGCGCGTCGTCGTCGCGGCCGAAGCCGATCAGCATGGGCTCGGTGCCGAGAACGCTCTGGAAGTAGCCCGCCACCGGGATCGAGCCGCCGACGCCGGCGAAGACCGCCTCGGTCTCCCATTCCGCCGAGAGCGCGGCGCGCGCGGCCTCGAACGCGGGGCGCGAGACGTCCATCTGCGTCGCCGGCGCGCCGTCGCCCATCGGGAACTCGGCGGTGACGTCGGGCGGCAGGCGGCGCTCGACGTGATCGACGAAGGCGCGGTGGATCGCCTCCGGGTCCTGCTCGCCGACGAGGCGGAAGCTCACCTTGGCGCGCGCCTCCGCCGGAAGCACCGTCTTGAAGCCCGCGCCGGTGTAGCCGCCCTCGATCCCGTTGACCTCGGCCGTGGGGCGCGCCCAAAGGCGTTCGAGCGCGGTGCGGTCCCGTTCGCCCGCCCCGTGGGACAGCCCGACGCGGCCGAGGAAGCCCTCCGCGTCGAAGGCGAGCGCGTCCCACTGCGCGCGCACCTCGGGCGGCGTCTCGGCGACGCCGTCGTAGAAGCCCTCGAGGGTGACGCGGCCCGTGTCGTCGTGCAGATCGGCGAGCACGCGGGAGAGCACGTGGATCGGGTTGACCGCGAGCCCGCCGTAGAGGCCGGAGTGCAGATCGCGGGAGGCGCCGCGCAGCACGACCTCCTCGCGCAGCATGCCGCGCAGCTGCGTGACGATCGAGGGCGTCTTGCGGTCGTACATGCCGGTGTCGCAGACGAGCGCCAGATCGGCGGCGAGCTCATCGGCGTTCTCGCGCAGGAAGGGGACGAGGGAGGGCGAGCCCGATTCCTCCTCGCCCTCGAAGAAGAAGGTGATGCGGCAGGGCAGGGCCCCGTGCTCCGCGATCCAGGCGCGGCAGGCTTCGACGAAGGTCATCAGCTGGCCCTTGTCGTCGGCCGCGCCGCGGCCGCGGATCACCCGGCCCGCCGGCGTGTCCTCCACCGCCGGGTCGAAGGGATCGCGGTGCCAGAGCTCCGGCGGATCGGCCGGCTGCACGTCGTAATGCCCGTAGAAGAGGAGATGCGGCGCGCCTTCGCCGATGTGGCCGACGACCATCGGGTGACCGGGGGTGGCGCGCTTCTCCGCCGTCGCGCCGAGGGCTTTCAGGTCGGCGACGAGCCAGTCCGCCGCGCGGTCGCAGTCGGCGGCGTAGGCCGGGTCGGTCGAGATCGACGGAATCGCCAGGAAGGTCATCAGCCGCTCCAGCGCCTGCGGCAGGTCGGCGTCGAGACGGGCGAGCACGGGATCGGCGGACATGGGGACTCCTCGCTGTGACGGGGCGCGACGCTAGCAGAGCCGCCGGGGGTGTCCAGCCGGGCCGTTTTGACGCAGATCAAGGAGCCCGGCGCGGCAAACTGTAGCCTGTTGCCACGGGCGGTGCCCAATTATATCCATTCCACGAGCGCAGCGGGAGCTGCGCTCAGACGCGACCGGGAGACGCCGAAGTGGACTACACGGCCAAGCTCGACCAAGCGATCCAGCGCCTGCACGACGAGGGACGCTATCGCACCTTCATCGACATCGAGCGCAAGCGCGGCGCCTATCCGCACGCCACCTGGCGGCGCGAGGACGGCGAGGAGCGCCCGATCACCGTGTGGTGCGGCAACGATTACCTCGGCATGGGCCAGCACCCCGCGGTGCTCGCCGCGATGCAGGAGGCGATCGAGACGACGGGCGCGGGCTCGGGCGGGACGCGCAACATCTCGGGCACGACGATCCATCACAAGCGCCTCGAGGCGGAGCTCGCCGATCTGCACGGCAAGGACTCGGCGCTTCTCTTCACCTCGGCCTACATCGCCAACGACGCGACGCTCTCGACGCTGCCGAAGCTCTTCCCGGGGCTCATCATCTATTCCGACGCGCTGAACCACGCCTCGATGATCGAGGGCGTGCGCCGCAACGGCGGCGCCAAGCGCGTCTTCCGCCACAACGACGTGGACCACCTGCGCGAACTGCTCGCCGCCGACGATCCGGAGGCGCCGAAGCTCATCGCCTTCGAATCGATCTACTCGATGGACGGCGATTTCGGCCCGATCGAGGCGATCTGCGATCTCGCCGACGAGTTCAACGCGCTCACCTACATCGACGAGGTGCACGCCGTCGGCATGTACGGCCCCCGCGGCGCCGGCGTGGCCGAGCGCGACCGGCTGATGCACCGCATCGACATCATCAACGGCACGCTCGCCAAAGCCTACGGCGTGATGGGCGGCTACATCGCGGCGAGCCACCGGATGTGCGACGCGATCCGCTCCTATGCGCCGGGCTTCATCTTCACCACCTCGCTGCCGCCGGCGGTTGCGGCGGGCGCGGCGGCCTCGGTCCGGCACCTCAAGACCGATCAGGCGCGGCGCGACCAGCACCAGACGCAGGCGCGCATCCTCAAGACGCGCCTCAAGGGGCTCGGCCTACCGATCATCGACCACGGCAGCCACATCGTGCCGGTGATCGTGGGCGACCCGGTGCACACCAAGATGATCTCGGACATGCTGCTCGAGAATCATGGCATCTACTGCCAGCCGATCAACTTCCCCACGGTTCCGCGGGGCACCGAGCGGCTGCGGTTCACGCCCTCGCCGGTGCATGGGCCCGACGAGATGGACCGCCTCGTGCATGCCATGGACGATCTCTGGTCGCATTGTGCGCTGAATCGCGCCGAGGCCACGGCCTGAGCGCAGGACCGCTGACGCCCTTCGCCGTTTGTGCTAGCCTCACTGATCAAAGTACGCGACTCGAATCGCGCGGGGCAGGCTTGAGCGGGGATAGGCGGCAGGGATGATCGGGCGCAGGACACCCCGGATCGAGGACGCGCCGGAGGTGCGGCCGCAGAGCTTCGACGACTTCGACCTTCGCCTCGGTGACCTGATGCGCGGCGAGCGCGCGACGATGGGCAAGTCGCTCCTCGACGTTCAGCGCGAGCTCCGCATCAAGGCGAGCTACATCGCCGCCATCGAAAACTGCGACCCGTCGGCCTTCGACACGCCGGGCTTCATCGCGGGCTACGTGCGCTCCTACGCGCGTTATCTCGACATGGACCCGGACCGCACCTTCGAGGCGTTCTGCGCCGAAAGCGGCTTCACCCCGGCGCACGGCATGGCCGGAGAGGCGGGCCTCGGCGCGGCCCGGAGCGAGGCGCGGCGCGCGCCCGAGCGGCCCGAGCGGATCGTCACCGGTCCGGCGCGCGATCCGCTGGCCGAGTCGCGGTTCGCCTTCGGCGCGCCGGCGGAGCCGTTCCTCGCCCGGGTGGAGCCCGGCGCGATCGGCTCGCTTCTCGTGCTCGCCGCGCTCGTCGCCGGGATCGGCTACGGCGGCTGGAGCGTGCTGAACGAAATCCAGCGCGTGCAGCTCGCCCCGGTCGACCAGACGCCGGTGGTGCTCTCCGATCTCGACCCGCTCGCCGGGGCGACACCGGCCGAAGACGGGGAGGATGCCGGAGACGCCCCGTCGCGCGCGGCGCTCGACCGGCTCTACCGGCCCGAGCCGCTCGACGTGCCGGTGCTCGTGGCGCGCGACGCGCCGATCTCCACGCTCGACCCCGACACCATGGGCGCCTTCGCGCGCACCGACCGCCCGGCCGCGGCCGAGCGCGCCGCGCCCGAGCGCCGCGCAGACATCGCGGCGCCCGCGCCGGAGGCCGCCCCCGAGGTACCCGCGGCGGGCGGGGCGGAGGCCGGCCCGCGCGAGACGGCGACGATGCCGCAGGTCATGGCCGACGCGCCGGAGACGGTCACCCTCGTCGCCGTCCGCCCGGCTTGGGTCCGGGTGCGGGCCGGGGACGGGTCTGTGATCCTCGAAAAGACGCTCGCGGCGGGCGAGACCTACGCGCTGCCCCGCGACGCGGAGGCGCCGACGCTGCGGGCCGGGATGTCCGGCTCCGTCTATTTCGGCATCGGCGACACGCTCTACGGCCCGGCGGGGCAGGGCGCGAACGTGGTGCGCGACCTCGCCATCTCTGCCGACGCGGTGCGCGAGGGTTTCGCGCTCGCCGATCTCGAGGACGACGCGGAGCTCTCCCGCCTCGTCGCCCGCCTCGACGCGGAGGCAGCCGAGGGCGAATAGCCTAGGGGACGCATTGCCCCCGCCGGGCGTGGCGCCTATCCTTGGACGCAAAGATCCTGCGCAAAGGCCGAGGTCCCATGACGCTCAACCACGTTCGCCCGTGGCGCAACATCTACCGCCGTCAGAGCCGCCAGATCCACGTCGGGCCCGTGCCCGTCGGGGGCGACGCGCCGATCGCGGTGCAGAGCATGACCAACACCGAGACGACCGACGTCAAGGGCACGATCGAGCAGATCCAGCGTTGCGCCGACGCCGGCGCGGACATCATGCGCGTCTCGGTGCCCGACCGGCCCTCGTCGCAGGCGCTGCACGAGATCGTGCGCGAAAGCCCGGTGCCGATCGTCGCCGACATCCATTTCCACTACAAGCGCGGCATCGAGGCGGCGGAGGCCGGCGCCTCCTGCCTGCGGATCAACCCGGGCAACATCGGCGACGAAAAGCGCGTGCAGGAGGTGATCCGCGCCGCGAAGGATCACGGCTGTTCCATCCGCATCGGCGTGAACGCCGGCAGTCTCGAGAAGCACCTCCTCGAGAAATACGGCGAGCCCTGCCCGGAGGCGATGGTCGAGAGCGGCCTCGAGCACATCCGCATCCTCGAGGACAACGACTTTCACGAGTTCAAGATCAGCGTGAAGGCCTCCGACGTCTTCCTCGCCGCCGCGGCCTACCAAGGCATCGCGGATGCCACCGACGCGCCCATCCACCTCGGCATCACCGAGGCGGGCGGGCTCATGTCGGGCACGATCAAGTCGGCCATCGGCCTCGGCAACCTTCTCTGGATGGGGATCGGCGACACGATCCGCGTCTCGCTCTCCGCCGACCCGGTGGAGGAGATCCGCGTGGGCTACGAGATCCTGAAGTCGCTGGGCCTGCGCCACCGCGGCGTCAACATTATCTCCTGCCCCTCCTGCGCGCGGCAGGGCTTCGACGTGATCGAGACGGTGAAAGTGCTCGAGGAGCGGCTGGAGCACATCAAGACGCCGATGAGCCTTTCGATCATCGGCTGCGTGGTCAACGGCCCGGGCGAGGCGCTGATGACCGACGTGGGCTTCACCGGCGGCGGCGCCGGGCACGGCATGGTCTATCTCGCCGGCGATCAGAGCCACAAGATATCCAACGAGGATATGATCGAGCACATCGTCGAGCAGGTCGAGGCGAAGGCCGCCGAGATCGAGGCCGCCGAGCGCGCCGACGCCGCCGAGTGAGCGACGCGGCCCGCGAGGGCCGAGGAGCGGCTCATCGCGCCTCGCGGCGCTCTTCGCGTCAGGGCAGGTAGCGCGCGAGCAGCGCGGGCGGCACGTCGCCCCGGATCATCGTGCCGCCGACCACGTAGGACGGAAAGACGTCGAAGCCGAGCTCGCGCGCGAGCCCGCGGCGACGCTCCAGCACGGCCTCGGTCGCGCCGCCCGCCATCCGGGCCATCAGCTGGTCGGCCGGCCAGCCCATCGCCTCGGCCAGCCGCCGCAGCGCGACACGGTCGCCCGGGTCGGGCAACTCCGAAAGCGCCTGTCTCGCCTGTGTCCAGGCCTTTGGCCCCATATCCTCGAGCAGCGCCGTCAGAAAGGCCGCCCCGGCGGGGCTACTCTGCGCTGATGCCGGAAAATCCTTCACGATCAGGCGCGTTGCGCCGTTGTCTTCGACAATCGCGTGAAGCTGCGCCAGCGTCTCGGCGCAGGTGTCGCAGGCCGCCGGCAGAAAGGCGACGAGCGGCGTGCCCTCTTCCGCTCCGGCCGTGTAATCCGCCGGATCGTCGTAAAGCGCCCCCGCGAGGCCGTCGAGCATGGCGCTGTCGCGCGCGGCCTCCTCGGCGTAGCTCGGGCCGGGGGCGAGGGCGCGGCCCACGATCTCGGGTTCCTCGAGCAGGAGCGCGCGCACCTCCGCGCCAAAGGCCGCGCGCTCGGCCGCCGTCATGTCGCCCGGGTCGAAGGCCGCCGCCGGCGTGGCGGCGAGGAGGAGCGCGAGCGCCGCGTTACTCCGCGTCGCGCACATCGGCCACCACCCGGCGCATTCCCTCGAGCGGCACATAGCCGCGCAGCATGCGGTCCGGCAGTACGAAGGTCGGCGTGCCCGTGATCCCCAGCGTGTCGGCGAGGGCGCGGGTGCGCCGGATTTCCTCCGTCACTTCGGGGCTTTCCATCTGCGCGAGGATCGCGTCGGCGTCGAGGCCGAGCGTCTCGGCGAGGCGGCTGAGCGTGACCTCCGTCACCTCGCCCGTCATGCGGATCAGCGCCTCCTTGGCGGCGTGGTAGGCGTCGTCCCCGGCCACCTGCTTGGCGGCGATGGCGAAGCGCGAGGAGGCGAGCGACTCGGGCCCGAGGATCGGGAATTCCTTGACGACGAGGCGGATGTTCCCGTCGCTCTCGACGAGTTCGGCCACCTCGTCGTGCGCGCGCCGGCAGTAGCTGCAGCGGTAGTCGAGGAATTCGACCAGCGTCACGTCGCCCTCGGGGTTGCCGCCGACCCAGGAATAGCCGTCGTCGAAGATCTCGTCCGCGTGGGCCGCGACGAGTTCGCGGTCGGCGGCGCGCTGCGCCTCGGCCTCGCGCTGTTCGAGGACCGAGACCGCCTCCATGATGACGTCCGGGTTCTCGAGCAGGTAGGACCGCACCTCGGCGCGGAAGGCCGCGCGCTCGGCCTCGGTCATGTCGGTCAGGTCGAGGGCCTGAACCGGCGCGGCGAGCGTGAGCGCGGCGAAAAGCGCGCCGGCGCGGGGGCGGAAAAGGGTCATTCGGGTCTCCGTCTTGGGGCGCGGCGACAAGATCACATCGGCGCTCGGCCGCCAAGGCCGGGCCGGATTGACCTCGTCCCCGGCGGCTGGAACAAGCGTCGGGGACAATCTGCGAGGGTGCGATGCGGAACTCAAGGCGTGGCGAGGTCGATCCCTTCATCGTGATGGACGTGATGGAGGCCGCGCGTGCGGCCGAGGCCGCGGGCCGTCACATCGTCCACATGGAGGTGGGCCAGCCCGGTACGCCGGCGCCCGCCGCGGCGCGCGCCGCGCTCGCGCAGGCGATGGAGGCGGGGCCTCTCGGCTACACCGTCGCTCTCGGCCTGCCGGAGCTGCGCGCGCGCATCGCCCGGCTCTACGGGGAGTGGTACGGCCTCGACCTCGACCCGGCGCGGGTGGTGGTGACGGCAGGATCGTCGGGCGCCTTCGTGCTGGCCTTCACCGCGCTCTTCGACGCGGGCGAGAGGGTGGGCATCGGCGCGCCGGGTTACCCGAGCTACCGCCAGATCCTGCGCGCGCTCGACCTCGAGGCGGTGGATATCCCGACGCAGCCCGAAAACCGCTATCAGCCGGTGCCGGCGGAACTCGAGGGTCAGGGGCTCCCGGGGCTTCTCGTCGCCTCGCCGGCCAATCCGACGGGCACGATGCTCGGGCGGGACGACCTCGCACGGCTGATCGGCTGGGCGCAGGGCGCGGGCGCGGCCTTCGTCAGCGACGAGATCTACCACGGCATCGAATACGAGGCGAAGGCGGTCACGGCGCTCGAGGTCTCGGACGACGTCTATGTCATCAATTCCTTCTCCAAGTATTTCTCGATGACCGGCTGGCGCGTCGGCTGGATGGTGGTGCCGCCCGACCACGTCCGCCGCGTCGAGCGGCTGGCGCAGAACCTCTTCATCTGCCCGTCCCACGCCGCGCAGGTCGCCGCGCTCGCCGCGCTGGACGCGGGCGAGGAACTGCGGGCGAACCTCGCCGCCTACGCCGAGAACCGCCGGCTGATGCTGGAGGGGCTGCCGAAGGCGGGCTTCACCGAGATCGCGCCGCCGGACGGCGCCTTCTACGTCTACGCGGACGTGAGCGCGATCACCGACGACTCGCTCGGCTTCGCCAAGGCGATCCTCGAGGAGGCGGGCGTCGCCGTGACGCCGGGGCTCGATTTCGACCCGGCGCGCGGCGGCGGCACGCTGCGCTTTTCCTACGCGACCGGCACGGCCGACATCCGCGAGGGGCTCGCCCGGCTCGAGGCCTTCATGCGCGCGCGGGGGCACATCGCCTGACGCCCGGGCGCGCCGAGCGGGGGCACAACGGCTGACGCCCGGGCGCGCCCGGGTGGGGCACATTGCCTGACGCACGGTCGCGCCCGGGCGGGCGCTCCTCGCGAAGAGGGACCGGAGGGACCGATGAGCGGCGGCGGTTCCGCGGCGCGCGCGTTTCGGGTAGCCTTCGGCGAAACACCGAAGGGCCGGGCAGGGCTTTGCAATGCGCTTGATCGTGACAGCCGCGCTCTGGATCGCGTGGGCCGCCGGCATGACCGCCGCGGAGACGCCGGGCGGCCTCGCCCGCGTCGTGCCGGAATATACGGGCGCCGAGGCCGCCGGGGGCGGGGTGCGACTCGACCTCGAGCTGACGCAGGGCGTGCCGTGGCGCGTCTTCACGCTCGCCGACCCCGACCGGCTGGTGCTCGACTTCCGCGAGGTGGACTGGACCGGCGTCGATCCAGCGCTCTTCGCGGCCGAGGGCCTCGGCGCGGTGCGCTTCGGGGCCTTCCGCGATGGCTGGACCCGCTTCGTCGCCGATCTGGACCGCCCCCTCGCCGTGGAGGAGGCGGGGCTCTCGGTGAGCGCGCTGACGGGGCAGGCGAGCCTCCGGGTGTTCCTCGCCCCGGTGTCGGAGGCTGAGTTCGACGCGCGCGCCGGGGCGCCGGAGGACCCGCGCTTCGACCTGCCGGAGCCCGCGCCGGTGGAGCCCGCGCGGGAGAGCGCGCGGGACGGCCCCCTGCGCATCGTGCTCGACCCGGGCCACGGCGGCATCGACCCGGGCGCCGAGGCGGGCGGGGTGAACGAGGCGCATCTCATGCTGACCTTCGCCCGCGAGCTGCGCGAGGTGCTGGTGCGCGCGGGCTTCGAGGTGGTGCTGACGCGCGAGGACGACGTCTTCGTCTCCCTCGAGCGGCGCGTGGCGCGGGCGCACCGGGCGCGGGCCGATCTCTTCATCTCGCTGCACGCCGATTCGCTGGCCGCCGGCGTGGCGCATGGCGCGACCGTCTACACCCTGTCCGAGAGCGCCTCGGACGCCGCCTCGGCCGCGCTCGCCGAGCGGCACAATCGCGCCGATCTGCTCGCCGGGCTCGACCTCGGGGGCACGGACGACGTGGTGGCCGACGTGCTGATGGATCTCGCCCGGCTCGACACGCAGCCCCGCGCCGAGGCGCTGGCGCGGGCGATGGTGGACGGCATCGCGAGCGCGACGGGGCATGTGAACTCCCGCCCGCTGCGCAGCGCGGGGTTTTCCGTGCTCAAGGCCGCCGACATCCCCTCAGTGCTTCTGGAGGCGGGGTTCCTCTCGACGCCGGAGGACCTCGAGCGGCTGACCGATCCCGACTGGCGCGCGCGCCTCGCCCGCGGGGTGCGCGACGGGGTGCGCGCCTGGGCGGCGGCGGACGCGGCGGAGGCGGCGCTGCGGCGGCGGTGACGCGCGCCCCCTGACATCCGCGCTGCGCGTCCCCATATCCGGACGACGCGCGCGGCTCTTTTGACCGCCGCACCGCGCGGGTGTAGCAAGGCGACCAAATCTGCGGGAGCGCGGCGTGCTCAGGTTCATCCTTTCGGTCTTCGGAGCGATCTTCAGCTTCCTCACCCTCGGCCTCGTGGTCGCGGCGCTCTCGATCGGGGGCGTCTTCTGGGTCTACGGCCGCGACCTGCCGAGCCACGAGAGCCTCGCGCAGTATCAGCCGCCGACGATCAGCCGCATCTACTCCGTCGAGGGCGCGATCGTGGACGAGTTCGCGCGCGAGCGCCGGCTCTTCACCCCCGCCGAGGAGATCCCGGAGCTGGTGAAGCACGCCTTCATCTCGGCCGAGGACAAGAACTTCTATCAGCATTCGGGCTACGACGCGCGCGGCATCGCCGCCGCCATCGTGGAGGCCGTGCGCACGCGCGGCGAGACGCTGCGCGGCGCCTCCACCATCACGCAGCAGGTGATGAAGAACTTCCTGCTGTCCGGCGACCGGCGGATCGAGCGCAAGATCAAGGAGATCATCCTCGCCACCCGGCTCGAGCAGACCCTCACGAAGGAGGAGATCCTCGAGCTCTACCTGAACGAGATCTACCTCGGGCAGAACTCCTACGGCGTGACGGCGGCGGCGCAGACCTTCTTCAACAAGACGCTGGGCGAGCTCGCCCCGCACGAGGCGGCCACGCTCGCCGCGCTGCCCAAGGCGCCGTCGGATTATCACCCGGTCCGCAACGCCGAGCGCCTCATGGCGCGGCGGAACTTCGTGCTCGAGGAGATGTACGAGAACGGCTATCTCGACCGCGCGGCCTACGACCGGGAGCGCGAGCGGCCGCTGCGGACGGTGCAGGGCGGCGCCTTCGAGAGCTTCCGCGCCAAGCTGCCGCCGCGCGACTATCCCACCGACGAGATCCGCCGCCAGCTGTCCCGCGACTTCGGGGAGGAGCAGTTCTTCACCGGCGGTCTGACGGTGCGCGCCACGATCGACCCCGAGATGCAGGAGGTCGCGGCCGAGGCGCTGCGCCGCAAGCTGGAGGACTACGACCGCCAGCAGGGCGAATGGCGCGGCACGGGCGAGCGGATCGACCCGGCGCTCCTCGACGACGAGGCGGCCTGGCGCGCGGCGCTCTCGGACGCGGAGGTGGCGCGCGACATCGATCTCGACGGCGAATGGCGCCCGGCGGTGGTGCTGGAGATCGAGGCGCAGCGGCTGCTCGTCGGTATCGAGGGCGTGCCCTTTTCCGGCGAGGCGCCCATCGCCATCCCGCGCGAGGATATCGACTGGCTGCCGGGCGATTTCTTCGAGACCTTCGCGCGGGGCGACGTGGTGCATGTCCGCCGGATGCGGGACGAGGCGGGGAATTTCCTGCGCTGGACGCTGCGCCAGGTGCCGGAGGTCGAGGGCGGATTCATGGCGATGGACGTCAACACCGGCCGCGTGATCGCCATGCAGGGTGGGTTTTCCTACCAGCATTCGGTCTTCAACCGCGCCACGCAGGCGCAGCGCCAGCCGGGATCTTCGTTCAAGCCGTTCGTCTACGCCGCGGCGCTCGATTCGGGCTATTCGCCGGCCACCATCGTCGTGGATGCGCCCATCGAGGTGGAGACGCCCGACGGCGTCTGGCGCCCGCGCAACGCCTCGAACCGCTTCTACGGGCCGACGCCGCTGCGCACCGGGATCGAGCGGTCGCGGAACCTGATGACCGTGCGCCTCGCGCAGGAGGTGGGCATGGACACGGTGGCGCGCTACGCCGAACGCTTCGGCGTCTACGAGGACATGGGCCGCTATCTCGCCAACGCGCTCGGCTCGGACGAGACGACGCTCTACCGCATGGTCGCCGCCTACGCGATGTTCGCCAACGGGGGCGAGCGGGTGGAGCCGACGCTCGTGGATCGAATTCAGGATCGCTACGGGCGCACCATCTACCGCCACGATCAGCGCGACTGCATCGACTGCGACGACGCCACGCTGCCTCAGGGGCAGGGGCCGCGCATCGTCTCGGACCGCCGCCGCGTGATGGACGACATCACCGCCTATCAGCTCACCTCGATGATGCAGGGCGTGGTGGAGCGCGGCACGGCGGCGCGCACGGTCAACCTTCCCGTGCCGACGGCCGGCAAGACCGGCACCACCAACGAGGCGCGCGACGTCTGGTTCGTGGGCTTCACCTCGACCCTCGTGGCCGGGTGCTACATCGGCTACGATCAGCCCCGCCCGCTCGGGCGCGGCGCCTCCGGCGGGGCGTTCTGCGGGCCGGTGTTCCAGGAGTTCATGACCGAGGCGGTCGAGAAATACGGCGGCGAGGCCTTCGAAGTGCCCGAGGGCGGGCGGTTCATCAAGATCGACCGCTACAGCGGCGCGCGCCTGCCCGACGACGCCACGGGCGAGAACGTCGTCGCCGAATACTTCCGCGAGGGCGAGGAGCCGATCTTCGGCGTCGCCTACGACGGCGGCTTCGCGGTGGGCAGCGATTTCGACCGGATCGCGCCCGGCGAGGACAGCTCGCGCGAGGTCACGACCTCCACCGGCGACTCGGGCACCGTCGGTCCGCGCGCGAGCTTCGGCTCGATGAGTTCCGGCGGGCTCTACTGAGCGCGCCTTGCCGCCCGCGGGCGGCTCCGATATCACGCCCGCTCGACGGGCCGACCTGAAGTTCCGGGGATTTGCACATGCGTGCCGAGGCACAGAACGCGGTGGACGAGATCGAGAAGTCGCTGGCGCTCCTGCGTCAGCGGATGGACTGGGAGACCGCCGCCCACCGGCTCGAGGAATACGACGCGCGCGTCGAGGACCCGGACCTCTGGAACGATCCGGCCCACGCGCAGAAGCTGATGCGCGAGCGCCAGACGCTGGTCGACCGGATCGAGACGGTTAAGTCCCTACAGCAGCAGCTCGAGGACAACGTCGAGCTCGTCGAGATGGGCGAGGCCGAGGGCGACGCGGAGGTCGTCGCCGAGGCCGAGACCGCGCTCACCGAGCTCGCCCGGACCGCCCGCGCGAAGGAGCTCGAGGCGCTCCTCGACGGGGAGGCGGACCCCAACGACACCTATCTCGAGATCCACGCCGGCGCCGGCGGCACGGAAAGCTGCGACTGGGCGGCGATGCTCGCGCGGATGTACGTGCGGTGGGCCGAGAAGCGCGGCTACAAGGTCGAGCTTCAGGCCGAGACGCCGGGCGAGGAGGCGGGCATCAAGTCCGCGACCTACCTGATCCGCGGCCACAACGCCTACGGCTGGCTGAAGAGCGAATCCGGCGTGCACCGCCTCGTGCGGATCTCGCCCTACGACAGCTCGGCGCGGCGGCACACCTCGTTCAGCTCGGTCTGGGTCTATCCGGTGGTGGACGACAACATCGAGATCGAGGTGAACCCCGCCGACATCCGCGTCGACACCTTCCGCAGCTCCGGCGCGGGCGGGCAGCACGTCAACACCACCGATTCGGCGGTGCGCATCACCCACGAGCCCACGGGCATCGTCGTCACCAGCTCCGAGAAGTCGCAGCACCAGAACCGCGACATCGCCATGAAGGCGCTGAAGTCGCGGCTCTACCAGATGGAGCTCGACCGGCGGAACGCCGAGATCGAGGCGCAGCACGCCGCCAAGGGCGAGGCCGGCTGGGGCAACCAGATCCGCTCCTACGTGCTGCAGCCCTACCAGATGGTGAAGGACCTGCGCACGCACCACGAGACCTCCGACACCAAGGGCGTGCTCGACGGCGATCTCGACGCCTTCATGGCCGCCGCGCTCGCCGACGAGGCCGCGGGCAAGAGCCGCTCGGACATGCAGGAAGAGGCCTGAGGCCCACCGCCCCTTGATTCCGGGGCCGGCCCCCTATCTCATGCGGCGGACGGTCGCAGGGAGGGGAGGCCCATGGCCGAGGAGACGCCGCCCCACGGGGTGCCGCCGCTCGCCCCCGTGCGGGTGGCCATGCTGCGCGAGGCGCTGGTGCGCGGCTGGCGCGACTTCCGCCGCGCGCCGGCCTACGGGCTCGGCTTCGCCGCGGTCTACGTGCTCGGCGGCTGGGCGATGGTCTTCGTGACCCGCTGGACGGGCGAGAGCTACTGGCTCGTCTTCGCGGCGATCGGCTTTCCGCTGATCGGCCCCTTCGCCGCCGTGGGCATCTACGAGGTGAGCCGCCGGCTGGAGGCCGGGCGCCCGCTCGACTGGCCCGGCGTCGCGGGCGTCGTCCTGCGCCAGAGCCAGCGCCAGCTGCCCTCGATCTCGGCGGTCATCATCATCCTCTTTCTCTTCTGGTTCTTCCTCGCCCACATGATCTTCGCGCTCTTCATGGGGCTGTCGACGATGACCAACGTCTCGACCTCCTACGAGATCTACCTGACGCCCAATGGCCTCGCGATGCTGGGCGTCGAGGCGGCGGTGGGCGCGGGCTTCGCGGCGGTGCTCTTCTCGCTGACGGTGGTCGCCCTGCCGCTCCTCCTCGACCGGGAGGTGGACTTCGTCACCGCCATGATCACGAGCTTTCAGAGCGTCGCGGCGCGCCCGGTCACGATGCTCGGCTGGGGCGCGGCGGTGGCGACGCTGACCTTCGCGGCGATGGTGCCGTGGTTCCTCGGCCTCTTCGTGGTGCTGCCGCTCCTCGGCCACGCCTCCTGGCATCTCTACAGCCGGATGAAGGCCGAGGCCGCCGCGCCGGGCGCGGCCCCCGCGGCGGCGGCCGGGGGCGACGCCGCGCCCTGAGCCCTCAGGCCTCGCGCCCGTGCGCCTTGAGCCGCCCGTGCAGGTGGCGCGCGCGCGGGTCGCACGCCTCGAGCGCATGGACATAGGCATGCGTCAGGAAGAAGCAGGCCGCGTCCACGTCGCCCGCCGTCTCCGCCGCGCGCTCGTAGAGCCGGGCGAGCCCGGCGCCGTCGCCCGCCTCGTGCGCCGCCATCAGCGCGGCGTCGAGCCCGCTCATTCCGCCGCGCGGGCCATCGCCCGCCACGCCTGAAGCCCGGCCGCCGCCCAGTCGTGGAAGCAGTGGGTGGGCGCGTCCATCTCCGGGCTGAAGCGTCCGCCGTCGAAGCCCGCCGCGTGGCGCCCGCGCTGCATGCCCTCGACGACGAAAATGTCCTCGGCGAAGACGGTATGCCACTGCTCGGTGTTCTTCGCGCGCAGGCCCGCGTCGGTCTCGGCCGTGGGGTAGAAGAGATGCACGCGCTCCAGCGTGCGCTCCGGGCCCTGCGGGATCAGCAGGATCGCGAAGGCGTGGTCGCGGTGCACCCCGAGGAGCACGTTGGGATAGACGGCGATGTATTCCGCCGCCGTGTCCCAGGCCTGCGAAATCCCGTCGAAATCCGGAAAGACCGCGCCGTCCTCGCCCCGGAGCTGGCGATAGACCCGCGTGCCCTGACCCGAGAAGCGCCCCGGCAGGGCGATGTTGTAGTGATCCTCGAGCCGCGAGTAGCTGTTCAGCCCCGGATGCACCCACGGCAGGTGGTAGCTCTCGCAGTAGTTCTCCACCGCGAGCTTCCAGTTCGCCTCCACCGTCAGGTCCCAGCGGCTGTCGGCGCCGCCGTGCACCCAGTCGCGGTCGAACTCCGCCCAGCGGTCGAGCAGATCGCCCATCGCCTCCTCGAAGGGCGGCGCGTCGCCCGAGACGTTGATCCAGACCACGCCGAAGCGCACCGCGCTCGGCACCTCGATCAGCCCGAGCTCGTCGCGCCGGATCGCGTCGTGGGTGTTGCGCCCCGGCCCGCCGACGTGCGGCGTCGAGACGAGCCGCCCGTCGGTGCCGTAGCACCAAGAGTGATAGGGGCAGCGGATCGCCCCCTCGATGCGCCGCGGCTCGGAGACGAGGATCATGCCGCGGTGGCGGCAGGTGTTCATGAAGACGCGCACCGCGCCCGCCCGGTCGCGCAGCAGCAGAAGCGGCATGCCGAGGAAATCGATCGGCACCGCGTCGCCGCGCTCGGGCACGTCGGCGGCCACGGCGAGCCCGGCCCATTGCCGGAAGAGCAGCGCCTCCCGCTCCTCGGCGTAGAGGGCGGGGTCGGTGTAATGCGCGTTGGGCAGCCCCTGCGCCTCGGCGACGGGGCGACGGACATGCGACAGATCGGTCACGGTCATTGCCTCGCTCTCCTGTTGGGTGGAGCGAGACTAGACTCTCCGTCAGATCGCGCGCGCCTCTTTGCGACCTCGCTTATCCGCCGCCGACACGCGCGCTCACTCCGCCCCGCGCGAGAGCGCGGCGACGCCCGTGCGCGCCATCTCGATCAGCCCGAGAGGCCGCATCAGGTCGGCGAAGGCGTCCACCTTCTCCGAGGTGCCGGTGATCTGGAAGACGAAGCTCTCGAGCGTGCTGTCCACGACGTTGGCGCGGAAGATGTCGGCGAGGCGCAGCGCCTCCACCCGCTTGTCGCCCTGTCCGGCGACCTTGAAGAGTGCGAGCTCGCGCTCGACCGCGCGGCCCTCGGCCGTCAGGTCGTGCACCTCGTGCACCGGCACGATCCGCCCGAGCTGCGCCTTGATCTGCTCGATCACCTGCGGCGTGCCGGTGGTGACGATGGTGATCCGGCTGAGATGGCCCGTGTGATCCACCTCCGCCACCGTCAGGCTCTCGATATTGTAGCCCCGCCCGGAGAAGAGCCCGATCACCCGCGCGAGCACGCCGGGCTCGTTGTCCACCAGCACGGCGAGCGTGTGCGTCTCCTGCACGTCCGAGAAGGTCGGGCGCAGGTTGTAGGCCGAATGCTTGCTCGAGCCCTTTTCGATATTCAGTGCGGACATCCGCCTCGTCCTCTCGTCGCCGCCCGGGGCGGCCGCTTCGTTTCGCTGCCCCCGGCCCATCATCTTGGCCGAAATACTCTCGGGGGGTGAATTCGCCGCAGGCGAAGAGGGGGGCGGACAGCCCCCCTCCCGCGGTCACACCAGCACCGAGCCTTTCTCGTCGATCGCGCCCTGCGTCTCCGCCTCGCCGAGCAGCATCTCGTTGTGCGCCTTGCCGGAGGGGATCATGGGGAAGCAGTTCTCGTGCTTCTCCACGAGGCAGTCGAAGATCACCGGCCCGTCGTGGTCGAGCATCTCCTGGATCGCGTCGTCGAGGTCGGCCGGGTCGCTGCACTGGATGCCCTTGCAGCCGAAGGCCTCGGCGAGCTTGACGAAATCCGGCAGCGCCTCGGACCAGCTGTGCGAGTAGCGCTCGCCGTGCAGGAGCTCCTGCCACTGGCGCACCATGCCGAGGCGCTCGTTGTTGAGGATGAACTGCTTGACCGGCAGGCGGTACTGCACCGCCGTGCCCATCTCCTGCATGGTCATCAGCCACGACGCCTCGCCGGCGACGTTGATCACCAGCGCGTCGGGATGCGCCGCCTGCACGCCGATGGAGGCCGGCACGCCGTAGCCCATGGTGCCGAGGCCGCCGGAGGTCATCCAGCGGTTCGGGTCCTCGAAGCCGAGGTACTGCGCGGCCCACATCTGGTGCTGGCCGACCTCGGTGCAGATGTAGCGGTCGCGCCGGTGCTTCGTGAGCGCCTCGAGCCGGGCGATGGCGTGCTGCGGCTTGATGGTCTGCGGCGCCGCCTTGAAGGCGAGGCAGTCGACCTTGCGCCATTCCTCGATCTGGTGCCACCAGCGGGTGATCGCCTCGCGGTTGACCTTGCGCCCGCGCGATTTCCAGACGCGCAGCACGTCCTCGAGCACATGGGCGATGTCGCCGACGATCGGGTAGTCGGTCTTGACCACCTTGTTGATCGAGGAGGGGTCCACGTCGACATGCGCCTTCTTCGAGCCCGGCGAGAAGGCGTCGATGCGCCCGGTGATCCGGTCGTCGAAGCGCGCGCCGAGGTTGATCATCAGGTCGCAGCCGTGCATCGCGAGGTTCGCCTCGTAGAGGCCGTGCATCCCCAGCATCCCGAGCCAGTTGTCGCCCGAGGCCGGGTAGGCGCCGAGGCCCATCAGCGTCGAGGTGATCGGGATGCCGGTGGCGTCCACGAGTTCGCGCAGGAGCTGGCTCGCCGCGGGGCCGGAGTTCACGACGCCGCCCCCGGTGTAGAAGACGGGCCGCTCGGCGCGCTCGATCGCGGCGACGAGGTCGGTGATCCCCTCGATGTCGCCCTTCACCTGCGGCTGGTAGTGGCCGAGCTTCGCCTGCGCGGGGGGCGTGTAGCTGTCGGTGGCGAACTGCACGTCCTTGGGGATATCCACCAGAACCGGGCCGGGCCGGCCGTTGGTGGCGACGTGGAAGGCCTCGTGGATCGTGCCCGAGAGCCGCGCCGGGTCCTTCACGAGCCAGTTGTGCTTCGTGCAGGCACGGGTGATGCCCACAGTGTCGGCCTCTTGGAAGGCGTCGGAGCCGATGAGGAAGGTCGGCACCTGCCCCGTGAGCACGACGATCGGGATCGAGTCCATCAGCGCGTCGGTCAGGCCGGTGACCGAGTTGGTCGCGCCGGGGCCGGAGGTCACCAGCACGACGCCCGGCTTGCCGGTGGAGCGCGCGTAGCCCTCGGCGGCGTGCACCGCGCCCTGTTCGTGCCGGACGAGGATGTGGCGGATGTCGCTCTGCTGGAAGATCTCGTCGTAGATCGGCAGCACCGCGCCGCCCGGGTAGCCGAATACCGTGTCCACGCCCTGATCCTTCAGCGCCTGGACCACCATCTTCGCTCCGGTCATCGCCCTGGTCATGCCGTCACTCCATCTCCGGCGTTCAGTCATCGTGCCGAGAACAGGCACAAAAAAGCCCCCGTCGAACCGATCCGGGGGCGCATGGGGGTCCCGTGAGGGTTCCGGATCACCGGCCCATGCGCCATCCACCTACGATTACGATCGGGGTCGTCACTGCGCGCTCTCCTCGTCTGCCCGCGAGATAGGCATGCAGACCCCGTCCCGTCAACCGCAAAGCGCCCGCGCGCGGCGCGGTCGGTGGAGAAGATTTCGCCAAACGGGGGTGCACGGGTCATGATCTTGCGCAGCTCATGCCTGCGACGCATTGCCGCGACGCGAGGCATTCGGTCCCGCAGGCGCGCCCGCGGGTCAGAAAATTACCCGGCGACCCTGCGGAAAGTGGAAGTTTGCTGTTCCAAACGCGAAATGGCCTCGCTAGTGTCCGGCCACGCTTCGGAACGGCCCGGCCACGTCTGCGGCGGGCCGCAAACAAGGGAGGACAGTTACACGATGGATCGTCGTTCGTTCATTCGCGCGTCCGCGCTCGGGGGCTCCGCCGCCGCCGCGAGCGCGCTCGCCGCCCCCGCCATCGCGCAGGGCCGCCGCACGCTGACGCTGGTCACCACCTGGGGCCGCGGCCTCGCCGGTGTCCATGACAGCGCGCAATACTGCGCCGACGCGATCACCGCGATCACCGACGGCGCGCTGACCGTCGATCTCAAGGCCGCCGGCGAGCTCGTCGGCGCGTTCGAGGTCTTCGACGCGGTCTCGGCCGGCCAGGCCGACATGTACCACGGGGTGGATTACTACTTCCTCGGTCAGCACCCGGCGCTGTCGTTCTTCGCGCAGCTGCCCTTCGGCATGACCTTCCAGGAATTCAACAACTGGTACTACCACCAGGGCGGCATGGAGCTCGCCGACAATCTCTACGGCATCTTCGGCCTGAAGGCCTTCCCGGCCGGCAACACCGGGCCGCAGTCGGGCGGCTGGTTCAGCCAGGAGATCAACGGCCCCGAGGACTTCCAGGGTCTCCGGTTCCGCATGCCGGGGCAGGGCGGCCAGGTGCTCGGCAAGCTCGGCGCCTCGGTGCAGAACCTGCCGGGCGCGGAGGTCTATCAGGCGCTCGCCTCCGGCGCGATCGACGGCACCGAGTGGATCGGCCCCTGGGCCGACGAATCGGCCGGCTTCCAGGAGATCACCAAGACCTACTACACGGCGGGCTTCCACGAGCCGGGTCCGAACCTGAACCTCACGGTCAACCGCGAGGTTTACGAGGATCTGCCGAAGGCGCATCAGGCCGCGATCGAGCAGGCCGCGCGCGCCTCGAACCTCTGGACGATGTCGCTCTTCATGGCGAACAACTCCTCGGCGCTGCAGCGCCTGCAGTCCGAGGGCGTGCAGATCCGCGAATTCCCCGACTCCGTCTGGGACGCCTTCGGCGCCGCCGCCGAGGAAGTCGCGCAGGAGCCCATGGACGACCCGATCTACGCCGAGTGCTACGACAGCTACATGGAATCGCTGCGCAGCTCGGCCGAGTGGATCAGCCGCTCCTCCGGCACCTTCACGCAGCAGCGCAACCGCGTCGTGGGCATCTGAGCCCCGCGCCACACGCCTGCGCGCGCCCCCGCATCCCGTGCGGGGGCGCGATGCGTCGCGGGGGCGTTCGCCGCGGCTGAGCCGCCCCCGCGACGCCAACCCACCACAGGGCATCAGCGGTTTCGACCATGGACGAGGCAAACACCACTGGGGTTCTCGGCGGTCTTCTGGACGCCGTGACGTGGCTGGTCACGCAGATCGCGATGGCCTTCTACAATCTGGGCTACGCGATCACCCATCCGCAGCTCTGGCTCGACTGGTCCAACCCCGAGGCCGTCATGCGGGTCGTCTACTACGGCGGCTCGGTCGAATTCTTCTTCGTGGTGTTCACGACCGTGCTGGTGCTGACCGCCGTCGGCATCTGGCGCAACGCCTTCCTCTGGGGCGGCGTGATCGCGCTCGAGGGTTTCGCCAACGCGCTCGGGCGCGTCGCGGCCTGGGCCGGGCTGATCATGGTGCTGCAGCAGGTGATCATCGTCTTCATGCAGCGCATCTTCGCCGCCTCCGAGATCTCGCTCGGCTTCGGCACCGCCGTCAGCTTCGACGTCTCTTGGTGGTCCGAAGAGCTCAAGCTCTACAACGCGATGATCGTGGCGCTCTGCGTGAGCTACACCTTCGTGCAGCACGGCCACGTGCGCGTGGACCTCTTCTATTCGCCGGCGCGCTTCCGCACCAAGAAGATCATCGACATCTTCGGCGCGCTCTTCTTCATGATGCCGATCGCCGTCATCACCTGGATGTACGGCTGGTTCTTTCTCTGGCGCCACCTCGTCACGCCGAAGCCCTCGGCCTCCGAAGGTCTGGACCGGCTCCTGATGAAGGCGCGCGCCTTTCGCTGGAACGTCGAGACCATCGGCTTCAGCCCGAACGGCTTCAACGCCTACTTCCTCTTCAAGGTGCTCCTCGTCGCCTTCGCCGGGCTCGTCTTCCTGCAGGCGGTGGCGCTGCTCTGGCGGTCGTATCTGGAGTTCCGCGAGGGCGAGGAGAGCGAGGCCAGGTATCTCGATCGCGATTCGCTGAGCGACACGACGACGGAAAGCGCGGAACACGTGCTCGAAACACGCTGAGGGGCGGGGACACATGCTATTCGGACTGGACGGCGTCGAGATCGGCCTGATCATCGTCTTCCTGTGTCTGTTCGCAGGAATTCTGTCGGGCTTCCCGGTGGCCTTCGCCATCGGCGGCGCCGGCGTGATTTCCTTCGGGATCATCGCCGCGCTCGACAGCGCCGGCCTCTTGATCCATCAGGCGATCGACACGGGCTCGCAGGCCTACAACGCCCTCGTGCAGCAGGGCGTCAGGCCGGACAGCATCTCCGTCTTCCGATACCCCGAGTTGCCTCGCATCGAGGAATCCGTCTTCCCCCGCGGCTGGGAGACGGCGCTCGACCGCAACATCAGCTTCATTGTCAACCGCATCAACGAGCGCGTGCTCGCCGGGCAGTCGATCGAGACGCTGCTCGCCGTGCTGATGTTCGTGATGATGGGCATCACGCTCGAGCGCTCGCGCATCGCCGAGGAGCTGCTGACCACCATGGCGCGCGTCTTCGGGCCGCTGCCGGGCGGCCTCGCCGTGTCGATCGTGGTCGTGGGCGCCTTCCTCGCCGCCTCCACCGGGATCGTGGGCGCGACCGTCGTGACCATGGGCCTCCTGGCGCTGCCGACGATGCTGCGCGCGGGATATTCGCCGCAGCTCTCCACCGGCGTGATCTCCGCCTCCGGCACGCTGGGGCAGATCATCCCGCCCTCGATCGTGATCGTCCTCCTCGGCACGCTCGCCGGCGACATCTACGCCCGCGCGCAGGAGCAGCGCGCGCAGAACCTCGGCTGCCGCGACGCGCTGACGCTCCTCGGCGAGCCGGCGGTCGTCTCGGTCGGCACCCTCTTCCAGGCGGCGCTGCTGCCGGGGCTGGTGCTCGCCGGGCTCTACGCGGCCTATGCCTTCGGCTTCGCGCTCTTCAACCCATCGAAGGCGCCGCCCGTCGTCTCCGAGGGCGGCGACGCGAGCGAACCGACCACGCCGGGCGAGCGCTGGACGTGGTTCGCCGCCGTGCCGGCGGCGCTGATCGGGCTCACCGTGCTCTCGGGGCAGATCGGCCTCGTCGGCAGCCAGGACGTGAGCGTCGCGCGCTTCTCCGAACAGGGCGAGGGCGCCTCGCTGCGCACCAACGTCTCCGACGAATGCCGCGCGGCGATGATCGACGTGCACGGCCAGGACGCCTGGGATCAGGCGGTCGCCGAGCAGGAGGCGCTCGACGCCGCGGGCGGCGTCGAGGAGGCCGAGGAACTGACCGAGGAGCAGCGCGCGGCGCGGCTTCAGGAGAACCTGGCCGAGGTCGCCCCCGTCGGCACCGGCATCGCGGTCGCGTTCCTGCTGCTCGCGCTGGTGCTGACGACGGCGCGCGGCATCGCGCCGTCGGCCGATCCGACGCCCATCGCCGTCGGCCTCGGCGGCGTGGCGCTCGCGATCCTCGCGGACGTGGTCCTGATCTCGCCGCTGACGTCGCCGGCGGTGACGACGCTCTGGCTCGCCGTGCCGATCGCCCTCACGCTCTACGGCGTGCGCCACGCCTTCGCGCGGCTCGCGCAGAACGAACTCCTGCGCGTGGTCTTCCCGCCGCTCGTGCTGATCGTCGCGGTGCTGGGCTCCATCCTCGGCGGCATCACCAACCCGACGCCGGCGGCGGCGCTCGGCGCGGCCGGGGCGATCATGCTCGCCGCCTACCGGCGCCTGCGGGATGAGAATCGCTCCGGCAAGATCATCATCCGCGCGACCTTCGCGCTCATCATCATGCTGCTCGTCGGCGTGAACTTCGACCTGCGGATCGAGACCGAGGCGGCCGGCTTCGACACCTGGGTGGCCTTCCTCGTGGCGCAGGCGGCCTATCTCTTCGCCCTCTTCGGGCTGCTTTACGGCTGCTTCGTGCTCTTCCGCGGCGGGGTGCTGACGCCGGTGGTGCGCGAGACGGCGAAGGTCACCTCGATGGTCTTCACCATCCTGATCGGCTCGCAGCTCCTGAACCTGGTGCTGATCTCCTTCGGGGGCGAGCACTACATCCAGCAGTTCCTCAGGAGCTTCGACAACGAGTACACGGTCTTCCTCATCGTGATGCTCGTGCTCTTCATGCTGGGCTTCGTGCTCGACTTCCTCGAGATCATCTACATCGTCGTCCCGATCGTCGGCCCGGTGATCTACGGCGGCGGGTTCGATCCGAAATGGGTGACGATCATGATCGCGGTGAACCTGCAGACCTCGTTCCTGACGCCGCCCTTCGGCTTCGCGCTCTTCTACCTGAGGGGCGTCGCGCCGCGGAGCATCACGACCGGACAGATCTACCAGGGAGTGCTGCCCTTCGTGGCGATCCAGGTGCTCGGCCTCGCGATCCTCTGGTTCTTCCCGGGCATCGTCACGATCGTTCCGGACCTGATCCCGAACTGAGATGAGCGGCCTCGCGGCCGCACACGCTGTGGCACTTCGTGCGGTGAGGGGGGCGCTGCCCCCCTCGGCCTGGTCCGGGCCTCACCCCCCGGAGTATTTATGCCAAGATGATGGGCTGGGAGACGCTGACCGCTCCCATCATCTTGGTCCAAATACTCCGGGGGTGAATTGGCCGGAGGCCAAGAGGGGGCAGCGCCCCCTCCATCGCTCAAGCGTCAGCCCTTGGCCGGGCGTGCGCCGGGCAGGGTGATCCCGGCCACCTGTTCGGCGATCGGATCGGTGGAGAGCGGGTGCAGCTCGGTGTCGTAGTCCCGCGGGTCGCGCATCCGTTGCCAATGGCCCTGGGCGTAGACCTCGAGGCCGGCGAAATTCGCCTTGTAGCCCATCTTGGGGCTGCCGGGGACCCAGTAGCCGAGGTAAACGTAAGGAAGCCCGGCCTCGCGCGCGAGCTCCACGTGGTCGAGGATGGCATGCGTGCCGAGCGACGCCTTCGGGCGGTCGGGCGTGTAGAACGAATAGACCATGCTCACCCCGTCGTCGAGCATGTCGCTCAGGCAGACCGCGACGAGCTCGCCGGTGTCGCCGTCGGAGTATTCGATCACGCGCGAGCGCACAGGCGTCTCCTCGATCATGGCGGCGAACTCGAAGACGTCCATGTCCGCCATGCCGCCGTCGGAGTGCCGGCTGTCGAGGTAGCGGCGGAAGAGCGCGTATTGCTCTTCGGTCGCCCAGGGCGAGGTGACGCGGCGCAGGAGGCCCGCGTTGCGGCGCAGCGTGCGCCGCTGACTCCTGGAGGGTGTGAAGGCGGCCACGTCGATCCGCGCCGACAGGCAGGCCGAGCACTCCGAGCAGGAGGGGCGGTAGAGCACGTTCTGCGAGCGCCGGAAGCCCTGTTTCGACAGGGTGTCGTTGAGCGCCTCGGCGTTCTCGCCCGTGAGCGCGGTGAAAAGCTTACGCTCCATCCGCCCCTCGAGATAGGGGCAGGGCTGCGGGGCCGTCACGTAGAACTGCGGCGCGATCGGAAGGGTGTGTCGCATTCCCGTCCCAGCTATCCTTTAGCGCGACGATAGCAAGGCCTCCGCGGCGGGCCAAGAGCCCCGGCGCGGGGGCGCCGGATCAGGCGCGGCGGTTCAGCATCACCGTGCCGAGGACGAGGTCGGTGAGCCCCTGACCCCGCGCGCCGGTCAGCATCAGCACGACCGAGATCACCTGCAGGAGCGGCACCGCGATGGAGATCGTGTAGCCCGCCGTGTGCAAAAGCGCCTGCCCGCCGTCGAGCCGCTCGCCCCGGCGGTCGCGCAGCTCGATCGCCATGAGCCGCATGCCCCAGGTCGCGGAGCGTCCGGCGATGGTGAGCGTGCGATAGGCGAGGCCCACCGCCAGCATCAGGAATGGGAAGAAGAAGATCCCCGTGAAGGCGGTGAAGGGCAGGACGAGCAGGCAGAGCACGGCGACGAGCGCCACGTCGATCGCCCAGGCGACGAGCCGCTTTACGGGGACGTCGGCGTAGAACTCCGGCTGGCGGTCCGGGTCGGGCAGGCGGGCGTCGTAGCTGTGCATCTCGGGCCTTTTCCGGTCGGGGGCAGGCCGCCGCCCGGTGCGGGCGGCGGCGGTCGTCTCAGGCGTCGTCGGGGCGGGCTTCGGCGGCCTTGCGGGCGCGCTCTTCCATGAACTGGTCGAACTCCGCCTTGTCCCGCGCGGCGCGCAGCCGTTCGAGGAAGGATTCGAAGGCGTGCTGTTCCTCCTCCAGCCGGCGCAGCGTCTCGGCCTTGTAGGCGTCGAAGGCGCTGTTGCCGGTCGCCCCGACGTGTGCTTGCTCGGCGCGACCGCGGCAGGACGTGCCAAGGCGCTTGCTCCAGATCATGTAGGCGAGCAGTGCGAGGCCTGCGGGCCAGAAAAGCACGAAGCCGAGGACCATCGCGGCGATCCAGGCGAATTTTCCGCGCGCGTCGAGCCAGGCTTCGGCCCGGGCGAGCCAGCCGGAGGCGCTCGGGCGGTGGGGGAGGTCGGTCGCGGCGTGTGTCATGTCTCTCTCCGGTGCGTGGTCGTTGATGTGAATGCCTTTCACATCACCCAGATCGTGCGCCCGCCGGGCTCTTGCAAGGGGCCATGTGAAACCTTTTTACATTTCCGGCGCAAGTCCTTCTCTGACGGCGAAAAATCACTCCGTCACGTCGCGGGTCACGGCCCCGGTGACCCGGCGCAGCGCCTCCGGCGCGGCGGAGAAGACGTGGCGCGGCGTGCCGGCGGCCGCCCAGACCTCCGCGAACTCGGGAAGCCGCGGGTCCATCCAGGTCGCCACCGGCGCGATGTGGCCCACCGGCGCGACGCCGCCGATGGCGAAGCCCGTCTCGGCCCGGACGAGCGCCGCGTCGGCCTTGCCGAGCGCCTCGCCCGCCGCCGCCGCGGCCTTCACCGGGGAGAGGCGCCGCCCGCCCGGCACCAGGAAAAGGCGCACATGCCCGCTCTCCTCGCCGCGGAAGATCAGGGACTTCACGATCTGGTCCGGCGCGCAGCCCACCGCCGCCGCCGCCTGCTCCGCCGTGCGCGTCTCGCCCGGTTCGCGGATGTCCGCGGGCAGCCCCGCCGCCTCCAGCGCCGCGCGCACGCGGGTCACGCTCTTGCTCATGCCGTGCCCTCCAGTGCTCCCGAGCCAAGAGGCTTTCGCCCGGATTGACAAGGGGGCGGCGCGGATTGACCCCGCCGCGCGGGCGTGTCCATCTCCGGGCATGGATCTCGCGCATCGCATCACCCGTCTGCCCCGCCCCCACGAGCCCGATCTCGGGGCGGAGGCCCGCGCCGCCTGCCCGGAGGCCGAGGGCGATCTCGCCCGGCTGATCGAGGGCGCGGCCGGGTGCAGCCCCTATCTCTCCACCCTCGTGCAGAAGGAATGCGCCTGGCTGCCCGCGCTTTTCGCCGACCCGGAGGCGGCGGTGGCGGCGGAGCTGGCGCGCGTGGCCGAGGTGGCGCCCGACCAGCTCGGCGCGGAGCTGCGCCGCGCGAAACGGCGCGTCGCGCTCGCCGTCGCGCTCTGCGATCTCGCCGGCGTCTGGCCGCTCGAGGAGGTGACCGGCACGCTCACCCGCTTCGCCGACCACGCCGCGGGCCTCGCGCTGCGCGCCGGGCTCGCCGAGCAGATCCGGCGGGGGCGGCTGCCGGGGCAGGGGGAGGACGACCTCGCCGCCGGCTGCGGGGCGGTCGCGCTCGCCATGGGCAAGATGGGCGCCTTCGAGCTCAACTATTCGTCGGACATCGATCTCATCTGCCTCTTCGACGAGACGCGCTATCCGGAGGACGCGGTGCAGGAGGCGCGCGCCGGGCTGGTGCGGGCGGTGCGCCGGATGACCGCGCTTCTGGCCGAGCAGACGGCGGAGGGCTACGTCTTCCGTACCGATCTCAGGTTGCGGCCCGACCCCTCGGTGACGCCGGTGATCCTGAGCATGGGCGTGGCCGAAAGCTACTACGAGAGCCTCGGGCGCACCTGGGAGCGCGCGGCCTACGTCAAGGCGCGGCCCGCGGCGGGCGACGTGCAGGCGGGCGCGCGATTTCTGGAGGCGCTGCGGCCCTTCGTCTGGCGCAAGCATCTGGATTTCGCGGCGATCGAGGACGCGCACGCCATGCGCCTCGCCATCCGCGAGCACAAGGGCCTCGCCGGGCCGATCACCCTGCCGGGGCACGACATGAAGCTCGGCCGCGGCGGCATCCGCGAGATCGAGTTCTTCACCCAGACCCGCCAGATCATCGCCGGCGGGCGCGATCCGGACCTGCGCGTGCGCGGCACGGTCGAGGGGCTCGGCGTGCTCGCCCGCAAGGGCTGGGTGCCCGAGGCGGCGGCGGAGACGCTCGCCGATCACTACCGCGCCCACCGCGAGGTGGAGCACCGCGTGCAGATGCTGCGCGATCAGCAGACCCACGACCTGCCGCGCACGGAGGAAGGCTTCGCCCGGCTCGCCGCCTTCATGGACCGCGACGAGGGCGAGCTGCGCCGCGACCTGCACGACCGGCTGACGGAGGTGCACGAGCTGACCGAGGGCTTCTTCGCGCCCGACGCGGCGCGGCCCGCGGCGCCGGTGCCCGAGCTCGATACCTCGATCACCGAGCGCTGGCGCACCTATCCGGCGCTGCGCTCGGGCCGGGCGGTGGCGATCTTCGAGCGGCTGAAGCCCGACATCCTCGCCCGGCTCGCGCGCACCGCCCACCCGCAGGAGGCGCTGGCCGCCTTCGACGGCTTCCTCGCGGGGCTGCCCGCGGGGGTGCAGCTTTTCGCGCTCTTCGAGGCCAACCCGCAGCTCGTCGACCTGATCGTGGACATTGCCGGCACCGCGCCCGCGCTCGCGCGGTATCTCGCGCGGCATTCGGGCGTCTTCGACGCGGTGATCGCGGGCGATTTCTTCGAGCCCGTGCCGGGGGTGGCGGCGCTGACCGAGGCGCTGCAGCGCGAGCTCGCCGAGGCGGAGGACTACGAGCGCAAGCTCGACACCGCGCGGCGCTGGGCGAAGGAGGTGCATTTCCGCATCGGTGTGCATCTCCTGCGCGGGCGCATCGGCTGCACCGAGGCGGGCGCGCAGTATGCCGATCTGGCGGAGGCGAGCCTCCGCGCGCTCTGGCCCGAGGTGGTGGCGGAGTTCGCGCAGAAGCACGGCGCGCCGCCCGGGCGGGGCGCGGTGGTGCTCGGCATGGGATCGCTCGGCGCGCGGCGGATGACGCCGGTCTCCGACCTCGACCTGATCGTGATCTACGACCCGGCGGGGGCCGAAGGGTCGGAGGGGCGCCGCCCGCTCTCGGCGCGGGCCTATTACGCGCGGTTGACGCAGGCGCTGGTGACCGCGATGAGCGCGCAGACCGCGGAGGGGCAGCTCTACGACGTGGACATGCGCCTGCGCCCCTCGGGCCGGCAGGGTCCGGTGGCGACCTCGCTCGCGAGCTTCGAGAGCTACCACCGCGACGAGGCCTGGGTCTGGGAGCACCTCGCGCTGACGCGGGCGCGGGCGGTGGCGGGCGAGGCGGATCTCGCCGCGGACGTGGAGGCGGTGCGCCGCGGCGTGCTCGGCCGCAAGCCGCGCGGGACGGTGCTGCGCGAGGCGGCCGCGATGCGCGCGCGGGTGCGCGCGGCCAAGAGCCCCGAGGGGCCGTGGGACGCCAAGCTGGGCCCGGGGCGGCTGCAGGACGTGGACCTCGTGGCGCAGACCGGCGCGCTTCTTGCCGCGGAGGCGTCGCAGAATGCCGCGGACGGGCTCGCGGCGGCGGCGCAGGTGGGGTTGATCGACGCCGAGGGGCACGCGGCGCTCGCCGGGGCGGCGCGGCTTCTCTGGCAGGTGCAGCTCGCTTCGAAGCTCCTGAGCGAGGGACCGCTCGACGAGGACCGCATCGGCGAGGGGGGCGGCGCCTTCCTCGCCCGGCTGACGGGGATCGAGGGGCCGGCGGCGCTGCGGGCACGGCTGGACGAGGTGACGGCGCGCGCGGCCCGGACGATCGACGCCGCGCTGCCGGAGGCGGAGGAGCGCGAGGCATGACCGAGGAGAGGGGCGCCGGGGCGACGATCCTGTCGCGGCGTGGGGCCGACGGGGTCGCGGGCGCGCGCCGCGCGGAGGCGCGGCGCGGCGCGGGCGAGCGGGCGGCATCGTGCTGCGCGACGCGGGCGCCGGGTTATGGCGGTCGCGTG
Organism: Rhodosalinus sediminis; assembly: GCF_003385555.1. Classification (GTDB taxonomy): domain Bacteria; phylum Pseudomonadota; class Alphaproteobacteria; order Rhodobacterales; family Rhodobacteraceae; genus Rhodosalinus; species Rhodosalinus sediminis. Next base: position 12,597 of record NZ_QOHR01000008.1, on the reverse strand, counting down.
GGGCTGATGCCGGAGGCGCGCGGGGCATGACCGCGGAGCCAGACCCCAAGGGCCTGATCCGGGAGGCCTACCGCATCGAGGGGATCACCGAGGCGGAGTGCCGCTCGATCTTCTTCGACTGGGCGCTCGCGCTCCCCGAGGGCGCCGCGCCGCGCGCGGCGATCGAGGCGCTGCTCGCGCGCCACGCCGATGCGCCGGAGGATCACCCGATGACCCGCGTCCTGCGCGAGGGCCTCGCCGAGAGCGCCACCCCCCGCCGCCGCGGCGGCGCACGGCGGCGCGCGCGGGACTGAGGACGCGTCGGGCGGGCGCGCTCGTCGCGCGTGACCGCGCTCCTCGCCGGGCGCGGGATCAGCGAGACACTTCCCGCCGCATGGCCCGCGCTGACGCGCGCCGGTCGCGGCGAAATCGGGCCGCGCGCCCCTCGCGCAACCGGTTTGCCCCGCCGCGCGGCCCCGGCATGGCGGTCGCGCCTGCGCCGCGCAAGTCGCGCCGCGTGGCTCGCGCGCCCGTCGCGTCGGTCGCGCCGTCCTCGCCGAGGCCGGGCTGCGCGCGTCGCGCGTGACGGCGCTCCTCGCTCGACCGGCGCGTGACCCCTGCCGGGTCGCCGCGTGGCGGCGGCGGGCGGTGCTCGTGGCACTCTGGTGCCGCGATCCCGCGATGGGTTTACCCTCTCGCGGGACCCGAGGTCCGCGGGCGCTGTCTCCGACAGGCTGCAGCGCGCCCCGCGTTCAGAGCGCCGCGGCGGCGCGGGCGCGGGCCTCGATGGCGGGCCAGTCGCGCGCGTCGCGCAGGGCGCGCGGCGCGATCCAGCTGCCGCCGACGCAGAGCACGGTGTCGAGCTCGAGGTAGTCCGGCGCGGTCTCGGGCGTGATGCCGCCCGTCGGGCACCAGGCCATCTGCGGCAGCGGGCCGCCCAGCGCCGCGAGCGTTGCCGGCCCGCCCATGGGCGCGGCGGGGAAGAACTTCGCCACGTCGTAGCCGCGAGTCAGGAGCGCCATCGCCTCCGACGCCGTCGCCGCGCCGGGCAGGAGGGGCAGGCCCTCGCCCTCCGCCGCCGCGAGCAGCGCGGGTGTCGCGCCGGGCGAGACCGCGAAGCGCGCCCCGGCCGCGCGCGCCGCCGCGACGTCCTCGGGGCCGAGCACGGTACCCGCGCCGACCTCCGCGCCGGCCACCGCGGCCATCGCGCGGATCGCGTCGAGCGCGGCGGGGGTGCGCAGCGTGACCTCCAGCACCGGAAGCCCGCCGGCGACCAGCGCCTCGGCGAGCGGGCGGGCGGTGCCCGCGTCCTCGATCACCAGAACCGGGATCACCGGCGCGCGGGCGCAGAGGGCGCGGAGCCTGCGGCTCGCCTCGGCGGGGGGCTGGGGCGCCGTCACGGGCGGCCTCGGCGGCGGGATCTCGGAGCCGGGGAACCGGGACCCGTCCGGTCCGGATCGGCCAAGGCGCCGGGGGCGACGCGCCGCGCCTCCGCCGCGGGGAGGCGGCGGGCGACGCCATGTAGTGTCCCGCAGACCGGGACACCGGACGCCGCGGCGTCGGGGCGGCGCGGGGCGCACGCGTCGCGCGGGTGTGCGGGGCGCTCGCCCGGGCGATGCGGTCCTGTGGCGTGGCGTCGGCGGGCAACCCTGGCGCGCGCCGCGGGCGCGGCGCCCTCGGGAGATGCCGCGCGCGCGGGACGGCTCGCGGCGGTGAGGGCCCGGCGCCCACGTCGCGTGCTTTCGGAGGATGCCATGTTGGCGACCGGCGTCCGCCATGCGCTCTCCCTCGACGTGGCGGTATTGCACTGCCCCGTGGTGGACGGGCTAGCGCGCCCGCGTCGGGTGCTGTCGCAGAATACCGCGCTGGCGGCCGGCGTCCGCCTTACGCAGAACCGCGATGTCGCGGCACTGCCCCGCCCCGTGGCGGAAGGGCTAGCGCGCCCGCGTCGGGTGCTGTCGCAGAATACCGCGCTGGCGGCCGGCGTCCGCCATGCGCCGACCCGCGACGTGGCGGCGCGGCGCCGCCCCGTGTCGGACGGGCGAGCGCGCCCGTCCGGGGCGCTTCGATGGACCCCGCGCGCCATCGCTCAGATCAGGCTCGACGCGCCGCGGCGCGCCTCGCCCACGCGGTCGCGGAAGAGCTGGAAGAGCTCGCGCCCGGTGCCCCATTGGTTGCCCGAGAGATCCGGCGCGGCCGGGGTGCGCGCGTCGAGGTCGGCCTCGGCGGACAGCGTGCCGGCCGTCGTGTCGAGGCGGATCACGTCGCCGTCGCGCACCCGCGCGAGGGGTCCGCCGGCGGCGGCCTCGGGGCTGAGGTGGAGCGCCGCGGGGACCTTGCCGCTCGCCCCGGACATGCGCCCGTCGGTGACGAGCGCCACCTTCAGCCCGCGATCCAGAAGCACCGAGAGCGCCGGCGTCAGCCCGTGCAGCTCCGGCATGCCGTTCGCGCGCGGCCCCTGAAAGCGCAGGACGATCACGCAGTCCTCGGCGATCTCGCCGGCCTTGAAGGCGGCGAGCACGTCCTCGGGCGCCTCGAAGACGCGGGCCGGGGCCTCGACGACGAGGTGTTCCTCCTTCACCGCCGAGATCTTGGCGACCCCCTCGCCGAGGTTGCCGGTGAGCTGCACCATCCCGCCCGTGGGCTGGAAGGGATCGGCGTGCGGGCGCAGGATGCGGTCGTTCGCGCTCTCGCGCGGGCCGGGCTCCCAGGTGAGCGTCTCGCCCCGGAGCTTGGGCTCCTCGGTGTAGCGGGCGAGGCCGGGGCCGGCGACGGTGGCGACGTCGGCGTGCAGAAGCCCGGCCTCCAGAAGCTCGCCGATCAGGTAGGCCATGCCCCCCGCGGCGTGGAAGTGGTTCACGTCGGCGAGGCCGTTGGGATAGATCCGCGCCATCAGCGGCGTGACCGAGGAGACGGCGGCGAAATCCTCCGGCTCGAGCAGGATGCCCGCCGCGCGCGCCATCGCGGGCAGGTGAATGGCGAGATTGGTCGAGCCCCCCGTCGCCATCAGCCCGACCATCCCGTTGACGAAGGCGCGTTCGTCCAGAACGTCGCAGGCCGGGGTGTAGGTGTTTCCGAGTTGCGTGAGCGACAGCACCCGCTCCACCGCCGCCGCCGTCAGCGCGTCGCGCAGGCGCGTGCCGGGGTTCACGAAGCTCGCCCCCGGGAGGTGGAGGCCCATGATCTCCATCAGCATCTGGTTGGAGTTCGCCGTGCCGTAGAAGGTGCAGGTGCCCGGCCCGTGATAGGCCGCCATCTCGGCGCGCATCAGCGCCTCGCGGTCCACCTCGCCGGCGGCGAAACGCTTGCGCACCTCGGCCTTCTCGTCGTTGGGCAGGCCGCTCGTCATCGGGCCGGCGGGGACGAAGACGGTGGGCAGGTGCCCGAAGGTCGCCGCCGCGATGACGAGGCCGGGCACGATCTTGTCGCAGACGCCGAGATACGCGGCCGCGTCGAAGGTGTTGTGGCTGAGCGCCACGCCGGCGGCGAGCGCGATGGTGTCGCGCGAGAAGAGCGAGAGCTCCATCCCCGTCTGGCCCTGGGTGACGCCGTCGCACATCGCCGGCACGCCGCCCGCGACCTGCGCGGTGCCGCCCGCGGCGCGCGCCGCGGCGCGGATCACGTCGGGGAAACGCTCGAACGGCTGATGCGCCGAGAGCATGTCGTTGTAGGCCGTCACGATCCCGAGGTTGGGCGCGCGGTGGCCCGCGAGCGTTTCCTTGTCGGGGCCGGAGGCGGCGTAGGCATGCGCCTGGTTGGAGCACGACAGATGCGCGCGGCGCGGCCCGTCCTCGGCGGCGCGGCGCATGCGGTCGCGGTACTCGCGCCGCGTCTCGGCCGAGCGCGCGACGATGGTCTCGGTGACCCGGGCGATGGTCGGATCGAGGGGCATGGCTCTCCTCCCGAGGTGAGAGATAGCATCCGCTGTCAGCGCTAACAACCGCGCGCCCTGGCGCGGGCTTCCGTCCGGCGCGCGGGCGGGCTATGGGGCGGGCATGACCGCCGATCCCCGCCCCGTCGTCCGCCTGAGGCCCAAGGCCGATCCCCGCCCGGTGCGCCACGGCGCGCCCTGGGTCTTCGCCGACGAGGTGGTGCTCGACCGGCGCACCCGCGCGCTCGCCCCCGGCACCATCGCCACGCTCGAGGACGCGGGCCGCCAGACGCTCGCCACGGTCGCCGTCAACCCGGGCTCGAAGATCGCGCTGCGCGTGCTCGACCGCGACCCGGGCGCGGAGATCGGGCCGGACTGGCTGCGCGCCCGCCTCGCCGCGGCGCTCGACCTGCGCGCGCGGCTCTACGACGCGCCCTTCTACCGGCTCGTGCACGGGGAGGGCGACGGGCTGCCCGGCGTGGTGATCGACCGCTTCGGCGACACGGCGGTGATCCAGCCCAACGCCGCCTGGGCCGAGGCGGCGCTCGGTCCCCTCGCGGAGGCGCTGGCGGAAGTGACCGGCGTGCGCCATGTCCTGAAGAACGCGGCGAGCCGCGCCCGCGCGCTCGAGGGGCTCGACGACGCGAGCGCCGTGCTGATCGGGCAGGCGCCCGACGGGCCGGTACCCGTGGAGATGACCGGGGCGACCTATCTCGCCGATCTGACCGGCGGGCAGAAGACCGGGCTCTATTACGACCAGCGGCCGAACCACGCCTTCGCCGCGCGGCTCGCGCGGGGCGCGCGGATGCTCGACGTCTTCTCCCACGCGGGCGGGTTTTCCCTCGCCGCGCTCGCGGGCGGGGCGGAGGCGGCGCTCGCCGTGGACGGCTCGGCGGCCGCGCTGGAGCTGGCGGAGGCGGGCGCCGCGCGCACCGGCGTCGCCGATCGCTTCGCCACCCGCCGCGGCGATGCTTTCGAGGCAATGGAGGCGCTCGCCACCGAGGGCGCGCGCTTCGATCTCGTGGTCTGCGACCCGCCGGCCTTCGCGCCCTCGAAGCCCGCGCTCGACAAGGGGCTGCGCGCCTACGAGCGGGTCGCGCGCCTCGCCGCGCCGCTGGTGGCCGAGGGCGGCTTCCTGATGCTTTGCTCCTGCTCGCATGCCGCCGATCTCGCCCGCTTCCGGCAAGCGAGCGTGCGCGGCATCGGGCGCGGCGGCCGGCGCGGGCAGCTTCTGCGCACGGGCGGCGCGGGGCCCGATCACCCGCAGCATCCGATGCTCGCCGAGACGGGCTATCTCAAGACGCTGGCCTTCCGGCTGTGAGGGCGCTGCTCGACGCCTGCGTCCTCTATCCCACCGTCATGCGGGAGATGCTCCTGGAGGTCGCGGCGCGCGGCGGGCTCCGGCCGCTCTGGACCGCGCGCCTCCTGCGCGAGTGGGAGCGCGCCGCGGCCCGGCGCGGCGACGCCGAACGCGCCGTCGCGCAGGGCGAGATCGCGCAGCTGGCCGCCGCATGGCCGCAGGCGATGCTGCCGCCGCCCGCGGAGGCGCTGACGGAGCGGCTCTGGCTCCCCGATCCGGCGGACGTCCATGTGCTCGCCGCGGCGATCGAGGGGGCGGCCGACGTGATCGTGACGGCGAACGCGCAGGATTTCCCGCGCGGCGTGCTCGCCGAGGTCGGGCTCTCTCGCGCGGACCCGGACGCGCTCCTCCTCGGGCTCTGGAAGGGCGCGCCCGGCATGGTGGAAGAGGCGGCACAGGCCGTGCGCGCGCGGGCCGAGGCGCTCTCGGGCGAGCGCTGGGAGATGCGCCGCCTCCTGAAGAAGGCGCGGCTGCCGCGCCTCGGCAAGGCGCTCGGCTGACGCTGCGTCCCGGGCCCCGCTTCGCGCCGGCGCGTCCCGTCCGCCGTCGGTCCCTCGCGGCCGCCCGGTCCTGCCCGCGCGTCGTGGCGGCGCATGGGCCGGGCCCTGTCCGGTGGCCATCGCTCCGGCGCCGGGCGCTCGGCTGAGGCTCAGGCCCGCGCGGGCGCGGCGTTCAGATCGGCGAGCAGCCGGCCGTGCCGGCGCGTCTCGGCGACCACGTCGCCGAAGGTGGTCAGCCCCTTGGCCTCCAGCATCGGGAGCATCCGGCAGAAGGCCTCCGCCGTCGCCTCGGTGTCGCCCATGGCGGTGTGGCGCCGGTCCTCCGGGATCTCGACGCCGAGGCGCGCGCAGAGCGCGTCGAGCGAATGCGCCTCGCCCGTCCCGAAGAGCACCGCCGAGAGGAGCACGGTGTCGAGCACCGGGTGGCGCCAGTCGCCGCCCGCGCGGGTCAGGAACCGCAGGTCGAAGGGCGCGTTGTGCGCCACGATCACCGCGTCGCGCGCGAAATCGCCCAGCCGCGCGACGGCCTCCGCCACATCCGGCGCCTCCGCCACATGCGCGTCGCCGATCCCGTGCACCCGCGTCGCCGTGGGCGGGATGCGGCGGCCGGGGTTCACCAGCGTCTCGAAGCGCTCGCCGGGCACCGGCTTCGCGCCCAGCACGCGCACCGCGGCGATCTGCACCAGCGCGTCGCGCTCGGGGTCGAGGCCCGTCGTCTCGGTGTCGAGCACCACGCAGGCGAGATCGCGCAGCGCCCGGTGCTCCAGCACGGGCTCCGGCGCGCGCTCCAGCAGGGTGAAGTCATAGACGATCGGCCGCGCGTCCTCGGGCGCGAGCGCCGCCGTCTCGTCGAGGATCAGGAGCGCGCTGCCGTCCCCGTCGAGCCGGCGCAGCCGCGCCGGCGCGCGCGTAGTGCTCCGCGCGAGCACCGCCTCGAAGCGCGCCTCGCCCGTGGCGGCGGCGGCGTAGGCCGCCTCGATCGGCGCGCCCTCGAGGTAGTCGGTGATCGGCGCGCCGAGCCGCGGGACCCCCGCCCGCGCGAGAAGCGCCGCCGCCTGCCCGTCGTAGAGCGCGATGCGCCGGTCCGCCCCGATGAGAACCGTGGCGACCGGCAGCTCCGAGAGGAGCGCGGTCAGCCGCTCGCGCTCGGCCGAGAGCGCGGCGGTCGTCTCGGCCACGCGCTTCGCCGCCGTCAGTTCCGCGGCGCCCAGCCGGTCGGCCGCCTCCGCCGCGGCGTCGCCCAGATCGCCGAGGAACTTCGCCGTCTCCCGGTCCGGCCCCGTGCCGCCGTGCGCGCCAGCGCGCAGACCGGCGGCCAGCCGCTCCACCGGCACGGCCACATGCGCGTCGAAGAGCCGCCAGACCGCCGCCGAGAGCCCCATCAGCGCGAAGGCGGAGGCCACACCGGCGAGCACGAAGCCCCCCGAGCCGCCGCCGCGCGCCCAGCCGAGCCAGAGCGCGCCGGCCACCGCGAGGCTCGCCGCCGCCCAGAGCGCCACGAAGAAGAGGAGGATGCGCAATCTGAGGCTCCAGCGCAGAGGGGTCATGCCGCCGCCTCCCCGCAGACGGCGGCGACGATGGTATCCTCCGCGCCGACCTCCTGCCAGACGACCTCGCCCCCCGCGCCGTCGCCCGGCAGCGCCCGCGCGCCGCGCGCGCAGTCCACCCGGATCTCGAGTTGGCGCACCGGCGCCCAGCGGCCGAAGAAATAGAGATCGGCGAGGCGCTCCTCCGCGCGCACGGCGTTCTGCCGGACCGAGGCGCGGTCGAGCGCGACGAAGCGCTCGGTGAAGGGCGCGAGATAGGTCCAGGGCCGCCAGATCGCGCGGCTCTCCACAGTCTCGATCACCGTGAAGTCGTGCGGCACCGCGCCGGCGGTGCGCCCGTACCAGCTGTACTCGCTCGAGATCGTCGCGGCGAGCATCGCCGCCCCCGCCGCCACCGGCGCGAGCCAGCGCGGAAGCCGCCCCCGCGTCGCCTTGTCGATCAGCAGCACCACGCCCGCCGCGGCGAAGCCGGCGAAGATCGTGGCGATCAGTTCCAGAAACATCGCTCTCCTCCCCGGCGCGCCTCCCCCTTTGCGCGCCGCCCGTGATCCTAGGGCGCCCGCGCCGCGCGCGGCAAGGCGCGGCGCGCGGTCACGACAGCGCGCCCTTGCCGTGGCCGAGCGCGGACTGCATCGTGCGCACGACGACGAAGGCCTCGCGCAGGTGGCTGCGCTCGAACTCCGAAAGCTCCGAGGGCGCCATGTAGTTGTCGGGCGCGGCGCCGCGCGCGATGCGCCGCGCCTGATGGCCGAGGCGCGTCGCCGCGATCAGGTCCCAGGCGTCGATCAGGTCGCGCCCCCCGGCCTCCGAGACGACGCCGGCGGCCGACGCGGCCGTGAGCCGGGCGCGGGTGCCCGCGTCCTCGATCCGGCCCATCAGCGCATAGACCCGCGCGAGGTCGACCACCGGGACCACCCCGTTCAGCTTCAGGTCGATCTGGTGGCGGTGCTCGCCCGAGCGGATCGTCGCGAAGCCGCGCAAGAGCCCGAGCGGCGGCGCGTGCTTGAGCGAGTTGGAGACCATGTGCGCGGTGAAGATCGAGTTCCGCGAGGCGGCGTCCAGCGTCTCGCGGTGGAGCCCCTCGAAGAGGGAGGCGTCGCCGCCGATCGGGCGCAGGTCGAACATCACCGAGGCGAGCATCTGCGCCTCGGGCGAGGGATGCGCGATCCAGCCGGCGAAGTAGTCCCGCCAGACGTGCACCGGCTGGCGCCAGCGCGGGTTGGTCGCCATCATGTCGCCCGGGCAGTAGGCGTAGCCGCAGGTGGCGAGCCCGTCCGAGACGAAGCGCGCGAGGCGCTCGAAATAGGGCATGTCGGCGTCGGTGACCGCGTCGCTCAGCATCAGGCAGTTGTCCTGGTCCGAGACGCCGGTCTGCTCCTGCCGGCCCTGGCTGCCGCAGGCGAGCCAGAGGTAGGGCACCGGCGGCGGGCCGAGCCGGTCCTCGGCCAGCGCGAGCAGCCGTCGCGTCGCGGCGTCGGCGACGTCGGTGATCTGGCGCGTCACCGCCTCGGGTCGGGCGCCGGCGGCGACGAGCTGCGCGAGGAGTTCGGGCAACCGCGCGGTGACCCGCGCCATGGCGTCGGCGTCCGGCGCCTCGGCCACGCCGCGCACCAGTTCGCCCGCGCCGAGCGCCTGCGCGCGCGTCAGGTCGGTCTGCGTGACGATGCCGACGAGCCGCCCGCCCTCGACCACCGGGACGTGGCCGACGCGCCGCTCCATCATCAGCGACAGCACGTCGGAGCCGAGCGCCGAGGGCGGCAGCGTGATCGGCGCGGCGGTCATGATCTCGCCCACCGGCGTTTCGGGCGCGCGCCCCTCGGCGAGGAGCCGCCCGGTCAGGTCGCGCAGCGTCAGCAGCCCGAGGAGTTGCCCGTCGGTCGCCACGCAGAGCGAGGAGATGCCGCGCGCGTGCATCCGCGCGGCGGCCTCGCGCGCAGGGGTTTCGGGCGGGCAGGTCTCGGGCGTGGCGGTCATCAGCGCCGAGACCGCGAGGCTCGCCAGATCGGAGCGCGCCGCGGCGCGCGGCGGCCCGGCGGAGAAGAAGCGCCCGAAGGCGGGCACGTCGCGGCAGAGCGCGCGGAACTCCGCGCCCTCGAGGGTGAGCGCCTCGCTCGGCTGCGTGGCGCGGAGCGCGGTGCGCGTGGGCTCGCCGCGCAGCGCGCCGCGCCGCGAGAGCGTGGCGCCGGGGGCGAGCTCGGCCACGGTCGCGCCGCGCGCGTCCAGCCGCTCGGCCCCGCCCGCGCGCAGCACGGCCACGAAATCCAGCGTCTCGCCCACGTCGTAGAGCGTCTCTCCGGGGGCGAGGCGGCGGCGGCCCATCTGCCGGGCGATCGCCTCGAGCCGCTCGCGCGAGAGGATGTCCCAAGGGTGCGCGGCGGCCAGAAATGCCGCGTCCGCCTCCGGATCGGGGGCGGCGGCAGGCGTGTCGGGGACCGGCTCGGTCATGTGCCGCGCCTCCTGATAAGGGAAGGGCGGGCCCGTGGGCCCGCCCCTGTCGCGTCAGTGATCCTGCGCTTCGGCCGCGCCGCGGGGCACGCGGACGCTTTCCACGAGCTCCTTGATCTCGCGCGGGGTGTCGGCCGTCGAGAGCGAGACCGCGTAGGCCACCGCGAAGTTCAGCACCGCGCCGATCGCGCCGATCGCCGTCGACTGGATGCCGAAGAGCGAGCCGTCCACCGTGTCCGGGAAGCTGTTCGTGCCCGGAATGAAGAACCAGCCCTTGTGCAGGAAAATATAGATCAGCGTGAAGAGCAGACCCGTCAGCATCCCCGCGACCGCGCCGTGGTTGTTGATGCGCGTCGAGAAGATGCCCATCATCAGCGCCGGGAAGATCGAGGCCGCCGCGATCCCGAAGGCGAGCGCCACGGTCTGCGCCGCGAAGCCCGGCGGATTGAGGCCGAGATAGCTCGCCACCACGATCGAGAGCGCCATGGCGATCCGCGCGGTCAGAAGCTCCCCCTTCTCGGAGATGTTCGGCGTGAGCTGCCCCTTGAAGAGGTCGTGCGCCACCGAGCCCGAGATCGCGAGCAGCAGCCCCGCCGCCGTGGAGAGCGCCGCGGCGATGCCGCCGGCCGCCACGAGGCCGATCACCCAGGCCGGCAGGTTGGCGATCTCCGGGTTGGCGAGCACGAGGATGTCGCGGTTGAAGTTGGTGAGCTCGTTGCCCTCCCAGCCTTCCTCGGCCGCGCGCTCCTGCATCGCCGGGTCGGCGTCGTTGTAGTACTGGATGCGCCCGTCGCCGTTCTTGTCCTCGAAGCCGAGGAGCCCGGTCTCCTGCCAGGTCGCCATCCAGTCGTAGGCCGGATCGCTCTCGATCTGTTCGACGCTCACCGCCTGCTGGTCGGTGCCCTGCGGCCACATCAGGTCGGTGATGTTGAGCCGCGCCATCGCGCCCACGGCCGGCGCCGTGAGGTAGAGGAGCGCGATGAAGACGAGCGCCCAGCCCGCCGACCACCGCGCGTCCGAGACCTTCGGCACGGTGAAGAAGCGGATGATGACGTGCGGCAGACCCGCTGTGCCGATCATCAGCGAGAGCGTGAAGAGCACCATGTTGATCGTGGAGCCGTGATGCTCGGTGTAGCTCTTGAAGCCGAGCTCGGTCACGATCTGGTCGAGCTTCACCAGCAGCTGCTCGCCGCTCGCCTGGTGTTCGCCGAAGAGCCCCAGCCCCGGGATCGGGTTGCCGGTCAGCTGCAGCGAGATGAAGACCGCCGGGATCGTGTAGGCGGTGATCAGCACGCAGTACTGCGCGACCTGCGTGTAGGTCACGCCCTTCATGCCGCCGAAGACGGCGTAGGCGAAGACGACGCAGGCCCCGATCAGGAGCCCGGCGGTGTTCGAGATCTCGAGGAACCGCCCGAAGGCCACCCCGACGCCGGTCATCTGCCCGATCACGTAGGTCACCGAGGCCACGATCAGGCAGACCACCGCGACGAGCCGCGCGGGCTTCGAGTAGAAGCGGTCGCCGATGAACTCGGGCACCGTGAACTTGCCGAACTTGCGCAGGTAGGGCGCGAGCAGCAGCGCGAGCAGCACGTAACCGCCCGTCCAGCCCATCAGGTAGCTGGAGTTGTCGTAGCCCGTGAAGGCGATGAGGCCCGCCATCGAGATGAAGGAGGCCGCCGACATCCAGTCGGCCGCCGTGGCCATGCCGTTGGTCACCGGGTGCACGCCCCGGCTCGCCGCGTAGAACTCCGAGGTGGAGCCCGCGCGCGCCCAGACCGCGATGCCGATGTAGAGCGCGAAGGAGGCGCCCACGAAGAGAACGTTTATTGTGAACTGGTCCATGATCTCACTCCTCGTCCACGCCGTGCTCGCGGTCGAGCTTGTTCATGCGCCAGGCGTAGAAGAAGATCAGCGCCAGGAAGACGAGGATCGAGCCCTGCTGCGCGAACCAGAAGCCGAGGTCCGTGCCCCCGACCTCGATCCCCGACAGGAGCGGGCGCAGCAGGATGCCGAAGCCGAAGCTCACCACCGCCCAGATCACCAGGCTCCACTTGATCACTCTCAGATTCGCGGTCCAGTAGGCCTTGCCGGATCCGGCGGCCCCGTCGTTCGTTCTTTCCGCCATCGGCGGCTCCTCCTCTTTCGTCGCGTGCGCCGTTCCGGGCGCGGTGGATCAGGCCTGCGCCCGCTGGACGATCGCGGCGAGGTCCGCCGCGATCCGGTCGATCTCGCCCATGGCGTCGATGCGCTCGAGCTTGCCCTGGGCGTCGTAATGCGCCGCGAGCGGCGCGGTCTCGCGGTGGTAGGCCTCGAGCCGCGCGGCCACGGTCTCCGCGCGGTCGTCGGCGCGGCGGGTGAACTCCGTGCCGCCGCAGCGGTCGCAGGTGTCGGCCACCGCCGGGCGCTTGGCGCTGTCGTGGTAGCCCTCGCCGCAGCCGGCGCAGGTGAAGCGGCCGGCGATGCGGTCGACCATCGCCGCGTCGTCCACCTCGAGGCTGATCGCCGCGGCGAGCCCGCGCCCGCGCTCGGCCAGAAGCCGGTCGAGCGCCTCGGCCTGCGGCGTCGTGCGCGGGAAGCCGTCGAGGATCGCGCCCTGCGCGCAGTCCGGCGCGTCGAGCCGCTCGGCGAGGATCGCGGTCACGATCTCGTCGGAGACCAGATCGCCCGCGTCCATCACCGCCTTCGCCGCGCGCCCGGCCTCGGTGCCCTCGGCGACCGCCGCGCGCAGCATGTCGCCGGTCGAAAGCTGCACGAGGCCGAAGGCCTCCTGCAGCCGGCGCGCCTGCGTACCCTTGCCCGCGCCCGGGGGGCCGAGCAGGATCAGCACCGGGCCCGTGGCCCCCGTCGCCGTGCCGTCCATCACGTGTCCTCCCGGTTCATGCGGTTTTCGACGAG
>NZ_QOHR01000078.1 GCF_003385555.1 Rhodosalinus sediminis | reverse complement strand
TGATCTGCGAGCCGGAGCCAGCGAAGGGCTCGTAAGCGAGCCCGCCCCGTGCCACATGCTGGCGCATCGGGATGCCGAAGGCGTCGAGCGGCTTCGGCGTCGGGTGATCCGGGCGCTCGTCCTTGGCGAAGGACGGCATTTCCCAGGTCGAGGGCAGCGTCTGTTCCGCCACTTTCGGCGGGCGATTCGGGCGGCGCCAGCCCATGAAGCAGGGCTCGTGCTTCCACAGGTAATGCGACCGGGTCAGGACGCCGCGATCCTTCACCCAGATGATCTGCTGATGGACGAAGGCGCCCGCCTTCTCCCAGCAGGCCTCGAGCATCGCCTGGCGGCGCGAGGCGTGCCAGCAGTACCAGGCCGCATCCTCCGTGATCGCCTCGGCGACCGCGGCGGCGATGAAGCCTTCGTAGAGTTCCGCGCCCTGCGAGCTGTCGTCCCACGTCGTCCCGTAGCTCTGGCTCCAGTCCTTGTTCCGCGTCGGGTGGTTCGAGCCGTCGTAATCGACGAGATACGGCGGGTCGGTCGCGAACAGCACCGCGCGCTCGCCGTTCATCAAACGGCGCACATCGTCGTGGCTGGTCGAGTCCCCGCAGAGCAGGCGGTGATCGCCGAGGATCCACAGATCGCCCGCGCGCGAGGCCGGGTGGCGCGGCGGTTCGGGGATGGTCACCGGAGGCACGGAGCCCCCGGCGCCACCTTCTTCTTCACCGCCTCCGTCCGGATCGAAGGCCAGAAGCTTGTCGAGCTCGCCGTCCGAGAACCCGACCAGCGACAGGTCGTAGTCGTCGGCCAGCAGGTCCTGCAACTCGGCCGACAGCAGCGCCTCATCCCATGGCGATTCAGCAAGCCGGTTGTCCGCGATACGATAGGCCCGGCGCTGCGCCTCGGTGAGGTGCCCCAGCACGATCACCGGTGCCTCGGTCAGCCCG
>NZ_QOHR01000077.1 GCF_003385555.1 Rhodosalinus sediminis | reverse complement strand
GCGGCAGGGGATTGGGGCGCTTCATGTTGGGGGACCGTCGTCTGTGGTGTCATCACAGAGGAAAAGCCACCCTCGGAGCCTCGATGGGACATCCACACCGGCCACGGGAACAGACAAGGAACAAAAATGCTTGCCTACGCGCTGCGACTCCGCGATCATCTCCGGTTGAATCCCTATCGAGCAGCTGTTGATTGAGGTGTGTTCATGCCGCGCAAGTCTCTTCCTTTGGGCCCCGAATCTCTTGGTCTGATCGAGGATGCGCGGGTCGATCTACTTGGTGCAGCGTTCGCCGTTCGGGACGATGACAGCGAGCCTGAATTCGACCTGCCCGAGGATATGCCGGATCTCGAGGACGGGGACGCCGTCCATGCGTTTCGGGAACGGCTGATCGAGATTCTCTCCGAATTCGACCCGGACGAACTTCGCCCGACGGAAACGCGTTCGCGCCGCATTCGCGCCCTCGCCAGCGGGAAGGGCGTCACGTCGCTCGAAACCATCGTGGCCCAGAAGCTGGATCACGAACGGGCGGCGGAGTTCGACGATCAGCCCGACCCGCTGTGCAGGAGTATCTGGGCGTTTCTCAATGCGCGCGAGACCTTCGAGGATGCGGAGAGCTTCCACTTCGCCCGACAGTTTCGAGACCACCGCAAGCTCTATGACGCCTTCGAGGTGGATCTCGAAAACGCGACCCCGCTCGATGCATCGTCCGTCGACGAGCGGGCGCTGTCGATCAGGATCAAGCAGGTCCTCGAGCTCAGGCCGGCGATCTCCTGCACCGTCCGCGCGCTCGACCTGCCGAAGACCGACGCCCACCCCGCGTCGATCATGCTGATCGTGCGCCATGGCGGGCCGCTCTCCAGCGTCTACAATCATCGCGACGACGGCCGGCGCGCGGCGATCTACTATCGCCCGCCGAACGAGGCGACGCTGATCTACACGCCGTCGCTGCAGCAGATCGAGGTCTGCGCGGACAGCCCGCTGGTT
>NZ_QOHR01000076.1 GCF_003385555.1 Rhodosalinus sediminis | reverse complement strand
CGAGAGCAGGATGTTCAGCGTCAGCCGCCCCATGGACGTGGTCGTGTTGAAGGACTGCGTGACCGAGACGAAAGTCACGCCGTTCCTATCGAACACCTCGACCAGCTTGGCGAAATCGGCCAGCGAGCGGCTGAGACGGTCGATCTTGTAGACCACGACGACATCGACCAGCCCCTCCTCGATGTCTTCCAGCAGCCGCTGCAGGCCGGGCCGTTCCAGCGTTCCGCCCGAAATGCCGCCGTCGTCGTACTGATCGCGTACGAGCACCCAGCCCTCGGACCGCTGGCTGGCGATGAACGCCTCGCACGCCTCCCGCTGGGCGTGGAGCGAGTTGAACTCCTGCTCCAGCCCTTCCTCGGAGGATTTCCGGGTGTAGATGGCGCAGCGCTGCTTGCGGACGATCGGCTTCGTCATGTCCGCGCCCTCCGGTTCTTCAGCCCGAAGAACACCCAGCCGTTCCAGCGCGTCCCGGTGATCGCGCGGGCGATGGCGGACAGCGACTTGTAGGGTCGCCCCTGCCATTCGAAGCCGTCCGCGGTGACGGTGACGACGTGCTCGACGCCCTGCCACTCACGGATCAGCCGGGTGCCGGCGATGGGCATGGTGTCGGCGCGGACGCGGCTCCTCTTGCGGTCGCCACCATCCAGTTCCTCGCCCCGCCGCTCCAGCCGCCGGATCGTCTCCGGCTTCAGCCCGCCATAGGCCAGTTCCTGGATACGGTACGCGAGCCGGCTCTCCAGGTAGCGTCGGTTGAAAGGCGGCGGCTCGCTATCGAACAGATCGCGCCATTGCGCCTTCAGTTCCGGCGTCGTGGCGGTCTTCAGCGCAGCCAGGCGCGCGGGAATGGGATCGTGGGTCGTCATGCGGTTCTCCGGTGAGTTGGAGTTGCATGACGGCATTGGTCGGGCGGAGAGTGTAGGCAAATTTCTCCAGTATCGTCAGAAGGTTCACCCCGTTCGCGCAGCCGTAACCGGACCAGCCCGAGCGCCAACAGGCCGCACAGCTCGGCGCGGCGTTCGGCGGGGG
>NZ_QOHR01000075.1 GCF_003385555.1 Rhodosalinus sediminis | reverse complement strand
AGACGGCGTGCGCAGTCAGCGTGAAGCTCTCGCCTGAGGGCAGCGCGTAGCCGAACACCAGCTCGCACGGATCGCCGTCGATGGCCTGCTGCAGCAGCGTCTCGTCGGCGAAGCGGACCAGAACGTTGCCGGTCAGCGCGGCGATGCCGGGCTCGACGCCCGCGATCTTGCCGTCGGCGCGGATCGTCTCCACCCGGTCGAGGTTGTTGGCGTAGGTGATCTCGGCAGAGACCAGGTTGCCGAGCGCCGTGCCATTGCGCTGGACGCTGCCATTGAAGCTGCCGAAGCGCTTGAGCGCCGGCTCGGTCAGGGTGCCGGCCTGGCTCGCAGCGCTCTTGTCCTCGCCCTGCGCGATCACGCCGACGGTCGCGGTCACGAGGCCCGAGCGCTCCATCGACCATTGCAGCTGGTTCACCCGGCAGCCGGGATACATGGCAAAGTGTGGTACCTCGGGCAGGCCCTTCTCCAGCGCGAAGCTCGGCAGGTCCCAGGCGCCGGACTGGAACTCGTGGGTGTAGGGCCCGGTGCCGCTGGTCGCGGGCGCGCCGAAGGCGGCCTTGAGCCAGTGGCCCCAGGCTTCCGCGTCGATCGGGACCACCACGTCGCCATCGGCGGTGATCGCGTCCTTGACCGGGGCCAGCGGATCGCGGCCGTAGCCCAGCAGCTCGGAGTCGAGCAGCGGCTGTTCGGCGGCGACGGTCAGCCCAGGCGCGAACGGCATGCGGATAAAGCCGCTGGCCGGCGGCGTGCCGTAGGTGGTCTCGAAGCCGAGCGCCAGCCGCGCCCGCGCCCCAAGGGATCGTGCCATGGTGGTCTCCTTTCGTCGTCTAGATGGACGGATCGCATGAGGTGGCGTTGCTGCCTCGTTACGCCGGGCTTAGTCTGCCCCCATTGGGCTGGGAGCAAAGCTGCTATGGATTTCAAGGACCTGCTGCGCATTCAAGGATACGACCCGGACGCCAGGGAGCGCATCGTCCTGCTGCGCCATCGGCCTTTCGAACCCCGGCTCGCCCGGGCAATGCCGTGGATAATCGAAGACCGCCCGGACCTTTTTGAAACCTACCAGTCCGTTCC
>NZ_QOHR01000074.1 GCF_003385555.1 Rhodosalinus sediminis | reverse complement strand
ACAGGTGATCCGGCCGCGCCAGGGGAATGTGGGCTGGCCCGCCTCGGCGGCGTTGTCGGAATACGGGTTCGGCAGCGTGTTGCCGGGCGGCACGTCCATAAGGATGAAGGGATAGAAGGTCACCCGCAGCCCGCGCGCCTTCATCTCCTGGATGGCCTGCAACACCGCGAAGTCCGACGGCGTGCCGCCATAGACCGGCCGATCCTGATCGTCGCGGCTGACGAGGAAGGCGCTGGCGCGGCTGACGCCGTTCACCGACCAGCTGGCCGGCGTGGTCGACTTGGCCGACACCTCGACGCCCGGCCGCACGTTGCAGGAGTCCGCGCGCAGATCGTCGCCGAACCAAGCCACCACGAGGCTGACGCTCTCGACCGCAGGCGCCATCGCCTGCAGCCGGTCGAGCGCTTCGACCATGTCCGGGGAGTCTGCCAGCGCGTTCAGGTTCTCGGGCACCGTCGCGCCGCCATCGGTCTTGCGGATCGCCTGCGTCGCGTAGGTGAACTCGCCCGAGGCCGGGATCATGGTGACGGCGCGGGTCAGCCCCTCGGCGGTGTCGGGATCGGCCAGCGGGCGGAACACCTCGAACGACAGCTGCGGCAGGCGGTTGCCATAGGTCGAGAGCGCCAGTTCCTCGAAGACCACATAGGCGGTGCCGCGATAGGCAGGCGTGCTGGCCGCGCCCATCTTTGCCGCGATGAACGGGTCCGCCGTCTGCGCCTCGTCGCCGGGATACCAGCGCCACGTGACGCCGGAGAGGTCCATCGGCTTGCCGTCAGCCCATATGCGGCCAATGCCGGTGATCGGTCCCTCGCACAAGGCGACGGCGAAGCTGGCGTAGTAGAGATACTCGGTGGTCTTGACCTTGCCGCCCCCGCCGCCCTTGCCGCCGCCTTGGGTGGTGGTCTTCGTCTCCTCGCGGAAATCGGTCGCCCAGATGATGTTGCCGCCCATCCGCATCCGGCCATAGAGCCGCGGGATGACCGCGCCCTCGGTGGCCGAGGTGATGCGCAGCGTGTCGAGCCGCGCGCCCTCGATGCGCTGGGTGGGCGCGAGCGACGAGATGATCCAGCTGTCGACGACAGAGCCGATGGTGGAGCCGATGAAGCCGCCGATGGTCGCGGCGCTGACGCCGAGGAT
>NZ_QOHR01000073.1 GCF_003385555.1 Rhodosalinus sediminis | reverse complement strand
TGGCGCACCGGGGAGGATGGCTCCGCGGTATATTTCCTGTGCGATGCGTCGGCTCCGTTCGAGCGCCTTGTAATCAAGAGGTTAGCGGGCCCTCGTCCGCGGATCAACGCCCGAAGTGGACGACCATTTGGACGACCCGAGCTTACGGCCCAGTCGAGGGCGTCGCCACCTCGTTAGCTGGAGCCAGCCGTACATCTTCCTCCGGCCTCGTCGCGAGGATACCGGTGCTGCTTTCGCCGGTCGTCCGTCTGGTCTCTTCGGAGGCGCCTCGAGGGGGCGGGGGCGAGTGCCATGCCGGGGCTACCGGTTGCCGTGTACAGTCGCTGCGAGAGATGGGGCCGTACAGATCGTAAAGTCGGTCGCGAAGATCTCCTGAAGTCTGGCCGCGGTGCGGGGCCTTCAGTATGCCGGATGTCCCTCAAGATGACGTTACGTAACTTTGCGTGGGTGGGCGAGCTCATGCACCTACCAGCGGCCTCGATAGTGCGCGCCTACACGCGGCTAGCTGTAGGCCCTCGGAGCTGGCCCGTACGGTTTAGTGGAGACAGCCGTAACTGGCCCGTCAGTTGGCCGCGGATGATCTCGGGGAGGCCGTTGAGGCGGGGGTCATGAAAGCCCACTAACGGGACAGGATCCTATAAGAACTCTACTAGCAAGTTGTCCCCGTAGTCAGGCCCGACATGGGTAACCATGACCGCCCGCCATCCGCTTCCTTCTATCTGCCCGTCTCCCTGCTGGACCACGACTTCTGGTGCGTCGTCTTGGAGTTGCCCCGTCGGCAAGAAGCCGTAAGCAGATGCCAGCTGGCCCGACCTCACGATCAGGCGGTATCCGCCGCACCGCCGAGTGGGTTCGCGTAGCCCCACTTATTTCCGCAACGGATCGAGACAGTATTCGCCGCCTTGTAGTGCCTCGCAGCGGCGCAACATGCGGGAACACTGGTAAGGTGCTGGGCGCCGCCGCGGTGCCCCCATGTTTTGAGGCGCCATTCGCTCGGCTGCCTTGTAGCAGTCGCCCACCGTGTCCCGCGTGTCGGCGCACCCCAGACCCCTTGCCCATCCTCCGAAGAGATGAACGTTTCGTTCACCCCCCTTGGCAGTGGTGGCGAGCTGCCCTGTGTGACTGCCGGTCCTCGAGAGCTGCGTCACCGTCTTTCGAAGGGAGTCGCGTTTCGCTACCCCCTTTGCA
>NZ_QOHR01000072.1:355-1191 GCF_003385555.1 Rhodosalinus sediminis | reverse complement strand
TTTTTTTTTTGGTTTCCTTCGGTTTGTTCTGGTTTATCGTGAATGTCTTGTTTTATATTAATATCTTTTCAAAAATTAATTCCTTTGATAATTATGAGAATTTTTATTTCTTATGTGATTTATATGATAGTAGTGGTTAGATTATTTTTTGGAGTTTTTGGATGTTATAATCAAAGGAATTTTAAGCAGTTAATTGCTTATTCTTCTGTGTATCATATAGGCTGAATTATATTATGTAATTTTTCTGATGACTNGTGTATCATATAGGCTGAATTATATTATGTAATTTTTCTGATGACTTAAGTTGATTTGTATATTTATTATTATATTCTTTAATAATTTTTCCAGTTATGAAATTTTTTAGATTTTTATTATTTGAAGATTTTACAATGTTGATAAAAATAAAATATAAGGGTTGGTTGATTTTAATGGTATTAAGAATAGCTGGGATACCTCCTTTATTAGGATTTTTTTTAAAGTTGTTTGCTTTTATAATGATTTTTAAATATGAGTATTATTTTATAATGTTTTTAATTTTTTGTTCTGTAGTAATGTTTTATGTATATTTTCGTATGATTTATGATGTTTTAATGAGATATTATGATAATATGAATTGAATAAATTTTACTATAATGTATAATAAAAATAATTATTTAATTATAATTAATATTGTAGGGTTAATAATGGGAGTTTTTTTAGTTGTTTTTTTTGTTATATAGTTTATTAAGATAATAATTCTATTAGCTTTCAAGGTTAAAAGTGTATATTTAAAATAATTTTATCTTATATGAATTTACAGTTCATCATCTTATGATTTCTTAATTATAATTTTAAAT
>NZ_QOHR01000072.1:0-240 GCF_003385555.1 Rhodosalinus sediminis | reverse complement strand
TCTTAATTATAATTTTAAATTTGCAATTTAATGTTTTTAAACTATTAGATAATACTGCGATGGTTATATTCAACTAATCATAAGGATATTGGGACGTTATATTTAATATTTGGTGTTTGATCGGCTATAATGGGAACTGCTATAAGAGTTTTGATTCGAATGGAATTAGGAAATCCTGGTAGATTGTTAGGAAATGATCATATATATAATGTTATAGTTACTGCTCATGCTTTTGTAATA
>NZ_QOHR01000071.1 GCF_003385555.1 Rhodosalinus sediminis | reverse complement strand
TCCTTTTTCCATGCCGGTTCACAGTCAACGGCGGAGTGAACCGCCCCGGGTTTGCCGGAGGCTCCAAACCTTGAGGGCGCCTCGAGAAATTGCCCTGATCTGGCCGTGGCGGTATCGTGGAGGTGAGGAACGGGTACGGGGGATGCAGCGATGGCGCAGATGGGTTTCTTCGATCTTTCAGACCGTTATGCGAGCCTGGATGCCAAGCGGGACCCGCTGGTCGAGATCGATGCCATCGTGCCGTGGGAAGAGTTCCGTCCGGCGCTGGAGGCGGTCTGGCGCAAGCCCGATGCCGAGCGCAAGTCGCGCGCGGGGCGCAAGCCCATCGACGCGGTTCTGATGTTCAAGGCGCTGGTTCTGGGCGCGCTCTACAACCTGTCCGACGACCAGATCGAGTATCAGGTGCGCGACCGGCTGTCGTTCATGAGGTTCCTGGGGCTGGGTCTCGAGGACCGGGTGCCCGATGCCAAGACCGTCTGGCTCTATCGCGAGGGGTTGGCGCAAGCGGGCCTCGTCGAGGCGCTGTTCGAGCAGTTCGACGGCTATCTGGCGCGGCAGGGCTACATCGCGCGGGGCGGGCAGATCCTCGACGCGTCCATCGTGGCGGTGCCGAAGAACCGCAACACGCTGGACGAAAGTAAGCCCGCGAACGCCACGGGTTCTAGAGAGCGGGTGAACGTGATCAAGTGCAGCGAGGTGTCCGAGGATTGGGGTAAGCGGCCGCCCATCACCTGTGTTGTTTGACAAGGCCTGTTGGCCGAGGTGACGCCTGGCCAAGCAGGAGGTCTCGGNTTTTCATAGTGACGGCGACGGTTACTGTGGGCGTATCGAGGTCGTGAGCGGGCCGACGGGTCGTCGACGCCGGCCCGAGCACGTGAAGGCGGCGATCGTCCTCGAGACGTACCGTGATGGGGTGTCGCTTAAGAGGGTCGCGCGGGGGCACGAGATATTCACCCCTCACGAGCCTCCAGTCTCTTCTGTCGGCCATAGCGGCGAAGTCTGGACCTCCTGCTCCCTACGACCTCGTCGTGCCCCGCAGGGCTGTAGCTCGGCTGTAGCTGGACATGGTCACGATGGTCATCGTGGAGGTCAGGATGATGGGGCTTTCTCGATAGCACCTCGTGGGAGCTCCAGCATTTGGGTTCCACCATTCTATGATCGGAAGCGTGCGTGGCCTGACCACGGCATGACCTGCTCGGCGTCCTGATCACAGACCTCTACATATTGGGATCATCATCATGACAAGGATCGTCTGATCTACCGCTTCGGC
>NZ_QOHR01000070.1 GCF_003385555.1 Rhodosalinus sediminis | reverse complement strand
GGCCCGCGCGGAGGCGGAGCGCCGCGCCGGGGAGGCCCGCGCGCGGCTCGAGACCGCCGCGCCAGAGGGGCTCGAGGCGCTGCGCGCCGCGCTCGCCGCCATTCCCGACGACCCGGACGCGGACGACGCGGCGGAGCCCGTCGATCCCTGCACCACGGAGCGCGCGCTCGCCGCGGCACGCAGCGCCCGCGCGGGCGCGGAAAGCCGGCGCAGCGAAGCCGACCGAAGCGCCGCGGAGGCGCGCACCAAGGCCGCCCGCGCCGAGGCGACGGCCGAGGCGGCGGAGGCCCGTCTCGCCCGCGCCGCCCGGGACCTCGAGCGGCAGGACACGACGGACGACGCCGCGCTCGCCGCGGCGCTCGAGACGGCCCGCGCGGCGCGCGCGGCCGCCGAGACCACCCTGCGCGAGGCCGAGCGCGCCGCCCCCGACCTCGCCGCCGCGGAGGCCGCGCTCACCCGCGCGCGCGCGGTCGTCGATCAGGCCGCGACCCGCATCGCGGAACTGCGCCCCGCGATCGCCGCGCTCGACGAGCGCATCGCGCAAGGCGCGGGCGACGCGGTGGAGGAGCGCCTCACGGAGACCCGGGAGACGCGCGCCGCGGCGGAGGCCGATCTCGCGCGGATCGAGCGCGAGGTGGCCANGTGGCCACGCTGACGCGGCTCGGCGAGGCGCTGGAGGCCGCCCGCGCCGAGGCGCGCGAGCGCTATTTCGAGCCGGTGGCGGCCGAGCTGCGCCCGCTGCTGGGGCTCCTCTGGCCCGAGGCGGAGCTCGACTGGGGCGACGAGACGCTGCTGCCGCGCGCGCTCATCCGCGACGGGCAGGAGGAGCCGATCGACATCCTCTCGGGCGGGACGCAGGAACAGGTGGCGCTGCTCGTGCGGCTCGCCTTCGCGCGGATGCTGGCGAAGGACGGACGCCACGCGCCGGTGATCCTCGACGATGCGCTGGTCTTCACCGACGACGACCGGATCGAGCGCATGTTCGACGCGCTCCACCGGCAGGCCGGCGACCTGCAGATCCTCGTGCTGACCTGCCGCCAGCGCGCCTTCCGCGACCTCGGCGGGCGCATGCTGCGCCTCGAGGCCACACCCGACACGGGCGCATGACGGAGGGACGGCCGCAGGAGGGGACGGCGATGGCGGACAATCGGGACACCGCGGGCCGGGACCGTGCGCTCATGGCACGACAGTTGCCCGCCCCTAGCGCCCGCGCGGCCCCGCCGGGCCGGGGCGTGGCCCGCGCCCGGGTCGATCGCGCCGGCGCCCGATCCGGCGCGCGGCACCCGGCGGCGCGG
>NZ_QOHR01000007.1 GCF_003385555.1 Rhodosalinus sediminis | reverse complement strand
ACGGCCGCAAGGTTAAAACTCAAAGGAATTGACGGGGGCCCGCACAAGCGGTGGAGCATGTGGTTTAATTCGAAGCAACGCGCAGAACCTTACCAACCCTTGACATCCCGGGACCGCGCCAGAGATGGCGTTTCCACTTCGGTGGCCCGGTGACAGGTGCTGCATGGCTGTCGTCAGCTCGTGTCGTGAGATGTTCGGTTAAGTCCGGCAACGAGCGCAACCCACATCCCCAGTTGCCAGCAGTTCGGCTGGGCACTCTGTGGAAACTGCCCGTGATAAGCGGGAGGAAGGTGTGGATGACGTCAAGTCCTCATGGCCCTTACGGGTTGGGCTACACACGTGCTACAATGGCGGTGACAGAGGGTTAATCCCGAAAAACCGTCTCAGTTCGGATTGTCGTCTGCAACTCGACGGCATGAAGTCGGAATCGCTAGTAATCGCGGAACAGCATGCCGCGGTGAATACGTTCCCGGGCCTTGTACACACCGCCCGTCACACCATGGGAGTTGGGTCGACCCGACGACGGTGCGCTAACCCTCCGGGGAGGCAGCCGGCCACGGTCAGCTCAGCGACTGGGGTGAAGTCGTAACAAGGTAGCCGTAGGGGAACCTGCGGCTGGATCACCTCCTTTCTAAGGACGATCCTGGCAGAGAGGTCCGCCTCTCTCGTGGATCGACTTGGCAGCGTCCGACGCACGCGGCGGCCCGCAGGGGTCGCAGGCGACGAGAGGCGCCGCTGTCTCAAGCAGTGGCGCGGAAGGACGTATACACACGGCCACGGGCCGTCCTCATATCCCTTCAGCCTGAACAAGATGCGGAACACGAGCAGGCCGCCGGTCTGGTCACGGGTCGGTAGCTCAGGTGGTTAGAGCGCACGCCTGATAAGCGTGAGGTCGGAGGTTCAAGTCCTCCTCGACCCACCAGTTCTCGGGCAGGGCGCGGCCACGGCACGGCCGCCCGGTCAAGGGGCCTTAGCTCAGCTGGGAGAGCGCCTGATTTGCATTCAGGAGGTCACCGGTTCGATCCCGGTAGGCTCCACCATCCCCGCCCCGCGGGGCCGCATCGCGATCCGGTGGGATCGCCGGACGCATCCGAGGATGCGCCCGGCCGTCCCACGGGACGTTTGACATCGTCGAGAGAGATACGAAACCAGCACCCCTGGCGCCCGCGAGTGGGCGGGCGCCCCGGGCATCGGTCCTTCTCCGGAAGGGCCCGCGCGGCGCAGGGGTGCTGTCCAAGTCAAGTACACTGACCGCGAGCGCCCTTCGTCGGGGCGCTCGAAGGGAAAGTACGACTTCCGGATCCGGTGAGAGGGCGCGCGACGAACCAGCCGCGTGGCCCGTGCAGCCGCCCTCGGGCGTCCTGCGCTCACTGGATCGGATCAAGCGCGAGAAGGGCGTCTGGTGGATGCCTTGGCAGCAAGAGGCGATGAAGGACGTGATACCCTGCGATAAGCCATGGGGAGCCGGGAATAGGCTTCGATCCATGGATCTCCGAATGGGGCAACCCACCTGATTGTTCGTTGTTGTCGCGCCGCTCCGGCGGTGCGGTCACCAGCGGGCAGAACCAGGTACTTTGAGGCTGAATACATAGGCTTCAAAGAGCAAACCCGGGGAACTGAAACATCTAAGTACCCGGAGGAAAGGACATCAACAGAGACTCCGTCAGTAGCGGCGAGCGAACGCGGACCAGCCGAGCCTCGAGTGTGACCGGAACCGTCTGGAAAGGCGGGCCAGAGCGGGTGACAGCCCCGTACGGGAAGCACGAGAGGACGTATCAAGTAGAGCGGGACACGTGAAATCCTGTTCGAAGATGGGGGGACCACCCTCCAAGGCTAAGTACTCCTTGCTGACCGATAGCGAACCAGTACCGTGAGGGAAAGGTGAAAAGCACCCCGACGAGGGGAGTGAAACAGTACCTGAAACCGGGCGCCTACAAGCAGTCGGAGCTTGACTGGACACTCATGACAACCAAAGACGGGGCCGGACCTTGGAACAGGGAGCGGCCTCATGGCGGACGGGACATTCGCGGCATTGTTGCTGGTGGCGGGGCTCTACGAGATGAGCACCAAGCACTGTGGGACGCCCGCGGGCTGCCTCGGCCGCGAGGCGGGGACGCCGCGCCTGGCGCTCTCCGCGGGCGAAGTGATCGAGCGCAACGCCGATCCGGCGGCGGAGGTTTACCTTCGCTACGACCCGGGCGCGCGCTTCGGCCCCTTCGGGCAGGCCGCCGGCCTCTCGCTCGGCGAGAACGGCGAAGCCTGGATCGGCTACGGCGCGACATGGGCGACCGACTTCGGCGGATCGCCCCTCTACGCTGAGCTGCACGCCATGCCGGGGCTCTACGCACCCGGCGACGGCTTCGACCTCGGCGGACCCATCGCGTTCCGCTCGGGCGTCGAGCTCGGGTGGCAAAGCGCGCAGGGCTGGCGCGTCGCGGTGAGCTACGATCACCGCTCCAACGCCGGTCTCCACGAAGAGAACCCCGGCGTCGAGACCGCGCAGCTCAGGGTCAGCCTGCCGCTCAGGTAGGGCAGGGCGATCCGGCCGGCGGGCCAAGGATCGGCGCCGCTTGCCATGGCTACGCCATCGCACCGCACCCAACCGGCCAAGGGCCGGCACGGAGTGCCGACGCGCCCCTGCGCGTCGGTCCAAGAAAGGTTGTCATCAGCGTCCAGTCGAGTGACGGCGTACCTTTTGTATAATGGGTCATCGACTTGGTCTCACATGCAAGCTTAAGCCGCTAGGCGGAGGCGCAGCGAAAGCGAGTCTTAAATGGGCGTCGAGTATGTGGGATCAGACCCGAAACCGAGTGATCTAGGCATGGCCAGGCTGAAGGTGCGGTAACACGCACTGGAGGGCCGAACCCACATCTGTTGAAAAAGATCGGGATGAGCTGTGCCTAGGGGTGAAAGGCCAATCAAACTCGGAGATAGCTGGTTCTCCGCGAAAGCTATTTAGGTAGCGCGTCGGATGAATACCCCCGGGGGTAGAGCACTGGATGGGTAATGGGGCCCCACAGGCTTACTGATCCTAACCAAACTCCGAATACCGGGGAGTACTGTCCGGCAGACACACTGCGGGTGCTAACGCCCGTGGTGGAGAGGGAAACAACCCTGACCTCCGGCTAAGGCCCCCAATTCGTGGCTAAGTGGGAAAGCAGGTGAGACGGCCAAAACAACCAGGAGGTTGGCTTAGAAGCAGCCATCCTTTAAAGATAGCGTAACAGCTCACTGGTCTAATCAAGCTGTCTTGCGGCGAAGATGTAACGGGGCTCAAGCCACGAGCCGAAGCCGAGGAGTGCGTAAGCACTGGTAGCGGAGCGTCGTGTGACGTGAGGCTCTGCCTCTTGCGCGAAAGTTGCGGTGTCACGCAGCTGTCGCGACGGAGGCGCGGGCCTCCTCTGTGAAGCCGGGGCGCGAGCCATCCGGTGGAGAGATCACGAGCGAGAATGATGACATGAGTAGCGACAAAGGGGGTGAGAGACCCCCTCGCCGAAAGTCCAAGGGTTCCTGCTTAAAGCTAATCTGAGCAGGGTGAGCCGGCCCCTAAGGCGAGGCCGAAAGGCGTAGCCGATGGGAATCAGGTCAATAGTCCTGAGCCAGGAGGATGTGACGGATCTCGACCGTCGTCGGACCTTATCGGATTGGTCCGGCGGCCGAGCGGTCCCAGGAAACAGCCCTCCATCAGACCGTACCCGAAACCGACACAGGTGGACTGGTAGAGCATACCAAGGCGCTTGAGAGAACGATGTTGAAGGAACTCGGCAAAATGCCTCCGTAAGTTCGCGAGAAGGAGGCCCGGGTCCTGGGCAACCAGGGTCCGGGGGCACAAACCAGGGGGTGGCGACTGTTTACTAAAAACACAGGGCTCTGCGAAGCCGCAAGGCGACGTATAGGGTCTGACGCCTGCCCGGTGCCGGAAGGTTAAGTGGAGGTGTGAGAGCACCGAAACGAAGCCCCGGTAAACGGCGGCCGTAACTATAACGGTCCTAAGGTAGCGAAATTCCTTGTCGGGTAAGTTCCGACCTGCACGAATGGCGTAACGACTTCCCCGCTGTCTCCAACATCGACTCAGCGAAATTGAATTGCCTGTCAAGATGCAGGCTTCCCGCGGTTAGACGGAAAGACCCCGTGCACCTTTACTACAGCTTCAGACTGGCATCAGGATTGCGATGTGCAGGATAGGTGGCAGGCTTCGAAACCGGGACGCCAGTTCCGGTGGAGCCACCCTTGAGATACCACCCTTCGCACTCTTGATGTCTAACCGCGGCCCCTCATCGGGGTCCGGGACCCTCTGTGGCGGGTAGTTTGACTGGGGCGGTCGCCTCCCAAAGAGTAACGGAGGCGCGCGAAGGTTGGCTCAGAGCGGTCGGAAATCGCTCGGCGAGTGCAATGGCAGAAGCCAGCCTGACTGCGAGACCGACAAGTCGAGCAGAGACGAAAGTCGGCCATAGTGATCCGGTGGTCCCGCGTGGAAGGGCCATCGCTCAACGGATAAAAGGTACGCCGGGGATAACAGGCTGATACTGCCCAAGAGTCCATATCGACGGCAGTGTTTGGCACCTCGATGTCGGCTCATCTCATCCTGGGGCTGGAGCAGGTCCCAAGGGTACGGCTGTTCGCCGTTTAAAGAGGTACGTGAGCTGGGTTTAGAACGTCGTGAGACAGTTCGGTCCCTATCTGCCGTGGGTGCAGGATACTTGAGAGGAGTTGCCCCTAGTACGAGAGGACCGGGGTGAACGATCCACTGGTGGACCTGTTGTGGCGCCAGCCGCAGTGCAGGGTAGCTATGATCGGACGGGATAACCGCTGAAGGCATCTAAGCGGGAAGCCCCCCTCGAAACAAGGTATCCCAGAGGGCCGTGGTAGACCACCACGTCGATAGGCCGGAGGTGTAAGTGCAGCAATGTACTCAGCTGACCGGTACTAATGGCCCGACAGGCTTGATCCGATCCAGTGACCGCAGGACGGCCACTCGATCCAAAAAGTCGCACTCCAGTATACTTGACATATCCACCGGGCGCTTGCCCGGTTTGGTGGCCATAGCGCGAGCGAAACACCCGGTCCCATTCCGAACCCGGAAGTTAAGCGCCGCAGCGCCAATGGTACTGCGTCTCAAGACGTGGGAGAGTAGGTCGCCGCCAAACCTGACAAGCGCCTGGACGCAAAAAAAAACGTATCTCTCTCAACGATCAATACCGCGGGGTGGAGCAGCCAGGTAGCTCGTCAGGCTCATAACCTGAAGGTCAGAGGTTCAAATCCTCTCCCCGCAACCAACAATCCCCAACGAAATCAACACACTACAGGCCGAACGCGACGCCCGCGCGAGCGGCCGAAAAAACGACTCAACACCCACGCAACATTCGCCCCCAAACTGAGACACACGGCGCGCCGCCCGTGCGCCCAGCTTACAACCGCTGGGCATCCAACGGCGCCGTCTCACGAGATCCCACCGCTCCCGCCGCGCACCGAAAAAGGCGCCCCGGCACATGCCATAGGAACCATCGCCTTAGAGCCGGCGCCCTAGGCGGATCCGCAGCCCGGTCCACTCCCTCGCACCCGTTCACGAGCATGGAACCGCGGCACGCCCAAGCGCGGCCGTCACCCGCCTTGTGCGGCGCGGCTCCCGGAAGGCGACGTCGCGGGTTTCACGGTCCGCCCTCCATTGCCTATATCGCAGTCCATCCGGGAAAGGGGAGCGATCCGATGGCAGGCTACATGCGCACCGCGATCCTGATGGCCGTGATGACCGCGCTCTTCATGGGCGTGGGCTATCTGCTGGCCGGGCCCACGGGCATCGTGCTGGCCTTCGTCCTCGCGGCGGGGATGAACCTCGTCGGCTGGTGGAATTCCGACCGGATGGTGCTGCGGATGCACGGCGCGCGCCCGGCCGAGGGGCCGGGGAGCGAGGGCCTGCGCCGCATGGTGGCCGATCTGGCCCGCCGCGCCGGGATGCCGGTGCCGAAGGTCTACGTGATCGAGACGGCGCAGCCCAACGCCTTCGCCACCGGCCGCAACCCCGAGAATGCCGCCGTCGCCGTCACGACCGGGCTGCTGCAGCGCCTCTCGCGCGAGGAGGTGGCGGGCGTGGTCGCCCATGAACTCGCCCACATCCGGAACCGCGACACGCTCATCATGACGATCACCGCGACCTTCGCCGGCGCGATCTCGATGCTGGCGAATTTCGAGCTCTTCTTCGGCGGGCGGCGCGACAGCCCGTTGGGGCTTGCGGGGACGCTCGCCATGATGATCCTCGCCCCGCTCGCCGCGGGGCTCGTGCAGATGGCGATCAGCCGCGCGCGCGAATACGAGGCCGACCGCACCGGCGCCGAGATCTGCGGCGATCCGGACTGGCTCGCCTCGGCGCTGGAGCGCATCGCGGGGCAGGCGGCGCGGATCGACAACAACGCGGCCGAGCGCAACCCGGCGACGGCGCATATGTTCATCATCAACCCGCTGCACGCGCACGGCTACGACAACCTCTTCTCGACGCATCCGAAGACCGAGAACCGTGTCGCCGCGCTGCGGGCCATGCCCGGCGGCGGCCGCCCCGCGACGCCGCGCGATGCCGCACCGGCCGGTCCCTGGGGATGACGCGCGCGAAAGGGGCTCGCGTCACCAGACGCCGTGCGCGTCGAGATCCCGGCGCAGGTCGCGCTTGAAGTCGAGGGCCTCGGCGCGCGGGCGCGTCACGAGGCTCACGCCGACGAAGAGCCCGACGCTCGCCGCGATCACGCTCCCGGCGAGGCGCGGGTCGAAGACGCTGACGCCCGCGCCCATGGCGAGCCAGATCGCCAGCGCGCCGCCGCCGATCATGGAGGCCAGCGCGCCCGCCGCCGTGCCCCCGCGCCAGAAGAAGGCGCCGACCGTGGCCGGGACGGTGACCACCAGCCCCGCCGCCGACAGCGCGGCGAGCTGATCGACGATCGGCGCGTTCCGGAGCGCGAAATAGGCGGCGAAGAGCACCACGAGCACGACGACCACCCGCCCGATCAGGATCTGGCGCGCGTCGCGTCCTTCGCCCTGGCGCATGATGTCGCGCGCCACCATCGACCCGAGCGTGAGCGCGATCGAGTCGAGCGTCGAGACCGCCGCCGAGAGGATGCCCACGATCAGGAGCAGGCTCACCGGCAGGGGCACCACCCCCGACCCGAGCAGCGCCGGCGTCGCGCCGGCCGGGGTCTCGAGCCCCGGTTCCAGCACCAGCGCGGCGAAGCCCCAGATCACCGCGATCAGCGTGAACACCAGCCCGAAGCCCAGCACCCAGAAGATCATGCGCCTGAGCGCGCGCAGGTCCTCGGTCACGAAGAGGCGCTGGCTCACCTGCGGGTTCGAGAGCGGGAAGAAGAACCACGGAATGGCGAGGGCGAGGAAGGTCCCGAGGCTCCAGAGCCCGGGGCCCGGCACCTCGAGCCACGGCCCGTGATCCGCCGCCAGACGCTCGGCGAAGCGCCCGGGGCCGCCGATCGCCGCGACGACGAAGCCCACGGCGAGCAGCGCCGAGAGCATCATCACCGCCGCCTGCACCGCGTCCGTCCACGCCACCGAGCGCAGCCCCGCGACCAGCGTCCAGAAGATCGCGAGCGCCGCGCCGGCGGCGATCGCTTGCCAGAGCGCGATCGCCTCGCCCGTGACGCCGGACAGCAGAAGCCCGATCCCGGCCATCTGCGTCGTGCAATAGGGCATCAGGAACAGCAGGCTGAGCACCGCGGCGAGCCGCGCGACGCTGCGGTCGCCGTAGCGTGCGCCGAGCATCTCGGCCGGCGTGATGAAGCCCCACCGCTTCGCCGCCAGCCAGAAGCGCGGCCCGAAGACGACGAGCAGCGTGAGGCCCGAGAAATAGATGAGCTCGAAGCCGAGCGCCCCGACGCCGCCACGGTAGGTCAGGCCTGTCAGGACGACGAGCATGAAGGCCGAATAGGTCGTCGCGGCGTAGGACAGCCCCGAGACCATGCCCCCGAAGCGCCGCCCGCCGAGGTAATAGTCGAGGGCGCTGCCGGTGTTGCTGCGCATGGCGGCGAAGGCGATGATCCCGCCCGCCACGGCGAAGACGGCGAGGGTGATCCAGATGACGACGGGCGAGATCACGTCAGAGCCTCCAGCGCGCGACGCCGGCGGCGATGAGCGCGATCACCGCGAGGCCGAAGCCGCACCAGAACAGGAAAACGGCGAGCGGCGCCCCCTCCCCGAGGAGGCCGTAGGGCACCGCGACCGCGGCGGCGATGGCGAGCGCCGTGGCGGCGAGCCAGATGCGAAAGCCGGCCATGGCATCGTCCTCCTTGCTTCGGTCTCCGCGCGCCCTGCGATGCGAACGCCGGCGGCGCGGTCGCCCGTGGGGTGCGCCCGCCCACATGGCCGTCTAGACGAGACGGCGATCGGAAACAACGCGCCGTGTCGTCCGATGCGGGGCGCGATCCGGCCGCGAACCAGCTCGGCGCGGAGCGTGCGGATCGAGAGGCGGCGTGGGCGGCGCGCCGCCGGCCCGTCCTCCGGCGGTCCGGTCACCCGGAGGCGCACCTCGCCCGACATGCCGGGCAGAAGGCGGTCGCCCTTCGCGGCCCCCGCCTCGAAGCGCGCCTGCACGGCGACAACGGCGCGCGCCGCGCTCGGCATGAGCGCGACGCGCCCGGTCGTGGCGCGACGTCCGCGGCGGCCTCCCCCTCGTGCCGCGGCGAGATTGTGTTGACAGGGCCGCGCGCGCGCCCCTCAATCGAAAGACGGCGGCCGGTATCGTCCGGACCGCGCCCCGCGACATCGGCGCAGCCGCGCGCACATGCGCGGCGGTCGGGTCGGAACCGGGCCTCCGGCCGCGTGTTGTCGGGATGCCGGAGCAGCGGTCGACGGCGCCTGGCCGCCGGCGTGCAAGCGGAGAAGCAGCGCATGGCCGAGACCGAGGGCCCTGTCGGACATATCACCGCCATCGACGGCGGCATCGCCGACGTGCGCTTCGCGGAAGGCAAGCTGCCCTTCATCGCCTCCCGTCTTGTGACGCTCTCTGAGCCCGAGATCACCATCGAGGTCGCCGCGCTGCCCGCCGCCGACACCGCCCGCGGGCTGGTGCTCGACCCGTCGCCGGAGTTGCGGCTCGGGCTCGCGGTGCGCGACACCGGCGCGCCGATCCGGGTGCCCGTGGGCGAGGACGTGCTGGGGCGGATGTTCAACCTCTTCGGAGAGACGATCGACGGCGGCCCGCCGCTCGAGGAGGCGCGCCGCCGCCCGATCCTGCGCGCGCCGGTGCCGCTCTCGGAGCGCCGGGTCGAGGGCGAGCTCTTCGAGACGGGGATCAAGGCGGTCGACCTGCTGAGCCCGATCGAGCGCGGCGGCAAGGCGGGGCTCTTCGGCGGCGCGGGCGTCGGCAAGACCGTCCTGATCACCGAGATGATCCACAACATGGTCGCCGAATACCAGGGCGTGAGCCTGTTCTGCGGCATCGGCGAACGCTCGCGCGAGGCGGAGGAGCTCTACCGCGACATGCGCGAGGCGGGCGTGCTCGACAACACGGTGATGGTCTTCGGCCAGATGAACGAAAGCCCCGGCGTGCGCTTCCGCGTGGGCCACGCCGCACTGACCATGGCGGAGTATTTCCGCGACGACCGGCGCCGCGACGTGCTGGTGCTGATCGACAACATCTTCCGCTTCGTGCAGGCGGGTTCCGAGGTCTCGGGGCTCTTGGGGCGCATCCCGAGCCGGGTGGGCTACCAGCCGACCCTCGGCACGGAGCTCGCCGAACTCGAGGAGCGCATCTGCTCGACCGAGCGCGGGGCGATGACCTCGATTCAGGCGGTCTATGTCCCGGCCGACGATTTCACCGACCCGGCCGCGACGCATACCTTCTCGCATCTCTCGGCCTCGATCGTGCTCTCGCGCAAGAAGGCGTCCGAGGGACTCTATCCCGCCATCGACCCGCTGCAGTCCTTCTCGAAGCTGCTGACCCCCGGCGCGGTGAGCGACCGGCACTACCGGATCGCGCGCGCGGTGCGCAACACGCTCGCCGAATACGACGATCTGAAGGACATCATCGCGATGCTCGGCTTCGAGGAACTGTCCGAGAAGGACCGCGCCACCGTCCGGCAGGCGCGCCAGATCGAGCGCTTCCTGACGCAGCCCTTCTTCTCGACCGAGGCGATGACCGGGCAGGCGGGCCGCTTCGTCACGCTCGAGGCGACGCTCGACAGCTGCGAGCGCATCCTCGCGGGCGAGTTCTCCGACCGCGACGAGGGCGCTTTCTACATGATCGGGGCCGTGGACGAGATCGCCGGGGAGGGCGCGCGCGATGCGTCTTGAGGTGGTCACCCCCATGCGCGTCCGGCTCGACCGCGCGGTGCGCCGGATCGTGGCCGAGGCGCCGGACGGCCATTTCGGCATGTGGCCGGGCCACGGCGATTTCGTCACCGAGCTGGTGCCCGGCATCCTCGTCTTCGAGACGGAGGAGGGCGCGGAGCGCTTCCTCGCCGTGCACTCGGGCACGCTCGTCAAATGGGGCGATCACGTCCGCGTCGCGGTGCAGGCCGCGATCGAGGGCGACGACCTCGCGCGGTTGCGCGACCGGGTCGAGACCGAGTTCCGCCGCCAGGACGAGGACGAGCGCGAGGCCCGCGCGGCGCTCGCCCGGCTCGAGGCGAGCATGATCCGGCGCTTTCAGGATCTGGAGGGGCAGGGGCCATGACCGACGAGCCCACCGAGGAAACGCGCGAGATCTCGCGCAAGGCGCGCCGGATGGAGGAGGCGCGCAAGCGCCGCGACCCGAGCGCGTGGTACGGCTTCGGGATGTTCGGCATGGTCGGCTGGGCGGTGGCCGTGCCGGTGGTGGCGGGCACCGCGCTCGGCCTCTGGATCGACGCGCGCTGGCCGGGCGAGACCTCCTGGACGCTGGTCTGCCTGCTCGCCGGCGCCGCGCTCGGCGCGCTGAACGCATGGTACTGGGTGCAGCGCGAGGGGCACGGCGATGACTGAGCCGGTCGTCTGGGCGCTGGCCGCGGCGGCGGGCGCCGTCGTGGGCGCGGCCTATGCCGCCTGTCTCTGGGCGGGGGTGCGCGCGCTGACGGCCGGGGGCGGCGGCGGGCGTTTCGCGCTCTTCGCCGCGCTGCGCGCCGCGCTGATCCTCGGCGCGCTCGCGCTCGCCGTGGCGGCGGAGCTCGGCGCGGGGGCGATCCTCGCGGGGCTCGCCGGGTTCGTGGCGGTGCGCCTGACGGTCACGCGCCGGGTCCGCGACGGGGAGGGCGCGCCATGGAGATAAGCCCCGACGCGACGGTCCTTTACGAGTGGCGCGGGCTCCGGCTCACCGCGACGGTGGCCTACACGTGGCTGGTCATGGCGCTCCTCGTGCTGGGGTCATGGGCCGTCACCGCGCGGCTCAGTCGGGGCGAGCGGGTCTCGCGCTGGCAGGTCGCGCTCGAGGTGATCGTCTCGACGATCCGCGACCAGATCGCCGAGGTCGGGGCCGAGACGCCGGACCGTTACCTGCCCTTCATCGGGACGCTCTTCCTCTTCATCGCGACGGCGAACGTCCTGACCATCGTTCCGGGCTACCAGCCGCCGACCGGCTCGCTCTCGACCACGGCGGCGCTGGCGATCTGCGTTCTGATCGCGGTGCCGCTCTTCTCGATCGCGCGGCGGGGGCTCGGCGGCCACCTGAAGACCTACGTCCGCCCGACGCCCCTGATGCTGCCCTTCAACGTGATCAGCGAGGCCTCGCGCACGCTGGCGCTGGCCATCCGGCTCTACGGCAATGTCATGAGCGGCACGGTCATCGTCGGCATCCTGATCAGCGTCGCGCCGTTCTTCTTTCCGGTCCTGCTGCAGCTTCTGGGGCTGCTGACCGGGCTGGTGCAGGCCTACATCTTCGCGATCCTCGCGATGGTCTACATCGCCTCGGCCAGCCGCACGCGGCGCGGGGCGGCCGGGACCGGCGCAGCCGAACGCAATGACCGAGGAGACTGACCCATGGATCCCGCGACCTGGATCGCCATCGCGTCCATCGTGACCGCCGGGCTGACGATCGCCATCGGCTCGATCGGCCCGGCGCTCGCCGAGGGCCGCGCCGCGGCGCAGGCGCTGCAGGCGATCGCCCAGCAGCCCGACGCGTCCAACACGATCACCCGGACGCTCTTCG
Organism: Rhodosalinus sediminis; assembly: GCF_003385555.1. Classification (GTDB taxonomy): domain Bacteria; phylum Pseudomonadota; class Alphaproteobacteria; order Rhodobacterales; family Rhodobacteraceae; genus Rhodosalinus; species Rhodosalinus sediminis. Next base: position 100,309 of record NZ_QOHR01000007.1, on the reverse strand, counting down.
TCAGTCTCGCCATGATCGAATCGACGGCGATCTACTGCTTCGTCGTGGCGATGATCCTGATCTTCGCGAACCCGTTCACGGGGGGCTGATCCGTGCAGATCGACTGGCTCACGGTCGCGGCGCAGATCGTCAATTTCCTCGTCCTCGTCTGGCTGCTGCAGCGGTTCCTCTACCGGCCGATCACCTCCGCCATGCGCCGCCGCGAGGAGCGGATCGAGTCGCGCCTCGCGGGGGCGCGCGAGGCCCGCGAGACGGCCGAGGCGGAGGAGCGCCGGCTCGAGGAGAAGGAGGCCGACCTCGACGCGCGCGCGGACGCGATTTTGGCCTCCGCGCGCGAGGAGGCCGAAGAGTTGCGCGCGCGGCTCGAGCGCGAGCTGCGCGAGGAGATGGAGGAGAAGCGCGCCGCCTGGCGCCGCCACCTCGCCGAGGAGCGCGACGCCCTCGTCGTCTCGCTGCGCCGGCAGGCCGGGCAGAAGGTCCTGCGCATCGCCGAGCGCGTGCTCGCCGATTACGCCGACAGCGACGTCGCAGAGCGCGTCGCAGGCACCTTCACCGACCGGCTCGCGGCGCTCGACGCCGAGACGCGCGACGCCCTCGCGGAGGCGGCCGCCGACGCGGGGGCGACGGCCCGGGTCGAGACGGGACACGCGCTCGGCACCGATGCGCGGCGCAAGCTCACCCGCGCGATCCACGAAGAGCTCTCGACCGATATCGACGTCGCGTACAGCGAGGACCCCGAGCTCGTCATGGGCCTGCGCCTCAGCATCGGCGACTACGCGGCGGAGTGGTCCGCCGCGCGCTACCTGCGCCGGCTCGAGACCGAGCTCGGCGAGATGATCGACGCGGACACGGGCGCGTCCGGACGGGAGGGCGACGCGGAGGACGAGGGCGCGGAGGACGACCGGGCGGACGACGGCGCGGCGGACACGCCCGACCGCGAGACGGAGCGCCAGACGCGATGACCCGCGCCGAGGACATCGCGGCGGATTTCTTCGCCCCGCTCGACGCGGCGCTCGACCGCGTCGAGCCCGGGATCGACGCGGCCGAGACCGCGCGCATCCTCTCGGTCGGCAACGGCGTCGCGCAGGTCGCGGGTTTCACCGACCTTCATGCCGACGAGCTGGTGCGGTTCCCGAACGGCGTCGTCGGCATCGCCTCGAGCCTGCGCCCCGAGCGGATCGGCGTCATCGTGCTCGGCTCCACCGATCAACTGCGCCCCGGCGACCGGCTGCGGCGCACGGGCCGGGTCGTCGACGTACCCGTGGGCGAGGCGCTCCTCGGCCGGGTGGTCGATGCGCTGGGCCGCCCGCTCGACGGCGGCGATGCGGTCGAGGAAGAGGGCCGTCAGCCGGTCGAGCGGCCCGCGCCGCCGATCATGCACCGCGATCCGGTGGAGGTGCCGCTCCAGACCGGGATCAAGGCGGTGGACGCCGCGATCCCCATCGGGCGCGGCCAGCGCGAGTTGATCATCGGCGACCGCCAGACCGGCAAGACGGCGATCGGCCTCGACGCGATCCTGAACCAGACCGACAGCGGAGTCGTCTCGATCTATTGCGCCGTCGGGCAGCGCGCCTCGGCCGTGGCGCGCGTGATCCAGGCGCTGCGCGAGGGCGGCGCGCTCGGGCGCAGCGTCGTGGTGGTCGCGGGGGGCGACGACGCGCCGGGGCTTCAGTTCATGGCGCCCTACGCCGCGACGACCATGGCCGAGCACTTCATGGCGCAGGGGCGCGACGTGTTGATCGTCTACGACGATCTCACCCGCCACGCCCGCGCTTACCGCCAGCTCTCGCTCCTCCTGCGCCGCCCGCCGGGGCGCGAGGCCTATCCGGGCGACATCTTCTACATCCACTCGCGCCTTCTGGAGCGGGCGACGCATCTGCGCGAGGAGTTCGGCGGCGGCTCGCTCACCGCGCTGCCGATCATCGAGACGCAGGCGCAGAACATCTCGGCCTTCATCCCGACGAACCTGATCTCGATCACCGACGGGCAGATCTACCTGACGCCGGGCCTCTTCGAGAAGGGGCACCTGCCCGCGATCGACATCGGCACCTCCGTCAGCCGCGTGGGCGGCAAGGCACAGCTACCCGCGTTCCGGTCCGTCGCGGGCAGCCTCCGGCTGATGTACGCGCAGTTCGAGGAGGTCGAGAGCTTCGCGCGCTTCGGCACGCAGCTCGACGCGGAAACCCGCCGGAAGCTGACCCGCGGGCGGCGCGTGCGCGCCGTGCTGACGCAGCGCGAGCACGATCATTTCGCCGTGCCCGAGCAGATCGCGGTGCTTCTGGCCGCGACCGAGGGTCTCTTCGACCATCTCGCGCCGGAGGAGGTCGCCGAGGCCGAGGCGACGCTGCGCGGCGCCCTGCGCGAGCGGCTGCCCGATCTCGCCGCCGATATCGAGGCGGGCGAGCCCCTGACCGACGCGGCGCGCGCGGAGCTGCTGGCGGCGCTGCGCACGGCGCTCGGGCTGGACGACGGCGACGAAAGCGGGGGCGCGCGCGATGGAGACGCTTGAGAGCCTCTCCGAGCGGCTCGAGACGACGGACGACATCCGCACCATCGTGCGCACGATGAAGGCGCTCTCGGCGGTCAGCATCCGGCAATACGAGGCGGCCGAGGCGGCGATCTCGGACTACGACGAGACGGTGGCGCTGGGCCTGACCGCGCTTCTGCGCGCGCGCCACGCGCAGGGCCTGCCGCTGCCGCGCACCGCCGATCCGGCCGCGCGCGAGGCGGTGATCGTGATCGGCTCCGACCGCGGGCTCTGCGGGCGCTACAACGAGATCGTCGCGCGCCACGCCGCCGCGCGCATCGGCCCGCGGACCGAGGTGCTGGCCGTCGTCGGTGCGCGCGCCGCCGCCCGGCTCGAGGCCGAGGGCCACGAGATCGACCGCCTGATGGCGCTGCCGGGCTCGGTCACGGGGATGACGCCCATGGTGCAGCGCGCCCTCGTGGAGGTCGAGCGCTGGACGCGGGCGCGCGGCGTCGGCCGGGTCTCGGTCGTCCACAACCGGCGGGAGGGGCGCGCGCGCGCCGTGCCGGTCGAGCGCACGCTGCTGCCCATCCCCGAGGCCGATCTGCGCCGGCTGCGCGATCGCGACTGGCCGGGGCGCGGCCTGCCCTTCTTCCGGATGGAGCCCGCGCGGCTGCTGTCGTGGCTGGTGCGCCAGCGCACCTTCGTGGTGCTCTACCGGGCGCTCGCCGAGGCGCTGGCGAGCGAGCACGCCACCCGGCTCGCGGCGATGCAGAGCGCGGAGCGCAACATCGACGCGCGCGGGGAGGAGCTGACCGCGCTCTACAGCCGCAAGCGGCAGGAGACCATTACCCGCGAGCTTCTCGACGTGGTCGCCGGCTTCGAGGCGGTCGGCGGCGCGGAGGAGTAGGCGGCGCCCCCTCGGCGCGACGCCACGCGGCAGCGTGCCGGTTGCCGCGGTGGCGGGCCCACGGCGCGTGGGGCTTCGGTCGGCGCACCGCGCCCGGGGTCGGCGAGCAGCAAGTGCCTCTCGCGGTCACCCGGCGCGCGCGGCCCGGGGAGCGTCGAAGAGCTTGCCGGACGATCCGGTCCGGGCCTCGGGGCGTCGGCGACCGATAGCGTGACGCCTGTCGGGATGAGCCGGGGCGCCCCGGTTTGGGCGCCCCAGTGGTCGTGCGCGGGGCGGCGGGCGCCCCGAGCCGTCTGGCGCTCAGGCCATCCACCAGCGCTGGCTGGCCTTGTTGCCGTCGAGTTCCCAGTTGGCCGCGACGTGCTCGCCGTGGGCGAGGGCGTTGGAATGGGCCATGACGTGGTTGGCGAACATCGGCACGAGCGCGCCGCCGTCGTCGTGGATCAGGCGCTGCGCCTCGGCGTAGAGCTCGCCGCGCTTCTGCTGATCGAGCTCGGCGCGCGCCTCGTCCACGATGCGGTTGAATTTCTGCGCCGCGTCGGTGTTGCGCCAGTCGGTGTCGTTCCACTCGGTGTCGTCGACATAGGCCGAGGAGAACATCCAGTCCGCCGTCGGCCGGCCGCTCCAGTAGCAGGCGCACCAGGCCTTCTTGTTCCAGACGTTGGACCAGTAGCCGTCCGAGGGCTCGCGCACCACCTCGACCTCGATGCCCGCCTCGGCGGCGGAGGCGGCGATGAGCTGCGCGGCGTCCACCGCGCCGGCGAAGGCCGCGTCGGAGGCCGAGAGCTGGATCGGCCCGCTGTGGCCCGACTTCCGATAGTGGAAGGCGGCCTTCTCCGGGTCGAACTCGCGCTGGGGCAGATCGGCGGCGTGGAAGGGAACGCTCGGCGAGAGCGGGTGGTCGTTGCCGACGGTGCCGTAGCCCATCAGGATCTTGTCCACGAGCTCCTGGCGCTTGACCGAGAGCTTGAGCGCCATGCGCAGGTCGTAGTTGTCGAAGGGCGCCATGGTGACGCGCATCGGGAAGGTGTAGTGCAGGTAGCCCGTCTCCTCGAGGATCGTGACGTCGGGCGCCCGGCCGAGCAGGTTCGCCGTCTTGGGATCGACCCGGTCGATCAGGTGCACCGAGCCGTTCATCAGCGCGTTCTGCCGCGCGGTCGGGTCGAGGATGGCGAGGAGCTCGACCGTGTCGAACCAAGCCGCGTCCTCGCGGTGGTAATTCTCGTTCCGGGTGGCGGTGACGCGCACGCCGGGCTCGAAGGTGTCGAGCGGGTAGGGCCCGGTGCCGATCGCCGCGGTGGGGTCCACGCGGCCCTCGTCCGACGGCATGATCAGCAGGTGATAATCCGACAGCACGAAGGGGAAGTCCGCGTTGCCGGAGGCGAGCGTCACCACGAGCGTGTCGCCGTCGGCGCGCATCTCCTCGACGTCGGACAGGAGGCCCTTGGCGGCGGACTTCGTGTCCTCGCCGCGGTGGTGGTTGAGCGAGGCGATCGCGTCCTCGACGGTCAGCGTCTTGCCGTTGTGGAAGGTCACGCCCTTCTTGATCGGGAAGCGCCAGACGCGCGCGTCGGGCGTCGCCTCCCAGCCCTCGACCAGATCGCCGCGCAGCGTGCCGTCGGGCGCGACCTCGGTCAGCGAGTTGCCCCAGAGGTAGCCCGTGTGCGTCATGAACCCGTTCTCGTAGGTCGCCGGGTCGAGGCTGTCGGTGGTCGAGCCGTGTCCCATGCCGATCTTGAGGTCGCCGCCGCGCTTGGGCGTGGCGGCCTGCACGCGGTCGGCCATGGTCAGCGCGCTGGGCAGCACGACGCCGGCGGAGAGCACCGAGGCCACGAAATCACGCCGCGAGAGGCGGCCCTGCCGGAGCAGCCGGCGCTGACGCTCGATGAACTTGTCCTTCATGTCGCTTTCCCTGTCTCGTCGTTGGTGGGGCGGCGCCCGGGGACGCTGACCCGCATGAACTGCTTTATACACTACATCCTGGCGCGCCGAGACCCAACAGAATCTTCGCATGTCCATGCGCGACGTGTTTTTCTTTGAAATCGGCGCGTCGCTTCGCGTAATCTCGCGCGGCGCGGGGGCGACCCCGCCGAGACGGCCGCCGTAGCCGCGCCCCCGAGCGCATCGAGGGCGCAGAGGTGCCCCGGCGGCCCAGAACGGAGAGACAAGATGCATCCGGTGCTCCGGACCGTCCTCCAGCGTTTCGCGCTGGGCGTCCTGACGCTCTTCATAGTGTCGATCATCATCTTCGCCTCGGTGCAGATGCTGCCCGGCGATTTCGCCGAGGCCGTGCTCGGGCAGGCGGCGACGACCGAGACGGTGGCGGCCTTCCGCCGCGAGCTCGGCCTCGACCAGCCGCCGGTGATCCGTTATCTCGACTGGATCGGGGCGCTCGCGCAGGGCGATCTCGGCACGTCGTTCTCGGGGCGCGCCGCCTCGGGCGTGGACCGCTCGCGCGAGGTGGCCGATCTGGTCGGCCCGCGGCTCCTGAACACGCTCTTCCTCGCCGGGATGACGGCGCTGATCGCGGTGCCGCTCGCGCTCTTTCTCGGGATCACCGCGGCGCTCAAGCGCGACAGTCTCTACGACAAGGCGGTGAGCACCACGACGCTGACGACGATCTCGTTTCCCGAGTTCTTCGTGGCCTACATCCTGATCCTGCTGCTCGGCGCGCTCTGGCCCGTCTTTCCGAGCCTCGCCGACGTCAGCCCGGGCATGCCGCTCTGGGACCGGGTCTATACCACCGCGCTGCCGGCGCTGACGCTCACGCTGGTGATCGTCGCGCACATGATGCGGATGACGCGGGCGGCGATCATCAATCTGCTGGCCTCGCCCTACATCGAGATGGCGCGCCTCAAGGGCGAGCCGCCGCGCCGGGTGATCCTGCGCCACGCGCTGCCCAACGCCTGGGCGCCGATCGCGGCGGTGATCGCCTTCAACCTCGCCTATCTCGTCGTGGGCGTCGTCGTGGTCGAGGTCGTCTTCGTCTATCCCGGCATCGGGCAACTGATGGTGGACGCGGTGAGCGCGCGCGACATCCCCGTGGTGCAGGCCTGCGCGCTGATCTTCGCGGCGACCTACATCCTGCTCAATCTCGTCGCCGACATCATCGGCATCGTCACCAACCCGCGGCTGTTGCACCCGAAATGACCGATCAGACCGAAGGCTATTCGGCCGCCGCCGAGGTGGGCCGCTTCCGAACCCGCCGCACATGGCGGCAGCGCGCGTGGATCGAGCTGAAGAAGGCGCCGCCCACGGCGCTCTTCGGGCTGCTCGTGATCGCGGGCTACATCTTCGTCGCGCTCTTCGCGCCCTGGCTCGCCCCCTATGGCGAGGCGGAGGTCTTCGCCCAGTCCTACGCGCCCTGGAGCGCGGAGCATCCCTTCGGCACCGACCAGATCGGGCGCGACATCCTCACGCGGCTGATTTACGGCGCGCGCAACACCATCGGGATCGCCTTCGTCACCACCCTGCTCGCCTTCGTGATCGGCGTCTCGCTCGGGCTCGTCGCGGCGATCAACCGCGCATGGCTCGATCAGGTGATCAGCCGGGGCGTCGACGTGCTGATGGCGATTCCGTCGCTGATCTTCGCGCTGATGCTGCTGTCGATCTTCGGCTCCTCGGCGCTGTCGCTCATCCTCATCATCGCGGTGCTCGATTCCACCCGCGTCTTCCGCCTGACGCGATCGGTCGCGGTGGGGGTGGTCGTCATGGACTACGTCGAGGCGGCGCAGCTGCGCGGCGAGGGGCTCGGCTGGGTCATGCGGCGCGAGATCCTGCCCAACATCCTGCCGCCGCTGGTGGCGGAGTTCGGGCTGCGCTTCTGCTTCGTCTTCCTGACCATCGCCGCGCTCTCCTTCCTCGGCGTGGGCATCCAGCCGCCGACCGCCGACTGGGGCACCATGGTGCGGGAGACCGCGAACCTGATCCAGTTCGCCCGCTTCGACCTGAAGGCCGGGCTCACGCCGCTCCTGCCGGCGGCGGCGATCGCCCTGCTGACCGTGGCGGTGAATTTCGTGGTGGACTGGTTCCTGCAAAAGACGAGCGGGTTGCGCGATGAACACTGAGCGTTCCGAAGTCACCGGGGCGACGCCGGCGTCCGGCGCGCCGCTCCTCGACATCCGCGGGCTGCGGATCGAGGGCTTCGCCGACGAGCGGTGGAACCCGATCATCAAGGGCGTGGACCTGACGCTGCACCGGGGCGAGGTGCTGGGCCTGATCGGCGAATCGGGCGCGGGCAAGTCCACCCTCGGCCTCGCCGCGATGGGCTTCGCGCGCGCCGGCGTCCGCTTCGCCGGCGGGTCCGTCCGTTTCGACGGCATGGACCTCCTGACCATGCCGGAGTGGAAGCGCCGCAGGCTCTGGGGCACGCGCATGACCTACGTCGCGCAGTCGGCGGCGGCCTCCTTCAACCCGGCGCACCGGCTGATCGACCAGACGGTGGCGGCGGCCGTGCGCGAGGGGCTCAAGTCCGAGGCCGAGGCCATCGCCGACGCGAAGGCGCTCTACGCCCAGCTGCAACTCCCTGACCCCGAGCACATCGGCGCGCGCTACCCGCATCAGGTCTCGGGCGGGCAGCTTCAGCGCGTGATGACCGCGATGGCGATGTCCGCGCGCCCCGATCTCATCGTCTTCGACGAACCCACCACCGCGCTCGACGTGACCACGCAGGTCGAGGTGCTGATGTCCATGCGCAAGATCGTCGAGGAGTTCGACACCGCGGCGATCTACATCACCCACGACCTCGCCGTCGTGGCGCAGATGGCCGACCGCATCAAGGTGCTGCGCTACGGCGAGGAGGTCGAGGAGGCCGAAACGCGCGAGATGCTCGCGCACCCGAAACAGGACTACACGAAAAGCCTCTGGTCCGTGCGCAGCCTGCGCAAGGCGGCCGACCCGTCCGAGGACGTGGTGCTGCGCGCCGAAGGCATCGACGCGGCCTACGGCAACCGGCTCAAGGTGCTCCACGACGTGAGCATCGACCTGCCGCGCGGGCGCACCGTCGCGCTCGTCGGTGAAAGCGGCTCGGGCAAGTCCACCATGGCGAAGGTCGTCACCGGCCTGCTGCCCCCCTCCAAGGGCGAGATCACCTTCGACGGCGCGCCCCTGCCGCCGAAGCTCAAGGACCGCAGCAAGGAACAGCTCCGCCGCATCCAGATGATCTACCAGATGGCCGACACCGCCATGAACCCGCGCCAGACCGTGGGCGAGATCATCGGCCGGCCGCTCACCTTCTACCACGGGCTGAAGGGAGCGGCGCTGGAGCGGCGCACCGTCGAGCTTCTGGAGCAGATCGAGCTCGACGCGGGGTTCTACGACCGCCTGCCCGGCGAGCTCTCCGGCGGGCAGAAGCAGCGCATCTGCATCGCCCGCGCGCTCGCCGCAGATCCGGACGTGATCCTCTGCGACGAGGTGACCTCGGCGCTCGACCAGATCGTGCAGGAGGGCATCCTGAAGCTCCTGATGCGGCTGCAGAGGGAACGGGGCATCGCCTACCTCTTCATCGCCCACGACATCGCCACCGTCGAGGCGATCGCCGACGAGATCGTGGTGATGTACCAGGGCCGCGTCGTGGAACAGGGGCTGAAGGACCAGATCCTCGCGCCGCCCCATCCCGACTACACCGAGCTTCTGCTGTCCTCGGTCCCCGAGATGGACCCCGACTGGCTGACCGCCCTGATGGAGCGGCGGCGCGCGGAGGCGGGCGGCCCGCGCCCGTGACGTGTCCGCTGACGCGGCCGCGCGCCGGGTGGTAGCGTCACCCTCGCGGCGGCGGGCGCGACCCGGACAGCGCTGACGCTTCGGTCGTTGCAGAAACCCGGACGCCCGCCCTGACCACGGGGCTGAGCGGCGAAGGGCGAGACGGGCGGCACTCACGGCTCCGGCCGTTTGGCGGTCCGGAGGCCCCGGTGGACATGCCCGAAACGCCGCCGGCGCGACCTCCTCCTCGCGATCGGGAGGTAGACATGCCGCCCTTGCGCCCCGCGCGTTGCTGGCGGGTCCGGCGCAAGACCGACCTGACCGCGGGTCGACGGGGCGTCGCGGCGGCCCCTGCATGTCCCGCCGGGGCGCCGTGCCTCCGCCGGCGCCCTTTCACCCCGGGCGCATCGACGCTAAGCCGTTGCGGCGTATCCCATCCCTCGAGAGGCTCTCCACATGCCCGTCGCCATTCTGCTCACCGATCCGGCCCGCCCGTCGCTGGAGCCCGAGCGGGTGGAAGCGCTTCGCGCCGACTGGGGCGGCGGCGCGCTGCGCTGGCTCGCGCCGGGGGAAGCGGCGGAGTTCGAGGTGCCGCAGGCGCCTTCGAAGCCGGAAACGGCGTGGGCCGACCTGCAGGCGGAGGGGATCGACCTCGCCCTCGTGCCGTCCGAGGGGCGGCGCAAGCGGCTCCTGATCGCGGACATGGACAGCACCCTCATCCGGCAGGAGTGCATCGACGAGCTCGCCGAGGTCGCGGGCGTCGGCGCGCATGTCCGGGAGATCACGGCGCGCGCGATGAACGGGGAGCTCGACTTCGAGGGCGCGCTGACCGAGCGGGTGGCGCTCCTCGAGGGGCTCGATCAGGCGGTGATCGACCGCGTCCTCGCCGAGCGCATCACGCATATGCCGGGGGGCGCCACGCTCGCCGCGACGATGCGGGCGGCGGGGGCGCATACGCTCCTCGTCTCGGGGGGCTTCACCGCCTTCGCGGAGCCCGTGGCCGCCGCGCTCGGCTTCGACGCGGCGCAGGCCAACGTGCTCGAGGCCGAGGCCGGGCGGCTCACCGGCACGGTGCGCCCGCCGATCCTCGGGCGCGACGCCAAGGTGGCCGCGCTGGAGCGGACGGCGGCGCGGCTCGGCATCGCGCCGGAGGACGCCATCGCGGTGGGCGACGGGGCGAACGACCTCGCCATGCTCGCGCGCGCAGGGCTCGGCGTGGCGCTGCATGCGAAACCGGCCGTGCAGCGCGAGGCGCGCATTCGCGTCAACCACGGCGACCTGACCGCGCTTCTCTACCTGCAGGGCTATGCCCGGGCGGAGTTCGCCGCCCCCTGACGCTCAGGCGCGCAGGTCCGGCGCTGGGCGGATGTGGCCCACGGTGTCGCCGCGGCGATTGCGAATCGGCGCCTCGAGCCGGGCCGCCACCGCCGGGTCCTCCGCCGACAGCGCACCCAGACGCACGAGGAGCGCCGTGACGGCGCAGTCCGCGGCCCGCGTCGCGCCGTCGGCGATCTTGAGCGCGACGCCGAGGCCCGCCTCGGGCAGGATCGCGGTGAAGACGCCCTCCGCCCCGGTCTTGACCGCGACGCGCCCGCCGCCCGCGCGCATCAGATCGGTGCAGGCCCGGCCCTCCCCCGCGACGAGCTCGGGGTGCGCCGTCATCGCCGCGACCAGCCGGGCGGCGGCGCGGCTCTCGGCGTCGTCGCGGGTCTGCGCCGTGGCGAACCACGCCATCGCCTGCGCGATCCGGTCGAGGCGGCCGGCGAAATTCGGCAGCGCGCAGCCGTCGATGCCGTAGCCGGGCGAGGGCGCGCCGGTCACCGCCTCGAACGCCTCGCGGCAGGCCACCTGCACCGGGTGGTCGGGCAGGTGATACTCCGGCCCCGCGCCGAGGTGGCGCGCCAGCGTCAGCATGCCGGCGTGCTTGCCCGAGCAGTTGTTGTGCAGTTGCGAGGGCGCCGCCTCCGCCCGGATCAGCGCGTCGCGCGCGGCGCGGTCGGCCGGCCATTGCGGGCCGCAGCGCAGGTCCGCCTCCGAGAGCCCGAGCGCGGCGAGCCAGTCGGCGACGCGCCGGGTGTGCATCTCCGCCCCCTGGTGCGACGCGCAGGCGAGCGCGAGATGCTCGGGCCCGAGCCCCGCCGCGTCGGCGGCGCCGGAGACGACGAGCGGCAGCGCCTGAATCATCTTGACCGCCGAGCGGGGCAGGATCACCCGCTCGGGATCGCCCCAGGCGTGGCGCACCCCCTCCGGCCCGGCGATCACCGCCGCGCCGAGGTGCCGGCTCTCGACGAAGGGATCGCGCGTCGCCTCCGCCATGAGCGTCCAGCCGTCCATGCCCCGCCTCCTCGTGCCGTTCGGGCGCCGCGGCGCCGACAGGTCTTTCGCCGGCGGACCATTTCACGGTAGAACAGCGGCGTCGAGAGGGACTTGCCCGCCGACGCGAGCCGCCGGAAGAGCGGCCGGGGCGGCCGGGGCGGCCGGGCGGTTGGGGCACGAACAGTTTGGAGGCAGGCGAATGGTTTCCCGTATCTTGCCGGGTCTGGCCGGCGCGCTGACGCTCGCCGTCGCGGGCATGGCCGTTGCACAGGAAGAAATGAGCACGAACCGCGTCGCGACTCAGACGGATTGGACCGTGTTCGTTGAGGATGATCCTCTCGCATGCTGGGGAGTTGCTGGACCGGAAACGTGGCGTGCAACGCGCGGTGGCTCAGACGTGACTGATGATGTGCGCCGGGGCGAAATCCAGCTCTTCACGTCCTTCCACCCTGCCGAAGATATCGCGGGGCAGGTGAGCTTCACCGGCGGCTACCCGTTCTCCACCGAGACGCCGATCACCATGGTCATCGGCGACGACCGTTTCCGCCTCTACACCGACGAGGACGACCCGGACACGCCCGTGAACGAACAGGAATGGGCCTGGGCCGCCTCGGCGGAGGAAGACGCCGAGATCGCCGCCGCGATGCGGCGCGGGGTCGACGCGGTGATCACCGCCGAAAGCACGCGCGGCACCACGACCGAGGACACCTTCTCGCTCATGGGCTACACGGCCGCGGTCGAGGAGGCGGAGGCGCGCTGCGCCGAGTGACGCCCCTTTGGCATCGCGGCGCGAATGCTATATGAGCCTGAAACTCCGCCAGCCGCGAGAGACGCCATGACCGCCGACACGCCGATCACGCAGGATTTCATGACCATCCCCCGGAAGGTGCCGGAGGGGCCGCGCAACCTCGTCGGTCTGCCGCGGCCGGCGTTCCGCGAGGCGCTGATCGCGGCGGGCACGCCCGAGAAACAGGCGAAGATGCGCGAGGCGCAGCTCTGGCAGTGGATCTACCAGCGCGGCGTGCGCGACTTCGCTGCGATGACGAACCTCTCCAAGGCCTACCGCGCGCAGCTCGCCGACGCCTTCGTGGTCGAGATCCCCGAGATCGTCTCGAAAGAGGTCAGCGCCGACGGCACGCGCAAGTATCTCATGCGCATCGCCGGCGGCCACGAGGTCGAGACGGTCTACATCCCCGAGGAGGGGCGCGGCACGCTCTGCATCTCGAGCCAGGTGGGCTGCACGCTCACCTGCTCCTTCTGCCACACCGGCACGCAGAAGCTCGTGCGCAACCTGACCGCGGCCGAGATCGTCGGGCAGGTGATGGCGGCGCGCGACGATCTCGACGACTGGCCGAAGCCCGGCGAGGGCATGGGCGAGCGGCCGCGGCTCGTGTCCAACATCGTGCTGATGGGGATGGGCGAGCCGCTCTACAACTTCGAGAACGTGCGCGACGCCATGAAGATCGCCATGGACGGCGAGGGCATCTCGCTCTCGCGCCGGCGCATCACGCTCTCCACCTCGGGCGTCGTGCCCGAGATCGCCCGCTGCGCCGAAGAGATCGGCTGTCTCATGGCGGTGAGCTTCCACGCGACCACCGACGCGGTGCGCGACAAGCTCGTGCCGATCAACAGGAAATGGAACATCGCGAAGCTGCTGAAGGCGCTGCGCGCCTACCCGCGCCTCTCGAACTCCGAGCGCATCACCTTCGAATACGTGATGCTGAAGGACGTGAACGACAGCGACGCCGACGCGCGCCGCCTCCTGAGGCTGATCGAGGGCATCCCGGCCAAGATCAACCTGATCCCCTTCAACGAATGGCCCGGCGCGCCCTACGCGCGCTCCGACTGGGACCGGATCGAGGCCTTCGCCGACATCATCTACAAGGCGGGCTACGCCGCGCCGATCCGCACCCCGCGGGGCGAGGACATCATGGCCGCCTGCGGTCAGCTCAAGTCCGCGACCGAGCGCGCGAAGAAAACCCGCGCCGAGATCGCGGCCGAGGCCGGATTGTCCACGCCCTGAGAACGCCCGCGGCCTGCCCGCCGCGCGCTCCATTTCCGCCACATCGGTCAACTATTCCCTCGAGGCAGAGGCTTTGTTTCGAGTGGAGGACCCGATGGACCCGACCGAGCACATGGACGCCGAGGGCTTCGCCGACATCCGCACCCTCGCGCAGCGCGAGCGCCGCATGGCGCTCTCGGACCGGGAGTGGTCGCACCGCCTGAAGGGCTACGGCTACCGCGTGGTGCGCACCGAGGCCGGGGCGGTGATCTGCGGCGTCCTGAGCGACGCGCCGCTCTGCACCCTGCCGGCCGAGCGCGAGCCCGCGGGCGAGACGCTGCACTGAGCGCCGGTCAACCGGGCATTAACCAGATTGCGGCACGCCCGGCGGCATGGAACGCTTGGATATCGCACTGCCGCCCGAGTATGTCGCCGCCCTCGAGCGGCCCGCGCGCGCCGAGGACGTGAGCCGCGGACAGGTGATCCGCGACGCGATCCGCCGCGACCTGAAGCGCCGGGAGACGGCGAAGACGCCCGTCAGGGCGGATGAGCGGCTCGTCGCGCCCCTCCGGGCGCTCCTCGCCGAGGATTTCGCATACGCGCGCGACTGAGCGGACCTGCAATCGCGCCTCGCGGCGAAGGGCTACCGCCTGCAGGAGGCCGGCGGCGGCCTCGCGCTGCACGCGCTCGACGGCCGGCGCCTCTGCAAGGGCTCGGAGCTGGGCTACGGCTACGCCCACCTCGTCCGGACCTTCGGCGCGCCGTTTCTGGGGCACGCGCATCACGCCGCGGCGGCCCGCGCGCTCAGCCCTCGGGCGGCACCCGGCCCGGGATCTCCTCGCGCGGGGCCTCGATCTCCCAGTTCTCGATGATCGCGATGGCCTCCTCCGCCGTCTCCGCGTAGCGGAAGAGGTCGAGGTCCTCGTCCGAGATGGTGCCTGCCTCGGCCAGCGCGTGCCAGTCGATGATCCGTTCCCAGAAGTCCCGCCCGAAGAGCAGGAAGGGCACCCGCCGCATCCGCCCCGTCTGGATCAGCGTCAGCGCCTCGAACATCTCGTCGAGCGTGCCGAAGCCGCCGGGGAAGATGCAGACGGCGTTGGCGCGCAGCAGGAAATGCATCTTGCGGATGCCGAAGTAGTGGAAATTGAAGCAGAGCTCCGGCGTGATGTAGGCGTTCGGCGCCTGCTCGTGCGGCAGCACGATGTTGAGGCCGATGCTCTCGCCCCCGGCCTCCTCCGCGCCGCGGTTGCCGGCCTCCATCACGCCGGGGCCGCCGCCGGTGACGATCACGTTCTCGCCCGTGCCGCGGCAGGCCTCGGTCATGCGCCGCGCGAAGTCGCGCGCCACCTCGTAGAACCGCGAGAGCGCCTGCAGGGTCTCGGTGCGCGCGCTCTCCTTGCGGTCGGGCGGTGGGATGCGCGCGCCGCCGAAGAGCACGATCGTGCTCTTCACCCCGTGCTCGTCCATCAGCATCGAGGGCTTCAGAAGCTCGAGCTGCAGCCGCACAGGGCGGAGCTCGTCGCGCAGCAGGAAATCCTCGTCGTCGAAGGCGAGCCGGTAGGCGGGCGAGCGCGTCTGCGGCGTCTGCGGCAGATGCTCGGCCGCCGAGCGGTCCGCGCCGGCGTCGGGAAACGGGCTGCGGCGGTCGTCGGTCATGGGCACCTCCTCTGTGGTCCTTGCCTAACGCGTTCGCCGGGCCCCGGCCACAGCGCGGATTGTGCGGGCCGGGGCGCTCGCCTATACCCCGCGCGACACGCAGTCACGCAAGGGGAGCGACAGATGTCCACCGCTGGTCTGGAAGCCGCGATCGAGGCCGCCTGGGAGGCGCGCGACACCATCACCCCCGCCACCGGCGGCGAGACGCGCGAGGCGATCGAGGCGACGCTCGAGGCGCTCGACCGCGGCGAGCTGCGCGTCGCCGAACCGGGCGCGGACGGGCAGTGGCAGGTCAACCAGTGGGCCAAGAAGGCCGTGCTTCTCGGCTTCCGCCTGAAGGACATGGAAATGCAGTCGGGCGGCCCGCAGGGCGGCGGCTGGTGGGACAAGGTGGACAGCAAGTTCGCCGGCTGGGACGCGGCGCGCTGGCGCGAGGCCGGCTTCCGCGCGGTGCCCAACTGCGTCGTGCGCCGCTCCGCCTACATCGCGCCGGGCGTGGTGCTCATGCCCTCCTTCGTGAACCTCGGGGCCTACGTCGACCAGGGCACCATGGTGGACACCTGGGCGACCGTCGGCTCCTGCGCGCAGATCGGGCGGAACGTGCATCTCTCGGGCGGCGTCGGCATCGGCGGCGTGCTCGAGCCGATGCAGGCCAACCCGACGATCATCGAGGACGGCTGCTTCATCGGCGCGCGCTCCGAGGTCGTCGAGGGCGTGATCGTGCGCGAGGGCGCGGTGCTCGGCATGGGCGTCTATCTCGGCCAGTCCACGAAGATCGTGGACCGCGAGACCGGCGAGGTCTTCATGGGAGAGGTGCCACCCTACTCGGTCGTCGTCTCGGGCTCCATGCCCTCGACCGGAGGGGTCAATCTCTACTGCGCGGTGATCGTCAAGCGCGTCGACGCGCAGACCCGCTCGAAGGTCGGCATCAACGAGCTCCTGCGCGACTGAGCGCCACCGGGACGGGACAGCGCGCGCGTCGCCCCGGCGGCGCGCGTTTTTCGTGCCGTTCGTGGGAACGCGACGTCGGGCCGGGCACACCGGCGCGATACAGCGACTTGAGCGAGAATCTGGTCGGAGTGGCAGGATTCGAACCTACGACCCCCGCCTCCCGAAGACGGTGCTCTACCAGGCTGAGCTACACTCCGACCGTGTTGCGCCGGATAGCCCCTCGCGCCGGGCTTGGCAAGAGGCGACGGCGCGGATTTCGGCGTGCTGCCGTCGCGGCGGGCGAACGGCCTTGGAAAGGCCGTTCAAGGCGCTTTTCAAGCGCCTTGCCCCGCGCTCAGAGGCTCGCCTCGAGCTCCGCGATCACCGCGTCGCCCATCTCGCGCGTGGTGGCCGGCGTCGCGCCCTCGACGTTCAGCAGATCGCCCGTGCGGATGCCCTTGGCGAGCACCCGCTCGACCGCCTGCTCGAGGCGCGTCGCCTCTTCGCCTGCGTCGAAGGAATAGCGCAGCGCCATGGCGAAGCTCAGGATGCAGGCGCAGGGATTGGCCTTCCCCTGCCCCGCGATGTCGGGCGCGGAGCCGTGCACCGGCTCGTAGAGCGCCTTGGGCCGGCCGTTCGCCATCGGCGCGCCGAGCGAGGCCGAGGGCAGCATGCCGAGCGAGCCCGTGAGCATCGCCGCGAGGTCCGACAGGAGATCGCCGAAGAGGTTGTCGGTCACGATCACGTCGAACTGCTTCGGCCAGCGGGTGAGCTGCATCGCGCCCGCGTCGGCGTACATGTGGGAGAGTTCGACGTCGGCGTAGTCGGCCGCGTGCACCTCGGTCACCACCTCGCGCCAGAGCACGCCCGATTCCATGACGTTGGCCTTCTCCATCGAGCAGACCCGGTTGCCCCGCCGCCGCGCGAGCTCGAAGGCGGCGCGGGCGACGCGGGCGATCTCGGCCTCGGTGTAGCGCTGGGTGTTGAGGCCGACGCGCTGGCCGCCCTCCTCGAAGACGCCGCGCGGCTCGCCGAAATAGACACCGGAGGTGAGCTCGCGCACGATCATGATGTCGAGGCCCGCCACCACCTCGCGCTTGAGCGAGGAGAAATCGGCGAGCGCGTCGAAGCACTGCGCCGGGCGCAGGTTGGCGAAGAGGTCCATCTCCTTGCGCAGGCGCAGGAGCCCGCGCTCGGGCTTCACCGAGAAGTCGAGCGCGTCGTACTTGGGCCCGCCCACGGCGCCGAGCAGCACCGCGTCCACCTCCTGCGCGCGCGCCATCGTGGCGTCGGTGAGCGGCGTGCCGTGCGCGTCGTAGGCCGCGCCGCCCACGAGATCCTCGGAGACCGCGAAGCCGAGCCCGCGCTTGTCGCCGAACCAGGCGATCACCCGCTGGACCTCGTCCATCACTTCGGGGCCGATGCCGTCCCCGGGCAGAATGAGCAGCGAACGATCGGACATGGGGGCTCTCCTGAAGTGGTCGGGTCGCGCTCGCCTAGTCCGCGCCGCACGTTCGGTCAAGGCGGCGCGCCCCGGGCCGCGGCGAGGTCCACCCAGACCAGCCGGTGCGGCCCGGCAGCGGCCGCCGCCTCCGCGGGGGCGCCCGCCTCGGGCCAGAGGACGCCCGCGCCCGTCACGCGCCAGTCGGCCGAGGGCAGGACGTAGTGCACCCGCAGGTTCCCCGGCCCGTCCCAGTCGGCGGTGTCGAGGGCCGGGTCGCCCGCGTGCGCGGCATCGGCGGCGGCGCGGGCGCCGGCGCTTTCCGGGCGCGGGTCCTGCAGCCGCGGATCGGTGAGCAGCGCGCGGATCGCGGCGTGCCGGCCCTCGCCGTCCACGGGATCGAGGTTGGCGTTGCCGAGGAGGACGAAGCGCCCGTCGGGCGCCGGGCCGAAGGCGCCGTCGAGAAAGAGCCGCCAGAAGCGGATCTCGTCGGCGTTGCGCCGGCCGTTGCGGTCCTCCGGCCCGTCGAAGACCGGCGGCGTCGCCGCGAAGGCGAGCAGGGTGAGCGGCGCCGCGCCCGCGGGGCGCACCTCGACCGCCCAGTGCCCGGTGGAGGAGAGCCGCTGAACCCCGCGCGCGGCCTCCGTCAGTCCGGCCTCGGCCGCGCGGCTCCCGGGGAGGTCGCGCCAGAGCAGGTCCGAGAAATCGCGCGCGCCCTCCGCATCGATCGGGTGGCGGGACAGGAGCGCGAGCCCCCCGTCGCCCGCGAAGCGGCCCCAGCCCTGCGCGTCGTCGGCCTCGCCCCGGCGCCCGTCGCCGTCGAGGTCGCGCTCGGTGGCCATCCCGGCGTTGGGCCGCAGCGCGAAGCGGTGGGGCAGGGGATGGCCGGCCTCGGCCACCAGCCCGGCAAAGGCGTCGAGCGCGCGGCCCTCCCAGTCGTAGTCGAAATCGGTGAGCAGCAGGATATCCGGCGCGGCCTCGGCCACCACGCGGGCGGCGGCGCGCGCCTGCGCCTCGCCCTCGCGGATGTCGCGCAGCAGAAGCCCCGGACCCTCGCGGGAGAGCGCGGCGCCGTAGGTCGCCACGCGCAGCGACTCGGCCGGAAGCGCGCCGGCCCAGAGCGCGGCGAGCAGCGCGAGCGCGCTCAGGCCGGCGCGGGCGCCTCGCGCAGGGCGGCGGTGCGCCGCCGCTTGTCCTCGACGAGATCGGCCACCCGCTGCAGGGCGAGGGCCCGCATGATCATGCTGACGGGCAGGAAGCCCCATACGCTCATCACCCAGATCAGGGTATGCGGATCGCCGAGCCGGAGCGGACCGACGGCCAGCGTCACCGCCTTGATGACCGCAGGTAGCACGAAGGGCAGCAGGGCGCCCAGTATGAGATTGACGCGCCCGTCGCGGCGCAGCCGGTGCACGATGTCGCCCCCGCTCGTCGGGTCGAAGAGCGGCATGTTGATCCAGACGTTGAACGGCCCGTCCCGGAGCGGCCAGCCCCGGCGCAGGACGATCGCGAAGGCGCCGAGCGTGAGCGCCGCATAGACGCAGGCGAGGCCGGCCGCGCTCTGCGCGATCTCGAGGGCCGAGAGGCGCGCGCCGTCCGCCACGCCAATGAGGAGCATCCGCACCGGCGAATAGGGGAAGTCGAGCGCGCCGCCGGTCAGCGCGCCGAGCGACGCGACCGCGCCGCTGAACAGCGTCGGGCGCACCTGATCGGCGCAGAGGACGGAGGTGCTGAGCACGATGGCGAAGAGGCACGCGAAGCGCAGGCGGTTGAAGGGCGGCGCGTCCCGGAAGTCCACGACGCTCGGGAAGTCGGTGTAGTATTCCACGAACACGAAACCCGCGGCGACGGCGCAGACGATCGGAAGGGCGAAGCCGCCCCCGCCGATCGTTCCCGGCAGCACCAGCGCCGGCGTCACCACGACGAGCGCGGCGAGCACGGCGCGCGCCGCAGCGCCCACGACCCGTTCGATCACTGCTCCGTTCCCTCGTTGCGACCGGGCGCGTCCTTTGTGCTGCGCGCCCTCGTCGCCGGTCCGGGTCCGCCACGCTCGGCGGATTGCCTCAATCGCGCCCAAATCGTGCCCCGTTTCCTTCACATGCTCAATCGCGGTGTTAACCGTGCCCGCAAAATCGGGCGGATTCGCGGCGGAACTGGTGCGTCTCTGCATCAGAACGGCGGCCGCGATGGGCCGCCGCTCATGATGGCTACAAGATGTTGTGCGCGCCCGGGGCGCGCCGGGGCGTCAGACCCAGGGCCGCTCGGCCGCGACGCGCGCCTCGTAGGCCTCGATCTCGTTCGCGCGCCCGAGGGTCAGGCCGATGTCGTCCAGCCCCTCCAGCAGGCAGTGCTTCTTGAAGGGATCGACCTCGAACGGGTACTCCGTCCCGTCCGCGCCGATGACGACCTGCTTCTCGAGGTCGACCGTCAGCCGCGCGTTGCCGCCCTGCTCGGCGTCCTTCATCAGCGCGTCCACCTGCGCCTGCGGCAGGACGACGGGCAGGATGCCGTTCTTGAAGCAGTTGTTGTGGAAGATGTCCGCGAAGCTCGGCGCGATGACGCAGCGGATGCCGAAATCCTCGAGCGCCCAGGGCGCGTGCTCGCGCGAGGAGCCGCAGCCGAAGTTGGCGCCGGTGGCGAGGATCTCCGCGTCGCGCCACGGCGCCTTGTTGAGCACGAAGTCCGGCACCTCGTCGCCGTTCGCGTCGTAGCGCATCTCGTCGAAGAGCGCGACGCCGAGCCCGGTGCGCTTGATCGTCTTCAGGTACTGCTTCGGGATGATCATGTCGGTATCGACGTTGATCAGCGGCAGCGGCGCCGCGATGGCGGTGAGCCGTTCGAATTTCTTCATGTCGTCGTTCCTCTCCGCCGGGGGGTCAGCTCAGCTCGCGCACGTCGGTCAGCCGCCCGGTGACGGCCGCGGCCGCCGCCATCGCCGGCGACATCAGGTGCGTGCGCCCGCCGCGGCCCTGCCGACCCTCGAAGTTGCGGTTCGAGGTCGCCGCGCAGCGCTCCCCGGGGCTCAGCTGATCGGGGTTCATGCCGAGGCACATCGAGCACCCCGCGAGGCGCCAGTCGAAGCCCGCCTCCTTGAAGATGTCGGCGAGGCCCTCCTCCTCGGCCTGCGCGCGCACGAGGCCGGAGCCCGGCACGATCATCGCGCGCACGCCCTCCTTGACGCGGCGGCCCTTCACGATCTCGGCCGCGGCGCGCAGATCCTCGATCCGCGCGTTGGTGCAGGAGCCGATGAAGACGGTGTCGATGTCGATCTCCGAAAGCGGCGTGCCGGGGGCGAGCCCCATGTACTCGAGCGCGCGCCGCGCCGCCTCGGCCTTGCCGTCGGCGAAGCTCTCGGGGTCGGGCACCTGCCCGGTGATCGGCACCACGTCCTCGGGCGAGGTGCCCCAGGTCACGACGGGCACGATCTCGGAGGCGTCGAGGGTGACCACCTTGTCCCAGTGGGCGTCTTCGTCCGAGCGCAGCGTCTTCCACCAGGCGACGGCCGCCTCCCACTGCGCGCCCTTGGGCGCGTGCGGGCGGCCCTTCACATACTCGAAGGTCGTCTCGTCCGGGGCGATCAGCCCGGCGCGCGCGCCGCCCTCGATCGCCATGTTGCAGAGGGTCATCCGCCCCTCCATCGAGAGCGAGCGGATCGCCTCGCCGCAGTACTCGATGACGTGGCCGGTGCCGCCGGCGGTGCCCGTCTTGCCGATGATCGAGAGCGTGATGTCCTTGGCCGTCACGCCGGGCGGCAGCTGGCCCGTCACCTCGACCTTCATGTTCTTCGACTTGCGGGTGATCAGCGTCTGCGTGGCGAGCACGTGCTCGACCTCCGACGTGCCGATGCCGTGGGCGAGCGCGCCGAAGGCGCCGTGCGTCGAGGTGTGGCTGTCGCCGCAGACCACCGTCATGCCCGGCAGGGTCCAGCCCTGCTCGGGGCCGATGATGTGCACGATGCCCTGGCGCACGTCGCTGACGGGGTAATAGGTCACGCCGAAGTCGCGCGCGTTGCGGTCGAGCGCCTCGACCTGGATGCGCGACTGCTCGTCGTCGATGCGCTCGGCGCGGTCCGCGCTCGTCGGCACGTTGTGATCCGGCACGGCGATGGTGCGCTCGGGCGCCCGCACCGCGCGCCCGGCGAGGCGCAGCCCCTCGAAGGCCTGCGGGCTCGTGACCTCGTGCACGAGGTGGCGGTCGATGTAGAGGAGCGCGGTGCCGTCCTCGTCCTCGTGGACGAGATGCGCGTCCCAGATCTTGTCGTAGAGCGTCTTGGGGGACATGGGTCTCTCCCGTGGGTGGCGATGGCTGGACAGGGCAGGAGAGCGCGCCGCGCGGCGCGCCGGTCTCGCGGTCAGGCCGCCCGCGCGAGCACGCTCTTCGCGGCGCCGAAGAAGCGCCACGGCAGGCGGGCGCGGTCGTCCATGTCGAAGACCCGGCTCATGGTTGCCGGAATATACCGCGCCCCGGCGACAGGCAAGCGCGGAAGCGCCGGTATCGCGCCGCGCCGGGCGGCGCTTCATTGAATTGTCGGCGCCGGGTTGCTACCTTTCGCATGCGCCCGGCGCCGGGGCGATGTGCGGCGCGACAGCCAAGGAGGACGATGTCCTGTCTCTCGACGTCAACGCGGCGGGTGCCGCAGACACGAGGGTGCCCGTGACGGGCACCGCCGATCCGGACCGTGCGGACGACGCCGTTCTGTCCCGCGTTCTGGGCATTCTCGACGACAGCAAGGCCGACGATGTCGTGACGATCGACCTGCGCGGGAAATCCGCGATGGCCGATCACATGGTGATCTGCTCGGGCCGCAGCGCGCGACAGGTCTCATCCATCGCCGACCGGCTTCTCGACACGCTCAAGCAGGAGCTCGGCGTGCTCGCCCGGGCCGAGGGGCAGGAGGCGGGCGACTGGGTGCTGATCGACGCGGGCGACGTGATCGTGCACGTCTTCCGCCCCGAGGTGCGCGAGTTCTACCAGCTCGAGAAGATGTGGCTGGAGCCCGCGGCGGCCGCCACCCGCGCCTGAGCGCGCCTTGCGGCTGAGTGTTCGCGCGGTGGGCCGGCTGCGGGCCGGCCCGGAGCGCGCGCTCGTCGACGACTACATCGCGCGCGCCGGCAAGGCGGGCCGCGTCCTCGGGCTCGGCCCCGTCGAGGAAACCGAGGTCGAGGACCGCAAGGGCGGCGGCCCCGCGGGCGAGGCGGCGCTGCTCATGCGAAAGCTTTCCCCCGGCGCGCTCCGCATCGCGCTCGACGAGCGCGGGCGCGCGCTCTCCTCGCGCGAGCTGGCCGCCGAGATCGCCCGCTGGCGCGACGCGGGCCGGTCCGAGGCGGCCTTCCTGATCGGCGGGGCCGACGGGCTCGACCCGGCGCTGCGCCGGGGCGCCGATCTCGCCCTCTCCCTCGGGCCGATGGTCTGGCCGCACGCGCTGGCGCGGGTGATGCTCGCCGAACAACTCTACCGCGCGACGCAGATCCTCGCCGGCACGCCCTACCACCGCGACTGACGCGGGCTCCTCCGCGTCGGGAAGGCGACACGGGCGCCACCGCGGCGACCTGCGCTTGATTTGCGCGGCATCCGACGCAATTCTCGACGGATGACCGCCGCCACGCCCTTCGCCGCCTCCGGCCCGGAGCGAGTCGCCTTCGACCGGACCGAACTCAACGCGATCCTCGCGCTTTACGGTCGCATGGTCGCCGCCGGCGAATGGCGGGACTACGGCCTGTCGTTCCTGCGCGACGTGGCCGTCTTCTCGGTGTTCCGCCGCACCGCGGAGCAGCCGCTCTACCGAATCGAGAAGCGCCCGAAGCTGCGCAACCGCCAGGGGCAGTATGCCGTCATCGGCATGGACGGCCGCGTGCTCAAGCGGGGGCACGACCTGCGCACCGTCCTGCGCGTGCTCGAGCGCAAGCTGATCCGCGCCGTGGAGTGACGCCCGGGCCCGCGCCTGCACCGCGATGCGCCTGTGAGGCCCTCTCGCGCAGGGCGCCCATCATCTTGGCCCAAATACTCTCGGGGGGTGAATTGGCCGTCAGGCCAAGAGGGGGGCAGACAGCCCCCCTCCCGTCGGACGCGGCCAGCCCGCGGGTTGTTACAATTCGCAAGAATTTCGACATGATGCGGAAAGACTCGGGAAGCAGCGTTCCCCCACGGCCCGAAAGAGGCCGCCCGGCCGGGGAGGGCCGGGCAGGGAGGAGGCATCGTGACCAAGACCGTCGCCGACCGGGCGAATCCGGAATCCGTTCCTGCGCTTCTCGCACAGAACGTCGCCCGCGTCGGCGACAAGCCGGCCTATCGCGAAAAGGAGTTCGGGATCTGGCAGAGCTGGACCTGGGCCGAGACCGCGCGCGAGATCGAGGCGGTCGCGCTCGGGCTCTTGAACCTCGGCGTGGCGGAGGGTGATTTCGTCGCCGTGATCGGGCGCAACCGCCCCTATCTCTACTGGGCGATGGTCGCGGCGCAGTCGGTGGGCGCGGTGCCCGTGCCGCTCTATCAGGACGCGAGCGCCGAGGAGATGGCCTACGTCATGGACCACTGCGGCGCGCGCTTCGCCGTGGTCGCCGATCAGGAACAGGTCGACAAGCTGATCGAGGTGCAGGAGCGCCTGCACCAGCTCGAGCACATCATCTACGTCGATCCCCGCGGTCTCAGGAAATACGACCACGCGCGCCTGCATCAGTTCAGCCACGTCCAGAATCAGGGCCGCGCGGCGGACGAGGAGTTCCGCCCCGAGCTCGAGCGCCGGCGCGCGAAGCTCGGCTACGACGACACCTGCGTGATGCTCTACACCTCCGGCACCACCGGCAAGCCCAAGGGCGTGGTGCTCTCGAACCGCAACATCATCGAGACCGCGAAGGCCTCGGCCGAGTTCGACGGTCTCCGCCACGACGAGGAGATCCTCGCCTATCTGCCGATGGCCTGGGTGGGCGATTTCATCTTCTCGGTCGGGCAGGCCTACTGGTGCGGGTTCTGCGTGAACTGCCCCGAGAGCCCGGACACCATGATGACCGACCTGCGCGAGATCGGGCCGACGTATTATTTCGCCCCGCCGCGCATCTTCGAGACGCAGCTGACCACCGTGATGATCCGGATGGAGGACGCCGGCCGGATCAAGAAATGGCTCTTCGACCACTTCATGGCGCATGCCCGCAGGGTCGGGCCCGCGATCCTCGACGGCGAGACCGTCGGCGCCTGGGACCGGCTGAAATACGCGCTGGGCTCGGCGCTCGTCTACGGGCCGCTCAAGAACGTGCTCGGCATGTCGCGCATCCGCGTGGGCTACACCGCCGGCGAGGCGATCGGGCCGGAGATCTTCGATTTCTACCGCTCGCTCGGCATCAACCTGAAGCAACTCTATGGCCAGACCGAGGCGAGCGTTTTCATCACCCAGCAGCCCGACGGCGAGGTGCGCTCGGACACGGTGGGCGTGCCCAGCCCGGGCGTCGAGGTGGAGGTGCGCGAGAACGGCGAGGTCTATTACCGGAGCCCGGGCGTCTTCGTGGAGTACTACAAGAACCCCGATTCCACCGCCGACACCAAGGACCCGGACGGCTGGGTGGCCACCGGCGACGCGGGCTTCTTCGAGCCGGACACCGGGCATCTGCGCATCATCGACCGCGCCAAGGACGTGGCCAAGATGGCCGACGGCAGTCTCTTCGCGCCGAAATACGTGGAGAACAAGCTCAAGTTCTTCCCCAACATCCTCGAGGCGGTGGTCTTCGGCGCCGGGCGGGACCGCTGCTGCGCCTTCGTCAACATCGACCTCAACGCCGTCGGCAACTGGGCCGAGCGCAACAACATCGCCTACGCGAGCTATCAGGAGCTCGCCGGGCATCCGCAGGTGCTCGAGATGATCCAGGAGCACGTCGAGGAGGTGAACCGCTCGATCGCGCGGGACGAGATGCTCTCGGCCTGCCAGATCCACCGTTTCCTCGTGCTGCACAAGGAGCTCGACGCCGACGACGGGGAGCTCACCCGCACGCGCAAGGTGCGCCGCAAGGTGATCGGCGAGAAGTTCGAGGATCTGGTGACCGCGCTCTACGACGGCTCGCAGAGCGTCTACACCGAGACGGCGGTCACCTACGAGGACGGCCGCACCGGAAAGATCAAGGCGACGCTCGAGATCCGCGACGCCGCGGTGGTGCCCGTCGAGGCGCCGGCGAAGGCGGCGGCGGAATGAGGGGCGGGGCCGCTCTTCCGCCCTCGCGGGCGTCATCGCGCCGCCGAGGAGCGCCCGCGAGGGCGCGAGGAGGCGCCCCCGGGGGCCACAGGGAGGTCATGCAATGAGCGCCGAGAACCTCGTCACCCGCGCGGATCTGGCCGAGACCGTGCACGAGAGCACCCACGAAGGCGGGGGCGACCGCGGGCCGGGCCACGTCACCGAGGACGGCCGCAAGATCGGCGGCGTCGTGATGGAGATGAAGAACATCACGCTGCGCTTCGGCGGCGTCACCGCGATCAAGGACATCTCCTTCGACATCCGCGAGGGCGAGATCCGCGCGATCATCGGGCCGAACGGCGCGGGCAAGTCCTCGATGCTCAACGTCATCTCGGGCTTCTACGTGCCGCAAGAGGGCGAGGTCTGGTTCCGCGGCGCGAAGCGCCCGCCGATGAAGCCCTATCAGGTCGCGCGCCAGGGCATCGCGCGCACCTTCCAGAACATCGCGCTCTTCGACGGGATGAGCGTGCTCGACAACGTGATGACCGGGCGGCTGACCCAGATGCAGCAGGGCATCCTCGCGCAGGCGCTCTGGAAGGGGCCGGCCGAGCGCGAGGAGGTCGAGAACCGCGAGAAGGCCGAGAAGATCATCGACTTCCTCGAGATCCAGCACATCCGCAAGACGCCCGTCTCGCGGCTGCCCTACGGCCTGAAGAAGCGGGTGGAACTCGCCCGCGCGCTCGTCTCGGAGCCGACGATCCTTCTGCTCGACGAGCCGATGGCAGGCATGAACGTCGAGGAGAAGGAGGACATGTGCCGCTTCGTGCTCGACGTGAACGACGAATTCGGCACCACCATCGCGCTGATCGAGCACGACATGGGCGTCGTCATGGACCTCTCCGACCGGGTCGTGGTCATGGACTACGGCAGGAAGATCGGAGACGGCACGCCGGACGATGTCCGCAACAACCAGGAAGTCATCGACGCCTATCTGGGGGTGTCGCATGACTGACGCCCTGCGATGGACCCGCGGCCCGGCCTGCGCGCTTGTCTCTCCGACAGGCAAGGAGGACCGAGATGGCCGACATGACTTGGACGAAGTGCCGACTGGCCGAGATCCTGAACGAGGATCGCGGACTGCCGGACGAAGTAGCCGCGCCGGCGGCCGGGTTGACGGAGACGGACCTGACCGAGCTTCCGCACCGCGAGCGGGAGGCCGCGCTCTCGGCCTTCGCGCGCGCCGCGCGGGAAAGCCGGGACGCCCGCGCCGGGCAGGGCCTGCAGGGCGAGGACGTGCCGGCCTACAAGGCGGAGGACATCCTGCAGGGGCTGCGGGGCGCGCGCGCCGCGCTCGAGTCCTTCCCGGCCGGGGAACGCTCGGCGCGGGGCGACATCCTGCTGGCGAACTGCCGGTGCCGGCCGCTCGGCGGTCCGGAGGACTGACGCGGCCCGGCGGCGTGGCGGCCCCGGGCGAGGGGAGGGAGCGCCATGCCTGAACAATTCTTCTGGGGCGTCGAAGTCGTGCTGAACGGCCTGATGGCGGGCGTGCTCTACGCGCTCGTCGCGCTGGGCTTCGTGCTGATCTTCAAGGCCTCCGGCATCTTCAACTACAGCCAGGGGGTGCTCGCGCTCTTCGCGGCGCTTACCCTCGTGGGCATCATGGACGGGCAGGTGCCCTTCGCCCATCTGATCAACGCGATCTTCGGCACGGACATCCACCACTTCGGCTGGCACCTGCCGGCGCTGGCGGCGATCCTGCTGACGGCGCTGGTGATGGTCGCCCTCGCCTGGGCGGTGCAGCGCTTCATCTTCCGACATCTCGTCGGGCAGGAGCCGATCATCCTCTTCATGGCGACGATCGGCCTCGCCTATTTCCTCGAGGGCGTCGGCGACATCATGTGGGGCGCCGACATCAAGAACCTCGACGTCGGGCTGCCGCAGGGGATCAACGCGACCATCGACGAGCTGACCTACCAGTGGTTCGGCTACGGCTTCTTCATCGACAACCTCGACATCTCGGCCACGCTGATCGCCGCGGCGCTGGTGACCGTGCTGATCCTCTTCGCGCAGTACACCAAGCAGGGCCGCGCCATGCGCGCGGTGGCCGACGACCACCAGGCGGCGCTGTCGGTCGGCGTCTCGCTCAATTTCATCTGGATCATGGTCTGGTCGCTCGCCGGGATCGTGGCGCTGGTCGCGGGGATCATGTGGGGCACCAAGATGGGCGTGCAGTTCTCGCTCTCGCTCATCGCGCTCAAGGCGCTGCCGGTGCTGATGCTGGGCGGCTTCACCTCGATCCCCGGCGCCATCGTCGGCGGGCTCATCATCGGGGTGGGCGAGAAGCTCTTCGAGTTCCTGATCGGCCCGATGGTGGGCGGCGCGACGGAGAACTGGTTCGCCTACGTCCTCGCGCTCGTGTTCCTCGTGTTCCGGCCGCAGGGGCTCTTCGGCGAGAAGATCATCGAGCGGGTGTGACGCGATGCGCAAGCTGATCGCCATCGTCAACGTGATCGCCTGGTCGGGCTTCTGGGCCTTCGGCTATCTCGCGCTCGCGGCCGAGGGGCTGACGGCGACGCAGGTCGCGGTGGCCGCGGCGATCGCCTTCGCGGGGCTCGTGACGGGCGTGGCGGCGTGGATACGCATCGCGCGGATGGCAGAAGAAACGGGCTACGCGCCCCGCTCCGGCCCGCTGCCGGCGGAGGTGCGCGAGGCCGCGCAGGCGCAATGGGAGGACCGAGATGCTCTACCGTGAGGCGGGCGATTTCAAGACGAGCTACGTCGCGGACGGGCAGACCTTCCCGATCCGGTTCGACCGCTGGCGCTATTACGCGGTGCTCGCGGTGGCCTTCGGCATCGTGCCCTTCGTCGTCAACGACTACTGGGCGAACGCGGTCCTGCTGCCCTTCCTGATCTACGCCATCGCGGCGATCGGGCTGAACATCCTGACGGGCTACTGCGGGCAGGTCAGCCTCGGCACCGGGGGCTTCATGGCGGTGGGCGCCTACGCCTGCTACAAGCTGATGACCGCCTTCCCGGACGTCTCGATCCTGATCCACATCGTGCTCGCCGGGGGCGTCACGGCGGCGGTGGGCGTGCTCTTCGGGCTGCCCTCGCTCCGGATCAAGGGCTTCTACCTCGCGGTCGCCACGCTCGCCGCGCAGTTCTTCCTCGTCTGGCTCTTCAACAAGGTGCCGTGGTTCTACAACTACTCGGCCTCGGGCCAGATCACCGCGCCCGAGCGCACGGTGCTCGGCGTCGCCGTGACGGGGCCGGAGGCGCCGGCCTGGGCGGCCTACCTGGTCTGTCTCGTCTTCGTCACGCTCGTCGCGCTCGTCGGGCGCAACCTGACCCGCGGCAAGCAGGGCCGGCAGTGGATGGCGATCCGCGACATGGACATCGCGGCCGAGATCATCGGGGTGAACCCGCTCGCGGCGAAGCTCTCGGCCTTCGCGGTCTCGTCCTTCTTCATCGGGATCGCGGGCGCGCTCTTCTTCGGGGTCTATCTCGGCGCGGTCGAGGTGGGCGAGGCCTTCGGCATCCAGAAGTCCTTCCTGATCCTGTTCATGGTGATCATCGGCGGGCTCGGCTCGATCTTCGGCAGCTTCGCCGGCGCGGCCTTCCTCGTGCTGCTGCCCGTCTTCCTGAAGAACGTGCTGGTGGGCGCGCTCGGCTGGCCCTCGGACCTCGCCGCGCATTTCGAGCTCGTCATCGTGGGCGGGCTGATCATCGTCTTTCTGGTGGCCGAGCCGCACGGGCTCGCCCAGCTCTGGCGCCTCGCGAAGGAGAAGCTGAGGCTCTGGCCCTTCCCCTACTGAGGGGCGGGCACGGCGGCGGGCACCGCCGCAGGCAACGACGACCAAGAGGGAGGAGGACCCCATGAAGACGAAACTGACCGCAGCGGCGATGGCCGCCTGCATGGCCGCCGGGCCGGCGCTCGCGGATCTGGTGTTCCCGGATCTGAGCTACCGCACCGGCCCCTACGCGGCGGGCGGCATCCCGTTCTCGGATGGCTACCGCGACTACTTCACGCTCGTGAACGAGCGTGACGGCGGCATCGGCGGCGTCGAGGCCCGCGTCATCGAGTGCGAGACGGGCTACAACACGGAAAAGGGCGTCGAGTGCTACGAGGCGACGAAGGGCGAGGGCGCGCTCGTCTATCAGCCGCTCTCGACGGGGATCACCTATCAGCTGATCCCGAAGGTGCAGGCCGACGGCATCCCGCTTCACACCATGGGCTACGGCCGCACCTCCGCCAAGAACGGCGAGGTCTTCGAGTGGGTGTTCAACTACCCGGCGAACTACTGGGACGCCGCCTCGGTCGCGATCAAGCACCTGCTGGACGAGAACGGAGGCGACCTCTCGGGCAAGGACATCACGCTGCTCTACCACAACTCCGCCTACGGCAAGGAGCCGATCCGCACCCTCGAGGATCTCTCCGAGAAGCACGGCTACAACCTCTCGACCATCGCGGTGGACCATCCCGGCCAGGAGCAGAAGAGCCAGTGGCTGCGCATCCGCCGCGAGCGTCCCGACTACGTGATCATGTGGGGCTGGGGCGTGATGAACCAGGTCGCGATCCAGGAGGCCGCCAACGTCCGCTTCCCGATGGAGAACTTCATCGGCAACTGGTGGGCGGGCGCCGAGCATGACGTGACGCCCGCGGGCGACGCGGCCGACGGCTACAAGGCGCTCAACATGAACCGGATCGCCGACTACCCGGTCTTCGAGGACATTCAGGAGTATGTCGTGGACGCAGGGCTCGCGGCCGGGGACGGCTCCAACGTGGGCAAGGTGCTCTACACCCGCGGCATGTACGCCGCGATGCTCGCCGTGGAGGCCGCCAAGACCGCGCAGGAGATGCACGGCATCGCCCAGATCGACGCCGCGATGATGCGCGACGGGATGGAGGCGCTCGAGATGACCGAGGCGAAGATGGAAGAGCTCGGCATGGCGGGCATCGGGCCGGAGTTCGCGGTCTCCTGCTCGAACCACGGCGGCTCGGGCGGCGGCATCGTCCAGCAGTGGGACGCCTCCGCCGGCGAGTGGGAGCCGATCACCGACTACATCCAGCCGGACGACGCGGTGCTCGACCCGCTCGTGGAGGAGGACTCCATGGCCTTCGCCGAGGAGAACGACATCGAGCTCCGCTGCAACGAGAGCTGAGATCGGGCGTCCCGGCCGCGCGGGCCGGGGCGCGACAGGACCATCCGGGCGCGGGCGGCGGGGCCGCCCCGCCCGACCCAGCGAGCGAGGCGAGGATGTTCGACGCAGGCCGCACCGACCAGGCCCTTCTCGAGGTCAACAACATCGAGGTGATCTACAACCACGTGATCCTCGTGCTGAAGGGCGTCAGCCTCTCCGTGCCCAAGGGCGGCATCGTCGCGCTGCTCGGCGGCAACGGCGCGGGCAAGACCACGACGCTCAAGGCGATCTCCAACCTGCTCGCCTCCGAGCGCGGCGAGGTCACCAAGGGCTCCGTCGTCTACAAGGGCGAGCCGGTGCAGGACCTCGCGCCCTCCGCGCTCGTCAAACGCGGCGTGATCCAGGTGATGGAGGGGCGCCACTGCTTCGAGCACCTGACGGTCGAGGAGAACCTCCTCACCGGGGCCTACACGCGCACGGCGAGCCGGGCCGAGATCCAGCGCGATCTGGACCTCGTCTACGAGTATTTCCCGCGCCTGAAGGACGTCCGCCGCAGTCAGGCGGGCTACACCTCGGGCGGTGAACAACAGATGACCGCGATCGGCCGCGCGCTGATGTCCCGGCCCGAGATGATCTTGCTCGACGAGCCGTCGATGGGCCTCGCGCCGCAGCTCGTGGAGCAGATCTTCGAGATCGTGAAATCGGTCAACGAGAACGAGGGCGTGACCTTCCTTCTGGCGGAGCAGAACACCAACGTCGCCCTGCGCTTCGCGCGCTACGGCTACATCCTCGAATCGGGGCGCGTGGTGATGGACGGCCCGGCCGACGACCTGCGCGAGAACCCTGACGTGAAGGAATTCTACCTCGGCGTCTCGGAGGAGGGCCGCAAGAGCTTCCGCGACGTGCGCAGCTATCGCCGGCGCAAGCGCTGGCTGGCGTGATGCCGCGCGGCGGCGGGACCCCCGGCGTCCTCCTGCCGTTCCGCCCACGGAGGCGAAAGGAGGCGGAGATGGCGCGGACAGACGTGGTCAGGGCGCTGATCGAGGATCAGGGCCGGCTCTGGAGCGAGGAGATCGGCGCGCGGATCGACGCGGACACGCCGGATGCGTGGTTCCACTGGCTGCTCGGCGCGGTGCTCATGTCGGTACGCATCGGTGCGACGCAGGCCGCGCAGGCCGCCGGCGCGCTCAAGCTCGAGGAGATGCACACCGTGCAGGGCGTCCTCGACACCGACCGCGAGCAGCGCATCCGCGTGCTGAACGAGAACGGCTACGCCCGCTTCGACAACCGCGGCGCGGATCAGATCATGGCCGCGGCGGAGCGCGTGCGCGACGCCTACGGCGGCGACCTGCGCCGGCTCCGGGCCGAGGGCGGCGACGCGGCCGGCATCCGCGCGCGGCTTCAGGCCTTCGACGGCATCGGCACGGTCGGCGCGGACATCTTCGCGCGCGAGGCGCAGCTCGTCTGGGACGAGCTCTTCCCGACGGCCGACGATCACGCGCTGGAACAGGCGCGCGCGCTCGGCCTGCCCGACCGGCCGGAGGAGCTCGCGCAGATCGCGGGCGGGCGCGAACGCTACGTGCGGCTGGTCGCGGCGCTGACGCGCGCGTGGCTGGACGGCCCGACGGACAGAGTGAAGGAGGCGGCGGCATGAAGGACAGACCGGGGAGCGGGACGCATTTCGACGCGCTGGAGACGCGCAGCGCCGAGGCGCGCGCGGCGTGGCTCGCGGAGGAGCTGCCGCGGCAGGTGGCGCTCGCGCGGTCGCTGCCGGGCTACGCGGGCGCGCTCGACGCGGTGGACCCGGAGGCGATCACCGGCCGCGACGCGCTCGCCGCGCTGCCCGTGCTGCGCAAGGCGCGCCTCGGCCACGCGCAGGGCGCGGATGCCCCCTTCGGCGGCTACACCGCGCGCCCGGTGCAGGGCTTCGCGCATGTCTTTCAGTCGCCGGGGCCGATCTACGAGCCCGGCGGCGACGCGCCCGACTGGTGGCGCATGGGCCGCTTCCTGCACGCCTGCGGGGTGGGGCAGGGCGACGTGGTGCAGAACTGCTTCGGCTATCACCTGACGCCCGCCGGCATGATCTTCGAGAGCGGCGCGCGCGCCGTGGGCGCGACGGTGCTGCCCGCGGGCACCGGGCAGACCGAGCTTCAGGTGCGCGCGGCCGCCGACATCGGCTGCACCGCCTACGCCGGGACGCCGGACTACCTGAAGGCGATCCTCGAGAAGGCCGACGAGATGGGCGAGACGCTGCGCATCGAGAAGGCCGCGGTGGGCGGCGGCGCGCTCTTCCCCTCGCTCCGGCAATACTACGCCGACCGCGGCATCGCCTGCCTGCAGTGCTACGCGACCGCCGATCTGGGCAACATCGCCTACGAGAGCGCGGCGCAGGAGGGCATGATCGTCGACGAGCACGTGATCGTCGAGATCGTCACCCCCGGCACCGGCGATCCCGTCCCCGACGGCGAGGTGGGCGAAGTGGTGGTGACCACGCTCAACCGCGACTATCCGCTGATCCGCTTCGCGACCGGCGACCTGTCGGCGGTGATGCCGGGCGAGAGCCCCTGCGGACGCACCAACATGCGGATCAGGGGCTGGATGGGCCGGGCCGACCAGACGACCAAGATCAAGGGCATGTTTGTCCGCCCGGAGCAGGTCGCGGCGCTGGTGGCGCGCCACGACGAGATCGCGCGCGCCCGCGTCGTCGTCACCCGCGCCGACGAACGCGACGTGATGACCGTGCAGATCGAGGCCACGGGCGGCGAGCCGGCCGTCTTCGAGGCGAGCGTCGCCGAGATCCTCAAGCTCCGCGGCGCGGTCGAGGTGGTCGCCCCCGGCGCGCTGCCCCGCGACGGGCTCGTGATCGAGGACAAGCGCAGCTACGACTGAGCCGCGCGTCGGCCCGGGGCCGGGCCTCCTCGCTCGCGGGGCGCGCTCCGCGCGGGGGCCGGGGCGAAACGGCAAGCCCGACCAGACGCAGGGCGCGCGCTGCGCCACGCGCCGGCCCCGCGCCGGGCGGTCCGGCCGGGGACGACGCGGCGCGAAGAGGCCCGCAAAGGGCCGATGAGCGCCCGCCTCAGGTCTGGAAGATGTAGGTGCCCGGCGCCGGCGCGAGCGGGGCGTAGCCCTTGCCGGGCGCGCCCATCGGCGGCGGCGCGACGCGGTCGCCGCTGAGCCGGTCGAGCCACGCGCCCCACTCCGGCCACCACGAGCCGTCCTTCTGCTCGGCGTGGTCGAGCCATGTGTCCGGGTCCATGTAGAGCGCGCCCGGCGGGCGGTGGCCCACCCGGTAGCGCCGGCCGCGGTGCCCGGGCTCGGAGACGATGCCGCCGTTGTGCCCGCCGCTCGTCAGCACGAAGTGCATGTCCACGTCGGTGAAGAGCTTCGCCTTGTAGACCGAGCGCCACGGCGCGATGTGGTCCGCCTCCGTGCCCACCGCGAAGATCGGCGCCGAGAGGTCGCGCAGCGCCACCACGCGCCCGTCCACCGCGTAGCGCCCCGAGGTCAGGCGGTTCTCCATGAAGAGGCCGCGCAGGTATTCGCCGTGCATCCGCGCCGGCATCCGCGTCGCGTCGCGGTTCCAGACGAGGATGTCGGCGTCCGGGTCCTCGCGCCCCATCAGGTAGCGGCCGACCGACCGGGTCCAGATCAGGTCCTCGGCGCGCAGCGCCTGAAAGGCGCCGGCCATCTGCCGGGAATCGAGCGTGCCCTGATCCCACATCATGTCCTCGAGGAAGGCGAGCTGACTGTCGTCGACGAAGAGCAGGAGCTCGCCGGCCTCGGCGAAGTCCGTCTGCGCGGCCAGCAGCGTGATCGAGGCGAGCCGGTCGTCGCCGTCGCGCGCCATCGCCGCCGCCGCGATCGAGAGCATCGTGCCCCCGAGGCAGTAGCCGCAGGCGTGCACCTTCGGCGCCTCGATGATCGCGCTCACCGCGTCGAGCGCGGCCATGACCCCGTCGCGCCGGTAATCCTCGAGCCCGAGGTCGCGGTGCTCCGCCGTCGGATTGAACCAGGAGATCGCGAAGACGGTGTAGCCCTGTCCCACCAGCCAGTTGATGAGCGAATTCTGGGGCTGCAGGTCGAGGATGTAGTATTTCATGATCCAGGCCGGCACGATCAGCACCGGCTCGGGGTGCACCGTCTCGGTCTGCGGGCTGTACTGGATCAGCTCCATGATCTCGTTGCGGTAGACGACCTGCCCCGGCGTGCAGGCGAGCGTCTCGCCCACGCGGAAGCGGCTCTCGGGCGCGACGGGCTCGCCCGAAAGCTCGCCGAGCACGTCCGCCTGCCAGTTGCGCCAGCCGTCGACCAGCGCGTGACCGCCCGTCTCGCGCAGGGTCTCGAGGATCTCGGGGTTGAGCGCCGGCACGTTCGAGGGCGCCACCGCGTCGAGCGTCTGCCGCGCCATGAAGCGCACGCGCTCGGCGCTCCGCGGCCGGGCGCCGCGCAGCGGTTCGGTGGCGAGGTCGACCACGTCCTGCGTCGCGAGGAAGGCCTGCTGCCAGAGCGCGAAGGGCGGGCGCGCCCAGCCCTCGTGCGTGAAGCGGTGATCCGTGCGCTCCGGCGCGAAGGGCGCCTCGGCCAGCCCGGCAGCGTGCCGCGCGAGCTTCCAGCCGTTCTGCACGGCCCGTTCGGCGACCGCCATCTGCCGCCCCGGCGCGCGCATCATGTGCGTCGCCCAGTCGGCCCAGGCCGCCCAGGCCGCGTGCGGCGAGAGCCCGCCGGTGACGCGGGCCTGCGCGGCGCGCGTGGCGCGGTCGAGCGTGTCGTGCGGGTGGAGGTTGTCCCGGCCGTAGCCCCCGGGGGCGTCGGCCAGGCGGGAGGTCTGTCGGGTAGAAATATCGTCTCTGGGCATGGCCGCACCTTAGAAGTGTCGGACATGCCTTCTGTCAACCGCGCGTGACGTCGGGATGACAGCGGGCCGCCCGGGATCGGCCGCCGCTGCCTGCGGATGCATCACGCAAGACGAAAGGGCCGCCTCCTCGCGGGGCGGCCCGGACGTTTTCAGCCGTGCGCGCGTCGCTCAGCCCTGCCGGGCCTTGAAGCGGCGGTGCGTCTTGTTGATGACATAGACGCGCCCCTTGCGGCGCACCACGCGGCAGTCGCGGTGGCGCTTCTTCAGCGAGCGCAGCGAGTTCCTGACCTTCATGGTCCTCTCCTCAGTTCGCGCGGCGCGCAGGCGCGCCTTAAACGGGGTGCCGCGGGGCGCGGCGGGTCGAATGGTGGGCGGTACTGGGATCGAACCAGTGACCCCTACGATGTCAACGTAGTGCTCTACCGCTGAGCTAACCGCCCTCGGCCGTGGCGATCCGCGCCGCGCCCGAGGGCGAGGCACGCGGTCCGCTGCGCCGGATGCGGGGGGCTATAAAAGGAACCGACGGGGCGTTCAAGGGCTTTTGGCACCGCGCGCGATCGCGCTATGTTGCCCCCGAGCGACGGAGGGTGCGGTGCCAGAGGCGGCCTATCACATCGAGATGCCGGCGCGGCGCACCTCCTGCGTCGTCTTCGCCTCGCCGCACAGCGGGCGCGACTACCCCGCGGCCTTCCTGCGGCGCACGGTGCTCGACGATCTCTCGGTGCGCTCGTCCGAGGACGCCTATGTCGACCGCCTCTTCGATTGCGCGCCGGAGTTCGGCGCGCCGCTGCTCGCCGCGGGCGCGCCGCGCGCCTACGTGGACCTCAACCGCTCCGCCGAGGAGCTCGATCCGGCGCTGATCGAGGGGGTGCGGCGCGGCAGTCACAACCCGCGCGTCACCTCGGGGCTAGGCGTGATTCCCCGCGTCGTCGCCAACGGCCGCGCCATCTATCGCGGCAAGCTCACGCGGGCGGAGGCCGAGCGGCGCATCGCGGACATCTGGCGCCCCTACCACGCGGAGCTCGCGCGCCAGCTGTCCGAGGCGCATCGCGCGCACGGCCTCGCGGCGCTGATCGATTGCCACTCCATGCCGCACGAGGCGGTGGACGGCATCGCGCGCGGCGGCGCGCGCCGGCCCGAGATCGTGCTCGGCGACCGCTTCGGCGCCTCCGCGGCGTCCGAGGTCGTGGACCGGGTCGAGGCCGCCTTCGTCGCCGCCGGGCTCACGGTGGTGCGCAACGCGCCCTTCGCCGGCGCCTACGTCGCACAGCACTACGGCCGCCCCTCGCGCGGGCAGCACGTGGTGCAGGTGGAGATCGACCGCGCGATCTACATGGACGAGAAGGCGATTCGCCCCAACGCCGGGTTCGCGGCGTTCCGCACGCTCCTGCGCGACGTGGTGGCCGAGATCGCGGCGCTCGGCGGTTCGGCGGAGGCGGCGGTGCCCCTCGCCGCCGAGTGAGCGGCGCGCGGCGGGCAGGGTAGCCCGCACGGAGGCACATCCGCCGGTCCATTAGCACAGCCTCGCCCGCTGCGTGGGCGCGGCGCGTCCGCCGTCTCCGCCGACCGCTTTCTCCGTGCCTCGCTGCTGACGCCCGCCCCGCGCGTCACCGCAGCCCGCGCCCCTTGAGGATCGCCTCGGGTCCGAAGCGCGCGCGGATGGCGTCGGCGGCGCGCTCGGCCTCGCCGCGCTTCGCCGCCTCAGGGTCCAGGAGATCGCCGGACCGCTCCGCCTCCTCGGCCGGGCAGAGATCCGAGATCCCGACACCGAGCAGCCGGTAGGCCCGCCCGGCCGGCACCGCGTCGAAGAGCTGCCGGCCCGTGCGATAGATCCGGTCGGCGAGCTGCGTCGCGTCGCGCAGGCCCTGCCGGCGGGTCAGCAGCCGGAAATCCGCCTGCTTGAGCTTCAGCGTCACCACCCGCCCGGCGAGGCCCTTGGCCTTGGCGCGGTCCGCGACCTTCTCGGCCATGCGCCAGAGGTGGCCGTCGAGGATGTCCGGATCGTCGATGTCCTCGCCGAAGGTCGTCTCGTTCGAGATCGACTTGGGCGCCGAATCGGGGGAGACGCGCCGCGCGTCCTCGCCCCGCGCGAGGTGCCAGAGCCGCGGCCCCATGGAGCCGAAGCGCGCCGCGAGCGCCGATTTCTCCCAGCGCCGCAGGTCGGCGAAGCGGTGGATGCCGGCGCGCGTCAGCGCCTCCTGCCCCGCCTCGCCCACGCCCCAGATCGCGCGCACGGGCATGTCCGCGAGAAAGTCGAGCGTCTCGGCCTGCCCGATCACGGAAAAGCCGTGCGGCTTGTCGAGGTCGGAGGCCATCTTGGCGAGGAACTTGTTGTGCGAGAGCCCGATGGAGCCCGTCACGCCGAGCTCGGCCTTCATCCGCCGCACCAGCCCCGCCAGCAGCACCGCGGGCGGCGCGCCGTGCAGCCGCGCGGTGCCGGTGAGATCGAGAAACGCCTCGTCGAGCGAGAGCGGCTCCACCGCCGGCGTGAGCTCGGCCATCATGGCGCGGATCGCGCGGCTCACCTCGGCGTAGAGCGCCATCCGCGGTTTCAGCACCACCGCGTCGGGGCAGAGCTCGAGCGCCTTGAACATCGGCATGGCCGAGCGCACGCCGCGGATGCGCGCGACGTAGCAGGCCGTCGAGACGACGCCGCGCCGCCCGCCGCCGCCGATGACGACGGGCTTGTGCGCGAGCTCGGGGCGGTCGCGCTTCTCGACGCTGGCGTAGAAGGCGTCGCAGTCCATGTGCGCGATCGAGAGATCGAAGAGCTCGTCGTGCGCGATCACTCGCGGGCGCCCGCAGGCGGGGCAGCGGGGGCCGGTGTCGAAAACCTCGAGACAGTCGCGGCAGAGGGCGGGCATGGGGCGAGGATGGGCGCGCGCGGGCCCGCCGTCCAGTGGCGCGCTCAGCGCGGCGGCAGCGCGTCGCGCACGGCCTCCGCCGCGGCGCGCGGGTTCGACGCCTGCCAGACGGGGCGGCCGACGACGATGTGATCGGCCCCGGCGCGGATCGCGGCCTCGGGCGTGGCGATGCGCTTCTGATCGCCGGCGTCGGCCTCGGCCGGGCGCACGCCAGGCGTCACGATCAGCCGGCCCGCCGCCTCCGGCAGCGCGCGGAGCGCCGCGGCCTCCTGCGGGGAGGCGATGACGCCGCCGGCGCCGGCCTCGAAGGCGCGCGCGGCGCGTTCGGCCACCAGATCGGGCAGCGCGCCCGCGCGGATCAGCGCCGAATCGAGGTCCGCGCGGTCGAGCGACGTGAGGATCGTGACGGCGAGGATCGTCAGCCCGGAGCCCGCCGCCCCCTCCGCCGCGGCGCGCACCACGTAGGGATCGCCGTGCACGGTCAGGAAATCGAGGTCGAAGCGGGCGAGCCCGCGCACCGCGGCCTCCACCGTCGCGCCGATGTCGAAGAGCTTCATGTCGAGGAAGATGCGCTTTCCGTGCTCGGCCTTGAGCTCGTTGGCGAGCGCGAGCCCGCCGCCCGTGAGCATGCCGAGCCCGATCTTGTAGAAACTCACGGCCTCGCCGAGCTGCCCGGCGAGGGTCAGGCCCGCGTGGGCGTCGGGCACGTCGAGGGCGACGATCAGGCGGTCGTCGGCGTGGGCAGGCATGGGCACATCCTCCGGATGGCGCCGGGCTTGCCGCAAAACGCGGGGCCGCACAAGGCGCGGAACCCCTTGCGGCGCGCACCGGTTGCGGGGACGAGAGGCGGCGCGCGCGGCGCCGCCGCAGCGCACGGAGGAGACGATGGCGAAGCGCAGACGCGGCACGACAGGCATCGCGGTGGCGGTGGCCGCGCTCCTGATCCTCGCCGGGATCGCGGCGATCTGGGTGGTGCGGAGCGCCGACCGCGAGATGGTGACCGAGACCCCGGCGGCCGAGGAAGCGGGCGGCTGACGCCGGGGCTGTTGTCCACTTGCAACAGGCCGCGCCCCTTCCCATCTCGATCCCGCGAGGCTTCCGAGGGGCCGCGCCGCCGGGCGGGCGGCCGACAGGGGGCGCTTGAAGAAGGAGAGAAACGTCATGGACTTGTCGAAGTTCACGGAACGGTCGCGCGGCTTCATGCAGGCGGCGCAGACCATCGCGGTGCGCGAGGGACACCAGAAGCTCGCCCCCGAGCACCTGCTGAAGGCGCTGATGGACGACGAGCAGGGGCTCGCCGCCAACCTGATCCGCCGCGCCGGCGGCGCGCCCGAGCGCGTCTCCGAGGCGGTCGAGGCCGCGCTCGCCAAGGTGCCGCAGGTCTCGGGCAGCGGGGCGGGGCAGGTCTATCTCGACCAGCAGACCGCCAAGGTCATGGACGAGGCCGAGAAACTCGCCAAAAAGGCCGGCGACAGCTTCGTGCCCGTGGAGCGCATCCTCACCGCGCTCGGCATGGTGAAGAGCCCGGCGAAAGAGGCGCTCGAGGCCGGCGCGGTCAGCCCGCAGAAGCTCAACGAGGCGATCAACGACCTGCGCAAGGGCCGCACCGCCGACACCGAGAGCGCGGAAGAGGGCTACGACGCGCTCCGCAAATACGCGCGCGACCTGACCGAGGCCGCCGAAGAGGGCCGGATCGACCCGATCATCGGGCGCGACGAGGAAATCCGCCGCGCCATGCAGGTGCTCTCGCGCCGGACGAAGAACAACCCCGTGCTGATCGGCGACCCCGGCGTCGGCAAGACCGCCATCGCCGAGGGTCTCGCCCTGCGCATCGTGAACGGCGACGTGCCGGAGAGCCTGCGCGACAAGAAGCTGCTCGCGCTCGACATGGGCGCGCTGATCGCGGGGGCGAAGTATCGCGGCGAGTTCGAGGAGCGGCTGAAGGCGGTGCTGTCCGAGATCACCGCCGCCGCGGGCGAGATCATCCTCTTCATCGACGAGATGCACACGCTCGTCGGCGCCGGCAAGGCCGACGGCGCGATGGACGCCTCCAACCTCCTGAAGCCCGCGCTCGCGCGGGGGGAGCTGCACTGCGTCGGCGCCACGACGCTCGACGAATACCGCAAGCACGTCGAGAAGGACGCGGCGCTCGCCCGGCGGTTTCAGCCGCTTTACGTGGACGAGCCGACGATGGAGGACACGGTCTCCATCCTGCGCGGCATCAAGGAGAAGTACGAGCTTCACCACGGCGTGCGCATCTCCGACAGCGCGCTCGTGGCCGCGGCGCAGCTTTCGGACCGCTACATCACCGACCGCTTCCTGCCGGACAAGGCGATCGACCTGATGGACGAGGCGGCGAGCCGCCTGCGCATGGAGGTGGACTCCAAGCCCGAGGAGCTCGACCAGCTCGACCGCCAGATCCTGCAGATGCAGATCGAGGCCGAGGCGCTCAAGAAGGAGGACGACGCCGCCTCCCGAGATCGGCTCGAGAAGATCGAGAAGGAGCTCGCCGAGCTGCAGGAGCGCTCCGCCGAGATGACCGCCCGCTGGCAGGCCGAGCGCGACAAGCTCGCCTCCGCGCGCGAGCTCAAGGAACAGCTCGACCAGGCGCGCAACGAGCTCGAGCAGGCCAAGCGCGAGGGCAACCTCGCCCGCGCCGGGGAACTCTCCTACGGCATCATCCCGCAGCTCGAATCGCAGCTCGCCGAGGCCGAGGCCCGCGAGGGCGAGGGCGAGACCGAGGACGGAGTCATGGTCGAGGAGGCCGTGCGCCCCGAGCAGATCGCGGCGGTGGTCGAGCGCTGGACCGGCATCCCGATGTCCAAGATGCTCGAGGGCGAGCGCGAGAAGCTCCTGCGCATGGAGGAGGAGCTCCACGCCCGCGTGGTCGGGCAGGATCAGGCCGTCACCGCAGTGGCCAACGCCGTGCGCCGCGCGCGCGCCGGGCTCAACGACGAGAACCGGCCGCTGGGCTCGTTCCTCTTCCTCGGGCCCACCGGCGTCGGCAAGACGGAGCTCACCAAGTCGCTCGCCGATTTCCTCTTCGACGACGAGAGCGCGATGGTGCGCATCGACATGTCGGAGTTCATGGAGAAGCACTCGGTCGCCCGGCTGATCGGCGCGCCGCCGGGCTACGTCGGCTACGAGGAAGGCGGCGTCCTGACCGAGGCGGTGCGCCGCCGGCCCTATCAGGTCGTGCTCTTCGACGAGGTCGAGAAGGCCCACCCGGACGTCTTCAACGTGCTCCTGCAGGTGCTCGACGACGGCATGCTCACCGACGGGCAGGGCCATCACGTCGACTTCAAGCAGACGCTGATCGTGCTCACCTCCAACCTCGGCAGCCAGGCGCTGAGCCGTCTGCCGGAGGGCGCGGACTCGAGCCAGGCCAAGGGCGAGGTCATGGAGGCGGTGCGCAACCACTTCCGCCCCGAGTTCCTGAACCGGCTCGACGAGATCATCGTCTTCGACCGGCTGGAGCGCGCGGACATGACCGGCATCGTCGAGATCCAGCTCGGCGAGCTTCAGAAGCGGCTCGCGGCCCGGAAGATCCGGCTGGAGATGGACGAGGCGGCGAAGGAATGGCTCGCGAACGAGGGCTACGATCCGGTCTTCGGCGCGCGCCCGCTCAAGCGGGTGATCCAGAAGGCGCTGCAGGACCCGCTCGCCGAGATGCTGCTCGGCGGAGAGGTGAAGGACGGCGACGTGATCCCGGTGAGCGCCGGGGCCGACGGCCTGCTGATCGGGGACCGGGTCGGCCGCTCCGACCGGCAGCCGCCGGAGGAAGCCGTGCTGCACTGACGCGGCGCCTCGCCTCGAAGCACGAAAGCCCCCGCCGCGCCGGCGGGGGCTTTTTCATGCGCGGGCGCTCTCCGGACTGCGGCGAAGACCGTGCACACCGCGTCGATCCATCCGGCCCCGACCGCAAACATGCGCGGCCCGTCGCGGCGAGCAGGGCGCGACCCCCGGAGCCGGCGCGCACCGGGAGGCGCAGACGGGTCGGACGTCGACCGCGGCGACCGGAGCACGCCCCGGCACACCACCGGTGGCAGGCGGCTCTCTGAAATACCCTCGCCTCGCATGGAGAAACGCGCCGATCCGCCGCGTCGATACAGCCGAGCGTCCTGACGCGCCGACCCTTCCGGCAAGGCGGCCGAACACCCGAAGGCCCGCGTTTTATCCTCAACAAACAGGATAGTGGCGGATACTTGCATCAACATGAGGAGACACAGCTGGCGACCCCGGCAGGATTCGAACCTGCAACCTGCCCCTTAGGAGGGGGCTGCTCTATCCGGTTGAGCCACGGGGCCGCGCGCTGGCGTGATAGCCCGCCGCGGCGGGTTTGTCACCCGGGCGGCGGCTTGCGGGGCGTGGGGGCGCGGGATAGGCTCGCGCAGCTTTCACGGATCGGATGCGCTCTTGAGCCGACAGGACAAACGGCCGCTCACCCTGCGCGACGTCTCGGAGGCCTCGGGCGTCTCCGAGATGACGGTGAGCCGGGTGCTGCGCAACCGCGACGACGTCTCGGCGCGCACCCGGGAGAAGGTGCTCGCCGCGGTGCGCGAGCTCGGCTACGTGCCCAACCGCATCGCCGGCGGGCTGGCGAGCCAGCGGGTCAATCTCGTCGCGGTGATCGTGCCCTCCTTCGGCAATCTCGTCTTTCCCGAGGTCCTCTCGGGCATCAGTGAAGTGCTGGAGGCCGACGGCTTGCAGCCCGTCGTCGGCATGACCGACTACCTCCCCAAGAAGGAGGAGCGCGTCCTGCACGAGATGCTCTCGTGGCGGCCCTCGGGCGTGATCGTCGCGGGGCTCGAGCATTCCGACCCCGCGCGGGCGATGCTGCGCGCGGCGCACATGCCGGTGGTCGAGATCATGGACACCGACGGCGAGCCGGTTGACGCCGCGGTCGGCATCTCGCACCGCCGCGCGGGGCGCGAGATGGCGCGCGCGATCCTCGCCGAGGGGTATCGGCGGATCGGCTTTCTCGGCACCAAGATGCCGCTCGACCACCGGGCGCGAAAACGCTTCGAGGGTTTCGTCGAGGCGCTCGCCAAGGGCGGCGTGGAGCTCGAGGACCGCGCATTCTATTCTGGCGGCTCGGCGCTCGCCAAGGGGCGCGAGATGACGCGCGACATGCTCGGGCGGAGCCCGGAGCTCGATTTCCTCTATTACTCCAACGACCTGATCGCGGCGGGCGGGCTGTTGTGGCTGATGGAGCAGGGGATCGAGATCCCCGGCCGCCTCGGGCTCGCCGGGTTCAACGGGCTGACGCTTCTGGACGGGCTGCCGCGGCGGATCGCGACGATGGACGCCTGCCGCCGCGAGATCGGGCGCCGCGCCGCGCGCATCGTGGCCGACCGCGTGGCCGGCCGCGACCCGGGGGAGCGGATCGTCACGCTGACGCCGACGATCGACGAGGGCGACACGCTTCGGCGGCGGTGAGGCGGCGGTGAGGCGGCGCGGGGTGCGCGCGACGCCCGCGGATGTGCGATGCGCCGGGGCAGCCCCGAGTCCCGAGGGCC
The DNA here is from genome assembly GCF_003385555.1 of Rhodosalinus sediminis. Taxonomy (GTDB): domain Bacteria; phylum Pseudomonadota; class Alphaproteobacteria; order Rhodobacterales; family Rhodobacteraceae; genus Rhodosalinus; species Rhodosalinus sediminis. The sequence goes on along the minus strand of NZ_QOHR01000007.1, from coordinate 56,355 downwards.
CCGTCCAGCGGGCGCTTATCGGTCCCTCCGGTCCCTCTGCGCGCCGCGGCGAAGAGCGCCCGCCCGGGCGCGATGCGCCGCGCCCCGGGGCGCCGCGCCGCCGTCAGGCCACGCGGGCGCCGCGGACCCAGACGCCCTGCACCATCGGCACGCCGGCGCGCTCGCCGAAGCGGATGACGTCGGCGCGCCGCCCCTCGATCAGCGCGCCCCGGTCGGAGAGGCCTGCCGCCTCGGCCGGCGCGCGCGTCACGGTGGCCAGCCCGCGCGCCATGTCGTCCCAGAGCCGGCCCAGCCGCACCGCACCCAGCAGGAGCGCGGCGGGCACGTAATCCGACGACAGGATATCGAGAAGCCCCGCCGCGGCTAGGTCCTGCGCGGCCACGTTGCCCGAGTGCGAGCCGCCGCGGATCAGGTTGGGCGCGCCCATCATCACCGGGATGCCGGCGGCGCGGCAGGCGCGGGCGGCTTCCTCGGTCGTCGGAAACTCGGCGAGGCGCACGCCGTTCGCCGCGGAGGCGGCGACATGCGCGGCCGTGGTGTCGTCGTGGCTCGCCAGCACCGCGCCGTAGCCCTGCGCCGCCGCGACGGCGTGGCGCTCGTGGGCGTCGCCGTGGCGCGCGCGCAGCTCCTTGAGTTCGGCGACGTGCTCGACGAACTCCGCCTCGGTCATGCCGACCTTGCCGGAGACGTAGGCGCGCAGCTTCGAGAGGTCGCGAAACTGCCGCTGGCCCGGCGTGTGGTCCATCAGGCTGACGATGCCGACGCGGTCCGCGGGGCCGAAAGCGTCCATCTCCTCGGGCAGCGTCTCGGAACAGATCTCGGCGCGCAGGTGCAGGAAATGGCTGATCCGGAGCGCGCCCGCCTCGCGCAATTCCAGAAGCTCGCTCGCAAGGCGCCGCGCGTAGGGCAGGTAGCGGCGCTTGCCGCCGGGGTTGGAGCCCACGCGCATCGCGTCGAACACCGTGGTGATGCCGCAGCCGGCGAGCTCCGCGTCATGCGCCACCAGCGCGGCGGCATGGGGCCAGTCCACCTTCGGGCGCGGCTCGATGTGGCGTTCGAGGTTATCGGTGTGCAACTCCACGAGCCCCGGCGCGACCCAGTCGCCGCCGCAGTCCTCGGCGCCCGCAGGCACGCCTTCGCCCGGTTCGATCCCGGCGATCCGGTCGCCCTCGAGGTGCAGCCGCCCGGTCACGACCCGGTCGGGCAGGATCAGGCGGGCATTGGCGAGGATCGTTTGCCGTGTCATGCGGGGCCCCGTCGGATGGAGGGATTGCGATGGGTTGGGAGCGATACGCGGTCTACGCGCTGCCCGACGGCGCGCTCGGCGCGGCGGGCGCGGCGTGGCTCGGCTGGGACGCGCGGGCGGGGCGCGCACTGGCGCAGCCGGAGGTGCCGGGGCTGCCGCGACCCGCGGCGGAGCTCACCGAACGGGCGCGGCGCTACGGCTTTCACGCGACGATCAAGCCGCCCTTCCGCCTGGCCGAGGGACGCACCGAGGCGGAGTTGCGCGCCGCCTTCGACGCCTTCTGCGCGCGGGCCTGGCCGGCGCGGGCCGAGGGGCTCGCCGTCGCCGCGGTCGGTCCCTTCCTCGCGCTCCGGCCCGAGGGCGGCGCGGTGGAGCTCGACCGGCTCGCGTGCGCCACGGTGGAGGTGCTCGACGCCTTCCGCGCGCCCGCGGACGCGGCGGAGCTCGCCCGGCGCCGCAAGCCCGGGCTCAGCCCCCGGCAGGAGGCGCTGCTGCGCCGCTGGGGCTATCCTTACGTGATGGAGGAGTTCCGCTTTCACGTCACGCTGACCTGCCCGCTGGACGAGGCCGACCGGGCGCGCGCCGAGGCCGCGCTCGCCGCGCATTTCGCGCCGGTGGCGCCGCGGCCCTTCCGGGTCGCGCACCTCGCGCTGATGGGCGAGGACGCGGAGGGGCGGTTCCACGCGGTTCACGAGGCGGCCCTCTCCGGGTAGAGCGCGGCGAGCGCCGCCTCGGCCGCCGCGCCCGGCGGGCCGGAATTGTCGATGCGGATCACCGGAACATCCTCGGGCAGGTCGGCGGGCAGCGGCGCGGCCCGCGCGAGGCGCGCGGCGATCTCGTCCGCGCTTTCGCGGCCGCGCCCGGCGAGGCGCGCGGCCAGCACTTCCGCCGGCGCCTCCAGCGCCAGCACGACGAGGCGCGGAAAGCGCGCCGCCGCCGCCCCGAGCGCCCGGCGCGAGAGATTGGCGAGGGCGTCGCGCCCCTCGGCGAGGCCCGCGAGTTCGGGCACGGGCAGCGCATAGGCGAGGCCGTGCGCCCGCCAGGCGAGGGCGAAGTCGCCCGCCGCCTCCCGCCGCGCGAAGGCCGCCTCGGAGAGCGGCTCGAAGGGTTCGCTCGCCGCCGCCGGCCGGGTGATCGCGCGGCGCGCCACGTGCAGGCCGGGCCGGCGGGCGGCCATCTCGGCCATCACCGTGTCCTTGCCCACGCCCGAGGGGCCGACCACCGCGATCAGCCGCCCGCTCATGCCGCGGCCCGCGGGGTGAAGGTGCCGACGTCCACCTCCCGGTCGCAGACGCGCGCGCGCGCCGCCTCGTCGTGGAAGATGCCGAGGATCGCCGCGCCGCGGGCCTTGGCCTCCTCGACCAGCGTCAGCACCACCTCGCGATTGCCGGCGTCGAGGCTCGCCGTCGGCTCGTCCAGCAGAAGCGCCGGGTAGGCGTGCGCGAAGCCGCGCGCGATGTTCACGCGCTGCTGCTCGCCGCCCGAGAAGGTCGTGGGCGAGAGGCTCCAGAGCCGCTCGGGCAGGTTGAGCCGGGCGAGCAGCCCGCGCGCCCGCTCGAGCGCGGCGTCGCGCTCGGTGCCGACGCGCAGGAGCGGCTCGGCCACCACCTCGAGCGTGGGCACCCGCGGGACGACGCGCAGGAACTGGCTGACGTAGCCCAGCCGGTCGCGGCGCAGCGCGAGGATCTCGCGGGGCGCGGCCCGCGCCACGTCCACGCCGCAGACCCCGATCCGCCCGGCGCGGGCGAGGTAGTTGCCGTAGACCATGCGCATCAGCGTGGACTTGCCCGCGCCCGAGGCGCCGGTGAGCGCGACGCACTCCCCCGCGCCCACGTCGAGCCGCGCGCCCGCCATCACCGGGATCGCCGCGCCGCCCTGATTGTGGAGCGTGAAATCCTTCGACGCGCCCTCGATCTCGATCACCGCCATCAGATGCACTCCTTGCGCCGGACGATCACGCGCGCCGCCACCGCCGAGGCCGCCATCAGCCCCGCCGCCACAACCCCCGGCGCCATTGGACCGCCGAGGTGCCCGCCGGTCTCCGGCATCGGGCCGAAGGTCATGCCGTGGCCCGAGGCGATCCGCGCCGGCGGCAGGACGAGCATGGCGACCGCCGCGACGATCCCGAGGCTCGCCGCCCGTTCGCAGGCGACGCCCCCGCCCGTCGCGTCGCGCGGCGCTCCCGCCGCCCGCGACAGGCCCCCCGCCTGCCCGGCGATAGGGCGCACGTCGCGCTGCGCGCGCTTCCGCGGTCCCTCGTGGCGGCCCGGCACGGGCGTGCCGCAGCCGAGCGGCTGACCGGCCGCCACGCGGTCGGGGCCGACGCCCCGCGCTTCGGCGCGCCCGCCCGCGACGAGGTGGCCGGTCCGCATCATGCCTGCAGCACCGAGGCGACGAGAAGCTGGGTGTAGGCGTGCTGCGGATCGTCGAGGACCTGATCCGTCAGCCCCTGTTCGACCACGTGCCCGCCCTGCATCACCATCAGCCGGTCGGCGAGCAGCCGCACCACGGCGAGGTCGTGGGTCACGATGATCACCGAGAGCCCCATCTCGCGCACCAGTCCGCGCAGGAGGTCGAGAAGCCGCGCCTGCACGCTCACGTCGAGCCCGCCGGTGGGCTCGTCCATGAAGACGAGCCGCGGGCCCGTGACCAGCGTGCGCGCGATCTGCAGCCGCTGCTGCATGCCGCCCGAGAAGGCCGAGGGCCGGTCGTCGATCCGGTCGGCGGCGATCTCCACCCGGCCGAGCCAGTCGAGCGCGGCGCCGCGGATGCGCCCGTAGTGCTGCGCGCCGGTGCCCATCAGGCGCTCGCCCACGTTGCCGCCGGCGGAGACGCCCATCCTGAGCCCGTCGCGCGGGTTCTGGTGGACGAAGGCCCAGTCGGTGCGCATCAGCCGCCGCCGCGCCCCCTCGCCGAGCGCCGCCGTGTCGGTCAGCCCGTCCTTCATCTCGTAGAGCACGCGCCCCGCGTCCGGCGCGAGCTGCCCCGAGAGGCAGCCGAGCAGGGTGGATTTGCCCGAGCCGGATTCGCCCACGATCCCCATGACCTCGCCGGGCCAGAGATCGAAGGAGACATCGGCGCAGCCGAGGCGGGCCCCGTAGTGCTTCGTCACCCCCTCGACCGAGAGAAGGGGGCCGCCGGGCCCAAGGCCTTTGGAAAGGCCTTGGGAAAATCCTTGCAAGGATTTTCCGTCGCTCATGCCGCCGCCTCCGTGCCCCGGTGGCCGGCCGCGCGTCGGCCGGCGCAGTAGTCGGTGTCCGAGCAGACGAACATCCGCCCGCCCGCGTCGTCGACGATCACCTCGTCGAGATAGCTTTCGCGCGCCCCGCAGAGCGCGCAGGGATGCTCCGCCTTCGAGGGGTCGAAGGGGTGATCCTCGAAGTCGAGGCTCTCCACCCGCGTCCAGGGCGGCAGGGCGTAGATGCGCTGCTCGCGCCCGGCGCCGAAGAGCTGGATCGCGGGGCTCTCGAGCTTGGGGTTGTCGAACTTCGGGATCGGCGACGGATCCATCACGTAGCGCCCCGCCGCCCGCGCCGGGTAGGCGTAGGAGGTCGCGATCTCGCCGTGGCGCGCGATGTCCTCGTAGAGCTTGACGTGCATCAGCCCGTAATCCTCGAGCGCGTGCATCTTGCGCGTCTCCACCTCCGAAGGCTCGAGAAAGCGCAGGGGCTCCGGGATCGGCACCTGGTAGACGAGGATCTGGTCCCCGGTGAGCGGCGTCTCGGGCACGCGGTGGCGGGTCTGGATCACGCTGGCCTCGGCCGTGCGCTCGGTGGTGGCCACGCCCGCCACCCGCTGGAAGAAACGCCGGATCGAGACCGCGTTGGTCGTGTCGTCCGCGCCCTGATCGATCACCTTGAGCGTGTCGTCGGGCGTCAGCGTGGCCGCGGTCACCTGCACGCCGCCGGTGCCCCAGCCGTAGGGCATCGGCATCTCGCGGCTGGCGAAGGGCACCTGATAGCCGGGGATCGCCAGCCCCTTGAGGATCGCGCGGCGGATCATCCGCTTCGTCGGCTCGTCGAGATAGGCGAAGTTGTAGTCGCTCATCGCGCGCCTCCTGCCGCCGGGCGGTTCGTGGCACGGGCGCGACGGCCCGCGGCGTCCCGCGCGTTCACCATGAAATCGTCCCATTTCCGCGTCAGGATGGCCCCGGACGACCCGGAGACAGCTGAAAGGACGGGACAATGGATATCGTCGCCACCATGGCCACGGGGCCGCTCGGCCTCGCCGCGGGGGTCGCGCTCGTCGCCGGCGCCGCGCTCAGGCTGCGGCGTCTGCGCGCCGCGGCGCCGGAGAAAGATCGCGCCTGAGGTCATTCCGCGGCCTCCCTTTCGGAGGCCGCGGCCGCCTCGCGGCGCAGCCGGCGGACGAGTTCCAGCTCGGACTGGAAATCGACGTAGTGGGGCAGCTTGATGTGCTCGAGGAACCCCGTCGCCTGAATGTTGTCGGCGTGCGAGAGGACGAACTCCTCGTCCTGCACCGGCGCGCCGGTGTCCTCCTCGCCGAGCTCCTTCCAGCGCAGCGCGCGATCCACGAGCGCCATGGCGATCGCCTTGCGCTCCGACTGCCCGAAGACGAGGCCGTAGCCGCGGGTGAACTGCGCGGGCTCGGTCTTCGACCCGGTGAACTGGTTCACCGTCTCGCATTCGGTGAGCTCCACCTCGCCGATCTCGACGGCGAAGCCGAGCTCGGGGATGTCGAGCTCCACCGCCACGGCGCCGATGCGCAGCTCGCCCACGAAGGGGTGGTTGCGGCCGTAACCGCGCTGCGAGGAATAGGCGAGGCTCAGCAGGAAGCCCTCGTCCCCCCGCGCGAGCGCCTGCAGCCGCAGCGCCCGGTCGGCGGGCAGTTCCAGCGGCGCGCGGGTCAGGTCGCCCGGCGTCGCGTCGCCGTCGGCCTCCGGCTGGATCACGCCCTCGCGGTCGAGATACCCCAGAACGTGGGGCGCCGGGTCCGGCGCCGCGTCGGCCTCGGGCGCTTCGGGCGTCTCGCCTTCGGCGGCGAGCACGAAGTCCAGAAGGCGGTGCGTGTAGTCGAAGGTCGGCCCGAGGATCTGCCCGCCCGGCACGTCCTTGAAGGTGGCCGAGACGCGGCGGATCACGCGCATCGCGGCCGTCTCCACGGGGCGCGAATAGCCGAGCCGCGGCAGCGTCGTCTTGTAGGCGCGGATCAGGAAGATCGCCTCGATCATGTCGCCGCGCGCCTGCTTGATCGCCAGCGCGGCGAGGTCCGCGTCGTAGAGCGCGCCCTCCGCCATCACCCGGTCGACGGCGAGCGCGAGCTGCTCGCGGATCTGCGCGAGCGTCAGACCGGCGACTGAGGCATCGCCCCGCCGCGCTTCGGCGAGCCAGGCGTGCGCGTTGTCGATCGCCCGCTCGCCGCCCTTGACCGCGACATACATCAGAGCACCCGTGTCGAGCGCGGCACCGCCGCGAGGCGGTCGCCGCAGGTGAAGAAGAAATCGAGCCCCAGCGGAAAGGCCCCGTGATTGGCGCGCAGCGCCTCCGGGTCCGGCAGGTCGAGCCGCGCCTCCGTCTCGATGCCCGGCCCGGCGAGGCGCGCCCCCTCGGACGCGAGCCGCTCCGTCTCGACGATCAGCGTCGCGGAGCGGTCGGGATATTCGGGCACGCCCTGCGCGTAGCTCTCCAGCGGCAGGAGCGCCGCCCAGTCGCCGAGCGCGAAGGCGGCCGCGCCCCGCGCGACGAGCGGCGCGCCGGTGTGAAAGGCGATCCAGGCGCGCACCGCCTCGCTGTCCGCGCGCCCGGCGAGGTGGAGCGGTGTGTCCGCGTCGCAGAGCGTGAGCACCAGCACCCCCGCCGCGACCGAGAGCGGCGCGGGCGGCGCGACGCCGCCCACCCGCTCGATCCGGCCGGGGCGGGCCATCGCCGACATCGCGGCGCGGAAGGCCTGCGCCGCCTCGACCGGGGGATCGGCGAAGCCGCCGGGAACCGCGTTCATCCGTTCTCTCCCCGTGCCATGGTGAAGAACTCGACCCGGGTCGCCGCCGCGCGGCGGGCGCGGGCGGCGCGGCGCGCGGCCTCGGCCTCGGCCAGCGGGGCGAGGATGCGGTCGCGCACGGTCGCGGCCTCGGCCCCCTGCATCAGCGCATCCGCGAGCGCCGCGCGGCGGGCATGCGCCTTGTCGCGGCCCTGCACGTGGGCGTGCCCCTCGCGCCCGTCGGCGAGGCGCAGCGCGCAGCGCGTCACCGTCATCTCGCCGAGGTTGAAGGGTGCGCCCTGCGCGCCGGCGCGGCCGCGTACCATCACGGCGCCGGTCTCGGGCGGGCGGAGCCAGTCGTGCGCGGGCGCCTCGAGGCCCGCGTCGGCCCAGAGGCGGGCGAGCTCCCCCGCCGGCGCGCGCGCCAGAAGGCCCATCCACCCCTGCCGCGTCCCGATCGCCTGTTCCATGCCGCTCATCGCGCGCTTGCTCCGCCGAGTCTGTTTCTATACAACTAGACAGGTCCATACTCTCCGTGGCCCCGCCGCGCAATCCCGCCCTCCGTGAAGTTTCCGTGACATGCCCCGCACGCCGCTCTGGACCGCCATCGAGACCGCCCTCACCGAGGACATCGCCGAGGGGCGCTACGCCTCCGGCGACCGGCTGCCGAGCGAGGCGGCGCTGGCCGCGCGCTTCGGCGTGAACCGCCACACCGTGCGCCGCGCGCTCGCCGCGCTGGCCGAGGCGGGCCTCGTGCACGCGCGCCGCGGCGCCGGCGTCTTCGTGCAGCATGCCCCGACGGAGTATCCCATCGGCCGGCGCACGCGGTTTCACCGCAACCTCGCCGCCGCCGGGCGCCTGCCCGCGCGCGAGATCCGGCTGCTGGAGACGCGGGCGGCCGACGCGCGCGAGGCCGAGGCGCTGAACCTCGCGCCGGGCGACCCCGCGCTCGTCTGCGAGGGGCGCTCGCTCGCCGACAACCAGCCGCTCGCGCTCTTCCGCAGCGTCTTTCCCGCCGCGCGGCTGCCGGGGCTGGAACCCGCGCTGCGCGAGCTTTCCTCGGTCACCGCGGCGCTCGCGCGGGCGGGGGTGCCGGACTACACGCGCCGCGTCACGCGCGTGACGGCCCGCGCGGCCACCGCGACGCAGGCTGCGCAGCTCCGCGTGCCCGAGGGCGCGCCGCTCCTGCGCAGCGTCGCCGTCAACACCGACCCGGAGGGCACGCCGGTCGAGTTCGGCACGACCTGGTTCGCGGGCGACCGCGTGACGCTCACCGTCTCGGAGCCGGGCGAGGGGCCGGACGAGGGGGGCGAGCAGGCCGACGATCCGGCAGACGCCTGACATCCCGCACTTTTGTCACCGCCGCGACACAAAGGGATGTTACGTAATCCGCAAATTATCCACAGACGGATCGCCCCGTGTCCACCGCGCCCCTTTCCCTTCGCCTCACCGGCGCGACCGTCCTGCGCGACGGCGCCCTTCAGGAGCGGTCCGTCGCCGTCGCCGAGGGGCGCATCACCAAGGGGCCGCTGCCGGCGGTGGACCTCTCGGGGTATCTCGTGCTGCCGGGGATCGTCGATCTGCACGGCGATGCCTTCGAGCGTCAGCTCGCCCCGCGCCCGACGGCCGAGCTGCCGCTGGAGATGGCGCTGCGCGCCACCGACCGCGAGGCGGCCGCCAACGGCGTGACCACCGCCTGGCTCGCGCAGGGCTGGTCGTGGGAGGGCGGCCGGCGCGGACCCGATCAGGCGGAGCTCCTGCTGCGCGCGCTGGAGGAGCACGGCCCGCGCGCGGCGAGCGACCTGCGCGTGCAACTGCGCTGCGAGACGCATACGGTGGACACGTTCGACCGCCTGCTCGACACGGTGCGCCGGCACCGGATCGACTACGTGGTGTTCAACAATCACCTCTCCGAGGCCGCCGCGCTGGCCGAGAGCGACCGCGACGCGCTGGCGCACTGGGCGCGCAGCGCCGGGGGCACCCCGGACGCTCACCTGCGCGCCGTCGCGCGGGCGCAGGCGCAGGCACGCGACGTGCCGCGTTACCTCTGCCGCCTCGCGGAGGCCTTCGACGCGCTGGGCGTGCGCTACGGCAGCCACGACGACCCCGACGGCGAAACGCGCGAGACGTTTTCCATGATCGGCGCGAAGATCTGCGAGTTCCCGCAGCGCCGCGCGGCCGCCGCGCTCGCGCGGGCGGTGGGCGACCCGGTGCTGATGGGCGCGCCCAACGTGGTGCGCGGCGGCTCGCAGGCGGGCAACGTCGCGGCGCGCGACCTGATCCGCGCGGGGCTCTGCGACGCGCTGGTGTCGGATTATCACTATCCCTCGCTCGCCGCCGCCGCCTTCCGCCTCGTGGACGAGGGGCTCGCCGATCTGCCGCGGGCCTGGGCGATGATCTCGGAGCGCCCGGCCGAGATCATGGGCCTCGCCGACCGGGGCCGCATCGACTACGGCCGCCGCGCCGATCTGACGGTGATCGACCCGCGCAACCGCGCGGTGGAGGCGACCATCGCCGGGGGGCGTCTCGCCCATCTGTCGGGCGGGGCGGCGGCGCGCTTCCTCGCCGCCGGGGGCGAGGCGCTCGCCCTCGCGGCGGAGTGAGCGTCACGCGCGCGTTACGCGGGCCGGCTAGGCAAACCGCATTGGTCGACGAATTCACCGTCCCCGGATTTCAGCGTGCATACTGAACGTATCCCGGGCGGCCCCGCGGGGCCGCCCGGATTTCGCGGTCAGCCGCCGTATTTCTCGAGAAACGCCTCGGCGCCGAGCGCGCGGAAATCGGGCAGTGCGGCGCGCAGGCGGTCGTGGTCCCAGTCCCACCACGCGAGCGCGATCAGCCGCTCGGCGATCCCGGCGGGCTGGCGCGCGCGCACGGGCCGTGCGGGGAGGCCCGCGACGATGGTGTAGGGCGCCACATCCTTCGTCACGACCGCGCCGGAGGCCACCACCGCGCCGTGGCCCACCGTGGCCTCCGGCTTGATCTGCGCCGCGTGCCCGATCCAGGTGTCGTGCCCGATCCGCGCGCGCCGCGCCTTGCGCCGCGCGAACCAGTCGGCGTCGTCCTCCGCGTCGTCCCAGTAGCTCGCCGAGCGGTACATGAAGTGATGCAGGCTCGCCCGGTCCAGCGGGTGGTCCGTCGCGCCGATGCGCACGAAGCTCGCGATGTTGGCGAAGCGGCCCACCTCGGCGTTGGCGATGTCGCAGTAACGGTCGCAGTAGGAATAATCCCCGAAGACGGACTGCGCGACGCGCGTGCCCCGGCCGACCTCGGTATAGGCGCCGAAGGTCGCCTCGGTGATCTCGCAATCCGGGTGGAGGAAGGCGCCCTCCGCCGTCAGTCGCGCCATCGCGCGCCTCCTGTCGTCTCGCTCGGTTTCATGGATGCCGGGCGGCGGGCTCAGCCCGCGTCGCCCTTGATCAGCCGCCGGCGCAGGATGCCGGAGAGCCAGTCCATCGCCATCACCGTCAGCACGATGAGGATGATGTAATAGGTCACCTCTTCCCAGTCCTTCTGGGTGATGATCGCCTGCGTGATCAGCAACCCGATGCCGCCCCCGGTGATCGCGCCGATGACCGTCGCGGAGCGGGTGTTCGATTCGAAGAAGTAGAGCACCTGGCTCAGCAGCACGGGCATCACCTGCGGGATCACCCCGAAACGGTAGCGCTGCACCGGCCGCGCGCCGGTCGAGGAGACGCCCTCGATCTGCTTGTCGTCCACGTTCTCGAGCGCCTCGGAGAAGATCTTGCCGAAGCTCCCGGTGTCGGTGAAGAGGATCGCCAGCGCGCCGGTCAGCGGCCCGGGCCCGAAGGCCCGCGAGAGCACGATCGTCCAGATCAGCGCGTCCACCCCCCGCAGGAAGTCGAAGACCCGCCGCGCCCCGAAGCGCAGCGTCATCAGCGGCGTGAAGTTCTTCGCGGCGACGAAGCCGAGCGGCAGCGCCACCACGGCGGCGCCAAAGGTGCCGAGGAAGGCCATCAGGATCGTCTCGAGCATCGCCCAGGCGACGTCGGCGTGCCGCCAGACATTGTTGCCCCAGAAGTCGGCCCATGCGCCGACGAGGTTCGGCCGCGCCTCGTCCAGCCGGGGGCCGAAGAGGATCTCGGCCGGCGTGCGGTCGTAGTAGGGGCTGTCCAGCGTGAACCAGAAGAGCTCCCAGCCGAAGAAGTAGCGGTAGGCCTCCGTCCGGCTGCGGGTCATCGTCAGCCGGCCCGCGTCGGTGCGGATGTCGAGCCGCGCGGAGGAATAGCTCACCCAGTCGGGCAGCGTCTCGGGCGCGCGGCCGATCTCGACGCCGTCCGCGCGGCTCGCCCGCGCCTCGATGCGGCCGACCTCGGGGTGGAGGTAGACGGCCGTGTTGTCCGGGCCGAAGATCACCTCGTGCCCGTCCTCGAGCGCGACGCGCGCGCCGCCGTCGTCCCGCGCGATCCAGTCGGGCTCCATCTCCGGCGGGAAGGTGCCCTTGCGCTCGCCTTCCTTGGCCACCGTGATCTCGCCCGAGCGGTTGTCGCGCGTGACGTGGACCTTGTGGCTGTAACTGTCGGCCACCAGCGTCGCGGCGTTGTCGAGGCGCGCGCGCTCGGCGAGGCCCGGAATGTCGAAGGCGAAGAAGACGTAGACGAGATAGGCGAGGATCGCCGCCGGCACGGCGAGGGCGACACGGCGCTTCGCGGCGATGCGGCGGACCGCGGCGGCGTGGCGCGCGCCGGGCGTCTCGAGGGCGGCGTCGGTCACGGCGCGATCTCCCTGCCTTGCGTCAGACGGTTGCGGAGCTGGCTCGAGAGCTGGTCCACCACGACGATCGTCAGGAAGAGCATCACGAAGATCGCCGCCGCCTCGTCGAACTTGCCCAGCCCGAAGGTCATCGAGTTGCGCAGCTCGTAGCCGATGCCGCCCGCGCCCACGAAGCCGAGGATCGCCGAGGCGCGGATGTTGATCTCGAACCGCAGGAGGCCGTAGCTCAGGTAGTTGGGCGCCACCTGCGGGATCACGCCGTAGGCCATGCGCTGGCCCCAGCTCGCGCCGACCGATTGCAGGCCCTCGACCGGCTTCAGGTCGGCATTCTCGTTCACCTCGGAATAGAGCTTGCCCAGCGCGCCCGCGGTGTGCAGCGCGATGGCGATCATGGCGGGCACCGGGCCGCTGCCCATGATGAAGATCAACACCAGAGCGACGACGATCTCCGGCAACGCGCGCAGCACGTCCATGATGCGGCGGAAGACCGGGATCAGCCGCGGGAAGGGCGCGAGGCCCTGCGTCGAGACGAGGGACAGCCCGAGCCCCCCGAAGAAGCCCAGCAGCGAGGCGAGCGCCGCGATGTTCAGCGTCTCGATCAGGGCCGGCACGTAGCGCCAGAGAAGCGCCGGCATCTCGGCGCGCTTCTCCCAGGCCTCGGCCACCACGTCGGCCGGGAAGTCCAGCATGTTGCGCCAGCCGTCCACGAAGGAGCCGGCGTTGCGCCCGTCGGCGACGGCGAAGCCGCTCGCCATGAGCACGACGAAGATCAGGAGCGTCAGCCCGCTGTAGAGCCGCCGGCGCCGCGTCAGCGCCAGATAGGCGCCGCGGGCGTCGGGCTCTCGGTCGGCGGGGGCGGCGAGGTCGGCCATGCGGTGTCCCGGATACGAAGCGGGTCCCGGCCGCACGGACCGGGACCCCGTGTCAGGCGAAGCGCCTTCAGTTCATCTCGCGCTTGCGCACTTCGATGATGGTCTCGTAGGCCTCGTGGCCGATCGGCTCGAAGCCCGCCGTCTCGCCGGCGGCGACGCCGTAGGCGCATTCCTCGTCGGTCTCGTGCAGGTTGGAGACGAGCTCGACCATGGTCTCCTTCACGTCCTCGGGCAGCGAGGTGCTGAGGACGATCGGACCTTCCGGGATCGGCTTGGACTTCCAGATCTCGACGAGCTCGTTCATGTCCACGAGGCCCGCGTCCGAGGCCTTGCGCAGCGCGCCGGAGTTGTAGCCGTCCTCCCACGCGCCGAGGCCGTCGGCCCAGGTCACGCCGGCGTCGATGTCGCCGTTGGCGACCGCGACGATGGTCTGCTCGTGCCCGCCGGTGAAGACGACGTCGCCGAAGTAGTCGCCCGGCTCCATCGAGGCGCCGGTCTCCTGCGGGACCTCGACCGAGGGGATCAGGTAGCCCGAGGTGGAGTTCGGGTCGCCGAAGCCGAAGACCTTGCCTTCCATGTCCTCGAGCGAGGCGATGCCGCTGTCGGCGCGGGCGAAGCCGATCGAGTGATAGGAGAAGGAGCCGTCGAGGTTGGTCTTGACGAGCACCGGCTCGACCGCGTCCGGGTCGGCGATATGCGTGGCCGCGTAGCCCGACGCGCCGAGCCAGGCCATGTCGATCGAGCCGCCGAGCAGGCCCTGGATCACGCCGTTGTAGTCGGCCGGCGCGAAGAGCCGCGTCGGCACGCCGAGCGCCTCCTCGGCGTAATCGGCGAGGCACTGGTTGGAGGCGAGGCGGTCCTGCGCGTTCTCGCCGCCCAGCAGGCCGATGCGGAACTCGTCGATCTCCTGCGCCATCGCCGGGGCGGCGAGGGCGGTGGTCGCCAGGGCGGCGGCAAGTGCTTTCTTCATGGTCGATCCCTCATGTCTGGTCAGGCGTGGGGTGCCCCGCGCCGCCCCTCGGGCGAGCGGGGCGGCGGAAGGGCTCAGGCGGGCACGGGCGCGGGGGCGTGCTCGCGGATCTCGGTCGAGGTGGCGGACTCGGAGAAGCTCGCGTCGGCGCCGTAGATGTCGCGCGCGACGCCGGTGGTCAGCTGCTCGGGCGTGCCGTCGAAGACGATCCGCCCCTGCCGCATGCCGATCACCCGGTCGCAGTAGCGCCGCGCGGTATCCAGCGTGTGCAGGTTGCAGACGACCATGCGCCCGTCCTCGTCGTGAATTCGGCGCAGCGTGTCCATCACGATCTGCGCGTTCATCGGGTCGAGGCTCGCGATCGGCTCGTCGGCGAGGATCATCCTCGGGTCCTGCATCAGCGCGCGCGCGATGGCGACGCGCTGCTGCTGCCCGCCCGAGAGCGCCTCGGCGCGCTTGGGCGCGTGCTCGGCGATCCCGAGCCGCTCGAGGATGTCGATGGCGCGGTGAATGTCGGCCTCCGGGTAGAGGCTGAAGAGCGTCGCCAGCGTCGAGCGGCGGTTGAGCGTGCCGTGCAGCACGTTCGCCACCACGTCCATCCGCGGCACGAGGTTGAACTGCTGGAAGATCATCGCGCAGTCCGACTGCCAGCGCCGCTTCGCCGCGCCCTCGAGCGCGGTGATCTCGGTGCCGTCGAAATGCGCCGCGCCCCCGGTCGCGTCGGTCAGGCGGTTGAGCATCCGCAGGAGGGTGGACTTCCCCGCGCCCGAGGCGCCGATGATGCCCACCATCATCGCGCGGTCCACCTCGATCGTCGCGGCGTCCACGGCGGTGTTCGCGCCGAACCGCTTCGTCAGTCCGTCGATGTGCAGCACGTCGCGCCCCCCAAGGCTGGTTTGGGCCCGGTTACGCGGGGCGCGCGAAACGCGTGTGTCGGTTTCCTGAAGGTTTTGTAAAACGCCCGGCCCGCGCCGGGCGTCGCAACGAAAAGGGGCCGGCCCGCCGGCCGGCCCCTCCCGCGCGTCAGGCGCTCCGGATCAGTTCAGCGCCGCGTCGGTCACCGCGTGCGTCCACGCGCCGTCGCCCGGGTGCTCGGTGATCACCGGCGTCGAGCCGCCCGAAAGCAGCGTCTCGACCGTGCGCTCGTAATCCGCCGGGTCCAGCGTGCCGTCCGAGCCCGCGGTGAGCTTCGCGACCTCGCCCATCATCCGCTTCTGGTGCTTTTCGGTCTGCGCGCCGGTGGCGTCGTTCTCCAGCACGATCATCGCCGCCTCGTCCGGGTTCTCCTCGGCGTATTTCCAGCCGCGCATGGAGGCGTCGACGAAGCGCGCCATCTTGTCCACGAAGGCCGGGTCCTCGAGGTTCTCCTCGAGCGTCCAGAGCCCGTCCTCCAGTGTGGCGACGCCCTGATCCTCGTACTTGAAGGTCACGAGTTCCTCGGGGCTCACGCCCGCGTCGATCACCTGCCAGTACTCGTTGTAGGTCATCGTCGAGATGCAGTCCGCCTGCCGCTGCAGCAGGGGATCGACGTTGAAGCCCTGCTTGAGCACCTCGACGCCGCTCTCGCTCTTGCCGTCGGTGTCGATGCCGAGCTTCGCCATCCAGCTCAGGAAGGGAAACTCGTTGCCGAAGAACCAGACGCCGAGCGTGCGGTTCGCGAGGTCCTCGGGCGCCTCGATGCCCGTGTCGGCCCAGCAGGTCATCATCATGCCCGACGACTTGAAGGGCTGCGCGATGTTGACGAGCGGCAGGCCGTTCTCCCGCGCGGCGAGCGCGGCGGGCATCCACTCCACGATCACGTCGGCGCCGCCGCCCGCGATCACCTGCGGCGGCGCGATGTCCGGCCCGCCCGGCCGGATCGTCACGTCGAGATCGGCCTCATCGTAGAAGCCCTTGGCCTCGGCGACGTAGTAGCCCGCGAACTGCGCCTGCGTCACCCACTTGAGCTGCAGGGTCACCTCGTCGGCGGCCTGCGCGCCCCCGGCGAGGCCCCCCGCCAGCGCCAGCCCGAGCGCCGTCCTGGTCAGGTCTTTCATCGTCATACCTCCGTTTTTGCTGTCGTTCCCCTGTTGCTCAGGGTCTTTGCGACGGGTGCCAGAAGGTCACCCGCCGTTCCGCCCATGCGACGGCGAAATAGAAGGCCGACCCGGCGAGCGCGGCCACCGTGATGCCCGCCCAGACCATGCCGAGCTGAAGCTGGCCCACCGAGGTCGAGATCCGGAAGCCGAGCCCCCGCGTCGGCGAGCCGAAGAACTCCGCCACGATCGCGCCGATCAGCGCCAGTGTGGAGGCGATCTTGAGCCCATTGAAGATGAGCGGCATCGCCGCCGGCAGCCGCAGCTTGACGAGCGACTGCCAGTAGCTCGCGGCGTAGGTCTCCATCAGGTCGCGCTGCATCCGGTCGGCCGACTTCAGCCCGGCGACCGCGTTCACCAGCATCGGAAAGAAGACCATCAGCACCACGACCGCCGCCTTCGACTGCCAGCCGAAGCCGAACCACATCACGAGGATCGGCGCCGTGCCGATGATCGGCAGCGCGGCCATGAAGCTGCCCACCGGCAGGAGCCCGCGCTGCAGGAAGGGCGAGCGGTCCACCGCCACCGCCATGCCGACCGCCGCGGCGCAGCCGATGACGTAGCCCGTCAGCGCGCCCTTCACCACGGTCTGCACGAAGTCGCCCCAGAGAAGCGTCCCGTTCGCCGCGAGCGTCACGGCGATCTCCGTCGGCGGCGGCAGGATCACCGGCGGCACCCCGAAGAGCCGCACGGTCATCTCCCAGAGGATCAGCACCGTCACCCCGAAGACCGCCGCCACGAGGCTCCGCCCCGCGCGCCCCCGCGCGAGCGCGCTCTCCGACAGGCGGATGTTCGCCTGCCACGCCGCGAACCACACGGCGAGCACCAGCGCCGCCCGCGGCGCGAGCGCGAGCGCCACGGCCACCGCCGCGATCTGCGCCGCCAGAAGCGGCCCGATCCGCCCGAGCGCCGCGGTCATCGCGCGAACCCCATGCGCCGCAGCGTCGCCCGTTCCAGCGCGCCGATGGTCCCCACCATCGCCGCCGCGAGGATCGCCGCGGCGAAGAGCGCCGACCAGATCTGCACCGTCTGCCCGTAATAGCTCCCCGCCAAGAGCCGCGCGCCCAGCCCTTCCGAGGCCCCGGTGGGCAGCTCGCCCACGATCGCCCCGATCAGCGCGGCCGCGATCCCCACCTTCAGCGCGGCGAAGAGATAGGGCACCGAGGCGGGCAGCCGCAGCGTCCAGAAGACCTGGGCCGGCGTCGCCGAATAGGTTTGCATCAGGTCCATCTGGCTCGCCGCCGGGCTGCGGAGCCCCGCGACCATGCTGACCACGACGGGAAAGAAGCTCAGGTAGGCCGAGATCAGCGCCTTCGGAATCAGCCCCTGCAGCCCGATGGAATTGAGCACCACGATGATCATCGGCGCGATGGCGAGGATCGGGATCGTCTGGCTCGCGATGGCCCAGGGCAGCACGCTCATGTCCATCGCCCGGTCGTGCACGATCCCCACCGCCAGCAGCACGCCCAGCGCCGTGCCGATCCCGAAGCCCAGAAGTGTCGCCGACAGCGTCACCCAGCCGTGCCAGACGAGGCTCCGCTTCGACGTGGGCGCCGTCTCGACGGTCGTCGTCCAGAGTTCCGCCACCACCTGATGCGGCGCCGGCAGCCGCGGCCGGTCGAGCGCGAAGCTCCCGCCGAGGTGCCCGGGATTGGCCGCCACCAGCGCCCAGCGCCCCATGGCGCGGCGCTCCGAGGGCGAGGCCGGCGTGACCTCCGCGCCCGCGCGCTCGGCGAAGGTCAGCGTCTCCTTCACGTTCATCGGCACGCAGGCCGCGTACCAGAGCGCCACGATGCCGAGCACCACGGCGAGCACCGGCGCCGCCCGGAGCCGCAGCCAGCGCCGGGCCCGCGCCCCCGTGCGCCCCGCGCCCGCCCCCGGCGCGGCGATGTCGGCGACCGATGTCATGCCCGTCCCTCCACGACGGCGTCCGCCCTTCTTCTTGGGGAGAAATATCCTCGGGGGGTGAATGGCGCGCGCATGCGCGCCAGAGGGGGGCAGACAGCCCCCCTGCGCGGCGCCGCCGCGCGCGACGGGATCCGCGGCCGCGCGGCGGTCATGCCGCGTGCCCCGCGTGCAGCCCCTCGCGGACGCGGTGGGCGATCTCGATGAACTCCGGCGTGTCGCGGATCTCGAGCGGACGCTCGGCGGGCAGCGGGCTCTCGATCACGTCGCTGATCCGGCCCGGACGCGGCGACATCACGACGATCTTCGTCGAGAGATAGACCGCCTCCGGGATCGAATGGGTGACGAAGGCGATGGTCTTGCCCGTCCGTCCCCAGAGCGCGAGAAGCTCCTCGTTCAGCCGGTCGCGCACGATCTCGTCGAGCGCGCCGAAGGGCTCGTCCATCAGCAGGATGTCGGCATCGAAGGCCAGCGCGCGGGCGATCGAGGCGCGCTGCTGCATGCCCCCCGACAGTTGCCATGGATACTTCTTCTCGAAGCCGGCGAGGTCCACGAGCTCCAGCACCCGGGCCGTGCGCTCGGCCTGCTCGGCCTTCGGATAGCCCATGATCTCGAGCGGCAGGCGCACGTTGCCGCCGATCGTGCGCCACGGGTAGAGCCCCGCCGCCTGAAAGACGTAGCCGTAGGCGCGGGCGCGGCGCGCCGCGTCGGGCGTCATGCCGTTGACGGACATGCTGCCCGAGGTCGGCGTCTCGAGCGCGGCGATCACGCGCAGAAGCGTGGTCTTGCCGCAGCCCGAGGGGCCGATGAAGCTCACGAACTCGCCGCGCCCGACGGTCAGGTTCACGTCCTTGAGCGCCTGAACCGCGCCGTCCCCGGTCTGGAAGACGAGGTTCAGGTCCGCCGCGGCGATCGCGGCCTCGGTCGCGCGGGTGTCCTTCATCGCCGTCGCGCCCCCTCGCTGTGCCTCCGTCGTGTCGCTCACACCCCGCTCGCCGGGATGCCGCTGCGCTCCACCTTGCGCGGCGCGGTGAGCTCCTTCCAGGTGGAGAGCGCCGTGTTCACCGGGCCGTTGGGCGGGCGCTTCACGAAGTCGCCGTGGCCGGGCTCGGTGCGCATCTCGCCGTCGTGCACGGCCACCTTGCCGCGGGTGAGGGTGAAGCGCGGCAGGCCCTTCACGTGCTTGCCCTCGAAGACGTTGTAGTCGATGATCGATTGCTGCGTGTCGACGCTGATCGTCTTTTCCTTCTCCGGGTCCCAGACGACGATGTCGGCGTCGGCGCCCTCGAGGATCGCGCCCTTCCGGGGATAGACGTTCAGGATCTTCGCGATGTTGGTCGAGGTGACGGCCACGAACTCCTGCATGGTCAGCCGCCCGGTGCTCACCCCGTGGGTCCAGAGCATCGGCATCCGGTCCTCGAGCCCGCCGGTGCCGTTCGGGATCTTGGTGAAATCGCCGACGCCGTAGCGCTTCTGGTCGGTGGTGAAGGCGCAGTGATCGGTGGCCACGACCGAGAGCGAGCCGCTCGCCAGCCCGTTCCACAGGCTGTCCTGGTGGTGCTGGTCGCGGAAGGGTGGCGACATCACGCGCCGCGCGGCGTGGTCCCAGTCCTTGTCGAAGTATTCGCTCTCGTCCAGCGTCAGGTGTTGGATCAGCGGCTCGCCCCAGACGCGCTTGCCCTGCATCCGCGCGCGGCGGATCGCCTCGTGCGCCTGCTCGCAGGAGACGTGCACGATGTAGAGCGGCACGCCCGCCATGTCGGCGATCATGATGGCGCGGTTCGCGGCCTCCCCCTCCACCTCGGGCGGGCGCGAATAGGCGTGCGCCTCGGGGCCGGTGTTGCCCTCGGCGAGGTATTTCTGCTGCAGGTCGGCCACCACGTCGCCGTTCTCGGCATGCACGAGCGGGATGCCGCCCAGTTCCTTGACGCGCTGGAAGGAGGCGAAGAGCTCGTCGTCGTTCACCATCAGCGCACCCTTGTAGGCCATGAAGTGCTTGAAGGTGTTGATGCCGCGCGCGGTGACGTCCTTCATCTCGTCGAAGACCTGCTCGCCCCACCAGGTCACCGCCATGTGGAAGGAGTAGTCGCAGTTCGCCGCGGTGGACTTGTTGTCCCACATCCGGATCGCGTCGAGCAGCCCCTGCCCGGGCTGCGGCAGGGCGAAGTCCACGATCATCGTGGTGCCGCCGGCGAGGGCCGCGCGCGTGCCGCTCTCGAAGTTCTCGGCGGAATAGGTGCCCATGAAGGGCATCTCCATGTGGGTGTGCGGGTCGATCCCGCCCGGCATCACGTAGCAGCCGGTGGCGTCGAGCACCTCGTCGCCCTTCAGGTTCTTGCCGATCTCGGCGATGCGGCCGTTCTCGACCAGAACGTCGGCCTCGTAGACCAGATCGGCCGTCACGATGGTGCCGCCCTTGATGACCTTGCTCATTGGCGTCGTCTCCCTGTTGTTTTGTCGTGGCCCTGTCCGGGCCGGCACGCCGGCGGTCCGGCCCGTCGCGCGGGCCGGGCGCGGGCGTGGCTCACTCCACGATCTCGGCGGTCTCGAGCACCGCGTGCATCAGCACGTCGGCGCCTGCGCGCGCCCAGTCCTTGCTGATCTCCTCGGCCTCGTTGTGCGACAGGCCGTCCACGCAGGGACACATGACCATCGCCGTCGGCGCCACGCGGTTGATCCAGCAGGCGTCGTGCCCGGCGCCCGAGACGATCTCGCGGTGCGAATAGCCGAGCCGTTCGGCCGCGTCGCGCACCGCCTGCACGCACTCCGCGTCGAATTCCACCGGGTCGAAGCCCCCCACCTTCTCGAAGGCGACCTCGAGCCCCATGTCGGCGCAGATCTTTTCCGCCCCCGCGCGGAGGCGTTCCTCCATGTCGCGGATCACGGCCAGCTCGGGCGAGCGGAAATCGACCGTGAAGACGGCCTTGCCCGGGATCACGTTGCGCGAGTTCGGATAGACGTCGATGTGCCCCGCCGCGCCAACGGCATGCGGCGCGTGCGAGAGGGCGATTTCCTCCACCAGCTCAAGCACCCGCGCCATGCCGAGGCCCGCGTTCCGGCGCATCGGCATCGGGGTGGAGCCGGTGTGCGCGTCCTTGCCGGTGATGGTCACCTGCGTCCACGACAGCCCCTGCCCATGGGTGACGACGCCAACCTCCTTGCCCTCGGCCTCGAGGATGGGGCCCTGTTCGATGTGCAACTCGAAGAAGGCGTGCATCCTGCGCGCGCCCACGGGCTCCTCGCCCTGCCAGCCGATGCGCGCCAGCTCGTCGCCGAAGCGCTTGCCCTCGGCGTCGGTGCGATCGTAGGCCCATGCCTCGTCATGTACCCCGGCGAAAACCCCGGAGGACAGCATCGCGGGCGCGAAGCGGGTGCCCTCCTCGTTGGTCCAGTTGGTCACCACGATCGGGTGCTTCGTGCGGATGCCGAGATCGTTCATCGTGCGGATGACCTCGAGCCCGCCGAGCACGCCCAGCACCCCGTCGTACTTGCCGCCCGTGGGCTGCGTGTCGAGGTGCGAGCCCACGTAGACCGGCAGCGCCTCCGGATCGGCGCCCTCGCGCCGGGCGAACATGTTGCCCATGCTGTCGAGCCCCATCGAGAGGCCCGCCTCCTCGCACCAGCGCTGAAAGAGCGTCCGCCCCTCGGCGTCGGCGTCGGTCAGGGTCTGCCGGTTGTTGCCGCCGGCGACGCCGGGCCCGATCCGCGCCATCTCCATGAGGCTGTCCCAGAGACGGTCCGCGTCGATCCGCAGGTTCTCGCCCGGTGCGGCCATGGTCGTGCTCTCCCCGTTGGCTGGCCGCCCGCGCGCGGCGCGGCGGCTCCGGCTTTTTACCGTTTGGTAAAGCCACGATTGCAACGCCCCCCCACCCTGTCAAGGATTGACGGCGGCCGCGGGGCGGGCGAGACGACAGCGGATCGATCCCTGCACAAGGCGCCGTCACAGGCATGCAGACACCCGCCGACACCTCCGCCAAGAAGCCGAGCCGCATCCAGGCCCGGAACCGCCGGCGCATCCTCGAGGCGGCGCTCGACGTGTTCTCGGTGGAAGGCTACCGCGGCGCGACGCTCGACCAGATCGCGCAGGCGTCGGGGCTCTCGAAACCCAACATCCTCTATTACTTCGACGGGAAGGAGGCGATCCACGTCACCCTCCTGAACGCGATGATGGAGACCTGGGTCGAGCCGCTGCGCCGCCTCGACCCGGAGGGCGAGCCGCTCGAGGAGCTCCTGCGCTACATCCGCCGCAAGCTGGAGATGAGCCGGGAATACCCGCGTGAGAGCCGGCTTTTCGCCAACGAGATCGTGCAGGGCGCGCCGCGCATGCGCCCGCACCTCGAGCACGGGCTCAAGCCGCTGGTGGACGAGAAGGCGGCGCTGATCGCGCGCTGGGTCGCCGAGGGGCGCCTCGCGCCGGTGGAGCCGCGCCACCTGATCATGTCGATCTGGGCGACGACGCAGCACTACGCCGATTTCGAGGCGCAGATCGCCGTGCTGATGCCCGAGGGCGACGTCTGGGACGACGCGGCGGCGCATGTCGAGGGGATGTTCCGCAAGCTCCTCGCGCCGGAGGGCGGTTAAGGCCGCCTTTACCCTGCTGCGGCAGACTGCGCGGCATGTTGGACGACGGCTCTCTCCCGCAGGGGTGCAACGCGGCGTGGCTGCGCCGGCTCTTCGAGGCGAAGACCGCCCGGCGCGGCGGCGTGCTGCGCCGCGCGGTCCGCGACGTGGAGCGCGAGGTCGGGCGCGACGCCTTCGTCGCAGCCGTGCGCGCCCGCGGCTTTCACCTGATCGAATGCGGGGGGCAGTTCGTCATCATCTGCAACCCGGGCCACATGCGCGTCGTCTGCTGAAAGCGCGCCGCGGGGGAGATTTTTCGTACGAAAAATCTCCGATGCCCCGGGCGCATCCGCAGCTCGGCGGGGGCGCTGCCATTTTTCGTACGAAAAATGGCAGCGCCGGGCTCACTCCGCGGCCTTGGCGGCCGGGTTGTTGGGATGCGTCGTCCAGTTGGCGTAGTCGTCGCGCACCACCGCGCCGGTGCGCGGGTCGGTCTCGCCCGCGGGCAGGCGGACCATGGTGATGCAGTCCTCCACCGGGCAGACGTTGACGCAGAGGTTGCAGGCCACGCATTCCGCGTCGTTCACCTCGAAGACGCGGTCGGGCGACATGGTGATCGCCTGATGGCTCGTGTCCTCGCAGGCGGCGAAGCAGCGGCCGCACTTGATGCAGGCGTCCTGATCGATGCGCGCCTTGGTGACGTAGTTGAGGTTCAGATCCTGCCAGTCGACCACGTTCGGCACCGCGCGCCCGACGAGATCCCGGACCGAGTCCATCTCCTTCTCGTCGAGATACTGCGACAGGCCCGAGATCATCTCCTCGACGACCTTGAAGCCGTAGGTCATCGCCGCGGTGCAGACCTGCACGTTGCCCGCGCCGAGGGCGAGGAACTCCGCCGCGTCGCGCCATGTGGTGACGCCGCCGATGCCGCTGACCGGCAGGCGGCCGATCTCCGCGGTGCGCTTGATCTCGGCCACCATGTTGAGCGCGATGGGCTTCACGGCCGGGCCGCAGTAGCCGCCGTGCGCGCCCTTGCCGTCGATCGTCGGCTCCGGCGCGAAGAGGTCGAGGTCCACCCCGGTGATCGAGTTCACCGTGTTGATCAGGCTCACCGCGTCCGCGCCGCCGGCGTGCGCGGCGGCGGCGGGCTTGCGGATGTCGGCGACATTGGGCGTGAGCTTCACGATCACCGGCATCCGGGTGTTCGCCTTGCACCAGCGGGTGACCATCTCGATGTACTCCGGCACCTGCCCCACGGCCGAGCCCATGCCGCGCTCGCTCATGCCGTGCGGGCAGCCGAAGTTGAGCTCCACCCCGTCGGCGCCGGTCTCCTCGACCTTCTTCAGGATCCAGGCCCAGGGCTCCTCCTCGCAGGGGACCATGAGCGAGACGATCATCGCGCGGTCGGGGTAGTCGCGCTTGACCGCCTTGATCTCCTCGAGGTTGGTCTCGAGCGGGCGGTCGGTGATGAGCTCGATGTTGTTCATCCCCAGAAGCCGCCGGTCCGGCCCCCAGACCGCGCCGTAGCGCGGGCCGTTGACGTTCACGATGTGCGGGTCCAGGCCGAGCGTCTTCCAGACGACGCCGCCCCAGCCCGCCTCGAAGGCGCGGCGGACGTTGTATTCCTTGTCCGTGGGCGGTGCGGAGGCCAGCCAGAAGGGGTTGGGGGATTTGATCCCGACGAAATCCGTGGCGAGATTGGCCATTCTGCTTGTCTCCCTGTCGGTCGGCGCGCGCGTCAGCGCGTGAGCGCCGCGTGGATGTCCTCGGCGGCGTCGCGGCCCTCGGCCACCGCCGTCACGGTCAGGTCGTCGCCCCCCGCCGCGCAGTCGCCGCCGGCCCAGACGCCGTCGACGCTGGTGCGGCCCGCGTCGGTCACGGCGATCTTGCCGCGCTCGGTCGCGGGCAGCGCCGCGCCGTCGAGGCGCTGGCCGATCGCCTTGAACACCTGATCGGCGGTCAGGCGGAAGCGCTCGCCGGTCGGCGTCAGGTCATCCTCGACGAACTCGAACTCCACCTCGCGCACCGCGCCGTTGCCGTGCACCGCGACGGGCACCGCGTTGGTGACGATCCGCACGCCCCGCGTCGTGGCGTGGTCCTGTTC
The DNA here is from genome assembly GCF_003385555.1 of Rhodosalinus sediminis. Taxonomy (GTDB): domain Bacteria; phylum Pseudomonadota; class Alphaproteobacteria; order Rhodobacterales; family Rhodobacteraceae; genus Rhodosalinus; species Rhodosalinus sediminis. The sequence goes on along the minus strand of NZ_QOHR01000007.1, from coordinate 31,952 downwards.
CTTGCGGCTCGCGTTCATGCGGTCGCGCCCGCGGCGATAGACCATGGTCACGTTGAGCGCGCCGAGGAGCTTCGCCTGCACCGCCGCGTCCACGGCCGTCATGCCGCCGCCGATCACCACCACGTCGCGCCCGATGGGCAGCGCGGCGAGGTCCTCGGCCTGGCGCAGCTCGGCGATGAAATCCACGGCGTCCTCCACGCCGTCCCGGTCCTCCCCGTCGAGGCCGAGGGCGTTCACGGCCCCGAGCCCCGTGCCGAGAAAGACCGCGTCGTGATCCGCGCGCAGCTCCTCGAGCGTCACGTCGCGGCCGAGCGCGCGCCCCTGCTCCAGCCGGATGCCGCCGATCTGCAGGAGCCACGCGACCTCGCGCTCGGCGAAGCCGTCCACCGTCTTGTAGGCGGCGATGCCGTATTCGTTGAGCCCGCCCGGCTTCTCCCGCGCGTCGTAGATCACCACGTCGTGGCCTTTCATCGCGAGGCGATGCGCGCAGGCGAGCCCGGCGGGCCCGGCGCCGACCACGGCGATACGCTTGCCCGTGGCCGCCGCGCGCTCGAAGGGGTGGACGTCCGCCGCCATCAGCGTGTCGGTGGCGTAGCGCTGAAGCCGGCCGATCTCGACCGGCTCGTGCTCGGCGGTCTCGCGCACGCAGGCCTGCTCGCAGAGCGTCTCGACCGGGCAGACGCGCGCGCACATGCCGCCGAGGATGTTCTGCTCGAAGATGGTCTTCGCCGCCGCCTCGGGCGTGCCGGTCGCGATCTGGCGGATGAAGAGCGGGATGTCGATCTCGGTCGGGCAGGCCGCGATGCAGGGCGCGTCGTGGCAGAAATAGCAGCGATCCGCGGCCACCGCGGCCTCGTGCGGGGTGAGGGGTGGGTGGACGTCGCAGAACCCCTCGGCGAGCGAGGAGGGATCGAGGCGGCCGGGGCGGACCCCCTCGGCCAGCGCGTTCGGTTTCATTCCGGGCCTCCGCTGTTGCGTCGTTGTCGTTGGGGAAACGCTCTCACAGCCCTCTTTTTTTATCAATCGGTAAAATATTGGCAGCGTCCCGCGCCGGGCGTCCGGGGCATGAGTGCGGAAAATTCGGGCAACTGGCGCGGCCACGGCGGGCCGACGGGCGAAGGTCTTGGGTCGCGGAGGGCCGCCGTGCGATAAAGATCGCGTGTACCGCGGTGCGCCGTCATGGCCCTGACGCATCGCTGCGGTATCTTTCGACACACGCGCGAATCAGCCGCCGCGGTCGTGCGCCTTCGCCTGCACCGCCGCACACAGGGCCGAGCGCGTCCAGACCGGGAGGCGTCATGAAACCGTACAACGATCCCTTCACGCTGAGCTTCGCCATGATGCGGGCCTCGGGCTACGCCGTGGCGATGCAGATGCACTGCGCCACCGTCTTCGCGCGCAGCATGATGGAGTTCGCCAGCGCCCACGCCGCGGCCGCGGCGCAGCCGGCGGCCGCGGCCGAGCGCGAACCGAAGCCGGCGCGAAAGACCGCGCGCACGGGCGCGCCGCGGCGCAAGCCGGCCGCCAAACCGGCCGCGAAACCGGCGGCGAAGCCGACCGCCCCGGCCAAGCCCCGCCTCGTGGCGAGCAGCGACGCGCCGGCGCCCTCGAGGGCGCGGCGCCAGCCCTCCACGCCGCCGGCGATGCCCGCCACCGGCACCGACGAGACCTGATGGGCGAGAGCTGACGGGCGAGAGCTGAGCGGCGAGCCCTGCACCGGATGCGGGCCGGGTATGCGGCACCGCCTGTGGTTCTGCGGGCGGGGGGGCTCTATGTCATGGGCCAAGGGAGGAAACGGTCACAACCCTGACGGAGTTTCCGACAATGGCTGACATCGCCGCACATTCCAATGCTTCCGCCGCGCCGCGCCGCGGGCTTTCTGCCCTCTTCGCCGCGATCGGAGAATTCTTCACCACGGTCGCGGCCTCGGACCGCCGGCTGCGGCAGGTGGACTACCTGCAGTCGCTGACCGACGCCGAACTGGCCGAGCGTGGCATCCGCCGCGAGGAGATCGTGCACCACGTCTTCCGCGACACCTACTACGTCTGAGCCTTGGCTCAGAGGGTGAGCTCCGGGGTCTCCCCGCTCGCCTCGAGGTCCCAGGCGGCGCGCCATGCGCCGCTGGCCCTGCGCAGGATCAGGACGTTGCGCTCCGCGGTGTAGATCCGCCGCGCGCCCGGCAGCGGGCCCAGGCGGATCGGGTGGCCGGGCACGGGCGTCTCGCCGAAGCGGGCCAGCGTGCCGAGCACGTCGGCATAGGCCCGGGGCGGCGCGCGATGCGCGACGCCGGAGGCCACCAGCTGATGGAGCGGCCCCGCCGCGGTCGCCATCTCGGCCCGCGTCGCGAGGTGGATCTCGCCCGAAAGCACCGTGACGGCGTGGCCCGCCTCGTGCAGCCGGGCCAAGGCGCGCAGCATCCGCCGCCACTCGGCGCGGTGGGCGTAGCTCTGCCACTGGTCGCGCAGGTCGTCCTCGTATTTCTCCATCCACGGCGTCAGCCGCATCGCCCGCTCCACGAGCGAGAGCCGGGGGCCCAGAAGCGGCACGCTGGAGATCAGGAGCACCCGCTCCGCCGCGCCCGCGGCGAGCGAGGCGCGCAGCGCGCCGCGCGCCTCCGGCGACATGATGCGGCGGCGCGTGCGCTCGCTGCGCAGGTCCGGCGCGATCAGCGTGAGCCCGGGCAGATCCACCCGCCAGCCGAGTTGCGCGCCCGTGGGATCGAGGCGGCCCGGCGGCAGGTCGCCCGCGACCGTGGCGTGCTGGAACAGCAGATAAGCCTCGCGCGCGGCGGCGAAGAGCGCCCGGCCGAGCGGCGTGCGCTCCTCCCCGTGCAGGAGCGAGCCCCAGCCGTCGCAGATGTCGTGGTCGTCCCAGATGGCGAGCGAGGGCACCCGCGCGGCGAGCCACGCGACGTCCGGCCGCGCCAGCGCATCGCGGTAGCGCGCCCAGTAGGCGCGCCGCAGCGCATCGGCCGCCTCCGCGAGGGTCTCCGGCGCCAGCGCGCGCCGCGCCGCGCGCGGCCAGTCCCGGGTGGCGGGATGCGCCCCGGTCACCTCGTCGGCGTAGAGCTGATCGCCCCCGTGCAGGAGCAGGCTGAAGGGCGCCGCCCGGTGGCGCGCGCCGAGGCGCGCCCACATCGCGTCGCGTTCGGCCGGGGCGCGGGAAAGGTCGCCGTGCTCCTCCCCGTTGCAGGAGACGAAGGCGATCCGCATCTCGCCCGACACATCCGTGGAGACCGGGTAATCGCGCCCCTCGAAGCGGTAGCCGGTCGCGCTGTCCACCGGCAGCGAGAGGTCGTAGCGATAGGCCGCCACCCCGTCGCAGGCGGCGCGCCGGCGCGGCGCGACGGTCGCGCCCTCCGCCGTGATCGGCCCGGGCGTCTCGCCCTCGGGCCGCAGCACCAGCGCCGCGAGCTCTGCCCGCCCGCCGGCGACGCGCCGCAGCACGAGCACGGGGCCGATCCGGTCCGGCGCCTCCGGGATGTCCGTCGTATCGCGCACCCGTCCGGACAAAGGCCAGACACGCGCCGATTGCAACGTCTTTCCGGCGCTGGCCTGCGGGACGGTGTGCCTGTTATAGCCTCTGGGGCATGTCCATGACCCCCGCCCTGCCGGAGCGGCCCGCCCGTTTCCGCCTCGCCAGCTACAACATCCGCAAGGCCGTCGGCCTCGACCGGCGCCGCGACCCGGCGCGCATCGTCGAGGTGCTGGCCGAGATCGCGCCGGACGTCGCCGTGCTGCAGGAGGTGGACACCCGCGTGCCGCCCCGCCGCGCCGTCCTCTCGCAGGCCTCGATGGAGGCGCACGCGGGCCTGCGACTGCTCGATCCGAGCGTCGGGCTGGGGCGGACGGGCTTTCACGGCAACACCATCGCGCTCGCGCCGCATGTCGCGCTGCTGGATCTGGACGCGATCGACCTGCCGGGGCTCGAGCCGCGCGGCGCGGTGCTCGCCCGGCTCGGGCTGCCGGACGGGGAGCTCTTCCTCGTGGGCTGTCACCTGCCGCTGGTGGCGACCTTCCGCCGGGTGGCGGTCGCCCGTCTGGTGGAGGCGATCCGGGCCGAGGGCGCGACGCGCTGGGTGATCGCGGGCGACCTGAACGAGCCGCGCGAGGTGGGCACCCTCGCCCCCTTCGCCGAGGGCGCGCGCATCCTCGGCGCGGGGCTCAGCTTCCACACGCGGATGCCGCGCTTCGCGCTCGATCGCTTCATCCTTTCGCCCGGCCTCGGGGGCGCGGCGCATGTCCACCAGAGCGCGGCCGCGCGCATCGCCTCGGATCACTTCCCCGTGGTGGCGTCGCTGGGTGCGGAGTAGCCCGGGGCCGCCCGCGGGGCGCCCGGCCTATCCCGGCAGCGCCGCGAGGGCCTCCACCTCCACCACGAACTCCGGCCGCGTGAAGCCGGCGATGATCAGGAGCGTCGAGGCCGGCACCTGCGCCAGATCGGCGAGCCAGGCGTCGCGCGCGGCCATGTAGCCGGACATGTGATCGCGCGCGGTGACATAAGCGGTCAGCCGCAGGACGTGCCCGCGCGTCGCGCCCGCCTCGGCGAGGATCGCGTCGAGGTTGGCGAAACAGATGCGCGCCTGCGCCTCCGCGCCTTCGGGCACGGTGCCGTCCGGTGCGAGGCCGAGCTGCCCGCTGAGGGCGATCACCCGCGCGCCGGGGTCCGCGACGACCCCGTGCGCGTAGCGGGCGAAGGGCGGGGCGATTCCCGTGGGATCGAGGGTCTGCATGAGGGCCTCCGCGTGGTGTCTCGGGGGCACGCTGCACCGCGCGGCGGCCGAACGGGAAGTCCGGTCGCGCAAAAACGCGGCAAATGGACGCGCGCCGCACAAAAGATGGGCGTCGCTTCCGGGCGCGCCCCCCGCGGCGTGGGGCGCGCCCTTTCGTGACCCCGGCGCGCTCGTGACGGTGGGGTCGTCCAACAGAGGAGGGCGCGATGGAACTGACGCGAACAGCAGCCGGCGCCGCGGCGCTCGCGCTCGCCGCGGGCGCGGCCGGCGCGGAAAGCGAGACGGTCGTCTTCGGCACCAACTGGCTCGCGCAGGCCGAGCACGGCGGCTTCTACCAGTCGGTGGCCGACGGCACCTACGAGGCCTGCGGGCTCGACGTCGAGATCATGCCGGGCGGCCCGCAGGTGAACAACCGCGCGCTGATGCTCGCCGGCAAGATGGATTTCCACATGGGCGGCGACATGCTGCAGGCCTTCAACGCGGTCGCGCAGGACATCCCCGTCACGGTCGTCGGCGCCACCTTCCAGAAGCACCCGCAGGTCATCCTCGCGCATCCGGGCAAGGCCGAGACCTTCGAGGACCTGAAGGACCTGACGCTGCTCATCGGCGACAACGGCTTCACCAGCTACTACCAGTGGATGATCTCGGAATACGGCTTCACCTCCGAGCAGCGCGAGCCCTACACCTTCAACCCCGCGCCCTTCATCGCGGACGAGACCAAGGGGATGCAGGGCTATCTCTCCTCCGAGCCCTACATGGTCGAGAAGGAAGCCGGCATCGAGCCGGAGGTCTTCCTGATCGCGGACGCGGGCTTCACGAGCTACGCCACCACGATCGAGACCATGGCCGACACGATCGAGGAGCGGCCCGAGGTGGTCGAATGCTTCGTCGAGGGCTCGGCGAAGGGCTGGTACACCTACCTGTACGGCGATCCCTCCGCGGCGAACGAGCTGATCCTCGCCGACAACCCGGACATGACGCCGGACAAGCTCGCCTACGCCCGCGCCAAGATGAAGGAATGGGGCATCGTGGACAGCGGGCAGGCGCTCGAGGACGGGATCATGGCGATGGACCCGGCGATGATCGCGGACTTCTACGACAAGATGGTGGAGGCCGGCGTGATCGAGGCGGGCCTCGACATCGAGGCGGCCTACACCACCGAGTTCGTCAACCGGGGCGTGGGCATGGAGCTCAAGCCCTCGAACTGAGACCCTGCGCCGGGGCGGCGCGCCGCCCCGGCCCGACCGGAGGACTATCGTGCCGTCCGAGCCAGCCAGACAGGCCGCGCCCGCCCCGTCCGGGGCCGCCGCCGCGCGCCCCCCGCTCCTGCGCATGCAGGGCGTGGACAAGGTCTTCAACGGCGACGTCGTCGCGCTGAAGGGCATGTCCCTCGACGTGCGCGAGGGCGACTTCATCTCGCTGCTCGGGCCGTCGGGCTGCGGCAAGTCCACGGCGCTGCGCCTGCTCGCCGGGCTCTCGCATCCCTCGCGCGGGCGCATCGCCTGGGACGGCGGGCAGGAGGAGGGCGACCTCGGCGTCGTCTTCCAGGAGCCGACGCTGATGCCCTGGGCGACCGTGGCGCAGAACATCTGGCTGCCGCTGCGCCTGCGCGGGAAAAGCTACGCCGCCGTCAAGGACGAGGTGCTCGAGGCGCTGCGCCTCGTCGGGCTGGAGAAGTTCCAGACCGCCTATCCGCGCGAGTTGTCGGGCGGCATGAAGATGCGGGTCTCCATCGCGCGGGCGCTGGTGACCCGGCCGCGGCTCGTGCTGATGGACGAGCCCTTCGCCGCGCTCGACGAGATCACGCGCTTCCGTCTCAACGACGACCTGCTCGCGCTTCGGGACAAGATCGGCTGCACGGTGGTCTTCGTCACCCATTCGGTCTTCGAGAGCGTCTTTCTCTCGGACCGGATCGTGGTGATGGCGGCGCGGCCGGGGCGCGTGATCCGCGAGCTCGCGGTGGACGCGCCCTATCCGCGCACCGACGCCTTCCGCACCTCGGCCGAATACGCCGCCTACTGCCGTGACGCCTCGGACGCCCTGCACGCCGCGATGGGAGACGCTGCATGACCCTCGCCGAACGCGACGAAAGCGCCGCCTCCCCCCCGACGATCGACGCCGACGAGCGCGCGCGCCGCCGCGCGCGACGGCTGGAGCGGGTGGGCAAATGGGTGCTGCCCGTGCTGGTCATGGCCCTGGCGCTGCTCGCCTGGGACCGGATCGTGGTCTGGAACGATATCCCGCACTACACGCTGCCGGGCCCCGGGCTCGTTTTCCGGACGCTGATCGAGGACTGGGCGATCCTCTTCGACGCGCTTCTGGTGACGCTCCAGATCACGCTGCTCGCGCTCCTCGTCGCGGTGCTGGGCGGCGTGGGCCTCGCGGTGCTCTTCACGCAGAGCCGCTGGATGGAGATGTCCTTCTATCCCTACGCGGTGATCTTGCAGGTCACGCCGGTGGTCGCCATCGCGCCGCTGATCTTCATCTACGTGGACAGCCGCATCGCGGGGCTCCTGATCTGCGCGTGGCTGGTGGCCTTCTTCCCGGTGCTGTCGAACACGACGCTGGGCCTCAACTCGGCCGATCACAACCTGCGCGACCTCTTCCGCATCTACGGCGCGACGCGCTGGCAGCGGCTGCGCTTCCTGCAGTTGCCCTCGGCGCTGCCCTACTTCCTCGGCGGGCTGCGCATCGCCGGGGGATTGAGCCTGATCGGCGCGGTGGTCGCGGAATACGTCGCCGGCACCGGCGGAATCGGCTCGGGCCTCGCCTTCCGCATCCTCGAGGCGGGCTACCGGCTGAACATCCCCCGCATGTTCGCCGCGCTGATCCTGATCGCCGCGACCGGCGTCCTGATCTTCGCGGCGCTGTCGCTCCTCAGCCACCTGATGCTGCGCAAGTGGCACGAAAGCGCGATGACGCGGGAGCGCTGAATGGACTTCATGCAGCTCCCAGAGGGGCCGATCACCCTCCGCGACGTCACCGTGCCCGGCTGCCTCCTCGGGCGGGCGGAGGACCTGTCGCGCACCGATCTCTCCATCGCCGGCGGGCGGATCGTCGCCGAGGGCGGCACGCCGGTCGAGATGGGCGGCGCGATGGTCCTGCCCTGCTTCGTGGACATGCACACCCATCTCGACAAGGGCCACATCTGGAACCGCGCGCCCAACCCGGACGGCACCTTTCGCTCCGCCCTCGCCGCCGTCGCCGCCGACCGCGAGGCGCGCTGGACCGCCGGGGACGTGCGCGCGCGGATGGATTTCGCGCTGCGCTGCGCCCATGCCCACGGCACCCGCGCCATCCGCACGCATCTCGACAGCCTGCCGCCGCAGGACGCGATCACCTGGCCCGTCTTCCGCGAGATGCGCGCGGAGTGGGCGGACCGGATCGCGCTGCAGGGCGTCTGCCTCGTGCCGGTGGACCGGGCCGATCCCGAGGGGCCCTTCGCGCGCACCGCCGACATCGTGGCCGACGCGGAGGGCGTGCTCGGCATGGTCACCTACCCGGTGCCGGAGTTCCGCGCGCGGCTGGAGGGGGTTCTCGCCATGGCGCGCGACCGTGGCCTCGCCGTCGACTTCCACGTGGACGAGAACGGCGACCCCGGCCCCGGCACGCTGCGCACCATCGCCGAGACCGTGCTCGAGACCGGCTTCGACGCACCGGTGACGGTGGGCCATTGCTGTTCGCTGGCCGTGCAGGACGAGGCCTTCGCGCTCGAGACGCTGGACCTCGTGGCGAAGGCCGGCATCCATGTCGTCAGCCTACCCATGTGCAACCTCTACCTGCAGGACCGGCAGGCCGGGCGCACCCCGCGCTGGCGCGGCGTCACGCTCCTGCACGAGATGCGCGCGCGCGGCATCGGGGTGAGCGTCGCCTCCGACAACACGCGCGACCCCTTCTACGCCTACGGCGATCTCGACATGCTGGAAGTGCTGCGCGAGGCCACGCGCATCGGCCAGCTCGACCACGCCGGCCCCGGCTGGGTGGAAAGCGTGCTCGGCCACCCGGCCCGCGCGATGGGGATCGCGCCCCCCGCGCTCACCCCCGGCGCGCCCGCCGATCTCGTGATCTTCCGCGCGCGCGACTGGATCGAGCTCTTCTCCCGTCCGCAGGCCGACCGCGTCGTGCTGCGCGACGGGCGCGCGATCGACCGCCGCCTGCCCGATTATTCCGAGCTGGACCACCTGACGAGGACCGCATGAAACCCAACGTCGCCGCCGCGAAAGCGGCGCTCTCGCATCTCGACATCGAGAAAAGCCCGAGCGCCATCCGCGCCAAGAGCCGGGACTTCTTCTGGTACTCCCCCGTCCTGAAGGCCCGTCTCGACCACGTTGAGGCCGATTTCGTCGTCGCGCCGCGCGACGAGGCCGAGGTGATCGAGGTGCTCGCGACCTGCTACGCCCACGACGTGCCCGTGACCACCCGCGGCGCGGGCACCGGCAACTACGGGCAGGCGATGCCGCTCGCCGGGGGCTGCGTCATGCACCTCCAGAACATGAACCGGGTCCGGGACGTGCAGCCCGGCCGCGTGATCTGCGAGCCCGGCATCCTGCTCAAGGACCTCGACGCGCACTGCCGCGCGCACTCGGGCCAGGAGATCCGCATGTTCTCCTCCACCTGGGCGACCGCCACCATCGGCGGCTTCGTCGCCGGCGGGTCGGGCGGCGTCGGCTCCTGCACCTGGGGGAGCCTGCGCGACCTCGGCAACATCATCCGCCTGCGCGTCGTGACCATGGAGGAGACGCCCCGCGTGCTGGAGTTCCGCGGCGAGGAGCTCGCCCGCGTGAGCCACGCCTACGGCACGAACGGCATCATCACCGAGATCGAGATGCCGCTCGCGCCGGCCTACGACTGGGTCGAGCTCTTCGTCGCCTTCGACGACTTCGCCCCGGCGATGGACTACGCCGAGGGCCTCGGCAACGAGGACGGGATCCTCCTCAAGCTCGCCACGGTCTTCGAGGCGCCGATCGCGCATGACTATTTCCAGCGCGTGCGCCCGCACGTCGCCGAGGGGCAGAGCCTCGTCGCGCTCATGGTCGCGCCGCAGTCGATGGACGGCCTCCTGACCTTCACCGCGCGCACGCCCGGCGCGCGGATCGTCTATCGCTCCGACGCGTCGGACTGGGAGAAGGCGCCCGGGCGCATCTTCGAATACACTTGGAACCACACGACGCTGCGCGCGCTCAAGGTGGACCCGTCGATCACCTACCTGCAGGTGCGCTACGGCTTCCCCGACCACAAGGCCCTTGTCGAACGCATCCGGGCGCAATTCTCGCCCGAGGTGCTCCAGCACCTCGAGGTGCTGCGCGAGAACGGCAAGGCGATGTTCGCGGGCCTCAGCCTCGTGAAGTTCACCACCGAGGACCGCCTCGACGAGATCGTGCGCGCCCACGAGGACGCCGGCGCGATGATCTTCAACCCGCACCGATACACGCTCGAGGAAGGTGGCCGGCAAAGCGTCGACGACCGCCAGCTCGCCTTCAAGCGGGAGGCGGACCCCAAGGGCCTCCTGAACCCGGGAAAGATGATCGCCTGGGACGACCCCGACTGGTCCTACGAGCGGATGTACGCCTATCCCGGGCTGAGGGCGGCCGAATGAGCCGGGGCGCCCGCATCGACCGGCCGAGGGGGGCTGTCTGCCCCCCTCTGGCGCGCGTACGCGCGCCATTCACCCCCCGAGAGTATTTCCGCCAAGATGATGGAGACGGGATGCCCCGCCCCGCCGCAGCGTCGCCCGGACGCTGGCAGCGGAGCGGGGACGGCGTGTGCCGGTCCAGGCCGACCTGGCTACGGCCCATCACCTTGGGCGGTCATCGGCTCTCCAGCCTGTACCGCACCGCGCAGGATACAGCGCCGCGGTTAATCGGACGTTACCGGCCCATCATCTTGGCGAAAATACTCCCGCCGGAGGCACCCGCCGGTGCCGTGCGCGCGGGGCCGGCGGCGGGGCGCGGCACATGACGCGGGCGCTCGTGCTCTTCGCGCATCCCTGTCCTGAGAGCTTCTCGGCCGCGCTCGACGCGCGGGTTCGTGCGGCGCTCGACGCGCGGGGATGGGAGGTGGACGCCTGCGACCTCTATGCCGAGGGCTTCGACCCCGTGCTGTCCCGCGCAGAGCGGCGCGCGTATCACGACGCCGGCGCCAACGTCGCGTCGGTCCGGGGGCAGGTCGACCGTCTCCGGGCGGCGGAGGCGCTGGTCATGGTGTTTCCCGTCTGGAACTTCGGCTTTCCGGCGATTCTCAAGGGGTTTCTGGACCGGGTGTTCCTGCCGGGCGTGTCCTTCCGGCTCGAGGCGGGGCGGGTCCGGCCGGCGCTCACCAATGTCCGGCGGCTCGCGGCGGTGGCGACGTATGGCGGCACGCGCCTGCGCGCGGCGCTCGCGGGGGATCCGCCGCGCCGGGTGGTGACGCGGGCGGTTCGGCACGCCTGTCGCCCGCGGCGGACGCGGTATCTCGCGCTGTACGACATGAACCGCGCGGACGCGGGGCGGCGGCGGGCCTTTCTCGACCGTGTCGGCCGCGCCATGGAGGCTCTCTGAATGCGTGCGCTCGTCGTCCACTGCCATCCGCGCCAGGGAAGCTTCACGGCCGCCGTGCGCGACACGGTGATCGGGCGGCTGCACGCGGCCGGCGCGGAGGTGCGGCTGATCGACCTTTACGCCGAGGCGTTCGACCCTGTGCTCGGACCGGGCGAGCACGCGGGCTACGCGCGCGTGCCGGAGAACCGGGCGGGCGTGGAGGCCCATGTGGCGCATCTGGAGTGGTGCGACACGCTGATCTTCGTCTATCCGACGTGGTGGTACGGGCTGCCCGCCATGCTGAAGGGCTGGCTCGACCGGGTGCTCCTGCCCGGGTCGGCCTTCGTCCTGCCCGAGGGCGAGGGCGAGACGATCCGCCCCGGGCTGACCCATGTCCGGCGCCTCGCTGTCTTCACCACCTGCGGGGCGAGCCGGTGGCTGACCGCCCTGATCGGCGCGCCGGGCAAGCGGACGATTCTGCGGGGCGTGCGCGCGCTCTGCGCGCGGGGCTGCCGGACCGCCTTCGCGGCGCATTACCTGATGGACAGTTCCACAGCCGAAAGCCGGGCGCGGCATCTCGCGCGCGTGGCGCGGCGGGTGGACCGGATGACCGGCGGCGCGGCCCGGGGCGCGGAGGCGCGGGCCGCATGACGCCGCCGGTGATCGACTGGGCGCGCTACGCGGCCGACCCGGAGGGCGTCGCGCGCGAGATCGGCGCCGCCTGCCGCGGCCCGGGGGTCTTCCTGTTGACGGGGCACGGGATCGCGCCATCGCTCGTCGACGAGGTCTTCGCGCAGGCGGCGCGGTTCTTCGCCCTTCCCGAGGCCGCGAAGGCGCCGCTCTCGATCCTGAACAGCCCGCACAACCGGGGCTGGGCGGCCGAGGGCGCGGAGGCGCTGGACCCGGCCTCGGGGCAGGCCGACCGCAAGGAGGCCTTCAACATCGGTCTCGACCTGGCTGCCGACGACCCGCGCGTGGCGGCAGGGGCGCCCTTTCGCGGCGTGAACCTCTGGCCGGATCAGCCGGGCTTCCGCGCGGCGATGCTGCGCTACTACGACGCGGTCCTCGCGCTCGGGGTCGATCTGCACCGGGCCTTCGCGCGCGATCTCGGGCTGCCGGAGGACTGGTTCGCGCCGCGGTTCTCGGCGCCGATGGCGACGCTGCGGCTCCTGTCCTATCCGCCGGCCAAGGGCACGCCCGGAGAGATCGGCGCGGGCGCGCACACCGATTACGGCTCGGTCACGCTTCTGGCGACGGACGGGGCGCCGGGGCTGCAGATCCGCCCGCGCGGCGGCGACTGGACCGACGTGGCGCATGTGCCCGGCGCCTTCGTCGTCAACATCGGGGATTGTCTCATGCGCTGGACGAACGACACCTACGTCTCGACGCCGCACCGGGTGCTGCCGCCCGAGCGGGCGCGGCGCTCGGTCGCCTTCTTTCTCGATCCTGACCCGGACGCCTGTATCGCGCCGCTGCCGGGAACCGGCGTGCCGAAATACCCGCCGGTCACGGGGGCGGACTACCTGCGCGGGCGGCTCGCGGCGACCTACGGGGCGGAGGGGCCGGCATGAGCCGCCGCCTCGACTGGACCGAGATGCGCGCGCCGGAGCTCGCGGCGATCGATCCCATGCGCACCATCGCCGTGCTGCCCACGGCGGCGGTGGAACAGCACGGCCCGCATCTGCCGCTCGGCACCGACACGATGATCGCGGAGGGGATGCTCGACCGGCTGCGCGCGACCTGCCCCGAGGATCTCGACCTGCGCCTCCTGCCGGTGCAGGCGGTGGGCAAGTCGAACGAGCATCTCTGGGCGCGGGGGACGCTGACGCTCCCGGCGGAGACGGCGCTGGCCGCGTGGCGCGAGATCGGGCTGTCCGTGGCGCGGGCGGGGGTGCGCAAGATCGTGCTCGTCAACAGCCACGGCGGCAACCTCGACCTCGTCTCGATCCTCGCGCGGGAGCTTCGGGTGCGCGCCGGGATGCTCGCCGTGAAGTGCCAGTGGGGCGCCTTCGGCACGCCGGAGGGGATGTATCCCGCGCACGAGCTCGCCCACGGCATCCACGGCGGCGACGTCGAGACCTCGCTGATGCTCGCCTTCGCGCCGCACACGGTGGACATGGCCGCCGCGCGGGATTTCCGCTCCAGCGCGGAGGGCGGCGCGATCCCGCCGGTGGGGCCGGTGAGCTACGGCTGGATCGCCTCGGACCTGAACCCGGCAGGCACCGTGGGGAACGCCGCCGCCGCCACGGCGGAGAAGGGCCGCGCGACCGCCGAGCATCAGGTCGCGGGGGTCATCGATCTCCTGCGCGAGGTCGCGGCGGCGCCGCTCTTCGAGGGGCCGGGCGACGCGCCGGCGGGCTGACCGGCGCCCGCGCCCCCCTCACCCGTGGCCCAGAAGCCGGGCGATCGCCACGGGGAGCGGCCAGCGGTTCATGGTGTAGACGTGGAGCGCGGGCGCCCCGTAGGCGATCAGGCGGCGCGCCTGTTCGAGCGTCGCCGCGGCGGCGAGCGCGGGGGCGACCTCCGGCTGCGCCTCGCCCTCGCGGAAGAGCCGGTCGAGCCAGTCGGGCACCGTGGCGCCGTTGGCGCGCGCGAAGCTGCGCACGCGGGTCCAGCCCTCGAGCGGCATCAGCCCCGGCACGATCGGCGCGTCGATCCCGCGGCGCGCGCAGGCGTCGAGGAAGCGCCCGTAGAGCGCCGGGTCCAGTACGAACTGGCAGTAGGCGACGGAGGCCCCGGCGTCGAGCTTGCGCTTGAGGTGGTCGATGTCGGCCTCGGGCGAGGTCGCCTCGGGGTGGGTTTCGGGGTGCGCGGCCACCGAGATCTCGAAGTCGTGGCGCGCGCTGAGGGCCGCCACGAGGTCGGAGGCATGCGGAAAGCCCGGCGGCAACGGCCCCTGCACCGCCCGCGGCCGGTCCCCCCGGAGCGCTAGGATGCGCCGGATGCCGGCCTGCCGGAGCCGGTCGGCGGTCTCGAGCGCCTGCGCCTTGGAAAGCCCGAGCGCCGTCAGATGCGCGGTGACCGGGCGGCCGGTGCGCTCGGCCACGGCGACGGCGGTGTCGTGGGTGCCGGTGCGCGTGGTGCCGCCGGCGCCCATGGTCACCGAAAAGCCGTGCTCGGCCAGCGGCGCGAGGTGATCCGCCGCCTCGAGGACGGCGGTGCGGCGCGCCTCGGTGCGGGGCGGGAAAAACTCGAAGCTGAGCGGCACGGCGCCGCCCGACTCCGCGAGCCGCCGGAGAAGCGCGTCGGTCGGCTGCGACGCGCGCGCGGCGGGCGCCTGATCCTCGGCCATGTTTCAGACCGACCAGTCGCGGCCGTGCTCGCGCGCCTGTTCGCGCGCGCTGGGATGCGCCGAGGGGCGGAAGGGCACCGGCACCACCTGCGCCGGCACCGCCTCACCGGAGGTGTCGGTGTAGCGGTCGGGCAGTTCCACCCGCAGGTCCGTACCGAGCCCCGAGAGCGCCCATGGCACGTAGCCGAGCGCGATGTTGTGGCCGAGCTCGGGCGACCACCACGGCGAGGTGACGTAGCCCACCCGCGCGCCCTCGGGCGTGGCGATGAGCCAGAAGTCGGGCGCGTAGTCGGTGATCGGCTGGCCGCCCATGGCGAGCCCGACGAGCTTCAGGCTGAAGGGATAGCGCCCCGCGTCGATCTCGGCGCGCTGCGCCTCGAGCGCGGCGCGGCCGATGTAGTCGGCCTCCTTCTTGCGCGGCACCTGATAGGCGAGGTTCACCTGAAAGGGCGAGGTCTCCACGTCCATGTCCTGCCCCCACGACAGGATCCCGGCCGCGATGCGCCGGTGATGCGCCGGCGCGATGACACGCAGGCCGTAGCGCGCGCCCTGCCCGCGCAGGGCGTACCACACCGCCTCGGCGTTCAGCGTCGCGTCGCGCACGAAGATCTCGTAGCCCTTCTCTCCGGAAAACCCTGTCTGGCTGACGACGACGGGGCAGCCGGCGAGCTCGGCCTCCATCAGCCCGTAATAGGGCATCTCGCGGATCGCCGCGCCGAAGAGGTCGGCCATGAACTCCTCCGAGAGCGGTCCCTGCACCTGCAGCGGCGCCACGTCGAGCTCGGCGATGTCCACGTCGTAGCCGAGCCCGACGTTCACCCCCTGCAGCCAGAGCAGGAGGTCGCTGTCGGAGGCGGAGAACCAGAACTCGTCGTGATCGAGGCGCAGGAGGACGGGATCGTTCAGGATGCCGCCCGCCTCGTTGCAGAGGATCACGTATTTGCCGTGCATCGGCGCGATCTTCGTGGCGTCGCGGGTGATGACGCGATCGACGAAGGCCTCGGCGTCGGGGCCGCGCACGCGGATCTGACGCTCCACCGCGACGTTCCAGAGCGTGACGCGGTTCACCAGCGCGTCGTATTCCGCCATCGCGCCGCCGTCCTCGGGGCGGATGTAGCCGCGCGGATGATACATCCGGTTGTAGACGGTCGCCCGCCAGCACCCCGCCTCGATCGACAGGTGCCAGAAGGGCGATTTGCGCACCCGGGTCGAGATCAGCATCTGCACCGGGGTCGGTCCCGACTGTCGCAGGTTGACCGGGATCAGCCGGTCGGACTGATCGACGTCGGGAACGTTCGGGTGCTGGCGCGCCGTGGGTGTCATGGCCTCGTCTCCGCTCAGGTCGCGGGCGGGCGCGGTGGCGGTCGTGGCGCGCGGAGCGCCGTCAGTCCGTCGCGGCGTCCTCCCTCTCCTGTATCGATTGCAGATAGTGCACCAGCGCGTAAACCCGGTTTCTGACGCGCAGGCTGTTCAGCTCGTCCGGCCCGCGCTCGGTCAGCTCCTCGATCATGTAGCGCTCGCCCCAGACGGGCATCCGGCGTGGCCCGTGCGCGGCGACCTCCTCGCGCCCGTCGATCACCGCGAAGACGTGCTCGAGCGGAAAGACCCCGCCGTTGCGCGCGGCGAGCTGCGTCAGGTCGCCGGGATCGACGCCGCGGAACACCCGCGTGAGAAAGCCCGCGCCCGTGCCGTCCGCGCCGTGGCACGACGCGCAGGAGTTCAGGTATTCCCGCGCGCTGGGCTCGACCACCACAGGCCGCATCGGCTCGGGGCGTTCCTGCGGCCCCTGCGCCGCCGCCGGCGCGCCGAGCGCCGCGAGAAGCGCCGCGGCGCGGGTTGTCCTTGGTGCGATCATCTCCGCCTCCCTCGGTCGCGGCCGGACGGCCCGGCCGTCCCCGAAGATCGCGGAGCCCCGGCGCCGCAGCATTGACGCCGGGCAACAGGGGCGAGGCGACGGTTGCCTCACGCTGTTACGCATTATTTAATGGTCCACGCCGCGATCGGCCGGCAGAGACCCGGTCCGCAGACACGAGAGCACACGCGGCCCGCCGGCGCCCGAGGCGCCATTTCCCACGACACCGGAGACCCTCCCCGAATGACGTCCCCCGAGTCCCGCCGCGGCTTCGTTCACCCCGCCGCCGAAATGCACGCCCGCGAAGTCGCCGAGGGCCGCCTCTCCCGGCGGGAGTTCCTGACGCGGGCCACCGCGCTCGGCGTCGCGGCGCCCACCGCCTACGCGCTGATCGGCCTCGACGCGCCCGCCGCCGCGCAGCCCGCCAAGCGGCAGGGCGGCACGCTGCGCATCGAGAGCACGGTCAAGGCCCTCAAGGACCCGCGTAGCTACGACTGGCCGCAGATGTCGAATTTCACCCGCGGCTGGCTCGAGTATCTCGTCGAGTACAACCGCGACGGCAGCTTCCGGGGCATCCTGCTCGAATCGTGGGAGGTCAACGACGACGCCACCGAATACACGCTCAACGTCCGCCCCGGCGTGACCTGGAACGACGGGCGGCCCTTCACCGCCGAGGACGTGGCCTACAACATCCGCCGCTGGGCCGAGCGCGAGGTTGAGGGCAACTCCATGGCGAGCCGGGTGTCCTCGCTGATCGACGACGAGACCGGCGTGGCGCGCGAGGGCGCGATCGCGGTGGTGGACGACCTGACGGTGCGCCTGTCGCTCAATCAGCCCGACATCACGCTCATCGCCGGCTTCTCCGACTTCCCGGCCGCCATCGTGCCGCAGGGCTTCTCGGGCGACCCGCTGGAGAGCCCCGTCGGCACTGGCCCCTACCTGCCCGGCGAGTTCCAGGTGGGCGTGCGCGCCGTTCTGGTGAAGAACCCGGACCACGACTGGTGGGGCGAGGGCGTGATCGGCGAGGCCGCGCTCGACCGGATCGAGTACATCGACTTCGGCACCGATCAGGCGGCGATCGTCGCCGCGGCCGACTCGGGCGAGGTGGACATGCTCTACGAGAGCCTCGGCGAGTTCATCGAGATCCTCGACGGCATCGGCTGGGTGAAATCCGAGGCGGTGACGGCGAACACCCTCGTCATCCGCACCAACCAGACCGCGGTCGTGGACGGCGTGACGCCCTACGCCGACCGGCGTGTGCGCCGCGCGCTCGCGCTCGCCGTGGACAATTCGGTCTGCCTGTCGCTGGGCTATTCGGACCGGGGTACCGTGGCGGAGAACCACCACGTCTGCCCGATCCACCCGGAATACGCCGACATCGGCCCGTCCGAGTTCGACCCGCAGGCGGCGCGCGCGCTCATGGAGGAGGCCGGGATGGCCGACTTCGAGCACGAGCTCATCTCGATCGACGACGACTGGCGGCGCAACACCTCCGACGCGGCGGCGGCGCAGCTCCGCGACGCAGGGATTCAGGTCCGGCGCACGATCCTGCCCGGCTCGACCTTCTGGAACGACTGGGCGCAGTATCCCTTCTCGGCGACGGACTGGGCGCAGCGCCCGCTCGGCGTGCAGGTGCTCGGCCTCGCCTATCGCTCGGGCGAGCCCTGGAACGAGACGGGCTTCTCCAACCCGGAGTTCGACGCGGCGCTCGCCGAGGCGCTCTCGATCGCCGACGCCGACGCCCGGCGCGAGGTGATGGCGCGGCTCGAGACGATCCTGCGCGACGAGGGCGTCGTCATCCAGCCCTACTGGCGCTCGACCTTCCGCCATTACCGCGAGGGGGTGATCGGCGCCGAACAGCACCCCACCTTCGAGATCCATGTCTACAAGCTGGGGCTCGCGGCCTGAGCGCCGCACCGGCCGGCCGCGCGCCCGCGCCGTCCTCGCGGGGGCCGTGGCCGGCCTGATCGCGGGCGGGTCGCCGCCCGCGGCCGCGCCGGGCTGCGCGGCCGACGCCATGCTCGTCTTCGACGGCTCGGCGAGCATGGCCGAGGTCGCCTACGACATCACCGAGGCGCCCCGCATCGAGGAGGCGCGCGCCGCCCTGCGCCGGGCGCTGCCCGGCATCGCCGCGGTGCGCGACGTCGGGCTTCTCACCTACGGGCCGGGCGGGGCCGATTCCTGCACCGGCATCGCGCTCCGCGTCCCGCCCGGGCCACGGACCGCCGGCGCGGTGATCGCGGCGGTGGAGGCGCTGGAGCCCGGCGGCCTCACGCCCCTCGCGGCCTCGGTCGAACGTGCGGCAGAGGCGCTCGACTACCGCGCGCGGCCGGGCGTCGTCGTGCTCGTCACCGACGGGGACGAGACCTGCGGCGGGCGGCCCTGCGCGCTCGGCGCGCGGCTCGCGGCCACGGGCGCCGACCTGCAGGTGCACGTCATCGGCTTCCGCATCGTGGACGACATCTTCCGCTGGAACAGCCCCGAGGCGGAGGGCTACGCCGGCCCCACCGTCGCCAAGTGCCTCGCCGACGCGACCGGGGGGCTCTACGTCTCGACCCGCACGGTCGACGAGCTGGTGCGCGCGCTCGAGCGCACGCTCGGCTGCCCGGTCATCGGCGCGGTGGAGGCGCGGCGGCGGGGCTGAGGGCCGGCCCGCTCAGTGCAGCACTCGAACCGGTGCGGGGGCGCGGGCGGCCTGGCCCTCGGCCGCGCGGTGGCGCGCGGCGAAGGCGAGGGCGGCGGCGATCAGCCCCGGGTCGGCGCGCCCCTCGGCGAGCCCGGCGATCTCGCCGCGCGCGGCGCCGGTGCGCTCGCGCCGCATCGCCGCGATGAGCCGCATGAGCCCCGCCTCGTCCGCGGTCACGCGCCCGCGCACGGCCAGCGACAGCGGATCCATCACCGCGAAGGGCGCGCGCCGCGTCTCGGCCAGCGCGTCGAGCACCGGAAGCAGCCCGGTGACCACCTCCGGCCCGCGCGCCGGGCCCCAGCGCTCGGTCGCGATGGCGAAGGCGTGGCGCCACGACTGCCCTTCGGGCGCGGCGAAGCTCAGGCAGACGTGGCGCAGCACGGCGAGCACCCCGGTCTCGAAACCGTCGAGGCCGAGGCTTTCGACCGGCGCGGCGGTCGCATCCTCGGTCACCCGGACGAAGACGGGCGTGGCGGGCCGGGGATCGGCGGCGCGAGGGTCGGTATGGGTGGTCATCGGCGGGCTCCTCGGCGCGGGCGTCAGGCGGGATCGGAAACGGGCGCCGGCGCGCGGAGGCGCGCCGTCTCGGCGAGCACGGAGAGCGCGGCGGCCACCCGGCCGCCGCCGTTGCCCTCGCAGAGCAGATCGGCATGGGCGCGCGCGGCCTCGTCCCGGCCGGCGGCGGCTGCGCGCAGGGCGGCGATCAGCAGCCGCTCGTGCCCGGTGACAGCCTCGGCGCAGTCCGGGCAGTCCGGCGTGTTGAAGCGAAAGCCCGAGGCGCGCGTGCGGCGCAGCACCTGCAGCGCGGCGAGCGCGGCGACGGCGACATGCGGGCCGCGCGCCTCGCCGAAGGCGTCGAGCGCGGCGCGGATCGCCGTGACCCAGCCCTCGCGCGCCGGGGCGGCGAAGCTCACGCAGTAGTGGCGCAGGATGTCGAGCACGGCGCGCTCCGGGGCGTCGAGCCCGAGGGCGGCGACGGGCGTGCCGCGCTCGGCCGGGGAACAGGATGGGGTGTCGTGCGGCATCGCCGGCGTCTCCTCTCGGTCGCGGTCCGGGCGCCGATGCGGCGCCGGAGGGGGATCGACCTGGCGAGACGGCGTCGGCTGGGCCTGACACCATTCCTGACTAATTCAGTCGAAAAAATCAACCCCGATGTGGCGGGGCGCTCCCGCGCGCCCCGCGCGCCCCGGGCGCCGCTCCGCGCAGCCCCGAAGGGACCGCGCGGCGGGGCCCTGCCGACACGGCGTTGGGCCTTCGGTCGCCCGGCCCGCGGAGCGAAGGCCGCGGCGTCCGCGGGCGGGCGGGACGGCCCGCCCGCCGCGCCGCACTCACCCGCAGCGCGCGACGGAGTCCGCGACAGAGCGCAGCAGCGCCGGGTAGAAGTCCGGGCCGGGGGCGATCTCGGTGCCCATCGGGTCGATCACCGAGATCTCGGCCTCGGTCCCGGAAAACACCGCCTCGAGGACGCCAGGCGCGAACTGCGGCTCGGCGAAGGCGCAGTCGATGCCGCGCGCGGCGACCATCTCGCGGAGCTCGGCGATTCGCGCGGGGCTCGGGTCCGTCGCGTCGCTGAGCGAGATCGCCCCCGCGGCGCTCAGGCCGAAGCGCGCCTCGAAGTACTGGTAGGCGTCGTGAAAGACGACGAAGGAGAGATCGCCCATGCCGTCGAGCCGCGCCTCGATGTCGGCCACCGTGGCGTCGATCTCCGCCTTGGCGTCGGCGGCGTTGGAGAGATAGGTGCCCGCGTTCCCCGGATCGGCCCGCGACAGCTCCGCCGCGATCACGTCGAGCCACGCCTTGCCGTTCGCCGGGTCGAGCCAGGCGTGCGGGTCCGTCCCGGTGTGATCGTGGGCGTGCCCCTCGTCGTGGGCATGCTCCTCGTCGTGGGCATGCTCCTCGTCGTGCGCATGGTCCTCGTCGTGGGCATGGTCGTCATGGGCATCATCGTCGTGCCCGTGGTCCGCGTCCTCGTGGTCTCCGTGCGCGTGCTCTCCGCCCGCGTGATCCTCGTGCCCGTGCTCTCCGCTCTCGTGCTCCTGCTCGTGGTCCTCGTGCTCATGCCCGTGCGCGTCCTCCCCCGTGCCGTGGTAATGGGCCGCGAAGGTCGCGCCGGTGCGGAAGGGGCGCGTGCGCGTCTCGTCCTGCGCGAGGAGCGCGAGCCGCGCCGCCTCCGGCGCGAGCGTGTCGAGGGAGCGGTCGAGCCACGGCGTCAGCTCCGGCCCGATCCAGACGACGAGATCGGCGTCCTGCAGCGCCCCCGCCTCTGAGGGGCGCAGCGCGTAGCCGTGCGGCGAGGCGCCGGGGCGCACGATCAGCTCGGGCTTGCCCACGCCCGCCATCACCTGCGCGACGAGCGAGTGGACCGGCGCGATGTCGGCGGCGACCTTCGGCGGCTCGGCCCGCGCCGGCAGCGCGGCGAGGGAGGCGGCCCCCGCGAGGGCGAGCGTCACGGCACGGATGGACATGGGTGACTCCTGTAACTATGTAACACTCTGAAAGGCACATAAATGAAACACTATATCATTGCAACCCGATATCGGACCGTGCGAGGACCACGCCCATGACCGGCTTCGAGACGCATGATCACGGCGACTGCATCGCGCGCGGCCTCGCGCAGGCGGAGCGCTATTGCGCGGCGCAGGGCCTGCGGCTCACGCCGGCGCGGCGCCGCGTGCTCGAGATCCTGCTCGAAGAGCACCGCGCGATGGGCGCCTACGAGATCCTCGACCGCCTGCGCGCCGAGGGGCGCGGCGCGCAGCCCCCTGTGGCCTATCGCGCTCTCGAGTTCCTGACGACGCACGGCTTCGCGCACCGGATCGAGCGGCTGAACGCCTTCGTCGCCTGCACGCACGCGCAGGACCGGCATGCGCCGGCCTTCCTGATCTGCCGCGCTTGCGACCGGGTGACCGAGGCGGAGGTCGCGCCCACAGCCGGCGAGCTCGGCCGCGCGGCGGAGGCCGCCGGCTTCACCATCGAGCGCACGGTGCGCGAGGCGGTGGGCCTCTGCCCCGCCTGCGCCGGGGCCGGCCCGGCATGAGCGCGGCGCTCCTTTCCACCGAGGGGCTGAGCGTCGGCTACGGCGCGACGCGCGTGCTCGAGCATGTCGATTTCCACATCGACCGGGGCGAGATCGTCACCGTGGTCGGACCGAACGGCTCGGGCAAGTCCACGCTCCTGCGCGCGCTGATCGGTGGGCTCGCGCCCGACGCGGGGCGGGTGCGCCGCGCGCCGGGGCTGCGCATCGGCTACGTGCCGCAGAAGCTCGTCCTCGACCCCACGCTGCCGATGACCGTGGCGCGCTTTTTGTCGCTGCCGCGCCGGGTGGCGCCCGCGGCGACGCGCGCCGCGCTCGAGCAGGCGGGCGTGCCGGGGCTCGAGCGCCGGCAGATGGCCGCGCTCTCGGGCGGGCAGTTCCAGCGCGTGCTGCTGGCGCGCGCGCTTCTGGAGGACCCCGACCTCCTGATCCTCGACGAGCCGACCTCCGGCCTCGACCAGCCGGGGGCGGCGGCCTTCTATCGCCGGATCGAGACGCTCCGGGCCGAGACGGGCTGCGCGGTGCTGATGGTGAGCCATGACCTGCACGTGGTGATGGCGGCCTCGGACCGGGTGGTCTGCCTGAACGGGCACGTCTGCTGCGAAGGCACGCCGCAGGTGGTGGCCGCCGCGCCGGACTATCGCGCGCTCTTCGGCGAGGGGACGGCGGGCACGCTCGCGCTTTATCAGCACCACCACGACCACCGGCACGAGCCCGAGACCATCGACGAGGCGGCGCCATGCTCGACGACTTCCTGACCCGCGCGGCGCTCGGCGGCGTGGGCACGGCGCTCGCCGCCGCGCCGCTCGGCTGTTTCGTGGTCTGGCGGCGCATGGCCTATTTCGGCGACGCGACGGCGCATGCCGCGATCCTCGGCGTCGCGCTCTCGCTCGCGCTGGCGCTGCCGATCTTCGCCGGCGCGCTCGTCGTCGCGCTCGTCATGGCGGGCGCGGTGACGGCGCTCTCGGGGCAGGGCTACGCGATGGACACGCTGCTCGGCGTGATGGCGCATGCGGCGCTCGCCGTGGGGCTCGTGGCGGTGTCGTTCCTCGAGAGCATCCAGCTCGACCTGATGGCCTATCTCTTCGGCGACATCCTCGCCGTGTCGCGCGCCGATCTCGCGGTGATCTGGGGCGGCGCGGCGCTCGTGGTGGCGCTGGTGGCGTGGCGCTGGCAGGCGCTTTTGACCACGACGCTGAACCCCGATCTGGCGCGGGCCGCGGGCCTCGACCCGCGGCGGGAGGAACTCGTGCTGACGCTCGCGCTCGCGGTGGTGGTCGCGGTGGCGATCAAGGTGGTCGGCGTGCTGCTGATCACGGCGCTCCTGATCATCCCGGCGGCGACCGCCCGGCCCTTCGCCCGCACGCCCGAGGGGATGGCGGCGCTCGCCGCCGGGATCGGCGCGACCGCGGCGCTCGGCGGGCTCGCGGCCTCCTATCATCTCGACACGCCCACCGGCCCGACCATCGTGAGCGTGGCGGCGGCGATGTTCGTCGGCGCCACGAGCGTGTCGCGGGTCGTCGGACGGGTGTGAGGCGCGCCGGCGGTCGGGCGCCTCGGCGGCTTCGAAGCGCGCGGGGATGCGATGCTGCCGAGTGGCGCAGGGCGCCCCGCGCTGTCCGGCCGGCGTCGCGCGCGGGAGGCGCCCCGACCGGACGCCGGTCCCCGGATCGCGCCATCGGGCCGCCTTGCGGGCGCCCGTCGCATTGCACAGCCCCGGTCCGGGGCGCTACCTGCGCGGGACGGACTGGCAGGTGCGGACGATGGCGGACGGCGACAGGTTGCAGCGACTGGAGGTGCGGGCGGGCGCGCCGCTCAGGGGCGGGGGGTGGCTCCTCGCCGTGGCCGGTGCGCTCTGGTTGGTGCAGGCCTTCGCCGCGGCGCAGGCCGTCGCCGCGTGGATCGGGGGCGCGGGCGGCGCCGGGCTCGGCTGGGCCGCGGGGTTCGTGGGCGCCGGGCTCCTGCGCGCGGGGCTCGAGCACGCGGGCGGCGGGCTCGTTCATCGCGCCGCCGACCGCGCCGTGGCCGCGGAGCGCGCCGCGCTTCTCGAGCGGGAGGCGCGGCGGCCCGAGGGCGGGCCGGCCTCGGCCGAGGTGGCGGCGCTCGCCACGCAGAAGCTCGCCGCGCTCACGCCGTATCTGACGCGCTACAAGCCCGCGATGCTGCGGGTGCGGCTGATCCCGCCGCTGATCCTCGCCGCGAGCCTCTCGGTCTCCTGGGCGGTGGCGCTCGTCCTCTTCGTCGCGGGGCCGCTGATCCCGGTCTTCATGGCGCTCGTCGGCATGGCCGCGCGCGAGGCGAGCGAGAAGCAGATGGCCGAGATCGGCGACATGAACGCGCTCCTGATCGACCGCATCGCCGCGCTGCCGGACATCCGCCTGCTGGACGCCACGGCGCGGGCCGAGGCGGATTTCGCCGCCCGCGCCGAGGGGCTGCGCGCCCGGACGATGGCCGTGCTACGCGTGGCCTTCCTGTCGTCCACGATCCTCGAGCTCTTCTCGGCGCTGGGCGTCGCGCTGGTCGCGGTCTACGTCGGCTTCACGCTGCTGGGCGAGATCGGGATCGGCCACTGGGGCGATCTGACGCTCGCGGGCGGGCTCTTCGTGCTGCTGCTCGCGCCGGAGTTCTTCCAGCCGCTGCGCGACATGGCCGCCGCCTGGCACGATCGCGCCTCGGCCCGGGCGGTGGCGGGCGAACTCGCCGCGCTGGAGGAGGATCCGCGCCCCGCGATCCTCGGCCGGGGCGAGGCGGCCGCGCCGCTCGACGGGCCGGCGACGCTGCGGCTCGAGGGCGCGGCGGTGGCGCGCGGCGGCGCGCCGGTGGCGCTGCCCGATCTCGCGGTCGCGCCGGGCGAGGCAGTGGCGCTCACCGGGCCGTCGGGCGCGGGGAAGTCGTCGGCCCTGATGGCGGCGGCGGGGCTCCTGCCGGTCGAGGCCGGGCGGATCGAGGTCGCGGGCCGGACGCTCGACGCCGCCACCGCCGACGCCTGGCGCGCGCGCGTCGCGCTGGTGCCGCAGGCGGTGCATGTGCCGGACGTGACGCTGCGCGCCTTCCTCGACCCGGCGGGGCAGGGGGGCGACCCGGCCCCGGCGCTCGCCGCCGCGGGGGCCGAGGGCGTGGTTGCGCGCCTGCCCGAGGGGCTCGACACGCGCCTCGGCGAGACCGGCGCCGGCGTCTCGGGCGGCGAGGCGCGGCGGCTGCTCGTCGCGCGGGCGATCCTCTCGGGCGCGGACGTGGTGCTCGCCGACGAGCCGACGGCCGATCTCGACACGGACACGGCGCGGCAGGTGATCGCGGGGCTTCAAGCGCTCGCCGCGCGCGGCGCGACGCTTCTGGTGGCGACGCACGACCCGCGGCTGATCGCGGCGATGGACCGGGTCGTGGAGATGCCCGGCCGGGCGGCGGAGGGCGCGGCATGAGGCGGCTGATCGCGGTTCTTCGCCTGACCTGGGGCGCGGCGCCCTGGGCGATGTGGCGCGGCGCGGCGCTTTCGGTCGCGGTGCTCGCGATGGGGGTCGCGCTCCTCGGCCTTTCGGGGTGGTTCATCGTGGCGACGGGCCTCGCCGGGCTCGCAGGGATCGGCATCGCCTTCGACGTGTTCCGCCCCTCGGCCGGCATCCGCTTCCTCGCCCTCGGCCGCGCGGCGAGCCGCTACGGCGAGCGGCTGCTCACCCACGACGCGACGCTGCGGGCGCTGGCGGCGCTGCGCCTCGACCTGATGCGGCGGCTGGCGGCGCGGCCGGTGGCGGCGCTGCAACGGCTGCGCGGTGGGCCGGAGCTCACCCGGATCACGGCGGACGTGGACGCGCTCGACGGGGTGGTGCTGCGCCTCGCGCTGCCGGTGCTCGCGGGGGGCGTGACGCACGCCGCGGCCTTCGCGGCGCTCTGGTGGCTGGTGGCGCCGGCGGTCGCGGCGGCGGTGGCGGCGGGTTACCTCCTGGGCGCGGCGGCGATCCTCGCGCGGGTGGCGGCGGTCAGCCGCGCGCCCTCGGCCGAGGCGGAGGCGGCGACGCAGGAGCTGCGCCGCGGCGTGATCGACGCCTTCCGCGGGCAGCGCGACCTGCTGGTGCAGGGGCGCATGGGCGCGCGGCTCGCCGAGCTCGCGGCGCTCGAGACCCGCGCGCGGCGGGCGGAGGACCGGCTCGACCGGATCGACCGGGCGTCGGGCTTCGCCCTCGCCGCGGTCGTGGCCGGGGTGGCGGGCGCGGCGCTCGCCCTCGGCGGCTGGCTGGTCGCGGGGGACGCGGTGGCGCCCGCGCCGGCAGCGATCGGCTTCTTCGTGGCGCTCGCGCTTTCAGAAACGGTGCTGCCGCTGCGCAAGGGGCTGGCCGAGATCGGGCGGATGCACGACGCCGCGGGCCGCGTGATGGCGACCGAGCCTGCCGCGGGCCGCCGCGACGGGCCGGCGCCCCGGCCGGAGGCGCCGCGGGGGCTCACCTTCGAGGGCGTCGCGGTGGCGCGGCCGGGGGGCGGCGCGCCGCTTCTCGCCGGGCTCGACCTGCGCGTGGCGCCGGGAGAGACGGTGGCGCTCTCCGGACCGTCCGGCTCGGGCAAGTCCACGCTCCTCGCCGTGGCGGCGGGACTCGCGGCGCCGGAGGCGGGGCGCGTCCTGCTCGACGGGCACCCGGTGGACGATTGGCCGGAGGCGGCGCTGCGCGCGCGGCTGACGCTGGTCCTGCAGCGCGCGGCGCTGGTGGCGGGCACGATCCGCGACAACCTCGCCCTCGCGGCCCCCGGGGCCGGGGACGCCGAGATGCGCGCGGCGCTCGAGGCCGTCGCCCTCTGGCCCGTGATCGCGGCGAAGGGCGGGCTCGACGCGACGCTCGGGGAGGGGGGCGCGGGCCTTTCGGGCGGCGAGGCACGGCGGCTGGCGCTGGCGCGGGCGGCGCTGCGCCGGCCCGCGGTGCTGCTGCTCGACGAGCCGACCGAGGGGCTCGACGGCCCGCGCGCGGAGGAGGCGCTGCGCGGCCTGCGCGCAATGCTGCCCGAGGCGGCGATCCTCACCGCCTCGCACCGCGCCGAGGAGCTTGCGACAGCACACCGCACCCTCGATCTTGGAATATACATCTCAAAAACAGCATCCGTTTGCCCCACATCAAACCGGCGACTCGCGGCCCGGGTGTAGCTCATCCGTAACCGGCATCTGCGGGAGAGCTTTCCCGCGACAGCAAAGAGGAGTCGGCGATGGAACTCGATGTGGTGGAGCTTTCGCGCCTGCAGTTCGCGGCGACGGCCATGTTCCACTTTCTCTTCGTGCCCCTGACGCTGGGCCTGTCGATCATCGTGGCCATCATGGAGACGGTCTACGTGATGACGAACCGTCCCATCTGGCGGCAGATGACCAAGTTCTGGGGCACGCTCTTCGGCATCAACTTCGTGCTCGGCGTGGCCACGGGCATCACGATGGAGTTCCAGTTCGGGATGAACTGGAGCTACTACAGCCACTACGTCGGCGACATCTTCGGCGCGCCGCTCGCGGTCGAGGGGCTGATGGCCTTCTTCCTCGAGGCGACCTTCGTGGGGCTCTTCTTCTTCGGCTGGGACAAGCTGTCGAAGGTGCAGCACATGGTCGTCGCGTGGCTCGTCGCGCTCGGCTCCAACTTCTCGGCGCTCTGGATCCTGATCGCCAACGGCTGGATGCAGAACCCGGTGGGCGCCGCCTTCAACCCCGAGACGATGCGCATGGAGATGACGAGCTTCTTCGACGTCGTCTTCAACGAGGTCGCGCAGGCGAAGTTCGTGCACACCGTCTCGGCGGGCTACGTCACCGCGGCGGTTTTCGTGCTCGGCGTCTCGGCGTGGTATCTGCTGAAGGGCCGGCACGTGGAGCTCGCCCGGCGCTCGATCACCGTGGCGGCGTCCTTCGGCCTCGCCGCGGCGCTCTCGGTCGTCGTGCTCGGCGACGAATCGGGCTACTCGGCCACCCACACCCAGAAGATGAAGCTCGCCGCGATGGAGGCGATGTGGGAGACCCACGAGGCGCCCGCGCCCTTCACCGCCGTCGGCCTGCCCGACCAGGAGGCGCGCGAGACGCACTACAAGGTCGAGATCCCCTGGGCGATGGGGCTGATCGGCACGCGCTCGCTGACGCACGAGATCCCCGGCATCAACGAGCTGGAGGCCGAATCCGCCGACCGCATCCGCGAGGGGCTGATCGCCTACGACGCGCTGATGGAGATCCGCGAGAACCGCGGCGCGGTCACTCCGGAGCTGCGCGAGCGGTTCGAGGCGCATTCCGACGACCTCGGCTACGCCTTCCTCCTGAAGCAATACGTCGAGGACCCGCGCGAGGCGACCGACGCGCAGATCGCCATGGCCGCCGAGGACACGATCCCGGGCGTCGCGCCGCTCTTCTGGGCGTTCCGCGGGATGGTCGCGCTCGGCTTCGCCTTCATCGGGGTGATGGCCTACTTCTTCGTGCAGGCCAACTTCCGCGGCATGCGCTTCCCGCGGCCGGCGCTCTGGCTCGCGGTGGCGATCATCCCGACTCCTTGGATCGCGGCGGAGCTCGGATGGTTCGTGGCGGAATACGGCCGCCAGCCGTGGACCGTGGACGGGGTGCTGCCCACCGCGCTCTCGGTCAGCCACCTCAGCGTTCAGGACCTGCTCATCACGCTCGCGGGCTTCGTGCTCTTCTACTCGGTCCTCTTCGTGATCGAGATGGCCCTGATGGTGAAATACATCCGCCGCGGCCCGGTCGAGGACGTGGAGGAAACCGAGAAATGGATGGAACGGCACACCCACCGTCTGCGCACGCATGACGGCAAGGGCCCGTTCGCGACCCCTGCGGAGTGACGGCCATGATCCTGCATGAACTGATCGATTTCGAGATCCTGCGCGTGATCTGGTGGGCGCTTCTCGGCGTGCTGCTGATCGGCTTCGCGCTCACCGACGGCTTCGACATGGGGGTGGGTGCGCTCCTGCCCTTCGTCGCCCGGACCGACACCGAGCGGCGCGTCGCCATCAACACGGTCGGCCCCGTCTGGGAGGGCAACCAGGTCTGGTTCATCCTCGGCGGCGGCGCGATCTTCGCCGCCTGGCCGCCGCTCTACGCCGTGAGCTTCTCGGGCTTCTACCTGGCGATGTTCGCGGTGCTCGCCGCGCTCATCCTGCGGCCCGTGGCCTTCAAGTACCGCTCCAAGCGCGCGGACGCGCGCTGGCGCCGGGGCTGGGACTGGGCGCTCTTCGTGGGCGGCGCGGTGCCGGCGCTTCTCTTCGGCGTGGCCGTGGGCAACGTGCTGCTCGGCGTGCCCTTCTACCTGACCGAGGATCTCTTCTCGGTCTACGACGGCAGCTTCTACGGCAAGTTCCTCGGCCTGCTGCGGCCCTTCGCGCTGCTCGCGGGGGTGGTCTCGCTCGCCATGCTCCTGATGCACGGCGCGGCGTGGCTCTCGCTCAAGGCCGAGGGCGCGGTGGCGGCGCGAGCGCGGCGCTACGGCACGGTCGCGGGGCTGGTCGCGCTCGCGGGCTACGCCGCCGCCGGCGTCTGGCTCGCCTTCGGGGTCGAGGGCTACCGGATGGTGGGCGAGGTCGTGCGCGACGGCCCCTCCAATCCCCTCTTCTCCGAGGTCGAGCGCGGGGGCAGCTGGCTCGCCGCCTATGCCGAGCGGCCCTGGATCGTCGTGGCGCCGGTGATGGGCTTTCTCGGCATCCTCCTCGCCGTCGCGGGGCTGCGCGCCGGGCGCGAGGTCTCGACGCTTCTCTGGTCGAAGATGGCGATCACCGGGATCATCGCCTCGGTGGGGCTGACGATGTTTCCCTTCATCCTGCCCTCGACCGTGAACCCGTCGAGCTCGCTCACCGTCTGGGACAGCTCGTCGTCGCACCTGACGCTTTTCGTGATGCTGGTGGCGACGGCGATCTTCATGCCGCTGATCCTCGCCTACACGGCGTGGGTCTACAAGGTTCTCTGGGGCAAGGTGACCGAAGAGGACGTCACCGGCCCCGGCCACAGCTACTGAAGGAGACGCGCCATGTGGTATTTCGCCTGGCTCCTCGGCCTGCCGCTCGCCGCCATGTTCGCCGTGCTGAACGCGATGTGGCTCGAGCTCCGCGAGGACTCGAAGCTCACCGAGGACGGCGAGGAGGACGGCATCGCCTGAGCCTCCCCGGCGGACGCGCGCCGCGGCCGGGCCGGACCCGGCCGCGGTCGCTCGTCCCTTGGCCGCGGTCGCGCACGACTTGCCTGCCCGCGGCGAAACGACTACCCCTTCTCGCGTGGCGCGCCGGTATAGCTCAGCTGGTAGAGCATCTGATTTGTAATCAGAGGGCCGGGGGTTCGAGTCCCTCTGCCGGCACCATCGCTCTCAGGTAACCTCCTGCTCTGCATCAGCTTTTCTTTGGCTGAGCAGAGGCGTAGTGTCGGATGGAGTACCACGCTGTCGCCGTCACATTTGTGGAGCAGGGGATCTACGACTTCGCGAGGAAGGTCCCGAACGACCTCCGTGACCACGACACGAGCGGCAGGATTTCGGTCTCGCTGCGGACACGGGATGTCGGTCGTGGCGCGGGCAAGGGCGGCCAGGGCTTCCGCAGCCACTCGATGAACGCTGGCACGTCCTGCGCATGGAGATCATGGACTTGCCGGGTCAGCACATGCGCCGCATCGGGCCGCAGACACCAGCGGCGGTGCCGATCGGGGTTTCCCGGCCGCAAGCTGCAGACGAGCCTGTACGCACCCTGAGTGAAGCTGTTGCGCTGTACCTCCGGCTCAAGGGCAACAACCTGCGACCTTCCACAGGGCCGGAGAGCGGTCGTGTGGCTACGTCATCGATGCCTGCGGCGAGACGAGGTGGTCCTGCGCCAGCGCGGAGGCGATGGCGGCGTCCCGGCCCGCGTGATCCTTGCCGAGGGGGATGACGACGTCGAAGATTGCGCGGACCCTCGTTGAGCTCGCCGCGTCCGCGGGCGAGCCGCGGCGCGAGTGTTCGCCTGTCCCGGCGCATCTTGCGAGCGCGTTCGGCGCGCGCCGCGATTGCGCCGCCGCGTCTGGGCGGCTATCGCTCCGGAACACGCCGGTCCGGAGGGTCTCATGCGCCGTCTCGTCGCCTCGCTCGCGCTCTGCGCCCTGCTCGCCGCCTGCGGCACGGCGGCCGATCTCGACGAGGCGCCGGTGCCGCTCGGGGACTTCCGCCTCGGTCACACGGTCGTCGTCGCGCCGAACCTGACGAAGGGGCCGCTCTCGCGCGAGGCCGACGTCGACGAATGGACCGCCGTCGTCCGCGCGGCGGTCGAGGATCGCTTCGGGCGCTACGAGGGCCCGCGCTACTATCACTTCGGCATCAGCGTGGAGGGCTACGTCCTCGCGCAGCCGGGCCTGCCGCTGGTGGCGAGCCCGCGCTCGGCGCTGATCCTGCGGCTGACGGTCTGGGACGACGCGGCGGGGGAGAAGCTCAACCCCGAGCCGCGCACCGTGACCGTGACGGAGGCGCCCTCGCCGCAGACGGTGATCGGATCGGGCCTCACCCAGGACCGCGAGACGCAGATGGAGAACCTCGCGATCTCGGCGGCGAAGGAGATCGAGCGCTGGCTTGTCCGGCAGAACCGCTGGGAGGGCTGGTTCGGCGGGCGCGCCGCGAACGGCCCCGGGCCGGAGGCCCCCGCGTCGGGGGACGGGGCGCCGGCGGAGGCCGCGCCGCAGGCCCGGCCAGCGGAGCTCGACGGCGCGGCGCCGGGCGCCGCCGGGACGGCGGGCTGAGACGCCGCGTCCGGCCGTTTCTTCGGCTTGATTTTCCCGCGACGACTCAATATTGGAGCGCGCGATATGCAACCCGGGCCGGCCGAGGCCCCCGAACCGCGAGGCGCCTGACAAGCGATGGCAAAGACGAAGTTCGAACGCAGC
>NZ_QOHR01000069.1 GCF_003385555.1 Rhodosalinus sediminis | reverse complement strand
CTCTCGGACGGGTCGCGTTCGGGGCCTCACCCTGGAAGTCCCCGGTCGAAACGCCCCGCAGGTAGAGCACCGGCAGCAGGGCATCGCGGCTTCTCGAGCGCCGCGCCCAGCGGGGCAGGATGCCGGAGCTGAAGCGGATCCTCTTCTCGGCCGGCACGCCCTCGGCGCGGTCGCGGACCTTCGGGCGGCGCACCTCGAGCGTGCCGATCCCGGTCTGGATACGGCGCTCCGGCCCATACCCATGCCGGACAACTCGCTGACGCCCATCGGGCAGCGTCTCCTCGGCATGGCGCGCGACGAAGGCGTCTGCTTCGGCTCTCAGCGCCGCGGCCAGCATGCGCCGAGCGCCGTCACGCGCGATCTCGGTCAGCGGATCGTCCACGGATCCGGGCGGGTCGAAGCGGGGTGATCGTGGTCTCAAGGTCCATGGCGTATCGCTCCTTCGGGAGGTTCTGGCAGGCTTCATCACCCGCCACGATACGCCGCCTTCGCAGGCCCCATCACCCATTTTCGAGCATAGCTCTTTGGACTTCTTCGGCTGCCCAGATGGCCGGGATCGGCATCTGAATTCAGGTTTCACGGTAGGCGAGCTGCCGTCGTCGGACGAGGAGCAAGTTGCTGATGAGCAACCACCGAGTTGTGTTTCTTGAAGTGGTGCAAAAGGCCGCCCGCGGAACCCCCGACGTAGGGCAACGCGTGGTCGGGCTTGCCGCTTTGTTGCGACGCAGTGCGTGTCATTCGAAATCGGGCATGGCGCGCTGTCCCCGCCGCTCAAACGCCGTCGCTGAAGGCCGCGGGATCAGCCATATGCATCGTCAAGACAGTCGTCTATCGGTTTCGAGTGTTTGACAGAAGTGACCAAGCTCACCCAGTCGATCAACCGTTCTTGGTAATCTTGCAGCTCATTGATCAACCCATCGTTCGGCCGCAGTGTTTTGCGGCTTTTCTTTTCGCCTTGAACGACGCGGAAGTCCCCACACTTAATTCTTTCACGTAGAAACTTTAGCAGCGTCAGGTGGCTGCACCGAATTGTTTTAAGCATATTCAGGTAATCATAAACGCCGTAACGCGGGTCGCCATCCAATGTGCAAATCAGGCACAGCAGCTCCCATTTCTCATTTTTGTCCACATAGAACTTCAAATAATTGGACTCGGAGAGAAAGCGAACCCTTTCAATTTCTACGCGAAAGACATCTTGCATCATGGCCCTCATATCTGCTCCCCAACCAGCCCCCCTTTTAGGTTCACGTATAATGCCAGATGTACGGCGTCACCAAAGTGAGCCACCTGCGCCGCCCTCAATCCCTGAG
>NZ_QOHR01000068.1 GCF_003385555.1 Rhodosalinus sediminis | reverse complement strand
AAAAACACATCTTGTCCGTTATCAGTTTTTGTTTTTCGTGGGCTTGCCCCACCGCGCGTTTCTCATCGCCAGATGAGAAACTACTAAGCGCGCCTTCCGGAAAATTACCGGAAGAAAAACCCAGGTTCGGAATCCGAACTCAGTAATCGAGTGACGTCACTTTGCGGCGTTAGCCCTATCCTGCATCGGAGTAAAATCAATCGGACAAGATGTGACTTTGGTACACCGCCACCAAGGTGACGGATGCCCAAAGCCCTCATGGTCAGGGCGCAGCCCCGACACCCTGTTAGTCTGATTCGGTTTTATCTTTCGTCGGCGAACGCCGGTACTTTTTGACCTCGGTCTTCCACTCGAACGCGATGCGGGAACCGTCATCATCGCCCTCGGAAATATCATCCCCGATCACCATGTCGGCGTCGGTTTCCTGATCGAGTTTCAGCACGTCTTTGAGTGCGCCGCCGGTCGCCACAAAGCGGCGCTTGTGCGTCTGGCGGGTCAGTTCGAGGAACCATTTAGGATCGGCCACCATGTCGGCCGGCTTCGTGGAATATTTCAGGGTTTCGGCCACTGCGCCGCGCACCAGTTCGGCGGTCGCGCAGGCCAGCGATTCGCCGTCCTTCGGCTTGCGGGGTTTCACTGCCCGGACATCGACATTCGGATCGTAACTGACCCGCAGGCACTCACGCCACAGCTCAA
The DNA here is from genome assembly GCF_003385555.1 of Rhodosalinus sediminis. GTDB lineage: Bacteria > Pseudomonadota > Alphaproteobacteria > Rhodobacterales > Rhodobacteraceae > Rhodosalinus > Rhodosalinus sediminis. Next base: position 1,004 of record NZ_QOHR01000068.1, on the reverse strand, counting down.
CCCAGCGTTCATGCCTGACGTAACTCTTCCCGTTAAGCATGCCCGGCGGAACCATCATCAGGGTGTGGAAGTGCGGGTGTGCGCTGCCGTCCCTGCCGCGGGTGACTTCCGTGGTGCGTATCCAGCCCTGAACTGGTCGGAACTCTTTACGGTCCTTCAGTCGCTGGAAAGCCGTGTTCATCCGGCTCAGCGTCTCGCCCAGCTCCTCGATCGCGCAGTTGCGCACGGTCAGGGTCAGAAACATCCAGCGGGAATCGGGGTAATCCGCCACGATACGCGGCAGGGACTGGTAGAAACGGGCTTGCCACATCAGGGAGCGCCTCCACTGGCAGACAGGACAGTGCCGGACACGGCAGAAATGCGCCTCACGCAGCCTCAGGCGCGTTTCTCCGGTTTCTTTGAGGGTAGACCACCCAAACCTCAGTAAACCGCCACAGGAGGCCATACGCGCCCCGTAGCGCTCATATTCAGCCGCAAGCAGGTAAATCCCTCCCACGTCGTCAGAAACGCTTCTGTGAGCGTCCCACGGCGCATCTGAGGGGGAGTAGTCAGTTAGGTTCTGGAGTTCAGGATTTTGCATGCACACCGCCCCATGCTGGGCGATGGCTCATTTGACGTGTTATCATTGCCATATCACCTGTGTTGTCGTGTCCAAATTCGAATTCCTACAGGTGGTCACACCCCCGAACTGTTAGCGCAGTTGCGGGGGTCGCTTTTTTCTGCGACCACTCCCGACAGAATACTTCCAAAACCATTTTCAGGCAAATCACACTCAAACCCTTGCGGCACAAGGGCTGGCGGCGTTTTTTGACGCCAGAGTTATCCCTTAAGTATAAATACAAGGATCGCGCGCACGAGACTCCGGCCATTTTCTGACCGATTTCCCTCGCGCGCACGCGAGGCTCACAATTCAGGGTCCGATTCTGACATCAAATCATGAGCCAACCTGGTCAGTTTCCGTTGACGGATATGCCGGGGATCATTTTCTTTTTCGGCCTTCCGCT
>NZ_QOHR01000067.1 GCF_003385555.1 Rhodosalinus sediminis | reverse complement strand
CGAAGGTTCTCGAGAAGGCCGAGATCGGCGAGACCGCCTCATCCGACAAGGACTACGAGGCGCGCCTGAAGGAGATCATCGACGCGGCAGACCTTCCCGAAACTCGCCGCCAGCAGTTCCTCGCCCTGAAGAAGGAGGAACTGCTGCGCGAGATCGTGGACAACGTCGGGAAGAGGGGCGCCGCCGGTCAGGACCTCCAGAACGTCATATCGGTGGCGATGCTGTCGGAGGGATGGGACGCCAAGAATGTGACGCACATCATGGGGCTCCGAGCCTTCACGTCCCAGCTGCTCTGCGAACAGGTCGTCGGACGCGGGTTGCGCCGGGTGTCCTACGACACCGACGAGAACGGCCTGTTCCTGCCCGAATACGTCAACGTCTTCGGTGTGCCGCTCTCGATCTCGGAGACCGGCGAAGGCGGTGAGGCGCCGCCACCGCCGAAGCCAACCACGCAGATCGAAGTGGTGCCCGACCGCGCGCATCTGGAACTTCGCTGGCCGAACGTGCTGCGGGTCGAAACGGTCGTCAAACCGGAGCTCGCCATCGACTGGAACAAGGTTCAGCCGCTCGTGCTCGATCCTGCCAGCACACCGATCAGCGCCGAACTTGCCCCGGCGCTCGGCGGCGCGACGGACATGGGCAAGGTCACCGCGATCGACCTCGAGAAGCTACCGGATGGCTTCCGTCTACAGCGCCTCGTATTTCAGGCTGCCCGGAAGGCGTTTGCCGAGCTGAGCCATGGCTTCACTGGCACCCACGAATATCTGGCGGCGCAGCTGGTCAGGATCGTCGAGGCGTTCCTCAACTCCGACCGACTCGACATCCCGTCGCTGTTTCACTCCGATCCGCTTCGGCGGCGGATCCTGATCGCGCTCAACATCGATCTCGTGGTCCAGCATGTGCTGAAAAACGTGACCGAGCAGAACACGGAACGCCTGACGCCGGTGTTCGACGAGGAAAACCCGATAGGTGCAACCGGGTTGATGCGCACCTGGTACACGACCAAGCCGTGCTTCCCGACGAGCAAGTCGCACATCAGCCACCTGGTGGGAGATTCTGCCTGGGAGGGCCACGCGGCCAACGTCTTCGAGAAGCGCGATGACGTTCTCTCATATGCCAAGAACGATCACTTGGGCTTTCAGATCTATTACATGTGGGCAGGCTCCCGGCGGCGATACGTCCCGGATTTCCTGGTCCGTCTCGCTGGCGGCACGATCCTCGCACTCGAGATCAAGGGCACCGACAGTCCTCAGAACAAGGCCAAGCGGGACGCGCTGAACGAATGGGTGAAGGCGATCAACGCAGCAGGCGGTTTCGGGCGCTGGGCTTGGGATGTCGCGTTCAAGCCGGGCGAGGTGCAGGACATCATCACCAAGCATGCGGCCGTAGCCGAGCCAGCAGAGTAAAGCTGGCGTTTCGGCCAGAGCGCGACAGAGTTGTTCGATCCCGGTTCCATCTCGATAGCGCCACTGGCATCGAAGTGTTTAGGTTGGGTTTGGAATTAGTCTCTGAATTTCAGGAGCTTGCAGGCTCTACACCAAATCCGCGAAGTCGAGAGGTCCGGAGAATTTCGGCCGTGAGAGACCGCTTCCGGGCCTCATGGCGCAGGTGCCAGTGCTCAGCCCATCCCGCATAACCCTCGAATACAACGAGAAAATCCGGCCGCGGCCGGATCGGGAGACGCCTTTCGCGAGGGCAAGTGGCGGAG
>NZ_QOHR01000066.1 GCF_003385555.1 Rhodosalinus sediminis | reverse complement strand
GTCCGCCCAGACCGACGTCTCCGCGCCGTGCAGGAGCGCGTCCCAGACTTGGCTGTCGTGCACCTTCGCCGTCGTGGTCTCCAGGCTGTGCACGATCCCGCTTTCGGCATCGACGCCCACATGCGCGTTCGGCGGGAAAACGCGCCATCGGGCGCCTTTTCTGGTCCGCCTCACTACCAAAGTACCAGTCGTTGCCCTTCTTCGTCGACGACATCTCGGGGTCGCGGGCCTCGGCCGCGTTCTTCGTCGAGGACGGTGCGTCGATGATCGTCGCGTCCACCAGAGTCCCCGAGCGCAGCATGATCCCCTGATCGGCAAGATGGCCGTTCACCTCGGCGAACAGCGTCTCGGTCAGCCGATGCTTCTCCAGCAGATGGCGGAAGTTGAGGATTGTGGTCTCGTCGGGAACTCGATCATCACCGAGTTCGATGCCGGCGAAGCGGCGCATGGCGTCGCTGTCGTAGAGCATCTCCTCCGCCATCGGGTCGCTGAGTGCATACCACTGCAGGAGGAAGTAGACGCGCAGCATCGTCTCCAGCGGCATCGGCGGACGCCCGCCCTTCGGCCCCACCTTGGGATAGTGCGGCTCGATCAGCGCGAGAAGGCGCGACCACGGCACCACTGCCTCCATCTCGGCGAGGAACTTCTCCCGCCGCGTCTGCTTCTTCTTCATCGCGTGACGGAGGCCGGGAAAGGCGGGCTGCTTGGGCATCGGGCGCGTCCTCTGGTGTCCCCGCCAGTCTACCTCAAACCGCTCAGGGGGCGAGGTTTTTCAGATGTTCCGTAATTGTCCTTCACGTCGGGGTCTCCTTTCAGGGTTTGCCTCATGGCGTGGTGCGCGCGGGCGCCGGGGCGCCCGCCACGCTCAGGCCGATTGCTGATCGAGGGCGCGCAGCGTGGGCTGCGCCGCCTCCGCCGCCGGTCCGTCCGGCTGCGTCCGAGAAACGCGGGGTGAGCCGCTCGATCGAGAGGAACGGTTTCGTCATGGCACGTCTCCTTGTGCGGTTTGAGCGGCTCATTCGTTGTAGGCGACGACGCGCTCCAGGACGCGGAAGGCGCTGTCGAGCAGCATGTCCACCACGCCGATCATGAGGATGGAGAAGATGACCGAGGTCAGGTCGAGATTGTTCCACGCGTTCCAGACGTAGGTGCCGATCCCGGTGCCCCCCACGAGCATCTCGGCGGCCACGATCACGAGCCACGCGATCCCGATCGAGATCCGCATGCCGGTGATGATCGTCGGCGCCGCGGCCGGCAGGATCACGGTGAAGGCGGTGCGCAGGCTGCCCAGCTTGTGCGCAGGGCAGTCGCTTTTGGAGACTGCGGTGTGGTTACAGGGCAGTCGCTTTTGGCGCTAAGCCTTTGCTATCTTGGCAAGAGTGGAGTGCAGGACGCCTTCCTCCCAACCCGCGCGGTTGAGCTTGATCGAGAGCGAGGATTTCGAGCTCTCCTGCCGGACGACGTCGAGGGCGCGCCGCCAAAGCACGGCGATGGCCCCCGGCGCGTTGTCCTTCCGGTTGCGCGCGGCATCTTCGCGGAAGGAGACGTCCAACTGCCGGTGCAGGGGGTTTTCGATACCCCGGTGATCCCGGACGATGGCGAGCAGGATGTACGGTTCGGGCTGCCACGACAGCGGGACCCAGCGCGTCTGCGAGGAGACGTTTCCGTCCACCTCGCGGGATGCCTCGATGCGGCCGATGGCAGTAAGCGGCCGTCCATCATGTCAATCGGCATCCAAACGGGAC
>NZ_QOHR01000065.1 GCF_003385555.1 Rhodosalinus sediminis | reverse complement strand
GAGCTCCTGCACGGCGCGGAGACGTCGGTCTGGGCGGACAAGGGCTATGTCAGCGCAGCACGGGAGGCCGCGTTCTCAGGCCCCGGCAAGGTCTGGGGCGTCATGCGCAAGGCGCCGAAGGACGGCGCGCTGCATCCCTTGGACGAAGACATCAACCGGATCATCGCCAAGGTGCGGGCGCGCGTCGAACACCCGTTCAGGGTGCTCAAGTGCCAGTTCGGATATCTCAAGACCCGATACCGCGGCCTCGCAAAGAACCGGGCACAACTCTTCACGCTGTTCGCACTTGGCAACCTGTTCCTCGTCCGACGGAGGCTGCTGGCATGAGGCGGAGTCTGCCCTCGGACGCCAATCTCGGCTCTTCGGGCAGGCAGATCTCCCGAAATCGCCGGCATACCCGGTCGACGTGCCCTCGTCACACCGCCTCTGTCCGAAGATCGGCGATGCCGAAGCGGTAGATCAGACGATCCTCAACAAGCCCCTCGAGGGCGAGAGCGCCTTCGGCCTGAAACCGCGGGAGGCGCGCGTGCTCGCCGCGCTCTGCGAAGGGCTCCAGAACAAGGAAATCGGCGCGGCGCTCGAGATCGAGGAAACGACCGTGAAAATGGACGTGCGCGCGATCTGCATCAAGATGGGCGTGCGCAACCGGACCGAAGCCGTGATCAAGGCGCTCAAGCAGGGCGGGGTCTGATCCCGAAGCGGTACGCCCCGTGCGGTCGCCCCGGGATCACGCGAGGATCCGGATAACCGGGGCTCCACCGGACGACCTTTTTGCGCAAAGAGGATGAAGCCCGGACTTTCCTCTCCCCCAGATGGACCTGTTCCACAGGCTCGGTGAAAGGTATGCCGAGCGCGGGGTAGCGGCCGAGTACGGCGACGCGGAGATGGATGTCTGCGATCTAACGATTGAAGGCGAGGCATCGCACCGCCACTGATGAAGTGGATCGTCCCCCGTTCCCGGCATCGCAATGTGCGATATAGGGGTGCTGTCAAAGCCACGTTCGAGTCGGCTCATATGAAATAGCCTACGCCCTTCGGTATCGATCCTGGCAAGCCCGTTTGCCATGTCCACGGCGTCGACGCGGAAGGCGCCATCGATACGCCCAGTTGACATGTCATCTGCTGCGTCGCGGGTGCGCCGATCAGACTGGGACACGCGGAGCGGGAGTTGTACATGGATCGTTCAATCACCGTTATCATCGATCAGCGCAACGCGCGCGAGAACTCCCGGCCTTTGTGTCTCGCCGGCCCCTTCGCGACGAACGTGACCCCGCGGGCGAGCCGGCCGACGGCGTCCGCCGGACGGTCGTGCGCCTCTTCGCGGCGACCGGTCCCGGCTTGGCCTGAGCGCCGCGGCGCCGGCGGCAGATGGCAGAACCGCGTTGACACCCCCGGGAGCCTCGTCTACGATCGCGCAGCGGGCCGAGGTAGCTCAGTTGGTAGAGCACGCGACTGAAAATCGCGGTGTCGGCGGTTCGAATCCGCCCCTCGGCACCACCACTCTCGCGCAAACACCCGGGTTTGTGTGATTTTAGGCTCATCGCGGCGTCGCTATCCACCCAAATGTCCACCCTCGGCGGCCTGCTGACCGGCGTCTCGGGCCCGTCTCGGCGCGCTCTTGCGGTTGGTTCTGCTCCGTGCGTCAGGTTTTGGCGCTGCGCTGCTGATTGATGTGGAAGAGACGCGCGAGGATCTCGTCGTCATCGAGCGTTCCCGCGCGCCAACCGTCGCCCCAGCCGTAGGCGTCGGCCACGGCCTCGTCGAGCGCGGCATGGGCATTGGCGAGCCATGCCGGGCGCGTGTTGTAGAGGTTGGCGAGGATGCGCTTCTTGAGTTCCTCGGCGGCGTCCTCGGTCTTCGGGATCAGGCGGTCGGGGTAGCCAGCGACCACTTCCGGCACGCGGTCCACGAGGTCGGGCGGGTTGAGCCAGCTCTCGCGCAGGCGGTTCAATTCGGCGGCGGCGTCCGCGATGGCTTGCGCGCACGGGTCGGCAGCGTAGCCGGCGGCGGGGATGTCCGGGGTCAGCCCCTCGGGGAAGGGGAAGGTCATAAAGCAACCGCTAATCGTGTAGCGGAGGTCGTTTCCTACCTGTCCCATACCGGACGATCACATGGACCCTCGCCGGACCGCGCTCTTCGCAGGCTGCGACGACGGCGCGCTCGCCATTTTCGTTCGACCCCGTGGCGCGACATGGCTCGCCATGGGCACGCATCGCCTCGCTCATCG
>NZ_QOHR01000064.1 GCF_003385555.1 Rhodosalinus sediminis | reverse complement strand
GGGCGGCGCACCTCGAGCGCGCCGATCCCGGTCTGGATGCTGCGCTCGGGCCCATACCCATGCCGCACAACCCGCTGCCGGCCGTCCGGCAGCGTCTCCTCGGCATGGCGCGCGACGAAGGCGTCGGCCTCCGCCCGCAGCGCCGCGGCCAGCATGCGCCGCGCCCCGTCGCGCGCGATCTCGGTCAGCGGGTCCTCCACCGATCCGGGCTGGTGAAGCGGGGTGATCGTGGTATCGTCGTCCATGGCGTATCGCTCCTTCGGGAGGTTCTGGCAGGCTTCATCACCAGCCACGATACGCCGCCTTCTCAGGCCCCATCACCTATTTTCGAGCATAGCTCTGAGCCGCGTTCGGCGAATATTGCGGGTTTACCATCTTCCGCGATACATGGGAGACGGTCAGCAACAAGACAGCGGGAGAACCCGCGCCGTAGTGAGCAGGACAAAGGGGACTCCCTCGTGGCACTCGAACGCAAACCCGTGGCCTCCCTCTGGATCGGGGAGAGACTGCAGTATCTCAATCAGCTCTGTCTGGCCTCGCATCTGCGCCACGGCCATCCCGTCACGCTCTACTGCACCGAGGAGGTCACAAACGCGCCCGAGGGGGTCGACGTCCGGCCGGCGAGCGAGATCATGGACATCCCCATGGACATCGTCGAGCAGACATCGGCCTCGTTCCTGTCGAACGTCTTTCGCTACAAGATGATACGCGCCACCGGCGCGATCTGGATCGACTGCGACGCCTTCTGCCACAAGCCCTTCCCCGACGACTGGGAGTGGATCTTCGCCGGCCACGGCATGCGCGGGGCGCTGAACTGCGGGGTCGTGGGCCTGCCGCGGCACTGCGAGCTGATGGACCGACTGCTCGACTTCTACGAGAATCTGCCCGAGGTGCCGCCGTGGTGGAACAAGAACCAGCGCAAGAAGATCACCCGCCAGGAGGATGATCTGCCCCACGCGGTGCGGATCTACAAGACCGAGCGCACTGCATTCGGTCCGCAGGCCTTCACGTATTTCGCCCAGCAGACGGGCGATTCCGACCGGGCCATGACCCCCGACGTGCTTTACCCGGTGCCGTTCCAGCTCAACGACATCTTCTACGATCCGCATGGCCGGGTGGAGGGGTGGTTCACCGACGACACCGTCTCCGTCCACCTCTACACCAACGGCACGAAACCGTGGTGGCGCAAGAACGTGCCGCTCGAGAACTCCTATGTCTGGAGAATGTGTCGCGAGGTCGGCATCGACCCGGCGCAGGCGCTGGAGTGACACGCCGATGCCGTCGCTGAGCCTGATCTTCATCGTCGAGCCGCCGGTCTACCAGTATCTCGCCTGCTATCTGGCGGCGTCGATCCGGCGGCACGTGAGCACGGGGGTCCGGCTCATCGGCTATTGCCCCGCGCACCGTATGGCCGAGATCGACGCGGCGGCCGTGGAAACCCTGCGCCGCATGGACGCCGAGGTGCGGCCGATGCAGACCGAGGGCCGTTTCGACCCGCCCTATCCGCATGGCAACAAGCTCCTCGCCTGCCTCGAGCCGCGCGACACCGACTGGTCGGGCTTCATGGATAGCGACATCCTGATGATCTCCGACACGGACCCCGCCCGCCAGCTCCGCGACGGCGCGGTCACGTGTTCGCGCGCGGCGTCGATGCTCTGGGCCGAGCAGTCGATCTGGCACGACATCTACGGCGCCTTCGACATGCCGCTGCCCGAGCAGCGCATCGACCTCATGCGCCGGGGCAAGGCAAAGCTACCCTATTTCTCCTCGGGCTTCGTGATCTTCCCGGAAACCCACCGCGACGCCGAGGGCCGCCGTTTCGCCGAGACCTGGATGGACACGGCGCAGACCATCGACCGCATCGCGACACTGCCCAAGCGCCGCCCCTATCTGGACCAGATGAGCCTGCCGGTCGCCATGCAGCGCGCGGGCCTGTCCTGGCACGAGCTCGCCGAGGATGATCACTACATCCTGGGCGGCAAGCTGCGCGGCAAGCCGCTGCCCGAGGATCGCCCGATCACCGCGGTGCATTACCGAAAGTGGCGAAACCTTGCAGAGGTGGGACTCGCCCGGCACGCCTACCGGAGCCTGCGCCGCCAGGTGGGGACCCGCAAGGTGACGCGTATCTTCGATACCGAGCCGATCGAATCCCCCGTCCCTCCCGATGCGTCAGCGTAATGGGGAGCTCGATCGACATCGCCGTGCAGCTCGCCCACATCGCGCCGCTCGTGCGGGACTGCAAGAACGGCGTCATGTTCGGCCGGCAGAAATGAATTTCAATCCGCCGGACTGGCCCCTACGGTCAGGACTCACAACCAATAGA
>NZ_QOHR01000063.1 GCF_003385555.1 Rhodosalinus sediminis | reverse complement strand
TCCTTTTTCCATGCCGGTTCACAGTCATCGAGACCGCCCGCGCGCTCCGGTCCGGCGAGGGCCTGGCGCGGCGCGAGTGAAGCAGGCGCCCGCGGCGCGGGCCTGCCGCGCCGTCTGGTCGGGTGACACGGGGCCAGACGCAATCATCTTGAAAGCGCGGTCGCTCCGGGCGGTCACGCTCGCGCGATCATGGGGTCTAAGGTCCGCTGTTGGGCGGTCGGCGGTCAAAACTCAACCTTTTCTGTCATTGCCGAAATCGACCAGAGGCCCGGGTCTGCAAATGAGATGAAGCCCGTCCGTCTCCGAAGGCTGGCCGAGCTTGCCTCGGCAGCCGCCGGATTACCCCCTGTCACTTCCATTCCATCTGTTGAAAGGCCGTCTGCGCGTTCCGGCCAGCCAGCGCCTCGAACTGCTCCAGCCGCGAGAAGGCCGACTGGTCCACCCGCGGCGCAGCCATGATGCCACCGCCCTCTTCGAGCAAGGTGCCGATATGCGCGCGAAGGTTCATCAGATAGTCGTAAGTGTCGGCGCGCGCGCGGCCCATGGTCGTAGGCCCGCCGTGCCCCGGCACGACATGCGACGCACCCGTCGCCTCCACCGCGAGATACGCGTCGGGCCAGTGAGTGATCGAACTCTGGTCGCCCACGCCGAGGATGCGCTCGACATAGACGATATCGCCGGTGAAGACCGTGTCGCGCGCCGGCACCCAGACGAAGCTGTCACCCGGCGTGTGTGCAGGTCCGGGATGGACGATTTCGACCTGCAGCCCGCCCACCTCGAGCGTGTAGGCATCGGCGAAAGTCACATCCGCGAAGCTGGGCTCGGTTCCCTCGAGCGCGTCCCCGATCAGCTGCGACAGCGCCGTCATCTGCGTTGAGGCGCGGGCCCTCTGGTCCTCCACCGCAGCCTCGGACGCGATCACCGTGGCGCCCTGCGCCTGCCAATAGCCGTTACCGAGCCAGCGGTGATCTTGCCCGCCGGTGTTCACGACATGGGTCACCGGCTGATCGGTGACTGTGCGGATGGCGTCATGCAGCTTCTCGGCGCCCTGCCAAGAGCCGCCTGGATCCATCAGCACCGCCCCTTCGGACGTCACGACAAGCCCGAAGGTCGCGTTGTTACCAAGGTTTTCCGGGTCGCGCTGTTCCATCGGGCCGACGATGGCCCAGACATCCTCCGTGACGGGTTCAACGTCGAGGACATCCGCAAAGGCAATGCTCGGCGCGACAAGGGCGGCGGCGACGAGAGCGCGGATCATGCGCGCAGCCAGTCTTCGAGCTTCCCCGCATCCGGCAGGCCGCCGGTGTGAACGAGCTTGCCGTCGACCGCGATGCCCGGCGTGGACATGACGCCCGCCATGGCGATGGATTTCGCGTCGGTCACCTTTTCGACCGCGACGTCGGTGCCGAGCCGGGCGGCGGTATCCCTGACCATGGCTTCGGTCGTTTCGCAGCGGGTGCAACCGGGGCCGTAGACCTTGACGGTTTTCATGTGCATCTCCTTTCAGAGCAGGAAGTTGAAGAGAAAGCCGGTGGCGAGGATCCCCGCCGCGACGACCGCGAGGAAGATCGCGATCAGGCGGTAGGTCAGCACCTGCTTGAGAATGATCATCTCGGGCAGCGACAGCGCGATCACCGACATCATGAAGGCCAGCGTCGTGCCGAGGGCTGCGCCCTTGCCGAGAAGCGCCTCCACGATCGGGATGACGCCGGCCGCGTTGGTGTACATCGGCACGCCCACGACGACCGCCGCGGGCACCGACCACCAGGCCTCGCCGCCCATGATCCGCAGCATCAGCTCTTCGGGGACGTAGCCGTGGATCGCCGCGCCGATGCCGATGCCGACAAGCACCCAGATCCAGACCTTGCCCACGATCTCGCGCACCTGGTCCAGGCCGATCTTCAGCCGATCGACGAGGGTCAGCCGCTCCTCCGGCACGTCGCCCACGGGGCCCGCGTTCAGCTCGCGCACCCAGTCCTGCAGGTAGCGCTCCAGCCCCATGCGTCCGAGGACAAATCCCGCCACCGTGGCGATGGAGAACCCGAAGACGAGGTAGATCGTGGCGATCTGCCAGCCGACGAGGCCGTAGAGCAGCCCGAGCCCCACCGGCCCGACCATCGGCCCCGCGATCAGGAAGGAAAACGTCACCCCCAGCGGAATGCCCGCCGAGACGAAGCCGATGAAGAGCGGCACCGAGGAGCACGAGCAGAAGGGCGTGAGAACGCCGAGCGCAGCGGCCAGCGGATAGCCCCAGAACTGGTTCTTGCCCGCGAGGATCGCGCGGGTCTTCTCCGGGCTGAACCAACTCCGCAGCACGCCCGTGACGAAGACGATGCCGGTGAGCAGCAAGAGCA
>NZ_QOHR01000062.1 GCF_003385555.1 Rhodosalinus sediminis | reverse complement strand
GTTTTGCAAGGATATCTTCTTCGGTTCGGAGCCGGGATCGAGTTCATCCATGTGTCAGGCCTTGTTTTCGCGGCACTAGGCGCCGCTGGCCGGTATGGTCGTACGAGGAGCGGGTCCAAATCACACACCTGATCTCGGGCGATCGATGGACGGCACCGGGTCTCCCGCTCCCGACCGTCTCGGATCCTTTCCCCTTACCTTCGAAGACGTCCCCGCTCTCCGGACATCCTGCCTGACGCGTCGATCAGGTGGCAGGCGCCCGGAATTCTTCGCCTCGTGTCGCCAGCGCCCAGAGCGCCCGCGCCATCCGGTTGGCCGGTGCGATGGCCACCAGCATCTTCGGTTTCCGCGCGAGCATCCGTTCGAGCCAGGACCCTGGCGCCGCGCCGCGCCGGGCCGCCACGCATATCACCGACATCGCGCCACTGATCAGGAGGCGGCGTATGTCACGTTGTCCCATTTTCGACACGCGTCCCAGGCGGGGTTTGCCGCCCGTCGAATGCTGCCGCGGTACGAGACCGAGCCACGCCGAGAAATCCCGGCCGGACCTGAACGTGCGCAGGTCCGGCGCGACGCTCTCGATGGCGACGGCCGTGATCGGCCCGATACCGGGCATGGTCTGCAAGCGGGCCAGATCCGCGCTCGCGCGGGCCAGCTCGCGCAGACGCGCCTCCAGGTCGTCGATCCGGGACGTCAGCGCCTCGATCTGCTCGAGATAACGCCGTGCCATCTCCCGAACCGGATCCTGAAGCGGCGCGCTGTCGTCCTCGACGCGATCAGCCAGGCGCTTGACGTTCACGGCGCCGGCCGGCGCGACGACGCCATGTTCGGCGAGATGCGCGCGCAGGGCATTGATGGTCTGCGTCCTCTGACGGACCAGCATGTCGCGGGTCCGGAATACTATCGCCCGCTCGGGCTCGGGCCTCGCTCTTCACCGCGACGAAGCGCATCGTGGGCCGCATCGCCGCCTCGGCGATGGCCTCGGCGTCCGCCGTGTCGTTCTTTGCCGTTTCAGGAAGGGCTTGACGTAGACCGGCGGAATGAGGCGAACCCGATGCCCCATCGCCTCGACCTGCCGCGCCCACCAGTGGGCGGTCGCACAGGCTTCCATGACGATGATGCACGCCGGCTGAGACCCCGCGAAGTCCAGCAAACGCGACCGTCGCTGCGTCTTGCGGACCACCACCGCCCCGCTCTCGCTCGCGCCATGAAGGTGAAAGACGTTCTTCGCCAGATCGATGGCGATGATGGATGCCGTTTCCATGGTCTACCTCCTCTGCCGTCTGCCCCGACAGTATCGACGAGACCCGGCGGTTGCGGGAGGGCGTATCCACACCATCATACACGGTCCGAGCCCGCCGGCGAACGGCATGCTCCCAGCCGCTATAGGCCAGGACGAAGTGGAAGAGGCGATGCGCCAGCGGTTGGCCCGCGACGGTCACGCCCAGCTCGGTGGTGTCGGTGAAGTCCGACAGGGCCATGCGGCCCGGCTCGGGTGTCTGTCGGAAGATCACGTCCCGCTCCGGGCCGTGCAGGGCGCGCCAGTCGCGGACCCGGCGCTCGAGCGTTCTGCGGACACGGTCGTCCGGGAAGGCATCCGGATCGGTCATCTGGAGATGCCGCAGAAGCGTCACCGCCTGGACGGCGGGGTCGCGCTTGAGGATTGGCATCAGCACCGTCTCCCAGACCGTCTCGAGCGGATCGGGAACGGTGCGGCCCCGGTCGGGCTTGCGCTGCGACGGTGGGCGGGGATCCGCCTCGAGGCGACGGGCAGTACGCTCGCTGAACCCTGCTCGGGCGGCTGCGCCACGCTGGCTGCAATGACGACGGTCGGTCATGTAGACTCTCACTTGCTGGTCGGTGACGGGGATGCCCGGCACGGTCGGATCTCCGTTTGGTTGCAGAGACCTCGACCATACCGGCCCGCACCCCACACAACCCCCCCGGGTAAAGAGACCCGCGCCGGTGGCGCCAGCCTACGGTCGGGCTACGCCCGCCCTCCGGCTGGAGCCAACCGGCCAACTTGCCTGTCGGCGCCGGACAACTTGGTTGTCGCTCATCACCGGCCGCGTCCGAGACAAACTTCAGTTGTATGGAACCGTCCCCTCAGGCCCCACGGCGCAAACCTGGAAGCTGCCCTTCGCCGGATCGATCGCCAGCATGTTGATCTTCGCCGTCATCAGTGTGCCCTCCACTTGGTTCCAAGGAAACCAGCATGCCATACGAGATGCCGCCGGGTGGGGCATCCGCCGCTTCAGTTAACGACCAGGGCGAGGCGGCCGAGCTGCGCACGGCCTGACCCGCCCGACCTGACAGCACGACGACCGGCGCGGACACGCTCCGCGCCGGTCTTGCCGTTGGCGGCGCAGCGCACCCATGATACTTTCCGCCCAAA
>NZ_QOHR01000061.1:681-1481 GCF_003385555.1 Rhodosalinus sediminis | reverse complement strand
GCCTTGGCCGACAGGCCCGGGTAATCTTTGAAATTTCATCGTGATGGGGATAGATCATTGCAATTGTTGGTCTTCAACGAGGAATTCCTAGTAAGCGCGAGTCATCAGCTCGCGTTGACTACGTCCCTGCCCTTTGTACACACCGCCCGTCGCTCCTACCGATTGAATGGTCCGGTGAAGTGTTCGGATCGCGGCGACGTGGGCGGTTCGCTGCCCGCGACGTCGCGAGAAGTCCACTGAACCTTATCATTTAGAGGAAGGAGAAGTCGTAACAAGGTTTCCGTAGGTGAACCTGCGGAAGGATCATTGTCGAAACCTGCCTAGCAGAACGACCCGCGAACGCGTTGCAAACAACACCGGAGGTGGTGCGGGTGCATCCTCGCCTCTCGCCACCCCCGTGTCTCGGAGCGGCCAGTCTCGTCGTCCCTTTGCCCGTCGGGTGGGGTGAGATGCCGGGATCAACCTCTTCGAGGCAAAGCGAACAAACCCCCGGCGCGAATCGCGCCAAGGAATCGAAACGAAAGAAGGGGCACGTCTTCTGTCGCCGCACCGTTCGCGGTGTCGATGCTTCAGTGATGTTGTTCTCTTGTCGCAAAATATACAGAACGACTCTCGGCAACGGATATCTCGGCTCTCGCATCGATGAAGAACGTAGCGAAATGCGATACTTGGTGTGAATTGCAGAATCCCGTGAACCATCGAGTCTTTGAACGCAAGTTGCGCCCCAAGCCATTAGGCCGAGGGCACGTCTGCCTGGGTGTCACGCATCGTCGCCCCCATCCAACCATGAGCCCTCGAGC
>NZ_QOHR01000060.1 GCF_003385555.1 Rhodosalinus sediminis | reverse complement strand
AGAGCCAGATGCTCGCCCGGTCGGGCGTCAGCATCGACCGCGGCACGCTCGCGGACTGGGTGGGCGTCGCGGGCTTCCACCTGCGGCCTGTCGTCGACCGGCTGGCCGAGCATCTGAAGAGCTCCGGGCATCTGTTCATGGACGAGACAAGCGCGCCGGTCCTCGATCCCGGGCGGGGGCGCACCAAGACCGGCTACCTCTGGGCCCTGGCGCGCGACGAGCGCGGTTGGGGCGGCAATGACCCGCCGGGGGTGGTGTTCTTCTATGCCCCGGGCCGCAGCGGCAAGAATGCCGAGAGGTTCCTTCATGGCTTCGAGGGCACGCTGCAGCTCGACGGCTACCAGGGCTACAACCGGCTGACGCGCCCCTCCCGTACAGGTGGCACGCCGATCCGCGTGGCCCACTGCTGGACGCACGCCCGGCGCAAGCTCAAGGAGGTCTTCGACCGCGATGGCTCCGAGATCGCGGCCGATGGCCTGCGCCGCATCGCAGAGCTCTACGCCGTCGAGGCCGAGATCCGTGGCTGCGGTCCCGAGCAAAGGCTCGAGGCCCGGCAAGTGCGGACGGCGCCCCTCGTCGCGGCCTTCGGCGACTGGCTGCAGGAGCAGCGTCTCCGCGTCTCGGCCAAGTCGGTTCGTCGGGAAAGCCGTCCACTGGACGCCTTTCTTTTCCTCCTCACCGGCGAGAAGCTCACCTACATCCACCGGCACTGGGACGGCCTGCAGACCTTCCTCCACGATGGCCGCGTCGAGATCGATTCGAACAGCGTCGAAAACCTGATCCGACCCATCGCGCTGAACCGCAAGAACGCACTCTTCGCGGGCCACGACGAGGGCGGCAAGGCCTGGGGCCGCATCGCGTCGCTCATCGAAACCGCCAAGATCAACGACATCGAGCCCTTCGCCTACCTCAAGGCGACGCTCGAAGCCATCGCCGGCGGCCACCCCAAGAGCCGCATTGACGACCTCCTTCCCTGGAACTTCCAGCCGTCAAGCTGAAGAACCCGTGGGGTGTGGCTGGCGCTTACGGCCTTTCTGTGCGGCGCTGATTTGGCCGCGGGCCGGTATGGCGATGCGCGGATCAGAGGCATATCAACAAACCGAGCTCGATGGCTCCTGCACAAAGACTGCGTTCTCTGATCCGGATCTGTTCGATCCTTTGCCCTTACTCTTCAATGACCTCCTCACACCCCCGACGTGCCGGGACGAAATGGCAAGCGTCGTATGATCACGCCATCATCGCCGCCGGGTTCCGGTAATCTTCCTGTTTCGTCAGCATGGCCCAAAGGGCACGCGCCATCTTGTTCGCCAGGGCGATCGCGGCGACCATGCGAGGCTTGCGGGCCAGAAGGCGCTTGAGCCAGTCGTTATTCGGGGTGTCAAACCGCTCTACCGCCTGGAGAACTGCCATCGCGCCGGAGACGAGAAGCGTTCGGATGTCGCGCTGCCCCATCTTCGACGTCTTGCCAAGTCGGGCTTTGCCGCCGGTCGAATGCTGCTTCGGCACAAGGCCGAGCCAAGCGGCAAAATCACGTCCTCGCCGGAATGTCGCGAGCTCCGGAGCGAAGGTCTCGATGGCAAGAGCTGTGATCGGCCCCACGCCCGGCATGATTTGAGCGCGTCGTACCAATTCGTCTTCTCTGGCCGCACACTTCATCTTCCTGTCAAGATCGGCGATCCGAGCATTCAAGCCCTCAATCTGCTCGAGATACACCCGGCCGAGTTCACGAACGTCCTGGAGCAGCGCCGTGCCGTCATCCTCGATAGCATCGGCAAGGCGCTTGAGGTGCGCAGGCCCTCTCGCCGCGACCAAGCCATGCTCGGCAAGATGTCCGCGTAGAGCGTTGATCAACTGGGTGCGCTGCCCGACGAACATCTGCCGGGTGAGGAACAGCATCGCTCGTGCCTGCTGCGCTTCCGACTTCAGCGGGACAAAGCGCATGGTGGGACGCGAGGCTGCCTCTACGATTGCCTCGGCATCAGCCACATCGTTCTTCTGGCGCTTGACGAACGGCTTCACATAGATCGGCGGGATCAGGCGGACTTCATGTCCCAGCTTCTCAAACTCGCGGCCCCACCCGTGCGCCGTCGCGCAGGCTTCCATAGCGATCACACACCTTGGATGCTGCGCCACAAAAGCCATGAACTGAGCGCGCGAAAGCTTCTTGCGAAACACGACCGACCCGTCGTCACGAGCTCCATGCAACTGGAAGACCCGCTTTAACAAGTCGATGCCGATGATAGTAGCTTCGGACATGGATGCTCTCTCCTTCTGTGATGGCTTCACACGCATCACATTGGCACATTGCGATGCCGCCGGGAGGGGGCATCCACGCCATCAACAAAGCCGTCATACACCTCAACCGCCGCCCTTTTGGCAAGCGCGAGGCGGCCGAGCTGCGCACGGCCTGACCCGCCCGACCTGACAGGACGACGACCGACGCGGACATGCTCCGCGCCGGTCTTGTCGTTGGCGGCGCGGCGCACCCATGATACTTTCCGCCCAAA
>NZ_QOHR01000006.1 GCF_003385555.1 Rhodosalinus sediminis | reverse complement strand
CGGCACCGCGCTCTCGCCGGCGGCGGGCGGCGTGGGCGGCGCCGCGCCGCCCTCGGGCCGCTCGAGCGCGGCGACGCTCTTCCCGGTTTCGGGCGCGGGGGCGGCGGGTGCGCCGGCGTCGGGACGCGCGGGCGTTGCTTCCAGCGTGGGGGCGGCCGGGGCCGCTCGCCCATCGGCGCCGGGTGCGCGTGTCACGGCGGGGTTGCTCCCGGTCGAGGCGGGCGCGGGTGCGCCTGCCTCGGCACGGCCCGTCTCGCCAGCGGTGTCCGGCGACACCGCGTCGAGCCCGGCGGCGTCCGAGGGCTGCGGCGGGGTGGGCAGGGCCGTCTCGGCCGGGACGCCGGTCTCGGGCTGGGCGGGGCCGCGGCGCGCCGTTTCGTCCAACAGGGCCGGGGCGTCCGGCGGCGGGGTCGCGGCGCGCGGCGCCGGCCCCTCCGCCGGCGCCTCCGGCGACGCGAGCGCCTCGGGCAGCCGGGCCGGACGGTCCTCCCGCGCGCGGTCGAAGCGCGAGCCCGTCTCCGGCGGGGCGCCCGCGGCGGGCCGGGCCTCGGCCGCGCGCTCGGTCTCGGCGGAGGGCGCCGTCGCCGCGGGCTCCGTCGCCGTCCCGCCTGCCGCCTCGGGGCGCGCGGGGGCGCTGTCGGCGGAGGGCGNCCCGCGGCGGGCCGGGCCTCGGCCGCGCGCTCGGTCTCGGCGGAGGGCGCCGTCGCCGCGGGCTCCGTCGCCGTCCCGCCTGCCGCCTCGGGGCGCGCGGGGGCGCTGTCGGCGGAGGGCGCCTCTTGCGTCGCGTCCTGCTCGGCGGTCTGCGGCGCCTGATCGGCGCCGGTCGCCTCGGTGTCTCCTGTCGCGCCGTCCGTCGCCTCCGCCGCCGGGGCTTGTTCCGCCGCCGTCCCGTCCGCCGCTGGGCGCGCCGGGTCGCTGTCGGCGGCGGGCGGATCCTGCGTCGCGTTCTGCTCGGCGACCTGCGGCGCCTGATCGGCGGAAGGTGCCTCGGTGTCTCCTGTCGCGCCGTCCGTCGCCTCGGCCGCCGGGGCTTGATCCGCCGCTGTCCCGTCCGCCTCCGGGAGCGCCGGATCGCTCTCGGCGGCGGGCGGCGCGCCCTGCCCCGCGTCGCCTCCGTCCGCTGCGCCGGACGCGGGATCACGGTCGCCGTCCCGGGCCCCCGCGTCCTCCTCCGCCTGCGCCGCCTGATCCGCGCGGGTCGCCTGCGTGTCGCCTTCGGCCGGGTCCGCCACGCCATCCGCGCGCGCGTTCGACGGCGCGGCCTCCGGCGGGGCGGTGGCCGTCTCGTCGGGGGCCTCGCCCTGCGGTGCCGCGTCGCCCGGTCCGGGCGCTGCCTCCTGCGAGGGGGCGCCGCCCTGCGCGGTCTCGGCCGGGACGACGCGATCCGGCGGGCCGGCGAGATAGGCGACCACGATGAGCGCGAGCGCAAAGGCCAATGCGCCCCAGATGAAGCCCGAGAGGGTGCGGCGTGCCACGCGCGTCGTCCTTTCTGCCGTCCTGCCTGTCTGCCGCTCCGCCGGAGCGTCGCCGGGCGGGGCCTGCCCCCTTGACGCTCTCCGGCAAGCCTGAGCATGTATAGCGCGATCGGGGCGCGCCCCTCCACCCCTTCGGCCACGGCCCGCGGATGCTGCTGCTCATCGACAACTACGACAGCTTCACCTGGAACCTCGTCCATTATCTGGGCGAGCTCGGGGCCGACGTGGCGGTGCGGCGCAACGATGCGCTGACGCCGGCGGAGGCGCTCGCGATGCGCCCGGCGGGGATCGTGCTCTCGCCCGGGCCCTGCGACCCGGACCGCGCGGGCATCTGCCTCGACCTGACGCGCGCGGCGGCGGAGGCGGGGCTGCCACTTCTCGGCGTCTGCCTCGGGCATCAGACGATCGGGCAGGCTTTCGGCGGGCGCGTCACCGGCGCGGGGCGCATCATGCACGGCAAGACCGACCGCGTGTCGCACGACGGCACGGGGCTCTTCGCCGGGCTCCCCTCCCCGCTCACGGCGACGCGCTATCACTCGCTCGTCGTCGCGCGCGAGGGGCTGCCCGAGGCGCTGCGCGTCACCGCCGAGACCGGGGACGGCACGATCATGGGCCTCGCGCACCGCAGCCTTCCGATCCACGGGGTGCAGTTCCACCCGGAATCCATCGCCTCCGAACACGGCAAGCGGATGCTCGGCGCCTTCCTCGCCGAGACGCGCGAAGCGGCATGAGCGACGGTCTGAAACCGCTGATCGGGCGCGCCGCCGAGGGGCCGCTCAGCGTGGCCGAGGCCGAGGCGGCCTTCCGCGCGCTCTTCGAGGGCGCGGCGACGCCGGCGCAGATGGGCGGCTTTCTCATGGCGCTGCGCACCCGCGGCGAGAGCGTCGACGAATACGCCGCCGCCGCCGCCGTGATGCGCGCCAAGTGCCAGCACGTCGCAGCGCCCCACGGCGCGATGGACATCGTCGGCACCGGCGGCGACGGCAAGGGCACGCTGAATATCTCGACCGCGGCGGCCTTCGTCGTGGCGGGCGCCGGCGTGCCGGTGGCCAAGCACGGCAACCGCAACCTCAGCTCGAAGTCCGGGGCGGCGGACGCGCTCGCGCAGATGGGCGTCAACGTCATGGTGCACGCGCCGGTGGTGGAGCGCGCGCTCGCCGAGGCGGGCATCGGCTTCATGATGGCGCCGATGCACCACCCCGCGATGGCGCATGTCGGCCCCGTGCGCGCCGAGCTCGGCACGCGCACGATCTTCAACATCCTCGGGCCGCTGACGAACCCCGCCGGCGTCACGCGCCAGCTCACCGGCGCGTTTTCGGCCGCGCTGCTCAGGCCCATGGCCGAGACGCTGAAGCGCCTCGGCACCGAGCGCGCGTGGCTCGTGCACGGCGCCGACGGCACCGACGAGATTTCCATCGCCGGGCCTACCCATCTCGTCGCGCTGGAGGAGGACGGCACCATCGCCGAGCGCGACATCCACCCCGAGGACTTCGGCCTCGCCCCCCACCCGTTCGAGGCGATCCTCGGCGGCACGCCGGAGGAGAACGCTCGCGCCTTCCGCGATCTCCTGAACGGCGCGCGCTCGGCCTACCGCGACGCGGTGGTGCTGAACGCCGCCGCCGCGCTGATCGTCGCGGGGCGCGCGGCGGACGCGTCCGAGGGGGTCGCCATGGCCGCCGAAAGCCTCGACAGCGGCGCGGCGCGCGGCAAGGTCGAGGCGCTGGCCCGCATCACGAAGGACGCGCAATGACCGAGACCGTGCTCGACCGGATCACCGCCTACAAGCTCGAGGAAATCGCCGCCTGCAAGGCCGCCAAGCCGCTCGAGGAGGTCGAGGAGGAGGCGCGCGCCGCGCCGGCCGTGCGCCCCTTCGCCGAGGCGCTGCTTCAGGCCTCCAAGACGGGATACGGCCTGATCGCCGAGATCAAGAAGGCCTCCCCCTCCAAGGGGCTGATCCGCGACCCCTTCGATCCGCCCGCGCTCGCCGCCGCCTACGCGGCGGGCGGCGCGACCTGCCTGTCCGTGCTCACCGACGCGCCGAGCTTTCAGGGGCAGAAATCCGATCTGACCGACGCCCGCGCGGCCTGTTCGCTGCCCGTCCTGCGCAAGGATTTCCTCTACGATCCCTATCAGGTGATCGAGGCGCGCGCGCTCGGCGCGGACTGCGTGCTCGTGATCATGGCCGCCGTCTCGGACGCGCAGGCCGCGGAGATCGAGGCCGCCGCCGAGGCCTGGGGCATGGACGTGCTGATCGAGGTG
The DNA here is from genome assembly GCF_003385555.1 of Rhodosalinus sediminis. Classification (GTDB taxonomy): domain Bacteria; phylum Pseudomonadota; class Alphaproteobacteria; order Rhodobacterales; family Rhodobacteraceae; genus Rhodosalinus; species Rhodosalinus sediminis. The sequence goes on along the minus strand of NZ_QOHR01000006.1, from coordinate 148,755 downwards.
CACGACGCCGACGACCTCGCGCGGGCGGCGAAGCTCTCCTCGCGGCTCGTCGGCATCAACAACCGCGACCTGCACACCTTCGAGACCTCGCTCGACGTCACGCGCAAGCTGATCCGCCGGGTGCCGCCCGACCGGATCGTCGTCTCGGAAAGCGGGCTGTCCACGCCCGACGACCTGTCCGATCTGGCGCGCTACGGCGCGCGCTGCTTCCTCATCGGCGAGAGCCTGATGCGCGAGGCGGACGTCGCGCAGGCGACGCGCGACCTGCTCGCGCGCCCGCTCACCCCCGGCGGCATGTGAGGCGCGCGATGGCCGATCTCACGCATTTCGACGAGAGCGGCGCGGCGCGCATGGTCGACGTCTCGGAAAAGGCCGAGACCGCGCGCATCGCCCGCGCCTGCGCCTGGGTCCGCATGGCGCCCGAGACGCTCGCGCTCGTGGAGGCGGGCGAGGCGAAGAAGGGCGACGTCGAAGGCGTCGCGCGGCTCGCCGGGATCATGGGGGCGAAGCGCACGGCGGACCTCATCCCGCTCTGCCATCCGCTGCCGCTGTCCTCGGTGACGCTCGATATCGAGGCGGACCGGGATCTGCCGGGCCTGCGCCTCACCGCGACGGTCAGGACGACAGGGCGCACCGGCGTCGAGATGGAGGCGCTGACCGCGGCCTCGGTCGCCGCGCTCACGGTCTACGACATGCTCAAGGCCGCCGACCGCGCGATGGAGATCGGCGGGCTGCGCGTGCTTCTGAAGGACGGCGGCAAGTCCGGCCGCTTCGAAGCCGAATGATCCCGGTCGCGGAGGCGCTCGATCAGCTCTTCGCGCTCGTCGGCCCGCTCGGGGCGGAGCGCGTCGCCCTGCGCGACGCCGCCGGCCGGGTGCTCGCCGCCGATGCGGTCGCCACGCGGGATCAGCCGCCCTTTCCGGCCGCGGCGATGGACGGCTACGCCCTGCGCGGCGCCGAGGTCGCGCCCGGCGCGCGCTTCCGCGTCGTGGGCGAGGCGCCGGCCGGCCGCCGCCACCCGGGCGCGGTGGGCCCGGGCGAGGCCGTGCGCATCTTCACCGGCGCGCCCATGCCCGAGGGCGCCGACCGCGTCGTGATCCAGGAGGACACCGCGCGCGAGGGCGACACCATGACCGTGACCGGCACGCCCGGCCCCGGCCCGCACGTCCGCCCCGCCGGCGCCGATTTCAGCCGGGGCGCGCGGCTCGAGGCGCCGCGGCGGCTCTCGGCGGCGGATGTCGCGCTGATCGCCGCGATGAACCTGCCGGAGGTGCAGGTCACCCGCCGGCCCGAGGTCGCGATCCTCTCGACCGGCGACGAGCTGGTGATGCCCGGCGAGGCCGCGGGCGAAGATCAGATCGTCGCCTCCAACGCCTTCGGGCTGAAGGCGCTGCTCGAGGCCGAGGGCGCGACGGCGCGTCTCCTGCCCGTCGCGCGCGACACGGAGGCCTCGCTCCGCGCGGGCTTCGAACTCGCCGCGGGGGCCGACCTGATCCTGACGGTGGGCGGCGCCTCGGTCGGCGATCACGACCTCGTCGCGCCGGTGGCGCAGGCATTGGGGATGGAGACGGCCTTCTACAAGGTGGCCATGCGGCCCGGGAAGCCGCTGATGGCGGGCCGTCTGGGCGAGGCGGCGATGATCGGGCTGCCGGGCAGCCCGGTCTCGGCCATCGTCTGCGGCACGGTCTTCGTCGCCCCGGTTATCCGCAAGATGCTGGGCCTCGGGGCGGCGCCCGCGCAGCGCGCCCGCGCGCCGCTCGCCCGGGGCGTGGGCGCGAACGGCCCGCGCCAGCACTACATGCGCGCGCGGCTGACCGAGGCAGGGCTCGACCCCTTCGACAGCCAGGACAGCGCGCTTCTCTCGCTTTTGGCGGAGGCCGACGCGCTCCTCGTGCGCCCGCCCGACGACGGACCCCGCGCCGCGGGCGAGGTCATGGATTACGTGCCCCTGCCCCGGCCCTGAGCCCGCCGGCGCGCGGGCTTGACACAAAACGGGAACAGGCGTAGAACACCGGCGAGTGACCAGCCGGAGTGCCCCGCGATGCTGACCCGCAAACAGATGGATCTTCTGCGTTTCATCAACGACCGGGTCACGCGCGACGGCGTGCCGCCCAGCTTCGACGAGATGAAGGCGGCGCTGGATCTGCGCTCCAAGTCCGGCATTCACCGCCTGATCACCGCGCTGGAGGAGCGGGGCTTCATCCGCCGCCTCGCCCACCGCGCCCGCGCGATCGAGATCCTGCGCCTGCCCGACAACCTCGACGCCGCCCCGCGCGATGGGCTGCGCGTGATCGACGGCGACCGCGCCGATCCGCCCGCGGGCGCGCGCCCGGTCTCGGAGGCCGAGCCGCGGGGCGAGGTGACCGATCTGCCGCTGCTGGGCCGCATCGCGGCCGGGGAACCGATCGAGGCCATCGCCGACGAGGCGCCCGAGGTGGCGGTGCCCGGCGCGATGCTCTCGGCGCAGGGCCGGCACTACGCGCTCGAGGTCAAGGGCGACTCCATGATCGAGGCCGGGATCAACGACGGCGACATCGTGGTGATCCGCGAAACCGCCGAGGCGCGCGAGGGCGACATCGTCGTCGCGCAGGTCGAGGGCTACGAGGCCACGCTGAAGCGCTTCCGCAGCAAGGGCGACATGATCCTGCTCGAGGCCGCGAACCCGGCGTATGAAACCCGCGTCCTGCCCCGCGGCAGCGTCAGCGTGCAGGGCCGCCTCGTCGGGCTCATCCGCATGTACTGACGCGGGCCGCGCGCAGGGTGTGCCGCGCCTCGGGGGGCGCTCGGCCGGCGTGAGTTCGCGGGGTGATCGTAGGTGAGCGCAGGCCCGCCTTGGTTTCGGGGCCCCGTTACGAAAACACGACTGGCGACGGTCGCTGTCGTCACCAGCACCAGCGGCAGACGTTCGGACGTCGCGCCCGCACCAGCGGCGCAAGACTCTCCCGGAATATCCGGAGAACTTCGGCCGCCGCCCGCGCGCCACGGCGACCGCAGAGCGCCAAGTGCCGACCTCCCCCGCCTCGCCTACCGCGACAGCGCGGCGAGGCTGGCCGAGACCTCGCGCGCGCCCGTCGGGCTCCAGAGGCGGCGGCCCGCGTCGAGGGTCGCGCTTTTGATCCGCACGGCTGCGTCGGAGCGATACAGCGCGAGGCTCCCGGCGGCGCGCAGCCGCGCGCCGTCGAGCAGCACGCAGGGCTGCGGCGGCCCGGCGTAAGGCTCGGTCAGCACGACGATTTCGCCGGGCGCGCAGCCCTCGAACCGCGCCGCGCCGCGCTTGCCCCAGAGGTGGCGCACCGGCCCGTCCTCGGGCCAGCGCGCCACCGCCGCGGCGCGGCCCGCCCCGTCTCCGTCGTTCTCCAGCCAGACGCGCGCCGCGAAGCCCGCGCCGCGCCGCTTGCTCAGCGCGCGGCCCTCCTCGGTCATCACGCCCACGAGCGCGCCGCCCTGCGCGATCAGGATCGGCGGGCGCTCCGCACCGCCCCAGAGGGCGAGCGCCGCGGCCACCGGGGCGAGGCCGGCCCACCGCGTCCGCCCCTGCCAGAGCGCGACGACGAGCGCCCCCGCCGCGAGGAGCGGCAGCACCACGTGCGGCGGCGCCGGCACCGGGCGCACCGCCCCCGGCAGCCCCGTGGCCCAGCTCGCCACGCTGAGGATCCAGTCGAGCCCGAGCCCCATGACCGCGAGCGGCGCGCCCTCCAGCTCGAACGGCATGGCGAGCACCGCGACGAGCCCCGCCGGGATGACGACGGTCCCCATCAGCGGCACCGAGGCGAGGTTCGCGATCAGCCCGTAATGCGCGATCTGGTTGAAATGCGCCGCCGCCACGGGGGCGGTCGCGGCGCCCGCGACGGCGGAGGAGATCACCACCGCCGCCACCGGGCGCGTCCAGCGCGGCAGGGGCGGCGCCTCGAGCTCGCGCAGCGCCCCGAAGACGGCGACGAGCGCCGTGGTCGCGGCGAAGGACATCTGGAAGCCGGGGCCGAGCAGCGACTCGGGCTGCCAGACGAGGATGATCGTCGCGGCGAGCGCGACGGCCCGCAGCGACAGCGCGCGCCGGTCCAGCATCACGGCGACGAGCACGACCGCCGACATGACGAAGGCCCGCTCGGTCGCCACGTTGCCGCCCGAGAGCGCGAGATACCCCGCCGCCGCGGCGAGCGCGCCGCCGGCGGCCAGCTTCTTCGCCGGCAGGTGCGGCCCGGCGCGCGGCAGCATCACGAGCGCGAGGCGGAGCGTCGCGAAGACGACCCCCGCGAGGAGCCCCATGTGCAGCCCCGAGATCGCGAGGAGATGCGCGAGGTTCGCGTCGCGCAGCGCCTCCAGCGTGGGAAAGCCGATGCCGGAGCGGTCGCCCGAGAGCACCGCCGCGGCGAAGCCCCCGGCCTCGTCCGGGAGCGCGGCGCGCACCCGTTCCGAGAGCGCCATGCGCGCCCGCGTCACCATGAGCGCGCGCGGCGCGGGCGGCGCGAGCAGCAGGACCGGCGTGCGCGTGTAGCCCACCGCGCCCAGCCCCTGGAACCAGGCGTGGCGGCGGAAATCGAAGCCGCCGGGCTCCACGGGCCCCTGCGGCGGCGAGAGCCACGCGGTCAGGATCACGCGTGCGCCGACGGGTGGCACGCGGGGCGTCTCCGCCCCGTGCAGCGAGACGCGCACCCGCCCGGGCCGGCGCGCCGGATCGGTGCGTTCCAGCACCACGCGGTCGAGCGTCAGCCGCACCGCGTCCGAGGCGGAGCGGTCGATGCCGACGACGCGCCCCTCCACCGCGCCGTAGTAGCGAAACTCCAACACCGGCGCGGCCTTGAGATGCGCGCGCCCGCCGGCGAGCGCGAGCCCCATCGCCACGAGCGCGGGCGCCCAGAGAAGCGGCGCGCGGCCCGGACCGAGGCGCAGCGCCCCCGCCCCCAGCGCGAGCGCGCCCGCCGCGCAGGCGGCGAGCGCCGCGACCGGCGGCTCCACCTCCAGCGCGAAGTAGATCCCGATCCCGCAGGCGAGCGCCACCGGCACCCACGGAAAGAGATGCCCGAGCTGGCCGAGCCACACCCGTGCGAGCGCGCCGCCGCCCATCGTCCACGCCTCCGCCGGACCGCCCGGCCCGCCCCTCCCATCAGCTCGCAGTTAACACAGGGTTAAGCGCCGCGGGCCCCGCGCCTGCGCCTTGTCCCGGGCAGGCGCCGCGGCTAGACAGGCGCCGCTTTCGATCCGCCCCCAAGGAGACCCTGCGCCGCATGACAGACGAGGTCGTCACCCGCTTCGCCCCCTCGCCCACGGGCTTCCTGCACATCGGGGGCGCGCGCACCGCGCTCTTCAACTGGCTCTTCGCGTGCGGGCGCGGCGGGCGGTTCCTGCTGCGGATCGAGGACACGGACCGCGCGCGCTCCACGCCGGAGGCGACGCGGGCGATCCTCGACGGCATGGCGTGGCTCGGGCTCGACCACGACGGCGAGGCGGTGAGCCAGGCGGCGCGCGCCGAGCGCCACGCCGAGGTGGCGCAGCAGATGCTGGCCGAGGGTGCCGCCTACAAGTGCTTCGCCACGCAGGAGGAGATCGACGCCTTCCGCGAGGCGGCGCGCGCCGAGGGCCGCTCCACCCTCTACCGCAGCCCCTGGCGCGACGCGGACCCGGCCACGCATCCGGACGCGGCGTACGTGATCCGCCTGAAGGCCCCGCGCGAGGGCGCCACGGTGATCGAGGACGCGGTGCAGGGCCCCGTCACCATCGGCAACGATCAGCTCGACGACATGGTGCTGCTGCGCTCGGACGGCACGCCGGTCTACATGCTCGCCGTGGTGGTGGACGATCACGACATGGGCGTGACCCACGTCATCCGCGGCGACGACCACCTGAACAACGCCGCGCGGCAGATGCAGATCTATCGCGCGATGGGCTGGGACGTCCCCGTCTGGGGGCATATCCCGCTCATCCACGGGCCGGACGGCAAGAAGCTCTCGAAGCGCCACGGCGCGGTCTCGCTCACCGAGTACCGCGACATGGGCTATCCGGCGGCGGCGATGCGCAACTACCTCGCCCGCCTCGGCTGGAGCCACGGCGACACCGAAGTGTTCTCGGACGCGGAGCTCCGCGCGCTCTTCTCGCTCGAGGGAATCAACAAGGCCCCCGCGCGCCTCGACATGAAGAAGCTCGACAGCATCTCGGGGCGCCACATCGCCGCGATGGACGACGCGGCGCTTCTGGCCGAGCTCGAGGGCTTTCTCGACGTCACCGGGCGCGCGCCTCTTTCCGCGGTGCAGCGGACGCGGCTCGCGGCGGCCATGCCGCACCTCAAGGAACGCGCCAAGACCTTCATCGACCTGTTGGAAAAGGCGAATTTCGCGCTGGCCGAGCGCCCCGTCGCGCGCGACGAGAAGGCGGACAAGGCGCTCGACGCTGTATCCCGTCGTATACTGAGCGAATTGACGCCGCAGCTGCGAAATGCTAGCTGGACCCGCGACGCGCTCGAAGCGGTCGCGACCCGGGCCGCGGAGGAGAACGGCCTCAAATTCGGCAAGCTGGCGGGGCCGATGCGCGCCGCGCTCGCGGGCCGGACGGTCAGCCCGAGCGTCTTCGACATGATGCTGGTGCTCGGCCGCGACGAAAGCCTGGCGCGGCTCGAGGAGGCCGCGGCGGGCGGCGAATGAACGGACCGGCGCGCCGGCCGTCTCGAGGGATCAACCGCCCGGAGCCCGGGCCCGAGGACGAGGGTGTGCACATGCCTGACAGCACCAAGACCGCCAAGCTGACGATCGACGGCGAGAGCCACGATCTGCCGATGTTCAGCCCGACGGCCGGGCCCGACGTGGTGGATATCCGCAAGCTCTACCAGCAGGCGGGCGTCTTCACCTACGATCCCGGCTACACCTCGACGGCCTCCTGCGACTCAACCATCACCTTCATCGACGGCGACAAGGGCGAGCTCCTGCACCGCGGCTACCCGATCGGCCAACTCGCGGAGAAGAGCCACTTCCTCGAGGTGTGCTACCTGTTGCTCTATGGCGAACTGCCCTCGGCCGCGGAACTCGAGGACTTCGAGAGCCGTGTGACCATGCACACGATGCTCCACGAGCAGATGCAGAACTTCTTCCGCGGCTTCCGCCGCGACGCGCATCCGATGGCGATCATGGTGGGCGTCGTGGGCGCGATGTCGGCCTTCTACCACGACAGCACCGACATCTCGGACCCGTGGCAGCGCGAGGTCGCCTCGATCCGGCTCATCGCCAAGATGCCGACCATCGCCGCCTGGGCCTACAAGTACTCGGTGGGCCAGCCCTTCGTCTATCCGCGGAACGACCTCGACTACGCCTCGAACTTCCTGCGCATGTGCTTCGCCGTGCCGGCGGAGGAATACAGCGTGAACCCGATCCTCTCGCGCGCGATGGACCGGATCTTCACGCTGCACGCCGACCACGAGCAGAACGCCTCCACCTCGACGGTGCGGCTGGCGTCGTCCTCGGGCGCCAATCCCTTCGCCTGCATCGCCGCCGGCATCGCCTGCCTCTGGGGCCCGGCGCACGGCGGCGCGAACCAAGCCTGCCTCGAGATGCTCAAGGAGATCGGCTCGCCCGAGCGCATCCCCGAGTACCTCGAGCGCGCGAAGGACAAGGACGATCCCTTCCGCCTGATGGGCTTCGGCCACCGCGTCTACAAGAACTTCGACCCGCGCGCGACGGTGATGAAGCAGTCCGCCGACGAGGTGCTGGAACTGCTCGGCGTCGAGAACAACAAGACGCTGCAGGTCGCCAAGGAACTCGAAAAGATCGCGCTCGAGGACCCCTATTTCCGCGAGAAGAAGCTCTTCCCGAACGTCGATTTCTACTCCGGCATCATCCTCGAGGCGATGGGCTTCCCGATGTCGATGTTCACGCCGATCTTCGCCGTCTCGCGCACCGTCGGCTGGATCAGCCAGTGGAAGGAGATGATCGCGGACCCGCAGATGAAGATCGGCCGCCCGCGCCAGCTCTACCTCGGCGAGACGAAGCGCGACTACGTCGACATCGAGAACCGGTAAGGCGGCTTGGCGCGGCGCCGCGGGAGGGGGCGCTGCCCCCTCTTGGCCTGACGGCCAATTCACCCCCGGAGTATTTGGGCCAAGATGATGGTTGAGGCCGCCCTGCCCCATCATCTTGGCGAAAATACTCCGGGGAGCGCGAGGGGCAGCGCCCCTCGCACCCTAGCCACACGCGCCGGCGTTAGCGGCCCTCGTAGCGCGCCGGCCGCTTCTCGAGGAAGGCGAGCACTCCTTCCTGAAAATCGCGGGTCTTGCCGCAGTGTCCCTGAAGGCGCGCCTCGAGAAGGAGCTGCTCCTCGAAATCCGCCTCGAAGGCGCCGCGGAGGGCCTCCCGCGCGGCGTTGTAGGCCTGCGTCGGCCCGGCGGCGAGATGCGCGGCGCGGGCGCGCCAGCGCTCCTCGAAGGCGTCGTCCTCCACCGCTTCCCAGATCATGCCCCAGTCGTCGGCCTGCCGCGCGCTGATCTTCTCGGCGAAGAGCGCCGCGCCCATCGCCTTGGCGAGACCCATCTGCCGCGGCAGCGCCCAGGTGCCGCCCGCGTCGGGGATCAGGCCGATCCGGCTGAAGGCCTGCATGAAATAGGCGCTCTCCGTCGCGATCACCACGTCCGCCGCCAGGGCGAGGTTGGCGCCCGCGCCCGCCGCCGCGCCGTTGACCGCGGCGATGACCGGCACCGGGCAGTCGCGGATCGCGCGCAGCATCGGCACGTATTCGTCGCGCAGGATGCGCTCGAGGTCCAGATCGGCGGCGTTGCCCTCGGTCCCGAGGTCCTGCCCGGAACAGAAGGCGCGGCCGTTGCCGGTGATCACGACGACGCGCGCCTCCGCGCCGCCGGCGGCGACCGCGTGGGTGACCTCGGCGCGCATCTGGCTGTTCATGGCGTTCATCACGTCCGGCCGATCGAGCCGCAGCACCGCGATGTCGTCGGCCACGTCGAGCGTGATGGTCTGATACTGCATTGCGTCCCCTCCTCTGCGCCGCTGCGCTTCTATCGCATGCGCCCGCGGAGAAAAGGGGTCACTCCTCTAGGAGCGTCCGCAGCCGCGCCGCCTCTTCGGGGGAGAGATCGTCGTCCGCCACGGCCTTCGCGCGGGCGCGCGAGCGCAGGTAGAGCGCCGCGATCCCGCCGCCGATCAGCAGCATGCCCGGCCCGGCCAGCCAGAGGATCCAGTTCGCCCCGGTCGCGCGCGGATTGAGCAGCGCGTATTCGCCGTAGCGATCGACGATGTACTGCACGACCTCCTCGTCCGTGTCGCCGGCGACGAGCCGCTCGCGCACCATAAGCCGCATGTCGCGCGCCAGCGGCGCGTTCGACTCGTCGATCGCCTCGTTCCGGCAGACCATGCAGCGCAGGCCCGAGGAGATCTCCCGCGCGCGTTCCTCGAGCGCGGGATCGTCGAGCACCTCGTCCGGTTGCAGCGCCGCGAGCGGCGCCGCCGCGAGCAGCGCGAGGATCAGGACAAGGCGCCTCATTCCGCGGGCACTCCGCCGGTGGCCGGGGTCGCGGCCGATTTGCGCGCGCCGGCGGCGACCCGGTAGCGCCGGTCCGACAGGCTGATGAAGCCGCCGAGCGCCATCAGCGCCGAGCCGGCCCAGATCCAGTTGGCGAGCGGCTTCAGGTAGGTGCGCACCGCCCAGCCGCCGTTGTCCTGCGGATCGCCGAGGACGACGTAGACGTCGCGCAGCACGCGGTAGTCGATGCCCGCCTCGGTCGTGGGCATGCGCGCGACGGGGTAGTTGCGCTTCTCGGGGCGCAGCGTCGCGATCTCGCGCCCGTCGCGGGCGAGCGTGACGATCCCCATGAGCGAGTCGTAGTTGCGGCCCTCGGACGGGCTGTAGGGCAGCTCGCGCACCTCGTTCAGGGTCAGGGTGAAGCCCGCCATCTGCCAGCTCTCGCCCTCCTGGACGACGCGGATGTCCTCCTTCTCCCAGGCCATGAGGCCGGCGATGCCGATCATGATCACGCCGAAGCCCGAGTGCGCCACGGCGCGGCCCCAGTCGGCGCGCGGCAGGCGGCGCAGGCGATCCGGCGTGCGCCCGGCGCGCAGCCAGAGGTCCGTCGCCGCGCCCGACACGAGCCACGCGCCGAGGAAGAGCCCCACCGGCCCGAGGAGCGAATTGCCCGTCTGCATCGCCCAGGCGAGCCCGCCGATGGCAAGCGCCAGCACGAGGCCGAACCGGAGCGTGTGCAGCGCCCGGCCAATGCGTGCGCGTTTCCACGGCATGATCGCGCCCACCGGCAGGATCAGGCCGAGCGCCACCATGAAGGGCGTGAAGGCCGCGTTGAAGAAGGGTGCGCCGACCGAGAGCTTCCGGTCGAGGAACATCTCGGCCACCATCGGCCACATCGTGCCCACGAAGACCACGAAGCAGGACACCGCGAGCAGCACGTTGTTCGCCACGAGCGCCGACTCGCGGCTGGCCACGCCGAAGACGCCGCGCGCCTGCATGACGTTGGCCCGCGCCGCGAAGAGCGTGAGCGCGCCGCCCATGAAGACCGCGAGGATCAGCAGGATGAAGACCCCGCGCTCCGGGTCGTTGGCGAAGGCGTGCACGCTGGTCAGGAGGCCCGAGCGCACGATGAAGGTGCCGATCAGCGAGAAGCCGAAGGCGAGGATGGCGAGCAGGATCGTCCAGCTCTTCAGCGCCTCGCGCTTCTCGACCACGATCGCCGAGTGCAGGAGCGCCACCGCCAGCAGCCACGGCATGAAGGAGGCGTTCTCGACCGGGTCCCAGAACCAGAAGCCGCCCCAGCCGAGCTCGTAATAGGCCCACCACGAGCCGAGGGCGATGCCGATCGTCAGGAAGACCCAGGCCGCCAGCGTCCAGGGCCGCACCCAGCGGCCCCAGGCGGCGTCGACGCGGCCCTCGAGCAGCGCGCCGACGGCGAAGCTGAAGCAGATCGAGAGCCCGACGTAGCCGAGATAGAGGAACGGCGGATGCAGCGCGAGCCCCGGGTCCTGCAGGAGCGGGTTGAGGTCCTGCCCGTCGAAGGGCGGCACGGCGAGCCGCGTGAAGGGGTTGGACGTGAAGAGGATGAAGGCGAGGAAGGCCACCCCGATCATCCCCTGCACGGCCAGCACCCGCGCCCGCAGCGTCGGCGGCAGGTTGCCCCCGAACCAGGCCGCCATCGCCCCGAAGAGCGCGAGGATCAGCACCCAGAGCAGCATCGAGCCCTCGTGGTTCCCCCAGACGCCGGTGATCTTGTAGATCATCGGCTTGTCGGAGTGCGAGTTCGAGGTGACGAGCTGCAGGCTGAAGTCCGAGGTCACGAAGGCCCAGGTCAGCGCGACGAAGGAGAAGCCGAGCAGCAGAAGCTGCGTCGTCGCCGCCGGTTCGCCCACGGCGATCCATCCGGGCCAGCGGTAGTGCGCGCCGATGAGCGGCACGACCGACTGCACGAGCGCGACGATGAAGGCGAGGACGAGGGCGAAGTGGCCGAGTTCGGTAATCATGGGCCGAATATAATCGCCCCGCGCCCGCGCGCCAATCGGATTCGGCACGCCGGTTCACCGTGTCGCGCCCTGCGCCCGCGCCGCGCGCCACTCCTCGAGCGCGGGGTTCCCCGCGCCCTCCCACGCGGGCGGCGCACGCCGCGTCAGCCCGGCGGCGAGTGCGCGCTGCATCTCCTGCGCCTTGGCCTGATGGCGCGCGCCGAAATAGAAGCTCACCACCGCGCCGAGGAGCCACCAGAGCGGCTCGGGCACATGAGCGAGCGCGCCCATGCGCGCGGCGAACCACTCGGGCGCCGCCATCGCCGCGGCGAAGAGCGCCAGCGTGCCGAGCGCCATCGCCGGGCGCGGCAGCCGGTTGAGCGCGTCCACCGCCCGGTCGAAGCGCCCCCGGCGGGGATGCGCGAACTCCGCGGCGAACTGCGCGAGCGCGGCGGCGCGCGCCTCGGCGTCGCGGGTCGCCTCCGCCTCGGCGTTGACGCGGAAGACCTCGGCCGTCTCCGCGATGACGTTGCGCTCGCCCCCGAAAAGCGCGTCGAGCAGGCGTCCGATCAGCCCCATGCCGCCACCCGCTTGCGGAACTCGGCCTCGGTCAGGTGGTAGCGCGGCGACAGGAACGCCTCCGCCCGCCGGATCCAGCCGCCCTTGCCGCCCGCGCGGGTGCGCACGTACTTGCGGCTCTCGGGCCGGCGGTCGGCGAGGCGGAAGTAGAAGTTGCGCCGCGCGATGGCGTAGGCGTCGGCGAGGTGATCGGGCGCGAGCGCCGCGGCCTCCTCCGCCGCGCCGGCGGTCTCGGGGCCGATGATCCCGTCCACCGCCACGCGCAGCCCCATGTCGCCGAGCAGCCGCTGCAGGATCTTCACCGCCTCCGCGCCCGCGTTCACGTACATGTCGAAGACGCTCGGCCGCAGCGCCTCCGGCAGGCGCGCGATGCCCGGCGCGGCGTAATAGTGGCGCAGCAGGATCTCCACCGCCGCGTCGCGGTCGAGCGCGCGCACGTCGTCCTCGGTCACGGCGCCGTCGCCGTCCACGTCGCGGCCGAGCCGGCGCAGGGTGTGGATGGTCACGCCGTGGTTGGTGGCGCCGCCCGGATCGTCCGGGTCGTCGACGTAGCCGCCTTCGCGGTCCACGATCTCTCTGGCGATCTGGCCTACGCTGCGCATGCTCTCTCCTCCGCCTCGGCTGGCGGGAGAGAGCGTGGCGCGGCTCGCTTAACGGCGGGCTGACGGAGCGCGCGTTGCGCGGATCAGCTTTCCGGCGCGCCCTCGTTGTGACGGTAGACGCCCTGTTCCTTCAGCGCGTCGGTCACTTCCTTGGGCATGTAGGTCTCGTCGTGCTTGGCGAGGATCTCGCTCGCCTCGAAGACGCCGTTCACGTAACGCCCGGTGCCGACCATGCCCTGGTTCTCCTCGAAGAGATCGGGCAGCACGCCGGTGAAGACCACCGGAATAGAGGCGCCCCCGTCGGTGACGGAGAAATGGATCGTCTCCCCCTGCCCGCGCTTGAGCGTGCCCTCCTCGACGAGGCCGCCGATGCGGAACGTCTCGTTCGGGGCGGGCGGTTCGGCGGCGATCTCGCTCGGCGCGCGGAAGAAGTTGATGCCGTCACGCATCGCGTAGCCCACGAAGCCGGTGGAAATGATGAGCGCCGCCGTGGCGACGACGATGACCTGGATGCGGCGTTTCTTCTTGAGACCCTTCATGGGTGTTCCTCACGGAAAACAGGGCGCGAGCATGAGCCCGGTATGCTCCGGTATATCTAACATCAGGTTGGCGTTCTGCAAAGCTTGTCCGGACGAGCCCTTGGTCAGGTTGTCGAGCGCGGCGACCACCATGGCGCGCCCCGGCAGCCGGTCGCCCACCACCCCGATATGGCAGAAATTCGAGCCCCGCACGTGCCTTGTGGAGGGAAGCTCACCTATGGGTAGAACTTCGAGGAAGCGCTCGCCCGCGTAGGCCTGCGACAGCGTGTCGTGCACGGCCTGCGCGGCCCCGGTGACGTAGGCGGTGGCGAGGATGCCGCGGTTCGCCGGCATCAGGTGCGGCGTGAAGCGCACGCGCACCTCCCGCCCGGCGAGCGCCGAGAATTCCTGATCGAACTCGCCCAGATGGCGATGCGTGCCGCCGGCGGAGTAGGCGTGGTAGCCCTCCGAAAGCTCGGCGTGGAGCAGGTTTTCCTTGAGCGAGCGGCCCGCGCCCGAGACGGCGCATTTCAGATCGAGGATGATGTCGTCCACGTCGATCACCCCCGCCGCGATCAGCGGGCGCAGCGCGTATTGCCCGGCCGCGGCGTTGCAGCCCGTCCCGGCGACGAGCCGCGCGGGGCGAATCGACTCCCGGTAGAACTCGGTCAGGCCATAGACGGCCTCCTTCTGAAGCTCCGGCGCAGCGTGTGGCTTGCCGTACCAGCGTTCGTAATCCGCCGGATCGCGCAGGCGGAAATCGGCGGAGAGGTCGACCACCTTCACGCCCCGGGGCAGCCCCGCGATCACCTGTTGCGAGGTGGCGTGCGGCAGCGCGCAGAACACGAGGTCGAGCCCGGCGAAATCGACGTCCTCGATCCGGGCGAGCCGCGGCAGGTCGAGATGGCGCAGATGCGGAAAAACCTCGCCCATGGTGCTGCCGGCCTTGCGGTCGGCGGTGAGCGCGGCGATCTCCATCTGCCCGTGCGTGGCGATCAGCCGGACGAGCTCCGCCCCGGTGTAGCCCGAGGCGCCGAGGATGGCGACTTTCGCTGTCATGGCAACGCCTTTCGTCGTTTCGTTCACGCGGGATCGAAGGCGATCTCGCGCTTGAGGAACTGCACCGCGCGGTCCGAAACCCGCGCCGGATCGCCCGTCGTGAGGAAGCCCGCCGCCGCGCCCGCGCCGCGCATCTCCGGCCGCCGGGCGAGGTAATCGGCGAGGCTTTCGGCGACGATCCGGGGCTGCGAATAGACGGCGACCCCCGGCCCGAGCGCGGCGCGGAAGACCTCCTCCATCAGCGGGTAATGCGTGCAGCCCAGCACCGCCGCCTCCGGGTGCGGCATCTTGCGCAGGAGCGCTTCGACATGGGAGCGCACCAGCGCCTCGGCGAGGATCAAATCGCCGTCCTCAATCGCGTCCACCACGCCGCCGCAGGCCTGCGCCTCCACGTCGACGCCGATGGCGCGGAAGGCGAGCTCGCGCTGAAAGGCGCGGGAGGCGACCGTCGCCGGCGTCGCGAAGAGCGCCACGTTCTTCACCGCCACCTCGCGCGGGGGGGAATTGTCGCCCCACTGCCGCTCGGTCAGCGCCTCGATCAGCGGCACGAAGACGCCGAGCACGCGCTTGTCCGTGGGCACCCATGTCTCCTGCAGGCGGCGAAGCGCGGCGGCCGAGGCGGTGTTGCAGGCGAGGATCACCAGATCGCAGCCCGCCTCCCAGAGCCGCTCGACCCCGCGCTTCGTCAGGTCGGTGACGTCGTCGGCGTCGCGCACGCCGTAGGGCGCATGGGCGTTGTCGCCGAGATAGACGAACGGAACATCCGGCAGCCGCCGCGTCACCGCGTCGAGCACCGTCAGCCCGCCGAGGCCGGAGTCGAAGATCCCAACCGCCATGTCGCTCCGCCCGCCCGCGCTCAGGCGCGGTGCCGTTCCTCGAACTCGAAGCCGTACTCGTAGCTGCCGAGCGGCTTCGGCGACAGCTCATAGGTCTTGCGGCGCAGGAAGTCCATCATCGCGCGGGCGTCGCCCGCATGGACGGCCAGATCCTCGGGCGGGATCGGCGCCCCGATCGCGACGCGCACCGGCGTGTTCACCCGCTTGCGGAACTCCGAGATCAGCAGCCCCATGCGCAGCGTCTGGTGCAGGTGACTGGCGAGCTGGAAGAGGCGCGAGTTGGCGCCCTCGAAATAGAGCGGCACCACCGTCGCCCCCGAGCGCGCGATCATCCGCGCGGTGAAGCTGCGCCAGCCCGGGTCCATCGGGCGCGAGAAGGGCCGCGCCGCGGTGGAGACGGTGCCGCCGGGAAAGACCCCGATGCAGCCGCCCGCGGCGAGGTAGTCGAGCGCGGCGCGCCGGGTCACGAGCGTCTCGCGCTGCGCCTCGCGGGTCTCGGCGAAGTTGACCGGCAGGATCACCCGCTCGAGGTCGCCCGCCTTGCGGAACACCTTGTGCGCGAGGATGCGGAAATCGCCCCGCACCACCGACAGGAGATGGCCCAGCATCAGCCCGTCGAGGATGCCGTAGGGGTGATTGGCGATCACCACCACGGGCCCCTCGCGCGGAATGCTCTCGATCGAGCCGCGCATCACCTCGAGCGACAGGCCGTAGCGCTCGACCATGACCTCCCAGAAGTCGCGGCCGGCGGCGACCTCGCGCTCGTAGCCGCGCGCGCGGCGAATGAGGCCGATGCGGCCCGTCGCGTTCTCCATCAGGCGGATCATGGCGCGCCCGCCCCGCGTGCGGGCGGAGCGGTAATAGCTGATGTCGCGCGCGGTGCGTCGCTCTGTCATCCGCGGACGTCTCCAGGTCGGGCCGTCGCCGTTTAGACCGGTCCGGCCCTCATGGCCAGAGCGTGTAACAGCGCCATGACGCGGCCGTGACGCCCTATTCCGCCGCGCGGGCGAGCGGCGCGCGGCCCTGACGGATAACGCTCAATAGCTCCTCGCGCCGCTTGGCGGCCGTTTCGGCGTTGGCCTCCTTCACCGGGCCGAAGCCCCGGATCGAGAGCGGCAGTTCGGCGAGCGCCACGATCGCGTCGCGCGTGGTGTCGTCGAGCTTCGCCAGCGCCTCGGCCATGTCGCGCTCGTACTCCCGGATCAGGCGGCGCTCCATCCGCCGCTCGGCGGTGTAGCCGAAGGGGTCGAGCGGCGTGCCGCGCAGCACCTTCATCGCGGCGAGCAGCTTCATCGGCCGTTCGAGCCACGCGCCCAAACGGCGCTTCTTCGGGCGGCCCTGCGCGTCCTTGCCGGGCAGCATCGGCGGCGCGAGGTGGAAGTTCATGCGGAAATCGCCGCCGAACTCCGCGCGCGCCTTCTCCCGCGTCGTGAGCAGGAGCCGCGCGACCTCGTATTCGTCCTTGTAGGCCAGGAGCTTGTGATAGCCCTTCGCCACGGCCTCCTTCACCGCGCGATCCGCGATGCCGTCGAGCATGCGGCGGTAGCGCCGGGCGAGGCGCTTGCCCTGGTAGGCGGTCAGGTGTTCCTCGCGGTAGGTGATCTTCTCGTCGAGGGTCTTCGGCAGCTCGTGCACCTTGTCCTCGAGCGTCGCGGCGGCCTCCTCGGGCGCGTGGGCGGCCCAGCGCCCGACCTCGAAGGCGCGGAGGTTCGCCTCCACCGCCGCGCCGTTGAGGCGGATCGCCTCCCGGATGGCGTCCCGGCTCACGGGGATCAACCCGCGCTGCCACGCGGCGCCCATGACCATCATGTTCGAATAGATCGAATCGCCCATCACCTTGCCCGCGAGCGCGGTGGCGTCGAAGGTCTGCAACCGGTCGCGCAGCCGCCGCTCCAGCGCGCGGGAGAGATCGGCGCTCGGGATGCGGAACTCCGGGTCGCGGGTGAAATCGCCGGTCATCGTCTCGTGGCTGTTGACCACGGCGCCGGTGCGCCCGGTGGCCGTCAGCCCCAGCGTCTTGGCCCCGGCGCTCACCACCAGATCGCCGCCGATCAGCGCGTCGGCCTCGCCGGTGGCGACCCGGATCGCGGCGATGTCCTCGGGCCGCTCGGCGAGGCGGCAGTGGATGTGTACCGCGCCCCCCTTCTGCGCGAGGCCCGCCATCTCGATCATCGCGGCGCCCTTGCCCTCGATCTGCGCGGCCTGCGCGAGCACGGCGCCCAGCGTGACGACGCCCGTGCCCCCAATGCCGGTGATCACGACGTTCCAGGTCCGGTCGATCGCGGGCAGCGCGGGCTCGGGCATGTCGGGCAGCGTGACCTCGGTCGCCGCCTCCTTGCGCGGCGTCGCGCCCTCGAGCGTGACGAAGCTCGGGCAGAAGCCCTTGAGACAGGAGAAGTCCTTGTTGCAGGCGGACTGGTCGATGGCGCGCTTGCGGCCGAGCTCGGTCTCGACCGGCGCGATGGCGACGCAGTTCGACTGCACGCCGCAATCGCCGCAGCCCTCGCAGACGTCGGTGTTGATGAAGACGCGCTGATCGGGGTCCGGGAAGGCGCCCTTCTTGCGGCGGCGGCGCTTCTCGGCGGCGCAGGTCTGAATGTAAAGGATCGCGGTGACGCCCTCGACCTCGCGCAAGCGTTTCTGCACGTCCTCCATCCCGGCGCGCTCGTGGCGCTCGATCTCCTTCGGGAAGGGGGTCCAGTCGGGCTCCTCCTTCTCGTCGTAGACCACCGCGACGCGGGCCACACCCATCGCCAGCAGCTCGCGCGCGATGCGGTCGGGCGGCAGGCTGCCGTCGTTGGGCTGCCCGCCGGTCATGGCGACCGCGTCGTTGTAGAGGATCTTGTAGGTGATGTTCACGCCCGCCGCGATCGCCGCGCGTATGGCGAGCGTGCCGGAGTGGTTGTAGGTGCCGTCGCCGAGATTCTGGAAAACGTGATCGCGGGTGGAGAACGGCGCCTCCCCGATCCAGTTGGCGCCCTCGGCCCCCATGTGCGTGAACCCCTCGGTCGAGCGGTCCATCCAGAGCGCCATCGTGTGACAACCGATCCCCGCGCCCGCGCGGCTGCCCTCGGGCACGCGGGTCGAGGTGTTGTGCGGGCAGCCGGCGCAGAAATACGGCAGCCGCGCCGCGAGCTCCTCGGCGTTGTCGGCGCGCCGCGCCGCCTCCAGCGTCTCGAGGCCGCTGCGGATGCTCTCGGTCTCGCGGCCCTCCTCGATCAGGATCGCGCCGAGCTTGGCGGCGATGTCGACCGGGTCGAGCGCGTAATGGGTGGGGAAGAGCACCTCGCCGTCCTTCATGCCGCCATACACGCGGCGGCCGCGACGGTCGTCGAAGATCGCCTCCTTGACCTGCACCTCGATGAGCTTGCGCTTCTCCTCGACGACGACGATCAGCTCCAGCCCCTCGGCCCAGTCCTTGAAGCCCGCCATGTCGAGCGGCCAGGTCTGGCCGACCTTGTAGGTGGTGATCCCAAGCCGCTCGGCCTCCGCCGCGTCGATGCCGAGCAGGTTGAGCGCATGCACCACGTCGAGCCAGTTCTTGCCCGCTGAGACGATGCCGATCTTCGCGCCGGGCCTGCCCCACATCCGCTTGTTGATGCCGTTGGCGCGGGCGAAGGCCTCCGCTGCGTAGCGCTTGTGGGCGAGCAGCCGCTCCTCCTGGGGCACCCAGTGGTCGCCGAGGCGGATGTTGAGCCCGCCGGGCGGCAGCTCGAAGTCCGGCGTGACGAGCTGCATCCGCTCCGGCCGGCCGTCCACCACGGCCGTCGCCTCCACCGTGTCCTTCACCGCCTTGAGGCCGACGCAGACGCCCGCGTAGCGCGAGAGCGCGTAGCCGTAGACGCCGTAGTCGAGGATTTCCTGCACGCCCGCGGGCGAGAGGACGGGCATGTGCGCGTCCACCATGGCCCAGTCGGACTGATGGCAGGTGGTGGAGGATTCGCCGGTGTGGTCGTCGCCCATCACCATGATCGCGCCGCCATTGCCGTCGGTGCCGGCCATGTTGAAGTGGCGCATCGCATCGCCGGAGCGGTCCACGCCCGGCCCCTTGCCGTACCAGAGCGCGAAGACGCCGTCGTGCGTCCCCTCGCCCCTGAGCCCCGCCTGCTGGCTGCCCCAGACCGCCGTCAGCGCGAGGTCCTCGTTCAGCCCCGGCTGGAACGTGATGTCGTTCTCGGCGAGCTGCTTCTGCGCGCGGGTCATCTGCATGTCCACCGCGCCGAGCGGCGAGCCGCGGTAGCCGGTGACGTAGCCCGCGGTGTCGAGCCCCGCGCGCCGGTCGCGCGCCTTCTGCATCAGCATCAGGCGCACCAGCGCCTGCGTGCCGTTCAGGAGAACGGGGGATTTCGTGATGTCGAGCCGGTCGCTCAGCGAGATCTTCTGGATCGTCATGCCGTGCCTCCCTGCTGTCGAGAAATGTAATCTGCCTTTGGCGCCCATGTTAGGTCTGAAAGGCTGACCTGTATAGTGGGCACTGCGACAACTTGCGCCGCTGACGGAACGTCCCGCGGGCCGCGGCGCTTTCAATGGCGGGCCGGTTCATGGCAAAAGAGCCCTGCCCGGACCCGCCGGGGAAAAGGATGCGCCGAAATGGATTGGGACAAGCTCAGGGTCTTTCACGCCGTCGCCGATGCCGGCTCGCTCACGCATGCCGGCGAGCGGCTGAACCTGTCGCAATCCGCCGTCAGCCGGCAGATCCGCGGGCTCGAGGAGAGCCTCGGCGCGACGCTCTTCCACCGCCACGCGCGGGGGCTGATCCTGACGGAACAGGGCGAACTCCTGTTCGACGCCACCCGCGCCATGTCGAAGCGCGTGGACGCCGCCGCCGCGCGCATCCGCGACAGCGAGGAGGAAGTCTTCGGCGAGCTTCGCGTCACGACGACCACCGGCTTCGGCTCGCTCTGGCTGGTGCCGAGGCTGGCGAAGTTCTACGCGCGCTATCCCGACCTCAAGATCGACCTGATGCTCGAGGAGCGCGTGCTCGACCTGCCGATGCGGGAAGCCGACGTGGCGATCCGCATGAAGGAGCCGAGCCAGGCCGACCTGATCCGCAAGCGCCTGATGAGCGTGCGCATGTGCCTCTACGCGACGCCCGACTACATCCGCGCGCACGGCGCGCCCGAGCGGCCCGAGGAACTGTCGGGCCATCGCCTGCTCTGCCAGAATCCGCGCGCGCCACAGGTCAGCGCGGGCGCGAGCCTCGTGGCGAAGCTGATGACCTATCAGCCCTATTCGACGCTGACGGTGAACAACTACTTCGGCGTGCTGCAGGGCGTGCTCGCCAGCCTCGGGATCGGCGTCCTGCCGCATTACCTGACGCAGGACTTTCCGGACCTGCAACGCGTGCTGCCGGAGGTCGAATCGAACGAGGTGCCGGTGTTCCTCGCCTATCCGGAGGAGCTGCGCCAGTCGCGCCGCATCGCCGCCTTCCGCGATTTCGTGCAGGGCGAGATCGTCGCGCAGCGCCGCCAGGCGCGCGGCACCGCGGCGGAATAGGCCCGCCGCGCCGGGTTGCGCGAAACGCATATCCGCCTTGTCTCGCTGCGCTGCCGAAACCGCTTGATCGATTCAGAAGCGCCGCCTATCTCGGCAATCGAAGGCGATGGCGCCTAGCAGCGCATCATCTTCATACCTCCCTGTTGGACTTCGGCCGAGACTTTGTCTCGGCCTTTTTTCGTCCGTGCTTGGGAGGTAACCGCCGCGACGCGCCGCCGGGAGGGACGCCGCTCCCCACGAATGTGCGCCGCGCCAGAGCCCACGGTCCGCGTCGCCTCGGGGTCTCGACGCGGGAGCGGACCGGCGGGGCCGCGGTCGCCCGCGCCCCGCCGCGCGGTCAGCGCCCGTCGAGAGCGGCGCGGCGCAGACGCTCCTCAGCGCCGTCGCGCGAGAGGGCCGACTTGCGGTGGCTGCCGTCGCGCATCTGCTTCTCCGTCGCCCGCGCGCTGATGTAGCCGAAGGCCGCCACGAAGCCGAGCGTGCCGAGGCAGAGAATGATCGGAAGCTGGTCCATCTCGAAGTCCTTTCCTGTCGCGCTGTTGTACCGGGGGTTACGCCGCGCAACGCCGCCCGGATCACGCGACCGTCGGAAAAATCTCGATTTTTCAATGGCATACAAGCGCATACTGCGGGAATGACAGCGAAAAGCGACGCAAGGTCAACCGATTGCACGCCGCGCTGCGGCACGCCGCCGCAGCGCCCGAAACGGATCACGAAACGGTGAGCACCACCGCCGCCCAGAAGAGCGCGAGCCCGAGGAGCCCGAACTGCGCGGCGAAGAGGCTGAGCAGGAACAGGAAGCCGAGCACGCCGCCCACCACCATCCGCTGCCGCGCCTCGGACAGGCGACCGACGGCGGCGTCGATCTCCTCGGCACGGCGCGTCCGCCACACCGCGGCGATCAGGGTGACCGCGACGAGCCGGCTCTGCCGGGCGATCGGGATCAGCACGGTGCGGCGCGGATCGGGCATGGCCTCCTCCCTCGGTATACAGTCGTATCACAGCGCGGGCGCGCCGCACAACGGGGCGCCCTTTCGCCCCGCCACGGCATGGCTTAAGAGGGCGGCGACCATCGCAGAGGGGATAGAACCGCCCGATGTCCGATCCCGAGATCACGCCGGAGCTCGTCGAGGCCCACGGCCTCAAGCCCGAGGAATACGCCCACATCCTGCGTCTCCTGAACCGGGAGCCCACCTTCACCGAGCTCGGCATCTTCTCGGCGATGTGGAACGAGCACTGTTCCTACAAGTCGTCAAAGGCATGGCTGCGCACGCTGCCGACCGAAGGGCGCCAAGTGATCTGCGGCCCCGGCGAGAACGCGGGCGTGGTGGACATCGGCGACGGGCAGGCGGTCGTCTTCAAGATGGAGAGCCACAACCACCCCTCCTACATCGAACCCTATCAGGGCGCGGCGACCGGCGTGGGCGGCATCCTGCGCGACGTCTTCACCATGGGCGCGCGGCCCATCGCGGCGCTGAACGCGCTCTCCTTCGGCCGCCCCGACCACCCGCGCACCCGCGCGCTTTTGCACGGCGTGGTGGCGGGCATCGGCGGCTACGGCAACGCCTTCGGCGTGCCCACCGTGGGCGGCGAGCTGCGCTTTCACCCGGCCTACGACGGCAACTGCCTCGTCAACGCCTTCGCCGCCGGGCTCGCGGAGGCCGATAAGATCTTCTATTCCGCGGCCTCCGGCGTGGGCCGCCCGGTCGTCTACCTCGGCGCCAAGACCGGCCGCGACGGCGTGGGCGGCGCGACCATGGCCAGCGCGGAGTTCGACGAGGGGATCGAGGAGAAGCGCCCCACTGTGCAGGTGGGCGACCCATTCACCGAGAAGCGGCTGATGGAGGCCTGCCTCGAGCTGATGGCGACCGGCGCGGTCGTCTCGATCCAGGACATGGGCGCGGCGGGGCTCACCTGTTCCGCCGTCGAGATGGGAGACAAGGGCGGCCTCGGCGTGCGCCTCGACCTCGACCGCGTCCCCTGCCGCGAGGCTGGGATGACGGCCTACGAGATGATGCTCTCGGAAAGCCAGGAGCGGATGCTCATGGTCCTCGACCCGGCGAAGGAGGCCCAGGCCCGCGCCGTCTTCGAGAAATGGGACCTCGACTTCGCCATCGTCGGCGAAACGATCCCCGAGGATCGCTTCCTGATCGTGCACAATGGCGAGACGATGGCCGATCTGCCGCTCCGCGCCCTCTCGGGCGAGGCGCCGGAATACGACCGTCCCTGGATCCCGGCCGAGGCGCCCGTGCCGCTCGATCCGGTCCCCGAGACCGACCCGATCGAGGGGCTGCGCGCGCTGATCGGTTCGCCCAACCACGCCTCGCGCCGCTGGGTCTGGGAGCAATACGACCACATGGTGATGGCCGACACGGTGCAGGGCCCGGGCCACGGCGCGGCGCTCGTGCGGGTGCACGGCACCGAGAAGGCGCTCGCCTTCACCGCCGACGTCACGCCCCGCTACGTGGAGGCCGACCCGGTCGAGGGCGGCAAGCAGGCGGTGGCCGAGGCCTACCGCAACATCGTCGCCACCGGCGCGCGCCCGCTCGCGGCGACCGACAACCTCAACTTCGGCAACCCGGAGAAAGAGCGCATCATGGGCCAGCTCGTCGGCGCGATCCAGGGGATCGGCGCCGCCTGCCGCGCGCTCGACATGCCGATCGTCTCGGGCAACGTCTCGCTCTACAACGAAACCGACGGCCAGCCGATCCAGCCCACGCCCACCATCGGCGCGGTGGGTCTCGTCGAGACCCTCGAGGAGGCGATCACCGGCCGCGCCCGCGAGGGCCACGTCGCCGTCCTCCTCGGCGAGGGCGCGGGGCATCTCGGCCGCTCGGCGCTCCTCTGGGAGATGTACGACCGCGCCGACGGCGCCGCGCCGCCGGTCGATCTCGAGGCCGAGCGCCGCGCGGGCGAGTTCATCCTCGAGAACCGCACGATGATCCGCGCCTGCACCGATCTGTCCGACGGCGGCCTCGCGCTCGCCGCCTTCGAACTCGCCGCCGGCGGCGGGGTCGGCGTGACGCTCGACGAGGCCGACACGGGCGCCCTCTTCGGCGAGGACCAGGGCCGCTACCTGATCGCCTGCAACTTCGATCAGGCCGAGGCGCTGATGATCGCCGCCGGCCGCGCCGGCGTGCCGATCCGGACGGTGGGCCGCTTCACCGGCGACACGGTGCGCTTCGGTGCCGCCGAGGCGCCCCTCGCCGACCTCGTCGCGCTCTGGGACGGCGCGCTCGCGGCGCGCCTCGGCTGAGCGCCGCCGGCGACGCGCGGCCCACCGCCGACAGCCCGCACGCGTGCCCGCGATGCGCGGCCGCCCTCAGCGGCGCCGCGAACGCCACCCCGCGCCCGCCACGTCGCGCCACCGGCGGCCCATCATCTTGGCCCAAATACTCTCGGGGGTGAATGCCGCGCGCCCGCGCGGCAGAGGGGGCTGAAAGCCCCCTCGCCCAAGCGGTTTCGAAACCGCTTGGGCGCTCACTCGGGCGAGAGCGCCCGGAGACGGCGGATGAGCGACGAGGTGTCCCAGCGCCCGCCGCCCATCGCCTGCACGTCCTTGTAGAACTGGTCCACCAGCGCGGTCACGGGCAGCGCCGCGCCGATCTCGTCGCCCGTGTCGAGGCAGATGCCGAGGTCCTTGCGCATCCACTCCACCGCGAAGCCGAAGTCGAACTCGTCGGCCAGCATCGTGGCCGAGCGGTTCTCCATCTGCCACGACCCCGCCGCGCCCTTCGAGATCACCTCGACGAGCGCCGCGCCGTCGAGGCCCGCGCGGTCGGCGAAGTTGAGCGCCTCCGACAGCCCCTGCACGAGGCCGGCGATGGCGATCTGGTTGCACATCTTGGCCAGTTGCCCCGCGCCCGAGGGGCCGAGGCGGCGGCAGGTCGCGGCATAGGCGGCGATCACGGGCTCCACGCGCGCGAAGGCCGCCTCGAGGCCCCCGCACATCACCGAGAGCCGGCCGTTCTCCGCGCCCGCCTGCCCGCCCGAGACGGGCGCGTCCACGAAATCGACGCCCTGCGCGGCGGCGGTCGCGCAGAGCTCGTCGGTGACCTTTTTCGAGACCGTCGTGTGATCGACGAAGATCGTGCCCGCGCCCATGCCGGCGAAGGCGCCGTCGTCGCCGAGGCAGACGGCGCGCAGGTCGTCGTCGTTGCCCACGCAGGCCATGACGACCTCCGCGCCCTCGGCCGCCCCGCGCGGCGTCGCCGCGCGCGCGCCGCCGTGCTCGGTGACCCAGCGCTCCGCCTTTTCCCCTGTGCGGTTGTAGACCGTCACGTCGTGTCCGGCCGCCGCCAGATGCCCGGCCATCGGATAGCCCATCACGCCGAGCCCGATGAACGCCACTTTCGCCATCACGCGCCCCCCTGTTCCTCTTGCCTTTCGTCGCTCGCCGCGTTTGTCTCGCGCCGTGCGCCCCTTGGCAAGGGCGCCATCCGCGAGGGGACGGCGCGATGGGCAAGGCGATCCGATGGCTCTTCCGCATCGCCGCGGCGCTCGTCGCGCTCGCGGCGGCGGCGGTGGCGGTGGTCGCCTATCTCGCCGGGCGCTCGCTGCCGGACTACGACCAGACGCAGGCCGTCGCCGGGCTCTCGGCGCCCGTCGAGATCGTGCGCGACACGGCGAACGTGCCCCACATCTTCGGCGAGGCCGACGCGGACGTGTTCTTCGGCCTCGGCTACGCCCATGCGCAGGACCGCCTCTGGCAGATGGTCGTGCTGCGCCGCACGGCGCAGGGGCGGCTTTCGGAGATCTTCGGGCGGCGCACCCTCGAGATCGACACGCTGATGCGGCGCTTCGGCCTCTACCTGGCGGCGCAGGCCTCGGTGGCGGCGCAGGACGACCGCACGCGCGCCGCGCTCGAGGCCTACGCCGAGGGCGTGAACGCGCGCCTCGCCGAGATCAACGCCGAGAGCCTCGGGCGCGGCGCGCCGGAGTTCTTCATCTTCGACGCGGCGATCGCGCCGTGGCGGCCGGCGGATTCGCTCGCGCTCGTCAAGGTGATGGCGCTGCAGCTCTCGGGCCACCTGAGCGCGGAGGTGCGCCGCGCGCGGCTCTCGCTCGCGCTCGAGGACCGGCCCGGCGCGGTCGCCGACCTCCTGCCCGAGGCGCCGGGGCCGGGCGTCGCCGCGCTGCCCGAGTATGCCGACCTGCTGCCCGAGCGTCCCGCGCCCCGGCGGGTCGCCGCGGCGCCCGACGATCCGCTCTGGCCGGTGCCGCGGCCGGAGCTCGCCGGCGCCTCCAACGCCTGGGCGGCCGCGCCCGCGCGCGCGGCGGCGGGCGGCACGCTTCTGGCGAACGACCCGCACCTCGGGCTCTCGGCGCCCGCGATCTGGTATCTGGCGCGGCTGGAGCTGTCGGCGGGCGGCGTGATCGGCGCGACGATCCCGGGCATCCCCGCGGTGCTCTCGGGGCGGAGCGACCGGCTCGGCTGGGGGCTGACCTCCTCCTATCTCGACGATCAGGACGTGTTTCTCGAGGAGGTGAACCCGGACGCGCCGGGGGAATACCGAACGCCCGACGGCTGGGCGCCCTTCGAGACGCGGCGCAGCATCGTCGAGATCGAGGGCGAGGCGCCGGTGACGGTGACGCTCCGGCGCACGGAAAACGGCCCCGTCCTGCCGCCCGGGCGCTTCGGGCTGGGGGCGGTCACGCCGCCGGGCCATGTCGCCGCCGTCTCCTGGACCGCGCTCTCGGAGGAGGACACCTCGCTCGGCGCGGCGATCGGGCTGATGTACGCCGACACCGTGGAGGAGGCGCTCGACGCCGCCGCGCTCTACGTTGCGCCCTCTCAGATGCTGACGGTCGTCGACGGGGAGCGCATCGCGATGAAGCTCATCGGCGCGATGCCGCGCCGCGACGCCGCGCACCAGACGCAGGGGCGGATGCCCGCCTTCGGCTACCGGCCCGAGAACCGCTGGCAGGGGACGCTGCCCTACGCCGCGAACCCCGGTTTCACCGATCCACCGGGCGCGATCGTCGGCAACACCAACAACAAGGTGGTGGACCGGCCCTTTCCGCTCCATGTCTCGCACCGCTGGGGCGACACGCAACGCGTCGAGCGCTGGCGCCGCCTGATGCAGGGGCGCGAGATCCACACCCGCGACAGCTTCGTGGAGGCGCAGCTCGACACGGTGAGCTACACCGCGCGGACGCTCCTGCCGCTCGTGGGGGCCGATCTCTGGTACACGGGCGAGGCCGCGCCCGCCGGAACGCCCGAGCGTCGCCGCCAGCGCGCGCTCGATCTGCTGGCCGAGTGGAACGGCGAGATGAACGAGCACCGGCCCGAGCCGCTGATCTACGCCGCGTGGATGCGCGCGCTGCAGGACCGGCTCATCCGCGACGACCTCGGCCCGCTCGCCGACGACTTCACGCACCTGCGCCCGCTCTTCATCGAGCGGGTCTTCCGCGACGTGGACGGCGCGGGCGCCTGGTGCGACATCCGCCGCTCCGCGGCCGAGGAAAGCTGCACCGACATCGCGCGCCTCGCCCTCGACGACGCGCTGGTCTGGATCGCGGAGACCCATGGCGACGACCTCGAGAGCCTGCGCTGGGGCGACGCGCATCAGGCCACGCACGACCACCAGGCGCTCGGCAAGGTGCCGCTGCTGCGCTACTTCGTCAACATCCGGCAATCGACCTCCGGCGGCGACAACACGCTGATGCGCGGGCGGACCGCCGGCGAGGGGCCCGCCCCCTTCCGCAACGTGCACGCCGCCGGTTACCGCGGCGTCTACGATTTCGCCGATCCGGACAGTTCGCTCTTCGTGATCTCCACCGGGCAGTCGGGGCATTTCCTGTCGCGCCACTACGACGACCTCGGCCAGCTCTGGCGGCGCGGCGACTACGTGCGCATGTCGCTCGACCCGGAGCTCGCGCGGGCGGGCGCGCTCGGCGTCACGCGGCTGGTGCCCGACGGCTCATAGCCCGAAGAAGCGCTTGCGCCCGACGAGGCCCGCACGCCCCGGTCGCACCGCCGGCGCGACGAGGATCGCGGCGAGCACCAGCGCCGCCGCCACCGCCTCGCGCAGGCCGACGCTCTCGCCGAAGGCCACCGCCCCGACCGCGATCATGGTGGGCAGTTCCACGCTCCCCGCCGCCGCGGCGCGACCCGGTCCGACGTGGGGCACCGCCGCCGTATAGACGAGTTGCGGCAGGAGCGCGGTGATCGCCGCCATCCCCCCGATCAGGAGCCAGGTCGCGCCGCTTTCGGGCAGGAAGCCCACGACCGGCGTCGCGGCGAGGAGCGGCGTCATCCCGATCACCGAGCCGAGCGCGGCGCAGAACAGCCGCTCCGGCACCGTGAGGCCGTGCACGAAGTTGGTCAGGATCACGATGGCGAAGCCGAAGGTCGCGGGGGCCGCGAGCGCCTTGGCGAGCGCGCCCCATCCCGCGCCGCCGAGCCCGCCGCCCTCGGCGAGCGCCGCGGCGCCGGCGAGGATCATCGCGCCTGCCAGCCAGCCGCGCCAGCCGCTGCGCACGCCCGCGAGGACCCAGCCCACGAGCAGCGCGAAGAGCGGGTAGCTCATGTAGATCACGCCGGCCGAGGCCACCGGGAGCGTGCGCAGCGCGTCGAGGTAGCCGAGCCAGCCGAGGCTCAGCGCCACGCCCGTCGCCGTCATCACCACCGCCGGGCGGCGCTTCTCCGGCGCGCGCGGCAGGAACGGCGCCAGCACCACCACCGAGAAGGCGAAGCGGTAGAAGCCGATCGCCGGGTCCGCCACGCCCGCCTCCTGCAACGCGCGGGCGAAGAGCGGCACGAGCCCGAAGCAGACGGAGGCCGCCACCACGGCGAGGGTGGCCACGCGCGGCGCGGCGAAGGGGGAGCGGGGGACGAGCGTGTCGGTCATGCCCCTCCCCTAGGCCCGGACGCGCCCGCAGAGAAGTTCGCAATTCTCAGTCGTCACATGAAATGATTTAATGACGCGCATGCTGCCCCGGCTGAACCTCCATCACCTCGCCGTGCTCGACGCCCTCGCCGAGACCGGCACGCTCACCGCCTCGGCCGCGCGGCTCGGGGTGACGCAGTCCGCCGTCAGCCACCGCCTGCGCGAGGCCGAGCGCCGCCTCGGCGCGCGCCTCACCCGGCGCGCGGCGGGCGGGCGGCTGCGCCTGACGCCCGAGGGCGAGCGGCTGCGCGATTTCGCGGCGCGCAGCCTCGGCGAACTCGCCCGGATCGAGCGCGAGATCGAGGCGCAGCAGGCGGGCGACCGCCGCCTCGTCCGCCTCGGGCAGGCGACCTACAGCCGCTGGCACTGGCTGCCCGATTTCCTCTCCCATCTCGAGGCGCGCGCGCCCGATCTGGAGGTGGACCTCTCGGGCGAGGCGACGGCCCGCCCGATCACCACGCTGGCCGAGGGCGCGGTGGACGTCGTCACCGTCTACGGCCGGCCGGCCGCCCTGCCCCGCCTGCGCTGGCGCCGCCTCGGGACCGATCCGCTGGTCGCGGCGATGGCGCCCGCGCATCGCCTCGCCGCCGAGCGCATCGTCGACAGCCACGCGATCGGGGACGAGCGGCTCTTCACCTATCCCATCGCGGCCGAGCCCGGCTTCGAGTGGGAGGCGCTCGTGGGCCGGCCGAACGCGCCCCTGCGCAACATCCGCCCGATGCCCACGCCCGAGGCGGTGATCGATCTGATCCGCGCGGGCTTCGGCGTGGGGCTCTTCAGCCGCTGGGCGGTCGAGCCCGAGGTCGCCGACGGCACGCTCGTCACCCGCCCGGTGGACGAAGACCCCTTCGGCCTGGACTGGTGGGTGGCCACCCGCGAGAGCGACGGCGAGGACAGCCCGGCCGGCCGCCTCGCCACCGAGCTTTTCACCTGGTCCACGCGCCGGCGCGAACCCCTGCGCACGCTCGGCTTCGAGGGCGCGGCCGGCGAGGACGCGGGCTGAACGGCGGGCCGATCGCCGGCGCAGTCCGCCGAAACGCGCCCCGCGCGGCGGATCGCGAAGCGAAGAGGCCCGGCAGGGCCGATGAGCCGACGCGCTCAAGCGTCATGCGACCGCCCGGGACGCGGGCGCGATTTCGGCCACGGGAGACGACCCCGCGCGAAGAGGCCCGTCAGGGCCGATGTGCGCGCTCAGCCCGACATCGCGCGGAACTGCGCGGCGTGCTTGGGCGACCAGCGTACGCGCAGGTGATAGCCCGCCTCGTCCTGCGTCTCGTCGAGGACCACGCCCTTCTCGAAGAGCCACGCGCGGCGCCGCCCGTCGTCGAAGCCGAGGTCCAGCCGTTCCTCGCGCCGCTCGCCCTCGAGCGCGCCGGCCATGGCCTGCGTCAGATCGGCCATGCCCTCGCCCTCCCAGGCCGAGAGCGCGAGCACGTCGTCGCGCCGCGCCGCGGTGGCGCGCGCCGCGGCGGCCTCCTCGGGCGCGAGCAGGTCGAGCTTGTTCCAGACCTCGAGCCGCGGCGTGGTCTCCGCGACGCCGAGGTCCTCGAGGATCGCCTCCACGTCGCGCTTCTGCGCCTCCGTCTCTGGATGGGAGATGTCGCGCACGTGCAGGATCAGCGCGGCCTCGAGCACCTCCTCGAGCGTCGCGCGGAAGGCGGCGACGAGCTCCGTCGGCAGGTGCGAGATGAACCCCACCGTGTCCGAGAGGATCACCTCCGGCCCCTCGGGCAGGCGGATCGCCCGCATCGTCGGGTCGAGCGTGGCGAAGAGCATGTCCTTCGCCATCACTTCCGCGCCGGTCAGGCGGTTGAAGAGCGTGGATTTGCCCGCGTTCGTGTAGCCCACGAGCGCGACCACCGGATAGGGCACCTTCGCGCGCGCGGCGCGGTGGAGGCTGCGCGTCCGCACGACCTTGTCGAGCTGGCGGCGCAGGCGCACGAGCTGTTCGTCGATGGCGCGGCGGTCGGCCTCGATCTGCGTTTCGCCCGGCCCGCCCACGAAGCCGAGCCCGCCGCGCTGGCGCTCGAGGTGGGTCCAGGCGCGCACGAGGCGCGTGCGCTGGTAGCTGAGCGCGGCCATCTCGACCTGCAGCACGCCCTCCCGCGTCGCGGCGCGGTCCGAGAAGATCTCGAGGATGAGCCCCGTCCGGTCGAGGAGCTTCACCTTCCACGCGCGCTCGAGGTTGCGCTGCTGCACCGGGGTCACCGGCCCGTCGATCAGGACGAGGCCGATGTCCTCGGCCCGGAGCCGCGCGCCGATCTCCTCGATCTTGCCGGAGCCGAAGAAGGTGCCGGGGTTGGCCTTGGGCAGCCGCACGCTTTCCGACCACACGACCTCGAGCCCCGGCAGCGCCCGGGCGAGGGCTACCGCCTCGGCGAGCGCGTAGCCGGGATCGCGCCGGTCGGGCGCAGTCCGGATGTCGGGGTGCAGGACCGCCGCGCGGGTCGCGGGGGTATCGCCGGTGTCAGCTATTGTCGTCGCCGTCGTAGAGGTTGATCGTCTGCGAGGGCATCACGGTCGAGATCGCGTGCTTGTAGACGAGTTGCGACTGCCCGTCGCGGCGCAGCAGCACGCAGAAGTTGTCGAACCAGGTGATGACGCCCTGCAGCTTGACGCCGTTGATCAGGAAGACCGTCACCGGCACCTTCGTCTTGCGCACGTGGTTGAGGAAGGTGTCCTGAAGGTTCTGGCGGTCCGAGGCCATCCAATGTCCCTTTTTTGCTTCTGATCCCTGCGGGACGCCGTCGGCGCTGCCGGGAGTTTTGACTGTCGTTGCGCGACGCGCGGGCGCCGCGGTGCGGCATCGTGTCCGGCCTTTGAGTATGGGTTCTGTGGCCTGCGAATTCCAGACCCGATTTGGCGGTTTTCGCGCCCCTCAGCGCCGCCAGAGCGCCGGCGAGAGGAGCGCGACGATCGCCAGAAGCTCGAAGCGGCCGAGCACCATGGTCCCCGCGAAGGCGAGGCGCGCGCCGCCTGCGAGGTCGGCGAGCGCGACGGGCGCCTCGGTCGCCCAGACGACGAGCGGCCCCGTGGTGGTCAGCCCCGCCACGGCGAGCACCATCGCCTCCTCGAAGCCGCTGCCGAAGGCGGCGAAGACGAGGCTCGCCACCATGAGGCTGAGCGCGAAGAGCATGAAGAAGACGAAGGCGATGAAGGCGCCCTGCCGGCGCAGACGGCGCGAGAAGCCCCCGGCGCGGCCCACCGAGGAGGGGTGCACCAGCTTTTCCATCTCGCGCAGCCCGTGCAGGTAGAGCGCGTAGATGCGCAGAAGCTTCACGCCGCCGGCGGTCGTCGCCACGCCGCCGCCCAGAATGGCGAGCCCCATCAGCACGAGCCCCGGCGTGCCGAGTCCCGACCAGAGCTGCGCGGCCTGCCAGTCGGCGCTGACGAAGCCGGTGGTGGTCAGGAAGGACGCGACGGTGAAGCTCGCGCCCCAGAGCGCGCGCGCCGCCTCCGCGAGGCTGTCGTCCTGCCCGACCTCGTAGGCGCCCGCCCAGTGGCGCAGGAAGAGCACGAGCGGCACGGCGACGACGATCACGAGGCCGAGGCGGAACTCCGGGTCCTGCCGGAGCCCGGTGCGCACCGTGGCCAGCGTGTCCGAGGAGAAGGTGAGCCGCGACAGGGCGAGAAACAGGAAGGCGAAGACCGCGATCTCGGGCAGGAGCCCCGCGCGCGCGCCCACGACCCCCTCGCCCTCCGAGATGCCGGAGGTGGAGATCGTCGACATCGCGTGGATCGCCGCCGCCATCGGCGCCTCGCCGAAGGCCATCAGCAGGAGCCAGAGCACCAGCGTGAGCACCGCGTAGACCGGCGCGAGCCGGCCCGCCGCGCGGGCGAGGCGCATCTGCGGCGTGGCGATCGCCGAGGCCGGTTGCCGCGCGTCGGCGCGCCCCGGTTCGCCCGAGGCGGTGACCTCGAAGCCGCCGAGCGAGAGCGGCGCGAGGATCGCCGCCGCCGCCGTCCAGATCAACAGCCCCCCGAGCCAGGCCACCTGCGCGCGCCAGAGATGCAGCGCGGGCGACAGGCGCTCGGGCTCGAAGAGCGTCGCGCCCGTCGTCGTCAGGCAGGAGACCATCTCGACGTAGGCGTTGAGAAAGCTCGTCGTGCGCACCGCCTCGTGGAAGGGCACGGCGAGCCCCGCGGGCAGCGCGAGGAACACGACGAGAAGCGCCAGGAGCTGGCGCACCGAATCGCGCTCCGGCGGCCGGCCGCCGCGCGCCACGGCGACGAGCACGACGAAGAGCGTGCCGAGAAGCCCCGCGTAGAAGAAGGCGCGCGCCGTCGCGTACTCCTCCGCCGCGAGCGCGACGGCGGCCGGCACCACCATCGAGACGCAGAACACCCCCGCGAGCAGCAGGACGAGCGGAAGCTGCCAGAGCCGGGCCATGGCGCGCGCTCAGAAATAGTCGATCGAGACCTGCAGCAGGCGCTCGACCTCGGGGACGTCCTTGGCGAGCGCGAAGATCACGATCACGTCGCCCTCCTCGATGCGCGTGCCGGCGTCCGGGCGGACGATCCTGTCGCCCTTCTGCAGCGCGCCGACGAGCGCGCCCTCGGGGAAGTCCGTGTCGCGGATGCGCTGGCCCGCGATGGGCGAGGTGGAGAGCACCTCCGCCTCGATCACCTCGGCCTCGGCGTCGCCGATGGAATAGACCTCGCGCACGCGGCCGTGCCGGATGTGGCGCAGGATCGAGCTCACGGTGGTGGCGCGCGGGTTGATGTAGGCGTCGATGCCGAGCGGGTCCATCAGCGGCTCGAGCGTCGGGTCGTTGACGAGCGCGATCGCCATCGGACAGCCCAGCGACTTCGCGCGCACCGCGGCGAGCATGTTGGTCTTATCGTCGTCGGTGACGCAGAGCACGGCGTCGGAGCGCGCGATGTTGGCCTCGGTCAGGAGCCCGACGTCGAGGCCGTCGCCGTTGAGCACGATGGTCCGCTCGAGCGCGTCGGCGGCGCGCTCAGCGGCGGCGCGGTCGCGCTCGATCACCTTGGCGCGGATGCGCTCCGAGCGCCCCTCGAGCGCGCGCGCGACCGTCAGGCCGACGTTGCCGCCGCCCACGAGGACCACCCGCTCGGTGCGCTTGGCCGACTTGCCGAAGATCTCGAGCGTGCGGCCCACGTCCTCGGCGTGGGAGACGACGTAGCAGGCGTCGCCCGGAAAGAGCTGATCGCGCGGCTCGGGCGCGAAGAGCGTGCCCTCCCGGCGCACGCCGACCACCACCGCCCGCAGGGTCGAGAACAGGTCGGACAGCTGGCGCAGCGGCGTGTTCACCACCGGGCAGGCCTCGGTGAGCCGGAGCCCCAGAAGCTGCGCGCCGCCGCCGAGGAAGCTCTCGGCGTCGAAGGTCGAGGGCGCCGAAAGCCGGCGCAGCGCGGCGTCGGCGACCTCGCGCTCGGGGCTGATGACCACGTCGATCGGCATGTGGTCGCGCCGGTAGAGGTCCGAGTAGATCGCCGTCAGGTAGCTCTGCGCCCGCAGCCGCGCGATCTTGCGCGGGACCGAGAACACCGAATGCGCCACCTGACAGGTCACCATGTTGACCTCGTCGGAATAGGTGGCGGCGATGATCATGTCCGCGTCGCGCGCCCCCGCGCGGTCAAGCACGTCCGGATAGGAGGCGTGCCCGGCGAGCCCCTGCACGTCGAGCGCGTCGGTCGCGCGGCGCACGAGATCGGCGTTGTTGTCCACGACGGTGACGTCGTTCTTCTCGCCCGAGAGATGCCGCGCGATCTGCCAGCCGACCTGGCCCGCGCCGCAGATGAT
Source organism: Rhodosalinus sediminis (assembly GCF_003385555.1). GTDB lineage: Bacteria > Pseudomonadota > Alphaproteobacteria > Rhodobacterales > Rhodobacteraceae > Rhodosalinus > Rhodosalinus sediminis. The sequence continues at coordinate 114,571 of NZ_QOHR01000006.1, read as the reverse complement.
GACCTTCATCGGCCGGTCTCTCCCGCCATTGCAGACAGCCCTGACTGGCACGCGCCCGCGCGCCGGTCAATCGCGCAGCCCGCGGGCGCGCGCCCCTCCCTCCGATCGCTCCTCGCGTGCGCGGCGCGGCCCGTCAGGGCCGAGGAGCGCGCCTCAGCTCGATCGCGCAGCCCGCGGGCGCGCGCCCCTCCCTCCGATCGCTCCTCGCGTGCGCGGCGCGGCCCGTCAGGGCCGAGGAGCGCGCCTCAGCTCGATCGCGCAGCCCGCGGGCGCGCGCCCCTCCCTCCGATCGCTCCTCGCGTGCGCGGCGCGGCCCGTCAGGGCCGAGGAGCGCGCCTCAGCTCGATCGCGCAGCCCGCGGGCGCGCGCCCCTCCCTCCGATCGCTCCTCGCGTGCGCGGCGCGGCCCGTCAGGGCCGAGGAGCGCGCCTCAGCTCGATCGCGCAGCCCGCGGGCGCGCGCCCCTCCCTCCGATCGCTCCTCGCGTGCGCGGCGCGGCCCGTCAGGGCCGAGGAGCGCGCCTCAGCTCGATCGCGCAGCCCGCGGGCGCGCGCCCCTCCCTCCGATCGCTCCTCGCGTGCGCGGCGCGGCCCGTCAGGGCCGAGGAGCGCGCCTCAGCTCGATCGCGCAGCCCGCGGGCGCGCGCCCCTCCCTCCGATCGCTCCTCGCGTGCGCGGCGCGGCCCGTCAGGGCCGAGGAGCGCGCCTCAGCTCGATCGCGCAGCCCGCGGGCGCGCGTCACTCCCTCCGGTCGCTCCTCGCGCGCGCGACGCGGCCCGTCAGGGCCGAGGAGCGCGCCTCAGCCCCGCGCGGGCGGGATCGAATAGGTCATGCTCGCGCGCGCCACCGGCTCGTCCATACCCTCGGAGTATAAGAGCACGTCGCCCACGGCGAGCACGCGGCCGAGCTTCAGGAGCCGGCAGCGCGCGATCATGTCGGTGCCGGCGGCGGGCTTGCGCATGAAATCCATCGAGCAGCCCGTCGTCACCGCCAGCGCCTCGGGCCCGATCATCGCCAGCACCGCGAGATAGACCGAGACGTCGGCCAGCGCGAACATCGAGGGCCCCGAGACGGTGCCGCCCGGACGCAGGTGTCGCTCGTCCACCCGGAGGCGCACGTCGATCTCGCGCGGGGCCACCCGCTCGATCGCGAAATCCGCCGCCACCTGCGGAAACTCGCGTGCCATGAAGGCCGCGAGCGCCTCCGCCCCCATCGCGAGCCCGTCGTCGCCTGTCGCCATGCTTTCCTCCCGTCCTCACGGCGCCTAGAGTTGGCGCGAACAGGAGAGGAGGACAAGATGACGCTCTTGGACCGCGCGGACACGGGCGCCGTCGCCCGGCTGACCATGAACGCCCCCGACCGGCTGAACGCGCTCTCGGACGGGATGCTCGCCGAGCTGAAGGCCGCCTTCGACGCGCTGAGGGAGGACACCGCGATTCGCGCCGTGATCCTCGCCGGGCGCGGCAAGGCCTTCTGCGCCGGTCACGACCTCAAGGAGATGCAGGCGGGCCGGCAGTCCGAGGACGCCGGCGCGAGCTACTTCGACGACCTCTTCCGGCGCTGCTCCACCATGATGCAGACGATCCGCGAGATGCCGCAGCCCGTGATCGCCGAGACGCACGGCATCGCCACCGCCGCGGGCTGCCAGCTCGTCGCCTCCTGCGATCTCGCCGTGGCCGCAGAGGGCACGCGCTTCGGCGTGAACGGCGTGAACATCGGTCTCTTCTGCTCGACGCCGATGGTCGCGCTCTCGCGCAACGTCCCCCTGAAGCACGCCTTCGAGATGCTGGTCACCGGCGAGTTCGTGGACGCCACCCGCGCCCGCGAGCTCGGCCTCGTCAACCGCGTCGTGCCGCCCGAGGCGCTCGAGGCCGAGACCCAGGCCCTCGCCGAGACGATCGCGGGCAAGCTCGGCACCGCCGTGAAGATCGGCAAGCAGGCCTTCTACCGCCAGGCCGAGATGCCGCTCGATCAGGCCTACGACTTCACCGGCGCGGCCATGGTCGAGAACATGCTCGACCGCGACACGAACGAGGGGATATCGGCCTTCCTCGAGAAGCGCGCGCCAGACTGGCGCCAGTGACCCCGTGACACGCCCCGGCGAGGAGCCTAGATAGCGCGCATGACGGAAAAACTGCATATCGTGGGCGGCGGCATGGCCGGCTCGGAAGCCGCATGGCAGGCCGCGCAAATGGGCGTCGACGTGGTGCTGCACGAGATGCGGCCGAAGGTCGGCACCTTCGCGCACCGCACCGGCCATCTCGCCGAGATGGTCTGTTCCAACTCCTTCCGCTCCGACGACGACGCGGAGAACGCCGTGGGCCAGCTCCACTGGGAGATGCGCGCGGCGCAGGGTCTCGTGATGACCACCGCCGACCGTCACCGCCTGCCGGCCGGCGGCGCGCTCGCCGTGGACCGCGACCCCTTCGCCGAGGAAGTGACCGCGACGCTCCGGGCGCACCCGCGGGTGACGGTGCAGGAGTCCGAGATCACGGAGCTTCCCGGGGAGAGCCGCTGGATCTTCGCCACCGGCCCGCTCACCTCGCCCGCGCTCGGCGAGGCGATCGCGCGGGCCACCGGCGCCGATCAGCTCGCCTTCTTCGACGCCATCGCGCCCATCGTCTACGCCGAGAGCATCGACATGGGCACCGCCTGGCGCCAGTCGCGCTACGACAAGGGCGAGACGGAGGCGGAGCGGCAGGCCTACATCAACTGCCCGATGACGAAGGACCAGTACGAGGCCTTCATCGACGCGCTGCTCGCCGCCGACAAGACCGAGTTCCACGAGGGCGAGACGGCCGATTACTTCGACGGCTGCCTGCCGATCGAGGTCATGGCCGCCCGCGGGCGCGAGACGCTGCGCCACGGCCCGATGAAGCCCGTGGGGCTGACCAACCCGCACAAGCCCGACGAGAAGCCCCACGCCGTGGTGCAGCTGCGCCGCGACAACGCGCTCGGCACGCTCTACAACATCGTCGGATTCCAGACGAAGATGAAGTACGGCGCGCAAACGGATGTTTTCCGGATGATTCCCGGGCTGGAGGAGGCGCGATTCGCCCGCCTCGGCGGCATCCACCGCAACACCTTCCTCAATTCGCCCACGCTCCTCGACGACCAGCTCCGCCTGCGCGCGTTGCCCAACATCCGCTTCGCCGGGCAGATCACCGGGGTGGAGGGCTACGTCGAGTCCGCGGCGATGGGCCTCCTCGCCGGGCGCCTCGCCGCGGCCGAGATCCTCGGTCAGGCGCTGCCCACCGCGCCGGCCGACAGCGCCATGGGCGCGCTCGTACATCACATCACCGGCGGCGCGGAGGCCAGGACCTTCCAGCCGATGAACGTGAACTTCGGTCTCTTCCGCCCGGTCGAGGGCCTCAAGGGCGGGCGCAAGGGCCGGCGGGAGCGCTACCGCGCCTACACCGACCGCGCCAAGGCGGCCTGGCGCGCGTGGCTCGCGGGGGCGGCGCTGGACGCCGCGTGACGCGCCGGTTAGGCTCGCGTGCATGACACAGGGATTTCTCGACAGAGTGTATCGCACCCAGGGCGCCGAGGAGACCCGGCGCCTCTACGACGACTGGGCGACGCAATACGACGCCGATCTGCGCGCCGCCGGCTACGCCACGCCGCGCCGCGTCTCCGAGGCGCTCGCCGGCGCGATCGACGACCCCGCGCGGCCGATCCTCGACTTCGGCTGCGGCACCGGCCTCTCCGGCGAGGCGCTGGCCGAGGCGGGTTTCACCACGATCGACGGGGTGGACGTCTCCGAGGGCATGCTGGACGTCGCCCGCGCCAAGGGCGTCTACCGCGCCCTCGACGCCGTCGGCGACGACGACGCGATGACCGACCGCGCCGGGCGCTACGCCGCCGCCGCCGCCATCGGCGTCATCGGCTCGGGCGCCGCGCCGCTCGCCGCCTTCGACCGCGTCTGGGCGCTCCTGCCCGCGGGCGGGCTCTTCGCCTTCTCCTTCAACGACAACACGCTGCAGGACCCGGCCTTCGAGGCGCATGTGACCGCCCTCGTGGAGCGCGGCGCCGCGCGCGTGCGCCACCGCGAGCACGGGCCCCACGTGCCGGCCGAGGGCGTGGGCGCCCTCGTCTACGTCCTCGAGAAGGCGTGAGCCTCCGCACCCGCTTCGCCCCCTCGCCCACCGGCCCGCTGCACCTCGGCCACGCCTATTCGGCGCTGCTCGCCCACGACACGGCCCGGGCGGCGGGGGGCACCTTCCTCCTGCGCCTCGACGACCTCGACCAGAGCCGCGCGCGCCCGGAATGGGCCGCGCTGATCGAGAGTGACCTCGCATGGCTCGGGCTCACATGGAACGGCCCGGTGCTGCGCCAGTCCGACCGCCTGCCGCGCTACCGCGCCGCGCTCGCCGCGCTCTGGGACCGCGGCCTCCTCTACCCCTGCCACTGCAGCCGCCGCGACATCGAGGCCGCCGCCTCCGCGCCGCAGGAGGGCGCGCCCCTGCACGGCCCCGACGGGGTGATCTACCCCGACACCTGCCGCCCGGCGCAGCCGCCCGGGGGCCCGCTCCCCGAGGGGGTCGCGCTCCGCCTCGACATGACCCGCGCCGCGGCCGCGGCGGGGCTCGACGTGACGCCGCTCTGCTACCAAGAGACCGGCGTCGCGGACCCTCCGGGGCCGCTCGGCCCCGACCATTTCACGCGCGCGATCGGCGACGTCGCCCTCGCCCGCCGGGGCCTCGGCGCGTCCTACCACCTCGCCGTCGTGCTGGACGACGCCGATCAATCCGTCACCCATGTGATCCGCGGCGCCGACCTCGCGTCCGCGACGCCGATCCACGTCCTGCTGCAGCGCCTCCTCGGCCTGCCGACGCCGATCTACCACCACCACCGCCTGATCCGCGACGAAACCGGCCGGCGCCTCGCCAAGCGCGACGACGCCCGCGCCATCGCCGCCTATCGGGCCGAGGGCCGCACGCCGGCCGATCTCCGCGCGCTGGTGCGCCTCTCCCCGCCCCATCATCTTGGCCCAAATACTCTCGGGGGGTGAGGCGGCGAAGCCGCCGAGGGGGGCAGACAGCCCCCCTCCTCCGGCTCACCCGGGCGCCATGATCTCCACCTCCGCGCCGTCCCGCACCGCGGTGTAGAAACAGCTCCGCCGCCCGGTGTGACAGGCCGGCCCGGTCTGGCGCACCCGCAGGAGCAGCGTGTCGCGGTCGCAGTCGAGGCGCATCTCCACGAGCTCCTGCACGTGCCCCGAGGTGGCGCCCTTCTCCCAGAAGGCCTGCCGCGAGCGCGACCAGTAGGTGACGCGCCCGGTCTCCAGCGTGCGCGCCACCGCCTCGGCGTTCATCCAGGCGAGCATCAGCACCTCGTCCGTCTCGGCGTCCTGCGCGATGGCGGGGATGAGGCCGCGCGCGTCGTAGCGCAGCGTCGCGGGGTCGAAGGACATGGCATTTTCCTTTGGCAATCGCTCGGGCGGCGCCTAAGTATGCGCGAAAGACCCGATGGGGAAGCCATGAGCGCCGAGTCCGACCTGATCCAGCTCTATTCCGGCCGCATCCTCGCGCTCGCGGCCGACATCCCGCATACCGACCGCCTCGACGCGCCCGACGCCAGCGTGAAGAAACGCTCGCCGCTCTGCGGCTCCACGGTGACCGTGGACGTCACGCTCGAGGACGGGCGCATCGCTGCCTTCGGGCAGGACGTGAAGGCCTGCGCGCTCGGGCAGGCCGCCGCGGCGGTCGTGGGGCAGAACGCCATCGGCCGCACCCGCGCCGAGATCGAGGCGGCGCGCGACGCGCTCCGGGCGATGCTGAAATCCGACGGCCCCGCGCCGCCCGCGCCCTTCGACGGGCTCGAGGTGCTGCGCCCCGCGCGCGACTACAAGAACCGCCACGCCTCGATCCTCCTTGCGGTCGAGGCGACGGCGGAGGCCGTGGCCGAAGCCGAGGCGGCGCGCTGCGTCTGAGCCGCCGCGCCCGGCCCGCGCGCGGCTCGAGCCCGGGGCCGGCAAGACAGGGGCCGGCGAGACAGGCCGCCCGGCGCGACCGCTATCCAGCCAAAAAAACTACTCAACAAAAAAAACCGCCGCGCGTCCCGTGGGACGGCGGCGGAAAGGGACGATCCGCTTGGGGACAGGCAGACCCGGCGGCGCGCTCGGGGACAGGCGCGCCATGCCGCCGGGCCGCGGATCGCGAGGCAGCTCAGAGCGGTCCGGGCAGATGCAGCGCCCCGATCAGGAGCACCGTCAGCGCGACGAGGCCGGCCATGTCGGCGACGACCGCCCCCGGGGCGCGGCGAAGGATCGTTGCGAGGTGGGTCATCATCGCGGTCGCTCCATCTGCATTCGTGTTATCGATTTGTTCTCATATCTCGACCGCGACGTAAAGAACTTTTTGCGAACATCCGCGAACGAAGGCGGAATGACCCTCAGCCCACCGACAGCAGCCGGATCGCCTCGTCCTGGCGCATGAGCCAGAGGAGCACGCGCGCCGCCTCGCCGCGCGCGCTGCGCAGCTCCGGGTCGTCGGCGAGGAGCCGCCGCGCGTCCGACTGCGCGACGGACATGAGCCCCGCCTGCCGCTCCATGTCCGCGATGCGGAACCGCGGCAGGCCGGATTGCGCCGTGCCGATCAGGTCGCCCGCGCCCCGGATCTCCAGATCGACCTCCGCGATGCGGAACCCGTCCTCGGTGTCGCGCAGCGTCGTCAGCCGCCGCGCCGCCGTTTCGCCGAGGGGCGGCTGGTAGATCATGAGACAGGTCGAGGCGCCCGCGCCGCGCCCGACGCGCCCGCGCAGCTGGTGAAGCTGCGCGAGACCGAAGATCTCGGCGCGCTCGATCACCATGATCGTGGCGTTCGGCACGTCCACGCCCACCTCGATCACCGTGGTCGCCACGAGGACGCTCGTCTCGCCGCGCTGGAAGCGCGCCATGGCGGCGTCCTTCTCCTCGGCCGGCATCTGCCCGTGGACGAGGCCGACGACCCCTTCCCCGAGCGCGGCGCGCAGCCGCTTGAAGCGTTCCTCGGCCGCCGTGAGGTCCACCGCCTCGCTCTCGTCGACGAGCGGGCAGACCCAGTAGGCCTGCCGCCCCTCGGCGACCGCGCGGCGCAGGTGCTCGACCACCTCGCCCATGCGCTCGGTCGAGACCATGGCGGTGCGGATCGGCTGGCGCCCCGGCGGTTTCTCGTCCAGCACGCTCACGTCCATGTCGCCGTAATGCGCGAGCGCGAGGGAGCGCGGGATCGGCGTCGCCGTCATCACGAGCATGTCGGCGCCCGCGCCCTTGCGCCCGAGTTCCAGCCGCTGGCGCACGCCGAAGCGGTGCTGTTCGTCCACGATGGCGAGGCGCAGATCGTGGAAATCCACGTCCTTCTGAAAGACGGCATGCGTGCCGACGAGCACCTCGATTTCGCCGGCGGCGAGGGCGCGCAGCTTCTCCGCCCGCGCCGCGCCCTTGTCGCGCCCGGTCAGGAGCGCCATGCGCACGCCGGCCGCCTCGGCGAGCGGGGTGAGCGCCTCGAAGTGCTGGCGCGCGAGGATCTCGGTGGGCGCCATCATCACGCCCTGCCCGCCCGCCTCCACCGCGATCGTCAGCGCGAGGAAGGCCACCAGCGTCTTGCCCGCGCCCACGTCCCCCTGCAGGAGCCGGCTCATCCGCTGCGGGCTGCGCATGTCGTCGGCGATCTCGGCGAGCGCGCGGGTCTGCGCGCCCGTGGGCCGAAAGGACAGGCTGTCCAGCACCTTGCGCTGCAGCGTTCCGGTGCCGTGCGTCTCCCGCCCGCGGCCGCGGCGCACCCGCGCGCGGGCGAGGCCGAGGGTCAGCTGATGCGCCATCATCTCGTCGTAGGCGAGGCGTTCGCGCGCGGGATGCGTGGCGGCGAGGTCCGCCTCCCCCTGCGGCGCATGCGCGCTTTCGAGCGCGGCGCGCCAGTCGGGCCAGCCGGCCTCGGCTTTCTGCAGCGGGTCGATCCACTCGTCGAGCTCCGGCGCGCGGGCGAGCGCGGCCTCGGCCGCCTTCGCCATCGTGCGCTGCGTCAGGGCGCCGGTCAGCGGATAGACCGGCTCCACCTCCGGGATCTCGGCGGCGGCCTCGGGCGCGACGATGTGGTCGGGATGCACCATCTGCGCCATCCCGTCGTAAAGCTCCACCCGCCCGGAAACGAGGCGCCGCGCCCCCGGCGGCAAGACCCGCTGCAGGTAATCCGGGCGCGCGCGGAAGAAGACCAGCTGAAACGCGGTCTCGGCGTCCTCGACCTCCACCCGGTAGGCGCCGGTCTTCGTCCGCGGCGCGCGGTGCGCGCCGACCGTCACCTCCACCGTCAGCACGCGCGGCAGGTCCGCGCCCCGGATCGTCGCGCGGCGGCGCCGGTCGATCACCGAATGCGGCAGCGTGAAGAGCAGGTCGCGCGGCCGCGCGATGCCCCCCTTCTCGAGCGCCTGCGCCGTCTTGGCCCCCACGCCGGGCAGCGTGTCGAGCTCCGCGAAAAGCGGGAAGAGCGGCTCCGGCCGCCCGCTCATGCCTGCCCGATCAGCGCGAGCCAGCCGTCCTCGTCGAGGGTCTCGACGCCGAGCTCGGCGGCCTTCTTCGCCTTCGACCCGGCACCCGGCCCGGCGACGAGGAGATCGGTCTTGGACGAGACCGAACCCGAGACCTTCGCGCCGAGGCTCTCGGCGCGCGCTTTCGCCTCGGCGCGGGTCATCTTTTCCAGCGTGCCGGTGAAGACGACCGTCTTGCCGGCGACCGGGCTGTCCTCGGTCGCGGGCTGTTCGGCCGGCTGGACGTCGAGATGCGCGGCGAGCCGGTCGATCGAGGCGCGCTCGCGCTCCTGCGCGAGGCTCTTGACGAGCGACCGCGCGAGCACCGGGCCGACCCCGTCGACCGCCATCAGCGCCTCCCACGCCGGCCCCTCCTCGCCGGCGGCGGCGTCCATCGCCTCGAGGAAGGCGCCCCATGTGCCGTAGGTGCGCGCGAGAAGCTGCGCCGCCGTCTCCCCCACGTGGCGGATGCCGAGGGCGAAGATCAGCCGCTCGAGCGGGATCGCGCGGCGCGCCTCGATCGCGGCGAAGAGGTTGGCGGCGCTCTGCGCGCCCCAGCCGTACTGCCGGGCGAGCGGCGTGCGACTCCTTTCGGCGAAGCGCGCCGCGACGGCCTCGCGCTCGAAGGTCTCGAGCCCGAGCGCGGCGGCCAGCGCCGCGCGCGCCTCCGCGCGTTCCTCGCCCTCGAGGCGGTCGAGCACCTCATCGGCCGTTATGAGCGCCTTCTCGCCGGCGGCGTCGCGCGCGGCGAGCGTGAAGATGTCGGCCGGCTCGCGGATCCAGGCGAGGCGGTAGAACGCCTCCACCTGTTTCGCGCCGAGCCCCTCGATGTCGAAGGCGCCGCGCGAGACGAAGTGCTTGAGCTTCTCGATGGCCTGCGCCGGGCAGATCAGCCCGCCGGTGCAGCGGCGCACCGAATCGCCCTCCTCCCGGATCGCGTCGGAGCCGCAGGCGGGGCAGGTCCTGGGGAACTCGTAAGGCACCGCGTCGGCGGGCCGGCGCGCGAGGTCGACATCCGCGATCTTGGGGATCACGTCGCCCGCGCGGTAGATCTGCACCCAGTCGCCCGCGCGGATGTCGCGCCCCTCGCGGATCGGGTTACCGTCGGCGTCGCGCCCGGCGATGTAATCCTCGTTGTGCAGCGTCGCGTTGGAGACGACGACGCCGCCCACCGTCACCGGCGTCAGCCGCGCGACCGGCGAGAGCGCGCCGGTGCGGCCCACCTGAATGTCGATCGCCTCGAGCCGGGTCCAGGCGAGCTCGGCCGGGAACTTGTGCGCGAGCGCCCAGCGCGGCGTGGTCGAGCGGTAGCCGAGCCGCTCCTGCAGGGTCAGGTCGTCGACCTTGTAGACGACGCCGTCGATGTCGTAGCCGAGCGTCGCGCGCTGCTGCTCGATCGCCGCGTAATGGGCGAGCATCGCGTCGGGGCCGTCGCAGAGCGCGGTGAGCGGGTTGACCGGAAAGCCCAGCGCGCCGAGCCGCGCGATCGCCTGCATCTGCGTCGCGGCGAGCGGCGCGGAGAGCTGCCCCCAGCCGTAGGCGAAGAAGCGCAGCGGGCGGGCGCGCGTCACCTCCGGGTCGAGCTGGCGCAGGCTGCCGGCGGCGGCGTTGCGCGGGTTGGCGAAGCGCTTGTCGCCGCGCTCGGCCTGACGGGCGTTCAGCGCCTCGAACTCGGCGTGGCTCATGTAGACCTCGCCGCGCACTTCGAGGATCTCCGGCGCGCCGTCGAGGCTCTCGGGGATCTCCGCGATGGTGCGGACGTTGCGCGTGACGTCTTCGCCCTCCGTGCCGTCGCCGCGCGTGGCCGCCTGCACCAAGCGCCCGCCCTCGTAGCGGATCGAGAGGCTGAGCCCGTCGATCTTGGGCTCGGCGGTGAAGGCGAGCGGGTCCTCCGGGCCGAGGTTCAGGTAGCGGCGCACGCGCGCGTCGAACTCGGCGATCTCCTCGCGCTCGAAGGCGTTCTCGAGCGAGAGCATGCGCACCGCGTGGCGCACCTTGGCGAAGGCCTCGGCCGGGCGCGCGCCCACCCGCTCGCTCGGGCTGTCGGGGCGCTTGAGCTCGGGAAAGCGCGCCTCGATCTCGGCGTTGCGACGCTTGAGCCGGTCGTAGGCCGCGTCGCTCATCCGGGGGGCGTCGGCGACGTAGTAGGCCTCGTCCGCGCGGGCGAGCTCCGCGGCGAGGCGTTCGAGCTCTTCGGCGGCCTCCGCGGCGCTCAGCGCCTCGACGGGTGTGTCCTGCGCGGGCGTGTCCTCGGCCACGGTCCTCTCCTCGCCCCGTTGCTCAGGGGCGGAGTGATAGGACCGTGGCGCGCGGGCGTCCAGTGGCCGCCGCCCCGCGCGGCCCTCACGCGCTCGCCGCGACGGAGCCGGAGGCGGCGGCGCCGGGCGCGACCGGCGCGGGCTCGGGGTCGCGCAGGACGTAGCCGCGGCCCCAGACCGTCTCGATGCAGCTCGCCTCGCCCGTGGCTTCGGCGAGCTTCTTGCGCAGCTTGCAGATGAAGACGTCGATGATCTTGAGCTCCGGCTCGTCCATGCCCCCGTAGAGATGGTTGAGGAACATCTCCTTGGTCAGCGTGGTGCCCTTGCGCAGGCTCAGAAGCTCCAGCATCTGGTACTCCTTGCCGGTCAGGTGCACCGGCTTGCCGTCGACCTCCACGGTCTTGGCGTCGAGGTTCACGGCGATCCGGCCCGTCCGGATGATCGACTGCGAATGCCCCTTCGAGCGGCGGATGATGGCGTGAATGCGCGCCACGAGTTCCTCGCGGTGGAAGGGTTTTGTCAGGTAGTCGTCCGCGCCGAAGCCGAAGCCCTTGAGCTTGCTGTCGGTGTCGTCGGAGCCCGAGAGGATCAGGATCGGCGTCGATATGCGCGCGAGCCGCAACTGCCGCAGCACGTCGTGGCCCGTCATGTCCGGCAGGTCCAGATCGAGAATGATCAGGTCGTAGTCGTAGAGCTTGGCCAGATCGACCGCCTCCTCGCCGAGGTCCGTCGCGTAGACGTTCAGATCGGCATGGGTCAGCATCAACTCGATGCTCTTCAAGGTCGTCGGATCATCTTCAACAAGCAGCACGCGCATCCCGGCCCTCCGCTTCTTCGCTCGGCATCGAAACGCAAGGTGAACAAAAAAGGTTAACCCAGCGTTACGCCCGGAAAGCTTAGCTCCTTCGATATATTTTTCAACCTTTAGTTGTTGTTGCGCCTCTTCGTCGCCTTAAGCGCGTTCTCGCCGCCGCTTTCGGTGGCGCGCATCCATTCCGCGAGCTCCTCCTCGCTGAGCGCGTAGCGCGCCATGGCCTCCTCGGGCGTGATGAGGCCATGGCGCACCGCACGCATCACCGCCGCCTTGCGCGACGCGACCCAGCGCCGGGTGTCCGGCGGCGGCAGGTCGGCGCGCGTCATCACGCGGCCGTCGGGCAGGGTCACGGCGCGCGGGCCCTTCACCTTGCGCAGATACATTGGGCTCCTCCGGGTTGCTCGGCACGAGACTTGCCCGGAGGCCTTAACGCCGCCTGAAACGCGGCCTTGAGAATGCGGCGGATTTTCCTATATTCCGCGCACTTTCCGAAAGGTCCGATCATGTCGCTCGACGCCGCACAGCCCCTGAATTCCCTCGGCCTGCCCAAGCCGCCGGCGGAGACCCGCGTGGTGGTGGCGATGTCGGGGGGTGTCGACAGCTCCGTCGTCGCCGCGATGCTCGCCGAGGAAGGCTACGACGTCGTGGGCGTGACGCTGCAACTCTACGACCACGGCGCGGCGCTCGCCAAGAAGGGCGCCTGCTGCGCCGGCCGCGACATCCACGACGCGCGCCGCGTCGCCGAGACGCGCGGTTTCCCGCATTACGTGCTCGACTACGAGAACGTCTTCCGCGAGGCGGTGATCGACGAGTTCGCCGACAGCTACCTCGGCGGCGCGACGCCGGTGCCCTGCATCCGCTGCAACGAGCGGGTGAAGTTCCGCGACCTGCTCGAGACGGCGAAGGATCTCGAGGCCGACTGCATGGCCACCGGCCACTACATCCGCCGCGAAGCGGGCCCCGCCGGGCCGGAGCTGCACATGGCCGCCGACGGCGCCCGCGACCAGAGCTATTTCCTGTTCTCCACCACGCGCGAGCAGCTCGACTACCTGCGCTTCCCGCTCGGCCACCTCGCCTCGAAGGACGAGACCCGCGCGCTCGCCGCGCGCTACGGACTCCCGGTGGCCGAGAAGCCCGACAGCCAGGACATCTGCTTCGTGCCGAACGGCGACTACGCCGCGGTGATCGAGAAACTGCGCCCCGGCGCGGCCGAACCGGGCGAGATCGTGCACGCCGACGGCCGGGTTCTGGGCGAGCACAAGGGGATCATCCACTACACCGTCGGCCAGCGCCGCGGGCTCGGCATCGGCGGCCTCTCGGAGCCGCTCTACGTCGTGAAGCTCGACGTCGAGACGCGCCGGGTGATCGTCGGCCCCAAGGAGATGCTCGCCACCCGCCGGGTCCCCGTGCGCGAGGTGAACTGGATCGGCGACGGCGGCTTCACCGACACGGCCGAGCGCGAGATCTCGGTCAAGGTGCGCTCGACGCGCGCGCCGTCGGAGGCGATCCTGCGCCCGCTCTCGGAGACGGAGGCGGAGGTGGAGCTCCTCTCGCCCGAAGAGGGCGTGAGCACCGGGCAGGCCTGCGTCTTCTACGCGACGGGCGGGACCCGCGTGCTCGGCGGCGGCTGGATCTGGCGCGGTCGCTGACGCGACGCGCCGCGGCAGGGGGCGCTGCCCCCTCTTGGCCTGACGGCCAATTCACCCCCGGAGTATTTGTACCAAGAGGATGGACCCTGTCAGGCGTTCCCATCATCTTGGCAAAAATACTCCGGGGAGCGCGAGGGGCAGCGCCCCTCGCCCGCACGCGGTGCCAGAAGGCGTGCGGCCGCAAGGCCGCGCCGCCCAGCCGCGGCTCAGATGTGGCGCAGGGCGAGGACGGCGTTGAGGCCGCCGAAGGCGAAGGCGTTGGAGAGGGCGACCTCGATCTCGGCCTCGCGGGCGGCGTTGGGGACCACGTCGAGCGCGCATTCGGGGTCGGGCTCCTCGTAGCCGATGGTCGGTGCGACGACGCCGTCGCGCACGGCCATGATGCAGGAGAGGAGTTCGACGGCGCCGGTGCCGCCGATCAGGTGGCCGTGCATCGACTTCGTGGAGGAGATCATCAGCCGGTCGGCGTGGGCGCCGAAGACGTCGGCGACGGCGGCGCATTCGGTCTTGTCGTTGGCCAGCGTGCCGGTGCCGTGGGCGTTGATGTAGCCGACGGTCGCGGGGTCGATGCCGCCGTCACGCAGGGCGCCGGCCATCGCGCGCGCCGCGCCCTGCTTGGAGGGCATGACGATGTCGGCGGCGTCGGAGCTCATGGCGAAGCCCGCGACCTCGGCGAGGATCTCGGCGCCGCGGGACTGCGCGTGCTCCATGTCCTCGAAGACGAAGACGCCGGCCCCCTCCCCCTGCACCATGCCGTTGCGGTTGGCGCTGAAGGGGCGGCAGGCGTCGCGGCTCATCACCCGCAGCCCCTCCCAGGCCTTCACGCCGCCGAAGCAGAGCATGGATTCAGAGCCGCCCGTGACCATCACGCGGCTCATGCCGAGGCGCACCATCTGGAAGGCCTGCGCCATGGCGTGGTTCGAGGAGGCGCAGGCGGTGGAGACCGTGAAGGACGGGCCCTTCAGGTTGTACTCCATCGCGACGTGGCTGGCGGCCGCGTTGTTCATCAGCTTCGGCACGACGAAGGGGTGAACGCGGTTCTTCCCCTCTTCGTAGACGTGGCGGTAGTTCTCGTCCCAGGTGCCGACGCCGCCGCCCGCGGTGCCGAGCACCACGCCGGACCGCGCCGCGAGCTCGCCGGCGAAGTCGAGGCCGGCCTGCGCGATGGCCTCGCGCGCCGCGATCAGGGTGAACTGCGTGAAACGGTCGTAGAGGGCGAGCTGCTGGCGGTTGAAATGCGCCTCGGCGGCGAAGTCGCGCACCTGCCCGCCGATGCGCACGGCGAGGCGGTCGACGTCGCGGATCTCGAGCGGGCCGATGCCGCAGCGCCCCTCGCGCATCGCCTCGAGCGTGGCGGGCACGCTGTGTCCGAGCGGGTTGATGGTCCCCGCCCCGGTGATCGCCACCCGGCGCAGTCCAGTGGTCATGCGCCGCCCGCGCGCCCGTGCTGCTCGGCGATCAGCCGCTCGATCCCGGCGACGATGGCGTCGACCGAGGAGATGTCGAAATCGCTCTCCTCGGGGGCGTTGGCGTTGAAGGGCACGGAGATGTCGAAGGCCTCCTCGATGGCGAAGATGCTCTCGACGAGGCCGAGGCTGTCGATGCCGAGATCCTCGAGCGTCGCGTCGGCGCGCACGTCGGAGGGCTCGAGCACGGCCTGCTCCGCGATGATGCCGATCACCTTGTCGCGGACGTCCGTCATCCTGCCGATCCCTTCGCTGTCCATCTGCGCCGCCCGATCTAGTCGCTCGCGCCGGGCTTTGAAACAGCTTTCTTGAGCGCCGCGATCTCGCGCGCGAGGCGCGGCAGGCGGCGCAGCGCCTTGTAGCTCTCGACGTGCGTCTCCATGCGCGTCGCGGGATAGCCCATCATCACGCGCCCCGCCGGCACGTTGGACAGAACCTTGGTCCCCGCGGCGATCACCACGTTGGCGCCGACGGTCACGTTGTCGGCCACGCCCGCCTGCCCGCCCATGACCACGTGATCGCCCACGCGCGCCGAGCCGGCGACGCCCGAGTGCCCGGCGAAGACGCAATCCCGCCCGATCACCGCGTTGTGGGCGATCTGCACGAGGTTGTCGAGCTTGGTGCCGTCGCCCACGACCGTGTCGCGGATCGTGCCGCGGTCGATGCAGGTGGCGGCGCCGATCTCCACGTCGTCGCCGATGCTTACCGCGCCGAGCGAATGGATGCGCGCCCAGCTCTGGGCGGCGGGCGCGGGCGCGTCCTCGGCGCCGAGGGTAGCGCGCGCGCGCTCGGCCCCGGATTCCTCCGGCGTGACGAAGGAGAAGCCGTCGCTGCCGACCACCGCGCCGGGCTGCGCGACGAACCGCGCGCCGATCCTCACCCGCGCGCCGATGCGCACCCCCTCGCGCACGAGGCCGTCCGCCCCGATCTCGGCCCCGGCGCCGACGTAGGCCTGCGGCCCGATCACCGTGCGCGCGCCGATGCGCGCGCCCGCCTCGATCACGGCGAGCGCGCCGACGGTGACGTCCGGCCCCAGCTCGGCGCGCGGGTCGATCACCGCCGAGGGGTGCCGGCCCGGCGGAAAGCCCGGGCCGCGGTCGAGCGCCGCGGTCAGCCCGGACATCGCGAAGCGCGGGCGCGGCGGGCAGATCGCGCCCGACAGCCCCAGCGCCTGCCAGTCCGCGCCGTCCCAGAGGAGCGCGGCGCGCGCCCGGCCCTCGCTCAGACGTTCGGCGTAGGCCGGCGTCGAGGCGATGGCGAGTTCCTCCGGCCCAGCCTCCGCGGGTTCCGCGGCGCCGACGATCGGCAGCGTGGCGTCGCCCTCTGCGACGAGGCCGAGCGCCTTGGCGAGCTTTCCGAGGGTGTGGGCCATGTCATCTCCGCACGACGTGCGGCGTCACCCCTAGCCCTCCGCGTCCGCGATCGCCACCCCCCGCGCGGCGAGCGCCGTCCAGATCTTCGCGTCGCGGCCGTAGATGTCGGGCCGGAACGCGAGGCGACCGTCGGGCCGCGCCCGCACGGTGCGATAGATCAGGTGGACGGGCACGTGGCGGTCGAGATCGATCTGCGTCTCGCGGCCGGTCTCGAGCACCGAGTGAAAGAGGCCCTCGGGGTCGTCGGTCTGCGGGCGCAGCAGCTCGTAGGCGAACTCGAAGGGCTCCTCGAGGCGGACGCATCCGCTCGAGTAGGTGCGGGTGTGGCGGTCGAAGAGGTGCTTTTCCGGTGTGTCGTGCAGGTAGATCGCGTGTTCGTTGGGGAACATGAACTTCACCAGCCCGAGCGCGTTGCGCGGCCCCGGGGGCTGGCGCACGTTGAAGGGGAAATTCCGCGCGTTGTAGGCGTTGAAGTTGACCGCGCTCCGGCTGACCACGCGGCCGCCGCCGTCCATGAGCTGCAGGTAGGCGGCGGCGTTCGGGTCGCGCTTCATCTTGGGCAGGTAGTCGCGCGCGAGAATGGAGCGCGGCACGTACCACGACGGGTTGACGACCATGTGCTCCATCTCGTCGGAGAACTCGGGCGTGTGCTTGCCCGCCGGGCTCCGCGCGCCGACGACGGCCTTGGTGCGGAAGGTCACCTTGCCGTCGTCCATGATCCGCGCCGAGAAATCCGTGAGATTGACGAGGATGTGGCGCGCGCCGCGCTCGCGGGGCAGCCAGCGCTCGCGCTCCAGCGCGACGAGGACCGAGCGCAGCCTCGCCTCGGCGGGCGTGTTGAGCGCGCGCAGCGTCGCCCCGCCCGCGATGCCGTCCACCTCGAGGCCGTGCGCCTCCTGAAAGCGGCGCACCGCCTCCACCACCGCCGCGTCGTAGCGCGCGGTGGCGGTGCGCCCGAGATACCCCATCGCGATCAGACGGTCGCGCAGCGCGACCACTTGCGCGCCGCTGTCGCCGGGCTCGAGCCGCCGGGCGCGCACCTCCGGCCCCCAGCCGCCCGCGCGCACGATCTCGCCGAGTTCCAGCCGCGCCTTCATCAGCCGCGTGTATTCCGCGCTCTGCGGGGCGAGGCCGCGCAGGTGGACCGCCGGGCGCTCCGCCCCGGCGACCGCGCGCAAGGCGGCGGCGAGATCGGGCCGCGGCGCGGTGCGCTCGATGTCGGTGTCGATCTCGGAGGGGGTCAGCAGCCCCGCCCCGAGCCGGCGCGCGTAGCTCAGGAACTGCGCGGTGAGCGCCGCCTCCACCCGGGCGAGATCGCCCGCGGTGCGCGCCGCCGCCATGCGCGCCGTGAGCCCGTCGAGGTCCGCCGCGGGCAACCCGTGCAGCGGCAGGCCGCGCAACGCCTCGAAAAGCGCCGCGCGCCGGCGCTCGGCCGCGGCGGTGTCGGCCGTCCAGATCGGCGCGAAGGCCCGGTCGCGATAGACCTCCGACGCCACGGGGCGTTCGGCCACCGCCTCGGCCAGCGCCTGTCTGAAGGCCACGCCGGCCGGCTCGGCGGCCGCGACCGGCGCCGCGAGCGCCAGCACGAGCGCGGCCACCCGCAGACGGCGAAGCGGCAGGGACAGCGTGGCTGGCAGCGGCATGGCGTTCGCTCCGGTCTGGGGCCGGCGCCCTCGGGCGTCGGCGGTGAGTAGCACCCCCGTTGAGCCGCGCGGGCGCGGCGCTGTCCATTCACAAGTTCCGGCGCGGCCCGGCTTCGGGCTTGCGCGCGACTTCCCTGCAACGCTCGGCAACCGGGCTCGCTTGGGCAGATTCCCGCCGACCACGCCTCTTTACGGGATTTTAGACCGAATCGGGCTTTCTGTGCACATGACGCTTATGCAATCTTTCTTCCCAATCGGGGACGACGAACAGCGCCGCGCAACGTCGCGGCAGGGCAGACGAGACAGGACAGGCACCATCATGACGCATGACTCCAGCGCCCGCGCGGTGACGCGCCGCGGCCTGTTGGCCGGGTTCGCCGCGACGACGATCACCGCGGCACCGGGCTTCGCCAACGCCGCCGGGTTCCTGCGCGGCGCCGGCGACATCCGCCGCCTCCGCATGTATTCCGGCCGCACAGGGGAGCGGATCGATACCATCTACTGGATCGAGGGGGAGTACATCCCCGAGGCGATCGCCGAGATCAATCATTTCATGCGCGACTGGCGCAACGGCGAGGTCAAGGCGATCGACCCGCGCACCATCGACCTGATGACCGCCGCGCACAAGATGCTCGACACCTCTGAGCCCTACACCCTCGTCTCGGGCTATCGCAGCCCGGAGACCAACGCGATGCTCCGCCGCCGCAGTTCCGGCGTGGCGAAGAATTCGCGCCACATGCGCGGCGAGGCGGCGGATCTGCACCTGCGCTCGCGCTCGGTGAGCCAGATGGCGCGCGCCGCGATGGCCTGCCGCGCGGGCGGCGTGGGCAAATACACCGCCTCGGACTTCGTGCACATGGATTGCGGTCCGGTGCGCAGCTGGGGACGCTGAGCCGCGCGCACGCCCGGCCTAGGCCCGCGCCCGCCCCCGCTGACGCCATGCATCCACCACGGGGCGCCAAGCGCGCCGCGACAGTCCTATCGGGCCTCCGCCCGTCAGGCACCGATCCATCGAGCAGCGGCACAAGATCCCGCCGGCCTCCGCGCCGGCGGGGCGCCGCCTCCGGTCCGGGCCTGAGTGCGCGCAATATCTGTGCACATAAGTATTCCTAGGCGACACAATCTGTCTCCGCTATGCAGGCCCCGCAACGGACGAGAGGGGCGGCATGGCACGCGACGAGGTCGAGGGCTGGATCGGGCGCACGCGGGAGGATCAGGACATGGCGAGCGCCGCGGCGCTCTCGATGCTGGCGGCGACGCTCTCGGACCTGCCCGGCGCGCTGCCCGCCCCGCCCGAGGCGGGCGCGCCCCTGCCGCCGCTCTGGCACTGGGCGCTCTTTCACCCGGCCGCGCCGATGGACGGGCTCGGCCCCGACGGGCACACGAAGCGCGGCGGCTTCCTGCCGCCCATCGATTACGCGCGGCGCATGTGGGCGGGCGGCGCGCTGACCTTCCACGCGCCCCTGCGCGTGGGCGACACGGTGACGCGCCGCTCGACGATCGCCGGCATCCGCGAGGTCGAGAACGACCGCGGCGGCATGGTCTTCGTCACCGTCGAGCACGCGCTCCACGGCCCCGCGGGCCTCGCCGTCGAGGAGCGGCAGGACATCGTCTACATGCCGATGCCCGACCGCTTCACGCCGCCGAAGAAGACCCCGGCCCCCGCCGCGCCGGAGGCCGAGCTCACCCTGCCAATGCCCGAGACGCGGCTCTTCCGCTTCTCGGCGGCCACCTTCAACGCGCACCGCATCCACTACGACCTGCCCTATACGCAGGAGGTGGAGAAATACCCCGGCCTCGTCGTGCACGGGCCGATGCAGGCGCTCTGTCTGATGGCGCTCGCCGTGGCGCAGGGGGGCCGCGCGCCGGACCGCTTCCGCTTCCGCGGCGTGCATCCGCTCTTCGCCGGGGCGCCGATGCGCGCGCTCGCCTGGGCGGAGGACGACGGGCCGGGGCTCGCCCTCTGCGCCGCGGCGGCGGAGGGACACATGACCATGCGGGCGACCGCGGAGTGGGGGGAGTGACATGGGAATTCTGACCGGCATGCGCGTCGTCGAGGGCTCGGCCTTCGTCGCCGTGCCGCTCGCGGGGATGACGCTGGCGCAGATGGGCGCCGACGTGATCCGCTTCGACCGGCTCGAGGGCGGGCTCGACGCGAAGCGCTGGCCCGTCGCGCCCAACGGGCGCTCGCTCTTCTGGGCGGGGCTCAACAAGGGCAAGCGCTCGGTCGCGGTGGACATGAAATCGCCCGAGGGGCGCGAGCTCGTCACCCGCATCGTCACCGCGCCGGGCGAGGACGCGGGGCTTTTCCTGACGAACCTGCGCGTGCGCGGCTGGATGGATTACGAAAGCCTCAGCCGCCACCGCCCGGACCTCGTGATGCTCACGCTCACCGGCGACCGGCACGGGCGGCCGGCGGTGGACTACACGGTGAACCCCTCGCTCGGCTTTCCCGACACGACCGGGCCGGAGGGCTCCACCGAGCCGGTGGCGCATGTCCTGCCGGCCTGGGACTGCATCGCCGGCAATCTCGCCGTCGCGGGCCTCTTGGCCGCCGAGCGCCAGCGCCTCAAGACCGGGCGCGGGCAACAGGTCGAGGTCGCGCTGAAGGACGTGGCGGCGGCGATGCTCGGCCACCTCGGCATCATCGGCGAGACGGCGCTCACGGGCGAGAGCCGGCCGAAGGCGGGCAACGCGCTCTACGGCGCCTACGGGCAGGATTTCCTCTGCGCCGATGGGCGGCGGGTGATGGTCGTGGGCCTCACGCGCCGGCAGTGGCAGGGCCTTCTGAAGGCGACCGGCACGGGCGAGGCGATGGACCGCCTCGCCGCGCGCCTCGGCGCCGATCTCGGCAAGGAGGGCGAACGCTTCCGTCACCGCCACGCGATCACCGAGATCCTCGCGCCGTGGTTCGCCGCGCGCGCCGTCGCCGACTTCGCCGAGAGTTTCGACGCCCACGGCGTCACATGGTCGATCTTCCGCGATTTCCGCACCGCGCTCGACGAGGACCCGGACCTCTCGCCCGAGAACCCGATGTTCTCGATGCTCACGCAGCCCGGCATCGGCACCTATCCCGTCCCGGCGAGCCCGCTGGAGTTCTCGGCCGCCGAGCGCGACGCGCCCGCCCCCGCGCCGGAGCTCGGGGAGCACACCGAGGAGGTGCTCGCCGACGTCGCGGGCCTCGGCTCGGGCGAGATCGGGCGGCTCTTCGACGCGGGCGTCGTCGGCGGGCCGTCGCGCGTCGGTCAGACGCCGAGGTAGCGATCGGTCACGTCGCGCCCAAGATCGGCCATCCCGCCCTGCCAGACGGTGCGCCCGCGCTCGAGGATCACGGCGCGGTCGGCGACGCGGGCGAGCTCCTTCAGCGACTTGTCCACCACGAGGAGCGCGAGGCCGGTCTCCGCCTTGAGCCGGGCGATCGCGCGCCAGATCTCCTGGCGTACCACCGGCGCGAGGCCCTCGGTCGCCTCGTCGAGGATCAGGAGCCGCGGATTGGTCATCAGCGCGCGCCCGATGGCGAGCATCTGCTGCTCGCCGCCCGAGAGCGAGGCGGCGCGCTGGTCCCGCCGCTCCGCGAGCCGGGGGAAAAGTTCGGCCACCGACGCGCGGTCCCACGGCCCCGGCCGCGCGGCGGCGAGGAGGTTCTCCTCCACCGTGAGCGGCGCGAAGCAGCGCCGCCCCTCGGGCACCAGCCCGACGCCGAGCCGCGCGACCCGGTGCGCAGGCCACCGCGTGATGTCGCGTCCCTCGAAGGTCACGCGCCCCGCCCGCGCCGGCATCATCCCGCAGGCCACGCGGATCGTCGTCGTCTTGCCCATGCCGTTGCGGCCCATGAGCGCGACGACCTCGCCCGCGCCGAGCGCGAGATCGACGCCGAAGAGCGCCTGGCTCGCGCCGTAGGCGGCCTCGATCCCCTCGAGCGCGAGAAGCGCCATCAGATCGCCTCCGCGTCGTCGCCGAGATAGGCGCGGCGCACCACGGGGTCGGCGCGGATCTCCTCCACCGTGCCGCTGGCGATGATCTCGCCGTAGTCGAGCACGCTGATCCGGTCGGCGAGGCTGAAGACCGCGTCCATGTCGTGCTCGACCAGCAGGATCGGCGCCTCGTGGCGCAACCGATCCAGAAGGCGCGTCATCTCCGCCGCGCCCTCCGCGCCCATGCCCGCCATCGGCTCGTCGAGCAGGAAGGCGCGCGGCGCCAGCGCGAGCGCCATCGCGATCTCGAGCTTGCGCCGCTCGCCGTGGCTCAGGTCCTGCGCCCGGACGGCGAGGCGGTCGTCGAGGCCCACGCGCCCGGCCGCGGCGCGGGCCGTCGCGGTCATCTCGCGGTCCTTCAGCACGGCGCGGAAGAGGTGATACGACGTGCCCCGCGCGCCCTGCAGCGCGAGCACCACGTTCTGCAGCACCGTGAACTCCGCGATCACCGAGGAGATCTGGAAACTCCGCCCCAGCCCCATCCGCGCGCGGCCGACGGTGTCGAGCGCCGTCACGTCCCGCCCGAGGAAGCGGATCTCGCCCGCGTCGGGCGCCATGTTGCCGGCGATCTGCTTGATGAGCGTGGATTTACCGGCGCCGTTCGGCCCGATCAGCGCGTGGATCTCGCCCGGCAACAGGGTCAGGTTGATGTCGCGGCTCGCCCGCAGCGCGCCGAAGCTCTTGCTGAGCTTGCGGATCTCGAGGACGGGCTCAGTCATGCGCGACCTCCCGCCCCGCGAGCGAGCCGATGAGCCCGCCGCGCGCGAAGAGCACGACGAGCAACAGGAGCGCGCCCACGAAGGCCAGCCAGTAGTCGCTGACGCCGCCCAGCCAGTGCTCGAGCAGGACGAAGAGCGCCGCCCCCGCGACGGGCCCGTAAAGCCGCGCGACACCGCCGAGGATCACGAGGACCATGATCTCGCCGCTGGTGTGCCAGCTGAACATCGTGGGGCCGACGAAGCGGTTCAGATCGGCCATCAGCGCCCCGGCGAGCCCGGTGATCATGCCCGAGATCACGAAGGCGGCGAGGCGGATGCGGAAGGGCCGGATGCCCACCGTCTCGACCCGCTCGGCGTTCTGCCGCGCCGCCTGAAGCGCGAGCCCGAAGGGCGAACGCGCGATGCGCCAGCTCACGAAGAGGCCCGCCATCAGGAGCGCGTAACAGATCACGAACAACTGGATCGGGTCGAGCGTGTTCAGCCCCGGAAAGTCGTTGCGGACGTAGATCGCCATCCCGTCCTCGCCGCCGTATTTCGGCCAGCTCACGAAGAGGTAGTAGAACATCTGCCCGAAGGCGAGCGTCGCCATGATGAAATAGGCGCCCGAAGTGTGCAGCGTGAGCATCCCGATCAGAGCCGCCGCGAGCCCCGAGGCGACGAGCGCCACCGCCCAGATCACCAGCATCTGCTTGGTGCCCTCGAACACGAAGGGCCAGGTGAAGATCGGATCGTAAGTCTGTGCGTGGAAGGCGAGAATCCCCATCGCGTAGCCGCCCAGCCCGAAATAGGCCGCGTGCCCGAAGGAGACGAGCCCGCCGAGCCCGAGCGCGAGGTTCAGCCCCACGGCCGCGAGCGCGAGGATCGCCACCCGGGTGGCCAGCGTGATGGTGAAGATCTCGCCCGTGACATGCGCCCAGAGCGGGATCGCCAGAAGCCCCGCGGCGAGGCCCGCGTTGATGATCGTCTCGCGCCGCATCCTACGCCGCCGCCCCGAAGAGCCCCTGCGGCCGCGCGATGAGCACGCCCGCCATCAGGATGTAGATCAGCATCGAGGCGAGCGCCGAGCCGACGGTCGTCGCCGCCGAGGCCTCCATCACCGTGCCGAAGGCGATGGGCAGCAGCGTGCGCCCCAGCGTGTCGATCAGCCCCACGAGCAGCGCGCCGACGAAGGCGCCCTTGATCGAGCCGATGCCGCCGATGATGATCGTGACGAAGGCGAGGATCAGCACCGGCTCGCCCATGCCGACCTCCACCGACTGGATCGCGCCGACGAGCGCGCCCGCCATGCCCGCGAGCGCCGCGCCGAGGGCGAAGACGAGCGTGTAGAGCTTCGAGATGTCCACGCCGAGGGCCGCGATCATCTCCCGGTCGGCCTCGCCCGCGCGGATCCGGATGCCGAGGCGCGTGCGCGCGATCAGCCAGAAGAGGAAGCCCGCGACGGCGAGCCCCACGGCGATGATGAAGAGCCGGTAGAGCGGATAGTCGATCCCGCCGGGCAGCGTGACGGGCCCCGAGAGCGCCTCGGGAATGTCGAGGTAGAGCGGGAAGGAGCCGAAGAGCCAGCGCGTGCCCTCCGAGAAGATCAGGATCAGCGCGAAGGTGGCAAGCACCTGGTCGAGATGGTCGCGCCGGTAGAGCCGCCGGATCACCACGATCTCCACGATCGCGCCGGCCATCGCCGCCGCCGCGAGGCTCGCGATCAGCCCGAGGAGGAAACTGCCGGTCGCCGCCGCGACGCTCGCCGCGGCGAAGGCGCCCACCATGTAGAGCGCGCCGTGCGCGAGGTTGATGAGCCCCATGACGCCGAAGACGAGCGTCAGCCCGGCGGCCATCAGGAAGAGCATCACCCCGAACTGCAGGCCGTTCAGCACCTGCTCGATGAAGAGGATCGTCGTCATCGCCCCCTCGCGCACGTGGTCGGGCCGCGGCGCCGCCCCGTCCGCCACGGCCCGCGCGCGGGCGCGCCGCGGGACGCCCCCGCGGCGCGCGCCGGATCAGAGATCGCAGTCCGCGCCGTAGACGTCGCTGTGGTCCTGCAGGCTCGGCCCGACGACCACGTTGGTCCAGACGCCGTCCCGCTCGACCACCTCGCGGACGTAGATGTCCTGAATCGGGTGCTGGTTCGCGGCGAAGCGGAACGCGCCCCGCACGCTCTCGAACTCCGCCGCGCGCAGCGCCTCGCGGAAGGCGTCGGCGTCCGAGACGTCGGCCGTCTCCATCGCCGACAGCAGGAGTTGCGCCGCGTCGTAGCCCTGCGCGGCGTACATCGAGGGCGTGCGGTCGTAGGCCGCGCGGAAGCTCTCGACGAAGGCCGCGTTCGCCGCGGTGTCGAGGTCGGGCGACCACTCGGAGGTGTTGCGCACCCCCGCCGCCGCGTCGCCCACCGCCGGCAGGATCGTCTGGTCGAAGCTGAAGCCCGGCCCGATCAGCGGAATGTCCACGCCCGCGTCGGCATACTGCTTCAGGAACGAGATCCCCATCCCGCCCGGCAGGAAGAAATAGGCGACGTCGGCGTCACTCGCGCGGATCTGCGCGATCTCGGCGGCGTAGTCGGTCTGCCCGAGCCGGGTGTAGACCTCCGAGACGACCTCGCCCTCGTAGAAGCGCTTGAAGCCCGTGAGCCCGTCCTGCCCAGCCGGGTAGTTGGGCGCCATGATGAAGGCGCTCTCGTAGCCCGCGTCGTTGGCGTGCGCGCCCGCGGCCTCGTGCATGGCGTCGTTCTGCCAGGCGACGTTGAAGTAGTTCTCGTGGCAGCCCCGCCCGGCGAGCTGCGAGGGCCCGGCGTTGGGCGAGATATAGAACTTGCCCTGATTGACCGCCGAGGGCACCACGGCGAGCGCGATGTTGGAAAAGACGATGCCCGTGAGCACGTCCACCTCCTCGCGCTGGATGAACTCGTCGGCGACCTGCACGGCCACCTCCGGCTTGCGCTGGGTGTCCTCGACGACGACCTCGACGTCGTCGGCGCCGGCCTCGCCGAGGGCGAGAAGGAACCCGTCGCGAATATCCACGCCGAGCCCGGCACCGCCGCCCGACAGCGTGCTCAGGAACCCGACCTTCAGATCCGACGCCTGCGCCCCGGCGGCGAGCGCCAGCGCGCAGGTCCCGGCCAGCAGCGATCGCAAGACTGTCATTCACGCCTCCCCGTTGTCCGCTCCGCGCCGACCCCGGCGCCCGGGGACTGTCCGCCGACCACCCGCCGGCGTCAAGCAGGAAGGCCGCGGCCCCGCCCGCGCGGGAGGGGCGAGGGGCGCTGCCCCTCGCGCTCCCCGGAGTATTTCCACCAAGATGATGGGAGGGCGCCGGTCCATCATCTTGGTGCAAATACTCTCGGGGGGTGAATTGGCCGAAGGCCAAGAGGGGGGCAGACAGCCCCCTTCCGCCCCACGGCGCCGAGGGCGCTTGCGCCGGCCGCGCGTGCGGCGTAACCACCGCGCATGGACCACGCCCGCCAGCACGACCGCCTGCTCATCGTCGATTTCGGCAGCCAGGTGACGCAGCTCATCGCGCGCCGCCTGCGCGAGCTCGACACCTATTGCGAGATCCATCCCTTCCAGCACGTCACGGAGACCTTTCTCCGCGACTTCGCGCCGAAGGCGGTGATCCTCTCGGGCGGGCCGGCCTCGGTGCCCGACGCGGGCAGCCCGCGGCCCCCGCAGGCGGTCTTCGAGCTCGGCGTGCCCGTTCTCGGCATCTGCTACGGCCAGCAGGTGATGATGCAGATGCTCGGCGGGCGCGTGGAGCGCGGCGCCGGCACGGCGGAGTTCGGCCGCGCCTCGGTGACCCCGGCGGGCCGAGGGCTCGACCTGCTGGAGGGCTGGTTCGCGGAAGGCCCGGAGCAGGTCTGGATGAGCCACGGCGACCATGTGGCCGCGCTCGCCCCCGGCTTCGAGGTCTTCGGCACCTCCCCCGGCGCCCCCTTCGCCATCACCGCCGACCCCGAGCGGCATTTCTACGCCGTGCAGTTCCACCCGGAGGTGCATCACACGCCGAACGGCCGGCAACTCTACGCCAACTTCCTGAAGATCGCCGGCTTCACCGGCGACTGGACGATGGGCGCCTACCGCGCTGAGGCGATCGCGAAGATCCGCGCGCAGGTGGGCGACGCGAAGGTGATCTGCGGCCTCTCGGGCGGCGTGGACAGCTCCGTCGCCGCGGTCCTCCTGCACGAGGCGATCGGCGATCAGCTGACCTGCGTCTTCGTCGATCACGGCCTCCTGCGGGAGGGCGAGGCGGCGGAGGTCACGGGCATGTTCCGCGACCACTACAACATTCCCCTCGTCCACGCCGAGGAGCAGGACCGCTTCCTCGACGCGCTCGAGGGCGTCTCCGACCCCGAGGAGAAGCGCAAGACCATCGGCCGGCTCTTCATCGACGTCTTCCAGGAGCACGCGGGCCGGATCGAGGGGGCGGAGTTCCTCGCGCAGGGCACGCTCTATCCGGACGTCATCGAGTCCGTGAGCTTCGCCGGCGGGCCGTCGGTGACCATCAAGAGCCACCACAACGTGGGCGGGCTGCCGGAGAAGATGGGGCTCGCGCTCGTCGAGCCGCTGCGCGAGCTCTTCAAGGACGAGGTGCGCGCGCTCGGCCGCGAGCTCGGCCTGCCGGACTGGTTCATCGGCCGTCATCCCTTCCCCGGACCCGGTCTCGCCATCCGCTGCCCCGGCGAGATCACCCGCGACAAGCTCGAGATCCTGCGCCGGGCCGACGCCGTCTACATCGACCAGATCCGCCGTCACGGGCTCTACGACGAGATCTGGCAGGCCTTCGCGGCGCTCCTGCCGGTGCGCACGGTGGGCGTGATGGGCGACGGGCGCACCTATGACTACGCCTGCGCGCTCCGCGCGGTGACCAGCGTCGACGGCATGACGGCGGACGTCTACCCCTTCTCGCACGACTTCCTGACCGAGACCGCGACGCGGATCATCAACGAGGTCCGCGGCATCAACCGGGTGACCTATGACATCACCTCGAAGCCGCCGGGCACGATCGAGTGGGAGTGACGCGCTGCCGGGCGCGTCCATGACCGCCGCCCGCGGTCCGGTCCCGGCGCGGGTGTGTCCACGGACCCGGACGGGGCGCGGCGCATGAGCCCGACGCTCAGGGCGGCGCTCTGGATGGCCGGCACGGTGGCCTCCTTCACCGGCATGGCGGTGGCCGGGCGCCAGCTCGGCGGCACGCTCGACACCTTCGAGATCATGTTCTACCGGAGCCTCGTGGGCCTCGCGATCGTGGTGGCGGCCGCGGCCTGGACCGGGCGGCTCGCGGAGGTGCGCACGCGGCGGATCGGGCTGCACGCGGCGCGCAACCTCGCGCATTTCACCGGGCAGAACCTCTGGTTCTTCGCGATCCCGCTCATCCCGCTCGCGCAGCTCGTCGCCTTCGAGTTCACCTCGCCGATCTGGGTGGTGCTGCTCTCGCCGCTGATCCTCGGCGAGCGGCTCACGGTGATGCGCCTCGTCTCGGCGACGCTCGGCTTTCTCGGCATCCTGATCGTCGCGCAGCCCGGCGCCGCGCCCCTCTCGGTGGGCCAGATCGCGGCGGCGGGCGCGGCGGTGGGCTTCGCCTTTTCGGCGGTCTTCACGCGCCGGCTGACGCGGAGCGAAACGATCACCTGCATCCTCTTCTGGATGACCGCGATGCAGTCGGTCTTCGGCCTCGTCACGGCCGCGGCGGATCTCGACGTCGCGGTGCCGCCGCTCTGGGCGGCGGGCTGGCTCGTGGTGGTGGGGATCGCGGGGCTCTCGGCGCATTTCTGCCTGACGACCGCGCTCTCCCTCGCGCCGGCGGCGGTGGTCATGCCGATGGACTTCGCGCGCCTGCCGGTGCTGACGGCGGTGGGCATGGCGCTTTACGCCGAGGATCTGCAATGGGCGGTTCTGATCGGCGCGGCGGTGATCTTCGCGGCGAACTACCTCAACATCTGGGCCGAGACGCGCGCGCGGCGCGCGCTGCCCTGAGCCGGGCGCAAGGCGCTTGGAAGCGCCTTGCCCGGGGCGGTCGACGACCGCCCCGGGCCAAGGGCCTTGCAAGGCCCTTGGCCCCCGCCCTCTGGTCCCGGCGCGCGCTGCCCGCTAGAGACGGGGCGACAGCGGGACGGAGCGCGGGATGCTTTACGACACGGTGGCGGACTGGCGGGGCGCGGCGCACAAGCGGGTGCTGCTCTTCGGCATGTCGGGGCTCGGCAAGACGCGGCTCGCGAGCCTCCTGCGCGAGACGGGCGACTGGTTTCATTACTCCGTCGATTACCGCATCGGCACGCGCTACATGGGCGAGCACATCGCCGATCTCTTCAAGCGCGAGGCGATGCAGGTGCCCGTCCTGCGCGAGCTGCTGATGTCGGATTCGATCTCGATCGAATCCAAGATCCGCTTCCACAACCTCGCGCCGCTCTCGACCTACCTCGGCAAGCCGGGCGATCCGGCGAAGGGGGGGCTGCCCTTCGACGAGTACATGCGCCGGCAGGAGGAGCACCGCGCCGCCGAGATCGCGGCGATGCAGGACACCGCGCGCTTCATCGAGCGGGGCGAGGCGATCTACGGCTACCCGCATTTCATCTGCGATTCGAGCGGCTCCTTCTGCGAGGTGGTCGACCCGTGGGACCCGGAGGACCCGCTCCTGCGCCAGCTCGAGGAGTCGCTCCTGCTCGTCTGGATCGAGGGGACGGAGGCGCACACCGAGGCGCTGATCCGCCGTTTCGACCGGGCGCCGAAGCCCATGTACTACCAGCCCGAGTTCCTGCGCGAGCGCTGGGCGGCCTATCTCGCCGAGACGGGGCTCGCCGAGGACCGGGTGGACCCGGACGCCTTCGTGCGCTGGGCCTATGCGCAGGCGCTCGCCCATCGTGCGCCGCGCTACCGCGCGCTCGCCGCGCGCGGCGTCACCGTGCAGGCCGACGAGGTGGCGCGCGTCGCCGACGCCGCGGACTTCGAGGCGCTCATCGCCCGCGCCCTTGAGACCCGGGGCGAATAGCCGTATCTCACCGCTTTCCCGCCACCGACCGGACCCGCGCGATGCCGATCAAGCTGCCCTCGGACCTGCCCGCCTTCAGAGTGCTCACGCGCGAGGGCGTCATGGTCATGTCCGAGGACGCCGCCGCGCGGCAGGACATCCGGCCGCTGCGCATCGGGCTTCTGAACCTGATGCCCAAGAAGATCCAGACGGAGAACCAGTTCGCCCGGCTGATCGGGGCGACGCCGCTGCAGATCGAGCTCGTGCTCATCCGGATGACCGAGCACCGCACGCGCAACACCGCCGCCGAGCACATGGAAAGCTTCTACCGCCCCTTCGCCGAGGTGGAGGCGAGCGGCGAGAAGCTCGACGGGCTGATCATCACCGGCGCGCCCATCGAGCATCTGCCGTTCGAGGAGGTCACCTACTGGGACGAGCTGCGCCGCGTCTTCGACTGGACGCGGGCCCACGTCCATTCGACCTTCGGCGTCTGCTGGGGCGGCATGGCGATGATCCACCACCTGCACGGCGTGCAGAAGCACCTGCTGGAGGAAAAGGCTTTCGGCTGCTTCCGCCACCGCAACCTCGCCCCCGCCTCGCCCTACCTGCGCGGCTTCTCGGACGAGCTCCTGATCCCCGTCAGCCGCTGGACCGAGATGCGTCAGGGCGAGATCGACGCGGTCGAGGGGCTGACGACGCTGATCGGCTCGGACGAGGTCGGTCCCTGCCTCGTGGAGGACCCGGGGCACCGCGCGCTCTACGTGTTCAACCACCTCGAATACGACCGGGATACGCTCAAGCAGGAATACGACCGCGACGTGGCCGACCACATCTCGACGCGCATCCCGGTGAACTACTTCCCCGAGGACGACCCGTCGCGCCCGCCGTCGAACCGCTGGCGCAGCCACGCGCATCTCCTCTACGGTAACTGGATCAACGAGATCTATCAGTCCACCCCCTTCGAGATCGACGCCATTGGCGCTTAAGGCGGGTCTCTGGCTGCTCCTCGCCCTCGCGCTTCTCGCGGCGGCGACGCTCTGGCGCGCCCGCGCGCACGAGGCGCGGGCGGAGGCGCGCTGGCCGCCCTCGGGCCGCATCGTCGCGGTGGAGGGCCACCCGGTGCACGTCCGCGAGATGGGCGCGGGCCCGCCCCTCGTGCTCATCCACGGGGCGAGCGGGAACCTGCGGGATTTCACCTTCTCGCTGGCCGAGCGTCTCGCCGCGCGCTACCGGGTCATCGCGCTCGACCGGCCCGGCCTCGGCTACACGCCGCGGCTGGGCGACGGGGGCGCCTCGATCACGGTGCAGGCGGGGCTCCTGATGCGGGCGGCCGGGAAGCTCGGCGCGGAGCGGCCGATCCTGCTGGGCCACAGTTACGGCGGCGCGGTGGCGCTCGCCTGGGCGGTGCATCATCCGGACCGGCTCGCGGGGCTGGTGCCGCTCGCCGCGGCCTCGAACCCGTGGGAAAGCGATCTCTCGCTTTACTATCGGCTGACCTCGCATCCGTGGCTCGGGCCGGTGGCGGCGGCGCTCATCTCGGCCTGGGTGCCCGACCGCGTGGTGGAGGAGGCCGTCGCCGAGGTCTTCGCCCCGCAGCCGGTGCCCGAGCGCTACGCGGCGCATTTCGGCCCCGGCCTCACCCTGCGCCGCGCGACGCTGCGCGAGAACGCGCTGCAACGCGCCGCGATCAACGCCGAGATCCGCGACCTGCACACACGCTACGGCGCGATCGAGGTGCCGGTCGAGATCCTGCACGGCGACGCCGACACCACCGTGGGTCTCTCGATCCATTCCGAGCCGCTCGCCGAACAGATCGAGGGCGCGCGGCTGACGGTGCTCGAGGGCGTGGGCCACATGCCCCACCACGCCGACGAGGACGCGGTCGTCGCAGCGGTGGACCGGGCGGCGGCGCGGGCCGGATTGCGCTGAGCGGCGGCGCTCCCCATTATCGGGTCAAAAGGACGCGGCGATGCCCCTGCCCTTCGACGGCGCGATCACCGACTACTACGAGACCGAGGCGCCGGAGGCCGTGCGCGCCGCGATCGCGCGCGCCGGGGGCGACAGGAACCGCCTGATCGGCGCGGGCTTTCCCTACGCGCGGCGCATGCAGAAGGCGCACTACAAGAGCCGCCTCGCGGCGCTGCAGGTCGAACTCGCCAAGCTCCAGCGCTGGGCACGCGACGCGGGCGCGCGGGTCGCCGTGCTCTTCGAGGGGCGGGACGCCGCCGGAAAGGGCGGCACGATCAAGCGCTTCCGCGCCGAGATGAACCCGCGCATCGCGCGCCTCGTCGCGCTCTCCGCCCCCTCGGGACGCGAGGCGATGGAATGGTATTTCCAGCGCTACGTGCGCCAACTGCCCGCCGCGGGCGAGATCGTGCTCTTCGACCGCTCCTGGTACAACCGCGCGGTGGTCGAGCATGTCTTCGGCTTCTGCACAGCGGCCGAGCGCGCGCATTTCTTCCATCAGGTGACCGACTTCGAGAAGATGCTCGTGGACGACGGCATCGTGCTCGTGAAGCTCTGGCTCGACGTCTCGCGCGCGGAGCAGCTCCGCCGTTTCCTCGTGCGCGAGCGCGACCCGGTGAAGCAATGGAAGGTCTCGCGCATCGACGTGGAGGGGCTGCGCCTCTGGGAGGCCTACAGCGACGCCATCCGCGAGACGCTGGGGCGCACGCACACGGCGAAGGCGCCCTGGTGCGTGGTGCGCTCGGACGACAAGCGCCGCGCGCGGCTCGAGGCGATCCGCGCCGTGCTCGCCCGGCTCGATTACGCGCACAAGGACGCCGAGGCGATCGGCGTGCGCGATCCGACGATCCTCGGCGGGCCGGAGCTCTGGCGCGATGGCTAAGCGGGGCTATCACCACGGCAACCTGCGCCAGGAACTCGTGGCCGCCGCACTCCGACTGATCGAGGCGCGGGGGCCGCAGGGCTTCACCCTGTCGGAGGCCGCCAAGCAGGCGGGCGTCACGCCGGCGGCCGTCTACCGCCATTTCGAGGGGCGCGAGGACCTGATCGCCGAGGCCGCGCGGCAGG
The DNA here is from genome assembly GCF_003385555.1 of Rhodosalinus sediminis. Classification (GTDB taxonomy): domain Bacteria; phylum Pseudomonadota; class Alphaproteobacteria; order Rhodobacterales; family Rhodobacteraceae; genus Rhodosalinus; species Rhodosalinus sediminis. Next base: position 82,191 of record NZ_QOHR01000006.1, on the reverse strand, counting down.
GCTACGAGATCTTCGCCGAGGTCATGGGCGCGGCCTACGAGACGGGCCAGCCCTCCGCCCTCGCCGCCTTCGAGGCGACGGGACGCGCCTATCTCGCCTTCGCGCGGCGCTATCCGGGCCACTACATCGCAATGTTCGAAAGCGGCATCTCGATCCAGCGCACGCCCGAACTCGCCGCCGCGGCGGACCGCGCGTGGGGCGTGCTGCAACGCGCGGCCGAGGACCTCTCGCAGCACATCCCGCCCGAGAAGCGCCCGCCGCCGGCGATGTTCTCGGCGCACGTCTGGGCGATGAGCCACGGTGTCGTGGAACTCTTCGCGCGCAACTCACCGGGCACGCAATCGCCCTTCCCGGCCGAGGAACTTCTCGAAAGCGGCATCGGCGTCTACCTGCGCGGCCTCGGCTTGATCCCGCCGGACGAGTGACGGGCGTACGAAAAAAGGGCCGCCCGCGGGCGGCCCCTTGCATGTCCGGGAGGACGCCTCAGCGCTTCGAGAACTGGAAGCTGCGGCGGGCCTTGGCGCGGCCGAACTTCTTGCGCTCGACGACGCGGCTGTCGCGGGTGAGGAAGCCCGCGGCCTTCAGCGCCGGGCGCAGCGCCGGGTCGTAGTACTGCAGCGCGCGCGAGATGCCGTGCTTCACCGCGCCGGCCTGCCCCGAGAGGCCGCCGCCCTTGACGGTGCACATCACGTCGAACTGGTCCTCGACGCCGGCCACCTGGAAGGGCTGGCGCAGGATCATCTGCAGCGCGGGCCGCGCGAAGTACTCGTTGATCGGCTTGCCGTTCACCTGCACCTTGCCGGAGCCCGGCTTGATCCAGACGCGCGCCGTGGCGTCCTTGCGCCGGCCCGTCGCGTAGGAGCGGCCGAGCGCGTCGCGCACCGGCTCGCGGGTGACGGCCGTCTCCTCGGCCGCGGGGGCGTCGGCCACCGCGTCCAGCCCTTCGAAGGATTTGATTTCGTCCGCCATTACGTCGCCATCCGGGTGTTCTTGGAGTTCATCGCGGTCACGTCCAGCTTCTCGGGCTGCTGCGCCTCGTGCGGGTGCTCGGCCCCGGCGTACACGCGCAGGTTGCCCATGATCTGACGCGAGAGGCGGTTGCCGGGCAGCATCCGCTTGACGGCCTGCGTCACCACGCGCTCGGGGTGCGCGCCGGTCAGGATCTGGTCCTTGGTGCGGGACTTGATGCCGCCGGGGTAGCCCGTGTGCCAGTAGAAGTGCTCGTCACGCTTCTTGCCCGTGAGCTGCACCTTGTCGGCGTTGATCACGATGACGTTGTCGCCGCAGTCCATGTGCGGGGTGAAGCCCGGCTTGTGCTTGCCGCGCAGCCGGGTGGCGACGATCGAGGCGAGCCGGCCGAGCACGACGCCTTCGGCGTCGATCACGATCCATTTCTTCTCGATGTCCGCCGGGGTCGCTGAATAGGTCTTCATCCGGGGGTGTTCCTCGTATTCTGTCGCGCGTCCGCGCGGGCCTCTCGCCCCCGCGGTCGGGATGGTGGGGTTATACGGGCGCGGCGCGCACAGTCAAGCGCGCGGCGCCGCGTTTTATATTGCAAAATCAAAGCCTTGCGAATATGGTATAATTATACCCCATCCGCGCCTACTCCGGCTTGCAGATCTCCCGCCGCGCGACGGCCTGCCCGGTGCGCCAGAGAAGCCCCACGACCACCGCGCCGAGGAGCGCGAGCGCGCCGGTCCCGATCCAGACGTGCGCGGGCGAGTCCGCCAGCGCGCCGTGCCGGAAGGAGGCGATGGAGAGCGCCGCGATCGGGAAGGAGAGCGCCCAGAAGCTCAGCGCGAAGGGCAGCCGGGCGAGCTTCGGCACCTGCACGGCGACCAGCGCGGCGAAGACATAGGCCGCGTTGAGCAGGATGCGCGCGAAGGGGTCCACCCCGCCCGTCAGCTGCACCCAGGCGAGGTAGGCGACCGCCGGCGGCGCGATCAGTATCACCAGCGTCGGGAAGAGCCGCGCCGGGACCGGGTCGTGAAAGACGAGCCGGTTGAAGACGAGCGTCAGCAGCACGATCCAGAAGACGAGCCCGGCCGAGAAGAAGAGCCAGGAAATCTCGACGTAACCCAGCGGCACGCCCGCCACCGGCACGATCACGTTGCCCACGGCCGGGATGAACCACGCCGGCGTCAGGTGGCCCACCTGAAAGCTCCGGTGCCCGATCCAGCCCGAGACCACGGCGAGCGTCAGCACCGCCTGACCCGCGGCGCCCGCCCACCAGACCGCGCGCGCCGCCCCCGGATAGGTCGCCAGAAGCCCCGTCGCGATCAGCAGGAGCGAGATCGAGATCGCCGGGAAGAAGGCGAGGCGCACGGGATGATGCCACTCCCAGGAGACGGCGTCGGCATGGCGCAGCCACTTCGTGAGATAGAGGACCGCGATCCCCGCGAAGGCCGCCACCGCGATCCAGAGCACCGCCTCCGAGGCGCGCGCGAGCGCGGGCCACGGCACGCTCCCCGCGTGCAGCGCGAGGCTGAGGCCCATCAGCCCCATCACCATCGCGAAGAAGCTGATCGGGAAGTTCTCCAGCCGGTCGTGCGTCCCGGGCTCTGCCGTGGCGTCCTGCATGCGTCGCGCTCCTCTCGTTGCTGCCGTGCGTCGCCCGGAAGCTGCGCCGCTGCATTGAGCCAAATCAACCCGGCGTCGCCCCGGCGCGACGCGCGGCCGCAGGCGGCGTGCGCGCCACGCGCCCCGGGGCCGCGCGTGGCGGATGTCTTGCCGGGCCAAGGGCCGGGGGTCATCCACTGGGCGACAAGGGGTGTCCACGCCATCCGCTCCGCGCGCCGTGTGCCGTTGCGCCAAGCTACCCAAGCGCGCGGGCGGGCCGATGGCCTTAGTGCGGGCGCAGTGAGCGAGGCGCTCTGGCTGCCTCAGGCGCGACCTCGCCCTGCCCGCCCCCCTCCGGCGGCTCGGGGGAGGCCCGTGCTCAGCCCGCCTGGCTGACCGCGGGGGCGTCGTCGTCCTCCTCGTCGGCCCCGGCCGGGCGCCCGCTGCGCGCGGTGACCACGCCGAGCGACTTGAGCTTGCGGTGGAGCGCGCTGCGCTCCATTCCGACGAAATTCGCCGTGCGCGAGATGTTGCCGCCGAAGCGGTTGATCTGCGTCAGTAGATACTCCCGCTCGAAGGCCTCGCGCGCCTCGCGCAGCGGCAGGGTCGCCACCTCGCCCGAGAGCACCACGCGCCCCTCGCCGTCGCGCGGCTGCGGCTCCTGCGGCAACTCGCGCGCCTCGATCGGGCCGCTCCCGTCGCCGAGGATCAGCACCCGCTCGACGAGGTTGCGCAGCTGGCGCACGTTGCCGGGCCAGAGCATCGTCTGCATGAGCGCCAGCGCCTCGCCCGAGAGCTCGCGCAGGGGCAGGCCCTGCGTCGCGTTGGCCTCCTCGATGAAATGCTGCGCGAGCAGCGGGATGTCGTCGCGCCGCTCCTCGAGCGAGGGCACCGCGATCGGCACGACGTTCAGCCGGTGGAAGAGCTCCTCGCGGAAGCGGCCCGCGGCGATCTCGGCCTCGAGGTCGCGGTTGGTCGAGGAGATCACCCGCAGGTCGACGCGCACCTTGTCCGCGCCGCCGAGCCGCTGGAAGGTCTGGTCGACGAGCACGCGCAGGATCTTGGATTGCGTGCCGGGGGGCATGTCGGCCACCTCGTCGAAATAGACGACGCCGCCGTGCGCCTCCTCCAGCAGGCCGGGCTCCACGCCGCGCTCGGGCGTCTCACGGCCGAAGAGCACCTCCTCCATGCGCTCGGGCGCGATGGCGGCGCAGTTCACCGTGACGAAGGGCGCCTGCGCGCGGGCCGAGCGGGCGTGGATGTAGCGCGCGGCGACCTCCTTGCCGCAGCCCGCGGGGCCGGTGAGCATCACCCGGCCGTTGGATTTCGTCACCTTGTCGAGCTGGCCCATGAGCGTGCGGAAGGCCGCGCTCTCGCCGATCATGCGCGCCGCGCGCGTCTCGCGGCGCTTCAGCGCCTGGTTCTCGCGCCGGAGCCGCGAGGTCTCCATCGCGCGGCGGATCACCACGAGAAGCTGGTCGATGTTGAAGGGCTTCTCGATGAAGTCGTAGGCGCCCTGCTTGATTGCCGCGACGGCGATCTCGATGTTGCCGTGGCCCGAGATGATGACCACCGGCACGTCCGGGTTGTCGCGCTTGACCGTCTTGAGGATGTCGATGCCGTCCATCCGGCTGTCCTTGAGCCAGATGTCGAGGATCAAAAGCCCCGGCGGCTCGGCGTTGATCGCCGCCATGGTCTCTTCCGAGTTGGCGGCGAGGCGGACGGAAAAGCCCTCGTCCTCGAGGATGTCCCCGATCAGTTCGCGGATGTCGCGCTCGTCGTCGACGATCAGAATGTCGCTCATGCGTCCCCCCTTATCTCTTCCGGTTCAATGTCTTGTTCCGCGCGCGCCGGCAGCGGCAGGCGGATCGTCGCCATCGCGCCGGCGCGGCTCTGTCCTTCGAAGACGGGCGCGTCCTCGAGCGTCAGCGCGCCGCCGTGATCCTCGATGATCTTCTTGACGATGGAGAGGCCGAGGCCCGTGCCCTTCTCCCGCGTGGTGACGTAAGGTTCGAAGAGGCGCGCGCGGTCCTCGGGCAGGCCGATGCCGCTGTCGGCGATGCGGATCACGGCCTCCCGCGGGGCGGCCTTCATCTCGACGCGGATCACCGCCGCGTGGTCCTCCGGCGCGCCCGCCGCGCGCAGGCTCTCGATCGCCTCGCCCGCGTTCTTCAGGAGGTTGGTCAGCGCCTGCCCGATCATCGTGGCGTCGAGATCGGCCGTGACCGGCCCCGCCGGGATCGCCGTCTCGAAGCGCACCTCCGGCTGCCCGGCTTCCTGCATCTCGACCGCGTCGCGCAGGAGCTGCGCGAGATCCTCGCGCCGGCGGTCGGGCTCGGGCATCCGCGCGAAGCGCGAGAACTCGTCCACGATGCGGCGCAGGTCGTCGGTCTGGCGCACGATGCGCTCGGTCATGCCACCGAGCTCCTCGGCCTCCGCCTCCCCGAGCTTGCGGCCGAACTTGCGCCGGATGCGCTCGGCCGAGAGCTGGATGGGCGTCAGCGGGTTCTTGATCTCGTGCGCGATGCGCCGCGCCACGTCGCCCCAGGCGGCCATGCGCTGCGCGGCGACGAGGTCGGTGACGTCGTCGAAGGCGACCACGTAGCCCTCGAGCCCGCCGTCCTCGCGCCGGCGCGGCGCGATGCGGACGAGGAGGTTCTCCATCCGGCCGTCGCGGCTGACCTTCACCTCGTCCTGCGCGACCTCGGCGCGGCCCGAGCGCACGCGCTCGAAGACGGGGCCGAACTCCGGCACGGCGAGGCCGATGGGCAGCGCGCGCCGGCTTTCCTCCCAGCCGAGGAGCTTCTCGGCCGAGCGGTTGACGAAGGTCACCCGGCCCGAACTGTCGAGCCCGACGACGCCCGAGGTGACCGACGACAGCACCGAATCGAACAGGCGCCGCCGGTCCTCGATCTGGCGGGTGTTCTCCAGCAGCGTCTCGCGCTGCGCGTGAAGCTGGCGCGTCATCTGGTTGAAATAGCGCCCGAGCATCGAGATTTCGTCGTCGCCCTCCTCCTCGCGCACCTGCACGTCGAGATCGCCGGTGCCCACCCGCTGCGCCGCCGCCGTCAGCCGCCCGACGGGGCGCGAGAGGCGCTCGGCGAACCAGAGGCCGAGCCAGACGGCGGCGAGGATCAGGATCACCGCGAAGCCGAGGTAGAGCAGCCCGAACTCGAACAGAACGCGCCCCCGCTCGTTCTCGAGCTGCTGGTAGAGGCGCACGGTCTCCTGCGTCTCGTCGAGAAGGCTCAGGAGCTCCCCGTCCACCTCGCGGCTGACGTAGAGCCAGCGGTCGGCGAAGGCGTCGAGGGGCACGAGCGCGCGGAACTCGTTGTTGTCCCAGTCCTCGACGATCGCCACGCCGGCCTCGCGCGCCTCGGCGAAGGCGCCCTCGGGCGGGTCCTCGAAGTCGAAGAGATAGGAGCGCTCGCCGCGCGCCCGGATCTCGCCCGCGCCGTCGATCACGAAGGCCTCGCGCAGGCCGCGCTGGATCTGCCCCTGCGCCTGCCCGAGCAGGACCCGCAGGCCCCCGTCGCTCATCAGGACGCGCGCCTCCGCCGCCGCGTCGAGGAAATCGGCGAGCGCCCGCGCATCGGTGGCGAGATCCTCGCGGTGCTCCTCCTCGTAGGCCTCCGCCGCGGCGAGGCTGGAGCCGAGGACGCTGCGCACCCGGTCCGAGAACCAGCCCTCGAGCCCGATGTTGACGGTGAGCCCCGCGAAGACCGCCACCGTGATCGTCGGCAGGAGCGCCATGATCGCGAAGACGAAGGTGAGGCGCAGGTGCAGCCGCGAGCCCGCGGAATGCGCGCGCCGCGCGGCGACCATCCGCGCCACCCGCTGAAAGACGAGCGCCGCGACCGCGAGCACATAGACCAGATCGGCCAGCAGCACGAGGCGCAGCGACCACGCCCCGGCGCCCTGATCGAGCGGCCCGAGCACGAGGAAGGTCGCCAGCGCCAGCACCGGTCCGAGCAGCACGAGCCCCAGCGTCGCGGCGTTCTGCACCCGCCGCTGCCGGCTGAGCCGGCTCAGCCCGTTCCACGATAGACGCTGTGCCCGCAACGCCACGAACTGCCCCCGCCCCTGTCGGGCGCGCGTCGCGCGCCACCGCTAAATCTGGTGGCGTGGCGCGACGTGCCGCCCGGCACGCCACGGCATCGCCACGGGTCTGTTGCCCTTTTACATCAATTTGCGGCGGCGTGTCACCTGAATCTCGAGGTCGTTGATCTTCTTGCGGAGGGTATTGCGGTTGATCCCGAGCAGATCGGCGCATTTCGCCTGATTGCCGCCCGTCGCCTCGAGCGTGATCTCGATGAGCGGCGCCTCCACCTCGCGCAGGATGCGGGGGTAGAGCCCGGGCGGCGGCAGGGCCGAGCCGTGCAGGTCGAAATACCGCCGCAGGTGGCGCGCGACGGAGGCCGAGAGCTTCTCGTTCTCGCCGCCCGCCTGCCCGCGCAGCACCGGCTCGGTCTCGGGCTGGTCGCCGAGGATCTGCTCCACCTCGCTCCGCGTGATCTCGTCGGCGCGCGAGGTGAGCACGAGCCGGCGCACCGCGTTCTCGAGCTGGCGGACGTTGCCGGGCCAGCTGTAGGTGCGGAAGAGCTCCTGCGCGTCCTCCGACAGCTGGCGCCGGGCGAGGCCGTCGCGCTCGGCCCGGGCGAGGAAATGCTCGGTCAGGAGCGCGATGTCCTCCACCCGCTCGCGCAGGCTGGGCACGTGCAGGGTCGCGCCGGTCAGGCGGTAGTAGAGATCGCGGCGCACGCGCCCCTCCTCCATCGCGCGGGCGAGATCGCCCTGGCTCGTCGCCATGAAGCGCGGCGCATGCTCGCCCGGCGCGTCGATCATCCGCACGAGGCGGGCCTGCACTTCGTCCTCGATGTCGCCGATCTCGTCGATGAGGAGCGTGCCGCCCTTCACCCGCGCGAGCACCCGCTGCGGGCCCTCCAGCTCGCGCAGGTCGGCGCCCGTGACGGTGACGAAGGGCAGTGTGCGCCGGTCGGAAAAATCGTGGATTGTCCGCGCGATGAGCGACTTTCCGGTGCCGGATTCGCCGGTCACCAGCACCGGCAGGTCGGCGTTCATCACCTTGGCCACCAGCCGGTAGAGCGCCTGCATCGCCGGCGTGCGCCCGACGAGCGGCAGCTCGCCGTCCTCCCCCGGCGCAGGTTCTTCGGCGGGCGCGGGCGCCGGAGCGTGGCGCCGCGTCTCGAGCGCCTTGGAGGTGCGCTTCATCAGGTCCGGCAGGTCGAAGGGCTTCGGCAGGTAGTCGTAGGCCTCGGCTTCGGCGGCCTGAATGGCGGTCATGATGGTGTTCTGCGCGCTGATGACGATAACCGGCAGGCCCGGGCGATCCTCGGCGATCTTGGGCAGCATCTCGAGGCCGTTGCCGTCGGGCATCATCACGTCCGAGATCACCACGTCGCCCTTGCCCTCGACCACCCAGCGCATGAGCGTCGTGAGCGACGAGGTGGCGTGCACCTTGCAGCCCGCGCGCGTCAGCGCCTGGGTCAGCACGGTGCGGATCGTGCGGTCGTCGTCGGCGACGAGAACGGTACCGTCCATCAGTCAGTCTCCCTTGAGGCGCGCGGGGCGCGGGGCAACGAAATGCGGAACACGGTGCGCCCCGGCGTCGAGGAGACCGAGATCCAGCCCCCGTGGTCCGAGACGATCTTGGAGACGAGCGCGAGGCCGAGCCCGGTGCCGTTCTCGCGGCCCGAGACGAAGGGATCGAAGATGTCGCCCTCGAGCCCGGCGGGCAGGCCCGGCCCGTCGTCGATCACTTCCACCTGGAGCGGCAACGCCTGCCCGTCGCCGTCGGAGCGGCGCAGCTGGAAGCTGTGCTCGTAGTAGGTGTGCAGGCGGATGGTTCCGCCTTCCGCATCAGCGGCTTGCGCGGCGTTCTTGATCAGGTTCAGCAGCACCTGCAACAGCTGGTCCGGATCGCCGTGCGCGAGCGGCAGCGAGGGGTCGTAATCCTCCACGATCCGCATGTGCGCCGCCACGCCGAGGAGCGCCGAGCGCCGCGCGCGGTCGAGCACGTCGTGCAGGTTCACCGGCTGCATCGCCGGCGGCTTGGTGTTGCCGAACTCCTCCACCTGCTCCAGAAGCTTCAGGATGCGCCGCGTCTCGGCGACGATAAGGTCCGTGAATTCAAGGTCCTCCGCCCCGAGGTTCATCGATAGGAGTTGCGCCGCCCCGGTGATGCCGGCGAGCGGGTTCTTGATCTCGTGCGCGAGCATCTGCGCCATGCCGATCGCCGATTGCGCCGCCGACTTCACCGACTGGCTCTTGGTCATGCGCCCGGCGAGCTCGCGCGGGGAGATCACGAGGATCATCGCACCGCTCCCGCCGCCGAGCGGGCCGATCTGAAGGTTGCACTGCACCGGCGCCCGCTCGCCCGTGCCCACGTCCACGTCGTTGACGAAAAGCGGCGTGCCGTGCGCCCGCGCGCGGCGGAAGCTCTCCTCCATCGGCGCGTCGACCATCAGGCGATCCCAGACGGGCTGCCCGACGAGAGAGCGCGCCGAGACGTTGAAGAAGCTTTCGGCGGCGGTGTTCGCGCTGGCGATGCGGTCCTCGGCGTCGAGCACGAGGCCCGGCACCGGGAGCGCGCCCCAGATGGCGGCGTCGTCCATCATGCCGCCACCTGCGCGCCGGGTCCGGCCGCCAGCGCCTCGGGCAGCAGGCGCGGCACCTCCTCCGGCGCGGCGGTCAGCACGCGGCGGCGCAGCTCCGGCGCCGTGCCCGCGCGGTCCATGTACCAGCCGAGGTGCTTGCGCACGACGCGCGCGCCGATCTCCTTGCCGTGAAAGGTGAGCGCTGCCTCGTAATGCCTTGCCACCATGTCTGAAAATGCGGCGCCTTGGGGCGCCTCGGGCGGTGTGCCGCCGGTCAGCGCGGCGGCGATCTCGGCCACGCGCCAGGGCGCGCCCTGCGTGCCGCGCCCGATCATGACCCCCGCCGCGCCCGAGGCCGCGAGGGCGGCGCGCGCGTCGGCCGGCGTCACGATGTCGCCGTTGGCGACGACGGGGATGCGCACCGCCTCCACCACCCGGCGGATCGCACGCCAGTCGGCCCGGCCCTTGTAGAACTGGCAACGCGTGCGCCCGTGGATGGTGATCATGGCGATGCCCGCCGCCTCGGCCCGCCGGGCGATCTCGGGCGCGTTAAGCGCGTCCGCGTCCCAGCCGAGGCGCGTCTTGAGCGTCACCGGGACCGACACGGCGCCCACCACCGCCTCGATCAGGCGCAGGGCATGGTCCGGCTCGCGCATGAGCGCCGAGCCCGACATCCCGCCGACCACCTTCTTGGCCGGGCAGCCCATGTTGACGTCGAGGATCGGCGCGCCGTTGGCCTCCGCCATGCGGGCGGCCTCGGCCATCCAGCGCGGGTCGCGCCCGGCGAGCTGCACGGCGGTGTCCGCCCGCCCGAGGCCGAGCGCCGCGCGCTCGCGCACGCCGGGCTTGGCCTGCACGAGCTCCTGGCTCGCCACCATTTCCGAGACGACGAGCCCGGCGCCGAAGCCGGCCACGAGATCGCGGAAGGGCCGGTCCGTGATTCCCGCCATCGGGGCGAGGAGCACGGGGGGCTCGAGTCGTCGGTCGCCGAGGTTCAAGATCACCTGCCTAATCCTTGTGCATACTCTCAGGCCTAGGCGATACAGCGCCGCGCGGCAAGTAATCCGCCGGGTCCGGGCTGCGCGGGCGTGTCCTCCGCCTAATTCTTGTGCAGCGCATCCGGGCCTTGCCTCCGCGCCCTGTCGGGATAGACAGGGGCCGAGCCACACGGGATCCGCGATGCACGCAGCCGCTCTCATCGTCGCCGCCGGACGCGGCCGCCGCGCGGGGGGCGGGCTGCCGAAGCAGTGGCGCCCGCTCGCCGGGCGGCGCGTCGCGGACTGGACCGTGGCGGCCTTCGCCGCGCATCCGGGCATCGCCGAGGTGCTTCTGGTCGCCCATCCCGACGACGCCGCGCACATCCCCGAGGGCCTGCGCTGGGTCCCCGGCGGCGCGACGCGGGCGGATTCGGTGCGCGCGGGGCTCGCCGCGCTGGCGGAGAGCGGGGCGCGTCACGTGCTCATCCACGACGTCGCGCGGCCCTGCGTGCCCGGCACCGTGATCGACGCAGTGCTCGACGCGCTGACCCGCCACGACGGCGCGGCGCCGGCGCTGCCGGTGACCGACGCGCTCTGGCGCGGGGCGGAGGGCCGCGTCACAGGCGCCGTCGCGCGCGAGGGGCTCTACCGGGCGCAGACACCGCAGGGCTTCGCCCTCGACGCGATCCGCGCGGCGCATCGCGCGCACCCCGGCGACGCCGCCGACGACGTGGAGGTGGCGCGCGCCGCCGGCCTCGAGGTCGCCATCGTCCCGGGCGCCGAGGCCAATCTGAAGATCACCCACACGGAGGATTTCGCGCGTGCGGAGAAATACTTGCGAGGCGGCATGGACGTAAGGACAGGCAACGGCTACGACGTCCACGCCTTCGGCCCGGGCGACCACGTCACGCTCTGCGGGGTCCGCATCCCGCACGACCGCGGGCTGAGCGGGCACTCGGACGCCGACGTCGGGCTCCACGCGCTGACCGACGCGATCTACGGCGCGCTCGCGGACGGCGACATCGGGCGGCATTTCCCGCCCTCCGATCCGCAGTGGAAGGGCGCCGACAGCCGCGTGTTCCTGCGCCACGCCGCGGGCCGCGCGGCCGAGCGGGGCTATCGCATCGCGAACCTCGACGTGACGCTCGTCTGCGAACGCCCGAAGATCGGGTCGCATGCCGCTGAAATGCGAGACGAAATCGCCCGCGAGACCGGCTCCGATCCGGACCGCGTCAGCGTCAAGGCCACCACGAGCGAGCGGCTGGGCTTCACCGGCCGCGAGGAAGGGATCGCGGCGCTCGCCACCGCGACGCTGGTGGCGCCGTGACGCTGGCCCGCGCGATCGCGACGCTCTTCGGGCTGGGCTACCTGCGGCCCGGGCCGGGCACATGGGCCTCGCTCGCGGCGCTGCCGCTCTTCTGGGCGCTGCACGTGCTGGGCGGCTTTCCGGCGGTGGTCGTCGCCACGCTGGCGGTCACGGCGCTCGGCTGGTGGGCCGTCGTCGCCGAGGCGCGCGCCGGCGGGCCGCAGGACCCGCCCGAGATCGTGGTGGACGAGCTCGCCGGGCAGTGGCTCGCGCTCTGGCCGGTCTCGGCGGGCGCGATGGTCTCGGGCGCCGCGGCGCTCGATCTGTGGCCCGGCTGGATCGCGGGCTTTGTCCTCTTCCGCGCTTTCGATATCCTGAAGCCGGGGCCGGTGGGCTGGGCCGACCGGCGGCCGGGCGCGACGGGCGTCATGCTGGACGATCTGCTCGCCGGGCTCTTCGCCGCGCTGGGAACCGTCGCGCTCGCCGCGCTGTTCCATCTCTGGCTCATGGGTTGAGGGAGGCCGCGATGACGCAACCCGATCTTTTGCTGATCCGCTACCGCGACGCGGGGCTGCGCATCGCGACGGCGGAGAGTTGTACCGCCGGCCTGCTCTCGGCGCGCATCACCGAGGTCGCGGGGTCGTCGAAGATCTTCGACCGGGGCTTCGTCACCTACACCAACCGCTCGAAACAGGAGCTTCTCGGCGTGGCGGAGGCGACGCTCGGCGCGCATGGCGCCGTCTCGGAGCCGGTGGCGCGCGAGATGGCCGAGGGCGCGCTCGCGCGGTCGGAGGCGGACGTCGCCATCGCGATCACCGGCATCGCCGGGCCGGGCGGGAGCGAGGTCAAGCCCGAGGGCCGCGTCTGTTTCGGCCTCGCCACGCGGGGGGCGGAGACGCGCACGGAGACGCAGGACTTCGGCGCGCTCGGACGCGAGAACGTCCGCCGCGCCGCCGTCGATCACGCCATGTCGCTGCTCGACGCGGCGGCGGGCACCCCGTAGAGATCGCCCGCCCGCGCCTCGAAGGCGCGCACGATCCGCTGCATCGCCTCGTAGAAGAAGAGCCCCGCGGCGCGCTGCAGCATCCGGTTCTTGAACTCGAAATCCACCTGAAAGTGGACGACGCAGCCCGCCTTGGCCGCCTCGAAGCGCCATTCGGAGTGCAGGTGCTTGAACGGGCCGTCGAGGTAGTCGGTCTTGATGACCTTCTCGACCGGCCAGAGTTCCACCCGGCTGCCGAAGCGCTCGCGGAACACCTTGAAGGAGACGACGAGATCGGCGTGCATCAACTCGCCGTGCTCGCCGCCCGGCCCGCTCATCGGCTCACGCGAGCGCACGCGCGCCGCGGCGGTCCAGGGCAGGAACTCGGGGTAGCGGCCGACGTCCGCGACGAGATCGTACATCTGCTGCGGCGTGTAGGGCAGCGTCCGGCTTTCGGAATGGGCAGGCATGGTGCGGCCGGGTTTCCTCCGTGACAGTGGCGGGTGATGTCGTATGCTCCGGCCGCCGATTCAAGGGGGACCGCATGGGGCAGCGTCCATATGTCATAGACGAGATGATCTCGGCCAAGTCCATCGCGGCACGGATCGAGACGCTCGCGCACGAGATCGAGGCCGCCTACGAGGGCACCGACAAGCTGGTGGTGGTGGGGCTCCTGCGGGGCTCCTTCGTCTTTATCGCCGACCTGGTGCGCGAGCTGCGCCTGCCGGTGGAGGTGGACTTCCTCGAGGCGTCCTCCTACGGCAATTCCATGGAGAGCTCGCGCGAGGTGCGCATCCTCAAGGACCTGCGCGGCGAGATCGAGGGGCGCGACGTGCTGGTTGTCGAGGATATCGTGGACACCGGCCACACCCTCGCCCACGTCATGACGCTGCTCGGAGCGCGGCGGCCGAAGCGGCTGCGCGCCATCGCGCTGCTGGACAAGCCGACGAAGCGCGAGGTGGAGGTCACCGCCGACTGGACCGGCTTCGAGATCCCGGACGAGTTCGTGGTGGGTTACGGCATCGACTACGCGCAGCACGACCGCAACCTGCCCTTCATCGGAAAGGTGCGCTTCACCTGATGCTGCCGATGCAGTGGTTCCTGCGCATGTATCGCTGGGCGCGGCATCCGCCGTCGAAGGCGATGCGCTGGACCGTGGGCATCGTGATCGTCGCCGCGCTCGCCATCGCGGGGCTCGAGGCGCTCTTCGGCACGCCCGCGTGGATGGAGCTCGCGCCGCGCCCGCGCGGGCTGCCGGTCGTGCGCTGATGCGCGCCGGTGCAGGGACCGCGTGCGCAGAATGCGTTATGCGTTCGTCGTCTTCATGTGGCACGCTGCGTGCATCGTGTACGTCCGAACAGGGGAGACGACAGATGAACCTCAAGGCCAAGATCCTCACCGCCGCCGCGGCGCTTTCGCTGGTGGCGCCCGCCGCCATGGCGCAGGACGACTTCGAGGCGCAGCTCAAGGCGCGGCAGGGGCAGTTCCGCATCATGGCGCTCAATCTCGGCGTGCTCGGCGGCATGGCGCAGGGCAAGATCGACTACGACGCCGAGCGCGCGCAGACCGCCGCCGACACGCTCGTCGCCGTGACCGAGATCGACCAGTCGCTGCACTGGCCCGAGGGGAGCGATTCCTTCGCCATGAACGGCACGCGCGCCGAGCCCTCGATCTGGGACGACAACGCCGATTTCCTCGCCAAGTGGGAGGATCTGGGCGCCGCCGCGCGCGAGATGCAGGCGGTCGCGGGCGACGGTCGGCAGGCCGTGGGCGCCGCGCTGCAGAACGTCGGCGGCACCTGCAAGGCCTGTCACGACGCGCACCGCACGCCGGACAGCTGATCGCGCGCGATGCGGCGATTTCTCACCATCCTGATCGGGCTCGCCGCCGTCCTCGCGGCGGCGGGCTGGGTCCTGAGCGCGCCGTCGCGCCTGCCGGCGGCGGCGACCGAGGGCGTGACCGGCGACGCCGCGGCGGGCGAGCGCATCTTCCTCGCCGGCGGCTGCGCCTCCTGCCACGCGGCCGCGGACGCCGAGGGCGCCGAGCGCCGCGTGCTCGCCGGGGGCGCCCCGCTCGAGACGGACTTCGGCACCTTCGTCGCGCCCAACATCTCCCCCGATCCGGAGCACGGCATCGGCGACTGGAGCTTCGCGGAGTTCGCCGACGCCATGCTGCGCGGCGTCTCGCCCGAGGGGCGGCACTACTACCCGGCCTTTCCCTACACCTCCTACACGAAGATGGAGATGCAGGACGTGGCCGATCTCTGGGCCTTCCTGCGCACCCTGCCCGAGGCCGACGCCGAGAGCGCGCCCTCCGAGGTGGCCTTTCCCTATTCCCTGCGCCGCGGGATCGGGCTCTGGAAGCGGCTCTACCTGCGCGACGATTTCGTGATGGCGCACGCCGGCACCGAGGCGCTCGAGCGGGGGCGCTACCTCGTCGAGGCGCTGGCGCATTGCGGTGAATGCCACACGCCGCGCGACCGCTTCGGCGGGCCGGACACGGCGCGCTGGCTCGCGGGGGCGCCGAACCCCTCCGGCGAGGGGCGCATCCCCGACATCACCCCCGCCGCGCTGGGCTGGAGCGCCTCGGACATCGCGTGGTATCTCGAATCGGGGTTCACGCCGGATTACGACTCCGCCGGCGGCAGCATGGCCGACGTCGTCACCAATCTCGCGGCGCTCGAGGCGGCCGACCGGGAGGCGATCGCGGCCTACCTTCTCGCGCTCGAGTGAACGGCCGTTACGTCCGCGCATAACGCCGCTATTGACGGGCGGCGCGGAACGCTGTCCATCTTGCAAAATGCCGCGGGCATCCCCTTGTACGCGGGGGTGACTCGCCCCTGCGGTCGGCTTGCGAGAGGATGGATAGGACGATGAGCACGCCCCGTCAGACAGTGCGCCTCGCGAGCGTTCCGCTCCGCCCGCGCTCCTTCGTCTTCGTGCCGCTGGAGAACTTCTCGCTGCACTGTTTCTCCTCGGCGGTGGACTGCCTGCGAATCGCCAACCGCATGGCCGACCGCGAGCTCTACACCTGGCGACTGCTGTCCGAGGACGGCGCCGACGTGACCTCCTCGGCCGGGATCACCTTCCGCGTGGACGGCGACCTCGAGGCGCTGACGCGCGAGGACACGCTGATGGTCTGCGGCGGGCTCGACGTGCGCAAGGCGACGACGAAGCGGCTGCTCTCGTGGCTCCGGCGCGAGGCGCGCAAGGGTCTTACCGTGGGCGGGCTCTGCACGGCAGGCTACCCCATGGCGGCAGCCGGCCTTCTCGACGGCAAGCGCGCCACGATCCACTGGGAAAACCAGGACAGTTTCGCCGAGGAATTCGACGAGGTCGCGCTCACGAAATCCATCTTCGTGATCGACGGCAACCGCATGACGACCGCGGGCGGCACCGCCTCGATCGATCTCATGCTCAAGATCGTCGCGAACGACCACGGCGAGGAGCTCGCCAACGCGGTGGCCGATCAGCTGATCTATTCCACGATCCGCACCGATCAGGACAGCCCGCGCCTCTCGATCCCGACGCGCATCGGGGTGCGCCACCCCAAGCTCAGCCGCGTGATCCAGATGATGGAGGCCAACATCGAGGAGCCGATCAGCCCCGCGGTGCTCGCGCGGGAGGTCGGCATGTCCACCCGCCAGCTCGAGCGGCTCTTCCGGCGCTACCTCAACCGCTCGCCGAAGCGCTACTACATGGAGCTTCGCCTGCAGAAGGCGCGCAACCTGCTGATGCAGACCGACATGAGCGTAATCAACGTGGCGCTCGCCTGCGGCTTCGCGAGCCCCTCGCATTTCTCCAAGTGCTACCGCGCGCATTACGACACGACCCCCTACCGCGAGCGCGGCAGCCAGGCGGCGCGCCTGTCGATCTGACGGGCGGGCTCCGCCCGGCGACGACAGCCCGGGGGGTGCGTGCTTGCACGCACCGCCGCAGAGGCCCCACCGCGGTGCGTGGCAGACCACGCAGCTTACCGGGCGGGCGTCATGCGGTAGATCGCGCCCTCGGCCTCCGAGATGAACCAGAGCGCGCCCTGCGGCCCCTCGGCCACGTCGCGCACGCGCCCCGTCGCGGGGCCCGCCAAGCGGTCGATCTCGCGCAGGGGATCGCCGCCGACCTGCGCGATGAAATCCGAGTTGAGCGACCCGGCGAAGATGTGCCCCTTCCACTCGGGCCAGAGCGCGCCGGAATAGATCGCCATGCCCGAGGGCGCGATCGAGGGGTCCCAGTAGAACTTCGGCTGCGCCATGCCGGGCTTCGCCGTGCCCTCGCCGATCTTCGCGCCGGAGTAATGCGTGCCGTAGGAGATCACGGGCCAGCCGTAGTTGACGCCGCGCTCGACGCGGTTGATCTCGTCCCCGCCGCGCGCGCCGTGCTCGTGCAGCCAAAGGCGCCCCTCGGCGTCGAGCGCGAGGCCCTGCGGATTGCGGTGGCCCCAGGACCAGATCTCGGGCAGCGCGTCGTCGTGCCCGACGAGCGGGTTGTCCGCGGGCACCGAGCCGTCGCGCGCGATGCGCAGGACCGAGCCGTTGTGCATGGACAGATCCTGCGCCGAGGGCCGCTCGCCCCGGTCGCCGATGGTGAAGAAGAGCGTGCCGTCCGGCGCCTCGACGAGGCGCGAGCCGTAGTGCCGCCCCGTGCGCCCGCCGGGCTCCATTTCGAAGAGCACGCGCAGATCCGTCAGCCGCTCCGCCCCTTCGGCGAGCCGGGCGCTGGCGACCGCGGTGCCCGTGCCGCCGCCCTCGATGCGGGTGGCGAAGGTAAAGACGATCTCGCGGCGCTCGGGAAAGTCGCGCGGCACCAACACGTCGAGGAGCCCGCCCTGCCCCACGGCCGCGACCTCCGGCAGGCCGTCGATCCGGGTGCGCGCGCCGTCCGCCGCCACACGCCAGAGGAGGCCCTCGCGCTCGGTCACGAGAAAGCCGCCGCCGGGCAGGAAATCGAGCGCCCAGGGGGTGCGGAAGCCCTCCGCCATCCGCTCCAGCGCGGCTTGGCCGGCGCGCGTCTCGATCTCGCCCGCGGGCGCGCCGGCACGCGCGGGTCCGCATACCGCGCCGGCGAGCGCCACGGCCACGACGGCCGCCGTCACAGAAATACGCATCGCAGCCTCCCTTTTGCCCAGCAAGATAGCCGCGGCGGCGCGCCGCGCCAGACCCGCGCGCGCCCGCGCGGATCGGACTTTTCAATCGTGATCGGAAATTCTAGTGTCCCGCCGGACGTTCCGTCCAATCAGGGAGTCGAGACATGAGAAAGCTTCTGCTCGCCAGCGCGGCCTCCGTCATCGCCGGCACCGCCGCGGCCGAGGATGTCCCGATCGGGGTGATCCTTGGCTTCACCGGCCCGATCGAGTCGCTCACGCCGCACATGGCGCAAAGCGCCGAGCTCGCCATGGAAGAGATGAACGAGAGCGGCAATTTCCTCGACGGGCACACGCTCGTGCCCGTGCGCGCGGATTCCACCTGCATCGACAGCGCCGCCGCCACCGCCGCCGCCGAGCGGCTGATCACCGACGACGGCATTGTCGCGATCATGGGCGCCGACTGTTCCGGCGTGACCGGCGCGGTGCTCTCCAACGTGGCCGTGCCGAACGGCGTGCCGATGGTCTCGCCCTCGGCGACCTCGCCCGCGCTCTCGACAGCGGAGGACAACGGCCTCTTCTTCCGCACCGCGCCCTCGGACGCGCGGCAGGGCGGCGTGATCGCCGACATCCTGATGGATCGCGGCATCGAGGAAGTGGCCGTCACCTACACCAACAACGACTACGGCAAGGGCCTCGCCGACAGCTTTCAGGCCTCCTACGAGGAGATGGGCGGCGAAGTGACGCTCTCGGCGCCGCACGAGGACGGCAAGGCCGACTACTCCGCCGAGGTGGGCGCGCTCGCGTCGGCCGGCGGCGAGGTGCTCGCGGTCTTCGGCTACTCCGACCAAGGCGGCAAGGGCATCATCCGCTCGGCGCTCGACACCGGCGCCTTCGACCGCTTCGTGATGGGCGACGGCATGTACGGCGACGAGCTGCTCGCCGATCTCGGCCAGTTCATGGAGGGCTCCTTCGGCGCCGTGCCCTGGAGCCAGGGCGAGGGCACCGAGGCCTTCACGGCGCTCACCGAAGAGGCCGGCGTCAACGGCGAGAGCTCCTTCACCCGCGAGAGCTACGACGCCGCCGCGCTGATCGGCATGGCGATGATGGCCGGCGGCGAGGCGACGCCCGAGGCCGTGGCCGCGAACCTGATGGACGTCGCCAACGCCCCGGGCGAGGAGATCCTGCCCGGCGAGCTCGGCCGCGCGCTCGAGATCCTCGCCGAGGGCGGCGAGGTCGACTACGTCGGCGCCTCGAACGTCGAGCTGATCGGCCCGGGCGAGGCCGCGGGCACCTACCGCGAGTACGACGTCACCGACGGCGACTACGAGACCGTGCAGTTCCGCTGAGCCGGCGCTGCGACGAGCCAGGAAGCAGCCCGGGGCGATCCCCGGGCTGTTTCTTGAAGAGGAAGACCGCGGAGCACGCGGCGCGGGGGTGGCGATGATCGAGGTTCACGACCTTCACAAGCATTTCGGCGGCTTCCACGCCGTCGACGGGGCGAGCCTGCGGATCGCGCCCGGCTCGATCACCGGGCTGATCGGGCCGAACGGCGCGGGCAAGTCGACGCTCTTCAACGTGATCGCCGGCGTGCTGCCGCCGACCTCGGGCCGGGTGACCATGGCCGGCGAGGACATCACCGGCCTTCCGCCGCACGCGCTCTTTCACAAGGGGCTGCTGCGCACCTTCCAGATCGCGCACGAGTTCCACTCGATGACGGTGCTCGAGAACCTGATGATGGTGCCCGGGGGGCAGGCGGGCGAGTCGCTCTGGACCACGTGGGTCGCGCGGGGCCGCATCCGCCGCGAGGAGGCCGAGATCGCCGCCCGCGCGCACGAGGTGCTGGAGTTCCTGACCATCGACCATCTGGCCGACGAGAAGGCCGCGAACCTCTCCGGCGGGCAGAAGAAGCTGCTCGAGCTCGGGCGCACGATGATGGTGGACGCCAAGATCGTCTTTCTCGACGAGGTGGGCGCGGGCGTGAACCGCACGCTGCTCAACACCATCGCCGACGCGATCCAGCGGCTGAACGCGGAGCGCGGCTATACCTTCGTGGTGATCGAGCACGACATGGATTTCATCGGCCGCATCTGCGATCCGGTCATCTGCATGGCCGAGGGCAAGGTGCTCGCCGAGGGCACGCTCGACGAGATCAAGGCCGACGAGCGCGTGATCGAGGCGTATCTGGGGACCGGCCTCAAGAACAAGGCCAAGACGGAGGCGGAGGCATGAGCGGCCCGGCCTACGACGACCGCGGCAACAAGGACCGCACCATCACCAAGGCGGGACAGGTCGGGCAACTGCGCGCCGCGGACAACCGCGACGCCCGGCCCGTTCACTCGCGCGACGCCTTCCTCATCGGCGACGGCATGACCGGCGGCTACGGGCGCGGGGCGGACATCCTGCACGACTGCACCATCGCCGTCGAAAAGGGCCAGATCGCGGTGATCGTCGGCCCCAACGGCGCGGGCAAGTCCACGGCGATGAAGGCCGTCTTCGGGATGCTGAGCATCCACACCGGCTCCGTCCGCCTTGGGGGCGAGGACATCACGCGGCTCGCGCCGCAGGCCCGCGTGCGCAAGGGCATGGGCTTCGTGCCGCAGAACGCCAACATCTTCACCTCCATGACGGTGGAGGAAAACCTCGAGATGGGCGCCTTCATCCGGACTGACGACTATTCCGATACGATGGCGCAGGTTTATGACCTCTTCCCCATCCTCAAGGAAAAGCGCCGCCAGCCGGCGGGCGAGCTATCCGGCGGGCAGCGCCAGCAGGTCGCGGTTGGCCGCGCGCTGATGACGGAGCCCACGGTGCTGATGCTCGACGAGCCGACCGCCGGCGTGAGCCCGATCGTCATGGACGAGCTCTTCGACCGCATCATCGAGGTGGCGCGCACCGGCATCTCGATCCTGATGGTCGAACAGAACGCGCGCCAGGCGCTGGCGATCGCCGATCAGGGCTACGTGCTGGTGCAGGGGCGCAACGCCTACACCGGCACCGGAGAGGAGCTGCTCGCCGACCCCGAGGTGCGGCGCAGCTTTCTCGGTGGATGAGGCCGGTGGCGCCCCTGGCGGCAATCGCCGCCGCCCGCACGACGCCCTCTCTATCACGGCACCTGCGAGGCCGCGCCTCGCCCCGAGCGGAGTGACCGACGCATGGACTTCCTGAACGCGCTCGTCGCGCTCTCCAACTTCGTGATCGTCCCGGCCGTCGCCTACGGCAGCCAGCTCGCCCTCGGCGCGCTCGGGGTGACGCTGATCTACGGCATCCTGCGGTTTTCCAACTTTGCCCACGGCGACACGATGGCCTTCGGCACCATGGGCGTGATCCTCGCCACGTGGTGGTTGCAGGGGCTGGGCGTGAGCCTCGGGCCGTTGCCCACCGCGCTCCTCGCCCTGCCCGCGGGCATCGCGATCTGCGCGGCGCTGGTGCTGGCGACGGACCGGGTGGTCTATCGCTTCTACCGGGCGCAGCGGGTGAAGCCGGTGATCCTCGTCATCGTGTCGATGGGGGTGATGTTCGTCTACAACGGGCTCACCCGCTTCGTCATCGGGCCGGGCGACCAGAGCTTCGGCGACGGCTCGCGCTTCGTGATCTCGGCGCTCGATTTCCGCGCCATGACCGGGCTTCAGGAAGGGCTCGCAATCCGCACGAGCCAGGCGATCACGCTGGTCACGGCGATCGTCGTCGTCGCGATCCTCTTCTGGTTTCTCAATCGCACGCGCACCGGCAAGTCGATGCGCGCCTATTCCGACAACGAGGACCTCGCGCTTCTCTCCGGCATCAACCCCGAGCGGGTGGTGCTGGTGACCTGGCTGATCGTCGCGGCGCTCGCCACCGTGGCGGGCACGCTCTACGGGCTCGACAAGAGCTTCAAGCCCTTCACCTATTTCCAGCTCCTGCTGCCGATCTTCGCCTCCGCGATCGTCGGCGGCCTCGGCAGCCCGGTGGGCGCCATCGCCGGGGGCTTCATCATCGCCTTCTCGGAGGTGACGATCACCTACGCCTGGAAGAAGGTGCTGGGCCATCTCCTGCCTGAGAGCCTCGAGCCCGACGGGCTCGTGCAGCTTCTGGCGGTCGATTACAAATTCGCGGTGAGCTTCGTGATCCTGGTCGTTGTCCTGCTGATCCGGCCCACCGGTCTCTTCAGGGGGAAGGCGGTATGAGCGAGCGCATCCACTCCGGCGCCGGCGGGACCGACCGCGCGCGCACGGTCCTCCTCTTCGTGCTGGTGGCCGTGCTGATCCTCGGCACGGGTTTCGTGCAGAGCTGGAACACCGCGCTGGTGATCCTCAACATGGGGCTCGTCAGCGCGATCATGTCGCTCGGCGTCAACATGCAGTGGGGCTTCGCCGGGCTCTTCAACGTGGGCGTCATGGGCTTCGTCGCGCTCGGCGGCCTCGCCGCGGTGCTCGTCGGCATGCCGCCCGTGCCCGAGGCCTGGGCCGCCGGCGGGCCGCGGATCATCGGCGCGCTTCTGCTCAGCGCGGGGGTGATCGCGCTCGCCGTGACGCTTTACAAGCGGATGACGCCGGGCCGCCTGCGCGCCTTCCTCGTCTTCGCCGTCGTCGTCGTGGGCTTCTTCGTCTATCGCGGGCTTCTCGACCCGGCGAAGGAGGCAGTGGAATCGGTCGACCCCGCCGCGACCGGCTATCTGGGCGGGCTCGGCCTGCCGATCGTGCTCGCCTGGCCGGTGGGCGGGCTGCTGGCCGCCGGCGCGGCCTGGGTGATCGGCAAGGTCGCGCTGGGGCTGCGCTCGGACTACCTCGCCATCGCGACGCTCGGCATCGCCGAGATCGTCATCGCCATCCTCAAGAACGAGGACTGGCTCTCGCGCGGGGTCAAGAACGTGATCGGCCTGCCCCGCCCCGTCCCCTACGAGGTGGACCTGCAACAGGACCCGGCCTTCGTCGAGCGGGCGGCGAGCCTCGGCATGGACCCGGCCACCGCCTCCTCGATCACGGTGAAGCTCGGCTACAGCGCCTTCTTCACGGTGGTTCTGGTCATCATCCTGATCGCCGCGCAGCTCGCGCTCAACTCGCCCTGGGGGCGCATGATGCGCGCGATCCGCGACAACGAGACCGCGGCCGAGGCGATGGGCAAGGATGTGACCGGGCGCCACCTGCAGATCTTCATCCTCGGCTCGGCGCTCCTCGGCCTCGCGGGGGCGATGATGACGACGCTCGACGGGCAGCTCACGCCGGCGAGCTACCAGCCGCTGCGCTTCACCTTCCTGATCTGGGTGATGGTGATCGTCGGCGGCTCGGGCAACAACTTCGGCGCGGTGCTCGGCGGGTTCCTCGTCTGGTGGCTCTGGGTTCAGGTGGAGCCGATCGGGCAAGGGGTCATGTCCCTCGTCACCGCCGGCATGGCCGAGGACAGCGCCGTGCGCGATCACCTCATGGACAGCGTGGCGCACATGCGGCTCCTGACCATGGGGGTGGTGATGCTGCTGATGCTGCGCTTCGCGCCGCGCGGGCTGCTGCCCGAGCGCTAGGGCTGCGAACCTCGCGTTAACCCGCATCTGCGACCGTGGGGCGTGCCGGGTTGCCGTGCCCGGTGCGGTCTTTCCCTGTCGACCTGGCCGCGCCCTCGGGCGCGGCCTCTTTTTCGGGCAGGCGCCCCGCCCTGCCACGGCCGTGCCGCATTCCCCGGCATTGACTGTTGACGCTCATGTGAAGACTTCGTAGCGTTAACCCAATGACAGGGCCGGCCGGTCCGACGGGGGGGTGGCAACACCGGGAAAAGGGGGCCTCGGCCCCCTTTTTCTATGGCCGGTTTCCATGTCCGGCGCGCGCCCGGTTTCGGCGCTGACACCCGGCGCGCCGCGTGCTATGCGCCGGGCGACCGCAACAGGAAACCGGGACGCCCCTGCCATGCAGAGCACACGCCTACCGCTGACCCTCGCCGCCCTGGCCGCCCTCGCCGCGCCGCTCGCCGCGCAGGAGGCCGACGCGCCCGCCGACGGCGCCGCCGGGGCCGAGCCCGCGCAAACGGACACGCCCGGCGCGGACCTCAGCCTCGGCACCGCGGACGTCGGCTCCACCTACGTCGAGGAGGAGGTCGGCGACTGGCAGATCCAGTGCATCCGCACCGAGCAAGGCGAGGACCCCTGCACGCTCTACCAGCTCCTGACCGACGAGCAGGACAACCCGGTGGCCGAGGTCAGCATTTTCCGCCTGCCCGAGGGCGGGCGCGCGGAGGCCGGCGCCACCGTCATCGCGCCGCTCGAGACGCTCTTGACCGAACAGCTCCGCATCGCCGTCGACGGGGGTCAGGGCAAGCGCTATCCCTTCTCCTTCTGCAATCCGGTGGGCTGCTACGCGCGGATCGGTCTCACGGCCTCGGACGTCGAGGCCTACAAGCGCGGCGCGGCGGCGCAGGTCACCATCGTGCCCTTCGCGGCGCCCGATCAGACCGTGACGCTGGAGATGTCGCTCACGGGCTTCACCGACGGCTACGACAAGATCTCGGTCCTCGAGAACTGAGCGCGCGGGCCGTCAGGCCCGCCCCAACCCGTCCAGAACCGCGCGCGCGGCGCGCAGCCCCGGCGGATCGCCCCCGGCGCCGAGGCGCGCCATGGTCGCCGCCATCGCCCGTTGCTGCGGGCCGGGGGCGTCGAGCACCTCGCCGAGCGCCGCCGCGATCGGGCCGGGCCGACAGTCCCGGCCAAGAAACTCCGGCACCGTGCGCGTGCCCGAGACGAGGTTGACGAGCGTCACCGTGTCCACCCGCAGCATGCGTCCGATGATCTGGTGCGAGATCCAGCCGCCGTCGTAGGCGATCACCATGGGCGTGCCGGCCGCCGCCAGCTCGAGCGAGACGGTGCCGGAGGCGGCGAGCGCCACGTCGGCGGCGGCGAAGGCCGCGCGCTTCTCGGCCGCCGCGCCCGCCTTGCGCGGGTCGATCAGCACCGGCGCCCCCGGCCAGTCGGCGACCGCCGCGGCGACCGCGCCGGCCACGTCATGCGCCGCCGGCACGACGACGCACAGCCCCGGCCGCGCCTCGGCGAGCTGCGCGAGCGCCGCGCGGAACACCGGCGTCAGCCGCGCAACCTCCGACCGGCGCGACCCCGGCAGGGCGAGGACGAGCGGCCCCTCCCCGACCCCGTGGCGCACGCGAAAGGCCGCGGCCGCATCCGCGCCGGCCTGCGGTGCGGTGACGACCGGGTGGCCGACGAAATCGCAGCGCATCCCGGCGGCTTCCATGTAGGGCGGCTCGAACGGCAGGAGCGCGAGCACCTGATCGACATGCGCGGCCATGCGCTCGGCGCGTTTCGGCCGCCACGCCCAGACCGTCGGCGCGACGTAGTGCACCGTGCGGATATCGGCGCGCGCCTTGACGCGCTCGGCCACGCGCAGGCTGAACTCCGGCAGGTCGATGGTGATCAGAACGTCCGGTCGGGCGGCCACCACCGCCTCCGCCGTCTCGGCGATCCGGCGCTTCAGCGCGCGGTAGCGGGCGAGGATCTCGACCACGCCCATGACCGAGATTTCCTCCATCGGGAAGTGGCTCTCGAGCCCCCGGGCCGTCATCTCGGGGCCGCCGATGCCCTCGAAGGCCACCCCCGGCACGAGGGTGGCGAGCCCCTCCATCAGCGCCGCGCCGAGCCGGTCGCCGGAGGCCTCCCCGGCGATGAGAAAGACGCGCATCAGCCGCGCACCCAGAGAAAGAGCCCCGCCCGATCGAGCGCCGCGACCGTCGCATCCCGGTCGAGCACCATGACGCCGCCCGCCTCGATCACGATGCCGGCGAGCCCGGCGGCGGCCACGGCACCGGCCGTGCGCGGGCCGATGGCCGGCAGATCGGCGCGGCGGTCCTGATCGGGCTTCGGCACCTTGTAGAGAAGGCCCGCGCGCGCGGCCTCCTCGCCGCCCTGCCCCGAGAGCCAGTCCGCCGCCCCGCCGAGCACGTCGCCCATCATGTCGGCGGCCCAGCTGAAAGGATCGCCCGGAGCGTCCCCCGGCCCCGGCGCCGCGGGCGGCGCGAGGCGGGCGAGCATGGCGTCCGTGCCCTCCGGCCCCTCGCGGGCGAGCACCCGGTCGCCCCGGATCGCGCAGGCCTGCCCCTGATCGGCGGCGCCCATCTCGGCGACGACCTCGGCGCCGAGGCGCGCCTCGGCCTCCGCGCCGGGGCCGGGGCGCGCGGCGGTCAGGACGCCCGCCGGGGGCAGGAGCGCGGGCGCGGCCTCATGCGCGGCGACGACCTCGAAGCCCTCGCCCTCCAGAATCGCGATGAGCGCGCGCAGCGCCCCGTCGTCGCCGAGGCGCAGCGCATCGCGCAGCCGCGGCACGAGTGGCAGCGTCGCGTCGTCGAGCGCGCCGAGATCGATCTCGGGCCGGCGCACGCCGCCGCAGAGGCAGACCCGCGTCACCCCCTGCGCCTTGAGCGTGGCCATCAGCCCGCCGAGCTGCTCGACGCGGAAGGTCATGTCGGGCGCGAGCCCCTCCGGCGCGTGGCCGCTCAGCGCGCAGACAAGCGGCCGGCGCGCCTGCGCCGCCGCGACGGCAGCGGGCAGCGTCCCCTCCCCTGCGATCAGCGCCAGCATCCGCTCACCCCGGCGTCAGGAACGACCGGTCGCTGCCGGCGAGCACGAAGTCCACGATCTCGCGGACGTAATCGCTCTGCGTCTCGTCGCCGAGCCGCCGCGCGCGGTCCTGAAAGGCGCCCTCGCCCTGCGCGAGCATCTGGAAGGCGGCGCGCAGCGCGGTGATGTCCGCGCGCGAGACGCCCCGGCGCTTCAGCCCGACGAGGTTCAGCCCGTCGAGCCGCCCGCGCGGCGCCTGCACGAGGCCGTGCGGGATCACGTCGTTGGTGACCATGGTCACCGCGCCGATGATCGCGCCGCGCCCGATGCGCACGAACTGATGCACGCCGGAGAGCCCGCCGACGATCACCTCGTCCTCGAGCACGCAGTGCCCGGCGAGCGCGGCGTTGTTGACGAGGATCACCCAGTCGCCGATCTGCACGTCGTGGGCGACGTGGCAGCCGGCCATGAAGAGCCCGTCGTCGCCCACGCGCGTGACGCCGCCGCCGCCCTCGGTGCCGCAATTCATGGTGACGTGCTCGCGGATGCGGTTGCGCGCGCCGATCTCGAGGCGGGTCTTCTCGCCGCGATACTTCAGGTCCTGCGGCACCTCGCCGATCACCGCGAAGGGGAAGATCAGCGTCTCGGCGCCGATGCGCGTGGCGCCGGTGACGACGACGTGGCTGCGCAGCTCGACGCCCGGGCCGAGCTCCACCTCCGGCCCGACGTGGCAGAAGGGGCCGACGACGCAGCCCTCGCCGAGCGTCGCGCCCGGCTCGACGACGGCCGACGGATGGACCTCGGCGCTCAAGCTGCGGTCCCGTCGCCCTGGTCGAACATCGCCGAGAACTCCGCCTCGGCGGCGAGCTCTCCGGCGACCTCGGCGCGGCCGGCGAACTTCCAGACCTTGCCGCCGGGCTTGCCGCGCAGCGTCTCGATCCGCATCTCGAGCACGTCGCCCGGGATCACCTTGCGGCGGAACTTCGCCTTGTCGATGCCCATGAAGTAGAGAAGCAGGCGCTGATCCTCGAGCCCGAGCGCGACGCCCACCATGACGCCGGCGGTCTGCGCCATCGCCTCGACGATGGTGACGCCGGGCATGATCGGGTGGCCGGGGAAATGGCCCTGGAAATGCGGCTCGTTCGCGGTGACGTTCTTGATGCCGGTCGCGGCCTGCGTGCCCTCGATCCCCTCGACCCGATCGACGAGCAGGAAGGGATAGCGATGCGGCAGAATGCGCTGGATGCGCTGTATATCGGCGGTGAGAGGCTCGGTCATCGGGGGCTCCGGGAGAGGTCGCGTCCTGCTAGCAATCCGCGCGGAGCGGGGCAAGCCGCTCAGGGTGCGTCGGCCCCGGGCGGCGCGACGGCCGGGCCGTCGGGCGCGCCCTCGGCGGGCGCCTCGCCCGGCGTGGCCGGCGCGATCTCGGGCGTCTCCGGGATCTCGGGCGAGATGGTCGCGTCGATCCGCGCGCGGGCGGCCTCGGTGATGTCCACGGCGTCGAGGCTCATGAAGACCGAACGCGCCTCCACGATCACCGCCGCGCCGCTCTCGCGCATCATCTCCTCGAGCACTGGCCGCGCCGCCCGGATGAAGGTGCGCCGGGCCGCGTCGCTGCGCGCGGCGAGCGCGCGGGCCTTCGCGTCCTGCTCGCGCCGGATGCGCATGACGCGGCGGTCGAAGGCCTCGGCCTCCTGCCGGAAGGCCTCGGGCGCCATCTCCGGCCGGCGCTCGGTCAGCGCGCGCTCCTCGGCGGCGAGCTCCGCCTCGATGTGGCGGTTCTCGGCGGCGAGCGCGGCGCCCTGCTCGTCGAGCGCCTCGGCGACGCGGCGGCCGTAGGCGGACTCGGCGTAAAGCCGATCCGGGTCAATGGTGAGCACCGGGCTCTGGATCGTGCCGGTGACGAAGCCGCCGCGCTCCTGTGTCTGCGCCGCCCCGGCGGCCGCCACGGCCACCAGAAGCGCGGCGATCAGCCGTGACGGCCGCCGCAGGCGGAGCGCGGCGCGGACCATCGCCTCAGAAGTCGGTCGAGATGGTCAGGTCGAAGTTCTGCGCCTCGTCCTGCGGGCGCTTCTCGATCGCTTCGGAGAAGTTGAAGCGCAGCGGGCCGATCGGCGTGTCCCAGAAGAGCGAGAGGCCGATCGTCTGGCGCAGCGAGAAATCCTCGTAGAGGATCGTGCCTTTCGGATCGTCGAGGCTCCAGAGCGACCCGGCGTCGTAGAAGACGCCGCCGCTCACGCCGATTTCCTCGGGCAGGCCGAGCGGAAACTCTGCCTCGAACCGCGCCACTGCGTACATCTCGCCGCCGAGCGCGTCGTCGATGTCGGTGCCGACCTCCCGCGGGCCGATGCCGTCGAGGGTGAAGCCGCGCATCCGCCGCGGGCCGAGGAAGAAGCGATCCGTCACCCGGCTCGACCCGTCGGTGTAGTTGAGCGCGCCCCCCTCGAGGGTGGCGCGCAGGGTCACCTCCTCGTTCCAGACGCGGCGCTGCGCGACGGCCCGGGCGCGCGTCTCGACGTAGGTGCTGTCGCCGCCGAGGCCCCCGAAGTCCTGCCCGAATTCCAGCAGGATGCCCGCGTTCGGGTCGAGCCCGGTGCGGCGCGTGTCGTAGCTGAGCGTATAGCCGACGGAGCTCTTCCACTCGTCGCCGCGGTCGACCTCGTCGCTGATGGTCTGCCCGAGATTGCCGCCGGGGTCCGAGAGCTCGGTGTATTCGGCGGTATAATTCAGCGCGAGGCGCGTGTTCTCGGCGATCGGGAAGCCGAGCGAGGGGCGCAGGCGCCCGATCGCGGTGTCGTACCGCGCCAGAAGGTTGTCCGTCTCACGGTAGGAGACGTTGAAGCCGAACCGCAGGTCGCGCCCGAGGAAGGCGGGCTCGCTGAAGCCGAGTTCGTAGACGCGGTCGTCCGCGCCCGTCGACACCTCGAGCGAGAAGCGCTGCCCGCGGCCGAGGAAGTTGCGCTCCTGGAAGCGCACGACCGCGCCGAAGCCCGATGTGCTGGAGTAGGTGCCGCCGAAGGTGAGGCTGCCGGTCGGCTGTTCCTCGACGTCGACGTCGACGATCACCTGTTCTTCGCTCGAGCCCTCGCGCGCCTCGACGTCGGCGGAGGCGAAGAGGCCGAGCGCGCGGATGCGTTCCGCGGCCGCGCGGATTTCGCGGGGGTTGAACGGATCGCCCTCCGCGATGCGGAACTGGCGCCGGATCACCCGGTCGAGCGTGGCGGTGTTGCCCTCGATGTCGATCCGCTCGACGAAGACGCGCGGGCCGCGCTCCAGCCGATAGGCGATGTCGAGCGTCTGGTCGCGGTCGTTGCGCGTCACCTCGGGCTGCACGCGGACGAAATCGAGCCCCCGCTCGACCGCGAGCCGCTCGAGCCGCGCGATGTCGTCGTCCACCCGCGCGGGCGAATAGACCTGCCCGGGCCGGGTGCGCACCGCCTCCTCGAAGGCCGCGAGATCGACGGCGGGCAGATCGCTCGTGACGGTGAGCGCGCCGAACCGGAAACGCTGCCCCTCTCGGACGTTGAAGGCGACGAAGTAGCCGTCCCGCTCCTCCGCGAGCTCCGCGTTGACCGCGGTGATCTCGAAGTCGACGTAGCCGCGCGAATTGTAGAAATCGGTCAGCAACTGCCGGTCGAACTCGATCCGGTCGGCGATGAGCGTGTCCGACTGGATGAACGCGCGCAGGACGCCGGCCTGTTTCGTCTGAAGCACCCGGCGCAGCCGGCGATCGGAGAAGGCGTCGTTGCCGACGAAGCCGATCCGCTCGATCTCGACCACGTCGCCCTCGAACACCTCGAAGACGAGATCGACGCGGTTCTCGCTGCGCTCGATCACCCGCGGCGTGACGCGGGCCGCGATCCGACCCTGCGCCTCGTAGGCCTCCACGATGGTGGCGACGTCCTCTTCCACCTGCGACGGGTTGAAGACCCGGCGCGGCTGCACCGAGATCAGCTCGC
This sequence comes from Rhodosalinus sediminis, assembly GCF_003385555.1. GTDB lineage: Bacteria > Pseudomonadota > Alphaproteobacteria > Rhodobacterales > Rhodobacteraceae > Rhodosalinus > Rhodosalinus sediminis. The sequence goes on along the minus strand of NZ_QOHR01000006.1, from coordinate 52,185 downwards.
CGAGACGCTCGTCGGCGATGCGGCGGTTTCCCTCGAAGGCAATCTGGTTGATGGTCGGATATTCCGCGACGCGGATGACCAGCCGCTCGCCCTCCGGCTCGATCTCGACCGTCTCGAACAGGCCGCTGTCGAGAATGCGGCGATAGGCCTCGTTCAGCTCGGCGCTTGAGACGGTTTCACCGCGCGCGATCCCCGCGTAGCTCAGGATGGTGCGCGGCGCGATGCGCTCGTTGCCCTCGATCGCGACGGAGGTGAAGCGGAAGTCCTGCGCCTGCGCCGGCGACGCCATCAGGACGGGGCCGAGCGCGAGCGGTGCCGCGACGAGCCAAGCTGCCGTATACCCGCCGCGCAGCGACGCGGCCCCCCATCGCTTCTGCATCGCGCCCATCCGTTCCGATATCCTGCACAAGGTGGTATCGGCATCGGGGTGGGTTGTCAAAGCCGCGTCGCCGCCCTGTCCGCGCAGGCCCCGCCCGCCGCTCAGATCAGGGCGAGGAACGCCCCGAGCCCGAGACCCACCAGCAGCGCGAGGGGATAGGCCAGCCAGTCCCAGTTGAGCGCCACGAGCGCGCCGAGCGTTCGGCCGCCGTGGCGCAAGGTGTCCGTCGTCTGCATCCCGTGTCCGCCTGTCATGTCGCTCGGCCGACAGCCTACCCCGCCAATGTGGCGGGATTTCGGCGCGCGACCCGGTCAGGGGCAGAAGAGATCGTTGAACACCGCGAAGGCCATGAGCGACAGGATCGCGACCAGCCCCGCGCCCATCAGCGCCTGAAGCGCGCGGTCCGAGGGCGGACGCCCGGAGATGGCCTCGTAGGCGTGAAAGACGAGGTGGCCGCCGTCGAGCACTGGCACCGGGAAGAGGTTCAGAAGCCCCACGGCCGTCGAGAGCACCGCGATGAACCAGATGAAGCTCATCGCCCCCTGGCTCGCCATGGCGCCCGAGGTCTCGGCGATGCCGATGGGCCCCGACAGGTTGCAGGAGCTGATCGCGCCGGTGACCATGTGCCAGAGACCCGAGAGCGAGCCCTGGATCACCGTGCCGACCTGCGCCACGCCGCCCCAGAGCGCGGTGAGCGGCCCGACCATCTCGGTCGCCGGCTCGAAGACCATGCCGCCGATGATGCCGATGCGCCAGTGCGTCTCGAAGCCGCCGCCGGGCTGCGGCTCGTCGGTGCGCTTGGGCTCGAGCGTGCGTTCGAGCGTTTCGCCGTCGCGCCAGACGGTGAGCGCGAGCGCCGCGCCCTCGGAGGTCTCGACGATCTCGCGCAGGTCGTCGAAGGCGGCGATCCGGTCGCCGTTCACCTCGGTGATGACGTCGCCCGGGCGCAGCCCCGCGGCGAGCGCGGCCGACTGCGGGATCACCTGCGTCACGATCGGCGGATAGGGATAGGGCCCCGTGACCGTGACCTCCCGGCCGTCGCGGGAGACGCGATAGGGCAGCTCCGGCGCGCGCGGCAGCGCGTCCGAGAACCGCTCGAAGCCCTCCGTATCGCCGAACGAGGGCACCGCCATGTCCGCGATCTCGAGGATGCGGTCGCCCTCCTGAAGCTCGTTGGTCATCGGCACCGGCCGCAGGTCGCCGACGGTGAGCGGCTCGGCGATCTCGCCGCGCGCGAAGATCACCGCCGCGAAGACCACGACCGAGAGCGCGAAGTTGAAGATCGGCCCGGCGGCGACGGTCGCCGAGCGCGCCCAGAGCGGCGCGCCGGCCATGGTGTGGCGCTGCTCCTCCGGGCTCATCCCGGCGAGCGCCTCCGCGTCCGTCCCGCTCGCCGCGTTGGAATCGCCGAGGAACTTGACGTAGCCGCCGAAGGGCAGCGCCGCGATCTGCCACTGCGTGCCGCGCTTGTCGGTGCGCGACCAGATGACCGGCCCGAAGCCGAGCGAAAAGACCTCCGCCTCGATCCCCGACCAGCGGCCGACGATGTAATGTCCGTATTCATGGATCGCCACGATCACCGACAGGGCGACCACGAAGGCGAGAATCGTCCAGATCAGCCCGCCGAATTGCGGGACAAGGCTCAGCGCGTCCAAATCGACCTCCTCAAACAGCACGTTCCGAAATCACGCGCCATGCCGTGTCGCGGGCATGGGCGTCGACGTGCAGGACGGTATCTAGGTCGAACCGGGCATCAATGCGACCCGGCTCTGACGAAAGACGGGTAAGCACCTCCTCGACCACCTCCGCCATCTGGAGAAAGCCGATCCGTTCGGCGATGAAGCCATCGAGCGCGACCTCCTTCGCGGCGTTGAAGGCCGCCCCCGACAGTCCGCCCTGCGCCATGACCTCCCGCGCGAGGCGGAGCGCCGGGTAGCGCGCCGCGTCCGGGGCGCGGAAGGTCAGCTGTCCGAGCGCCGCGAGGTCCAGCCGCTCGACGGGCAGCGCGCGCCGTTCGGGCCAGTTGAGCGCATAGCCGATGGCGTGGCGCATGTCGTGCGGGCCGACATGCGCCATGAGCGCGCCGTCGGCGAACCCCACGAGCGCATGCACGATCGATTCGGGATGCACGAGCACCTCGATCCGCGCGGGATCGACGCCGAAGAGCTCCCGCGCCTCGATCACCTCGAGCGCTTTGTTGAACATCGAGGCGCTGTCGATGGTGATGCGCTGGCCCATGTCCCAGTTGGGATGGGTCGCGGCCTCGGCCGGGGTGGCCTGCGAGAGCCGCTCCAGCGGCCAGTCGCGGAAGGCCCCGCCCGAGGCGGTGATGACGATGCGCTCGACCGCCGCGCGGTCCTCGCCGACGAGGCCCTGAAAGATGGCCGAGTGCTCGCTGTCCACCGGCAGGACGGTGGCGCCGTGGCGCCGCGCCGTCTCCATCACCAGCGGGCCGGCGCAGACCATGCTCTCCTTGTTGGCGAGCGCGAGCGTCGCCCCCTGCTCGAGCGCCCGGAGCCCCGGGGCGAGGCCCGCGGCGCCGACGATGGCCGACATCACCCAATCCGCCGGCCGCTCCGCCGCCTCGATCAGCGCTCCCTGCCCCGCCGCCGCCTCCACGCCGGAGCCCGCGAGCGCGGCGCGCAGATCGTCGAGGCAGTCGTCATGCGCCGTCACGGCGATCTCGGCGCCCACGCGGCCTGCGTCCGCGGCGAGCTGCGCGACGTTGCACCCGCCGGTCAGCGCCACGACCTCGAAGGCGCCGGGCGGCGCCCGATAGATCAGGTCGAGCGTGTTCTGCCCGATCGAGCCCGTCGCGCCGAGGATCGAGACCCGCCTCATGGCGCGACCCCCGGCGGGAAGGTCACCACCTGCTCGGCGATCAGCACGAAGAGCGAGGCGCCCAGCATCCCGTCGAAGCGGTCCAGCAGGCCGCCGTGCCCCGGCAGGAGCGCCGAGCTGTCCTTCACGCCCAGGTGTCGCTTCATGGCGCTCTCCGCGATATCCCCCATCTGCGCCGCCATCGCGACGGCGACCGAGACGCCGATCAGCCCCGCGCCCGCGCCGGTCGCCCCGGCGAGCGCCGCGCCCACCGCGCCGCCGCCGATCCAGCCCGCGACGGTACCGGACCACGTCTTCTTGGGGCTGACGCGGGGCCAGAACTTCGGCCCGCCGAGCGCGCGCCCCGCGAAATAGCCCGCCACGTCGCTCGCCACCACGACGGCGACCAGCCAGAGCATCCAGAGCGCGCCGAAATCGTCGCGCACGCCCATCATGCCGAACCCCGCGAGCGAGACGAGCGCGGTGAAGCCCATGCAGAGCCCGCGCGCCCGCGCGATCAGGGCGAAGCCCGCCACCGCCGGCGCGAGCAGCACCGGCAGCGCGAGGCCCGGCGGCAGGTAGATCGCGGCGAGCACCGCCGCCCCCGCCGCCGCGCCCAGCCCGCGGCGCACGGCCCTAGGGGCGTCGAGCATCGCGCCGAGCTCCCAGATCATCACACCGCAAACGAGGGCCACGAGGACGTGAAAGGCGTGCCCGCCGGCCCAGATGCCGGCGGCCCCCACCGCGACGAGCCCCGCCCCGGTGGCGAGGCGCGTGCCGAGATCCCCCCAGGCGGCGCCGCTCATCCGCTCACCGCGCCGCCGCGCCCTGCGCCGGCACGCCGCCGAAGCGCCGGTCGCGCCGGCCGTAGCTCTCGAGCAGGCGGCGGAACTCCTCGCGCGTGAAATCGGGCCAGAGCGTGTCGACGAACTCGTATTCCGAATAGGCCGACTGCCAGAGCAGGAAGTTGGAGATGCGCGCCTCCCCGCTGGTGCGGATCACCAGATCCGGGTCCGGCAGCACGCAGGTGTCGAGATACCGCGGCAGCGTCTCCTCGTCGACGTCTTCGGGGCGAAGCCGCCCGCGGCCCACGTCCTCGGCGAGGCGCTTGGTGGCGCGCGCCACCTCGTCCCGGCCGCCGTAGTTGAGCGCCACCGTGAGGTTGGTGCCGGCGCACCCGGCGGTCATCGCCTCCAGCTCGTCCATCAGCCCGGTCAGCTTGGCGTCGAGGCGCACGCGATCCCCGATGAAGCGCACGCGCACGTCGTTCGCCAGCAGCGCGCGCGCCTCGCGGCGGATGTAGCCGCGAAAGAGGTTCATCAGGCCCGCCACCTCGGCCTGCGTGCGCTTCCAGTTCTCGGTCGAGAAGGCGAAGACGGTCAGGTATTCGACGCCGTAGTCGGGGCAGGACTCCACGATCTCGCGCACGCGCTGCGCGCCGGCATGGTGGCCGAAGAGACGCGGCCGTCCGCGCTGCGTCGCCCAGCGGCCGTTGCCGTCCATGATGATGGCCACGTGGCGCGGGCCGAGGCGCGTGCGCCCGGCGGCGGAGTCGGCGGCGTCCTCGGGCATCCGCTCAGACCTGCATGATTTCGGCCTGCTTGGTCTCGAGCGCCTCGTCCACCGCCTTGATGTAGCGGTCGGTGAGCGCCTGCACCTCCTCCTCGTAGAGTTTCTGCTCGTCCTCGGACAGGCCGGCCGACTTGGCCTTCTTGATCTGGTCCATCCCGTCGCGGCGCACGTTGCGGATCGCGACGCGCGCGCTCTCGGCGTATTGCGCGGCCACCTTGCCGAGCTCGCGGCGGCGTTCCTCGTTCAGCTCGGGGATCGGCAGCATGATGATCGTACCGTTGAGCTGCGGATTGATGCCGAGCCCGCTCTCGCGGATCGCCTTCTCGACCTTGCCGACGAGGCTCTTGTCCCAGACGTTGACGGTGATCATCCGCGGCTCGGGCACGTTGACGGTGCCGACCTGGTTGATCGGGGTCTTGGTGCCGTAGGCCTCCACCATCACCGGCTCCAGCATGGAGGCGGCGGCGCGGCCGGTGCGCAGGCTCGCCAGCTCGCTCTTGAGGGAGGTCATCGCCCCCTTCATGCGCCGCTCGAGGTCGTCGGTGTCGATTTCCGTATCGTCGTCTGCCATCGCTCTTTTCTTTCTGTCAGAGGCGGCGCGCGCCGCGCCGCGTCAGCCTATCGTCAGCCGTGGACCATTGTATAGGCGCCCTCGCCCGCGAGGATGCCGCGGAAGCCCCCCGGCTCGTCCAGCGAGAACACGATGATCGGGAGCGCGTTGTCCCGCGCGAGCGCGATCGCCGAGGCGTCCATGACCTTCAGGTGATCGGCGAGCACCTGATCGTAGGTGATCCGGTCGTAGCGCACCGCCTGCGGGTTGGTCTTGGGATCGGAATCGTAGACGCCGTCCACCTGCGTGCCCTTGAAGATCGCCTCGCAGGCCATCTCGTTGGCGCGCAGAGTCGCGGCGGTGTCGGTGGTGAAATAGGGGTTGCCCGTGCCGGCCGCGAAGATGCAGACGCGCTTCTTCTCGAGGTGGCGCACCGCGCGGCGGCGGATGTAGGGCTCGCAGATCTGGTCCATCGGGATCGCGCTGATCACGCGGGTGAAGACGCCGAGGCTCTCGAGCGCGGACTGCATCGCCAGCGCGTTCATCACCGTGGCGAGCATCCCCATGTAGTCGGCGGTGGTGCGCTCCATCCCCTGCGCGGCGCCCTGCAGGCCGCGAAAGACGTTGCCGCCGCCGATCACCATGCAGATCTCGACGCCCATCTCGTGCACCGCCGCCACCTCGCGCGCGATGTGCTCCACGGTGGGCGGGTGCAGCCCGTAGGAGGTCTCGCCCATGAGCGCCTCGCCCGAGATCTTGAGCATGACGCGCCTGTAGGTGGTCTTGGGGGGCTCTGCGGCCATGTTGCGCGCGCTCCGGGGCAGCCTTAGGATCGCGCGCAAAATGTCGCAAAAGCCGGCCGGGTTCAATCCGGCCCGGACGCCGCCCGCGCCGCACCGCCGAAACAGGCATCAACCCCTTGGACACGAACGACATTCCCGCCGATCGCCACGTCCTTATCGCCGGCCCGACGGCGAGCGGAAAGTCGGCGCTCGCCCTCGGGATCGCCGAGCGGCAGGGCGGCGTGATCGTCAACGCCGACGCGGTGCAGGTGCACCGCGCCTGGCGGGTGCTGAGCGCGCGGCCGTCCGAGGACGAAGAGGCGCGCGCGCCGCATGCCCTCTACGGCCACCTCGCGCCCGAAGAGGAGTATTCCGTCGGCCAGTGGCTGCGCGATCTCGAGCCGCTCCTCGCCTCCGGCGCGCGGCTGATCCTCGTCGGCGGCACGGGGCTCTATTTCTCCGCGCTGACCGAGGGTCTCGCCGAGATCCCGCCCGTGCCGGCGGAGGTGCGCGCGCGGGCGGCCGAGCGCCTCGCCGAGGGCGGCGCGCCGGCGCTCCTCGCCGGGATCGACGCGGAGACGGCGGCGCGCATCGACCGGGCCAACCCCGCGCGCGTGCGCCGCGCGTGGGAGGTGCTGCACGCCACCGGGCGCGGCCTCGCGCAGTGGCAGGACGAGACCGGGCCGCCGCGCCTGCCGCTCGACAGGACGGTTGCCGTGCGCGTCGACGCGCCCCGCGACTGGCTCGCCGAGCGGATCGCGCGCCGCTTCGACGCGATGCTCGCGGCGGGCGCGCTCGACGAGGCGCGCGCGCTTCTGCCATATTGGCGCCACGATCTGCCGGCAGCGAAGGCCATCGGCGCGCCGGAGCTGGTGGCGCACCTGCGCGGCGACATGACCCTGGACGAAGCCCGGGAGCGCGCCGTCACGGCGACGCGCCGCTTCGCCAAGCGCCAGCGGACGTGGTTCCGGGCGCGGATGGGCGCCTGGCACGGGATCGACGCGCGGACGATCCCGCGCGCCTGATTCCGCGGCGACGCCCGGCCGGCGTGAGCCGATTTGCGCCGTCAAAAAGAAACGCGGGTTGGCAACCCGGGGGGCGATGCGCCATGCAGGGGTCGGGGACACGAGGAGGCGAGCGAGGCATGAGCTTCATCCGATCGCTCAGCGACCACCGCGCCGCCGCGCGGTGCCTGACACTGGCGCAGCTCGCGCCGCGCGGCGCGTGGCAACTCGCGCTCCTGCACGAGCGGGCGCAGCACCTGCTGATCTGGACGACCAAGGGACAGGGCCGCGTCACCGTCGAGGGGGTGCGCCGCGGCGTCTCGGTGCACAACGCGATCTTCGTGCCCGCCGGCACGCTCTTTTCCTACGAGATCGGCGCGCAGGGATTCGGCCTCGCCCTCGAGGTGCCCGCGTCGCTGCCGCTCGGCCTGCCGGGCGAGGCGCATCACCTGCGCCTGCGCGACAACATGGCGCAGGCCGAGATCACCGCCATCCTCGAGGCGATGCAGCGCGAGCAGAGCCGGGGCGACCCGCTCGCCGCCGAGGCGCAGGCCGCCCATGCCGCGCTCGCCTCGGTCTGGCTGCGCCGGCGGATCGAGGCGCGGCCCGCGCGCGCCACGGCGCAGGACGGGACCGAGCGGCTGGCGCAGGATTACTGCCGCCGTGTCGCGGCGGATTTCCGCTCCGGGCGTCTGCCCGGCGACTACGCCGCGGAGCTCGGCGTGGCCACGCGCGAGCTCGAGCGCGCCTGCCGCGAGAGCGCCGGGCGCGACGCGGGCGCGATCCTGACCGAGCGCGTGCTGCACGAGGCGCGCTCGATGCTCGCCCGGCCGGGCATCGACGCCGCCGACGCGGCCGAGCGCCTCGGCTTCGCCGGGCCGGGCTACTTCGAACGCTTCCTCGCCTACCACGGCGGCCGCGCGCCCCGCCCGGCGCGGCGCGCCACAGCGAGCGCTTGATTTCCCGGCGCGTGTCGTTTTTCTTCGCTTCCCATGTCGCTTTCGGACATCGAAGCGGCTAAAGCAGACGTTGACGCGGCGGCGGAATAGTTGCCGAATGCGTTTGTGAGGCCGCGCGACGGCCGATGAGCCCCGCGGGCCGCGGCCTGTGGGGATGCCGAAGGACAACACGGGAGACACGAATGACCCACCCGACCATCAACGGAAAGCCCGTGCATCCGGCCGCCCGGATGTATGCGCGCGAATTCCGTGAGGGCAAGCTGAGCCGGCGCGAGTTCCTCGCGCGCACGACGAGCCTCGGCGTGACCGCGGCCGGCGCCTACGCGCTCGGCGGGCTCGCCATGCCGAACGCCGCGCAGGCGCAGGAGGCCCGCGACGGCGGCACGCTGCGCGTGCAGATGGAGGTGCGCGCGCTCAAGGACCCGCGCACGGCCGACTGGTCGCAGATCGCCAACATCTACCGCGGCTGGCTCGACTACCTCGTCGAGTATCAGGCCGACGGCACCTTCAAGCCCATGCTGCTCGAAAGCTGGGAGATCAACGAGGACGCGACCGAGTACCGCCTGAAGGTGCGCGAGGGCGTGACCTGGAACAACGGCGACGCCTTCACCGCCGAGGACGTGGCGCACAACATCCGCCGCTGGTGCGAGCGCGACGTGGAGGCCAACTCGATGGCCGCGCGCGTCTCCTCGCTGATCGACGACGAGACGGGCCTCGCGCGCGACGGCGCGATCGAGGTCACCGGGGAGCACGAGGTGGTGTTGCGCCCCTCGGTGCCCGACATCACGCTCATCGCGGGCTTCGCCGACTACCCCGCCGCCGTCGTCCATCAGAGCTACAACGGCGAGAACCCGGTCGATGTGCCGATCGGCACGGGCCCCTTCCTGCCCGAGAGCCACGAGGTCGGCATCAAGTCGGTCATGGTGCGCAACACGGACCACACGTGGTGGGGCACCGAGGTCTATGGCGGCCCGCATCTCGACCGGGTGGAATACATCGACTTCGGCACCGACCCGGCCTCCTGGCTCGCGGCCATCGAGGCCGAGGAAGTGGACATGCTCTACGAGTCCGTGGGCGAGTTCATCGAGATCATGGACTCGATCGGCCTGACCAAGTCCGAGGCGGTGACGGCGAACACGATCTGCGTGCGCCCGAACCAGGCGGCCGAGGTGGACGGCATGCGCCCCTACGAGGATGCCCGCGTGCGCCGCGCGCTCGCGATGGCCGTGGACAACCAGGTCTGCCTCGAGCTCGGGTATTCGAACCTCGGCACCGTGGCGGAGAACCACCACGTCTGCCCGATCCATCCCGAATACGCCGACATCGGCCCCGCGCCCTACGACCCGCAGCAGGCGATGGCGCTCATGGAAGAGGCCGGCATGGCCGACTTCGAGCATGAGCTCGTCTCGATCGACGACGACTGGCGCAAGAACACCACCGACGCGGTCGCCGCGCAGCTGCGCGACGCAGGGATGAACGTGCGCCGCACGGTGCTGCCGGGCTCGACCTTCTGGAACGACTGGACGAAGTTCCCCTTCAGCTCCACGAACTGGAACATGCGCCCGCTCGGCGTGCAGGTGCTCGCCCTAGCCTACCGCTCCGGCGAGGCCTGGAACGAGACCGCCTACGCCAACCCGGAGTTCGACTCCAAGCTCGCCGAGGCGCTCTCGATCGCCGACGCGGACCAGCGCCGCGAGGTGATGGCCGAGATCGAGCAGATCCTGCGCGACGACGGCGTGGTCATCCAGCCCTACTGGCGCTCGATCTACCGTCACTTCACCGAGGAGGTCGTGGGCGCGGACATGCACCCAACCTTCGAGATCCACACCTACAAGCTGGGTCTGGCGGCCTGACGACCGCCTCAGGCGGGGCGCGCCACGGTGCGCCCCGCCCCGACAACAGAACAATGGCGCGATAGGCCGCCCGCCGATCCGCCGCGGCAGCATCGACAGGGGTGCGCATGGGACTGTTCTTTCTCAGGCGGCTGGGGGTCATGATCCTCACCGCGCTCTGCCTGACCTTCATCGTCTTCTTCCTGACGAACCTCTATCCCAACCTCGAGAAGCTCGCGAAGACGCAGGGCAACATGCGCATGACCGACGCCGAGGTCACGCAATGGCTCGACAACCGCGGCTACCTCGAACCCGTCGCGCTCAAGTACGCGCAATGGCTCGGCGTCGCGCCCGGCTGGACGCGCGAGGCGGCCTCGGGCGGCGAGACGGTCGTCACCGGGCGCTGCATCGACGGCCAGGCGACGCCGGCCGAGGCCGCCGAGGCGCCGCGCTTCTGCGGCGTTCTGCAGGGCGACTGGGGTTATTCCACGGTCTTCCGCGAGAACGTCGCCGGCATCATCGGCACGCGGCTCGGCCTGACGGGATACCTGATGTTCTGGGTGATCCTCCTGATGGTGCCCGCCGCGCTCCTCGTCGGGGTGCTCGCCGGCATGAACGAGGGGTCGCGCACGGACCGCACGCTCTCGACCTTCGCGATCACCACGACGGCGACGCCGGAATACGTCTCGGGCGTGATCCTGATCGCGGTCTTCGCCTCCTCCGCCGTGGGGCTCCGATGGTTCAAGGGCACGGCGACCTCGGCGATGGAGAATCCGACCTTCGAGAACTTCTTCCTGCCGGTGCTGACGATCTCGCTCTACGGGATGGGCTACATCGCGCGCATGACGCGCGCCTCCATGGCCGAGGTGATGACGGCGCAATACATCCGCACCGCGCGCCTCAAGGGCGTGAGCTTTCCCAACATCGTGCTGAAACACGCGCTCCGGAACGCGCTGATCGCGCCCTTCACGGTGATCATGCTGCAGTTTCCGTGGCTCCTGAACGGCGTGGTGATCGTCGAGACGCTCTTCAACTACAAGGGCTTCGGCTGGACGCTGGTGCAGGCGGCGGGCAACAACGACATCGAGCTCCTGCTCGCGGTCTCGGTCGTCTCGGTGATCGTGGTGCTCGTGACGCAGCTGATCTCCGACATCGGCTACGTGTATCTCAACCCGCGCATCAGCGTGACCTGAGGGGAGGGCAGGACCATGGAACCGCTCACCTGGACCGGCGACCTCGGCCCCGTTCTGACGCCCTTGATGATGGCCGCGGTCGCGGTCTTCGTCCTCGCGCTCGTCGCGAACTGGGGCCTCTCGCTCGCCGGCGTCAAATCGGGCGAGATCGCCTACGAGAACGGGCAGGCGGTGCTCGTCGCCCGCTCGCCGCTCGACTACTCGGCGCTCGCGATGAAATACGCGATCCTGCTCTTTCTCGCGTGCTGCGTCGCCTACATCCTCGCCGGCATGCTGATCGCCGATCCGCGCACCGCCGGGATCATAGGCACCGTGGCGGGCCGCTTCGCGCCCGTCTGGATCGCGCTCGCAGCGACCTTCGCGCTCTCCATCGCGTTCAAGCGCCGGCTGGGCCTCTACGGCAAGCTTTTCGACAGCACGATCGGCATGATCGGCTTCGGCATCGTGATGTTCTGGGTCTTCGCCGCGATCTTCGGCGGCCCGCTCGGCCTGATCGTCACGCATGACGCGCTCGACCAGATCTCGGGCCTGAAGAACGAGCCGCCGGGCGCCGTGGTCCCGAACGCCGCAGCGGACGGGCTCTACCCCTATTACCTCCTCGGCGGCGACAACCTCGCGCGGGACGTCTTCTCGCGCATGGTCGAGGGCGCCTGGGAGGTGATGAAGATCGCCCCCTTCGCCACGCTCTTCGCCTTCATGGTCGGCATCACGCTCGGACTGCCGGCGGGCTTCTACGGCGGGCGGCTGGACACGGTGCTGTCGTTCCTCGCCAACCTCATCCTCGCCTTCCCGGTGATCCTGCTCTTCTACCTGCTGGTCACGCCCGAGATCGTGGCCACCGGCATCCCGGTCTACATGGCGGCGGTGCTCTTCCTCTTCCCGATCCTCTTCATCGCGGTGATGATCAACTCGCGCTACTACACGCGCCCCGCGGTGCGCACCCCGGTGCTCGCCGTGCTGCTCGTCGGGCTCGGCTGGCTCTACCTCTCGCTCGTGCACCAGCCGGGCACGCGGATCGACTTCCTCGGGCCGCTCACCTTCCTCGACCTCTTCGACATCCCCGGGGGCATCCTCGTGGTCTTCGTGGCGGTGATGTTCGTGAACTCGCCCACGGTGTTCCGCATCGTCCGCGGCCTGACCATGGACATCAAGACGCGCGACTACGTCGCCGCCGCGCAGACCCGCGGCGAAGGGGTCTGGTACATCATGCTCTGGGAAATCCTGCCCAACGCGCGCGGCCCGCTGATCGTCGATTTCTGCCTGCGCATCGGCTACACGACGATCCTGCTGGGGACGCTGGGCTTCTTCGGCCTCGGCCTGCCGCCGGAGTCTCCCGACTGGGGGTCCACGATCAACGAGGGCCGCAAGCTCCTGTCGATCTACCTCCACCCCGCCCTGCCGCCGGCGCTCGCGCTCTTGAGCCTCGTGCTCGGGCTCAACCTGCTGGCCGACGGCCTGAGGGAGGAAAGCCTGCGCGACTGACGCCCGGGGGACGCGTCCCCCGCTTCTTCTTGGATGAAAATATCCCGGGGGTCCGGGGGCAGCGCCCCCGGTCCCGCACCGGCCACCGGATCAACCGCTCCGAAAGGGAGAGCGCCATGGAACACTGGGACCACGACGGCCCGATCCTCGAGATCGACCGCCTCTCCATCAGCTTCTTCACCCGGCTGCGCGAGATCCCGGCCGTGATGGATTTCTCGGTCACCGTGCAACCCGGGGAGGCCGTCGGCCTCGTGGGCGAATCGGGCTGCGGCAAGTCCACCGTCGCGCTCGGCGTGATGCAGGACCTCGGCGTGAACGGAAAGATCGTCGGCGGCTCGATCACCTACAAGGGCCGCGACCTCGGCGCGATGAGCCAGGACGAGCTCCGCCAGATCCGCGGCAAGGAGATCGCGATGATCTACCAGGAGCCGATGGCCTCGCTGAACCCGGCGATGAAGATCGGCCGCCAGCTTATCGAAGTGCCGATGATCCACGAGGGGCTCTCCGAGAGCGACGCCTGGGCGCGCGCGCTCGAGGTGGTGGGCGACGTGAAGCTGCCCGACCCCGAGCGCATCATGAAGAGCTACCCGCACCAGCTCTCGGGCGGGCAGCAGCAGCGCATCGTCATCGCCATGGCGCTCATGTCGAAGCCCTCGCTCCTGATCCTCGACGAGCCGACCACCGCGCTCGACGTCACGGTCGAGGCCGCGGTCGTCGATCTGGTGAAGGATCTCGGGCGCAAGTACGGCACCTCGATGCTCTTCATCAGCCACAACCTCGGCCTCGTGCTCGAGACCTGCGACCGCATCTGCGTGATGTACTCCGGCGAGGCGGTGGAGCGCGGCGACATCGAGACCGTCTTCAACAAGATGCGCCATCCCTACACGCAGGCGCTCTTCCGCTCGATCCCGCTGCCCGGCGCGGACAAGACCGAGCGCCCGCTCAAGGCGATCCCCGGCAACTTCCCGCTCCCGCACGAGCGCCCGCCGGGCTGCAACTTCGGCCCGCGCTGCGACTACTTCCGCGCGGGCGTCTGCGATCAGGGCCACATCTACATGGAGGACGTGGACGCCTCCGGCACGCACGAGACCCGGTGCCTGCGCTGGCGCGAGATCGACTGGGACAAGCCCCTCATCCCCGAGGAGCACCGCGAGAAGCCCGAGGCGGGCCGCGTCGTGCTCAAGTCCGAGGACCTGAAGAAATACTACGAGGTCGCCGCCAACGCCCTCTTCGGCGGCGGCGAAAAGCGGGTGGTCAAGGCCAACGAGACGCTCAGCTTCGAGGCGCGCGAATCCGAGACGCTCGCCATCGTGGGCGAATCGGGCTGCGGCAAGTCCACCTTCGCCAAGGTTCTGATGGGCCTCGAGACCGCGACCGACGGCACCATCACCCTCGACAACAATTCGATCGAGCACATCCCGATTCAGGAGCGCGACACCCAGACCATCGCCGACATCCAGATGGTCTTTCAGAACCCCTTCGACACGCTGAATCCCTCGATGACCGTGGGCCGGCAGATCATCCGCGCGCTCGAGGTCTTCGACTACGGAGAGACGGAGGCCGACCGGCGCGACAAGATGCTCGAGCTTCTCGACCTCGTGAAGCTCCCGCGCGAATTCGCCGACCGCATGCCGCGCCAGCTCTCCGGCGGCCAGAAGCAGCGCGTGGGCATCGCCCGCGCCTTCGCCGGCGGCGCGCGCGTCGTGGTCGCGGACGAGCCGGTCTCGGCCCTCGACGTCAGCGTGCAGGCCGCCGTCACCGACCTCCTGATGGAAATCCAGCGCGAGCAGAAGACGACGCTTCTCTTCATCGCGCACGACCTCTCCATCGTGCGCTACCTCTCGGACCGGGTGATGGTCATGTATCTCGGGCACGTGGTCGAGATCGGCACGACCGAGCAGGTCTTCGCGCCGCCCTATCACCCCTACACCGAGGCGCTCCTCTCCGCGGTGCCCATCGCCGACACCCACGTCGAAAAGACGCGCATCCTGCTCGAGGGCGACATTCCCTCGGCGATGAACCCGCCCTCGGGCTGCCCCTTCCAGACGCGCTGCCGCTGGAAGTCGAAGGTGCCCGGCAACAAGTGCGAGACGGAGGTGCCGCCGATGGTCACCCTCGCCTCGGGCCATCAGGTGAAATGTCACCTCTCGGCCGCCGACTTCGAGGGCATGGAGCCGGTGATCAAGATCGCGGCGGAGTGATCCGGCCGGCGCGGCCGCACCGCGCCGCGCTCACCGCCCGAGGATCGCGCGCACGTAGGCCTGCGTCTCCGCGTAAGGGGGCACCCCGCCGTGCCGGCGCACCGCCTCCGGCCCCGCGTTGTAGGCCGCGAGCGCGAGGCGCCAGTCGCGGAAGGCGCGGTACTGCGCCGCGAGATAGCGCGCGCCGCCCTCGAGATTGGCGCGCGGGTCGTCCGGATCGACGCCGAGCTCCCGCGCCGTCGCCGGCATCAGCTGCGCGAGCCCCCGCGCGCCCTTGTGCGACACGGCCCGCGGGTTCCAGGCCGATTCCCGCTGCACCAACCGCAGGAAAAGCGCCTCCGGCACGCCGTGGCGCCGCGCCACTTCGCGCGCCACGCCCGCCCATGCGCCGGCGGCGCGCCCGTCGACGGCCGTCCCCGTCCCCGGCTTCGGCGGCACCTCCGCCCGGGGCGGCTGCAGGCGGACCGAGCCGCGGTACTGCTCGGCCGCCCGGCTGTCGAGCACCTCGGTCTGCGAGCGAAAGAGATGCGCCCGGCTCTTGGACGACAGAACGTCCGCCGCGGCCACCCCCGGCAGGGCGAGCGCGGCGACGGCGAGCGGGGCATGAAGCGAGAGCATGCGGTCCTCCCGGCGTGGGCCCTCTATTCTACCGCACCCCCGCCCGCGGCGCCAGTCACGCGTTTTAGGGTTTTCTTCACCACGACGCGGTGATGTAAGAGAGCGAAAGGCTCGGAGGGACGCAATGGCAGGCTCGGTGAACAAGGTCATCCTGATCGGCAATCTCGGCCGCGACCCGGAGGTGCGGACCTTCCAGAACGGCGGCAAGGTCTGCAACCTGCGCGTCGCCACCTCCGAGACATGGCGCGACCGCAACACGGGCGAGCGCCGCGAGAAGACCGAGTGGCACAGCGTCGCCATCTTCAACGAGGCGCTCGTGCGCCTCGCCGAGCAATACCTGCGCAAGGGCTCCAAGGTCTATCTCGAGGGCAAGCTCGAGACCCGCAAGTGGCAGGACCAGTCCGGGCAGGACCGCTACTCGACCGAGGTCGTCCTGCGCCCCTACGCGGGCGAGATGACCTTCCTCGACAGCCGCGACGGCGGCGGGGGCGGCGGCGGTGGCGGCGGCTACGTCGGCCCGCCGGACGACGGCGGCTACGGCGGCGGCGGCCCCTCGGGCGGCGGCGGCGGCGGGCGCGACTACGACGACGAAATCCCCTTCTGAACGCCCGCGCCGGCCCGGCGCCCCATCATCTTGGCGCAAATACTCTCGGGAGGTGAATTGGCCGCAGGCCAAGAGGGGGGCAGACAGCCCCCCTCCCCCGCCGCCGGGCCCTTTGCTTCGCCCCCGCGCGTGCCTAGATCATCCGCATGACATGGTCCTTCTCCATCGGTCGGCTCTTCGGCTCCGAACTCCGGGTGCACGCCACCTTCTTCCTGCTCCTCCTCTGGGTGGGGCTCGTGGCCTGGGCCGACGGCGGCTGGCCGGCGGCGGTCGAGAACATCCTCTTCGTGGGCGCGCTCTTCGCCTGCGTCGTCGCGCATGAGTTCGGCCACGCGCTCACCGCGCGCCGCTACGGCATCCGCACGCCGGACGTGACGCTCCTGCCCATCGGCGGGCTCGCCCGGCTGGAGGCGATGCCCGAGAAGCCCGGGCAGGAGATCCTCGTCGCCCTCGCCGGCCCGGCGGTCAACGTGGTGATCTGGGCCGCGCTCGTGCTGATCCTCGGGGCCGAGACCTGGGCCGCCTCGCTCGAGAACCTCGCCGATCCGGAGGCGAGCTTCCTCGCCCGGCTCGCCGCGGTGAACCTCTTCATCGCGGTCTTCAACCTGCTGCCGGCCTTCCCGATGGACGGCGGGCGGGTCCTGCGCGCCGCGCTCTCCGCCGTCACCGACCGGGTGCAGGCCACCCGCATCGCCGCCTACGCCGGGCAGGCGCTGGCCTTCGGGCTCGGCCTTCTCGGCCTCGTCGGCGGCAACCCGGTGCTCCTGCTGATCGCCTTCTTCGTCTTCATCGCCGCGGGCGCGGAGAGCAACGACGTGGCCATGCGCGATCTCGCCCGCCGCATGCAGGCGCGCGACGCGATGATCACCACCTTCGACAGCCTCTCGCCCGAGGACACGGTGGGCGCTGCCGGCAAGGCGCTCATCCGCACCACGCAGGGCGAATTTCCGGTGCTCGACGCTGAGGGGCGGCTCCTCGGCGTGCTCACGCGCAACGCCATCTTTCAGGAAAGTGCGGAGGGCCACGCCACCCGACGTGTCACCGAGGTCATGCAGACCGACATCCCGGCCGTCAGCCTCGCCACCGGGCTCGAGACGGTCTTCGATGCGATGCACCGCCAGAACGCGCCGGCGGTCGCCGTGGTGCGCGAGGGCGGCTACCTCATCGGCTACGTCACGCGCGAGAACCTCGGCGAGCTCATGGTCCTGAACGGCCGCCGCGGCCGCTGAGCGTTAGCCGCGACGGCCCGGTCCTCCCGCCCCGGCTCGGCCAAACCCAAATCGCGCGCCCCGCTCCGGCCGGTGCGACCCACGGTCCGAACCGCGCCCTTCACGACGCCTGTGCCTCTGCTGCGCGACGTCGCGCACTGAGGCGGCGGCCAGCGGTCTCTGCCCCCGATCGCTCCGGGCGGCCTGCGAGACCACCGCCGAGATCCCGAACAGGAGCCGCTCGCCCGGCTCTCATCCACGGCCGCCGGGACCGGCGGACCCGCCCTGCCCGTGCGGCCTGCGGCCCCCCCGCCTCAGCGCGCGGCGAGCGCGGCCTCCAGCACGGCGCGCAGGTCGGCCTCGGGCACGTCCTCGGCCACGAAGGCCTCCCCGATCCCCCGCGCGAGGACGAAGCGCAGCCGCCCGTCCATAACCTTCTTGTCCTGCGCCATCAGCGCGATCAGCCCCCCGGCGTCCGGCAGCGGCCCGGGGATGTCGGCGAGGTCGGTCACCATACCCATCGCGCGGAAATGCGCGCGCACGCGCGAGGGGTCCTCCTGCGGACAGAGCCCGAGCCGCGCGGAAAGCTCGAAGGCCAGCGTGCAGCCCGCCGCGACCCCCTCGCCGTGCAAGAGGCGGTCGGAATAGCCCGTCGCCGCCTCGAGCGCGTGGCCGAAGGTGTGCCCGAGGTTCAGCAGCGCGCGCTCGCCCTGCTCGGTCTCGTCGCGCGCGACGATCCCGGCCTTCATCGCGCAGGAGCGACGCACCGCCTCCACCCGCGCATCCGCGTCGCCGGCGGCGAGGGCCGGGCCCGTCGCCTCGAGCCACGCGAAGAAATCCGCGTCGCCCAGCAGCCCGTATTTCGCCACCTCGCCGTAGCCCGCCAGCAGATCGCGCGGCGGCAGCGTCTCGAGCGCCTCGATATCGGCGAGCACGCGGCTCGGCTGATGGAAGGCGCCGACGAGGTTCTTGCCCTGCGCCGTGTTGATCCCGGTCTTGCCGCCCACGGAGCTGTCGACCTGCGCCAAAAGCGTCGTCGGCACCTGCACGAAGCGCACGCCGCGGCGCAGGATCGCGGCGGCGAAGCCCACCAGATCGCCGATCACGCCCCCGCCGAGCGCGATCACCACGTCGCGCCGCTCCACCCGCTCGGCGAGCAGCCATTCGACCACCTCGCGCAGGCGGTCCCAGCTCTTGCTGGCCTCGCCCGGCGGCACGGCGAGCGTGCGCGCGGCGATCCCCGCGGCCTCCAGCCCGGCGGACAGCGTCGCGCCGTGGCGCTCGGCCACCGCCGCGTCGGCGAGGATCCAGACGCGCGGCCGCGCGAGGAGCGGCGCGATCTCCTCGCCCGCGCGGGCGAGGAGCCCGACGCCGATACGGATGTCGTAGCTGCGCGCGCCAAGCGCGACATGCACGGTTTCGATGGTCATCGCGCCTCCAGCACGTCGGGCCGCGTCAGAAGCGCGGCGATCACCCGCTCGGCCGTCGCCTCGACGCTGCAGCCGGGGCCGGCCTCCACGGTCAGCTCGGCCCTCGCATAGACCGGCGCGCGCTCGGCGAGAAGACGCTCCAGCGTCGCGCGCGGATCGGGCGTGGCGAGGAGGGGCCGGCCCTCGCCGTGGCGCACCCGCTCCCAGAGCACCTCGGCGGGCACCTTCAGCCAGACGGCGACGCCGCGCGCGGCGATGGCGGCGCGATTCGCCTCCGCGAGGAACACGCCCCCGCCGGTGGACAGGATGCAGGGCCGCCCGTCGAGCAGCCGGCTCAGCACCTGCGTCTCCTTGGCGCGGAAGAACCCCTCGCCGTCGCGCGCGAAGATTTCGGCCACGGTCATGTTCGCGGCGCGCTCGATCTCGGCGTCGGAGTCGAGGAAGGCCACGCCGAGGCGCTGCGCGACGACGCGGCCCACGGCCGTCTTGCCCGCGCCCATCATGCCGACCATCGCGACGGTCTTCTTGAGGTGCCATCCCATCGCCCCCAAGTCGGCCGGGCCGCCGGGAAATGTCAATCGCTCGCGTGGAAGGACGTGAACTCGGACGGCGGGCGGTATATAAGAAGCGAAAACGGGCAGGACAGGCGAAGATGTGGCGGATCCTCAAGTGGCTGGTCTATCTCGCGGCGCTCGGCGCCGTGGCGCTCGTGGCCTATGCCTACATCGGCCCCTATTTCGGCGCCGATTTCTCCGCCCCGCGCGAGGAAGTGCGCGCGCCCGTCGCGATCGATGTGGAGTGAGCGGGCCGCGCGCGGCCTCGCGCTGATCGCGGCGCTCGCGCTGGCGCCGCTGCCGGCCGGGGCGCAGCTCGGCGAGGGCGCGCCGCTCTCGGCGATCGAATGGCTGGAGCGGCAGGGGCGCGACGCGCCGCGCGCGGGTGCGCCGCCGGTGGCCGACAGCGCCGGCGTGCCGGAGGTGCGCGTGCGCCCGCTCCGCGAGGGACCGGCCGCCGACGCCGTCGGGCTTCTCCCGCCGCGCGTGACCGGCTTTCCGCCGACGCTCTGGTCCGAAAGCCGCGCCGGGGATCTGGTGCGCCTCGTCGGGGCGCAGCGCGTGTCCCGTCAGCCGGCGATGCAGGAGCTCCTTTATGCGCTCCTGCTCGCCGAGGCGCTGCCGCCCGCCGGCGCCGGCCCCGAGGCGCGGCTCCTGCGCGCGCGGCTCGACACGCTGGCCGAGCTCGGCGCCGTCGCCCCGGCCGAGGCGCTCGTCGCGCGCGCGGGCGCCGCGACACCGGCGCTCTTCGCGCGCTGGTTCGACCTCTCGCTCCTGCTGGGCGACGCGTCGGCGCCCTGCGCGGCGCTCCGCGCGGAGATGACGCTGTCGCCGGATCTCGCGCCGCGCGTCTTCTGCCTCGCGCGGGGGGGCGACTGGGCGGCCGCGGCCTCGACGCTGGACGCGGCGCGTGCGCTCGGGGCGATCGGCGAGCCGATGGGCGACCTGCTCGCCCGGTTCCTCGACCCCTCCGGCGCGAAGGGGCCGGAGCTGCCGCCCTCCCCCGATCCCTCGCCGCTCGAGGTGCGCCTGCGCGAGGCGGTGGGCGCGCCCCTGCCCGTCTCGGCGCTGGCGCGGCGCTTCGCGGTCATGGCGCTCGACGGGGACGCGGGCTGGCGCGCGCAGATCGCCGCGGCGGAACGGCTCGCGCGGGTGGGCGCGGTCTCGGAGAACCGCCTGCTCGGCATCTACACGGCGCGCGCGCCGGCCGCCTCCGGCGGTCTCTGGACCCGGGTCGCGGCGGTGCAGGCGGTGGACGCGGCGCTCGCCGCGGGAGACGCGGAGGCGGCGGGCCACGCGCTGCGCGACGCCTGGCCGCTGATGCGGGAGGCCGGTCTGGGCGCGCCCTTCGCGCGGCTCTTCGCGGCCGAACTGGCGACGCTGCCGCTCTCACGCCGCGCGCGCGAGGTCGCCTTCGAGGCCGCGCTGCTGTCGCCCGACTACGAGCGCCTCGCGCGGCGCGTCACGCCCGAAAGCGCGCGCGACCGCTTCCTCGCCGCGCTCGCCGCCGGCACGCCGGAGCGGGCCGCCGCGCCCGACGCGCGCGCAGAGGCGGTCGCGCGTGGCTTCGCCGCCGCCCCGCCGGCCCGGCTCGCCCGCATGATCGAGGCCGGGCGCCTCGGCGAGGCGATCCTCGAAGCAATGCGGCTCTACGGCGCGGGGCGCGCGGGCGATCTGCCCGATCTGGCGGATGCGCTCGCCACCTTCCGCGCGGTGGGGCTCGAGGATATCGCGCGGCGCGCGGGCCTCGAGGCGCTGCTGCTGGGGCCCGGGCGATGAGCGACGCGCGCTGGATCGACGCCTTTCTCGAGGCGCAGGCGGCCGAGGCCGGCGCGGCGGAGAACACGCGGGCGGGCTACGGGCGCGACCTCGCCGCCTTCGCACGCTGGCTCGCGGCGCGGGGCGGGTCCTTCGCTACCGCGGGGCGGGGCGAGATCGAGGGCTACCTCGCCGACTGCGAGGCCGAGGGCCTCGCGCAGTCCACCCGCGCGCGCCGGCTCTCGGCGATCCGGCAGCTCTACCGCTTCGCCTTCTCCGAGGGCTGGCGGGGCGACGATCCGGCGGCGGCGCTGCGCGGGCCCGGCAAGCGGCGGAGCCTGCCCGCGACGCTGGAGCACGCGCAGGTGGACGCGCTCCTCGCCGCGGCCGAGGCGCATGGCCGGACGGAGGACGACCGCGCGCGCACGCGCTGCCTGATGCAGCTTCTCTACGCCACCGGCATGCGGGTGAGCGAGCTCGTGTCCCTGCCCGCGGAGGCCGCGCGCGGCGATCCGCGGATGCTGCTCGTGCGCGGCAAGGGCGGGCGCGAGCGGATGGTGCCGCTCTCGCCGGGCGCGCGCGCCGCGCTCGCCGACTGGCTCGCCCGCCGCGACGCGGCAGAGGCCGAGGCCGCCCGCGCCGCGCGCCGGGCGCCCTCGCGCTTCCTCTTTCCGTCGCGGGGCAAGGCGGGGCACCTGACGCGCCACCGTTTCTGGGGCATCGTCAAGGAGCTCTGCCGCGCGGCCGGGATCGACCCCGGAAAGGTCTCGCCGCATACGCTGCGCCACGCCTTCGCCACGCATCTTCTGGAGGGCGGCGCGGACCTGCGCGCGATCCAGACGCTTCTGGGCCACGCCGATCTCTCGACGACCGAGATCTACACGCATGTCCTCGACGCGCGGCTGCGCGCGCTCGTGCTGACCCATCATCCCCTCTCGCGCGAGGCTTGATCCCGCCGCCCGGCGCCCCGCATAACCAATCGACAGCGATCAACCACGGACCCCACCCATGGACCCCTCACAGACCGCGATCGACGGCGCCCTCTGGCTGACCGGCGGGGCGATCCTTCTGCTGCTCGTCATGTCGGGCTTCTTCTCCGGCTCCGAGACGGCGCTGACGGCCGCCTCGCGCGGGAAGCTGCGCTCGCGCGCCGACAAGGGCTCGAAGGGCGCCGCGCTCGCGCTTCGGATCACCGAGGACAACGAGCGCCTGATCGGCTCCGTGCTGCTCGGCAACAACCTCGTCAACATCCTCGCCGCCTCGCTCGCCACGGCGCTCTTCACTCAGCTCTTCGGGGAATCGGGCGTGGCGCTCGCGACGCTGGTGATGACGCTCCTGGTGCTGATCTTCGCCGAGGTGCTGCCCAAGACCTACGCGATCACCAACGCCGAGGCGGCGGCCTCCCTCGTCGCGCCGGTGATCCGCCTCGTGGTGCAGCTCTTCGCGCCGGTGGTGGGCGCCGTGCGCCTCCTCGTGCGCGGCATCCTGCGGCTCTTCGGCGTGCAGACCGACCCCGACAGCCACATCCTCGCCGTGCGCGAGGAGATCGTCGGCGCGCTGCAGCTCGGCCATGCCGAAGGCGCCGTCGAGAAGGAGGACCGCGACCGCATCCTCGGCGCGCTCGACCTCGGCGAACGCACGGTCGAGGAGATCATGCTGCACCGCTCCCGCATCGAGATGCTCGACGCCCACGCCGAACCCGCCGAGATCCTGCGCCAGTGCCTCGAGAGCAGCCACACCCGCCTGCCGGTCTACGAGAACGACCCCGAGAACATCGTCGCCGTGATCCACGCCAAGGACCTGCTGCGCGCGCTCTACCGCCGGATGGAGGCCGCCGAGCGCGAGGTGGGGCTCGCCGAGGTGCTCGCCGAGTTCGACCTCTCCGAGGTCTCCATGACCCCCTATTTCGTCCCCGACACCACGACGCTCGACGACCAGATGCGCCAGTTCCTGCGCCGGCGCACCCATTTCGCGCTGGTGGTGGACGAATACGGCTCGCTCGAGGGGCTGATCACCCTCGAGGACATCCTCGAGGAGATCGTGGGCGAGATCACCGACGAGTTCGACCCGGCCGCCGACATGCCGGTGCGCAAGGCCGACGACGGCAGCTTCCTCGTGGACGGCGCGATGACGATCCGCGACCTGAACCGCGCGACCGACTGGGCGCTGCCCGACGAGGAGGCCAACACCGTCGCCGGCCTCGTCATCCACGAGGCGCAGACGATCCCCACCGTGGGTCAGGTCTTTTCCTTCCACGGCTTCCGCTTCGAGGTGGCCGGGCGCAAGGACAACCGCCTCACGCGGCTCAAGATCCGCAAGCTGTGAGCGCGCGGCTCACCAGCGCCCAGAGGCCGCCGCGATCAGCGCGAGGCGCTCGCGCAGCGGGTTGGGCGCGAGCCGGCCCTCGGCCACGCGGGCGGGCGCGGCCGCGGCGCGCGCGAGGATCGCGGCGCTGCCCGCCAAGTCGATGAGCGCCGCCCGCGCCTCGCGCGAGACCGCCGCCCGGCGCTTGCGCGCCTGTCCGAGCCGGCCGAGCCCCTCCTTCGCGAGGCGCGCGACCGCCTCGCCCCGGCCGTCGGGCAGGGGCAGCCGCCCCCGCGCCTCGAGCTCGGGCACCGCCGAGAGCCACGCGGCGAGCCCCTGCGCCTGTCCGGCCGCGCGCACGACGTCCTCCTCGGCCGCGCCGAGCGCGCGCGCCGCGACCCAGTGGAGCGTGCCCGCCGTCGCGTCGAGATAGTCCCAGAGCGCCGCCTCGTCGGCGAAGGGCGCGCGCTCGAGGTCCGCGCGCCGCGCCGCGACCAGCGTGTCGAGCAGCCGCGCGCCCTCCGCGTCGAGCGCGCGGGCGAGCGGCTGCACCACCTCGTGGCGCCGCGCCGGCTGGCCCTCCGCGATCTCCTCGAGCGCCTCGCGCCACCATTGCAGGCGGATCTCGGCGAGCATCGGCTCCGAGACGACCCAGGGCGCGCGCGCCACCTCGAGGTTGAAGGCGTAGAGCGGAAAGAGCACGCCGCGCGCGGACGGCCGCGCCGCCATCGCCGCGCGGAAGCGGTCCGGGTCGCCGCGGCGCACCAGCTCCGCGCAGGCGCCGAGATCGTCGCGCCCCGCCACGCCGCTCAGCCCGCGACCCTGAGGCCGGCGATCCCGGCGAGGATCAGCCCCACGCTCGCGATGCGGAGCGGCGTCAGCGCCTCGCCGAGCCAGAGCGCGCCGACGAGCACCGCGCCCACCGCGCCGATGCCCACCCAGACCGGGTAGGCGGTGCCGAGGTCGATCGCCCGCATCGCGTAGGCCAGAAGCCAGAAGCCCGCGACCATCGCCGGGATCATCACCGCGATCCAGACCGGCCGCGTCAGCCCGTCCGAAAGCTTCAGCGCCGTAGACCAGACGACCTCCAGCCCCCCGGAGACGATCAGTGCGAGCCATGCCATCCGCGGTCCTCCTTGCCCGGGCGTGGACCTAGCGCGCCGGCCCGGGGCCGACACCCGGTCAGCCCGGCGCCGGCGCGTCGCGCGAGAGCTTCCAGACGATCGCGTCGAGCAGCGCCTCGAAGCTCGCGTCGACGATATTGGCCGAGACGCCGACGGTGGACCACCGCCGGCCATGCCCGTCCTCGCTGTCGATCATCACGCGGGTGACGGCCTCAGTGCCTCCCTGCGTCACGCGCACCTTGAAATCGACGAGGCGCATGTCGTCGATCGCGGGCTGATACGGCCCGAGGTCCTTGGCCAGCGCCCGGGCGAGCGCGTTGACCGGGCCGCGGTCGCCGCCCGCGGCGTCCATCGACTCGCTCACCGAGAGCTTTTTCTCGCCGTCCACCTTCACCACGACCACCGCCTCCGAGAGGCTCACCATCCGGTCGTGCTTGTTCTTGCGCCGCTCGACGGTGACCTTGTAGCGCTTCACCTCGAAGAAGTCGGGCAGCCGACCAAGCGCGCGCCGCGCGAGGACCTCGAAGCTCGCCTGCGCGGTGTCGTAGGAGTACCCCTGCGCCTCGCGCGCCTTCACCTCCTCGAGGATGCGCGGCAGCGCGGGATCGTCGCGCGCCACCTCCAGCCCGGCCTCCGCGAGCCGTCCGCGCAGGTTCGAGAGCCCCGCCTGGTTCGACATCGGCACCACGCGCGCGTTGCCCACGCGCGCCGGATCGACGTGCTCGTAGGTCGCCGGGTCCTTCAGGATCGCGCTCGCGTGCAGCCCCGCCTTGTGCGCGAAGGCCGAGGCGCCGACATAGGCCGCCTGCCGGCGTGGCACGCGGTTCAGCGTCTCGTCGAGCATGCGGCTCGTCCGCGTGAGCCCCTCGAGCGCGCCCGCGCTCACCCCCGTCTCGAAGCGCTCGCACCACGGCGCCTTGAGCGCGAGCGTCGGGATCAGCGCGGTGAGGTTGGCGTTGCCGCAGCGCTCGCCGAGCCCGTTGAGCGTGCCCTGAACCTGCCGCACCCCCGCCTCCACCGCGGCGAGGCTGCCGGCCACCGCGGTCTCCGTATCGTCGTGGGTGTGGATGCCGAGCCGCTCCCCCGGCACGCCGCCCGCGATCACCGCCTCGACCGCCCGCGCGATGCCGCCGGGCAGCGTGCCGCCGTTCGTATCGCAAAGCACGACCCAGCGCGCCCCGCCCTCCAGCGCCGCCGCCACGCAGGCGCGCGCATAGGCCGGGTCGACGGCGTGCCCGTCGAAGAAATGCTCCGCGTCGAAGACCGCCTCGCGCCCCTCAGCCACCACATGCGCGACCGAGCGGCGGATGCTCTCGAGGTTCTCCTCGCGCGTGATGCCGAGCGCGCGCTCCACGTGATAGGCATGCGCCTTGCCGACGAGACAGACCGTCCCGGTGCCCGCGTTCAGCACCCGCGCGAGCACGTCGTCGTTCTCCGCCGAGCGGCCCGCGCGCTTGGTCATGCCGAAGGCCGTCATCCGCGCCCGCGTCGCCGGCGCCGCCTCGAAAAAGGCGCTGTCGGTCGGATTGGCCCCCGGCCAGCCCCCCTCGATGTAATCGACCCCGAGCGCGTCGAGCGCCTCCGCGATCCGCACCTTCTCGGCGACCGAGAACTGCACGCCCTGCGTCTGCTGCCCGTCGCGCAGCGTCGTGTCGTAAAGGTAAAGCCGCTCGCGCATCACGCTCCCCGCCGCTCGCGGCAGCAGGCCCCATCATCTTGGCCCAAATACTCTCGGGGGGTGAATTGGCCGCAGGCCAAGAGGGGGGCTGACAGCCCCCCTCGCCCCCGGCCGCCGCACCCGCGGCGGCAAGCCCCCGGCCCTGCCGCCCGCATCAGGCGCGCTCCGTGGCGGCGAGCCGCGCCACCGCCGCCGGGTCATGGGTCGCCTGCCGGATCAGGAAGGGCCCCGCCGGCAGGATGCGCACCTCGACGCCCGCCGCGACGAGCCCCGCCTTGAGCGCGTCGGCCTCGGCGAAATCCCCGCTCTGTTTCGCCGCCGCGCGCAGCTCGGCGAGCCGCGCCTCGCAGGCGGCGAGGGCCGGGTCGGCGTGCGCACCCGGCTCCGCGTCGTAAAGCCGCGCGTAATCCCCCGTGCTCGCCGCGCCGCGCAGGTCGAGCCCGAGCAAGTCGAGGCTCGCCACGATCCGGTCCAGCACCTCCCCGGTCATCTGCTTGCGCTTCAGCCCGAGCCAGCCCCGCAGCTCGGCGAGCGCGCCGGGCGTGTCCAGATCGTCGGCGAGGCGCGCGACCACCGCCTCGATCGGCGCGCCGGGTGCGCGCGCGGCGAGCGCCGCGGAGCCGCGCTTGCCGAGCGCCTCGCAGATCTCGGCGCGCACCGCGCGCGCCGTCTCGACGCGGGTGGCGTTCAGGTCCATCGGCGCGCGGTAGTGCGACAGCAGGAAGGCGAGGCGGATCTCCTCCCCCGTCACGGGGCCGAACTCCGTCCGCCCCTCCAGAAGGTCGCGCACCGTGAAGAAGTTGCCGAGGCTCTTCGACATCTTCCGGCCCTCGACCAGCAGCATCTCGTTGTGCAGCCAAAAGCGGGCGAAACTGCCCTCGGGATGCGCGCAGCAGCTCTGCGCCACCTCGTTCTCGTGATGCGGGAACATCAGGTCCGCGCCGCCGCCGTGGATGTCGAAGCTCGCCCCCAGAAGCGCCTCGGACATGGCCGAGCACTCGATGTGCCAGCCGGGCCGCCCCCGGCCCCAGGGGCTCTCCCAGCCGGGCTCGTCGGCCGCGGACGGCTTCCAGAGGACGAAATCC
Organism: Rhodosalinus sediminis; assembly: GCF_003385555.1. Classification (GTDB taxonomy): domain Bacteria; phylum Pseudomonadota; class Alphaproteobacteria; order Rhodobacterales; family Rhodobacteraceae; genus Rhodosalinus; species Rhodosalinus sediminis. The sequence continues at coordinate 25,048 of NZ_QOHR01000006.1, read as the reverse complement.
ATCGGGTCGCGCTTGTAGGGCGCGACCTCCACCCGGGCGCCGGCGATCATGTCCTCGACCGACCGGCCGGAAAGCGCGCCGTAGTCGGGAAAGCTCGCCACCGAGAAGAGCACGTGACCCTCGGCCGCGTAGGCGCAGCCGCGCGCAATCAGCGCCTCGATCATGGCGATCATCTGCGCGACGTAGTCGGTGGCGTGCGGCTCCTCGTTCGGGCGCAGCACGCCGAGGGCGTCCATGTCCGCGTGATACCACCCGGTCGTGCGCCGCGTCAGATCCTCGATCGCCTCGCCGTTCGCCCGCGCGCGGTCGATGATCTTGTCCTCGACGTCGGTGATGTTGCGCACGTATTTGACGTGGCCCGCCCCGTAGACGTGACGCAGGAGCCGGTAGAGCACGTCGAAGACCACCGCCGGCCGCGCGTTGCCGAGGTGCGCGCGGTCGTAGACGGTGGGGCCGCAGACGTACATCCGCACGTCGTCCGGGTCGATCGGCGCGAAGGGCTCCTTCGTCCGGGTGCGGGTGTTGGTGAGGCGGATCTCGGTCATGCCCTGTCTCTCTCGCGCGGTGGGGCCGCGGCGGGCTTAGCAGGGTCGTCGTGGATTGGAAACGAGGAAGACCGGCCCGCCGCGAAGGTGTCAGCGGGGAATGCAGATGCAGCGGATGATGGCGACGCCGTACATGGGGTGAGGCCTACCACGCCCCCCGCCCCCGCGTCCAGCCGACAGGCCCGCCGTTCCGGCGCCGGGCGCATCGGCGCTTGACTTTCGCCCCCCGACCGCCGATGTGGACGGTGGTCGCCGCCGTGCCGCGTGAGCATTCGGGCCTTCGCCCGCACCGGGCCGCGACCGGCTGTTTCCCAGATCACGCAGGGGGACGACGCCTTCGCGGGTCCGCGGCGCAATCCGGCGCGCGGGTGGCGCCGGGGGCGCGGACCGGCCGCCCGGGCCTCCCCGGCGGTCCCGCCGGACGCATGCGCCGGCAAGGATGACTGATGACCTTTTCCGATCTCGGGCTCGACGCCCGGCTCGTCGCGCGGCTCGACCGCCTCGGGCTCAAGACGCCCACCCCCATTCAACAGCAGGCCGTGCCCGAGGCGCTCGCCGGGCGCGACGTGCTCGGCCTCGCGCAGACGGGCACCGGCAAGACGGCGGCCTTCGGCCTGCCCCTCGTCACCGCGCTCTCGGCCGAGCGCGCGCGGCCTGCGCCGCGCACCGCGCGCGGCCTCGTTCTCGCGCCGACGCGGGAGCTCGCCAATCAGATCGTGGCCACCCTCGATGGGCTGACCGACGACCTGCGCGTGACGCTCGTGGTGGGCGGCAAGTCCATCGGCGGGCAGGCGCAGCGCCTCTCGCGCGGGACCGACATCCTCGTGGCGACGCCCGGCCGCCTGATCGACCTGACCGAGCGCCGGGCCGTCGATCTCTCGGCGACGCGCTTTCTGGTGCTCGACGAGGCGGACCAGATGCTCGACATCGGCTTCGTCCACGCGCTGCGCCGCATCGCGGGCATGCTCGCCGCCGAGCGCCAGACGATGATGTTCTCGGCCACGATGCCGCCGCAGATGGCCGAGCTTTCGCGGACCTACCTGCGCGATCCCGTCCGGGTCGAGGTCGCGCCGCCGGGACAGGCGGCCGACAAGGTCGCGCAATCGGTGCATTTCGTCCCCCGCGAGGGCAAGCAGGCGCTGCTGGTCGAGCTTCTGGGCGGGGCCGGCGAGGGCCGCGCACTCGTCTTCTCGCGCACCAAGCACGGCGCCGACCGGCTGACGAAACAGCTCGAGCGCGCGGGCTTCGCCGCTGCGGCGATCCACGGCAACAAGAGCCAGGGCCAGCGCGACCGCGCCCTCGAGGGGTTCCGGCGCGGGGCCACGCGCGTGCTGGTGGCGACCGACGTCGCCGCGCGCGGGCTCGACATTCCGGACGTCGCGCATGTCTTCAACTTCGACCTGCCGACGGTGCCCGAGACCTACGTGCACCGCATCGGCCGCACGGCGCGCGCCGGGCGGGACGGGCAGGCGATCGCGCTCTGCGCGGCCGACGAGATGGAGGCGCTCACGGGGATCGAGAAGCTCCTCGGCGGGCCGGTGGCGACCGCCGGCGGCGCGCGCTGGCCCGAGCCGAAGAAGGCCGCGCCCCCGCAGCGCCGCCGCCGCCGCAAGCCCCAGCGCCGTCAGGCGGCCTGAGCGCCGGCGCGGCGCGGCCTGACACCGACGGCCCGGCCCGGGGGCACCCCCGGGCCGGGCACCGGGCCGCCCCTTCGCCGGTTAACCGGCGCGCGACGCCTGCACCCGGCCTGCGCCGGGTCGCCTCACGACCGGCTGCATCGGGGGCGCCGGACGGCTCTCACGACCGGGCGGAGTGTGGCGGGCCCCTGACCTGAGCCCGCGAGACTCACCCGCGCGCGCGTCGACGGACGGAATGGCGTTGCCGGGTCACCGCGAACAGCCGCGCCTCAGCGCCAGTCGCGGCAGACGTATTTGATCTCCATGAACTCCTCCATCCCGCGGCGCGCGCCCTCGCGGCCGAGGCCGGATTGCTTCATGCCGCCGAAGGGGATCGGCGCGCCGGTGACCTTGGTGCGGTTGACCGCGACCATGCCGAACTGCAGCGCGCGAGAGAGGCGGTAGATCCGCCGCGGGTCGAGGCTGTGGACATAGGCGACGAGGCCATATTCGCTCGCGTTGGCGCGGGCGACGACCTCCGCCTCGTCGTCGAAGGGCGTGAGCGGCGCGACGGGGCCGAAGGTCTCCTCGGCCATGATGCGCGCGGTGTCGGGCACATCGGCGAGGACCGTCGGCGCGTAGAAGAGATCGCCCGCGGCGTGCCCCTCGCCCCCGCAGAGGACGCGCGCGCCCTGCTCCACCGCGTCGCGGACATGCGCGGCCTGTTTCTCGACGGCGCGGGCGTTCATCAGCGGGCCGATGTCGGGATCGTCGAGGCCGGGGCCGACGCTGAGCGCCGCGACCGCCTCCGTGAAGCGCGCGGCGAAGGCGTCGTAGATGCCGCGCTCGACGTAGATGCGGTTCGCGCCGAGGCAGTCCTGCCCGGAGGTGGCGAACTTCGCCTTGAGCGTCTCGGCCACCGCGTGATCGAGATCGGCGTCTGCGAAGACGATCACCGGCGCGTGCCCTCCGAGCTCGAGGACCAGCCGCTTCACCGTCTCGGCCGATTGCCGGTAGAGAAGCCGCCCGACCTCCGTCGAGCCGGTGAACGAGAGCGCGCGCACCCGCGCGTCGGCGGTCCAGGGCGCGACGACCTCGGGCGCCTCGCCGGTGACGATGTTGAGCACGCCCTCGGGGAGCCCCGCGCGCTCCGCGAGCACGCCGAGCGCGAGCGCCGAGAAGGGCGTCTCGGCGGACGGGTGGGCGAGCACCGGGCAGCCCGCGGCGAGCGCCGCGGCGGCCTTGCGCGTCAGCATCGCCGAGGGGAAGTTCCACGGCGTCACCAGCGCCGCGACGCCCGCGGGCTCGAGCCAGAGCTCCACCTCCGCGTCGGGCAGATGCGAGGTCACGCCCTCGATGTTGGGGCGCTTCGCCTCCTCGGCGTAGAACTCGACGAAGGAGGCGGCGTAGTCGATCTCGCCGCGCGCCTCCGAAAGCGGCTTGCCCTGCTCGAGCACCATGATCCGCGCCAGATCCTCGCGCGCCTCGGTCATCAGCTCGAACCAGCGGCGCAGGATGGCCGATCGCTCCTGCGGCAGCCGCCCGGCCCAGTCGGCGAAGGCGCGGTCGGCGGCGGCCACCGCCTCGCCCGACTGCTCGCCCGAGAGCGCGGCTATGGTGCCGATCTCCTCCCCGGTGGCGGGGTCGGTCACGGCGAGGGTCCCGGTCCCCGCGATCCAGATGCCCGCGACGAGCGCGCGGTCGCGCAGGAGCCCGGCGTCCTCGATCCCGGCGCGTGCGGCGGCGGCTGCGTGCATGTCGTCTCCTCCCAAGGGGTGTCGGCGCAGGTGTCGCACCGCGGCGCCCCCGGTGCAAATGCCGAGGGCGCCGCGCGATGCGCGACGCCCCCGATGGTCGGTGTCACCGGCGCGCGGCCGGCGCGATCACTCCGCGGCGACCGAGTGGCCGAAGGCGCGGGCGAGCTCCGGCGCGAGGTCCGTGCGCTCCCAGCCGAAGCCGCCGTCGGCGTCCGTGGGCCGGCCGAAGTGGCCGTAGGCCGCGGTGCGCGCGTAGATCGGCTTCAGCAGGCCCAGCTGCTCGCGGATGCCGCGCGGCGTCAGGCGCACCATTTCGCGCAGAGTCTCGCCGAGCTTGGCCTGATCGACCTTGCCGGTGCCGAAGGTCTCGACGTAGACGGCGACCGGCTCCGGCACGCCGATCGCGTAGGCGAGCTGGATCTGGCACTTGTCGGCGAGGCCGGCGGCCACGACGTTCTTCGCCAGATAGCGCGCGGCGTAGGCCGCCGAGCGGTCCACCTTGGTCGGGTCCTTGCCGGAGAAGGCGCCGCCGCCGTGCGGCGCCGCGCCGCCGTAGGTGTCCACGATGATCTTGCGGCCGGTGAGGCCCGCGTCCCCCTCGGGCCCGCCGAGGACGAAGCGCCCGGTCGGGTTCACGAAGAGGCGGTCGTCGGGCACCGTCCAGCCCTCGAGCAGCGCGTCGTCGAGGTACTGCTTGACGAGCGCGCGCACCTGGTCGCTGCTCACGTCCTCGTCGTGCTGGGTGGAGACGACCACGGCGTCGATGCCCACCGGCTTGCCGTCCTCGTACTTCAGCGTCACCTGGCTCTTGGCGTCGGGGCCGAACTCGGGGCGCTTGCCCGCCTTCCGGTCCTCGGCCATGTTGCGCAGGATGCGATGCGCGAACTGGATCGGCGCGGGCATGAGCTCTTCGGTCTCGTTGCAGGCGTAGCCGAACATGATGCCCTGATCGCCGGCGCCTTCCTCGCCCTTGTCGCCTTCGTCCACGCCCTGCGCGATGTCGCCGGACTGCGCGTGCAGGCGGTTGATCACCTCAACGTTGCGCCAGTCGAAGCCGAGCTGGTCGTAGCCGATGTCCTTGACCGCCTCGCGCACCAGGTCCTCGACCGAGCGCAGCACGCTGTCGGGTCCGCGCACCTCGCCCGCCACGGTGACGTGGTTGGTCGTCGCCAGCGCCTCGACCGCCACGCGGGCGTCGTCGGGCGCCTCGCGCAGGTAGGCGTCGAGGATCGTGTCCGAGATCCGGTCACAGACCTTGTCGGGGTGCCCCTCGGACACGGATTCGCTGGTGAAGAGCCAGGTGTTGGCCATGATGATCGATCTCCCTGTGATGATCGGGGGTCTGGCGCGGCCGCTCAGGCGGATTTCCTGAGCGGCGGGGCGCCGGGGGTGTAGGCGAGATTCGGCGCGAGCCAACTCTCCGCCTCGTCGAGGGTCATGCCCTTGCGGGCGGCGTAATCCTCGACCTGATCGCGCCCGATGCGGCCGACGCCGAAATAGGCGGCCTCCGGGTGCGCGAAATAGAGGCCCGACACGGCCGCGGCGGGCCACATCGCGCAGCTTTCGGTGAGCTCGAGCCCGGCGGTGCGCGGCGCGTCGAGCAGGTCGAAGAGCGTGCGCTTCTCGGTGTGCTCGGGACAGGCCGGGTAGCCGGGCGCGGGCCGGATGCCACGGTAGCCCTCGCGGATGAGCTCTTCGTTCGAGAGCGTCTCGTCGGCGGCGTAACCCCAGATCTCGCGGCGCACGCGCTGGTGCATGGCCTCGGCCATCGCCTCGGCGATGCGGTCGGCGAGCGCCTGCACCATGATCGCGTCGTAGTCGTTGCCGGCCTGCTTGTAGCTCTCGGCGATGCCGTGGACCTCGGGCCCGGCGTTGACCGCGAAGCCGCCGATCCAGTCCTGCCCATGCGGCAGCACATAGTCGGCGAGGCAGTGATTGGCGCGGCCCTTCCGCTTCTCGGTCTGCTGGCGCAGCATGCGGAAGCGCGCGCGCTCGCGCCGGCGGTCCTCATCGGCCCAGATCACGATGTCGTCGCCGTCACGGTTGGCCGGCCAGAGCGCGAGCGCCGCGCGCGGCGAGAACCAGCCCTCCTCGGCGATGCGGCCGAGCATGTCCTGCGCATGACCGTAGAGCTCACGCGCCGTCTCGCCCCGGTTGGGATCGTCGAGGATCGCCGGGAAGGTCTGGCGCATCTCCCAGGTCCAGAAAAAGGGCGACCAGTCGATGTAGTCGAAGAAGTCCTCGGCCTTCAGGTCGTCGAGCTGGATGAGCCCCGTTTGGTTGGGCGTCTCGGGAACGTGATCGCCCGGATCGACCGGGTTGGCGCGCGCGGCGGCGAGCGGCACGGTGGGGCGCTCGGCCCGGCCCGCCTGTCCGCCGGCGAGTTTGCCGTATTCCTCCGACACCTCGGCGAGGAACTGCGGCTTGCGGTCCTGCGACAACAGGCGCGAGACCACGCCCACCGCCTGCGAGGCGTCGTCGACATGCACCACGCCGTGCTCGTATTCCGGCGCGATCTTGATCGCCGTGTGCTTCTTGGAGGTGGTCGCGCCGCCGATCAGGAGCGGCACCTCGAAGCCCGCGCGCGTCATCTCGGAGGCGACCTCGACCATGCGGTCGAGCGAGGGGGTGATCAGACCCGAAAGGCCGATCACGTCGACGTTCTCCTCCTTCGCCTTGGCGATGATGTCCTCGGTCGGGATCATCACGCCCATGTCCACCACGTCGTAGTTGTTGCAGGCGAGCACGACGCCGACGATGTTCTTGCCGATGTCGTGGACGTCGCCCTTCACCGTGGCGAGCAGGATCTTGCCCTTGGCGGAGGTGTCGCCCGAGAGGCGCTTCTCCTCCTCCATGTAGGGGATGAGGTGACCCACGGCCGTCTTCATCACGCGGGCGGATTTCACCACCTGCGGCAGGAACATCTTGCCCTCGCCGAAGAGCTCGCCGACGACGTTCATGCCGTCCATGAGCGGGCCCTCGATCACCTCGAGGGGCTTGTCGGCCTTCTGCCGCGCCTCCTCGGTGTCGTCGATGACGTGATCGGTGATGCCGTGGATCAGCGCGTGGGAGAGCCGCTCCTCCACCGGGGCCTCGCGCCACTTCGGGTCGGACTTCTTCTGCGCCTCGCCGGAGTCCTTGTACTTGTCCGCGATCTCGAGAAGCCGGTCGGTCGCGTCGTCGCGGCGGTTGAACAACACGTCCTCGACCCGCTCGCGGAGCTCGTCGGGGATGTCGTCGTAGACCGTGATCTGCCCCGCGTTGACGATCGCCATGTCCATGCCGAGCGGGATGGCGTGGTAGAGGAAACACGAGTGCATCGCCTCGCGCACCGGGTTGTTGCCCCGGAACGAGAACGACACGTTCGAGAGCCCGCCCGAGATGTGGGCGTGCGGCATCTCCGCCTTGATCAGCTTGATCGCCTCGAAGAAGGCGTTGGCGTAGTCGTTGTGCTCCTCGATGCCCGTGGCGACCGCGAAGATGTTCGGGTCGAAGATGATGTCCCACGGCGCGAAGCCGGCCTTCTCGGTGAGCAGGTCGTAGGCGCGCTTGCAGATCTCGAACTTGTGCTGCGCGGTCTCGGCCTGACCGTTCTCATCGAAGGCCATGACGACGACCGCGGCGCCGAAGCGGCGGATGGTCCGCGCCTGCTCGAGGAACTCCGCCTCGCCCTCCTTGAGCGAGATCGAGTTGACGACCGAGCGGCCCTGCACGCACTTCAGCCCCGCCTCGATCACCTCGAACTTCGAGCTGTCGATCATGACCGGCACGCGGGAGATGTCGGGCTCCGCCGCGATCAGGTTGAGGAAGGTGCGCATCGCCTTCTCGGCGTCGAGCAGCCCCTCGTCCATATTGACGTCGATGATCTGCGCGCCGTTCTCGACCTGATTACGCGCGACCTCCAGCGCCTCGTCGTACTGATCGTTCATGATCAGCTTCTTGAACTTCGCGGAGCCGGTGACGTTCGTGCGCTCGCCGATGTTGATGAAGCTGCCCGTGCTCATGCCGCGGCCCCCTGCCCCTTTTCGAAGATTTCCAGCCCCGAGAGCTGTAGCCGCCGGGCCGTCTCGGGGATCTTGCGCGGCGGCTTGCCCTCCACCGCCTGCGCGATGGCGCGGATGTGCTCCGGCGTGGTGCCGCAGCAGCCGCCCACGATGTTGACGAGCCCCGCCTCGGCCCATTCGCCGAGGTGCGACGCCGTCTCTTCCGGGGTCTCGTCGTAGCCGCCCATCTCATTCGGCAGCCCCGCGTTCGGATAGGCCGAGACGCGCGTGTCCGCGATATCCGACAGCGCGCGGACGTGCGGGCGCATCTCCCCCGCGCCGAGCGCGCAATTGAGCCCGACGGAGAAGGGCCGCGCGTGGCTCACCGAGACCCAGAACGCCTCCGGCGTCTGGCCCGTCAGCGTGCGCCCCGAGCGGTCGGTGATCGTGCCCGAGATCATCAGCGGCGGCACCTCCATCTCCTCGCGCAGGAGGTCGATGGCGTAGAAGGCCGCCTTGGCGTTCAGCGTGTCGAAGATCGTCTCGACGAGCAGCAGGTCGACGCCCCCCTCGATCAGCGCGCGCGCCGCCTCGCCGTAGGCCTCGGCCAGATCGTCGAAGGTGATGGCGCGGTAGCCCGGGTCGTTCACGTCCGGGCTGATCGAGGCGGTGCGGTTCGTCGGCCCGAGCGCGCCGGCCACCCAGCGCGGGCGCTCCGGCGTCGCGGCGGCGTCGGCCGCTTCGCGCGCGAGCCGCGCGGCCTCGCGGTTCATCTCGCCCACGAGATGCTCCATGGCGTAGTCCGCCTGGCTGATGACGTTGGCGGAGAAGGTGTTGGTGCAGACGATGTCGGCCCCCGCCTCGAGAAAGTCGGTGTGAATCCGGCGGATCATGTCCGGCGCGGTCAGGCACAGAAGCTCGTTGTTGCCGCCCACGTCCTGCGACCAGTCGGCGAAACGCTCGCCGCGGTAGGTCGCCTCGTCGGGCTTTTCCGCCTGGATCATCGTCCCCATCGCCCCGTCGAGGACGAGGATGCGGCGATCGGCGTGTTCGGCGATATCGGTAACGGGCATGGATTACTCCCTTGCGGTCCGGGCCGCGGCCCGGTCGCGGGCCTGTCTACAGGTCGCGCGGGGCCGGGGCATCCGCGGATGCTTCATGATCATCATGCAGAGGATCGAAGCGCGCGGGCGCCCCGGCGGCCGGATCAGTCGGGCTTGCGGAAGACCTGGATGCCCCAGGCGAGGTTGCCCGCGTCGGCGGCCTTCACCCAGTTCTCGAGCCCCACGGCCATCTTGTCGAGATACTCCGCCGAGGCGCCGCTCTCGATCAGCTTCTCGCGGTTGGCGAGCATGTCCTCGCGCACCCGCGCGTAATGGGCGCGCAGGTTGTGGGTCAGGTCCTCCTGCTCGACCGTTTGGAAGCCGAGCGCCTCGGCCGCCTCGCGGTAGAAGCGGAAGGAGCCGAGCGAGGGCAGCTGGAGCCGGTCGTAAACGGCCTGCAGCCCGGCCGGGTCGGCGTCGTCCGCCTGCATCGGGTCGGTGAAGACGAAGAGCCCGCCGGGCTTGAGCACGCGCCACACCTCGCCGAGCACCGTCTGGCGCTGATCCGAGTGCAGGATCGCGTCCTGGCTCCAGACGATGTCGTAGCTCGCGTCCGGCTCGGGGATGTTCTCGAAGACGCCGTGCACGACGCGGATCGTGTCCGAGAAGCCCTGCGTGCGGTTGCGGTGGCGGTTGGTGTCGTTCTGCACCTCGGAGATGTTGAGGCAGGTCGCCTGCCCGCCGCGCTGGCCGATCAGGCGGCGCATCGCGCCCCCGTAGCCCGCGCCGATGTCGAGCACGCGCGTGTCGGCCGAGACCTCCGGCAGCTTGGCGATCATGCGATCGACCGTGACGTCGGAGGCCTCCTTGATGTCCTTCGTCTGCTCGTAGCAGCCCACGTGCAGGTCCTGCCCGCCCCAGACGGTCGAATAGAAGGCGTCGGCGCTCTCGCTGTCGTAGTAATCCTCGGCGACGTCGCGGACGTCGGCCTCGCCCGCCTCGCGGGCGCCGCCGCCCCAGCGCGCGACGTGCAGCGTGGATTTCTCGGCGACGTGGATGAAGAAGTCCGGCTCGTCCTCGGCGTAGGTCTCCTGAAAGTCGCCGTAGGTGCGCACCCGGGCGAAGCCCGCCTCGGTCAGCAGGCGGCGCACGTAGTTCTTGCGGATCGGGCACATGTTGAGCGTGTAGTCCGAGCCGTCCGGGAAGGAATACTTCATCCGGCAGAGGCCCTCGTCCACGTGCTCCGGCTCGGCGGTGACGCGGTCGCCGCAGTAGTAATACTTGTGCTTCGTCGAGAAGCCGTGATCGAGCATCGCGTCGTAGTTGCGCTGGTCGAGGATCAGGATGCCGTCGTGCTTCAGCGCGGCGTAGAACTCAGCGAGCGCGCGGCGGCGGTCATGCTCTTCGTGCAGGTGCGTGAAGGAATTGCCGAGGCAGATGATCGCGTCGTACTTGCCCTGGATGTCGCGGTTGAGCCAGCGCCAGTCGGCCTGCACGGTCTTGAGGATCAGCCCGCGCGCCTGCCCGTTCTCGAAGGCCTTGGCCACCATCGCCGCCGAGCCGTCGGCGGTGGTCACGTTGAAGCCCGCCTCGGTCAGCCGCACCGAGTGGAAGCCGGTGCCGGCCGCCACGTCGAGCACCGTCTCCTTGCCGCGGGCGCGCAGGATGTCGATGAAGAACTGCCCCTCGCTCTCGGCGCGGCCGCGCCAGTCGATGAGCTCGTCCCACTTCTCGACGAAGGACATCACGTATTCGCCGCGGTAGAGGTCCGTCTCGCGGTCGGCGAGCGGGTCGTCGCCGTAGGCCTGTTCGTCGAGATCCAGCTCGAAATTCTGCACCTTGGCTGCGTCGGCCATGCGGGTCTCCCTGTGCGCTCGGCGCCGTACGCGGCGGCCGGAGGCTCCGGCGGCCGCGCGACGCTCGATGGTCCCTGTCGTTCGCCCTCGCTCCGGCCGGTGGGACACGCGCTCACGCTGTCGCGGGCGCTCCGGTGTCCGGGCCGCGCGGCGCCGGGCGTCTCGCCTCCGGCGCCCGCGGCGTGGCCGTCGGGCAGATGACGCCGCGTCCTCGTGACGCGGCCCTGCGATGGACCCGAGTCATAACGACTGTTTGCGACAGTTCAATGATGTTTTGCGACATCGACGCTGCAGCGCGGCTAACCCCCGCTTCCTGCTCAGGAATTGATCGATGCGCGCGCCGCCCGGCGGCGCGGGGGGCGCCGCCGGCGGATGGGTCGGGCAGGTCGCTGGAGGGGAAGCGCTCCACGGGGGCGCGCGCCGGTCAGCCGGCGAGCGCCTCCTCGAGCTCGCGGGTCAGGCGTCGCGCCTCTTCCGAGCGCGGCTTCGAGAAGCGCGCGAGCAGCAGATAGGCCACCGGCGTCAGGTAGAGCGTCGCCAGCGTGGCGAGGCCGAGGCCGCCGACGATGACCCAGCCGAGCGCGCTGCGCGCCTCGGCGCCCGCCCCCGACGAGAGGATCAGCGGCAGACCGCCCAGAACGGTCGAGGTCATCGTCATCATCACCGGGCGCAGGCGGATCGTCGCCGCGTCGAGGATCGCATCGCGCACGCCCGATCCCGTCTCGCGGCGCTGGTTGGCGAACTCCACGATCAGGATGCCGTTCTTCGCCATGATGCCGATCAGCATGATCAGCCCGATCTGCGAATAGACGTTGAGGCTCTGCCCCGTGAAGAGGAGCGCGAAAGCCGCGCAGGCGAGGCCGAGGGGCACCGTCGCCATCACCACCACCGCCGAGACGAAGCTTTCGAACTGCGCCGAGAGCACGAGGAAGACGACCGCGATGGCGAAGCCGAAGACCGCGAGGATGCCGGCGTTCGTCTGGTCGAGCGTAGCAGCCTCGGCCAAGGGCACGATGCGGTTCTCCTCGGCGAGCACGTCCTCGCCCACCGCCTCCACCCGCGCGAGCGCGTCGCCGAGGGCGAGCTCGGGCGTGAGCGAGGCGGTGATCTCCACCGCGCGCTGCTGTCCCTCGCGGCCGAGCTCCGGCGCGACGGCCTCCTCGGTCAGGCGCACGAAGCTCGCCATCGGCACCATCTGCCCCGAGCCCGCCTGCACGAAGATGTTCTGCAGATCGCCCGGGTCGTTCACCGGATCGGCGGTCGAGAGCATCTGCACGTCGATCGCCTCGTCGCCGACGAAGACCGAGCCCACGGTGAGCCCGTTCAGCACCGCGCGCAGCGCACCCCCGAGCCCGGTGATGTCGATGCCGAGGTCGGCCGCGCGGGTGCGGTCGATCTCCACCGAGAGCTGCGGGCGCGTGAGCTCGTAGTCGAGGCGCACGCTGCCGAAGGCGGGCTCCTCCTGCATCCGCGCGACGAGGCGCTGCGCCACCTCGCCGAGCTGGTCGTAGGCGTCGCCCGTGATCGCGAAGCTCAGGCCCCGCCCCGCGCCCCGGATGCCGAGGGAGTTCGGCTGGATCGCGAAGGCGCGCACGCCGACGATGCCGCGCAGCTTGCCATTGATCTCTCCCACGATGGCGTCCTGGCTGCGCGCGCGCTCGCCCCAGTCCGAGAGCGAGAACACCATGAACCCCCGGCTGTCGGAGCCGAAGCCGGCGATGGAGAAGACGTTCTCGATCTCGCCCGTCTCGCGCAGGGGCGCCACCGCCGCCTCGATCTCGCGCATCTTGTCGAGCGTGTAGTCGAGCGAGACGCCCTGCGGCGCGCGCACGCTCAGGAGCGCGACCGCGCGATCCTCGCGCGGGGTGAGTTCCTGGCGGATGCCGTCGACCACGAAAACCGCCGTCGCCGCGAAGAGCGCCGCGGCGACCACGACGACGAGCGGCGCGGCGAGCGCCCAGCGCAGCGTGCGCGCGTAGAGCGCCACCAGCGCGCCCCCCACCCGGGCGACCGGCCCGCGCCGGGGCGCGCCCGCCTCCGACGTCAGCAGCCGGCTCGCCAGCACGGGGCAGAGCGTCAGCGCCACGAGGCTCGACAGCGCGACAGCCATCGCCAGCGTGAAGCCGAACTCGCGGAAGAGCCCGCCCGCCTGCCCCGGCAGGAAGCTCAGCGGCACGAAGACCGCGGCGAGCGTCGCCGTCGTGGTGACCACCGCGAAGAAGACCTGCCGCGCGCCGAGCACCGCGGCGGCGCGCGCGCCCATCCCCTCGGACCGGCGGCGCACGATGTTCTCGAGCACGACGATCGCGTCGTCCACGACGAGCCCGGTGGCGAGCACCAGCGCCAGAAGCGTCAGGATGTTGACCGAGAAGCCCACGACCCAGATCGCGGCGAGCGTGCCGATGAGCGCGACGGGCATCGTCACCGCCGGGATTAGCGTCGCCCGCCCGTCGCGCAGGAAGACGAAGATCACCGCCACCACGATCAGCGTCGCCGCGGCGAGCGTCTTGACAACTTCACGGATCGCGTCCTCGATGAAGATGGCGTCGTCCGAGGTGACGAAGATCGCCACGTCCTCGGGCAGCGTCCGGTCGAGCTCGGCCACCGTGGCGCGCACGGCCGCCGAGATGTCGAGCGTGTTGCTCCCGGCCTGCCGGATCACCCCGATGCCGACGCCCGTCTCGCCGTTGGCGCGCAGCACCGTCTCGTCCGGCGCGGGGCCGAGGGTGACCGTCGCCACGTCGCCGAGCGCCACGTTCTCGGCGAGCTTCAGGTCCTCGAAATCCGCCGGCACGGTCAGCATCGCCGTGGTGCGCACGTTGATCGAGGAACGCGCGCCGGAGAGATCGCCGGCGGCGGCGTTGAAGCCCGCGTCGCCGAGCGCCGCGCGGATATCGGCCAGCGTCAGCCCCCGGCTCGCCAGCGCGGCGAGGTCCACGTCCACCCGGAAGATCGGCGCGCGGTCGCCGTAGACCTGCAGGTCGGCCACCCCCTCGATCGAGATCAGCCGGTCCTCGACCCGGTCCTCGACGATGCGCGTCAGATCCTGCGGCGCGCGGGTGGGCGAGGTGACGGCGACGCGCACGACGGGCTGCGCGTCGGCGTCGGCCTTGACCACCTCGGGCTCCTCGGCCTCTTCCGGGAGCTGCCCCGCGATGCGCGCCACCGCGTCGCGCACGTCGGTCGCGGCGACGTCGACATCCACGCTCTCGTTGAACTCGAGCGTCACGCGGCTGCGCCCGAAGCGGGAGTTCGACGAGATCGCGCGGATGCCCGCCACGCGGCCCACGGCCCCCTCGATCCGCCCGGTCACTTCCTGATCGAGGGTCTCGGGCGCGGCGCCGGGAAACTCCGTCGTCACCGTGACCACCGGGCGGTCCACGTTGGGCAGCTCGCGGATCTCGGCGCCGAGGAGCGCGGCCACCCCCGCGAGCACGATGAGCGCGCTCAGGACATAGGCGAGGATCGGGCGGCGCACGAAAAGTGCGGTGCCGCCCTCGGCGGTGCGGTTGGCGCTCTCCATCATCGCGGCACCCTCAAAGCTTGCGCTGCGCCGGGGCGGCGCGCGCCGCCTGCGGCTCGGCCACGCGGACCTCCGCGCCGGGGCGCAGGCCCTGCACGCCCTCGGTGACCACGCGCTCGTCCGGGGCGAGATCGCCCTCGACCAGCACCCGGTCGGCGTCGCGCTGGCGGATCGTCACCGGCACGCGGGTCGCCGTCCCCTCGCGCACCGCCCAGACGTAGGACCCCTCGCCCGACCATTGCACGGCGAGCGGATCGACCGCCGGCAGCGTCTCGCCGGGGAAGTCGAGCGCCACCTCGAAGGCCATGCCGCCGCGCAGGAGGTCGGCGTCGTTATCCACGCGCCCCTGCACGCGCAGGGTCCGGCTCGCCGGATCGACGAGCGCGTCCACCGCCCGCACCTCGCCCGCGAGCCGGCGGTCGGGCAGCGCGAGCGGCCGCGCCTCGAGCGCCATGCCCGGCGCGACCCGGCTCGCCACACGCTCGGGCACGCGGAAATCGATCAGGATTTCGGAACGGTCGGTAATCGTGATCAGCGTGTCGCCGGCGCGCACGCGGTCGCCCACCTCGATCCCGGGCACGCCGGTCCAGCCGGCGATGGGCGCGCGCACGCGCCGCTCGGCGAGGTCGTATTCCGCCTCGCGCACGGCGAGCTCGGCCTGGCGCAGCGCGAGCTCTGCCTCGCGCCGGCGCACGTCGGTGACCGCGCCCGTGTCGCTCAGCCGCTCCAGCCGCCCGGCCTGATCGCGGGCGTCGTCGAGGGTGAGCCGCGCGCGCTCGAGCGCGATGCGCTCGGCCTCGTCGTCGAGGCGCACGACGAGCGCGCCTTTCTCGATGCGCGCGCCCGGCGCGACGCCGATCTCGACGATCTGGCCCGTCGCCTCGGCGCGCAGTTCAACCCGGCGCAGCGCCTCGCCGTCGCCGATGGCGACCACGCGATCGCCGATGCGCCCCTCGCCCACCGGCGCCGCGACCACCGTGGCCGGCCCGCCGCCACCCCAGCCGCCGCCGCCGCCGGCGTCCTCCGCCTCGGCATGCTCGACGCCCACGAGGTCGAGCACGCCGATCCGGTCGAGAAAGGGCATCGCGGCAGGCACATAGGCGATCCAGAGCGCCACGGTGCCCGCGATCACGCCGAGCGAGAGGAAAAGTTGCCGGAGCATGCGCGCGTCCCGTGATTACGAACGACGTCACGATATAGCGCGCCCCGCGCGATGTCACACGCGCGCCGGCGTCACGCCCCCGTGAGGCGGGCTCAGCCCGGGTGAACCAGCGTGCCGAAGAGCCGCGGGTCGAGGCTTTCGCCGGCGAAGGTCTCGCCCTCCGTCAGCACGGAGACCGCGTCGTGGCTGTGCAGGCTTTCCTGGTGGCTCGCCACCACGCGGAAGTCGCCCACGCGCGCGTCGCGCTCCAGCTCGGCGGCGAAGAGGCGCGCGGCGTCCTCCACGAAGATCGGGTTGGCGGCGTTGAGCTCGGCGAAGGCCTGCTCGTCCTCGCGCTTGACCATGACCTGCGTCTCGGTCGGCACGGCGGCGCGGCACATCTCGACGAGGTCCTCGAACCAGAGGCAGCCATCCTCGGTCAGTTCCACCGAGATGCGCGCCACCGAGCGCTGCGAGTGGGGCGTCGCCAGTTGCCCGCGCTCGCGCCGCGCGTGCTCCGAGAGTTCCAGCGAACAGGGGCAGGTCGAGGAATAGACGTAGTCGAGGTGCAGGATGCGCCGGCGCACGCCCGCGCGCTCCACGAGTTCGAGCGCGATGTCGTAATACTGATACCCCGCGAGGCCCGAGCGCAGGCTCTCCACCTTCATCGGGAAGGAGGCCCGCATCTGGATGCGCGCGTCGAGCGTCTCGAGGTCGGTCTTGTAGTCGTCGAGCGCCGCCTCGATCACCGCGAAGCTCACCACCCGCTCGGCGTGGGTGTAGAAGCTCCGCATGATGCGGCTCATGTTGATGCCCTTCTTCTCGGCGTCGAGGCTGACGGTGCCCGTCACCGAGGTCTCGAGCGTCATCTCCCCGCCGCCGCGCGTGGCGAAGCGGATGGGCAGGCGGAAGTTGGAGATGCCGACGTGCTGGATCGGCCGGCGCGCGCCGCGGATCAGCGCGGCGGGGCCGTTCTGCAGATCGGGCAGCGTCGCGCGATAGGCGGCGTCGGCCGCGAAGCCCTCCGGGTAGACGCGCGAGAGGTCCGGATAGCCGCCGTCGCCGGACAGGAGCCGCCGCATCATGGGGTCGAGGGCGTCGATCTCCGCGTCGCTCGCGTGCTCCATCCACCGGCGGAGCTTGGCGAGCGCGGCCTCGGCCTCGTCGCGGTCGGGCGTCCGGTCGAGATCGGAAATCTGGATGTTCATGGCGTCCTGCCCTCTCGTCCCTGTCCGGTGCCGCAAGATAGGTCGCGGACGGCGGGAAATCCAACTTTCACGAAAATTTCGTCGCTTTGCCTGCGGATTGCGCCGGCCCGGCCCGCCGCGCGCCGCTCCGCGCCGAGCGCCCGCTCGGGCGCGAGACGCGCCGCCTCAGGCCGCGTCGAGGGCGGCGCGCAGATCGGCGATCAGGTCGTCCGCATCCTCGAGCCCCGCCGAGAGCCGCACCAGCCCCGGCGTGATGCCGAGCGCGGTCTTCTGCACCTCCGGCAGGCGCTGATGCGTGGTGGTCGCCGGATGCGTGGCGATCGACTTCGCGTCGCCCAGATTGTTCGAGATCAGCACGATCCCGAGCGCGTCGAGCATCCGGAAGGCCGCCGCCTGCCCGCCCGCGAGCTCGACGGCGAGGAGCGTGCCGCCCGTCCCCATCTGCCGCTGCGCGAGCTCGAACTGCGGGTGCGACGGCAGGCCCGGGTAGATCACCCGCGCGAGCTTCGGGTGCCCCTCGAGCGCGGCGGCGATGCGCGCCGCGGTTTCCGCCTGCGCGCGCACGCGCAGCTCGAGCGTCTCGAGCCCCTTCAGCATGACCCAGGCGTTGAAGGGCGAGAGCGCGCCGCCCGTGTGCTTCATGTAGGCCTCGACCGGGCCGCGCACGATCTCGCGCGGGCCGAGGATCACGCCGCCCAATGTGCGCCCCTGCCCGTCGATGTGCTTGGTGGCCGAATAGATCACGATGTCCGCGCCCTGCGCCACCGCGCGCGAGTAGACCGGCGTGGCGAAGACGTTGTCCACCACGACGAGGGCGCCCGCGGCATGGGCGATCTCCGCCACGGCGGCGATGTCCACGACCTCGAGCGCCGGGTTGGAGACCGATTCGAAGAACACGAGCCGCGTGTCCGGCCGCACCGCCGCGCGCCAATGGTGGAGATCGGTCCCGTCGACGAAGGTGACCTCCACGCCGAAGCGCGCGAGCACCTCCTCGAGCACGTAGAGGCAGGAGCCGAAGAGCGCGCGCGCCGCCACCACGTGATCGCCCGCCCGCGTCAGCGCCATGAGCGCGCCCGAGACGGCGGCCATTCCGCTCGCCGTGGCGAAGCCCGCCTCGGTGCCCTCGAGCGCGGCGATGCGGTCCTCGAAGGTGGCGACGGTGGGATTGCCGTAGCGCGCGTAGATGAACTCGTCCGGGCCGGCGTCGCGGAACCGAGCCTCCGCCGCCTCGGCGCTCTCGTAGACGAAGCCCTGCGTGAGGTGCAGCGCCTCGCTCACCTCGGCGTATTGCGAGCGGCGCGCGCCGCCGTGCACGAGCCGCGTGCGCGGCTTCCAGTCCTCGGCCATTCCCTGTCTCCCGGAGCGCTGCGCCCCCCTGACGTCGCCTGCGAGGCGCGGCCGAGCGACCGGGGGCGGGTCCGGCCCGACCTCTTCAGCGGTGTCTTTCGCGTGGCCCGCAATCCGGCGACGCGTCGCCACGCCGGTGCGCTTAAGCCCCGCACCACGGCCCGTCAACCGCGTCACGCGGGCGTCATGCCGACGTCACCCGGCCTTCGCAGAGGCACGCTAGGAGCCCCACAACATCTGGTAGGGTCAAGGGGCGATGACGCTCATCCGGGTCGATGCCGTCGAGGACCGCCCGCAGCTGCACGGCCTGGGCGAGGCGCCGGGCGCCCTGCTCGCCGAAGCCGTCCGCGGCACGCGCGGTCCGGTCGTGGTGATGATCCACGGCTACAAATTCGTCCCCGGCCATCCGGTCCGCTGCCCGCACCGGCACATCCTCGGGCTCGAGGCGCGGCGCGACTGCTGGAAGGCGGTGAGCTGGCCGCGGGCCCTCGGTTTCGCGGGCGCGAGCGCCGAGGAGGGGCTCGGCCTCGCCTTCGGCTGGCACGCCCGCGGCACGCTGTGGGAGGCGTGGCGCCGCGCCGAGGCCGCCGGGGTCGCGCTCGCGCAGGTCGTCGAGGTGCTGCGCGCCGCCGCGCCGGTGCGGCCGGTGCATGTCGTCGCCCATTCGCTCGGCGCGCGCGTGGCGCTCGCGGCGATGACGCGCGCGGCCGAGGGCGCCTTCGGCCGGGTCCTGCTGCTCGCGGGGGCGGAGTTCGCCGGCGCCGCCGAGGCCGCGCTCGCGGCCCCCGGCGGGCGCGGGGCGGAGCTCGTCAACGTCGCGAGCCGCGAGAACCTCCCGTTCGATCTCATGCTCGAGGCGCTGATCGCGCCGGCCCGGCCGGGCGACGTGACCCTCGGACGCGGCCTCGCGCCGGGGCCGCGGCGGGCGACGCTGCGCCTCGACGACGCGCGGACGCTCGCGGCGCTCGCGGGCCGGGGCTTTCGCGTGGCGCCGCCCGCGCGGCGGATCTGCCACTGGTCGGCCTACCTGCGACCGGGCGCGCTCGATCTCTACCGTGCGCTCCTGCGTGCGCCGGAGCGCGTGCCGCTCGCCGCGCTCGCGACGGCCTCCGGCCGGGCGAGCGGTGCCCGCGCCCCCTTGCCATCGCCCGCGGCCGCGCCATCCTGACGCACCAGCGAAAGGAGGCGCCATGACCACGCCCATCGACCTGTACTACTGGCCGACGCCCAACGGCTGGAAGATCACCATCGCGCTGGAGGAGATGGAGCTTCCCTACAAGCTGCATCTCGTGAACATCGGCAAGGGGGACCAGTTCGACCCCGAGTTCCTCAAGATCGCGCCCAACAACCGGATGCCCGCGATCGTGGACCCCGAGGGCCCCGACGGCGCGCCGATCCCGATCTTCGAATCCGGCGCGATCCTGCAGTATCTCGCGCGCAAGACCGGCCTTTTCGGCGGTCCCACGGAGCGCGACCGGATCGCCGTCGACCAGTGGCTGATGTGGCAGATGGGCGGCCTCGGCCCGATGGCGGGGCAGGCGCATCACTTCATCAAGTACGCGCCCACCATGGACCCGCCGCAGGACCTGCCCTACGCCAAGGACCGCTACCGCAACGAGACCGGGCGCCTCCTGCGCGTGCTGGATACGCGGCTCGGCGAGAGCGAATACGTCGCGGGCGATTTCTACTCCATCGCGGACATGGCGATCTGGCCCTGGGCCTCGCTCTGGGAGGGGCAGGAGCAGACGATCGAGGACAAGCCGAACCTCGCGCGCTGGCTCGACCTCGTGGCGGCGCGCCCCGCCGTCCAGCGCGGCCGCGCCGTGGCCGAGGAGAGCCGCGGCGCCGGCGCGACCGACCGCGAGGCGCAGAAGATCCTCTTCGGGCAGAAGGGCTGAGGCGCGCGGCGGGAGGGGGGCTGTCTGCCCCCTCTTGGCCTGACGGCCAATTCACCCCCCGAGGATATTTGACCCAAGAAGAAGCGCCGGGGCGTGCGCCGCCGGAGCGAAGAGGCCCGAAAGGGCCGATGCGCGGCTCAGCCCTTCCCCTCGTCCTCGATGTGGTGCTGCAGCGCGACGATCTGCCACCAGAGGAAGACGAAGAGGGCGATCGGGAAGCCGAAGGTCTCGATCTTGACCCAGGCGTCGGTGGACATGGTGCGCCAGACGATCTCGTTGCCGACCGCGAGCGCGGCGAACATGCCGGTCAGCCTGCGCGTCAGGATCGTCCAGCCCTCGGCCCGCATCGGCAGCGCCTCGGCGAGGACGTAGGCGAGGAGGCTGCGCCCCATCAGGAGCCCGAGGCCGAGGAGCGCGGCGAAGAAGCCGTAGACGATCGTCGTCTTCATCTTGAAGAAGCGCTCGTCGTTGAACCAGGCGGTGAGCGCGCCGAAGACGACGACCATCAGCGCGGTGAAGACCTGCATCCGCGAAAGCCGCCCCGTCAGCCACCAGAGCGCGGCCATGGAGGCGAGCGTGATCGGCACGAAGGCCACCGTGGCGACGATGAAGCCCGAGTACTCGGTGCCCGCGACGGTGAAGACCTCGTCGCGCAGGCGCAGGTAGAGGACGAAGAAGAGGAGCGGCGGCCCGAGTTCGAGCGCCTGCTTGAGCCAGGGGGAGACGGGCGTCGGGTCGGGGGCGCGGTTCTCGGTCATGGATGTCCCCTACCACGGTGCGGGCGGCGATCAAGGCCGCTTGCCAGCGCGCGCCGCCTGCGCGACGCTCGCGGCATGGAGCCGTCTCTCGCCGATCTCGCCCGCGCGGTGACCGAGCCGCGCGCCCCGCTCGACTCTCCGGGCACGCTCTCCTTCGCGGAGGCGGGGCTCCGGATGGGGGCGGCGCTGTTCTTCGGCGGGCTCATGGGCTGGGAGCGGGAGTATCACGACAAGGCCGCGGGCCTGCGCACGCACATGACCATCGCGCTCGCCGCCTGTCTCTTCACGCTGGTGGCCTTCGACCTGATGACGCTCGACGGGATCGCCGAGGAGAGCCTGCGCTTCGACCCGATCCGCCTCGTGGAGGCGGTGACGGCGGGGGTCGCCTTTCTCGCCGCCGGCATGATCATCCTGCGCGGCGACCGGGTGCGCGGGCTGACCACGGGGGGCGGCATGTGGCTCGCCGGCGCGGTGGGGCTCGCCTGCGGGGCCGGGAGCCTCGGCCTCGCGGCGCTGGCGACGGTGGCGGCGCTCGTGGTGCTCTGGCTCCTGCGGTTGATCCCGCCGCCGCTGACGCGGCCGCACGACCCGGCGGAGCGGGAGGACGATCCGGAGGAGTGAGCGGGCGTCGCGGGCCGTGGGTGCGGGCGCGGCTGGCGCGGGTGAGGTGCGGTCGCGGCGCGACAGTGCGGGTGCGGCGCGCTCGACCGGCGGGCCTGTCTGCCGTGGCCGTCCGGCGCCGCCGGGCTGGCGGCAGGGTCTGGCGAGCGCGCCACATGGCCCGCGCCGGCTTGGGGCGGCGCCGCCCCTGCACCCTTTCCGCCGCAGGTCGTGGGCGCGTCGTGCGGGCCGCGCGCCGCCTCAGCGCGCCTCCAGCCCCGTGAGCGCGGCGGCGAATTCCTCCGGGTCGAAGGGGGCGAGGTCGTCGATCTGCTCGCCCACGCCGATGGCGTGGATGGGCAGGCCGAAGCGGTCGGCGAGCGCGACGAGCACGCCGCCCTTCGCGGTGCCGTCGAGCTTCGTCATCACGAGGCCCGAGACGTCGGCGATCTGGCGGAAAACCTCGACCTGGGCGAGCGCGTTCTGCCCGGTCGTCGCGTCGAGCACGAGGAGGGTGTTGTGCGGCGCCTCCGGGTCCTTCTTGCGGATCACGCGGACGATCTTGGCGAGTTCCTCCATCAGGTCCTGCCGGTTCTGGAGCCGCCCGGCGGTGTCGATCAGCAGGAGATCCGCGCCCTCGTCCTGCGCGCGGGCCATCGCGTCGAAGGCGAGGCTCGCCGGGTCGGACCCCTCGGGCGCGGTGAGCACCGGAACGCCCGCACGCTGGCCCCAGACCTGAAGCTGTTCGACGGCGGCGGCGCGGAAGGTGTCGCCGGCGGCGATCACCACCTCCTTGCCGGCGGCCTTGAACTGGCTCGCGAGCTTGCCGATCGTCGTCGTCTTGCCCGAGCCGTTGACGCCGACGACGAGCACCACCTGCGGGCGCTTGGCGTAGATCGGCAGGGGCCGCGCCACGGGCTCCAGCACGCGCGAGATCTCGGCGGCGAGCAGGCGCTTGATCTCGTCGACCGAGAGCTTCCGGCCGAGCCGGCCCTCGGCCATGTTCGACGTCACGCGCAGCGCGGTGTCGACGCCCATGTCGGCGGCGATCAGGAGCTCCTCGAGGCTTTCGAGCATGTCGTCGTCGAGGGTGCGGCGCATGACGGGCTGCGCCTCGCGCCGGCCGAAGAGGCGCCCGAAGAGGCCCCGGCCCTCCTGCGGCGGCATCTCGTCCGGGGCGCCGCCGGGGATCTCGACGGGCTGCGGCCCCGGCGTAGGCTCGGAGGGGGCGGGCCGGCCCGGCGGCTCCGGCGCGGGCGTCGGGTCGTCGGGCTGCGGCTGCTCGGGCGGCGCGAAGGGCGGCGCGCCCGGCTCCTCGGGGGGTGTCGTGGGCTCGCGTTCGGGCTCCGGCTCGGGGACCGGCTGCGGCTCGGGCTCGCGTTCGGGCTCCGGCTCGCGCTCGGGGATCGGCGCGGGCTCGGGCGCGGGCTGCGGCTCGGGGTGCTGGGGATGCTCCGGCTCGCGCTGCGGCGCGGGCTCGGCGGGCTCGACCGCGCCGCCCTCCTCGACGATCGCCTCGAGCCCCTCGTCGAGCTTCGAGGAGGACTTGAAGAGCCGGTCCTTCAGCTTGGAAAAGAACGCCATGGCGGGCCTCCGACGGTTTCGCCTCAGGTAACCCCTGCGGGGTCCGGATGGAAGGGCGCGCGCGGCCCGGTCGGTTCCGGATTTGCGTGCTCGGACGCCATCATGCGTCGCGTCGCCCTCGCCGTTCCGGCGGGGGCGGCTGGAGGACGGCGCGCCCGGCCTGCCACAGAGCCAGCCGGTGATGGCGACCGTCGCGCGGCCCGAGCGGGGGCCGCCCTCGGCGAAGAGGGCGACACGCGCCGCCGGCCCAGCCGTTGATCGCCCGGCCGACATGGCGCAGCATGGTTCCCGTGTTTCAGTCGCGGTCGATCCGGTGGACCTCGCGCCATCGCGTGCCGTTGTCCGCCGGAGCATTCAGGGAGAATTCAGGGAGCACCATAATGTCATCCGACACCTCCGACGTTCCGACCCTCCGCGAGGCGCTGCAGCGGCCGTGCAAGCACCGGGACATGGCCCTCGCGCTGGAGCCGATGCCCAATTACCGGAACACGCCGGGCGGGCCGAACGACACGCCCATCTCGTTCTGGGCGGCGTGGAACCTCGAGGACCGGCCGCGCCGCATCGCGCTGCTGCTCGACGACTGCCAGGAGGAATACCGCCCCTACGCCGGCGAGATCCTGCCCAATCTGGAGAAGATCCTCGGCGCCTTCCGCGCCGCCCGGTCCGCGCATGACGGGGTCTGCATCGCCTGGAGCGCGTGGAGCCGGCGGTTCGACGACGGCATCTCGAACGCGATGGACCGCTGGTACGGCCCGCGCGGCCTGCGCCCGGACACGCCCGAGAACGCGGCCTATGTCTTCACCGGCGCGGCCGGCCTCGAACCGCTGGCCGAAATCGCCCCGACGCAGGCGGAGCGCGACGCGGGGTGGTTCTACCACGGCAAGCACCTCGACATGTTCTGGACCTTCGACGAGACCGGCGCCTCCTATCTCGACGAGAAGCTGAAGGCGCATGCCATCGACACCATCGTGATCGTCGGGCTCTGGACGGACGAATGCGTGCTGAGCACCGCCTATGCCGGCAACTCGCGGGGCTACGACGTCGTCGTGGTCGGCGATGCCGTGGACACGGCGACCGACAACCAGAAGATCGCGCTGACGGTGGCCAACAGCACCGTGGCCAAGGTGCTCACCACGGACGAGGTCGTGCAGTACATGGAGACGGGGTTCGTCCCCGGGACGCCGGGCGCCGTCAAGGGCACGCGCTTCCCGGACGGCCGCAAGGAGGGCTGAGGCGCGGCGGACGGCCACGCCTCCGATCCCGCGCGCGGTGCGCCATGGGCCGGAGCGCGCGGCGGTCTGTCATTCGCAGCGCCGCTCTGGCACACTGGCACCATGCTACGCTCGATCCTCGCTCTCGCCCTCGCCCTCGTCGCCCTGCCGCTCGGCGCCGAGACGCCGATGACCGCCGAGGAGTTCGACGCCTACACGCGCGGCAAGACGCTCTATTACGGGCAGAACGGCCGGCCCTACGGCGTGGAGGAATACCGCGAGAACCGCGAGGTGACCTGGTCCTTCCTGGACGGGCGCTGCCTCGACGGGCGGTGGTACGAGGACGCGCGCGGCATGATCTGCTTCGTCTACGAGGACGGGAGCGGCCCGCAGTGCTGGCGCTTCTTCCGGGGGCCGGACGGGCTGCGCGCGATCTTCGAGGACGAGAGCGCCGTGCCGCTCTACGAGGCCGAAGAGGGCGAGGAGCCGATGCAGTGCCTCGGCCCCGAGGTCGGCGTCTAGGCGCGCCTGCGGCAGGCGGCGCTCATCGGCCCTGCCGGGCCTCTTCGCGCGGCCCGGCTCAGAAGAGCTCGCCCTGCTCGGGCGGCTCGCCGCCGGCGCCGCCGCGCTTGCCGCCGCGGCCCGAGAGCGCGAGGCGGCCGTCGGCGAACTCGATCTCCAGCGCGCGGGCCTGCGCGGCCTCGGCCTTGCGGGTGAGCACCGCGCCGTCGCCGCGCACCACGGCGTAGCCCCGCGCGAGCGTCGCCCGGTAGCCCAGCGTCTCGCGCAGGCGGTCGGCGGCGTCGAGGCGGCCGCGCCGCTCGGCGACGAGGCGGGCGAAGGCGGCGTCGAGCCGCGCGCCCTGATCGGCGAGGCGGCGGCCCTCGCGCGCGATCTCGGCCTGCACCGGGCGCAGGGTGAGCCGCCCGCTCCGCGCCTCGAGCGCCTCGCGCGCCGCGGCGACGCGCCGCCCGAGCG
>NZ_QOHR01000059.1 GCF_003385555.1 Rhodosalinus sediminis | reverse complement strand
CCCGTTTGGATGCCGATTGACAGGCGTTAGCGGAACCGCGCGTCTGACGTCTTCGAGGCGCTCTTTGGCGCCGCGTCCGACGCGCGCGCAGACGTCCTGAAGGCCAGCACCATGCCGGTCGAGGAAATCCGCGACGAGCCGCGGTGCATAGGTCGGCGGCATCGCACGGGACCAGTGTCGTGTAGGATATTGAAGCGCGCTCATGGCACCTCCTCGGGCGTCCGGTCCGCAGCCCATGCCACGAGTTCGTTCAAACCGTCGCCGTCAAAATCCCGCGTCTCGGCGCGGGTCAGGAGCGCTGTCGCATGATCTCGGCCGTCGCCACCGGCGCCTCACCGAGCAGGCGCCGGTGCCGACGTCCGAGAGTTTTCTTTCGAAACTTCTGGTGGAAAGGACCCAGCTCATATCGACCTGGTGCCTTCGTGGCCCTGTCCCGGCCCGGGCGCGTCACAGGGCGCGCGCCCGGGCAGGGGCATGGGCCGGACCTCGTTATTCCCTCACCCCCGCCTTCCCCTCCGTGTCGACGATCTCCGCGCGTATCCGGCTCCATGCCTGCGTCGCGGCCTCGCCCTCGCAGAGCGCCCGGTACTCCTGGCCCGCCTGTTCCGTCCGGTGTCCCAGGTGCGTCGCGATGATGCCCGCGGCCCGGTCCGGGGCGTGGCGGCGCATGTAATCGGCCGCGAGCGTGCGAAGATCATGCGCGGGGATCCCGATTGCCGCCTTCACGCGCGTGCTAGGCCATTTCCCGGCATGGGCGGACCGCGTCAGGGTCATCCAATTCTGCCCGAGTAGCTCCCGGTAGCGGAGATGGACCAGGCGATCGGGCCGACCGCCGAGTATCCACGCATCGAGCAACTCCGAGACTTCGGGCCAGAGCCCGCCGGCCTCGGTGGTGTGCTCCGTTTTTTCCTGCTGCCATGCGAGCCGCCAGGTGCCGTACGGGAGCCGGGTCAGTTCCTCTCCGATCCGCCAGGCGGCCACGTCGCTCGTCCGGGCGGGCTTGTTCATGAGCACGGCGAGTAGCGCCGCTGTTTGCCGCAGATGCGTCTTCCGTGCGGCGTGATCGGGCAGGGCGTCGGCTTCGGCTCGGATCTCACCGATCCGTTCGGCGATATATGCGAAGCCGCCCTTCTCCATGAGACTGGCGATCCGGCCGAACTTTTCCTTCTGCTCGCGCGAGACCTGCCGCCTCAAATGCGCGCGCACGAAGCGCATGCCGTCGAGCGCGTCCTCGTGTGTCCCGCCATGCTCTCCGAGCGCGATCAGGGCGTGGATATAGTTCGCCGCCGTCACCGGCTTGACCGCTGCCGCCGGATCCGCCGGCTCGGTGAACGCTTTCGCGAGGCTGTAGGCCGTGAGAAAGCCCAGCTCCTCTCCTGCGACACCGTTCGCCACCAGCGCGGCGCAGCGGGCGATGCTCGCGATGTAGCGCGCGAGGCTTTTCTTACGGATCGGGGCCCGTCTCAGGGCCCCACCGTAACGCTGCCAGCTCTCGGGCCACGGTGCTTTCTCCCGCATGGGCGCCGTGGGCTTCGCCCTGGTCGCTTTCTTTGTGTTCGGCCGCCGGGCAAGCCATTCCCGCTTCACTTCCAGGGCATTTCCCGTAGCGACATGCGGGGCGTACTTCGCGAGGGCCCTGAGAAGCGTCCGGAAGGTCGGTTCCGAGCCGGCGGCGAGCTATGCTCGAAAATAGGTGATGGGGTCTGCGAAGGCGGCGTATCGTGGCGGGTGATCAAGCCTGCCAGAACCTCCCGAAGGAGCGATACGCCATGGACCTTGAGACCACGATCACCCCGCTTCACCAGCCCGGATCGGTGGAGGACCCGCTGACCGAGATCGCGCGCGATGGCGCCCGGCGCATGCTGGCCGCGGCGCTGAGAGCCGAAGCCGACGCCTTCGTCGCGCAACACTCCGCAGAGACGCTGTCGGACGGCCGGCAGCGGGTTGTGCGGCATGGGTATGGGCCCGAGCGCAGTATCCAGACCGGGATCGGCGCGCTCGAAGTACGCCGCCCGAAGGTGCGGGACCGCGCCGAGGGCGTACCGGCCGAGAAGAGGATCCGCGTCAGCTCCGGCATCCTGCCCCGCTGGGCGCGCCGGTCAAAGAGCCTCGATGCCCTGCTGCCGGTGCTCTACCTGCGGGGCATTTCGACCGGGGACTTCCAGGAGGCCTTGGCCGCACTGCTCGGCACGGATGCGCCGAACCTGTCGCCGAACGTGATCTCGCGTCTGACCGGCGCGTGGCAACAGGAGTACGACCGCTGGCAGCGCCGCGACCTCTCGGCCCGGCGATACGTCTACATCTGGGCGGACGGCGTCTATCTCCAGGCCCGGATGGAGGCGCAGGCCGAGTGCATGCTGGTCATTCTCGGGTTCGGCGGGCTTGCGCGGCCGCATCGGCGGCCACGGTCCCGCCTCACCCCCGGAAGGAAAGAAGGAACTCGTCGGCTTCCAGGTGGGCGTGCGCGAGAGCGCGCGAGACGCCGGCGCGAGCTCCTGGTGGACATCAAGAGCCGCGGCCTCGAGGTGCCGCCCGAGATCGCCGTGGGCGACGGCGCCATGGTTCGCGGGCTCTCTCGGACGGATCGCCTTCGCCCGCTCACTCTGGAAGGCGCTCGACGAGGTCTTCCCGGGCACGCGTCACCAGCGCTGCTGGGTTCACAAGACCGCGAACGTGCTGAACAAGGTCCCGAAATCCATGCACCCGGCGGTGAAGGCCGACCTCTGAGACATCTGGCAGGCCGAGACCCGCGCCGCCGCCGAGGCGGCCCTGGACACCTTCGCCGAGAGTTGGAGGGATCAGGGTTTGATCCAGTGGATCAAACCCCCCGACAACGGGACGAAGTACGAGAAGGCCGTGACGTGCCAGACCAAGGACCGTGAGGCGTTGCTGGCGTTCTTCGACTTCCCGGCCGACCACTGGGACCACCTGCGCACCGGCAATCCCATCGAGAGCGTCTTTGCAACCGTCCGG
>NZ_QOHR01000058.1 GCF_003385555.1 Rhodosalinus sediminis | reverse complement strand
CGTGTCACCCAAATTCGGGTATAGCTCCCTAGGCGCGCGGTGCGATTTCGCCTGACAGGAAAGGGCGGTTGCGGCATACTCCGCCCCGAACTGCGCCCTCCGGCAGCGCGGGTATAGAGATGAGGCACGCGCAATGACCGACCAGTCCGACGCGCTCGACCTGCCCGACGGGGTCGTCGCGCGGATGCACGGGATCGAGGTCCCGTCCGCACCGCATCTCGGGCCGAACATGATCAGATCAATGAACGAGGGCCGCTATGAACGGCGCGAGACGGCCGCCGGGCTGGCCGTGATCGGGCCGGGCGCGCGTATCCTCGAGATGGGGGCGGGCAGCGGCATCGTCGGCGCGGTTCTGGCCCGGAACTGCCGGCCCGAAAGCCTGCTGTCGATCGAGGCGAACCCGCGGCTGATCGAGCACATCGCCGCGCTGTATGCGCATAACGGGCTCGGCGAGGTGGCCGCCGTGCGCCATGCGGTCGTGCTGTCGGAGCCGGGTGCGCCACCGGAGGTGGACTTCTTTTTGCGGCCGAACTTTCTGGGCTCGGCGCTGGAGGTGATCCAGAAGCCGGAAAATACAACGAAGGTGCGCGTGCCGGTGCTTCGCTACGCCGATCTCAAGGCCGAGTTCCCCCACGACACGATCATGATGGATATCGAGGGCGCGGAACTCGACTTTCTGCGCCATGCCGATCTGACCGGCGTCGACACCTTCATCGCCGAGATACATCGCGCCGTCTACGGTCGGGCAGGGGCACGGGAATTGCGCGCCCTGTTGTCGGCGCAAGGGCTCGTTCCCGATGCCGAGGCCGCGCGGTCCGGCGTAGTCGTCTATCGGAGGATGTAAGGCATGGGCGAGGACGACGCCAAGCCACCCGGCGCGCCGCAGCCGCCGCGCGCGCGGAGCGCGAAAGCCGCGGTCAGACGCAACGCCTTCGTGCTGCGCGATGAATTTGTCGACGCCTATCACGTCCGCGGGTCCGACGTGCTCTTCGTGACGTTCGACGATCTCGGCACGGTCGAGGAATACGATCCGCCCCAGCCGTGGATGCACCGTCGGCTCGAGCGCATGGACGTTTCCGTTCTGGGGATGATCGCGAAGCGAAAGGACTGGTATCGCAATCCTTCGGCCGCGCGGCTGCTGACGGAGCTGCGCGACGCCGGCTTCTTCGACCGCTTCTCGCGCATCCTCTTCACCGGGTCCTCGATGGGCGGCTACGCGGCATTGACCTTCGCGGGGCTGGTGCCTGGCGCAGAGGTGATGGCGTTTTCGCCACAATCTACCCTGAACCGCGACATCGCGCCTTTCGAGGAACGCTTTCCCTACGGCCATCGCAAGTGGGACTGGGAGACGCCCGACTTCCTCGACGCCGCCGAGGCGGTGCCGCGCACCTCGCAGGTGTGGTTGATCTACGATCCCTTCGTGCCCGAGGACCGCGCCCACGCCCGGCGCCTCGACGGGCCGAACGTGCGCCACGTGAAGCTGGGGCATTTCGGTCATCGTGCCATTCGCAAGTTGTCCAAGTTCCGCCTGCTCGACCCGCTGGTATCGGGCATCGCGGCGGGTTCGGTGGACTGGCCGGCATTCTGGCGCGACCTGCGGCAGGCGCGACGCGACAATCGCGCCTATCTCAAGACGCTTCTCGGCAACGCCGAGGCGGCCGGGCACGGGCAACTGACCCGAGCTGCAGCGGTCCGCGTTCTCGAGAAGTTTCCCCGCAACACGGTTGCGCGCGCGATCCTAGCCAAGCGCGCCGAGCCGGCGAAACTGGCCGAGCGCCCCCGCGAAACGCCCGACTGGACGCACGACCCGGGGCCGCGCGCGCTGTCCGGCGACGCGGTGTTCACCGATGCGTTGCTAGATCTGGACAGGCCGCTCGTCGTGCCGGAGCGGCCCGGCGACCGCAAACTTGCCTGCGGGGTGCTGGAGCCCGGCGGCCGTTTCGTTGAGGAGAGCCGGTCCTGGATCCTTCCAAAAAAGCACACCGTCGCGCCGACTCTGCTGCCCGGGGAAGATGTCTCCGATCTGGCCGGGGTGCACATATTCGGAGGTCATTTGCGCGGGCATTTCGGCCATTTCCTGGTCGAATCCAGCGCTAGGCTCTGGGCGCTCGAACGGCTTCAGGGCCGGATCGACAGCGTCATCTACATGCCGTTTCGCGGCAAACTCCGCCCGGCGCGGAAAGTCATCTCTTCCTACCGCTGGTTTTTCGACGTTCTGGGCATCAACACGCCGATACAAACCTTCGATCACGCCGTGCGTCCCGAGCGCCTGTTCGTGCCCGAGATGGGCTTCGGATGGGGCGCGCGTTATGCGGGGTCGCCGGCCTACCGGGCCTTCATGCGCAGCCGGCTGGAGGCGGCGACCGAGCCGCGCGGCGGCGAGAAACTCTACATCTCGCGGTCCCGCCTGTTGCCGGTACGCGGCAGGGTCCTTGGCGAAAGCGCCATCGAGGCGGCCATGGCCGCCAACGGATACGAGATCTTTCATCCGCAGAAGGCGTCGATCGAGGAGCAGGTCGCCCGCTACAGGGCAGCCCGGGACATCGTGGCACTCGACGGGTCCGCCCTGCATCTGGCCGCGTTCGTGATGCCGCCTGGTGGTCGGGTCGCCATCATCTTGCGTCGCAGCAAGGCCAATGTCGCGGATTACCTAACGCAATACCGCGCGTTCTGCGGGATCACGCCGGGGGTCGTGGACGCACTGGTGACCGAGTGGGTGGCGCCCGACATCGCGCGGTCGGATTATCGTTCGGTGGGGGAGCTGGATTTCGCGAAGGTCTTCGCGCGGCTGGCGGAACTGGGGATGCTGCCGGAGGAGTTCCGCCCCGACCTGCCGCCACGCGAGGCGCTGATGCAGGAGCTAGCCGCGTTCTCCGAAGCCCGCGGCGCGTCGCTGATCCCGCTGGCCGAGGCCCGGATGCGCGCGGCCGAGTGAGTAACCCCGCGCGGCGGCGTCACGCCTCCTTCAGGTCGAATT
>NZ_QOHR01000057.1 GCF_003385555.1 Rhodosalinus sediminis | reverse complement strand
CTTATTGAGTTGATAAGCCTCCGCGCCGGAGCGAACGTGGATCCACAAGGACGATGCAACTCGCCAAGGAGACTAGACGATGACGAGCCGCCTGAACCCGATCACCACCCCGCGCCACGAACTCCGGGCCGAGAAGGCGCGCCGGAACAGGGAAGCGGCGCGCGCCGCCTTTATGGCCAAGAAGGCCGAGATCGACGAGATGCTCGCCCGGCTGCAGGCGCTCAGCGCCGACCACTTCAACGCCCACCCCGACGAGATCAACTGGGCCGACGTCGGCACCCTCGAGCACTACGCGAGCCTCCTGAAGCGCATCACCGACAGCGCTTTCTGCGAAGGCGAACACGCCGAGTGATCTCCGGCACCGCCGGAACTCCCGCCGCGCGCCCTGCGCGGTGAGCCCGAACCGTGGCCCCAGTGGGGCCGCGTAAGTCGGGCGAACGGGTCGTAGAAGGCGCCGCATGTCGCGGGCCCGAATACGGAGACGACCCCATGACCAAGCTTTCCGACACGCAGCTCGTGATCCTCAGCGCCGCCGCGCAGCGCGAGGACCGCAACGTCCTGCCGCTTCCCGGCTCCCTCCGCGGCGGCGCCGCCGCCAAGGTGGTCGGCGCGCTGCTGAAGCGCGGGCTGATCGCCGAGACGGCGACCGACAGCCGGACCAAGGCCGACGCCGCGCTCAACCGCATCTGGCGCAACGACGAGGACGGCAACGCCATCCTCCTGCACATCACCGACGCGGGCCTTGCCGCCATCGGCGTCGAGCCGGACGGCGGCGACAACGCGCCCACGGGCGCGGACGAGGCGCCGAACGCGGAAGCCCCAAAGGACGCCGCCCCCGCCGAGCCCGACCCCGCGCCCAAGGCGCACACACCGCGCACGGGCACGAAGCAGGCCAAGCTGATCGAGATGCTCCACGCCGAGGGTGGCGCAACCATCGACGAGATCGTGGCGGCCCTCGACTGGCAAGCTCACACGGCTAGGGGCGCCATCTCCGGCGCGCTGAAAAAGAAGCTCGGCTTGACCATCACCTCCGAGAAAATCGAGGGGCGCGGTAGGGCGTACATGATCGCCGAGGACTGACGCCGCGTACGCGCGCCAGCTTCATGTCGCCGCCCCACAAGGGCGGCGGCGCTCGTCTCAGCGATCCGTCCTCCGGAACACGCTGTACTGGAAGCTCTGTCTGTTGCCCTTCGGCGTGACGTGCATGTGGCGTCTGGCGTCGAGCATCTCGAACCGGCCCGGAAGCAGTCGGTCGAGTTCCTGCGCCAGCGCCTCCGGCGCATAGCGCACCACGGGCAGGCCCGAGCACATTTCGGGCCCGTCATCGGCAAAGGTCGCGATGATCGCGATCCCGCCCGGGCAAAGGGCATCGGACAGGGCGCGAGCATAGCCGGCGCGATCCTCGGCCCCAGTCAGAAAATGGAACACCGCGCGGTCGTGCCAGACCGCATACTCCCGGTCAGGCTGCCACGTCGTGATGTCCGCCTCGATCCACGCAACGTCGTCGGCCTTTGGGCCGAGCCGCTGCCGGCTGAGGGTCAGGGCGGCCGCGGAGAGGTCCAGCACCGCGAGAGGCCCGAACCCTTCATCGAGCAAAGCATCGACGAGCCGGGACGCGCCGGCACCGATGTCTATGAACGGCGCGCCCGGTTGCAGATGTCCGCGCACCAGATCGAGCGACACCGCGGGCGTTGCTTCGAACCATGTCAGTGCGCCTTCCGACCGCGCGCCGTACACGTCGTCCCAGTGCTCCTGTCCACCTGCCATCTTGCCCGACGCCTCCTTGTGGGACGAACCTAATCCATTGAGGCGCCGCATGACACCGTCATTGCATCACGAGCGTCCTCAAGAGCTCCGATCCCGGATCGCCTCGAACAGCCGCCGCAGCAGATAGCCGCGCGCCAGCGAGACCCCGACGAAAGCGAGCCCGATGGTCAGATGCTCCGCAAGACCCGTCTCGATCCCGAACCAGGGGAACACGACGATCTGCGTGGCGATGGCCAAAACGTAACCGACGACAACGTTTGCTGCGGCCTCGACCATCGACATGATCCGGCTCTGCTTCATCGCAGGCTCTCCATGAAAGCCGTCACGAATTCCGCCGCGAGCGGCGGCACGATCGCATTGCCGTAGCCCCGCAGGAGCCCCATGCGGCCGGATATCCCATCAGCCAGCGGGAATGTTCCGGGCTCAACGGGCCTCCAGCAGCCATCGCGGCAGAGGAGCCAGTCCGGATCTCGCCAGACGCCGTCCGTCGCATCGGTCCCGGCGGGGTCGGCGCCTTCGACCAGTCGACCAGTTTCACCGTCCTGCGGCTCGCATCCGTGTTGCCGGCCGCGTTGTACCTGTTCGTCGCGGGCGAGCCCGCCATCGCCGTCGGCCACCCCGCCAGCCAGACCTGCCGGCCGAGCAGTGCGTTGATCGGAACGGCCCGGCATTCCGAGCCGTCCTTGTGATCCCGCGCCGAGGCCGTCGCCCAGCCCGCCCGGGTCCAGGGCCATGGCGCCGAAGAACAGCCGCTGGCGGATGTGCGGCGCGCCGATGCCCGCAGCCGGCAGATCGGCCGCCGCGACGGCGTAAGATGCCGCTTCCAGGTCAGCCGCCAGAGCGTCGAACCACGCCCAGCAAGCTGGATCCTCAGCCGCTGTTCGAGCCGCGCCGCCAACTGGCCCGAGCACTGCCGCGCTCGCGACCTGCTCGCCGAATACGAACTCCGGCCGGCAGGCCGCGACGAGCCGCAGGAAGGCCGGGGCGAGGTGGCGGTCATCGTCCTGTCCCTTGCGCTGCCCGGCCTGGCTGAACGGCTGGCAGGGTGGCGAACCGGTCCAGACGGACAGATCGCCGGCAACGCCTGCGAGGCGCAGCGCGTAGGGCCAGCCGCCGATGCCGGCGAAGAAATGACATTGTGCGAAACCGCGCAGCTCGGCGGGCTCCACATCCAGGATGGACCGCTCGTCCACCTCGCCGGCAGGCAGAAGCCCGGCCGCGATCAGTTCCCGCAGCCAGGCACAGGCCGCGGGATCGGCATCGTTGTAGTAGACGGCCATCAGGCAGCGGCATCGGCCTTGTCGCCCAGCCGCTCTTCCTTCACCGCGCCAAAGGTGCGGCCGTCACCGTCGAGGACCGCGTCGCGCCCCGTCTCCGCCTGCCAGCGCTCCACGGCCACATCGACATAGGCCGGGCTGATTTCCATCGCATAGACACGC
>NZ_QOHR01000056.1 GCF_003385555.1 Rhodosalinus sediminis | reverse complement strand
CGTGGCGCTCTCGCCGGTCGTCGGGGGCTGGCTCTACTTCGGCTACCGCCGCATCTCCTGCCACCCGATGTTTGCGAGCGGCGACGACGCCTGCGGGGCCGTGTCGACCATGGCCGCGCAGCACGCCACGGCGGCGGGTCAGCTGGTGCTGCCTTACCAAGAGATGCTCACGGAAAAATGGGTCGAGGTCGTGATCGTGGGCATCGCGGCGCTGCTCTGGGCGATCACCGTGGAGATGGTGGAGCGCTTCGGGCTGCGGCGGAGAGCTGGCGGCCGTAAAGGGCAGACACCTTGCGGGGGCGGCCCTGACCGAACAGGGTGCATGAACCCCAGTTCCCCGAGGGCAATGTGTTGCATAAAGGCAACATGACGATTTGAAATCCGCGGAGGTGGGGGCGAGGCCGTGTATAGCCACGCCCCTAGCTGGAAACCGAATGCCGGTCAGTCGCGGGGGGCCTTCTTAAGCCCCGTTCGGGGACAGATCGCTATAATATATTATAGCGTTTTGTCCCCAAAGTAACCGAGCCATGGGGCTTTTAAGGCCCCCCAGCCGACCGTCTCCGTGTCAGCTCCTTTACCCGCTTCCAGTTGCTCGATCCACGCGTTGACAGGCAGGTAGGTGATGCTGCCGGCGCCAATATGCTCGTGAGGCGGCGGCGCGAGGAAAATGTGACTGTGCTTGCGGGACTTGCCGGCGTTCTCGGCCATGAAGGCGAGCTGGTAGGTCGCCAGACGGACCGCCTGCGGCAGGCCGGACAACCACGTAGACGTCCGCAACTTGCTGCGTTGCAGGACCTTCTTGGCTTGCTCCGGTGTCTTCGCCAAGTCGGGCCGGAACTTTTGAAGCCCCACTGGCGTCGTGGGCAGGTTACCCGTTTGCAGGAACGCCCGCTCGAGGGTGTCGGGCATGATGTCGGCCATAGCGGCGAACCGGTCGACGGGAACCTCGGCGGGCAGGTTGCTCAACAGGAAGACGGGCCGGACGTGATCGGCGTGGACCAGCCGCAGCCGGCCCAGCGCCTGTATGGTTTCGGCCTCTCGCGTCTGCCGCAGCAAGGCGTCGATACGGGCGTCGGAGAACGCCCTGACATTCATGCCCGTCTCTGCGGCTGGATTGGTTGCCGACAGCACGTAGCCACGCTCCTGCGTCGGCAGGTTCTCATTTTGATCCGACTTGGCGAACTGCCCGCCCGCGTCGTGCTGCAGTGGCTCGTCGTCGTCCCAGAACAGGCCCCGCGCCAGCAGGTCGATCTCGGCGGGAGGCGGCATGTAGCGGCCGACGATATAGGCCACGGTGCAGTCCTTGCCGACGTTGCTGCCGCGTAAGGCCCCGAAATGCATGACCCGGACCGCCGGGTGGAGATCATCGCGCCCGCGCAGGCGCTCGGCGATCCGCTTGTAGGTGATGACGAGGGGGCGCTCGCCGTGCGCCGCGGCCGTGTTCACCATCAGCGCGAGATCGTCGACGCTCTGCCGGTCGCCGACCCAAGACTTCTGGCTCCCCACGCGATCGATCACCTGCGTGATGAAGGCCTGCTGGTGGATATCGATCCGGCGGACGTCGACCGGCCCGAGTATCTTCTCGAGGAGGACCGGGTCGCCGGTGGCGTCGAGGCAGAGCACGGCGGCGTCGTCGGGGATCGGGGGCGGCGTGACGTGGGCGATGCGGACGCGTTCGTTGTGCGGGTCGTAGACGAGGCGGCTCAAATGGTCGCGCCCCAGATCCATCTCGTCGGCGAGGATCTCTCTGACGGTGCAGAGCGTGCGGTGGAGATGCGCGTCTCCCTCCACCGACACCGCCCCCGTCTCCGTGCCGGTGAAGACCGTCGCGGGCCGGATACCCTCGAAGGACATCGCCCGCAGGTCCTCGGCCGTCACCCCGGCCTCGCGCAGGTCCGAAAGCGCCGGCCGGTTCTGCTCTAACGCGTCGAAGACGATGCGGCCCACGGGCGTTCCCGTCCCCGAGACCAGAAACTTCTTCAGCTGCGAGGGTGTGAGGAAGCTGGTGGCGTCGAGGACTTCGTCAAGAAAGGCCTCGTCGATGATCACCACGTGGGGATCTCTCTGCGGCGGGATCCGCGGCAGGCCGAGATAAGCGTGAACATAGATCCGCACGACGTTGCCGTGGCTGTCGTCCCCCCAGAGCTCGGGGTCGCTGAATTGCCCGATATAGGGGCAGGCGTCGTACTGGGCGCAGATCTCGCCGGTGTTCGATCTGCAGGCATTGTGGAAAATGCCCACGCCCGCCTCGCGGAGGCTGCGGACATAGTCCGGCCGGAGGCAGAGATCGGGGGCGTCGGGTCGATCGCTCAGGCGCGGGCGCACGTGGACGAGCTTGGCGTGGAACGGGCCGGGCAGGGCCTCGATCGCCTCCACGTACTCCTCGGCCAAGTCGTGGCGCGGCACGTAGATCTCGACCCTCTTGGCGAACGCCCCCGCGAGATAGCGCTGCAGGTGCGCGATCGTCTTCCGCGTCTTGCCCGCGCCGGGCGTGATCCGCAGCGCCATTCGGCCGCCCGCGTCCACGTCGCCGAAGAAGTCCGTCAGCGCGTCGTCGAGCCGCGCCTCGCCGGTCTCTTTGTCGACCGGGTCCATATCGTAGAACGGCCCCGCCGACGGTTGGGGCAGAATCGTGGGGTCATTGGCCTTGAAGGGGAAGGCGTCGCGGCGGACCTCCTCGAGACGCCGTTCGGCCTCGGCCTCCGCGTCGCTGTAGCTGTACCTGCCGTCGGAAAGGTCGGCCTCGGCG
This sequence comes from Rhodosalinus sediminis, assembly GCF_003385555.1. Classification (GTDB taxonomy): domain Bacteria; phylum Pseudomonadota; class Alphaproteobacteria; order Rhodobacterales; family Rhodobacteraceae; genus Rhodosalinus; species Rhodosalinus sediminis. The sequence continues at coordinate 613 of NZ_QOHR01000056.1, read as the reverse complement.
CTGAACCGCGCCCACGTCTGCCCCGCGATCTCGTCGACGGACAGGTCCTCCGGCCCCCGATCCCGTATCAGGGCGCGCGTCGCGTTGTTACTTTTGAGCAGCAGGAACCGTTCCCGGCCGTCGATGACGCGGTCGGTCGCGGGGTCTCGCACGATGGCCTGTGGATCGATCTGCCCGCCCATCACGCGGCGTCGGTGGATCCTCGGCTGGCCGTCTCCGCAGTCGGAGAGGCCGTCGGGGACGACGACCGTGTCGACGCTGCCGTCGGGGCGATACAGGCCCACGCGGTGGTCGATCGGATCGGCGACGCCGTCTTCGAGGCCGGGGTTCGCCGTGAGATGCACCTGCACTGGGTCGTAAATATTGAGATCGACCGGCGAGGACTTCAGCCACGCCTTCGCCTCCGCGTCGCTGACCGGCCTGTCGAGCCAATACCAGAGGTGGACGCGGACCCGCCCCTGCTCGAGGCCCATGCTGGCCGACCATTGAAAGACGCAGGCGGCATTCTGGAAGGCGGGCGGCAGGTGCGCGACGACGTGGGCGAGAGTGGCGTCGGCGTCAGTGTTCCCGTCCAGAACGGTGTCGGGTGTCAATCGGCATCCAAACGGGACCC
>NZ_QOHR01000055.1 GCF_003385555.1 Rhodosalinus sediminis | reverse complement strand
CGGCCGCCTCCGGCACGGGCTTGCGGCTCAGCTGGGGCGGCTTGCGGGTCTTCGACGGGTCCGTGGTCTCGGCCCGGCGCGCGTCGCTGGCATCGGCGTCGATGCTCCCGTCTGCGTGCAGCACGAGGCGGCCGGCGGCCTTGGCCTTCTGGATCGCGCCACGCGAGAGGCCGACCCGGGCAGCGTACTGGCGCTCGCTCAGACCCTCCATGCCGCGCTCCGATTATCATTCGAAATCATGTGCTTATTGAGTTGATAAGCCTCCGCGCCAGAGCGAACCTGGATCCACAAGGACGATGCAACTCAGCGCACGGAGCCAAGACGATGACGACCCGCCTGAACCCGATCACCACGCCGCGCCACCAGCTTCGCGCCGAGAAGGCGCGCCGGAACAAGGAAGCGGCACTCGCCGCCTTCATCGGCAAGAAAACCGAGATCGACGAGATGCTCGCCCGACTGCAGGCACTCAGCGACGACCACTTCAACTGCGCCCCCGACGAGGCGGGCTGGGCGATGGTCGGCACCCTCGAACACTACGCAAGCCTGCTGAAGCGCATCACCGACAGCGCCTTCGGCGAGGGCGAACACGCCGAGTGACGGGAGCGCGCACCATGGAAACCAGCACCATCCGCATAGCCATCCGCAGCCTGAACGAGCCTTGGGATGCCAGCCGCATCCCCGTCGTCCTCGACGAGATCGGGGCCGCGCTCCGCGAGGAGGCGGACATTCCCGCACGCCTCACCGCCGACAGCATGACCATCGCCATCGACGTGACGACGGATCGACTGCCCGCCGCTGCCACGCTTCTGCGCGAACTCGGCCTGATCTGACCTCCGGCCCCGCCGGAACTCCCGCCGCGCCGTTGCGCGGTGAGCCCGAACCGTGGCCCCAGTGGGGCCGCGTAAGTCGGGCGAACGGGTCGTAGGAGGGTCGCGACGGTCGCGGCCCCGAAACCGGAGACCCCAGATGACCAAGTTTTCCGACACCCAGCTCGTGATCCTCGCCGCCGCCGCGCAGCGCGCGGACCGCAACGTCCTGCCGCTCCCCGGCTCCCTCCGCGGTGGCGCCGCCGCCAAGGTGGTGGGCGCTCTGCTGAAGCGCGGGTTGATCGCCGAATCGTTGACCGACAGCCAGACCAGGGCCGACGCCGCGCTCAACCGCATCTGGCGTAACGACGGGGACGGCCGCGGCATCCTCCTGCACGTCACCGACGCGGGCCTCGCCGCCATCGGCGTCGAGCCGGAGGACGCCGACAACGCGCCCACGGGCGCCGACGGGGCGCCGAGCGCGGAGCCCCCGCAGGACGCCCCCGCCGAAGCCGATCCCGCGCCCAGGGCGGGCACACCGCGCGCGGGCACGAAGCAGGCGAAACTGATCGAGATGCTCCGCGCACCCGAAGGTGCGACCATCGACGAGATCGTGGCAGCACTCGACTGGCAAGCTCACACCGCCAGGGGCGCCATGTCCGGCGCGCTGAAAAAGAAGCTCGGCCTGACCATCACCTCTGCGAAGGTCGAGGGCAGAGGGCGGGCGTACAAGATCGCCGAGGGCTGAACGGGCCAACCAAACGACTCGATCAAGCCGCCGTCCTGCTGGGGCGGCGGTTACCCAGCCAGCGCTGGCAGGCGACCGTCGCGAAGAGCCCGCACTGACCCCTAAGTGCCAGGGAGTGTTCGTTGATGCAGCGGGACGGGCTTTGTCGCGACCGCCCCTTGGCCACCGTTCATCAACATGCCTATGACGCGGCGCAACTCCACAGACGCGGTCTTTCGTGGCAGTGTGTGGTAGATTGGAGTTCGGTCCGTTGCGACTGCAACATTCGTGAGCGATTGGAGGCGAACGCCGCTTCACCTGTTTGTTGCTGCATCACGCTCGGCGCGGGCATGTCGCGGGGACAAAAAGCTTGAATTCCCTCGCGGAGAAACGCAAGGGAACCCCTTTCATACAATGGTGACCGGCTCGGGATCGTCCCGCTTCACTGCGGTGCCGCGGGCCAAGTGCACGTCTTCGGTCGGCGCGCCGATGCGCTGCCCATGTTCACGGATGGCTTCGCGGTCGCTGGCCTCGTAGATGCAGACAGACCCGATCCGGCCGTCTTCCTCTGTCACCGCGTAGCTGCGGATCCAGCGAAGCCGGTCCTTCATATCCTCGCCGACCTGGAGCGATTTCTCGTTGGTCGCCGCGAGTTCGTCTTCGTTCGACCAGATGCCGTGACGGCGGATGATGTAGAGATCCATCTCTTCCTCCTTTCCCTTGCGTCGATGCTCCGAGAATGGTGTCGGACCGTCCGGACGGGTACCCGGCGATCCGGACGGAAAGCGGGGAGGATCGCGCCAGACGGGCACGCAGCGGGGTGAAATCCCCGCCCCGAAATGGCAGTGTTGCGGCCATGACGGAGAGACACGACAAGCTGGATGTCGCGGTCGTTCTGGTCAACGAAGGCTATGCCTCGACAGCCGTCGGCCCGATCGAGGTCTTCTGTGCCGCGGGAACGATGTGGAACGAGATGTGCGGCGCCGATTCCGAGCCGCGGTTCCGCGTCACCACGGCGTCGATCGACGGCACGCCGGTTCAAAGCGCCTATGGACTGAACATCGCGCCCGACCGGGCCATCGCGGATCTCGGGCCGGTCGACCTGATCATGGTCTCCGCCTCTGGCCCGGTTCCGGACGAATGGATGGCCCGCCACGCCGCAATCCCGCCCTGGCTGGCGGAGCGGTATCGAAGCGGCACGCGGATCGCCGGAGTGTGTTCCGGCGTCGCATTTCTGGCCGAGGCTGGCCTGCTCGATGGTCGCAGGGCCACGACACATTGGGGCGTCGCCGAGAGCTTCCGGCGGCGATACCCCGACGTGTACTGGGAGACCGACCTGCTCATCACCGAGGACGCGGGCCTCTATTGCAGTGGCGGTGTCAATGCCGCCAGCGACCTGAGCCTGCACCTGGTCGAGCGGCTCTGCGGCCGCGAGGTTGCGATCGAGTGTTCCAAGGCGCTGCTTCTCGACATGCCGCGACCGAGCCAGTCCGGCTATGCCCTGCTGCCTCTGGCGCGGCCGCACGACGACGAAAAGGTTCGAAATGCCGAGCATCATCTCAGCAGACACTTCGGCCGCGACGTCCCGGTAGAGGAACTCGCAGACCTGGCGGGCATGAGCCGACGCAACTTCGTGCGTCGGTTCAATGAGGCCACGGGCCAAATGCCGGGGGTGTACCAGCAGATGCTGCGCGTCGCCGCCGCGCGGAAGATGCTCGAGGATGGAGCGCCGTCGATCGAGCAGGTTGGGCTTTCGGTCGGATACGAGGATGTCGCCTTCTTCCGCTGCATCTTCAAGCGCCATAGCGGCGTCACGCCGTCGGCCTATCGCGACCGG
>NZ_QOHR01000054.1 GCF_003385555.1 Rhodosalinus sediminis | reverse complement strand
CGGGCATAGCCCGCACGAACCTCGGCTTCGCTTAGGCCTTCGCCCTCCCTCAGCGTCGCAATAAAGGCTTCCAGATCGTCGCGTTCGTCCATCAGCCGAGCGCTGGAGGCAAGAAGACCCATCAACTCTTCACGGGTCATCTTCTGTTTCTTAGGCGCGGCCTGCGAGAAGCGAGCGATGAGACCCATGATGTAGTCGTAATCGATCAGCGCGCTATCGAAGAGCACAAATTCGAAATCGAGCTGGGCAGTGGGGCCATCGGGGTCGTCGGTCTTGCGCTGCCGCTCCTGGAGTCGCTTGGCGGTTTCCAGATACTGCGCCGAGAAAGCGCGTAGATCGTCGCGTGGCATCAGCGCTTCTATCGTAGCCTTCGCGTCGGCATCGAGGTCGGTGTATTGATCAAGCTGGGTGGTCAGGCGCCGCACCTCCTTGAAGCGCTCGATAAATCCAGCGCGTGCCTCGTCGCCCTTGAGATTCGCCACCTCTTCAGGCCGAGCATCGAGGCCGTGGGACTTCATGAAATCCGCGAGCTGCTGCGAGGCCCCCTTCAGCTTTTCGATCACCTTGGGTGCCGGGTCGACCAGCCAGACCTCTTTGGCCCGCTCCGGCGCTTCGCCCGAAAAAAGCGCGATGGCCTCATCGACGGCGTCCTTCTGGGCGCGGAAGTCGAGGATGTTGCCGTAGGGCTTCGAGTCGTTCAGTACGCGGTTGGTGCGCGATACAGCTTGGATGAGGTTGTGATACTTCAGTCTTTTGTCGACATAGAGCGTGTTCAGATACTGCGAGTCGAAGCCTGTCAGCAACATGTCGACGACGATTGTGATGTCGATCTTTTTCTCGTGCGGTAGATCGCTGTTGGAATATTTTTGATCTTTAACGCGTTGCTGGACGTCCTGGTAGTATGCGTCAAACTCTGACAGTCGGTGGTTGGTCCCAAAACGGGAATTGTAGTCGCCGATGATCTCTTGAAGCGCTTGTTTCTTGCGGTTCGGCTCCTTCTGATTATCCGCCATCTCCTGCGGCAGATCCTCCTGCAGCTGGGCGATGTCGCGGTTGCCTTCGGCGGGTGGCGAGAAGACGCAGGCAACATTCAATGAGCAAAAGTCGTCTTGGGCGGCTAGGCGCTTGGCCTGGATTTCCTTGAAAAGACCGAAATATTCGATTGCGTCGTCGATCGAGGCAGTCGCAAATAGCGCGTTGAATTTACGCTGATTGGTGGCAGCGTCGTGCTTGTCGAGGATTGCTTCAACCACGGCCCGCCTAGCCGGCACTTCGCCAGGCTTGAATGGGGTCCCGTCAGGCTTGAAGAAATCGACATGGAAGCGAAGCACATTGCCGTCGTCGATGGCGTGGGTGATTGTATAGGCGTGCAGCTCCTTTTCGAAGATGTCAGTGGTGGTCAACAGGCTGGCCTGCTCGCCCTCGACCCGCTGATTGCTAGCATTCTGCTCGAAGATCGGCGTGCCAGTGAAGCCGAAGAGCTGCGCACGAGGGAAGAATTCGCGGATCGCTTTATTGTTGTCGCCGAATTGTGAGCGGTGGCACTCATCGAAAATGAAAACGAGGCGCTTATCCCGCAGCGGTTCGAGACGTTCGCGGTATTGCTTCCTGTGGCTTGCATCCAGCGCAAGGCCAAGCTTTTGGATGGTGGTGACGATCACCTTGTCCTTGTAGTCCTCCGATAAAAGGCGCCTGACAAGGGTATCAGTGTTCGTGTTTTCCTCAACGCATCCCGGTTGGAAGCGGTTGAACTCCTCACGCGTCTGTTTGTCGAGATCCTTCCGATCGACGACGAATAGGCATTTTTCAATTTCGGGGTTGTCTTTGAGCAGCGTGGACGCCTTGAATGAGGTGAGCGTCTTGCCCGAGCCGGTCGTATGCCAGATATATCCGTTTCCCCGGTTTTCATGGATGCAGTCCACGATCGCCCTAACCGCATAAACTTGGTACGGGCGCATCATCATCAGCTTCCGCTCGTTCTGGATGAGTACCATGTAGCGGCTGATCATCTCGGCCAGCGTGCACTTGGCGAGAAACTGGTCGGCAAATGCGGAAAGGTGCTCTACCTTGCTGTTGTCCCTTTTAGCCCATTTATAGATCGGCAGAAATCGTTCTTCGACGTTGAACTGGAAATGCTCGTTATTGTTATTGGCGAAGTACCAAGTCTGACTTCGGTTGCTGACTATGAACAACTGCGTGAAGCAAAGAAGGCTGTTTCCGAAGCCGTTGCCTGGATCGTTTCGGTAATCAATGATCTGCTGCATCGCGCGCCGCGGTGAAACTTGCAGCGATTTCAGTTCGATCTGTACCAACGGCAATCCGTTGATCAACACGATCACATCGTAGCGATGATGGCTGCTTTTTGTGTTGATCCGAAGCTGGTTAATCACTTCGAAACTGTTCTTGCACCAGTCCTTAAGATTGACGAGCTGGTAATATAGAGGCGTGCCATCTTCGCGTTCGAACTTTTCGAGGTTGCGCAGTCTTTCTGCGCTAGCAAATACGTCAGGCGCGACCATTTCGTCGAGCAGACGCTCGAACTCTCCATCGGTTAAATTTACCCGATTGAGGGCTTCAAACTTCTGGCGAAAATTGCGTTCTAGTGTTTCGCGATCTCGAATGTCGTCTCGATAGGAGTATTTCAGCCCTACGAGGCTTTCGATAAGCTCATGCTCTATTTCTGCTTCTTTTTTCATTCTGATCGTCGAACTCTGCCGTGGCCGCACCGTTTTTGTGCTTCAAAACGCCTCTTGGACAATTACCGGTCGTGGGCGACGATGTCGAGATGCTGCCGCTCCCACTCCAGCGGGAACGGCACCAGCACGCGCCCCAGCGTCACCTCTGGCCCCTGTTTCCCGTCCAGGATCGCCTCCACGATATCCGGCGCGAGCAGCGTGAGGCGCAGGACGCGGGTCATGTAGGAGGGTGCGATGTCCTCGCGCTCGGCCAGTTCGGCGATGGTGGCGAACTCGCCCGACTCAAGCATCCGCTTCCAGCGGAACGCGCGGGCCAGCGCCTTGACCAGTGTGTTGTCTGTCCGCCGCGGTTGCGTGGTGCCCTCGGGCATCTGCATTTCCTTCCGGCCACCACGCTTCACTACGCGGAACGGGACATGCAGCGTCACGGTTTCGGGGATCGGAGCCCCGCGAGTCATGCTGCGGCCTCAATACCGCTTGTCTGCATCTCGCGGGCCAGACCGCTGAGCCCGTCGACGCGCATCCTGACGTTCAGGCCGTCGCTGGCGATGTCCACGCGTTCGACCAGCAGTGCCACGATGCGCGCCTGCTCTGCCGGGAACAATTCGTCCCACAGTGGATCAAGCTGCTGAAGCGCCGCGCGGGCGTCGGCCTCAGTGATGTCATCGGCGTGGGCGCGCGCCGCCTTCCACGTGCCTGCCACGATCTCCGGCTGGCGGAACACGGCGCGCAGTTGGTCTATGACGGCCGCTTCGATCTCGCCCGCCGGCACGCGGCCGACCGGGCAGGACCCCGCGCCGTGCTTCAGCACTGTCTGGCTG
>NZ_QOHR01000053.1 GCF_003385555.1 Rhodosalinus sediminis | reverse complement strand
ATCTGGCCGATCTTCGAGGCGTTCCAGCTGACCTACGTCTCGAAGGGCCTGCTGCTGGAACAGGAAAAAAACGCCTCCGCGCTCTCGCCGAATGGTCCTTCGGCGGGGGCGAGCGGTACTGCGAAGCCTGCACGCAAACCTGCCCGGACTGCCCGGCGCGGCTGAACCGGCCGCTGACGCATGACGGCTGGCAGGTCTGGGATCTGGTCGGCCGTCTCGGCGGCCAACTCCGCGTGCTGCCCGGAGCCGTCGTCGGCTGGGACATGTCGGCGGCGCTGGCGCTCGGCGACGCGCTCGGCGTGCCGCCGCTCGCCATGGCCGAACTGCTCCCCGTCATCGAGGCGGTGATGGTCGCCAAACTCAACGAACAGATGGATCAGTCCCATGGCGGAAAAACGGGTTAGCGTCCGCCTCGCGGCCGTGGGCGGACGGCAGGTGCGCGCCGAACTGGAAGGCGTGGGCGAGGCCGGGTCGCGCGGCTTCGGACGACTGAGCCGGGAGATGGAAGCGGCGAACGCCCGGCTCGCGGCCTTCTCGCGGCGGGTGCGCGTGGCTGCCGCTGCGGCGGTTGCTGCCGCCGCCGCCGCTGGCGTGGCGATGATCCGCTCCGGCCTGCAGACGGTCGATGCGCAGGCCAAGCTGGCGCAGTCGCTCGGCACAACCGTCGCCTCGATCCAGACGCTGGAGCGGGCGGGTGAGCTGGCGGGCGTGTCGATGTCCGGCATCGAGCAGGCGACGAAGGATCTGACCCGCCGTCTCAGCCAGGCGGCCGCCGGGACCGGTCCCGCCGCCGATGCGCTCGACCGGCTCGGGCTTTCGGCCAACGAACTGATCGCGCTGCCGCTGGATCAGCGCGTGGGCGCGATCAACGCGGCCATCGAGAGCTTCGTGCCTGCCGCCGAGCGCGCGGCCGTCGCGGGTCAGCTCTTCGGCGAGGAAGGCTCCATTGCCATGTCGCGGATCGACACGGCGACGCTGCGCCAGGCGACGGAGGACGTGCTCGCCTTCGGGGTCGTGGTCTCGGAGCAGGACGCCGACCAGATTGAGCGGACGAACGATGCGATCTCCCGGCTCGGGCTGATCTGGCGCGGGCTGTCGAACCAGCTGGCCGTCGCTGCGGCACCGGCGCTCGAAGCCGTCGCCGACGCCATGGCGGCGGTCGCCAGCCGCACCGGCCCGCTCGGCATCGCAATCCGCGGCCTCTTCGACAACATCGGTCGCCTGACCACCTATGCCGCCACCTTCGCCGCCTTCCTCGCAGGCCGCTGGGTCGCGGGCATGGCCGCTGCGGCGCTCTCGGTCCGTGGCCTAGCCACAGCGCTCGTCCTTCTGCGCGGCGCATTGATCCGCACCGGCATCGGGGCGCTGATCGTCGGCGCGGGCGAGCTCGTCTACCAGTTCACCCGTCTCGTCTCCGGCGCGGGCGGTTTCGGCGAGGCGATGTCGCTCCTGAAGGATCTCGCCGTCGAGGTCTGGGAGCGGATCAGGATGGGCGCCGCTGCCGCGGGTGCGGCCGCCACGGCGATGTTCTTCGACCTGAAGGCCGATGCCGCCTCGGGCATGCAGAGCGCCATCGAGAGCGTGGTCGGTTTCGGGAATACAGCGGCGAACACTTTCGAGGGGGCCTACGAGGCAATCAAGGCGATCTGGGGCCTGCTGCCCGCCGCCATCAGCGATCTGGCGTTCCAGGCCGCGAACAGCCTGGTCGACGGCGTCGAGGCGATGCTGAACGGCGTGGTCTCGCGCATCAACGGCTTCATCGGCGGCATCAACCAGGGGCTCGAAGCCCTCGGCTCCGAGCGCCGCATCTCGCTGGTGCCCGACCTCGACCTCGGCGAGATCGAGAACCGCTTCGAGGGCGCCGCGACGGCAGCGACCACCGCCGCGCAGGCGGCGTTCGACCGGGCCTTCGAGGACAACCCGCTGACCGCGCCCGATCTCGGCCTGACCGAGGCGGCGAACCGCGCGCTCGAGTCGGCGAATGTCTACCGCGGCGCCGCGCGCGATCTGGCGGAAGGTGCCCGCGCGCCGCTGGAAAGCTGGCAGGCCCTGCGCGATGCGGTGCGCGGCACCGACGAGGCGGGCGCGGATGCACTGGCCGAGGCCACTGGTGCTGCCGAGCGGCTGGAGACGGCGCTCGGCGATGCGGGACGGGCCGCGACGGGTGCAGGGGCGGCGGCCGGAGCTGCCGCCGCAGCGGCTGAGCCCGCGACCGAGGCCGCCGTCACCGGGTGGCAGGCGGTCACGGCGGCGCTGTCGGACTACGCCAGCAAGGCGCGCGAGATCGGCGGCGACATCGGCCAGAGCCTCGTCGGCGCCTTCCAGTCTGCCGAGAACGCGGTCGGCGAGTTCGTGAAGACCGGCAAGCTCAACTTCCGCGATCTGGTCACCTCGCTGCTGGCCGATCTCGCCCAACTGGCGGCGCGGCGGTTCATCCTCGGGCCGATCGCCAATGCGCTCTCTGGCGTGTTCTCCGGGGCGGGCGGCATCTTCGCCAATGTCTTGCATGCGGGTGGCATGGTCGGCTCTGCGGGGCCGTCGCGGATGGTCCCGGCCATGGCTTTCGCCGCCGCCCCGCGGATGCATTCCGGCGGCATGGCCGGCCTTCGGCATGATGAGGTGCCCGCGATCCTGCAGCGCGGTGAGCGCGTGCTGTCGCGGCGCGAGGCCCAGAGCTACGGCGCGGGCGGCGGGGTCAATGTCACCATCATGGCCCGCGACGCCGAGAGCTTCCGGCAGTCGCGCACGCAGGTCGCGGCGGACATCGCCCGTGCCGTGTCACTCGGGCGGAGGGGCATGTGATGGCGTTTCACGAGGTCCGGTTTCCCGACAACGTCAGCCGCGGCGCGCGGGGCGGGCCCGAGCGGCGCACGCAAATCGTCGAGCTCGCCTCGGGCGACGAGGAGCGCAACGCCAGCTGGGCCAACTCGCGCCGCCGCTACGATGTCGCCTACGGCATCCGCCGCGCAGACGATCTGGCGGCCGTCGTCGCCTTCTTCGAAGCGCGGAACGGCCGCCTGCATGGCTTCCGCTTCAAGGACTGGGGCGACCACAAGTCCTGCCTGCCTTCGGGCACGCCGTCGCCGACCGACCAGGTGGTTGGTACCGGCGACGGCACGACGACAGCGTTCCAGCTGGTGAAGCACTACGCCTCGGGCGCGCAATCCTGGACGCGCGCCATCGCCAAACCAGTGACCGGAACCGTGCGCATCGCGCTCGGCGGGGTCGAGCAGCCCTCCGGCTGGTCGGTCGACACCACGATCGGCGTCGTCGCCTTCGGCGCCGCGCCGGGCGCTGGCGTCGCGATCACCGCGGGCTTCGAGTTCGACGTGCCCGTCCGTTTCGACACCGACGTGCTCGACGTGACGCTCGACCTCGAGCGGCTCGGCTCGATCACCTCCATCCCGCTGCTGGAATTGCGCCGATGAAGACCCTCGACCCCGCGCTGCAGGCCCATCTCGACGAGGGCACGACCACGCTCGCCTGGTGCTGGCGGATCATACGGGCCGGTGGTGTCATCTTCGGCTTCACCGACCATGACCGGACGCTGAGCTTCGACGGCACGGACTTCGAGCCCGAGAGCGGGCTGACCGCCTCGGAGGTGCGCTCCGGCTCGGACCTCTCGGTCGATGCGCAGGATGCCGAGGGTATACTGACCTCCGACCGGATCACCGAGACCGACATTCTCGACGGCCGCTGGGACAATGCCGAGGTCGAGGTCTGGCGGGTGAACTGGGCCGACACGGACCAGCGCGTGCTGATGCGGCGCGGCGCCACCGGCCAGATCCGGCGCGGGCGGCTCGCCTTCGTCGCCGAGGTCCGCTCGCTCGCCCATGTCCTTGGCCAGACGGTCGGGCGGACCTTTCAGGCGACCTGCGATGCCGCGCTTGGCGATACGCGCTGCCGCGTCGATTTGGAGGATCCGGCGTTCAAGGGCACGGGCGCGGTGATCGACCTTCTTCGCGACCGATCCTTCACCGCCTCGGGCCTCGGCGGGTTCGCCTCCGGCTGGTTCACCTTCGGCACGCTGGACTGGACGAGCGGCGCGAACGCGGGGCGGCGCACCGAGGTGCTGGGCCACGACGTCACTGACGGTATCGCTGTGCTGACCCTGCTCGAAGCGCCGGTGCGCGCGATCGAAGAGGGCGACGGCTTCACCATCCGTGCAGGCTGCGACAAACGGATGGAGACCTGCGGGGCCAAGTTCGCGAACACCGCCAACTTTCGCGGTTTCCCGCACATCCCCGGCCAGGACGCCGTGCTGCGCTACGCCACCAAGGATGGCGGCCACGAGGGGTCCGTGCTGTGACGCAACCTCTCGCACCGGCCGATCCCGCGCGGGTCATTGCCATCGCGCGCTCTTGGCTGGGAACGCCGTACCACGACCAGGCGAGCCTGCGCGGCATCGGCTGCGACTGCCTCGGGCTCGCGCGG
>NZ_QOHR01000052.1 GCF_003385555.1 Rhodosalinus sediminis | reverse complement strand
TTTCCGTTGTTTTCGAGGGTTATGCAGGAGGGGCTGAGCACTGCCCCCGATGCTTGGTGGCCCGGAAGTGGTCTCTCAGGGGCGATATTCTCCGGACCTGATGACTGCGCCGATTTGGTGAATAGCTTTCAAGCCACTGGTATTGCGATGTTTTTCCGAGCCCGCCCTGAACACTTCGACGCCGGTGGCATTCGCCGAGATGGAACGGAGATCGAACGTTTTCCAGCGACAAAAACTGCTGCCACAAGACTGACCAAACGGCCCTTCCAACAGCTGCGGTTGGCCAATCGGGCCCACGCCGGCGCCTCAGTCCGACCGTTTCTCAGAACCGAGAGGCAGCGATGGCAGGCCCAGCTCTTTGAGGTAGCCGTTGTGGCGCTGTGCCGCTGACCCAATCAGTTCCTGCAAGCCTGAAAGCTGTTCGTAGACGGCATCAAGATCGACCTCTTCCTCCGGCTCTCCCGTGCTGACGTAACGTGAAATGTTGAGATTGAAGTCGTGCTCGTTTTCGATCTCATCAAGGGCAACGAGCCGCGAGAATCTCTCCTTCTCAGTCCGATTCTGATAGGTTTCAACAATTTCCTTGATGTGCCCTGGCAGCAGCGAGTTCTGGCGCTTGCCCGGATGATAGAGTTCGGCCGCGTTGACGAACAAGACATCGTCCGTGCGCTTACACTTTTTGAGAACCAGAATGCAAACGGGGATGCCAGTAGAATAGAAGAGCTTGGACGGCAGGCCAATAACAGTGTCGATGTTGCCGTCCTTCAGCAGCTTTGTGCGTATCGCCTTCTCGGTTCCGCCGCGGAAAAGAACGCCATGCGGGAGTATGATCGCCATGGCTCCGTCGCGCGCCAGGTAGTGAAGCCCATGCAGAAGGAATCCGAGATCGGCCGCTGACTTCGGCGCAAGGCCGTGGTTCTTGAAGCGGAAGTCCTTGGCCATTTCCTCGGTCGGGCTCCAGCGATAGCTGAAGGGCGGATTGGCGACCACGGCGTCAAACTCGACCTTCTTGGCCGGGTTCGGTTCTCGCAGGATGTCCCAGTCATTTTCGAGACTGTCACCGTGGTGGATGTCGAACTCAGTATCGCGCATGCCATGCAGCAGCATGTTCATTCGGGCAAGATTGTACGTCGTGATGTTCTTCTCCTGCCCATAAAGTTTGCCAATGCCATGCTTGCCCATGTGGCGTCGGACGTTAAGCAACAGGGAGCCCGAGCCGCAGGCGAAGTCGTAGACGCGGTTCAGCTTGGCGCGCCTGCCCGAAGCCGGGTCTTGACTATCGAGCGTCACGATTCCCGACAGAATGCTCGATATCTCCTGAGGCGTATAGAATTCCCCGGCCTTCTTACCGGAGCCGGCCGCGAACTGACCAATCAGATACTCGTAGGCATCCCCCAGAAGGTCACGGTCCCGCGGGAACTGGGCCAAACCCTCGGCGATCTTCTGGATGATCGTGCACAGGCGCGCATTGCGCTGCTGATAGGCCCTCCCAAGCTTTTCAGAGTCCAGATTGATCTCGGAAAACAGCCCTTGGAAGCTGCTCGAGAACGACTCGGTCTCGATGAACTTGAAGCCGCGCTGCAGTGTCCGCAGCAGGTCATCGTCCTGGGTGCGCGCCATTTCGGCGATGGAACTCCAGAGATGGGGAGGTTCAATGACGTAGTGCACCTTGCGGCGCATGACGTCTTCGAACTCGTCCGTGTCTTCAGGGTTTTGCGCATACCAGACCGACAGCGGCGAACGGCGATCGTCCGCCGAGAGGGCCGGCCAGTCGGGCCCCAGTTCTGCCTTTGCGGCCTCTTCGTAGTTGTCCGACAGGTAGCGAAGAAACAGGAACGAAAGCATGTAGTCCCGGAAATCGTCCGCGTTCATTGCCCCACGCAGATCGTTGGCTATGCCCCAGAGCGTCTTGCCCAAACGGATTTGATCTTGTTCGGTCATGCCACGTTCTCCACCGTTTCATCCGCCGGAAAAAGAGCGGGGTTGAAGCGATAATTGTTCATGAAGTCTTCCAAAATTGAGCGAAAGATTCTCTTGTTTTCTTCCATCATTTCAGCGGGCTCAAAGAGCGAATAGTTGCCATGGCTCAGAAGTTGGACATATCGGAAGTGCAAGGTGCCATCCTCGTCACCCGGATCCCGCTTCATCACATCGCCGAAGTGGTTGAACCCATGGAAGGTCGCAGTCTTTTCCATGATGCTGCGCAGGATGGTGAAGTGATAGGTGAGCAGCTGCCCCGACTGGGCAGCGTCGTGCAGCTCCTTGAGCATCGCAACGTGGTAGAAACGAGGCGTGTTGCCGGTGTCGCGCAGCTGCCAGTGCTCGCCGTCGCAGCTCAGGAAGTACCGTTGCGGCTTGTTCAGTTCATTGCATAGAACGTTGAAGAACAACGTGTGGTGCGACGAGACCACCACCTTAAGCCGGTCCTGCTCTTTCAGCATCCTCGCCAGATTGGCCGCGACGGCGATAGCGTTATTCTCGTCAAGAGATGAGATGGGGTCGTCGATGTAAAAGTATCTCACCCAGTCATAGGCTTCCTGTCCATCGATTGCGAGCTGCGCCACGGCCAAGAAGAAGGACCAAATGAATACATTCTCCTCACCACGCGAGATCTTGATGTTGTCGCGGCGAACGGTCTCGAAAGTGCCGTCTTCCCTGCGGACTCGTAGATCACGGAAGAAGCTGATGACACCTTCATCATAGTCGATCTGGAAATCAAAATCGCAATAGCGCCGCAGCATCGGGCGGATGCGGTTTTCCATCTCAAGCTCCGCGAGCCCGCCAAAAAAGGCCGAGTCCGTGTTCATTCGCAGCACCCGCGCTCGGTCGTGCTCGAGGTCGTTGTCCCAGCTGAACAGGTCTTCGGTGAAGGCGTTGAAGTAGAGCGTATCGCGTGCCGTGACCTGGCCTTCGGCGTCGCGCTGTTTGCCAAGCTCCTTGAAGGCCATCGACAGACGCGTCTTGCCAGTGCCGTTGTGGGCAAATATCAGGGTGACCTTCTTGTTTCTGTCCTCGATCTGCTGGCGCAGTTGCACTGCCAGTGCGTCAAGATCAGGGAATTTCTGCGGCTCTGCCATGGGCTAAATGACTTCCCGCGGGAAGAGCCGTTGCAGGAGGCCTCGCTTGTGGTCTTCCAGTGCAGCCGTCATCTTGTCCTGCGCCGTTATCAGTTCGTCGAGCGAGGTCAGGCAGTCGGCAATCTTTCGTTGCTCATCCTCGGACGGCGGCAAGCAGAGCTTTCCGGACAAGAAAGATTCGTTCTTCACGTTGATCGTATTTTTTGCTCCCTTTTGCACCAAAGGATCCAAAAACAACAGGGCTCTCTCGGGCGATTCAAAATATGCGTCTAAAATAGCTCCTATGTGCTTGTTCAATGGAGAAAAAACGCCATACAGAGGTGATACGATTACACTGAATGGGTTCTGGTTCTTCTTAATTATTCCCAATGGAAACTCGCCAGTGGGGCTTTTGGTGTAAACAATATCACCTGGTTGAACCAAATTATAGTGATCAGTACTCTCAGCAGCAAACCGCCGACCCAGATGTTCGATCTGATCAACGAGACCTTTTCGCACCGAGACGGAAAAAACGTCTTGCTCTCCGGTGCTTTTCTGCCCGTGTTCTACTAAAACCTCATCCAATCGCCTCATCTCCCAAGGCCGGGATTCGCGGAACTCGGGGAAACGAACTCTAGGACATGTTTCTCCACGAGCCGGGAACAGCCATTGGATAAGGCCTGCCTTGTGCATTTTAAGCGACTCAAGTTTCGCCGTCTCGGCGCGGATCAATTTGTCGAGCGACGTAAGACAATCGGCAATCTTTTGCTGTTCTCCCGTTTCCAGGGGCGGAAGAGAAATAAGTTTTTCCTTAAGCGCTGAGAAATGTCGGCGATAGCCATCCTGTTCCAAAGGGTTGGCCTGCAGATACTGGTGTAGAAAGCGAGCTTCGACATCCGAAGAAGGGGCAAGTATTTTGATGCCGTCGGCTCCTTGAGCAAAGGGTCCTTCGGCGACTTTCACAACGCAGGTATGGTCGCCAAAAATGACTAGCGGAAAGTCCGCTTGGACGAGCGCCGTTTCGTCATCAGTCCAGCCGCAAATATCATTGGGCGACTGGTCTATGACGGGGAAGCGTCCGCTGGGAGAATAGCCGGAAGTCTGGATCTTTTTCGGCGGAGTGATCGTATTGACCAGCGCGCCCAACGTCTTAACCCCCCATGGCCCGTTATCGCGAAACTCGGGGAAGCGCAGGCGAGGCATCGGGGGCGTTGTCTCAGGCATCTTCGTAGACCTCCAGCCCCGAAATTTCTCGCCCTTCGGCCTTGCGGCGGAGAAGCGGGATCAGGTCTTCCATGAGTGCGAGCTCGGCCCTCGCGCGCACCTTCCAGCCGAGGTCCATGGGGCGGAACAGCTCAGTCAGCGCGTCGGGATCGAAGATGTAGCGGCCGAGAATGTGATCGACGAAGCCCTGGAGGGCTTCGACAGACAGGTCATGCTTCTCGGCAATACGCGTCAGTTCTTCGGCCTGACGGGCAGCCTTGAA
>NZ_QOHR01000051.1 GCF_003385555.1 Rhodosalinus sediminis | reverse complement strand
AATTCGACCTGAAGGAGGCGTGACGCCAGCAGGCCGCCGGGCTAACGTGGGATGGCAGAACCGGAGGGACAGGTGAGCGACGAGACAGACACGGACGACACGCCCGTCACGCGCCACGGCGTGGTCGTACGCGCGCAGAACGGCGACTTGATCCGCTACGACCCCACCGGCCTCGTCATGCGGCTGTCTGATCGGGTTATTGCCGATATCGCCCTTCGGCTGGGGCACGAGACCTCTGCCGCGGGCGGCAATATTGATGCCGGGCCGGAAACAGCGGATAACGATGCTCTGCTCGACGGGATCGACGCTTGGGGTATCGTGCGAGATGGCGATTGGCTCCGCTTCACCGCGCGGATGCCGGGCGCGCAGGGCGTGCGCGGCTTCCGCCGCCACGTGGATGGCGGCGCGGTCCTTGGCGACGGCCCCGGCGCGGTGCTCGGCATTCTGGGCCTCGGTGGCCCCAGCGCCGCCCTCGCGACACGGGGCGCCCCCCTTTACCCGCACCATGTCGTCGGCCCTGAGGACGATATCGGCGCGGTCGGCATGGCAGGCATCGAACCCGCCCCCGAAACCGACCGGCTGGAGCCGCTGCGCGAATGCACGCACGAGGCCCTGGTGGGAGAAGTGATCCTCGACTGGCAGATGGAAAAATTCGAGCCGCTGCCGCTGATTGTTGCGCGAGTCGAAACGGACAACACGGCCAGCGCGACCGATCTCGCCACGGGGTGCGCGGCCCGGAACCTCGCGACGGCGGCCCGCAACCTCAAGGTCGCCGCCGCCCGCATGGGCAAGCGCGCCAGGATTCCCGCCGTCTGCCTCGATTACGCGCTCGAGCACGTCACCGGCGACGCCGTGGCCTATCGCGACGGGATGCTTGCGACGATGACCCGGATCGAGGAGGCGCTCGGCACGCTCGGCTTCGAAAAGCCCCTGTTCGTCGCCCGGTTCGAAGCGGGGCTGGAGGCCGAAGCCTCCGCCCCGCTCGACGGCCAATGGGAGCTTGCTTGGAACCGTGGCGAACATCGCCTGGTCTACTCAGTCCCGTCCTACATGTTCGCCCGCGACCGCTACGACCGGCCGACCGACGCAGCGCGCCGCCAGATGGCCGAAATGACCGCCGCCGCCATCGCCGCGGGCGCTGAGTGGCGCTGCCCCACCCTGTTTCTCGCCGAGCGAGAGACCGGCGACCGCGCGACGATCCGCGTCACCGCACAAGGCGAGGGGCCGCTCGTGCTCGATGGCGACGCGCCCTCGGGCTTTGCCCTGACCAGCGACGAAGCGGGCGCTAGCATCACCGGCGTCGGCATCGCTGACGATGACCCGCAGGCCGTGCTCGTTCGGTGCGACGGCCCGCCCGAAGGGCCCAACCTCCGCCTTTCCTATGCCGTGGGCGTGCCCGGCGGCCTGCGCGACGACTGGCGCATGGACAGCCGCACCGGCACGACGCTGCATCGCTAGGCGTTGCCCGCGAGTCTGCCCGTGACGGAGGGGCGCAATGCTTGAGCTGCCAGACCGCTTGCCACCCGGCGCGCTCTGCGACGGAACGGGGGAGATTCTGGCCGGTGATCTCGCCCCCACGGGGGCGCTCTGGTTTGCGGGATCCGAGCTGATCACGGACGGGGCCGGCGCGGTGACGGGCTGGGGCGCTAAGCTGGGACCCCGCGTCGCGCGCCCGACCTCGCCCAACACCGGCAACGCGCGCCTCGGCGCGGCGGGCGACCTGACCGGACTGCAATGTCGCGACGGCCTGCATTGCGGCTTCGTGATCGAGGAGGTCGCCACCACCGCAGGCACCCTTACGTTTGCGGCGCGCTACCTGCCGCCCCCGGGCGGGGACGCGAAGACGGTCGTCACCTTCAACACCGGCGGCGCGACTCGGAAGTTACCTAGCGAGAACTACCTCTTCCTCTCCGAGGCCGATGGCGTCGTGACCGTCAAGGACGACAAGGCACTGGTCGAGGTCACGCTCCCTGTCCCGCCGGCCGACGCGCCACGGCTGGTGATCGTCTCGCTTGCGGGCGAACGGCTCGCCGTCGAAGTGATGGGCGGCGCGCGGTCCGAGGTCCAGGCTGGCGCCCCAGTGCTGAGCGGCGCAGCCAGTCTCTTCATCGGCTGCCGCAACCAGCGCCCCGGCCTCGCCAAGACGCTCGGCGGCGCGATCATCGCCGATCTCCTGCTCTGGCCCCGGCGCGCGCTGCTGATGCCCGCGGACGCCACGGACCGCGCGGCGCTGACCGCGATGCGCCGCTTCCAGCTCTGGGCGGAGGACGGCTGATGCCCGTTACACCGGAGAGCATCGCGGGTGGCCATATCTGCGTCATCTGGGTCGATGACCTAATCGACGTCTTCACGTGGCGGAACAGCTTCGGCATCGAGATCAAGACCCCCAACCTCGATCGGTTCATGGCGCGCGCCGCGCGCTTCACCAACGCTTACGCGACCGTCCCGCTTTGCGCGCCGTGCCGCGCGGAACTGGCGACGGGGATCAGCCCCTTCCGCTCCGGCCTCGTCGATCTCAACCGCTTCTGGCGCGACGTCTACCGCCCGGAAAAGGCGTGGCAATACGACCTGCGCCGGGCCGGTTGGCACACCTTCACCACCGGCAAGGTGGACAGCAACTACAAGCCGATGCCCGAAGCCTACCGCCGCATCCTGTTCCACGAGGAACCGGAGGCCAAAGATCAGGGCCGCCGCCGGGGCGTGCAAAGCTACCTCGACCGCGGGCCGGGCATCAAGGGCGTGAACCACCCCGAAGATGACGGCAGCCAGGACAACCGCTTCTACGACTTCCATGTCGCGCAGAACGCGATCGACTTTCTGGGCCGCGCCAACCCCGCACGGCGCCACCTCATCCAGCTCGGCTTCAAGCACCCGCACTACAACCTAGTGTGCCCCGACCGCTTCTACGCGCAGTACGACCCGGCGCAGATTCGCTGGCCCGATATCGCGCACGCGGATGACTACCACGGCCCCCAGCCCGGTTTCGCCGTCTACGAGGCCGCCTACATCGCCAACGGGCCCTGGACCCCGGAAAAGGCCGGCGACGCGGCCTGGCGTCAGGTCGTGCGCGGCTATTTCGCCGCCATTTCCCACATGGATCACGAACTTGGCCGCTTCCTCGACGCGCTCGAGGCTTCGGCCCTCGGGCCCGACACCACCGTCATCTTCTTCTCCGACAACGGCTTCAACCTCGGCAACCACGACAGCTTCCACAAGATGTCGCAATGGGACTCGGCCGCCCATATCCCGCTGGGCATCTGGCACGCGTCGATGGACGAGGGAAGCGAGATCGACCTGCCCGTCAGCCTGCACAATATCCCCAGAACGATCATGGATCTCGCCGACCTGCCGCCGCGGCCCGACTGGACCAGCGGACAATCGCTCCTGCCGCTGATCGGCGAAGGCTTCGGTCAGTATGACCGGCAATGGTCGCCCGTCACCTGTGTTTTCGGCACGCTCAGCGTGCGGCCCTCGGTCGAGGGCTACGAGCATCTGCGCTATTTCCGCTATCCCAACGGCGAGGAGCATGTCTACGACATCGTCGCTGATCCCGGCGAGACCAAGAACTTGGTGGACAGCGCGCCGATGGATTTCCTGCGCGGCGAACTGGTAAAGGGCGCGCTGCACCTCGGCCTCGACCTGCGCGGCGCGGAAAACCCCGCCGAGGGGGTCAACGCGATGATGGCGGTCGACGGCTCAGTCATCCTGGCCGGCGGGCGCGGTGATACCGACTACTGGGCCTACGGCTCGGACGCCGAGAAGATCCGCGAGGACAAGGACGGCGGCACCGACACGCTGTGGTACATGGCCGGCCCCGATGACTACGTGCTGCACTGCCCCCCGCATGTGGAAAAGATCCGCATCGCCACCGTCGTCTCGCGCCGCGAGGACGAGGCCGACCGCGACGGCGCCCGCGCCGGGGGCAAACCGCTGCGCATCGTCGCCCATCCCGACAGCCCGATCGAGTTCGAAACCTCCGAGCGGGTCGAGATCGACCTGAGGGGCAGCAATGGCGACGACGTCATGATCGGGCCCAAGCACGGCGCGGCGACCTTTTACGGCGGCGGCGGCAACGACCTGATGATCGCCCGCGCGAAACAGGCCAACCGCCGCCACGCCTTTTTCGGCGAAGCCGGCAACGACACGCTGCATGGGGGGCCGGGCCGCGACACGCTCGACGGCGGCACCGGCGATGACGTGATCCACGGGCATACCGGGCGCAACCACATCCATGGCGGCCACGGCAACGATGTGATCCATGACGGCGAAGGCGCCTCCACCATCGCCCCGGGCCCGGGCAGGAACAGTGTGGAGCTGGGCGAGGACGCGCACGAGGTCCATGTCGGCACCGGAGTCACCCGTATCGAGGCTGGCCCCGGCGCCAAGCGCTTCGTCATCGCGTGGGGCGGTGTTTGCGTGATCAAGGGCTGGGACGCGGATCAAGTCTACGACCTGTCGGGCTGGCCGGGGGAGCCGCAGGTTCAGGAGATCGGGGGCGGCGTCTGGAGGCTACGGTTGGGCCTCGGGATCGTAGAGATCGAGGGCGTGGCCGAGGAAGTGGACGTGAGGGCGCAGCTGGTGTGAGTGGGGGCGACGGCCCGGAGCGGTAATTCTTGCGATTCCTGGCGAATGACCGCTCCCAGCCCCAAAGCGGACGTGGTCTGAAGTGCTGTTTGCCCCCGATTTCGATGAACAAGATGAGGTGAAGGTGCCGACGGTGCNCTGAAGTGCTGTTTGCCCCCGATTTCGATGAACAAGATGAGGTGAAGGTGCCGACGGTGCGAGCTATGCCCGAACCTGGGTGACGCGGCCTGATCAGGCGGCGCGGGTTTCGGTGTCGCGCGTGGCGAAGCCGTCGGTGAATGTGACGCCTTCGATGACCTGAGGCAACTGGCTCGCGCCCTTCAGGCGGCGCCACGTCTTCGCGGCGGACTGACCGAGCTTGAAGACCATGAGCTTCGCCGTCCTCTGCGACAGCGCGCCCTTGGTCCGGACCGTTCGGTGCCTGACGGTGGCGAGTGAGGGCCGTGGCCGCCACGGGTTCGAGGCCCGGCCCGCACGCTCTCGATCGGGGTGAGGGGCGTCCCGCAAACGCGCCTGTGGCGCGTTTGAGCCCCGAACGGTGCGCAGGTGGTCCCAGTAGTCGGCCGGGAAGGCATAGAACGCCAGCAGCGCGTCACGGTCCTTGGTCTGGCACGTCACGGCCTTCTCGTACTTCGTCCCGTTGTCGGGGGGTTTGATCCACTGGATCAAACCCTGATCCCTCCAACTCTCGGCGAAGGTGTCCAGGGCCGCCTCGGCGGCGGCGCGGGTCTCGGCCTGCCAGATGTCCCGGAAGTCGGCCTTCACCGCCGGGTGCATGGATTTCGGGACCTTGTTCAGCACGTTCGAGGTCTTGTGAACCCAGCAGCGCTGGTGACGCGTGCCCGGGAAGACCTCGTCGAGCGCTTTCCAAAAGCCCATGGCGCCGTCGCCCACGGCGATCTCGGGCGGCACCTCGAGGCCGCGGGCCTTGATGTCGACCAGAAGCTCGCGCCGGCGTCTCGCGCGCTCTCGCGCACACCGACCTGGAAGCCGACGAGTTCCTTCTTGCCCTAGGGGAGATGAGGCGGGACCGCGGCCGCCGATGCGGCCGCGCAAGCCCG
>NZ_QOHR01000050.1 GCF_003385555.1 Rhodosalinus sediminis | reverse complement strand
CAACTCGCTCCACGCCCAGCGGGAGGCCTGCGAGGCGTTCGTGGCATCGCAACGCTCCGAGGGCTGGGTGTTGGTCCGCGACCAGTATGACGACGGCGGCCTTTCGGGCGGCACGCTGGACCGGCCCGGCCTGCAGCAGCTGCTGGAGGATATCGAGGACGGGCTGGTCGACGTGGTCGTGGTTTACAAGATCGACCGACTGTCGCGCTCGCTCGCCGACTTCGCCAAGCTGGTCGAGGTTTTCGACCGGAACGGCGTGACCTTCGTCTCGGTCACGCAGGCGTTCAACACGACCACGTCCATGGGCCGGCTGACGCTGAACATCCTGCTCTCGTTCGCGCAGTTCGAGCGCGAGGTCACAGCCGAGCGCATCCGCGACAAGGTTGCCGCGAGCCGAAAGAAGGGCATGTGGATGGGCGGGGTGCCGCCCTACGGCTATCGGGTCGAAAACAGGAAGCTCGTCGTCGACGAGGAACACGCCGAGCACGTCCGCTGGATCTTCACCCGATTCCTCGAGATCGGCTCGGGCACGGAACTGGCCCGGGAGGTCGCGAAACGCGGCATCCGCACGCCCCGCGGCAACCGGATAGACAAGAAGTACCTCTACCGGATGCTCAACAACCGCGCCTATATCGGCGAGGCGGTGCACAAGGGCGAGAGCTACCCCGGCGAGCACGACGCGATCATCGACCGCCCGACATGGGACCGCGTCCATGCGATCCTGCAGGAGAGCCCCCGCAAGCGAGCCGCGCGCACCCGCGCCGAGACGCCCGCGCTGCTAAAGGGGCTGCTGTTCGGTCCGGATGGCGCGGCCTTTTCGCCAACCCACACCCGCAAGGGCGACAGGCTCTACCGCTACTACGTCAGCCAGACAGTGCTGAAGCACGGCGCCGGTTCGTGCCCCGTCGGCCGCGTGCCCGCCGGCGAGATCGAGGCCACTGTCATGGACCAGCTGCGCGCGGTGTTCCGCCAGCCCGAGATCGTCGCAGGGACGTGGAAGACCGCTCGCGCCCACGCCGACGACATCACCGAGGCCGACGCCCGCGCGGCCCTGCAGCAGCTCGACCCGCTGTGGGACGAACTCTTCCCCGCCGAGCAGGCCCGCATCGTGGCGCTGCTGGTCGGGCGTGTCGATATCGGCACAGACGGGCTCAGCGTCCGCCTGCGCATCGACGGGCTGGGCGGCCTCGCGCGAGAGATGCAGGCCGGCGGTATCGGAGAAGCAGCATGACACGCGGGAGGCCGATCCCGGACACCGTGACGCTCAACGTGCCGTTCCGCCTCGTGAAGCGCGGCGGGCGAAAGGAGATGCAGATGCCCGAGGGCGCCGCGCAGGCGCGTCGCACGGACAGCACACTCGTCAAGGCGCTGGCCCGCGCCTTCCGCTGGAAGAGGATGCTGGAGTCCGGCGAGTTCACGTCGATTTCCGAACTGGCTGAGCGAGAGGGCATCGCATTCACCTACATGGCGCGGCTGATGCGCCTGTCGCTGCTGGCGCCGGACATCGTGGATGCCATCATGGACGGGCGCCAGCCCGCGACCGTCACACTCGCGAAGCTGATAGACCCGTTCCCGCTCGACTGGACGGAACAGCGGGCGCTCTGGCTTGCGGAGCATACGCTGGACTGAATCGGGCGTGCAAATGGGCAACGCAGGCGATAGGGTAATGGAAAACAAGCCCTTTTCGTGAGTGCCCGTCCCGCATGTCCGACAGTCTGACCGACCTGATCCTTTCCCTTACCCCCGAAGACGGGTCCTCCATCGGCAACGGCGCGATGATGGCGCTGTTGCGCGAGCAGGTGCCGGGCCTCTCCGACGACGACTACTTCGTCGCGCGCGACGCCCTGGTGGATGATGGCCTGCTAGCCAAAGGCCGTGGGCGGGGCGGGTCGATCATGCGGGTGGTCGATGCCGAAGTGGATGAGGACGACGGCGAGGACTCGTGGGACGAGGATGCCGACGACGACGGGTTCGAGCTGACGCCGACCGACGAGCCTGCGCCGCGGCAGCGTGCCGCCTCTCGCGGCAAGAAGACTACGCGCAAGCCGAATGGGCCCACACAGGTGCTGAGCTACCGTCACGGGGAGACCCGCGTGAACAACCCCGAGGTGGGGATGGTCCATGCCGGCACCGATCCGGATGGCGAGAAGACGGTCTGGGCCTACGACCCGCATCTCGACCCGGTGCTGAATTTCGACTCTGCGCGGGCGGGGATCGAACGGCTCATCGACGATGCGCTGGCCAGCGACGATCCCGAACGGATGAAGGACGCGCTGCAGGAGCTGAAGCGGCTGCAGGCCCCCTATCTCAACTGGACGGGCAAGGCGGAGCGGACGAGCGTCGATGTCGATACCGTCTCGCTCCATGTCCATGAACGCGTGGACCCGGCGACGATCCTGGCCAATGCGGCGAAGCGGCTGAAGGGGAAGGATGCGGCGACACAGTGGCAGCAGCCGGACCTGTTCGCGGCGCCGTTCGAGAATCTGCCGCTGCGCCAGGCGCTGGATTTCTACCACCACGAAAAGGGCTGGTCGAACCGGCTGGTGGCGGGCGACAGCCTCTTGGTGATGAACTCGCTCCTGACCAAGGAGAGCATGGGCGGCAAGGTTCAGATGATCTACATCGATCCGCCCTACGGCATCAAATACGGGTCGAACTTCCAGCCCTTCACCAACAAGCGCGACGTGAAGGACCGCTCGGACGCCGACCTCACCCAGGAACCCGAGATGATCAAGGCGTTCCGGGACACCTGGGAACTCGGCATCCACTCGTACCTCACCTATCTGCGCGATCGGCTGATGCTGGCGCGGGAATTGCTGACCGAGAGCGGGTCGGTGTTCGTGCAGATTGGCGACGAAAACCTGCATCACGCCCGCGAAATGCTCGACGAGCTATTCGGGCCGGAGAATTTCGTTTCAGTCATTACGTTCGTCAAAACGAGTAGCTCAACGAATGATGCGCTCTCGAATGTGGCGGATTACATCGTCTGGTATGCGAAGGACCTGAAAGGCGGGAAGTTCAAATATCGGCCCCTCTACAACATCAAGGAACCGGGCCAGACTGGAGGAACGAACTACAACCGTGTTCTGCATCCGAAGCTTGGCTCGGTCGGCATCTCAAAGACCGTGAATGGCAAGCCCGTGTCAGAGGCCGAAGACGCGAAGGTCTACAGCCTCGACAACCTTACGAGCCAAGGAGCGGGTAGAGAGAAAGGCGAAGGGGCAGCTTCTTGGTTCCCGGTTCAGCAAAACGGCGACGTATTTCGCCCATCCATGCAGGTTCGCTGGAAAACCAACGAAGAAGGTATGTCGCGGCTTCAGAAAGCGAACCGGATCGAAAGCACCGCAACCCGCGTCGGGTATGTTCGCTATCTCAACGATTTCCCTGTATTCCCATTCTCGAATAATTGGACAGACGTGGGTGCCAGTTTCATGGCTGACAAAGTCTACGTTGTTCAAACCGTTCAACGAGTGCTCGAACGCTGCCTCCTGATGACCACCGATCCCGGAGATCTGGTGCTCGATCCCACCTGTGGCTCCGGCACCGCAGCCGTCGTCGCCGAGAAATGGGGGCGGCGCTGGATCACTTGCGACACCTCCCGCGTGGCGATCACGCTGGCCAAGCAGAGGCTGATGACCGCTAGTTTCGACTACTACGCCCTGCGGTATCCGCATGAGGGGCTGAAGGGCGGCTTCGACTACGAGACGGTGCCGCACATCACGCTGAAGAGCATCGCGAACAACCCCGACATCGACACGATCTACAATGAGGACCACCCGAAGATTGAGGCGGCGCTGGCCGACCTGAACGCCGCACTGGCCGCCGCGCCGCCGAAGCCCCTCAAGCCCGCGCAGGGCGTGCGCAAGGGCAAGCCGGTGGACTTCGCCAAGGGTGACACCCTGCACGAATGGGAGGTGCCCTTCGACTGGCCCGACGATTGGCCCGAAGCCGCCCGCGCGCGCCTCAAAGCCTTCCACACCGCCCGCCAGGCGATGCAGCGCCGCATGGACCAGTCCATCGCAGACCATGCCGAGCAGGAGACGCTCTATGACAAGCCCCGCATCGACAAGTCCAAGCTGCGCATCTGCGGGCCCTTCTCGGTCGAGGCGGTGCCGGCGCCAACCGTCCTGTCGCTGGACGAGAGTATGCCACCACAGGAGGCCGACGAGACCGTCGCCCGTTCCGGCGAAACCTCCCGACAGGCGCTGTGGCGCGACGAGCTGCTCAAGACCGGCGTGCGCGGCAAGGGCGGCGCCATGCTCCGCTTCGCCGAGTTCGAGACGCTGCCGGGGCTACGCCATATCCATGCCAGTGGGTCGGTGGCCGAGACGGGCGAGCGCGTCGTCGTCAGCTTCGGCCCCGAGCACGCAGCACTGGAGCAGCGGCAAGTGGAACTGGCGCTTGACGAAGCCCAGACGCTGCGCCCGTCGCCGAAATTCATTCTGTTCTGCGCCTTCACCTTCGACCCGGAGGCCGCGAAGGACATCGACGAGGTGAACTGGCCTGGCGTGACGTTGCTCAAGGCGCAGATGAACACCGACCTGCTGACCGAGGATCTGAAGAAGAAGCGCGCCTCGAACCAGTCCTTCTGGCTGATGGGCCAGCCGGACGTGGATCTGCGCAAGCGCGAGGACGGGCTTTGGGAGGTCGAGGTGAGCGGCTTCGACTATTTCGACCCGAAGACTGGCGATCTGATCTCTGGTGGGAAGAAGCAGATCGCCATGTGGGAACTGGACGCCGACTACGACCAGCGATCCCTGATGCCACACCAGGTGTTCTTTCCGATGGCGGACGCAAAGGGCGGCTGGAACCGCCTGCGCAAGACCGTTCGCGCAGAGCTGGACGAGGATCTGCTGGAGCAGTTCCACGGCACCGTCTCGCTGCCCTTCGAGGCCGGCGAGAACCGGCGGATCGCGGTCAAGATCGTGGACGACCGCGGGATCGAGTCGCTCAAGATCATGCCGCTTGAGGACTGAGCCGATGTCGCTGATCATCAACAAGCCTTGGGAGCGGCCCGAGCAGCACTGGACCGAAGGCGCGGGTGGCAAGCTCGAGATCAAGCCGGAGCGGCGTCCGGCGAGCTACGAGGTTTTCGATGCTCGGACGAACACCAAGCGCGTGCACGATCTGGCACTGGTCAACACGATCCGCGATCGCGTCGATGCCTGGCGGGCAGATGGCAGGCCGGGCGTGACCATTGTCACGAAGAAGCTGCTGGAGCATTGGCATGACCAGGAGGCGCGGCGGCATCCCTTCTATTTCTGCCAGCTTGAGGCGATCGAGACCCTGATATGGTGGATCGAGGGCGCGGAGGCCTACAAGCAGGGCATCGCGATCCCCGGCGACGGCGGAGCATGGCAGCGCCTCTGCAACAAGATGGCCACGGGCGCCGGCAAGACCGCCGTCATGGCCATGATCATCACCTGGCAGGTGCTGAACGCGCTGACCTATCCGAAGCGGAACAAGGACTTCAGCCGCGCGGTATTCATCGTGGCGCCGGGGCTGACCGTGAAGGAACGGCTGCAGGTGCTGCTGCCCAGCGAGGGCAGCTATTACGACGAGTTCAACCTGTGCCCGTCCGAGGCCCTGCGCCAGAAGCTCAACCAGGCCGAGGTTCTGATCGAGAACTGGCACTCGCTGATGCCGCTGAAGGAAGCGGACCGCTCGGTGGTGAAGAAGGGGCGCGAGTCCGACGAGGCTTTCACGCGGCGGGTGCTGGGCAAGCTGGCGGCGCACAAGGACATCATCGTCATCAACGACGAGGCGCACCACGCCTATCGCAAGCCGCCCGAGGTGAAGATCAGCAAGAAGGCGGCCGCCGAGCAGGGCATCGATCTGGATGAAGCGACGCGGTGGATCGAAGGTCTGGACCGCATCCACAAGACCCGGCGCATCCAGCGCTGTTTCGACCTCTCGGCCACGCCCTTCGCCCCGACAGGGAAGAAGAGCACCGACACGGCGCTGTTCGACTGGATCGTCTCGGATTTCGGGCTGAACGACGCGATCGAGGCCGGGCTGGTGAAGACGCCGCGGGTCGTGGTCCGCGACGATGCCGTCCCGGACGCCAAGACGCTCCGCTCGAAACTCTACCACATCTACCGCGATCCATCCGTCTCCGAAGACCTGAACCGGGCAAAGGCGGAGCCGCACGAGGCGCTGCCGAAGCTGGTCCAGGACGCCTACACGCTGCTCGGCGCCGACTGGCGGGAAACCCGGGCGCGTTGGCGGGAGGCCGGGCACCACTCACCGCCCGTCATGCTTACGGTCTGCAACCGCACGGAGACCGCGGCCCGCATCGAGAACTACTTCAACAAGGGCGATGCACACTGGCCCGAGCTGCACGCTCCAGACCGGACGCTTCGCGTCGACTCGAAGGTTCTCGAGAAGGCCGAGATCG
>NZ_QOHR01000005.1 GCF_003385555.1 Rhodosalinus sediminis | reverse complement strand
CGAAGCGGTAGATCAGACGATCCTTAAGAGCCGGGCCCACAAGATCTCTCAGCACAAGCACTAGCTTAGCCAGCACGATGAGCGTGTAGGCGATCTCGCGGACCAGGCGGTTGCGACGCGTGAATCTCTTCATTTGTCGTCTCCTGCTCTCCCGGCAACCTGGCGAACGCAGAATTACGCCCAGCCTTAACCAATCACTCGAAACAGCCATCAGGAACGGCTGCCATGTGACACACGCAGGATTCCTGAAATGGAACCACCCGCGGGCAGGAGACCCCTTAAGCCGGGATCGCACACGAATTGGGGGTGCGCTGCGTGACTTTCAAGAGGCGCATGAAACCAATTCAGGCTAGGGAGCGTTCCCCCTTCCATGCAACTCGACGACCTTTACCGTCACTTCGAGCGGGGGGTGGCCTTCGTCCTCATGGCCGGGATGGTCGTGGTCATCGCGCTCGCCGTGTGGAGCTTTCTGCGGGCGACCGGGACGGCCGCGGCGGATCCGGCGGCCGCGCTCGACTATCCCGTGTTCCAGACCCTCTTCGACCGGCTGCTCGCCGCGATCATCGCGCTGGAGCTCGCGCATTCGGTGCAGCTCATGGTCGCCGGGCGGCGCGGGCTGGTGCAGTTGCGCGCGGTGCTGGCGATCGGCGTGCTCGCCGTGGTGCGCAAGCTCATCCTGATCGACATCGGCTCGGTCGATCCGCTGCTCCTCGTGGGGCTTTCGGCAGTGATCGTCGCGCTCGCCGCGGCGCTGGCCGCGCTCTCGTGGGTGCAGCGCCGGGCGGAGGTGGAGCGGCTGCCCTCCCCCGGCGCGGAGGAGTGATCAGTCGCCCTCCACCGGGCCGCGCAGCGCCTTGACCGCGCCGCGCTTCTTCTTCGCCTCGAGGCGGCGTTTCTTCGAGGCGAGCGTCGGCCGCGTGGGCAGGCGTTTCTTCGGCCGCTCGGTCGCGCGGCGGATGAGCTCCGCCAGCCGCTCGCGCGCGATCTCGCGGTTGCGGGCCTGGTGGCGCGTCTCCTCCACCCGCAGGACCACCGCGCCGTCCTTCGTCCAGCGGCTGCCGGCGATGCGTTGCAGGCGCCGCTTGACCGGCTCGGGCAGGTGGGGCGAGCGCGCCGCCTCGAAGCGGAGCTCCACCGCCGAGCTCACCTTGTTCACGTTCTGCCCGCCCGGGCCGCCGGCGCGGGTGAACTGCTCGGAGAGCTCCCACTCCTCGATGGCGATATCGTCGGTGATCCGCAGCATGGGCGCAGTGTGGGGCATGTCGCGTCCACGAAAAAGGGCCGCCCCGCGGACGGCCCTTTCCGAGAACTCGGAGGCGGCGCCGGTTCAGGCACGCGCCAATCCGGGGGCCTCGCCCCTCAGGGCTGCCTCAGAGGCGCGCCTCCCGGACTGTCCCGACACCTCTCTCCAATGCTTCTCTAGACACTGGATCACCTCCTTTCTCTCTGTTGCCGTTGCGGACAGGGTGGCACGGATCGCCGCCCCTGCAAAGAGAAATCATGCCGGCCGCGCGGTCAGCCGCGCGACGATCAGGCGGAAGGGCACCAGCGCGATCAGCGCGAGCGAGAGCTTCACCATCCAGTCGGCCACGGCGAGCGAGACCCAGAGCGGCACCGCGGGCCCCGCCCCCAGAAGCGGCAGCGCCTCGTTCGCCCAGGCGACGTCGTTCCCGGGCTCGAGGAATGCGAGCGAGGCGGAGAAGGCGACGGTGAAGAAGATCGCCGTGTCCACGGTCGAGCCCACCAGCGTGGAGACCAGCGGCGCGCGCCACCAGCGCCCCGCGCGCAGCCGGTCGAAGATCGCCACGTCGAGAAGCTGCGCCGTCAGGAAGGCGAGGCCGGAGCCCATCGCGATGCGCAGGGTGACCAGCGGGCCAAACTCCCCCTGGATCTGCGAGCCGACGAGCGAGCAGAGGACCCCCACCGCGAAGCCCGCGAGCACGACCTTGCGCGCCGGCCCGACCCCGTAGACCCGGTTCATCACGTCGGTGACGAGAAAGGCCAGCGGATAGGTGAAGGCGCCCCAGGTCAGCCACTGGCCGAAGAGGAACTGAACGAGGATGTTGGAGGCGACCACGATGGCCGCCATGGCGAGGATGCCGGGCAGATGCGCGCGTGTCATGAGCTTTCCCGTTTTGACAAGGTGGTCGGGGACTTGGCCCGCCCCCATGGCGGACGCGCCGCGCATACGGGGTTCCGCCAGGTCGCGCAAGGCTCAGGGCAGCGCGTAGTCCACGATCTCGCTGCGCTGGACGGCGAGGAAATTGTCGTCGGCGATCATCGTGAGGCGCAGCCGCCCGCCCCCGTCGCGCCAGACGGCGAGCCCCTCGAGGTTGCCGTGCCGGCCCGGCGCGGTCGCGGGCAGCACCGTCTCCGGGTCCAGCGGGCCGTCCCCCGGCCGGACGCGGCGCACGCGGCTGCGGAAGCCGAGCCCGACGAAGGCACGCTCGAGGACGTAGAGCCGGCCCGCGTCGTCGAAATCCGCGCCGACGGGCACGAAGCCGCCGTCGCGCGGCAGGCGCCCGATGCGGCGCCAGCGACCCTCCGCGAAGCGATAGAGCGGAAAGGCGCCGCCCTCCGCCGCCTCTGGCAAGGTGTAGAGCCGCCCCGCCCCGTCCACGGCGAGCGCCTCGGGCCCGCGGTTCTCGGGCCATGCCGCGAAGGCCGCCGGGCGGGGCAGCGTGTCGCCCCGGTGGCGCGCGACGCGGGCCCGCCCCTCGTAGGAGATCCAGAGCCGCTCGCCCAGCCGCGCGAGCCCCTCGGCGTCGGGCGCACGGGCGCCCGCGCCCGGCAGGCCCGGCAGGTCGCTCAGCCGCACCGCCGAGAGCCCCGCGATGCGCCCGCCCTCGCGGTGCAGCCGCGCCTCGAGCAGCGCGCCGCGGTCGCTGACGGCGACGAGCCGCGTGCCCGTCGCGTCGAGCTCCAGCCCCGAGAAACCACCGGCCCGCGGGTCCTCCAGCGCGAGCGCGTGACGGCCGAGGAAGGTCACCCCCTCGGGCGGCGCGCAGGACGCAGGCAGACAGGCGAGGATCAGGGCGGCGGCGAAACGGCGGCGCATCGACACGGGCGGTCGGTCCTCGTGAGGCAAGGCGACGGGGCGCGGCTCATGCGGAGGCGCGCGCGGCGGACCATGCGGCGCGGTCTCCGTCCGGTTTCACGAAGGCGAGCAGCGCGAGCCCGATCAGGAACAGCGCGATCAGCGGCGTCACGCCCATTTGCTGGCTGCCCGTCGCCCATGTGGCGAAGCCTATGGCGAGCGGCGCGACGAAGGAGGTCGCCTTGCCCGCCAGCGCGTAAAGGCCGAACGCCTCGGTCATCTTGGCCGGGTCGGCCTGGCGGACCATCATCGTCCGGCTCGCAGCCTGGATCACGCCGCCCGCCGCGCCGATCGTCACGCCGAGGATGTAGAAGGCCACGTCCGACGCGGACGAGCCCTCGGCCAGCGGCACCCCGAAGAGCCGCGTGGGCGAGACGAAGAGGATCGCCACCGCCACGCCGGTCAGGATCAGGATGCAGGCGGTAATCACGGGCTTCGGGCCGAAGGCCTCGTCCGCGCGCCCGCCCACCACGGCGAAGACCGCGCCCGAGATGATGGCGAGGATGCCGAAGACGCCCACGTCCACGACCGACCAGCCGAGCACCCCGGCGGCGTAGATGCCGCCGAAGGTGTACATGCCGTTCAGCGCGTCGCGGTAGACCATGGAGCTGCCCAGATAGGCGAAGAGCGAAGGCGTGCGCGGCAGGTGGCGCACGGTCGTCGCCACCTCGGCGAGCGCGCGGCGCACCGCGCCGGCGGGCAGGGCGGGCGGCTTCGGATCGCGCACCCAGAGGAAGAAGGGCACCATGAAGACCGCGTACCAGAGCGCGGTGAGCGGCCCGACGAAGCGCGTGCCCTCCCGCGCCTCCGGGTCGAGGCCGAGGACCGGCGCGATGCCGATCACCGTGCGGCCCGTCTCGCCGCTCTCGGCGAAGAGGGTCAGCATCACGACCAGCGCCACCAGCCCGCCCGCGTAGCCGAAGGCCCAGCCGTTGCCGGAGATCCGCCCGATCTTCTCCGCCGGGCCGAGGTCGGGCAGCATCGAGTTGGTGAAGATCGTGGCGAACTCCATCCCGATCATGCCCAGCGCGAACCAGAAGAGCGTCAGCACCAGGTCGAAGTCCGAGGGCGCCGCGAACCAGAGCATCCCGGCCCCCGCGACATACATCGCCGAGAAGCCCTTGATCCACGTCAGCCGGTTGCCCGAGGTGTCCGCCAGCGCGCCGAGCACGGGGGCGAGGAGCGCGATCACGATGCCGGCCGCGCCGATCCCGAAGCCCCAGGCGCTCTGCGCGCGGCTGCCGTCGCCCACCATCTCCTGCACGTAGGGCGCGAAGATGAAGGTGATGAGCAGCGTGTTGTAGGGCTGGCTCGCCCAGTCGAAGAAGAACCAGCCCCAGATGCGTTTGCCGAGCGACGGCGCGGCCATGCCCCTCTCCCTCCGGGCGGTCGCCGCCCCCGCGTCAGGAGACTACGCCGCGCCGCCGCGTGCAAGCGCCGCGTCGTCCTGCATCGGCGGCCAGGGGCGCGCGTCCTCCGCCGCGATCCAGGCCGCGATCCAGTCGGGCACCGGGGGCGGCGCCGTCTCCTGTCCCATCGCGGCGAGCACGGTCGCGGGCGGCACGATCCCGTCGCGCCCCGTCACCGCCGAGCGATAGAGGACATGACCCGCGCAGTCCCCCGCGGTCGTCCACATCGACTGTTCGAGGTAGATGAAGCGCGCGTCCCAGGTCACCGCCCGCGAGCGCATCTCGATCCTCTGGAAGGCGCGGATGCGGCGGCGGTAGCGCACGCTCGCCCCCGCCATCGTCAGCCCCCAGCGGTTGCGCCGCAGCGCGCCGACGAGCCCCGTGCGCATCGCCAACGGGATGCGCCCCAGATCGTAGAGCGTGAGCGCCCGGCCGTTGTTGAGCTCGAACCAGATGTCGAGATCCCAGGGCCAGCAGCGGTGATGCGAGACATGCGTCGCGGTGAGCGGCAGCGGATCGCCCCCGCGCGCCACCCAGACCTCCTTGACCATCCGCACGAGGGGATACATGGCGCGTCTCCTTCGCCGGCGGGGTGACGCGGCGGGTCGCCCGCGTCAACCGCGACCTCGCGGCAGACTTGCCCGGCCGGGCCGGCATGGCTAGATCAGGGCGGCGACGGGGAAAGGACAGCGCGATGATGGCGATCTACGGACCACTGAAACTGATCCTGGACGTGGCCTTCTTCATCATGATCGCCCACATCATCATGAGCTGGCTCATCAACTTCCAGGTGCTGAACCTCCGCCAGCAGGTCGTCGCCTCCATCTGGGAGGGGCTCAACCGCCTGCTGGAGCCGATCTATCAGCCGATCCGCAACATCCTGCCGGACACGCGGCCGCTCGACCTCGCGCCGCTGGCGGCGATCATCATCGTGATCTCGCTGCGCGACTTCATCCTGCCGACGGTGCTCTTCGGCTGACGCGCGGGCCGGGCCTTGTTCCCCGCCCGTTCACCGGGATAGCCTGACACGGCGAGCAGACGAACGGCAGGACGCATGAGCGAGGCAGGCGGCGCAGAGGCTCTTCTGCGCGAGGTGTTCGGATTCGACGGCTTCCGCCCCGGACAGGGCGAGATCGTGGAGGCCGTGGCCGCCGGCCGCGACGTGCTGGCGATCATGCCGACGGGCGGGGGCAAGTCGCTCTGCTATCAGCTTCCCGCGCTCCTGCGCGACGGCGTGACGCTCGTCGTCTCGCCGCTCATCGCGCTGATGCGCGATCAGGTGCGCGGCTTGCGCGCCGCGGGCGTCGAGGCGGGCGCGCTCACCTCCGCCAACACCGAGGAGGAGACCGAGGCCGTCTGGGCCGCGCTGGAGGCCGGGCGGCTGAAGCTTCTTTACATGGCGCCCGAGCGGCTCGGCG
Organism: Rhodosalinus sediminis; assembly: GCF_003385555.1. Taxonomy (GTDB): domain Bacteria; phylum Pseudomonadota; class Alphaproteobacteria; order Rhodobacterales; family Rhodobacteraceae; genus Rhodosalinus; species Rhodosalinus sediminis. The sequence goes on along the minus strand of NZ_QOHR01000005.1, from coordinate 216,769 downwards.
CGGCCTCCACCTCGGGTGTGCTGCGCCGCGCCGGTGTCTCGCTGATCGCCGTGGACGAGGCGCATTGCGTCAGCCAGTGGGGCCACGACTTCCGCCCCGACTACCTGCGCATCGGCGAGCTGCGGCAGGCGCTCGGCGTGCCGCTCGCCGCCTTCACCGCCACCGCCGACGCCGAGACGCGCGAGGAGATCGTCGCCCGCCTCTTCGCGGGCCGCGCGCCGGAGAGCTTCCTGCGCGGCTTCGACCGGCCGAACATCCGCCTCGCCTTCCGGCCGAAGGACAGTCCGCGGCGCCAGATCCTCGCCTTCGCGGACGCGCGGCGCGGGCAGTCGGGCATCGTCTACTGCGGCACGCGCGCCAAGACGGAGACGCTGGCGCAGGCGCTGCGCGAGGCGGGGCACAGCGCCGCCGCCTATCACGGCGGCATGGAGGCCGAGGCCCGTCGCACGGTCGAGGCGCGCTTCGCCGCCGAGGAGGGGCTGATCGTGGTCGCCACGGTCGCCTTCGGCATGGGCGTGGACAAGCCCGACATCCGCTGGGTCGCGCACGCCGATCTGCCCAAGTCCATCGAGGGCTACTATCAGGAGATCGGCCGCGCCGGGCGCGACGGGCTGCCGGCGGAGACGCTGACGCTCTACGGCGCCGACGACATCCGCCTGCGCCGCAGCCAGATCGACGAGAGTCCGGCGCCGCCCGAGCGCCGCGCCGCCGACCACGGGCGGCTCAACGCGCTTCTCGGGCTGGCCGAGGCGCTCGAATGCCGGCGGCGCACGCTGCTGGAGTATTTCGGCGAAACGGCCGCGCCCTGCGGCAACTGCGATCTCTGCGAGACCCCGCCGGAGACCTTCGACGGCACCGAGGCCGCGCAGAAGGCGCTCTCGGCCGCGCTGCGCACGGGCGAGAGCTTCGGCGCCGGGCATCTGATCGACATTCTCACCGGCACCGAGACCGACAAGGTCCGCCAGCGCGGGCACGACCGGCTGCCCACCTTCGGCGTCGGGCGCGAGCACGGGCGCAGCCAGTGGCAGGGCCTCTTCCGGCAACTCATGGGCCGCGATCTGCTGCGCCCCGACCCCGAGCGGCACGGCGCGCTCCGCGTCACCGAGGCGGCGCACCCGGTGCTCAAGGGCGAGGCGCGCGTGGACCTGCGCCGCGACACGGTGACGAGGACGCAGGCGCCCGCGCCGAAGGCGCTCGTCTCGGAGGAGGACGCGCCGCTCCTCGCCGCGCTCAAGGCGAAGCGCCGCACGCTGGCCGAGGCCGCCGGCGTGCCCGCCTACATCGTCTTCAACGACCGCACGCTGATCGCCATGGCCGAGGCGCGGCCCGCCACGCTCGACGCGATGGCGGCGATCCCCGGCGTCGGCGCCAAGAAGCTCGAGACCTACGGGCAGGCCTTCCTCGAGGTGATCGCGGAGGGGCCGGAGGGGACGGCGGAACTGCACCCGAGCCGGCGGCGCCTCGCCGGGCGGCCCGAGGGCGCGCTCTTCGACCGGCTGCAGGAGGCCGAGCGCCGCCTCGCCCGCGGCGAGACCGGCATCGAGAAGCCGATGTCCTGCACGCAGACGACGCTGCGCCACATCGCCGAGCGCCGGCCCGCCGACCTCGATCAACTGGCGCGCATCCCCGGCATGGGCGCGCGACAGGTCGAGCGCTTCGGCGACGCCTTTCTGGACGTTCTGCGCGCGGCGGATTAAGTCCTGAGCGCGTTTCAGGAGGACCGCCGATGCTCGTCGTGATCTCGCCCGCGAAGAAACTCGACATGGAGGAGGCCGCGCTGCCCGCCGGCGCCCCGGAGCCGAGCACGCCTGACTTCGGCGAGGACGCCGCCCGGCTGGCCGAGGTGGCGCAGGGGCTTTCCGACGCCGAGCTGCAATCGCTGATGGGCATCAGCGACAAGCTGGCGCGGCTCAACGCCGAGCGTTTCGCGGCCTTCGGCGAACAGCCGACGAAGCCCGCCGCGCTCGCCTTCGCCGGCGACACCTACCGCGGGCTCGAGGCGGGGACGCTCGACGCCGACGCGCTGCGCTGGGGCCAGGCGCGGCTGCGCATCCTCTCGGGGCTTTACGGCGTGCTGCGCCCGCTCGACCTGATCGAGCCCTACCGGCTCGAGATGGGGAGCCGCCTGCGCACCGAGCGAGGCCGGTCGCTCTACGACTGGTGGGGCGACCGGATCGCGCGGGCGCTGAACGCCGCCGCCGCGGAGGCCGGGACCGACACGCTCGTCAACTGCGCCAGTCAGGAGTATTTCGGCGCGGTGGACGGTCAGGCGCTCGACCTGCGGGTGATCACGCCCGTCTTCATGGAGATGAAGGCCGGCACCCCCAAGGTCGTCAGCTTCTACGCCAAGCAGGCGCGCGGCGCGATGGCGCGCTTCCTGCTGGAGACGCGGCTGGAGGACCCCGAGGCGCTCACCGGCTTCGACGCGGGCGGCTATGCCTACACGCCCGAGCTGTCGGAACCCGACCGCCCGGTGTTCGTCCGCGGCGAGGCCTGAGCCGGGCCGCGCCGCGGGGCCTTCCGGCGCGCGGTTCTGGACCGGCGGCGGCAGGGGCCGAGCGCGACGGCGCGACGGGGCGGTCGACCTCTAGGCAGGGCGGGCCGGGGATGGTGCGGCACGGCCGGGCGCCGAGGGCCACCCCGGCGCCGCACCGTCGGCAGACCGGACGACGGCCCGCACCCCCGAGGACGGCACCGGCGGGCCGCACTGCCCGCCACTACCCAGCCGGGCCCGGACGCGAGGCCCTGCGAGCGCACAGGCCCGTGCCGCGCTGGTCTCCGGCCCCCTCACCCCGGCCCCTCCGGCGCGGGCGGCCGGGCCGCGGCGGGGCGGTGGGCGCGGATGGCGTCCAGAAGCGCGGCCTTGCGCACCGGCTTGCTGATGTAGCCGTCGATCCCGTCGCCGAGGATCGCGTCGCGGTCACCTTCCATGGCGTGCGCGGTGACGGCCACGATCGGCACGCGGGCCGCGCCGGCCGCCCCCTCGCGGCGGCGGATCTCGCGCGCGGCCTCGCGCCCGTCCATGCCCGGCATCGAGATGTCCATGAAGATCAGGTCGGGCGGCCCTGCCTCCCACGCCGCGAGGGCCTCGTGCCCGTTCGCGGCGATGGCGAGATCGACGTCGAGCCCCTGCACCATCCTTGAAAAGACCAGCTGATTGGTGCGGTTGTCCTCCGCGAGGAGCACGCGCATCGGGCGCGCGGCGCGCGCCTGTCCCGTCGCGGGCGCGGCAGTGGGCGCGGCGACGCCCCGCACCCCGCCGAGCCCGTGCAGCCGGCGCAGAAGTTCGTGGCGCGGCAACGGCTTCTGCAGCACGGCCTGCAGCACGCCGGGCTCCAGGTCGGGCTCCACCATCGAGGGGTTCGAGCTCAGCAGGAGGATCGGCATCGCGTGCCCTTCGGCGCGCAGGCGCCGGGCGAAGCGCACGCCGTCGACCCCGGGCATCAGGTGATCGGTGAGCACCACGTCCGGCGGCGGCGAGAGCGAGGGCGCGGCCGCCTCCGCGCTCTCCGCGCAGCGCACCTCGACGCCCAGCGCGGCGAGCTGCTTCTGCAGGATCTCGCGGTTGGTGGGGTGGTCGTCCACGACGAGCGCGGTCCCGAGCGCGGGCGGGCCGGAGGGCGCCTCCTCCACGGCCTCGGCCGCGGGCAGCGGCACGCGGAGGCCGAAGCAGGTGCCCGCGCCCTCCTCGCTCTCGACCCAGATCTGCCCGCCCATCAGGTCGATCAGCCGCCGCGAGATGGCGAGGCCGAGGCCCGTCCCCTCGAACGAGCGGTTGCGGTCGTCCTCCACCTGATTGAACTCGCCGAAGACGTGCTCCAGCCGCTCGGCGGGGATGCCGATGCCGGTGTCCTCCACCGTGACGATCACCTCGGCGGCGCCGTCCCCGCTCTCCGGCACGCCGGTGACGCGGACGAGCACGTGGCCCGCCGGCGTGAACTTCACCGCGTTGCCGATCAGGTTGGTCAGCACCTGCCGCACGCGCGCCGGATCGCCGACGAAGCGGGTGGGCAGGAAGAGGTCGTAATCGACGAGCATCACCAGCCCCTTGTCCCGCGCGGAGGGCTGCAGGAGCATCACGATCTCGTGGATGCAGCGCTCCAGGTCGAAGGGTTCGGGGTGCAGGGCGAGGCGGTCGGCCTCGATCTTGGAGTAGTCCAGCACGTCGTTGATGATGACGAGAAGCGACTCGCCCGAGGCGCGGATCGTCTCGACATAGAGCGACTGATCCTCGGTCAGCTCGGTGTCGGCCAGAAGCTCGGCCATGCCCACCACCCCGTTCATCGGCGTGCGGATCTCGTGCGTCATGTTGGCGAGAAAGGCGGATTTCGCGCGGTTCGCGGCCTCCGCCCGCTCCGTCGCGCGCTCGAGCGCCTTCTGCTGCTCCTTGAGCGCGGTGACGTCGACGCGCAGCCCGACGCGGCCGCCGTCGCGCGTCTCCTTCTCGAAGATGCGCAGCCAGCGGCCGTCGCCCAGCTGCTGCTCGATCGCCACCTCGGCGGCGCGGTGCTTCTCGAGCCGCTCAGCCAGCCACTCTTCCTCGCGGCCAATGGCCTCGGCATACTGGCCGCGGGCGAGGCCGTAGCGCAGGAGCTCCTCGAAGGTGGCGCCGGGCACCATCGCCGGCGCGGTCTCGGCGTAGAGCTCGCGGTAACGCGCGTTGCAGGTCACCAGCCGGTCGTCGGAATCGTAGACGACGAAGCCGTCGGGCAGCTCCTCGACCGCCGACCACATGCGCATGAGCTCGGTGTTGTTGACGGCGAGCGTCACCAGCCCGCCATCCGGCGTGCGCCGGTCCATGAGCTTGACGAACTGCCCGTTCCAGAAGCGGATCACCTCCGGCGGGATCTCGGCCATGTCCCAGCGCGCCAGCATCCGCTCGCGCCAGGCGATGCCCGGCTCGCCCTGCAGATCGACGATGCCCTCCTCGATCATGACGTCCACGACATGCGCGAAGCTCGCCCCCGGCGCGATGGAGGCGATGCCCCCGAAGACCGAGAGATAGGCGGAATTGGCCAGTTCGAGACGCCCGTCGGCGTTGAACATGGCGAAGCCGTCGCGCACGGATTCGAGCGCCTGCCAGAGCTGCGTCTCGACGATGGCGATCTTCTCGTTCGCCGCGCTCAGGTCGGATTTCACGCGCGCGTTCTCGTCGCGGACGGTCGCCACCTCCGCCTTCGTCTCGACGATCTGTTCGGAGAGCGCGCGGGCGTGCTGCCCGAGCTTGCGCTTGGCCTCGAACAGCTCGGCCTGCTTCTGTTCCAGCAGACGCTCGGCAGCGCGGCGCGCGCGCCGCTCCTCGGCGAGTTCGGTGGACAGGCTCATGAATGTGCGCCCCTCCCGACGACGGATCGCCGGGAGGATGGCGCAGGGAGGGTGAAGGCCGGCTTAATCGCGCTCCGGTTCAGCGCACCCAGACCTCCACCCGCCGGTTCACCTGTCGGCCCCAGGCGCTGTCGTCGCAGGCCATGGGCATCGCCTCGCCGAAGGCGTCGGTGCCGAGTTCCACCTGCGCGAGGTCCGCATCGCGGACCGCCGCCTCGATGGCTGCGCGCACCGCGTCGGCGCGGCGCTGCGCGATGCGGCGATTGGTCTGCGCCGGCCCCTGCCCATCGCTGAACCCGACGAAGAGAAGCTCGCGCCCATCGTAGCGCCCCGCCCCGAGCGCGCGGGCGAGGCGGGCGACATTGGCGCGGGACTGCGCGTCGAGCTCGACCGCGCCGGGCCGGAAGGAGGTCGTCAGCCGCCGCATGGGCCGCAGCGTCGCGACGAGGCGCTGCAACTCGGAGAGCGGCACCTCCGGTCCCGCGGCCGCGATGGCGTTGGCGAACCGCGCGCCCTGATCGGCGATCGCCACCTCCTCCGCCGCCTGATCCACGAAGCCCGCGCGGCGGATCACGATCTGCGCCGGCGCGCTCTGCATGTAGGCGAGGAAGTCGCGCGCGATCTCGGGGAGGCGCCGGCGCGGCAGGTAGAGAAAGACGGGCGCGGGGAGGGGATAGTCCTCCATCTTGATGGCCCGGCGCTCCGCGCGGAGCGCGCGCCCGCACGGCCCGGTCAGCGCGAGCGGCTGCGCGTTCCCCATGCGGGCGAAGCGCGCGAGCCCGAGGCCGAGCCTGTCCCGCGCCACGGCCTCGGCGAGCGCGGCGTCGCTCGCGTGGCGGACCACGTCGGCGCCGAGGGTCGCATCAGCCGGCGCGAGCAGCCGGTCCGCCACGACCTGCGCGAGGCCGGAGCCCGCCGCGCGCAGGTGGAGCGTGATCGGCGCGTCCGGCCCGCCCAGCGCCGCCCAGCTGCGGATATCCCCGGACAGCACGCGCAGAAGCTCCGCGGGCGCGATGGCGCGGACGGGATGGCCCGGCGCGACGACGGGCACCAGCGCGTCGAGCGCCAGCACCCGGCGCTGCCCGTCGGCGGTCAGGTCGCCGAGACCGGCCTCCCGGGCGCGCGCGGCCTCCTCCGGGCGCACGGCGCGCACGGCGATCGCGATGTCGGCCTCGTCGGCGAGGAGATCGGCGAAGGCCTCATTGGTGGTGGTCGCGCGCAGGTGGATACGAGCGAGGCGCTCTCCCTCCGGCGCGCGCAGGGCGAAGCGGCGGCGATCCGGCCCGACCTCCGTCCGCTCGAGCGCGAAGCCGCTGCGCCGGGCGAAACCCTCGATCAGCGCGGGTATCAGGACGTCCGTCACCGCCGGCGCGCCCGAGAGGCGCAGCTCGGCGACGAAGGGCTCGAGGCCGGGGCAGCCCGGCCCCTCGCAGAGCACGCCGGAGCTGTCCACGGTCAGCTCGCCATAGACGGTGTCGACGCGGTAATACCGCCCGTCGAAGCCCAGCAGCGTGCCCTCGACCGCCACCTCGCCGTCGGGCGACCGGAGGGTCACATCCTGCGCCGCGGCGGCGGTCGCCAGTAGGAGAAGTGCGGCCGTCACCGCCGCACGCCATGATCGCATCGCTGTCTCGATCCCGCCTGCCGCGGCCGCCCCCGGCCGTCACTCGGCCGCGATCTCCCTGTCGTCGAAGAGGGTTTTCAACACCAGAAAGTCGCCCACGGCGGAACAATCCGGCATGAACATGGCGACCTCGCGCGGGGGCGCCGCGGTCCCGTCGCGCAGGGCGAGCGTGTCGGCCGCGATATCGGTGCCACAGGTCGCCTCGGTCACCTCGGCCTCGACTGTGAGGGTCACACCGCCCGCGGGGGGCTCGGCCGAGAAGGTGTAGACCTCGGCGACGCGCCCATCCGCCACGTCCGGCGCGCCGAGGCGCATCAGGAAGCCGCCCTCCGTCTCCGGCGCGCGCGGGGCGCCGGCCCAGACGTGTCCGGGCGCGCCATGGCGCGCGTCGCCCTCGAAGGCATGGAGGTGCAGCGCCGCCGCGCCCCGCCATTGCAGCGCCACGCGGTCGCGCGCCCCCACGTCGGGCACGGTCGCCTGCGCGACGGCGCCGTCGCCGTTCGCGAAGGCGGCGATGTAGACGGCCGAGGACGTGAGCGCCGGCGCACGGAGCGTCAGCGCCCCCTCGGCGTCGGTGACGGCCGTGAACATGAGCCCGTCGTGATGCAGCGTCAGCCGCTCCTCAGGCAGGCACGGCGCGTCGAGGGTCAGCCGCACGGTCGCCGACGGGGCGGGCTCGGCCTCCAGCGTGACGTCGCAGGCGGGGGCAGGCGCGCTCTCGGCCGCGGCCTCCTGCGGCGCCGGGCGTTCGGCCGCGGCGTCGCGCAGGGGCGGCGCCGGCCGCGGCGCGGGCGCCGGGCGCGGCGGAATCGTGGCCGAGGTGAAGTGAATGTCGGTGAGCACCGCGTCGGTCGCGGGCCGGGCGGGCTGAGCGGGCGCCGCGGCGAGGCCGCCGTCCGCCCCCGCTTCGCGCACCGCGCCCGCACCGTCGCGCGCGCGGGGCGCCGCGGCCGTCGGAGCGCCCGCCGCCCCGGGCGCGGAGGCCGCGCGCATGGCCGTCGCCATCGGATCGGGCGCCCCTCGCTGCATCACGAAGCCGATGCCGAGCGCGACGGCGAGCGTCGCCCCTGCCATGACATACCGGTTCGAAAGGACGTGCGACATGATGCTGCTCTCCTGGCACTGGCGCCGGGGTCAGCCCTCTTCATCGCGGTCAATCTTGGCGCTCACGGGGCAGGCGCGCGGAATCTGTGAGGCGCGCCGCGCGGTCACACGAGCTTGCCGTGGCAGTGCTTGAACTTCTTGCCCGATCCGCAAGGGCAGGGTTCGTTGCGGCCCGGGTCGCCCCAGGTGGCGGGATCGCTTTCCACGAAGCCCGGCGCGGCCGCCCCGGCCGCTGCGGCCCCGGCCCCCGATGCGGCGGGCTCCACCGGGGCGCCGGCGCCCACGGGTTCCGGCGTGCGGGCGGGATGCTGCGCGGTCGCCGCGTCGGCCTGCTGGCGCAGGCGCGCCTGCTGATCCTGGATCTGGCGCATCATCTCGCGCTGTTCCTCTTCCGTCATCGGACGGATCTGCGACAGCTTCTGCGTCACCTCCTCGCGCAGCGAGTCGAGCATCCCCTCGAAGAGCTGGAAGGCCTCGGTCTTGTACTCGTTGAGCGGATCGCGCTGCGCGTAGCCGCGGAAGGCCACGACCGAGCGCAGGTGCTCGAGCCGCAGCAGGTGGTCGCGCCACTTCGAGTCGATGGTCTGCAGCAGGATCTGCTTCTCGATCCCGCGCATGGTCTCGGGGCCGAAATCGGCGACCTTCTTGGCCATGTGATCGTCGGCGGCGTTCTGGAGCCGCTCGCGCATGACCTCCTGGTCGACGCCGTCCTCCTCGCCCCAGTCGATCACCGGCACGTCGATGCCGAGCTTCTCGATGGCGGCGGCGTAGAGGCCCTGCGTGTCCCACTGGTCGGCGTAGGTCTTGGGCGGCAGGTAGGTGTTGACGAGATCCTCGACCACCTGATGGCGCATGTCCTCGACCACGTCCGAGAGGTCCTCGGCCTCCATGATCTCGCGGCGCTGGCCGAAGATGACCTTGCGCTGGTCGTTCATCACGTCGTCGAACTTCAGGAGCTGCTTGCGGATGTCGAAGTTCCGCGCCTCCACCTTGGCCTGCGCGCGCTCGAGGCTCTTGTTGACCCACGGATGGACGATCGCCTCGCCCTCCTTCATGCCGAGGCGGTTCAGCATCTTGTCGAGCCGGTCGGACCCGAAGATGCGCATCAGGTCGTCCTCGAGGCTGAGGAAGAACTCCGAGCGGCCCGGGTCGCCCTGACGGCCGGAGCGGCCGCGCAGCTGGTTGTCGATGCGCCGGCTCTCGTGGCGCTCGGTGGCCAGCACGAAGAGCCCGCCGGCCTCCTTCACCTTCGCCTTTTCCTCGGCGTGCTCGGCCTCGATCCGCTCGCGGATCGCTTCCGGATCGGCCTCGGGGTTGGCGGCGAGCTCCTCCATCACCTTCATCTCGACGTTGCCGCCGAGCTGGATGTCGGTGCCGCGGCCGGCCATGTTGGTGGCGATGGTCACCGCGCCGAGGCGGCCGGCGTCGGCGACGATCTGCGCCTCCTTCTCGTGCTGGCGCGCGTTGAGCACGTTGTGCGGCACGCCCTCCTTCTTGAGCATCTCCGAGAGCGCCTCGGACTTCTCGATGGAGGTGGTCCCGACGAGCACCGGCTGACCCTTGGCGTGCGCCGCGCGGATCTCCTCGACGATGGCCTGAAACTTCTCGCGCGCGGTGCGATAGACCTGATCGTCCTCGTCGACGCGGGCGATGGGCTCGTTCGTGGGCACCTCGACCACGCCGAGGCCGTAGATCTCGGCGAATTCCTCGGCCTCGGTGCTCGCCGTGCCGGTCATGCCGGAGAGCTTTTCGTAGAGGCGGAAGTAGTTCTGGAAGGTGATCGAGGCGAGGGTGACGTTCTCGGGCTGGATCTCGCAGCCCTCCTTGGCCTCGATCGCCTGATGCAGCCCCTCCGAGAGGCGCCGGCCGACCATCATGCGGCCCGTGAACTCGTCGATCAGCACCACCTGACCGTCGCGCACGATGTAGTCCTTGTCCTTCTGGAACATCTTGTGCGCGCGCAGGCCCTGGTTGACGTGGTGCACGACCGTCGTGCTTTCCGGGTCGTAGAGCGACTGACCCTCGGGCAGCAGGCCGCGCGCCTGCAGCATCTCCTCGAGGACCTCGTTACCCTCGTCGGTGAAGGTGACGTTCCGCGTCTTCTCGTCGATGGTGTAGTGATCGTCCGAGAGCTCGGGGATCAGGCGGTCGATCTCCTGATAGAGTTCGGAGCGGTCCTGACTCGGCCCGGAGATGATGAGCGGCGTGCGCGCCTCGTCGATGAGGATCGAATCGACCTCGTCCACGATCGCGAAGTGATGGCCGCGCTGGTACATCTCCTCGAGCGAGGCCTTCATGTTGTCGCGCAGGTAGTCGAAGCCGAGCTCGTTGTTCGTGGCATAGGTGATGTCGGCCTGATAGGCGGCGCGCTTCTCCTCCTCGGGCTGCTGGGGGACGACGACGCCGGTCGTCATCCCGAGCGCGGCGTAGACCTTGCCCATCCACTCCGAGTCGCGCCGGGCGAGGTAATCGTTGACGGTGACGATGTGCACGCCCTTGCCCGTCAGCGCGTTCAGGTAGGCCGGCAGCGTGGCGACGAGCGTCTTGCCCTCGCCCGTCTTCATCTCGGAGATATTGCCCTGATGCAGGAAAATGCCGCCCATGAGCTGCACGTCGAAGGCGCGCAGGCCGAGCGCGCGGCGCGCCGCCTCGCGGCAGTTGGCGAAGGCCTCCGGCAGGAGATCGTCGAGGCGCGCGCCATCGGCCAGACGGGCCTTGAACGCCTCGGTCTTCTCGATCAGCCCCGCGTCGGAGAGCGCCTGATACTCCGGCTCCAGCGCGTTGATCTTCTCGACCAGGGGGCGGGTCGCCTTGATCTTGCGGTCGTTCGGCGTGCCGAAGACCTTTCTGGCGATGCGTCCGATGCCCATGGTTCTCTCCGTCCGGGTTGACGATTTCTTGCGCGGCGCCCGCTTGCCCGCCTGCTCCGGAGCCCATAGGTGTTGGGAAAGACGGCACCGCCCGGGCCTTGACGGCGATGTAAGGGGCGGCCTTTCGAGTGTCAACGTCGCCGCCCGCCGCGGCCGCAGTCAAGGAGCCACCATGCAGACCCTCACGCGCCCGATCGCCGCCGCGCTGACCGCGCTCGCCCTCGCCGTGCCCGCCGCCGCGCAGGACGATGCGCCCGACCTCGCCACGGTGGTCGCGACCGTGAACGGCGACGAGATCACGCTCGGCCACATGGTCGCCGCGCGCTCCAACCTGCCGCAGCAGTACCAGCAGCTGCCCGACGACGTGCTCTTCGACGCGCTGCTCGACCAGCTGGTGCAGCAGACGCTGCTCTCGCAGTCGCAGGACGAGCTCACCAGCATCGCCGAGATGACGCTCGAGAACGAGCGCCGGCTGCTCGGCGCGGCGCAGGCGGTCGAGGACGTGGTGAACACCGCCGTCACCGACGACGCGCTGCAGGCGCTCTACGACGAGCGCTACGCCGACGCCGAGGGCGGGACCGAGTTCAACGCCTCGCACATCCTCGTCGAGAGCGAGGAGGAGGCGCAGGAGATCATCGCCGAGATCGAGGCGGGCGCCGATTTCGCCGAGCTCGCCGAGGCGCGCTCCACCGGCCCCTCCGCCTCCGCGGGCGGCGAGCTGGGCTGGTTCGGCGCCGGCGCCATGGTCGCCCCCTTCCAGGAGGCGGTCGAGACGCTGGAGCCCGGCACCGTCTCCGAAAGCCCGGTCGAGACGCAGTTCGGCTGGCACGTGATCCGGCTGAACGAGACCCGCACCGCCGATGCACCGACGCTCGACGAGGTGCGCGGCGAGCTTTCCGAAGAGCTGCGCCAGTCCGCGGTGAGCGCGCGGGTCGAGGAGCTCGAGGGCGGGGCCGAGATCGACCGCTCGGGCGCCGAGACGCTGGCACCCGCGGACCTCGGCGCCGCCGCGGCCTCCGTTCAGGCGCAGTAAGCGCATGGGCGCCACACCCCCGCGCTCGCCCCTCGCGCCGGCGCGCTTTCCCGATCTGCCCCCCGTCGCGGGCGTGACGCTCGCCACCGCGGCGGCGGGCGTGCGCTACGCGGGCCGGGACGACGTGCTGCTCGCCCGGCTCGACCCCGGCACCGCGGTGGCCGGGGTCTTCACCCGCTCCGCGACCCGCGCCGCGCCGGTGCTCGACTGCGAGGCCAAGATCGGCGCCGAGAGCGCGGCGGGGGCGGCGATTCTCGTCAACGCGGGCAACGCCAACGCCTTCACCGGGCGCCACGGCGCGGAGGCGGTCGCGCGGCTGACCGCGGCCGCGGGCGCGGCGCTCGACCTGCCGGGGGAGCGGGTGTTCACCTCCTCCACCGGCGTGATCGGCGAACTGCTGCCCGACGACCGCATCGCCGCCGCGCTCGACGGGCTGGCCGGATCGCTCGCCCCCGGCGGCTGGGAGGCCGCGGCGCGGGCGATCGGCACGACCGACACCTTCCCCAAGGGCGCCGGCACGACGGTGGAGCTCGCCGGCGGGCCGGTCCGCATCGCCGGGATCGCCAAGGGCTCGGGCATGATCGCGCCGGACATGGCGACGATGCTCGTCTACATCTTCACCGACGCGCGCCTCTCCCGCCCGGCGTTGCAGGAGATGGTCTCGGAGCTGTCCGACGAGACCTTCAACCGCATCACCGTGGACGGCGACACCTCGACCTCCGACACGCTGCTCGCGGCGGCGACGGGGGCGAGCGGGGTGGACGCCGCGAGCGATCCCGCCTTCCGCGCGGCGCTGCACGGCGTGATGCTGGACCTCGCGCAGCAGGTGGTGCGCGACGGCGAGGGCGCGACGAAGTTCGTCGAGATCGCGGTCACCGGCGCGGCGAGCGCGGCGGACGCGAGGAGCCACGCCTTCGCCATCGCCAATTCGCCGCTGGTCAAGACCGCGGTGGCGGGCGAGGACCCGAACTGGGGCCGCGTCGTCATGGCGGTGGGCAAATCCGGCGCCGCGGCGGACCGCGACCGGCTGAGCATCCGTTTCGGCGACGTACGCGTGGCCGAGGCGGGCTGGGTCGCCCCCGATTACGACGAGGCGGACGCCGCCGCGCACATGCACGGGCAGGAAATCCGCATCGGCGTGGACCTCGGCCTCGGCGCCGGGGCGGCGACCGTCTGGACCTGCGATCTCACCCACGGCTACATCGACATCAACGCGGACTATCGCTCGTGACGAAGGTGGTTCTGGTGGCGGCGGTCGCGCTGATCGACCGCGACGGGCGCGTGCTGCTCACCGAGCGGCCCGAGGGCAAGAGCATGGCGGGCCTCTGGGAGTTTCCGGGCGGCAAGGTCGAGCCGGGCGAGACGCCGGAGGCCGCGCTCATCCGCGAGCTCTCCGAGGAGCTCGGGATCGACACGGCGGCGAGCTGCCTCGCGCCGCTCACCTTCGCGAGCCACGCCTACGCGGACTTCCACCTGCTGATGCCCCTCTTCGCCTGCCGCAAGTGGGAGGGCATACCGCAGGGCCGCGAGGGCCAGCGCCTCGCCTGGGCGGCGCCGAAGGCACTGCGCGACTACCCGATGCCCCCCGCCGACCTGCCGCTGATCCCGATCCTGCGCGACTGGCTCTAGCGCGCCGCCGCGCGCTGTCTTAAGCGCACCGCGGCGATCGAACGATCAGCTGCCCCTTTTTCACGAACCGCGTAAAATGAGCGCAGTTCGCCCGGCGTCCGGGCGAGCCCTCGGGAGGCACTCATGCTCAGAACCATCGTCATCGGCAGCGCGGTGTCCGTGCAGGGCATCTTCGTCCAGCATCTGCCCGGCAACCGGATCGCGGTGCGCGTGGGCGACCGGGTCTTCGCCGGAACGCCGGTGGAGCGCGGCGTCACGGCCGCCTGATCCACCGCCGCACGCCCGACGCGAAAAGGCCGCCGCCCCGCGGGCGACGGCCTTTAGTCTTTGGATTCAGAGGCCGCAGGGTCAGGTGAGCGTGCGCTCGACCTCCTCGCGCTCGAAGATCTCGATGACGTCGCCCTGGCGGATGTCCTCGTAGTTCTCGAAGGCCATGCCGCACTCCTGACCGGACTGCACCTCGGCGACCTCGTCCTTGAAGCGCTTGAGCGTCTTCAGCGTGCCTTCGTGGATCACCACGTCCTCGCGCAGGAGGCGGACGCCGGCGGAGCGGCGCGCGATGCCCTCGGTCACGAGGCAGCCAGCGACCTTGCCGACGTTGGAGACCTTGAAGACCTCGCGGATCTCCGCGTAGCCGATGAACTTCTCGCGCACCTCGGCGCCGAGGAGACCCGAGGCCGCCTTCTTCACGTCGTCCACGAGGTCATAGATCACGCTGTAGTAGCGGATCTCGACGCCCTTCTGGTTGGCGGCGTTGCGGGCCGGCGCGTTGGCGCGGACGTTGAAGCCGATCACCGGCGCCTTGGACGCCTCGGCGAGGCCGATGTCCGTCTCGGTGATGGCGCCGACGCCCGAGTGCAGCACGCGCACGCGCACCTCCTCGTTGCCGATCTTCTCGAGCGCCTGCACGATCGCCTCGGCGGAGCCCTGCACGTCGGCCTTCACCAGCACGGGCATCTCGGCGACGTTCTGATCCTCCTTGGCCTTCGCCAGAAGCTGCTCGAGCGAGGTCGCGGCGCCGGCGGCGGCGCGCTTCTCCTTGGCCTTCTCCTGACGGTACTCGGCGATCTCGCGGGCCTGCGCCTCGGTCTCGACGACGTTCAGGACGTCGCCCGCCTCCGGCGTGCCGTTGAGACCCAGCACCTCGACCGGCACCGACGGCCCGGCCTCGGTCACGCGCTCGCCCTGATCGTTGACGAGCGCGCGGACCTTGCCCCACTGCTCGCCGACCACGAAGATGTCGCCGCGTTTCAGCGTGCCCTTCTGCACGAGGACGGTGGCGACCGGGCCGCGGCCCACGTCGAGCTGCGCCTCGATCACCGCGCCCTCGGCGGCGCGGTCCGGGTTGGCCTTGAGCTCCAGAAGCTCGGACTGAAGCGCGATCGCCTCGAGCAGCGCGTCGAGCCCCTGCCCCGAGATCGCGGAGACCTCCACGTCCTGCACGTCGCCCGAGAGCTTCTCGACGATGATCTCGTGCTGCAGGAGGTCGGTGCGCACCTTGTCGGGATCGGCCGAGGGCTTGTCGACCTTGTTGATCGCCACGATCATCGGGACGCCGGCGGCCTTGGCGTGATTGATCGCCTCGACCGTCTGCGGCATCACCGCGTCGTCGGCGGCGACCACGAGCACGACGATGTCCGTCACCTGCGCGCCGCGCGAGCGCATCGAGGTGAAGGCCGCGTGCCCCGGCGTGTCGAGGAAGGTCAGCGTCTCGCCGCTTTCGCTCTGCACCTGATAGGCGCCGATGTGCTGCGTGATGCCGCCGGCCTCGCCGGTGGTGACCTTCGTCTTGCGGATCGCGTCGAGCAGCGAGGTCTTGCCGTGGTCGACGTGGCCCATGACGGTGACGACCGGCGGGCGCGGGCGCATGTCCTCGTCCCGGTCCTCGACCTGGTGGATCGCCTCCTCGACGTCGGCGTCCGAGACGCGCACGACCTTGTGCCCGAACTCCTCGATGATGAGCTCGGCGGTGTCGGCGTCGATCACCTGATTCTGGGTGACCATCATGCCGTTCTGCATGAGCGCCTTGACCACGTCGGCGGTGCGCTCGGCCATGCGGTTGGCGAGCTCGGAGACGACGATGGTCTCGGGCAGCTGCACCTCGCGCACGATCTTCTCGCGCGGGGCCTGCTGACCCATCGCCTTCTGGCGCGCGCGCTCCTGCTTGCGCTTCATCGCCGCGAGCGATTTCTGGCGGCCGCCCTCGCCGCCCGAGAGCGCCTGATTGAGCGTCAGCTTGCCCGAGCGGCGGCCACCGTCGCCCTTGCGGCCCTTGGCGTCGCGCGCGTCGTCGCGCTCCTTCTTCTTGGAGGGCGTGGGCGCAGCGGGCTTCGCGGGCTGGGCCTTGGCGGCGGGGGCCTGTTCGGCCTGCGCGCCGCCGGCGGCGCGCGCGGCCTCCTCGGCGCGCTTGCGCTCTTCTTCCTCGGCCTTCTGACGCGCGCGCTCCTCGGCCTCGCGCTGTTCGCGCTCCTTGGCCTCCTGCTCCGCGCGGCGGCGCTCGCGCTCCTCGGCGCGGCGACGCTCCTCTTCCTCGCGCTGGCGCTGTTCCTCGGCCTCGCGGGCCTTGGCGGCCTGCAGCGCCTTGAGGCGGCGCTCCATCTCCGCGTCGGACACGCCGGCCGGCTTCTTGCCGCCGCCGGCGCCGCCGGACTGCTTGCCGCCGCCCTGCGCGCCGCCCGCGGCCGGCTTCGAGACCACACGCTTGCGCTTGGTCTCCACGACCACGTTCTTGGTGCGCCCGTGGCTGAAGCTCTGCTTCACGCTCCCGGAACGCGCGCCGCCGCGCAGGCCGAGGGTCTTCTTGCCGTCGCTATCGCTCATGTAGCCGTCTTGTCCTTTCCGGCGGGGGGCGCCCCTGCGCCGCCCCTGCTCTGCTCGTCTTCGCGCAGGCCCTGGAGTTTCGTGGCTTCCTCTACAACACGCGAGGTGAGTCCGCCAGCGCCGAGCGCCCCATGTATCACAGTTTGTCGCCCGAATGCCAAACCCAACTCGTCCGAGGTGAGCCAGCCGATCCAGCGCCCCCCTTCGGGTGTCGAGAGCCTGGACTTGCCGCGCGTCGAGCCATCGGAGGCCTGCAGCAGCACGCGGGCGTCGCCGCGGTCCAGCGCGGCCTTCACCTTTTCATAGCCGGCCACGGCCGCCCCGCCCTTGCGGGCGAGGCTGATCAGATCGACCACCCGCCGCGCGAGCAGCGATTCGACCACGGCGACCAGATCCTCGGGCACCGTGACCGGCCGGCGCGCGGCGCGCGCGAACTGCCGCTTCTTCACCGCCCGCTCGAGCGCCGCGCGCTCGGGCGCGACGTAGATGCCGCGCCCCGGCAGCCGCCCGAGGATGTCTGGCACGACCGTGTCGTCCGGCCCGACGACGAAGCGGAGAAGCTCCGCCTTCGGCCGCTCCGCGCCGGTCGCGATGCAGCTGCGCATCGGGCCCTGCGCGCGGTCCTTCGTCCGGCCGCCCCGTGTCATCGTCGCGCCGCCGCTCAGGCCGTCTCCTCCTCGGCACTCTCGCCGTCGTCGCCCTCGTCCTCGCTCTCGGAGGACACCAGATCCTCGGGATCGACCCAGCCCAGCATGACGCGGGCGGTCATCACCATGTTCTGCGCTTCCTCGAGCGAGACATCGAAGGGTTCCAAAATACCGTCGTCCTTGACGCGCTGCCCGTCGACGCTGGTCCAGCCGCCGGCGAGTTCCCAGTCCGCGCAGGTCGCGAAATCCTCCAGCGTCTTGACGCCGTCCTTCGCCAATGCCTCGACCATCTGGGGCGTGAGCCCCTCGAAGTCAATGAGGCTCTGCTCGGCGCCGAGCTCCTGCGCGCGCTCCAGCGCGGCGCGTGCCTGCGCCTCGAGGTATTCGCGGGCGCGGGTCTGAAGCTCCTGCGCGGTCTCCTCGTCCACGCCGTCGATCACCAGCAGCTCGTCGAGCTCGACGTAGGCGACCTCGTCGAGGTTGGTGAAGCCCTCGGAAACCAGGAGCTGCGCGAAGAACTCGTCGAGGTCGAGGCTGTCCATGAAGAGCTGCGTGCGCTCCTCGAACTCCTTCTGCCGGCGCTGGCTCTCCTCCTCCTCGGTCATGATGTCGATGTCGAGCCCGGTGAGCTGGCTCGCCAGCCGCACGTTCTGCCCGCGCCGGCCGATGGCGAGGCTGAGCTGCTCGTCGGGGACCACCACCTCGATGCGCTGCGCGTCCTCGTCGATGACCACCTTGGCCACCTCCGCCGGCTGCAGCGCGTTGACGAGGAAGGTCGCCTGATCCTCGTTCCAGGGGATGATGTCGATCTTCTCGCCCTGAAGCTCGTTGACGACGGCCTGCACGCGCGAGCCGCGCATGCCGACGCAGGCGCCCACCGGGTCGATCGACGAATCATAGGAGATCACGCCGATCTTCGCGCGCGAGCCGGGGTCGCGGGCCACCGCCTTGATCTCGATGATGCCGTCGTAGATCTCCGGCACCTCCATCTTGAAGAGCTCGGCCATGAACTCCGGCGCGGTGCGCGAGAGGAAGATCTGCGGCCCCCGCGTCTCGCGGCGCACGTCCTTGACGTAGGCGCGGATGCGGTCGCCGTTGCGATAGCTCTCGCGCCCGATCTTCTCGTTGCGCCGCAGCACCGCCTCGCCGGCGCCCACGTCGACGATGATGTTGCCGTATTCCTCGCGCTTGACGATGCCGTTGATGATCGTGCCCGCGCGGTCCTTGAATTCCTCGTACTGGCGGTCGCGCTCGGCCTCGCGGACGCGCTGCAGGATCACCTGCTTGGCCGACTGCGCGGCGATGCGGCCGAGCTCGACCGGCGGCACCTCCTCCTCGTAGACGTCGCCCACCGAGGGGTCGTCCATGTACTGCTTCGCGTCCTCGACCGTCATCTCGGCCTGGTAGTTCTCGAGCTCGTCCTCGGGCACCACCGTGCGCACGCGGGTGAAGGTCGCCTTACCGGTCTTGCGGTCGATGGAGACGCGGATGTCCATCTCGGAGCCGTAGCGGCTCTTCGCGGCGCGGGCGAGACTGTCCTCCATCGCCTCCACGACGAGCGCGGGGTCGATCATCTTCTCGCGCGCCACCGCCTCGGCGGTCTGGAGCAGTTCGAGCTGGTTGGCGGAGGTGATGGCCATGGCGTTATTCCTCTTCGGTCCCCGCGGGGTGTGACTCGATCTCGTCGTAAGCGCCCTCGTCGAGGGGCTGCGCCTTGCGCGCCTTGAGCATGTCCCTGATCAGATCGTCGGTGAGCACGAGCTTGGCGTCCGACAGCCAGTCGAACTTCAGCCCAACCGTGCCCTCGGGCAGGTTCACCAGGACCTCGTCGCCCTCGACGCCGGCGAGCACCCCCTTGAAGCGCCGCCGCCCGTCGATGAGCTCCGAGGTCTCGAGCTTGGCCTCGTAGCCCTCGAAATCCGCGAAATCCCGGAGCCGCGTCAGCGGCCGGTCGATGCCCGGCGAGGACACCTCGAGCGTGTAGGCGTCGAGGATCGGGTCCTCCACGTCGAGCACCGCCGAGACGGCGGTGGAGATCTCGGCGCAGTCGTCCACCTCGATCCCGCCCTCGGGCTTCTCGGCCATGATCTGCAACGTCGAGGTCTTGCCCCCCATCAGCCGCACGCGCACGAGCTCGAAGCCCATGTCCTCGATCACGGGCTGGACGATCTCGGCGAGGCGCCGGTCGATGGCGGCTTTGGCGATCAGGCTCATGAAGATCCTGCGGCTCCGGGCAACGAAAAGGCGGGCACGCGGCCCGCCCGAAGATCCCGGTGGTCGCTGGCCCTCGGGTCCGGCGAACCGCTGTCGATTGCCATATACGCACGCCGCGCCGCCTCCGCAAGGCCCCACCGGCCCGCGCCCCACGCGACGCCCCGGCGGCCCCGCCCCCCGGTCCTTCTTCTTGGCCCAAATATCCCGGGGGTGAATTGGCCGTCAGGCCAAGAGGGGGCAGCGCCCCCTCCCCGCGCCGCCGGTCACTCGTCGCCGCCGGCCTCAGACGCGCTGTCCAGAAGGCCGTACTTGCGGAGCTTCACGTAGAGGCTCTGCCGCGACAGGCCGAGCATCTCGGCGGCGGCGACGCGGTTGTTGTCGGTCAGCCGCACGGCCGTCTCGATGCAGAGCTTCTCGACCACGTCGGTGGTCGCGCCGACGAGCTCCTTCAGCGAGGCGGTGCCGACGAGGTCCATGACGTTGGTCATCGCCTCCTCGCTCATGGTGGCGCCGGCCTCGGCGACCGAGATCGCCTGCGTCGCGCTCGCCTCGCGCAGGATGAAGCCGATCTGCCGGTCTGCGCGCCCGGTGAGCCGCGCCGCGGAGATGTCCACCGTCGCGCGCATGCCGACCACGCTCTCGACCTGCGCGGCGTAGCCCCTGAGCCGCCCGGTCTTGTCGAGCTGCTCGAAGATGAGCTTCATGTCCACCGCCCCGCGGGCGAGGAAATCGGCGAGCGGCCGGCCCTGCACGTCGCGCAGCTGCGCGGCGTCGGTCAGGCGCAGGAAGCCCTCGTTCGCCTCGCGGACGGCGCCCTTGGCGTCGGTGAGGACGATGGCGTCGCTCGTGCTTTCGTAGAGCTGCGCGAGCGCGTTCTGGAACTCGCGCCCGGACTGGTCCTCGTCCGTGACCGGCATCATCCGGCATAGCAGCGCGACCTCGCCGGAGGCGCGGAAGAACTCGGGGCAGAGGCGCACCTCGCCGCCGGTACGGCGCAGCACCGCCGTCACGCCCTGCGCGTCGTCGGCAGCCGCGGCGGCGCGGAGCGCCTCGCCGAACTCGCCCTTGCGCCGGCCCTCGAAGCACTGCGCGAAGGCGTTGGCGCTCAGGTTGTCGGTCTTGACCGACAGGAGCTGCATCGCCGCGCGGTTCAGGTCGAGCGCGCGGCCGGTGTCCGGCTCGACCATGGCCATCGGCGTCTCGGAGGCGTCGAAGACCACGCGATAGCGTGTCTCCACGCCGCGGAAGCGCTCGGCGTCACGCTCGCGGGCGAGCTGCTCGCGCACGAGGCGCTGCTGGATGTCGGCGAAGGGCTGCATGTCGCGGCCCAGGAGCAGGATGCCGTAGTCCTCGCCCGCGTCGTGGATCGTGTAGCGAATCGGGAATTCCCAGTTCGCGTTGTCCACGTGGTTGAGCTCCATCGGGCGCACGACCGCGTCCGGGTCGGCGAGCACCGTGGCGATGCGGTCCTCGAACTTGGAGCGGCTGTCCTCGGTCAGGAACTCGCGGAAATCGCGCCCGATCCAGTGGTCGAGACATCCGAGATAGGGGCTTTCCGGGCTCACCGAGAGACCCAGCACACGGCCGTCGCGGTCGATGGCGACCGCGAGATCGGCGAACTGCTCGATGATCCACTCGATGCGCGACGGCGCAGGGAGGACACCGACACGAATCCGATCCGACATCCGGGCCTGTTTGGTCACGGCGGTCCCTTCGACATTAACGCCGCGAAGCGCCCCCGCTCCCGGCTGGTGTCATATACATAGCGACTCGGGCGCCGATACAAGACCGGCGGCCCTCAGAGCGTCCTCCGTGCTCGCCGCCGCGTGGTCGGCGCCACATATCGCGGCAAGATCGCGGACCTCCGGCACGATCGGCCCGCCGACGACGAGCGGCGGCGCCGCCGGGGCGCCCGCGCGTATCTCCGAGATGTAATCGCCGAGCCGGCCGATGGACCGCCGCGTCGCGCAGGTCAGCCCGACCATGTCGAAATCGCGCTCGTTCAGCATCTCCACGACCTCGGGCGCCTCCGGCGCGACCGAGACGTGCACGGAGTGGCCCGCGCGGCGGATCTGGTCGGCGGCGATGAACACGCCCAGCGCATGCGCCTCGAAGGGCGGCAACACCATCAGGACCCGGCCGGTTCCGTCGGCGCTGCCGGCGCCGAGGCCCGCGCGCTCGCGGATCAGGGTCTGCAGCCGCCCGGTGCCGAGCGTGACCTGCACGAAGTTCGCCTCGTCGCGGACCCAGCGCTCGCCGAGTTCGCGCGCGACCGCGGGCAGGTAGACGTCGAAGACGTCGTCGCTGGTGATGCCGCGCGAGATCATGCTGGAGATCACCTTCTGGTGGCTCGTCTCCGAATCGGACACGACGGCGTCGCAGAGGCGCTCCACCCAGTCCTGCGAGCCGCCGCTCCGCGCGCCCTGCTTGCGCTCCGCGAGGATCTTCAGCGCCGACTCGGCGAGGCAGCGGATGCCGGGGCTGTCGTCGGGGCTTTCGCTGCAGGTCTCCACGGTGTCCCTCATGGTGCCCTCCGTCCCCAAGGCCAGATTCGCGGCGCGCCCTCGCAGCGCGCTGGTGGCAGCTTGCGGGCGCCCCGCGTGGCTGTCAAATCTTCCTGACACCTTCGCGGGGGTGCCGCAAGCTTGCACCCTGATTCCACCGGAAGAAATTTTTCCCTTTTTTCAGTTAGTTTCGTTCCGACACCTCTTTGCAAGCCCGGTTTCGACGGCCTCGCGCGCACGTCCACGCGAACTTACATCCCCGGCGAGCCGCAGTGTAAATTAGGATTGACACTTTCCACCCGCCGGCCCTAGCATCGCCTCAACCTGATCCGAGCCCTCGGAGGAGAGATGGGCGACCACCACCCCCGGACCGCGGCCACGCTCTACACGCCGGAGCAGCGCAAGCGCCGCGACGAGAGCGTCTGGACGCTCGTGCAGGGGCTGCTCGCCCCGGCGCAGTTCCTGGTGTTCCTCGTCTCGCTCGCGCTCGTCGTGCGCTTCCTCGTCACCGGCGAGGGCTACGCCGCCGCGACCTGGTCGATCGTGATCAAGACCGGCGTGCTCTATAGCATCATGATCACCGGCGCGATCTGGGAGAAGGTCGTCTTCGGCCAGTATCTCTTCGCGCCCGCCTTCTTCTGGGAGGACGTGGTCTCCTTCGGGGTGATCGCACTGCACACCTGGTATCTCTACGCGCTCTGGACCGGCGCCTACGGCGCTTCCGCCGAGATGGCGATCGCGCTCGCGGCCTATCTCGCCTATGTCGTCAACGCCGGCCAGTTCCTCTGGAAACTCCGCATGGCGCGCCTCGCCGCAGAGGCCGCCGATGCCGCCGCCGCCAGGGAGGCCGCATGACCGAGAGCTTCACCCCGCCGCCCGCCGCGGGCTGCCGCGACACGCCCGTCCTCAAGGAGCGCGGCCAGCGCGAGGTGTTCTGCGGGCTGACCGGGATCATCTGGCTCCACCGCAAGATGCAGGACGCCTTCTTCCTCGTGGTGGGCTCGCGCACCTGCGCGCATCTCCTGCAATCCGCCGCCGGCGTGATGATCTTCGCCGAGCCGCGCTTCGGCACCGCGATCCTCGAGGAGGGCGACCTCGCCGGGCTCGCCGACGCGCAGGAGGAACTCGAGCGCGAGGTGGAGCGCCTGCTCGACCGGCGCCCCGACATCCGGCAGCTCTTCCTCGTGGGCTCCTGCCCCTCGGAGGTCATCAAGCTCGACCTGTCGCGCGCCGCCGAGCGGCTCACCCAGCGCCACGCGCCGCGGGTGCGGGTGCTGAACTACTCGGGCTCCGGCATCGAGACGACCTTCACCGAGGGCGAGGACGCCTGCCTCGCCTCCATGGTGCCCGTCCTGCCCGAGACCGACCGCCGGCAGCTGATGCTCGTCGGCGCGCTGCCGGACGTGGTGGAGGACCAGGCCCTCGACCTGCTCGAAAAGCTCGGCGTCGGCCCGGTCACCGTGCTGCCCGCCGCGCGGGCGAGCGATCAGGTGGCCGTGGGGCCGAACACCGTCGTCGCGCTCACGCAGCCCTTCCTCGGCGAGACGCTCTCGGCGCTCGAACGCCGCGGCGCGCGCCACCTCGCGGCGCCCTTCCCCTTCGGCGAGGAGGGCACGACCGCCTGGCTCCGCGCCGTCGCGCAGGAGTTCGGCGTCTCCGAGGAGCGCCTTGAGGAGGTCACCGCCGCGCCGCGCGCCCGCGCCCGCCGCGCCGTGGCGCAGGCCGCCGAGACGCTCAACCGCCGCTCGCTCTTCTTCTTCCCCGACAGCCAGCTGGAGATCCCGCTGGCGCGCTTCCTGACCCGCGAGTGCGGCATGGAGGCGGTCGAGGTCGGCGCGCCCTACATCAACAAGCAGGTGGTCGCCCCGGACCTCGACCTGCTCGCCGAGGGCCCCGTGATCTCGGAGGGGCAGGACGTGGACCTGCAGCTCGACCGCTGCCGCGCCGCGCGCCCCGACCTGACGGTCTGCGGCCTCGGCCTCGCCAATCCGCTGGAGGCGGAGGGGCTGACGACGAAATGGGCGATCGAGCTCGTCTTCACGCCCGTGCATTTCTACGAACAGGCCGGCGACCTCGCGGGGCTCTTCTCGCGCCCGATCCGCCGGCATGACCTCCTGAAGCTGGAGGCCGCCGAATGAAGCTTTCCGTCTGGACCTACGAAGGCCCGCCCCACGTCGGCGCGATGCGCGTCGCCACGGGGATGACCGACCTGCACTACGTGCTGCACGCGCCGCAGGGCGACACCTACGCCGACCTCCTGTTCACCATGATCGAGCGGCGCGACCACCGCCCGCCGGTCACCTACACCACCTTCCAGGCGCGCGACCTCGGGTCGGACACCGCCGATCTCTTCAAGACCGCCTGCGAGGACGCCTACGCACGCTTCCAGCCGCAGGCGATGATCGTCGGCGCCTCCTGCACCGCCGAGCTGATCCAGGACGACCCCGGCGGCATGGCCGAGACGATGGGCATGCCGATCCCGATCGTGCCGCTGGAGCTGCCCAGCTACCAGCGCAAGGAAAACTTCGGCTGCGACGAGACCTTCTTCCAGCTGGTCAAGGCACTCGCCCGGCCGGTGGAGAAGACGGAAGCGATCACCGCCAACCTGATCGGGCCGACCGCGCTCGGCTTCCGCCACCGCGACGACATCACGGAGGTCACGCGCCACCTCGAGGAGATGGGCGTGGGCGTGAACGTGGTGGGCCCGATGGGCGCGACGCCCGAGGACCTGACGCGGCTGGGGGCGGCACATTTCAACGTATTGATGTACCCCGAGACCGCCGAGAGCGCCGCGCGCTGGATGGAGCGCGAGCTCGGCCTGCCGTTCACGAAGACCGTGCCGATCGGCGTCGGCGCGACGCGCGACTTCCTCGAGGAAGTGAGCGGGATCACCGGCCTGCCCGTGCGCACCGACGAAAGCCGGCTGCGCCTGCCGTGGTACTCTGCGAGCGTCGATTCGACCTATCTGACCGGCAAGCGCGTTTTCCTCTTCGGCGACGGCACCCATGTCGCCGCCGCGGCCCGCATCGCCCGCGACGAGATGGGCTTCGAGGTCGTGGGGCTCGGCTGCTACAACCGCGAGCAGGCGCGCAACATCCGCCGGGTGGCCAAGGACTACGGCGTCGAGGCCACGATCACCGACGACTACCTCGAGGTCGAGGCCGCCATCGAGGCCGCCGCCCCCGAGATGATCCTCGGCACGCAGATGGAGCGCCACATCGGCAAGCGCCTCGGCATCCCCTGCGCCGTGATCTCGGCGCCGGTGCACGTGCAGGACTTCCCCGCGCGCTACGCCCCGCAGATGGGCTTCGAGGGCGCCAACGTGATCTTCGACACCTGGGTGCATCCGCTCGTCATGGGGCTCGAGGAGCACCTGCTGCACATGTTCCGCGAGGACTTCGAGTTTCACGACGAGGCCGGGCCCTCGCACCACGCCGCGCATGCCCCGGCGCCGCGCCCGGCCGAGCCCGCGCACGAGGGGGGCGCTGCCCCCCGTCCGGCTGCGCCGGACTCCCCCCGGGATATTTCGACCCAAGAAGAAGGACCGGCCGCGGCCGGCGGGATCGAGATCGTCTGGCGCCCCGCGGCGGAGAAGGAGCTGAAGAAGATCCCCTTCTTCGTGCGCGGCAAGGCGAAGCGGAACACCGAGGCCTTCGCGCGCGAGCGCGGGGTCGCGGAGATCGACGTGGACACCCTCTACGAGGCGAAGGCCCATTATGCGCGATGAAACCGGCATCACAGGGCGGCGGCCCGGCTACCGTGTGACGATCGTCACGCTCGACGCCCACGCGGCGAGCGCCTGCCGGCGGGTGGCGGAGCGGCTCGCGCCGGAGTTTCCCGGGCTCGACGTTTCGCTGCACGCGGCGGCGGAATGGGGCGAGACGCCGGGCGCCTTCGAGGCCGCCGTCGAGGCGGTCGAGAACGCGGACATCGTGATCGCCAACCTGCTCTTCCTCGAGGAGCACGTGAAGCCGATCCTGCCCCATCTCGAGGCCGCGCGGGAACGCTGCGACGCGATGGCCGGCGTGATCGCGGACGCGCAGATCGTGCGGCTCACGAAGATGGGCACGCTCGACATGTCGGCGCCCGATTCGGGCATGCGCAAGCTGATCAAGAAGCTGCGCGGCTCCTCGAAGCCCTCGGGCGATTCGGGCGAGAGCAAGATGAAGATGCTCCGCCGGCTGCCGAAGATCCTGCGCTTCGTCCCCGGCAAGGCGCAGGACCTGCGCGCCTGGTTCCTGGTGATGCAGTACTGGCTCGGCGGGTCGGACGACAACATCGAGGCGATGCTGCGCTTCCTGATGTCGCGCTACTGCCGCCACGAGGCCTGGCGCGGCGGCGAGGCGCCGGCGCCGGTGGAATACCCGGAGGTGGGGCTCTACCACCCGGACCTGCCGGAGCGGATCGTGGAGGACCCCGCGGCGCTGCCCGCGCCGGAGGCGCCGAAGGGCACCGTCGGCCTGCTGATGATGCGGAGCTACGTCCTGTCGGGCGACACGGCGCATTACGACGCGGTGATCCGCGCGCTGGAGGCCAAGGGGCTGCGCGTGCTGCCGGCCTTCGCGGGCGGGCTCGACGGGCGGCCGGCGATCGACCGCTTCTTCCGCGACGCCGCCGGCGCGAGGATCGACGCGCTGCTGTCGCTCACGGGCTTCAGCCTCGTGGGCGGGCCGGCCTACAACGACAGCGACGCCGCGATCGAGGTGCTCGAGGGGCTGGACGTGCCCTATCTCGCCGCGCATCCGCTGGAGTTCCAGACGCTCGCGCAGTGGGCCGAATCGAGCCAGGGCCTCGGGCCGATCGAGACCACGATGCTGATCGCGCTGCCGGAGCTCGACGGGGCGACCAACCCTTGCGTCTTCGCCGGGCGGCACGGCACCGAGCCCTGCAAGGGCTGCCGCTACGCCTGTCACGTGGAGCAGGAGAGCCGCGACATGGCCCCCTGCCACGAGCGGATCGACAGCCTGTCGGAAAAGGTCGAGCGGCAGGTCCGCCTGCGCCGCAAGAGGAACGCCGAGAAGAAGGTGGGCGTGGTGCTCTTCGGCTTCCCGCCGAACGCGGGCGCGGTGGGCACGGCGGCCTATCTCGGCGTCTGGGAGAGCCTTTACAACACGCTGCACCGCATGGCGGAAGCGGGTTACGACCTCGACCCGCCGGAGAGCGTGGAAGCCTTGCGCGCCACGGTGCTGGAGGGCAACGCGGCGCAATACGGGCAGGAGGCGAACGTCGCCGCCCACGTCAGCGCCGACGAGATCGTCAAGACCACCCCGCCGCTCAAGGCGATCGAGGCGGTCTGGGGCCCGGCGCCGGGCAAGGTGCAGTCCGACGGGCGCGGCGTCTTCGTGCTGGGCGCGCAGTTCGGCAAGGTCTTCGTCGGCGTGCAGCCGGCCTTCGGCTACGAGGGCGACCCGATGCGGCTCCTGTTCGAGAAGGGCTTCGCGCCGACGCACGCCTTCGTCACCTTCTACCTCTGGCTCCGCAACACCTTCCAGGCGGACGCGATCCTGCACTTCGGGATGCACGGCGCGCTGGAGTTCATGCCGGGCAAGCAGGCGGGGCTCGGCGCGATGGACTGGCCCGACCGGCTGATCGGCGAGATGCCGAACGTCTATCTCTACGCCTCGAACAACCCCTCCGAGGCGAGCCTCGCCAAGCGGCGCTCGGGGGCGGTGACGATCACCCACCTGACGCCGCCGCTCGCGGCCTCGGGGCTCTACAAGGGGCTGTCGGAGCTGAAGGACTCGCTCACGCGGTGGCGCGGGATGGCCGAGAGCGACCCGGCGCGCGCCGAGCTCGAGACGCTGATCGCCGAGCAGGCGGAGGCCGTGGACATGGGCGGCACGCCGCCCGAGGAGCTCTGGCTCAAGCTGCTCGAGACCGAGGACGCGCTGATCCCTGAGGGGCTGCACGTGCTCGGCCGGCCGATGACCGAGGCGCAGGTGACCGACTACCTCGGCCTGATCGAGGACGCCGACGACGAGACGAAGGCGCGGGTCGCCGAGCTTCTGTCGCAGGACCACGAGATCCCGGCGCTGCTGAAGGCGCTCGACGCGCGCTACACCGCGCCGGTGCCCGGCGGCGACCTGATCCGCTCGACGGATGTGCTGCCCACGGGGCGCAACATCCACGCCTTCGACCCCTTCCGGATGCCGACGGAGTTCGCCTGCCGGGAAGGCGCCAAGCAGGCGGAGCTCCTGCTGGCCACGCATGCGGAGATCCCGAAGAGCGTGGCGATGGTGCTCTGGGGCTCGGACAACATCAAGTCCGACGGCGGGCCGATCGCGCAGGCCATGGCGCTCATGGGGACCGTGCCGCGCTTCGACAGCTTCGGGCGCCTCGCCGGCGCCGACCTGATCCCGCTGGAGGAGCTGGGCCGCCCGCGCATCGACGTCATCATGACGCTCTCGGGCATCTTCCGCGACCTGCTGCCGCTGCAGACGCGGATGCTGGCCGAGGCCGCCTGGAAGGCCGCGACGGCCGACGAGCCGCTGGAGCAGAACCACATCCGCGCCCACGCGCTCGCCTATGCCGAGAAGATCGGCTGCGACATGGAGACGGCCGCCCTGCGCGTCTTCTCCAACGCCGAGGGCGCCTACGGATCGAACGTGAACCAGCTCGTGGACAGCTCGGCCTTCGGCGACGAGGACGAGCTCGCCGACGCCTACCAGACGCGCAAGAGCTTCGCCTACGGGCGCGACGGCAAGGCCGCGGC
The DNA here is from genome assembly GCF_003385555.1 of Rhodosalinus sediminis. Classification (GTDB taxonomy): domain Bacteria; phylum Pseudomonadota; class Alphaproteobacteria; order Rhodobacterales; family Rhodobacteraceae; genus Rhodosalinus; species Rhodosalinus sediminis. The sequence continues at coordinate 188,287 of NZ_QOHR01000005.1, read as the reverse complement.
GCAGCCCGAGCTTCTGGGCACCGCTTTGGGCGACGTGGAGCTCGCCTATCAGAACCTCGAGTCGGTCGAGCTCGGCGTGACGACGGTGGATCACTACTTCGACACGCTGGGCGGCATCTCGCGCGCGGTGAAGCGCGCGCGCGGCGGGGAGGAGGCCAAGGTCTACATCTCCGACACGACGCGCGGCGCCGGCAAGGTGCGCACGCTGGCCGAGCAGGTCTCGCTCGAGACGCGGTCGCGCTCGCTCAACCCGAAGTTCTACGAGGCGCTCCTGAGCCACGGCTCGGAGGGCGTGCGCCAGATCGAGGCGCAGGTGACGAACACGCTCGGCTGGTCGGCGACGACCGGGGCGGTCGAGCCCTGGGTCTATCAGCGCATCTCCGAGACCTTCGTGCTCGACGACGAGATGCGCGCGCGTCTCGCAGAGCTCAACCCGCAGGCCTCGAGCCGGATGGCGAACCGCCTTCTGGAGGCCTCGGACCGTGCCTACTGGCAGCCCGACGCGGCGACGCTCGCGGCGCTGCAGGACGCGGCCGACGCGCTCGAGGACCGGATGGAAGGGATCGCGGCGGAATGATCCGGGGGCGCGCATACGGCGAGGTCGCAAGGGGGGCGCTGCCCCCCTCGGCCCTCGCGGGCCTCACCCCCCGGGATATTTCCGCCAAGAAGAAGGACCCGAGCGGCGCGGGACGGGAACGCGCCGCCGCAGACGTGAAAGGGAGACGCGCATGAGTCCGCTCGACAGCAAGCTGCCGCCGGCCGCGAAGGCCAACGCCCGCGAACGGGACGGGCTGAAGAAACGCGGCCTCGGCGCGCCGCCCGCGATCAAGAAGGGCGAGGACGGCGAGGGCTCGCTCCAGGTGCACCAGGACCCCTCGATGAAGATCGAGGGGGCGAAGGTCTTTTCGGTCTACGGCAAGGGGGGCATCGGCAAATCGACGACCTCGTCGAACCTGTCGGTGGCCTTCGCGAGCCTCGGCAAGCGGGTGCTGCAGATCGGCTGCGACCCGAAGCACGATTCGACCTTCACGCTGACGGGGCATCTGCAGCCGACGGTGATCGACATCCTCAAGGAGGTCGATTTCCACGCCGAGGAGCTGCGCCCCGAGGACTTCGTGACCGAGGGCTTCAACGGCGTGCAATGCGTCGAGGCCGGTGGGCCGCCGGCGGGCACGGGCTGCGGCGGCTACGTCGTGGGGCAGACGGTGAAACTCCTGAAGCAGCATCACCTGCTCGAGGACACGGACGTGGTGATCTTCGACGTGCTCGGCGACGTGGTCTGCGGCGGTTTCGCCGCGCCGCTCCAGCACGCGGACCGGGCGATGATCGTCACCGCGAACGACTTCGACTCGATCTACGCGATGAACCGGATCATCGCCGCCGTCCGCGCCAAGGCGAACAACTACAAGGTGCGCCTCGCGGGCTGCGTCGCCAACCGCTCGAAGGACACCGACGAGGTGGACCGCTACTGCGACGCGGTGGGCTTCCAGCGCATCGCGCACATGCCCGACTTCGACGCGATCCGGCGCTCGCGGCTCAAGAAGAAGACGCTCTTCGAGATGCCCGACGAGGAGGACATCGTCATGGCGCGCAAGGAATACGTGCGCCTCGCCGAGACGCTCTGGAACGGGACCGAGGCGCTCGCGCCCGACCCGATGGAGGACCGCGACATCTTCGAGCTGCTGGGCTTCGACTGATGAGCTACGAGAGCACCCTCTCCCGCGTCGAGACCTATTTCGACAAGACCGCGACCCGCACCTGGGAGCGGCTGACCTCGGACGCGCCCGTCTCGAAGATCCGCGAGACGGTGCGCCGGGGGCGGGAGGCGATGCGCGCGCAGATCCTCGGCCGGCTGGGCGAGGACCTGAGCGGCATGCGGGTGCTCGACGCGGGCTGCGGGGCGGGACCGATGACGGCCGAGCTCGCCCTGCGCGGCGCGGAGGTCGTGGCGGTGGACATCTCGCCCAGCCTCGTGAAGATCGCCGAGGCGCGGCTGCCCGAGGGCTGCCGGGGCCGCGTGACCTTCGCCGCGGGCGACATGCTCGATCCCGCGCGCGGGCGCTTCGACCACGTCGTGGCGATGGACAGCCTGATCTACTACCGCCTGCCGGATCTCGCCCGCGCGCTCGACGGGCTGGCGCGGCGCACCGAGGGGCGGGTCGTCTTCACCGTCGCGCCGCGCACGCCGCTCCTGATGGCGATGTGGCAGGCGGGTCGGCTCTTCCCGCGCTCGGACCGCTCGCCCACCATGGTGCCGCATGCGCCCGAGCGCCTCGCCCGCGCGCTCCGCGAGGCGGGCGCGCCGGGGCGGCTCCGCGTGCTCGAGCGGGTCGCGGAAGGCTTCTACATCTCGCAGGCGCTGGAGGTGTCGCGATGAGTCTCTGGCGTCTCCGTCCGCTCGCGCGGTTCACCACGCAGATCCTGCCCTTCGCGGACGCCGCGAGCGAGGGTCTGCCGCTGAGCCAGCTTCTGCGGCTGTCGCTCTTTCAGGTCTCGGTCGGCATGGCGATGGTCATGCTGCTCGGCACGCTGAACCGCGTGATGATCGTGGAGCTTTCGGTGCCCGCGCTGATCGTGGCGGCGATGATCGCGCTGCCGGTGCTGGTCGCGCCCTTCCGGGCGCTGCTGGGCTTCCGCTCGGACACGCACAAGAGCGCGCTCGGCTGGCGGCGGGTGCCCTACCTGTGGTTCGGCTCGCTCTGGCAGATGGGCGGGCTCGCCGTGATGCCCTTCGCGATCCTCGTGCTGGGCGGGCAGCAGGCGGTCGGGCCCTGGTGGGCCGGCGAGGCGCTCGCCGCGGTGGCCTTCCTTATGGCCGGGCTCGGGATGCACATGACGCAGACCGCGGGCCTCGCGCTCGCCGCGGACCGCGCGACGGAGGAGACCCGCCCGCGCGTCGTCGCGCTGCTCTACGTGATGTACCTGATCGGCATGGGCGGCTCGGCGATCGTCGTCGGCTGGCTGCTGCGGGATTTCGCGCCCTTCACGCTGGTACGCGTGGTGCAGGGCGTGGCGCTCGCCGGTATCCTGCTGAACCTCGTCGCGCTCTGGAAGCAGGAGAAGATCCGCCCGATGTCGCGCGAGGAGCGCGCGGCGCCGCGCCCGCGCTTCCGCGACGCCTGGTCCGATCTGGCCGCGGGCGGCACGGCGGGGCGGCTGCTGGCCGTGGTGTTCCTCGGGACCATGGCCTTCAACATGCAGGACGTGCTGCTGGAGCCCTACGGCGGCGAGATCCTCGGGCTGTCGGTCTCGGCGACGACGCTGCTGACCGCGACCTGGGCCGGCGGCGCGCTCCTGTCCTTCGCGCTGGCCGCGCGGCTTCTGGCGCGCGGCTCGAACGCCTACCGCATGGCGGCGATGGGCGTGCTGATCGGGGTCGCCGCCTTTTCCACGGTGATCTTCGCGGCGCCGATGGGCTCCGGCGCGGTCTTCTTCCTCGGCGCGGCGCTGATCGGCTTCGGCGGCGGGCTCTTCGCGGTCGCCACACTGACCGCGGCGATGACCATGCCGGCCGAGGGCGCGGCGGGCCGGGGCCTCGCGCTCGGCGCGTGGGGCGCGGCGCAGGCCACCGCCGCGGGCCTCGCCATCGCGCTCGGCGGCGGGCTGCGCGACCTCGTCAACCATGCCGCGCTGTCGGGCCGCCTCGGCGAGGCGCTGAACGACCCGGCGACCGGATATTCCTTCGTCTACCACCTGGAGATCGGGCTTCTCTTCGTCACTCTCGTGGCGATCGGCCCGCTCGTGAAGCATGCCGCCGGCCCCGCGCGGCGCGACCCGGAGCAGCATCGCTTCGGCCTCGCGGAGATGCCGACATGACCGCCGTCCGTCTCTCGAAAGGAAAGACCAATGACTGAGACCTTCTTCGGACAATTCGATCTTGCCAGCCTCTCGCTCTGGCTCTTCTACCTCTTCTTCGCGGGGCTGGTCGTCTACCTCCAGCGCGAGAACATGCGCGAGGGCTATCCGCTCGAGGACGAGCAGGGCAATCCGGCGCCCACGCCGAGCGTCTTCCCCCTGCCCGAGGACAAGACCTTCAAGCTCGCGCACGGCCGCGGCGAGGTTTCCTATCCCTCGCAGCAGGTGCAGGAGCGCGAGGACCTCGCGATGGAGCAGACGCAGCCGGTGCGCGGCTATCCCTTCGTGCCGACGGGCGATCCGCTGGTCGACGGCATCGGCCCCGCGGCCTGGGTGAACCGCCGCGACGTGCCCGAGCTTGACGGCCACGGCCACCCGAAGATCGTGCCGATGGCGGCGACCGAGAACTTCCACGTCGCCGCGGGCCGCGATCCGCGCGGTCTGCCGGTGATGTCGGGCGACAAGGTCGTGGTCGGCACGGTGACCGACATGTGGATCGACGAGCCCGAGCAGCTCGTGCGCTTCATCGAATATCAGCTCGACCCCGAGTGGGGCGAGGGCAAGCGCCTCGTGCCGATGACGCTGGCGGTGATCAAGCGCGACCACGTCAAGATCCGCACGATCTACGCCAAGCACTTCGCCAACGTGCCGGTGCACGCCTCGCCGCGGCAGGTGACCCTGCTCGAGGAGGACAAGATCGCCGCCTACTACGCCGGCGGCGTGATCTACGCCGACGAGGAGCGGCTCGAGCCGCAACTCTGACCGGAAAGGACCCGACGCCATGTCGCACGACGATTTCGCATTCGAACCCGTCAAGGGCCTGCCCGAGACGCCGCCCGAGGGCGAGCGCATCCTCTGGCAGGGCCGCCCCGACGCCTGGGCGCTCGCCCTCGAGTCGATGAACCTGAAGTGGGTGATGGGCTATTTCGTCCTGCTCGCGGCATGGCGTCTGGTCGCCGCCATCGACCTGATGCCGTTCGCGCAGGCGGTGGCGATCTCGACGCCCTTCATCGTCATGGGGCTGATCGTCTGCGCCCTGCTCGCCATCGTCGCATGGGTGCAGGCGCGGGCGACGGTCTACACGATCACCAACCGCCGGGTGGCGATGCGCGTGGGCGCGGCGCTCACCGTGACGCTCAACCTGCCCTACACGCAGATCGCCAACGCCAACCTCGACCTGCGCCGGCGCGGCACGGGCACGATCGCGCTGGAGCTGATGGGCGAGACGCGGTTCAGCTACCTGGTGCTCTGGCCGCACGTCCGGCCGTGGCACCTGCGCAATCCCGAGCCGGCGCTGCGCTGCATCCCCGACGCCGAGCGCGTCGCGGGGATCCTCGCAGAGGCCGCCGAGACCCGCGTGGCCGAGCCGCAGGTGGCCCGCGCCGACGCGCCGGTTGCCGGCGTGGCCGCCGAATGACACCGTAAGCCAGGGGAGGAGACAGAAAGATGTCGCAGACCGCCCGCCCGCCGCGCACCTACACGCCGGAACACCGGATCGTTCCCGTCGTGCTGGTGCGCGCGATGTTCGGGCTCGTCATGGCCGTCCTCGTGATCGTCTCGATCGCGGTCTGGACGGGCCGTCCCGTCACCTCGACCCCGCCCGAGAGCCCGGTGACGCATGCCCGCATGCTCCACCTCGAGGGCGACATGTCCGGCGCCGCCACGGTGCGCGCCGCCGACGGGACCATCATCGCCGACCTGTCGCCCGAGGAGGGCGGCTTCGTGTCCGGCGTCTACCGTGTGCTCCACCGCGAGCGCACCAAGCACGGCGTGGCCCTCGACGGCCCCGTCGAACTGCGGCGCCACGAGAACGGGCGCTTTTCCGTCCACGATCCCTCCACCGGGTGGGGAGCAGACCTGATGGGGTTCGGTCGGGACAACGCGGAAGCCTTCGCCAAGCTTCTGCTGAAGTGACGAAAGGGAACCGAGACATGGGACTTCTGACGCGAGAGATCGAACACGCGCCCTGCACGGTGGAGGTGAGCCACAGGTTCGAAAGCCTCCACGCGCATGTGCGCTTCAACAACGGGGCGGTCGTCCACCCCGGCGACGAGGTGAAGGTGAAGGGCCCCGAGATCATGGCCCCCTTCGGCGAGATCGTGACCGAGGACCGCGAGGCGATCATCGTCCGCGCCTCCGGTCTCGAACGGCTCTGGACGCGCCTGACGGGCGACGTCGAGGTGATGGAGCTCTGCGAATTCTCGTTCTCCGAGGAGGTGGACCTATGAACGCCCCCACACGCCAGATGCCCAAGCACTCCGCCGACGCGACCACCGCCGAGGAAGGCATCGCGATCCAGGAGGAGCAGGCGAAGTTCGACAGCAAGTCGGCCACCGACACGGCGATGCAGAACACCCTGCTGACGCCGCGCTTCTACACCACCGACTTCGACGAGCTCGACGCCATCGACGTCAGCCCGGTGCGCGAGGACTGGGACCGGCTCATCGCGCAGATGGAGGCGGACCCGAACAAGGGCCACTTCAAGAAGGACGAGTCCTGGGACCACGTCGACTGGGAGGGGATGGACCCCAAGCTGAAAAAGGAATTCATCGACTTCCTCATCAGCTCCTGCACCGCCGAGTTCTCGGGCTGCGTCCTCTACAAGGAGATGAAGCGGCGCGGCCACAACAAGGACATCACGCAGCTCTTCCAGCTCATGGCGCGGGACGAGGCGCGGCACGCCGGCTTCATCAACGACGCCCTGCGCGAGGCGGGCGTGGCCGTGAACCTCGGGTTCCTGACGCAGAAGAAGAAGTACACCTTCTTCCGGCCGAAGTTCATCTACTACGCCACCTATCTCTCGGAGAAGATCGGCTACGCGCGCTACATCACGATCTACCGCCACTTCGAGAAGCATCCGGAGCACCGCTTCCACCCGATCTTCAAGTGGTTCCGCGAGTGGTGCAACGACGAGTTCAGCCACGGCGAGGCCTTCGCCCTCCTGATGAAGACCGACCCGAAGCTGACGAGCGGCGTCAACGTGCTCTGGATCAAGTTCTTCCTGACGGCGGTCTTCGCGACGATGTACGTCCGTGACCACCAGCGCCCGGCCTTCCACAATGCGATCGGGGTGGACCCCGACTGGTACGCGCGGGAGGTCTTCACCAAGACGAGCGAGCTCTCAAAGCAGATCTTCCCGATCACGCTCGACATCGACAACCCGCGCTGGCAGCGCAACCTCGAGCGGCTGCACCGGGCGAACGTCGGCATCGCCGAGGGCAAGAAACAGGGCGGCGTCGGCGGCAAGCTCAAGCAGTGGACGAACAGCGCGCGCGCCGCGATGACCTTCGCGGCGCTCTACACGATCCCGGCGAAGACGCATCAGGTGCCCGACAGCCCGCGCCTGGAGCCCGTCTACTGATGGCCGCCTCGGGCTGGATCGCGGCGCTCGTCGCGCTCTTCGCCTGGTGGTTCTCCACCGGGGCGATCCTCGCCCTCGTCCGCTTCGCCGACCGGCGCGGGCCGCGGGCCAACACCGCGGCCGTGCTTTGGACCCTGCCGCTGCTGGCGGCGGGGCTCTGGGGCTACCACGCCACCCTCGACGGCACCGGCACGGCGGCGGTCTACGGCGCCTTCCTCTCGGCGCTCGCGGTCTGGGGCTGGGTCGAGCTCGCCTTCCTGACCGGGCGGATCACCGGGCCGGCGGCCCGCCCCTGCCCGCCGGGCGTCGGCGAGGGCGAGCGCTTCCTGCGCGCCTGGGGCACCGTCGCCTATCACGAGATGCTGCTCGCCGCGCTCCTGATCGCCATGGCGCTCACCGGCTGGGGGGCGGAGAACCTCTTCGGGCTCTGGACCTTCGCGGTGCTCTTCGGCGCGCGCATCTCGGCCAAGCTCAATCTCTTCTACGGGGTGCCCAAGATCAATCTGGAGTTCATCCCCGACGCGCTCGCGCATCTGCCGAGCCATTTCCGCACCGGCCGGCTCAACCGGCTCTTCCCGCTCTCGGTCTCGGCGCTGACCGCCGCCACCGCCTGCTGGGTCGAGCGGCTGATCTCCGCCGACACCGCCTCGGCCACGGTGGGCTTTTCGCTGCTGGCCGCCCTCACCGCGCTCGCGCTGCTGGAGCACTGGCTCATGGTGATCCCGTGGCAGGACGCGAAACTCTGGCGCTGGATGCTCCCCGAGCGTCGCCGTGCGCCCAAGACAACGACTTACGGACCGGAGGACGCTCATGGACTTTGAAGCGCTGTTCGAGACCCAGCTCGACGCCCTGAGGCAAGAGGGCAACTATCGCCGCTTCGCCAATCTCGAGCGGCAGTGCGGGCGCTTTCCCCGCGCGCGCAACCACGACGACGACGCCCCGGCCGAGGTCACGGTCTGGTGCTCGAACGACTACCTCGGCATGGGCCAGCACCCGGTGGTCACCGAGCGCATGAAGGAGGTGATCGACAGCTGCGGCGCGGGCGCCGGCGGCACGCGTAACATCTCGGGCACCAACGCGCACCACGTCGCGCTCGAGCGCGAGCTTGCCGACCTGCACGGCAAGGAGGGCGCGCTCCTCTTCACCTCGGGCTACGTCTCGAACTGGGCGGCGCTCTCGACGCTGGGCGGGCGGCTCTCGGACGCGGTGATCCTCTCGGACGAGCTGAACCACGCCAGCATGATCGAGGGCATCCGCCACTCCCGCGCGAAGAAGGTCATCTGGAAGCACAACGACCCCGAGGACCTCGACGCGAAGCTCTCCGCGCTGCCGGCCAACGCGCCGAAGATCGTGGCCTTCGAATCGGTCTACTCGATGGACGGCGACATCTGCCCGATGGAGGAGATCGTCGAGGTCGCCGAGAAACACGGCGCGATGACCTACCTCGACGAGGTGCACGCCGTGGGCCTCTACGGCCCCCGCGGCGGCGGCGTCTCGGAAGAGCGCGGGCTGGCCCACCGCATCACCCTGATCGAAGGGACGCTCGGCAAGGCCTACGGCGTGGTCGGCGGCTACATCACCGGCTCGGCGGCGCTCTGCGACTTCGTGCGGAGCTTCGCCAGCGGGTTCATCTTCACGACCGCCCTGCCCCCCGCGGTGGCGGCCGCCGCGCAGGCCTCGATCGCCTATCTCAAGGAGTCCGACGCCGAGCGGCAGGCGCAGCGGCAGAACGTGGCGCGGCTGCGTGCCGGGCTCGACCGCGCGGGTATCCCGCATCTGCCGAACCCGAGCCACATCATCCCCGTGATGATCAAGGACCCGGTGAAATGCCGGATGATCGCCGACATCCTGATGCGCGACTACGGGATCTACGTGCAGCCGATCAATTATCCGACGGTGCCGAAGGGCACCGAGCGGCTGCGCTTCACCCCCTCGCCCTGGCACACGGACGCGGACATCGACCACCTGATCAACGCGCTCACCGTGCTCTGGAAGCAGTGCGCCATCGCCCACGAGGTCGCCTGAGCCGCGCGCTCATCGGGCCCTGACGGGCCCTCTTCGCACCGCCGCGTCCCCACCCGGGGCGCGGCGGTCGTCGTTCGGGCGAACCCCGTCCGGGCGCGGCGGCCGCCCGACGCAGCGAGGAGCGCCCGCGCGGGCGCGACGAGCCGGCGGCACGCGAAAACGCCCGCCTCCGAGGGAGGCGGGCGCCGATCCGTCGCCTGAGCCGAGGCTCAGCCGGTGACGCTGAAGGGCAGCACCCGGCCCTGACCCTGTCCGGCGATCTCGCGCAGGGTGGCGGCGATGTCGGCGGCGCTCATGCCCGCATCGGCGTACATCTCGGCGGGCGACGCCTGATCGATGTAGCGGTCCGGCAGGCAGATGTTGCGCACCGCGAGCCCGCGGTCGAAGGCCCCGCGCCGCGCGAGCGCCTGCATCACGAAGGCGCCGAAGCCGCCCGCCGCGCCCTGCTCCAGCGTGACGAGGCCGCGGTGGTGGCGCGCCAGTTGCATCAGCAGCTCCTCGTCGAGCGGCTTGGCGAAGCGCGCGTCGGCCACGGTGACGGAGATCCCCTCGGCCTCCAATGCCTCGGCGGCGGCGAGCGCCTCCGCGAGATGCGCGCCGTAGGAGACGAGGGCGAGGTCGCTGCCCTCGCGCACCACGCGGCCCTTGCCGATCTCGAGCACCTCGCCCCGCTCGGGCATCTCGACGCCCGTGCCGTTGCCGCGCGGATAGCGGAAGGCGATCGGCCCGTCGTCGAACGCGGCCGCGGTGGCGACCATGTGCACGAGCTCCGCCTCGTCGGCCGCGGCCATCAGCGTCATGCCGGGCAGCGCGCCGAGGTAGCCGATGTCGAAGGCGCCCGCGTGCGTCGGCCCGTCCGCGCCGACGAGCCCCGCCCGGTCGATGGCGAAGCGCACGGGCAGGCCCTGAAGCGCCACGTCGTGCACGACCTGGTCGTAGCCGCGCTGCAGGAAGGTCGAATAGATCGCCGCGAAGGGGCGCAGGCCGCTCGCCGCGAGGCCGGCGGCGAAGGTCACCGCGTGCTGCTCGGCGATGCCGGCGTCGAAGACGCGGTTGGGGAAGCGTTTCGCCATCCGGTCCACGCCGGTGCCCGAGGGCATGGCGGCGGTGATCGCGACCACCTTGGGATCGCGGGCCGCGGCCTCGGTCAGCGCGTCGCCGAAGACGGCGGTGTAGGCCGGCGCGGCGGGCTTCGACTTGGCCTGCGCGCCGGTGGCCACGTCGAACTTCGCGACGCCGTGATACTTGTCGGCCGAGCTCTCGGCGGGGGCATAGCCCTTGCCCTTCACGGTGCAGGCGTGGATGAGCACCGGCCCCGTCGCCCGCGCCCGCGCCGCGCGCAGCACCGGCAGGAGCTGGCTCATGTCGTGGCCGTCGATCGGGCCGATGTACTCGAAGCCGAGCTCCTCGAAGAGCGTGCCCTGCCCGCTCGCCCCGGTGACGAGCTGGCGCGCGCGCTTGGCGCCCTCGCGGACCGGCCCGGGCAGCGCGTCCTCGAACCCCTCGGCGAGCGAGCGCATGCGCGCCAGCGGCTCGTTGGCGTAGAGCCGCGAGAGATACTGCGACATCGCGCCGACCGGCGGCGCGATCGACATCTCGTTGTCGTTCAGGATCACGAAGAGGCGCCGGCCCTCGGCACCCGCGTTGTTGAGCGCCTCGTAGGCCATGCCGGCCGAGATCGCGCCGTCGCCGATCACGGCGATCGCGTCGCCCGTCGGCTGGCCCATGTCGCGGCCCACGGCGAAGCCGAGCGCGGCGGAGATCGAGGTCGAGGAATGCGCGGCGCCGAAGGGGTCGAACTCGCTCTCGGCGCGCTTGGTGAAGCCCGACAGACCGTCCTTCTGGCGCAGGGTGCGGATGCGGTCCCGCCGGCCGGTCAGGATCTTGTGGCCGTAGCACTGATGGCCCACGTCCCAGATCAGCTTGTCCATCGGCGTGTTGAAGACGGCGTGGATCGCCACGGTCAGCTCCACGACGCCGAGCGAGGAACCCAGGTGCCCGCCGGTCTCGGAAACGGTCGAGATCACCTCGGACCGGAGTTCGTCGGCGAGTTGCGAAAGCGCCCGGTCGCTCAGGCCCTTCAGATCGGCGGGGCCGGCGACGCGGTCGAGAAGCGGGGTGTCGGGGCGTGTCATGGGTGTCTCCTCCCTCTGCTCCCCCTCGGGGGATTGGCGCCGCGCCCTTGGGTGAAGCAAGCAGCGGGCGCGGCGCCGGTCCTGTCGCCAACAGGAAGGGAACCGGGGTCAGGGACCCCGACGCCCGGACCGGCGGGGAAGCAGCCGGCCCGAACGCGGCGAGGTCGGGCGGCGCGCGGCCGCCCGGCCAATCTCAGTCGGTCACCGCGGCCTGCTCCGAGGGCTCGGCGTAGACCGGATCCCCGGTCGTGGCGAGCTCGGGCCAGTCGGCGATGACGTTCGTGCCCTGCAGGGGCTGCTGGTAGCCCTGGTGGCAGGTCTTGCAGGCGGCCTTCGGCGCGTCCTGATGGACGGGGCCGAGACGCTTCTCGGGCAGCAGCCCGGCGATCGGGATCAGGTACTGGTTGTTGAGTTCCTGAACCATGTCGATCCCGAGGTTGGCCGTGCTCCACTGCAGCGTGACCTGACCGGAGGCGGCGTAGAACGCCCGGCTGTTGTGGCAGAACAGGCAGTTCGCGCCGAGCGAGTTGCTGAAGTAGTTCATCAGCGAATAGGTCCGCTCGGTGTGCTGGATCAGCGGATCGCCCGGAATCTGGTTGTCCACGCGGCTCTCGAGGTCGTGGACCGTGATCTGCTCGTTCTCCACGAGGTACTTCTGCAGCGCGTCCGACGGCAGCGAGGTGAACTGGCTGACCGGGGTCACCCGGTTCTGGTTCGCCGACCAGCCCGCCATGCTCTCGACGGTGGGGGTCTCCTGGAACCAGATGTTGTCCGGCACCGGCTGCCCGCGGTGGCAGGTGTAGCAGGTGACGCCCACCTCCTTGTTCGCGTTGACGTGGGCCCCCCAGTTCTCGTTGAGGTTCTGGGTCATCGAGACCATCGTGTGGCCGACCGCCGTCTGGTAGGAAGCCGCGTCCTCGAAGAGGTCGGGGATCCCCGTCCATTCGCGCATCGCCGCGAGCAGGCGGTCGTAGTTCTCCACCGTCAGGTCCCCGAGGCCCGGAGGCACGTTTTCACGCGCCTCCGCCGCCGTCGTCTCGCCGCCCTGGGGCGGGATCGGATCCGAGGTCGAGGCGAACCACCCCTCGATCGCCGGGTCCGGGGTCGCGAGCTCGTACTCGAACTCGGGGACCGACATGCCCGTGCCGCGCGGGCCGGTCTGCAGGCTGTCGGTGGCGTAGGGCTGGCCCCAGGTCACCAGGAGCGTCGCCACGACGACCGCGCCCCCGATGCCGCCGAGGAGGACCGCCGGACCGTAGATGTTGGTCGGATTCTCGGCGTTCCACTTGTTGAACCACTTCGGCAGCATGTCAGTTCTCCTGTCCGATGAAGGCCTCGTAGGAACCGTAGGCCTCGTAGCCGTAGGAGCCATCGTAGGCCGGCGCGAAATTGTGCTCCTGCGCCCAGATGAACCAGTTGTCCACGACGGTGCCGGTCAGAAGGATCCCGATGCCGCCCGTGATCGGGGTCAGCACGGCGAACCACCACGCCCAGCGGTGAATGCCCTCCATCGTGGCGTTGAAGCCCATGGTCCAGCGCCAGAAGAGCGCCGCCCGCTCGGAGGCCGTGCCGCGGTCGTAGATCTGCTCCAGCTCCCGGTCGCCGCCGAAGCGCGAGACCGCGAGGATCGTGCCGCCGTGCATCGCGAAAAGGAGCACGGAGCCGTAGAGGAACACGATCGAGAGCGCGTGGAACGGGTTGTAGTAGAGGTTGCCGTAGCGGATCGAGAAGGCGGTGGTCCAGTCGAGGTGCGGGAAGATGCCGTAGGGCACCGCCTCGGACCACGACCCCATCAGGACCGGCCGGAAGAGACCCAGCACGAGGAAGAGCCAGATCGCCGAGCCGAAGGCCCAGAAGATGTGCTTACCCATCTTGTGTTCCTGGGCCAGCTGATAGGACCGGAGCCACCAGAGCATCACCGAGACCAGCAGGAAGAACGAGGCGATGAGATACCAGCCGCCGTCGTTCAGCGGCGGAAAGCTCAGCCCGTATTCCGGCCCCGGCGGCTCGAGCGCCAGCCAGAAGAGCTGACGGATGAACTCGGGGATCGACCAGCCCACCTGCGCGAGCATGTTCATCCCGATGATCACGAACCAGATCAGGCCCGAGGCGATGCTGACCACGCCGGTGATGCCGAGGTGATAGGGCCCGAGCTGCGCGTTGCCGAACCAGCCGAGGAGCTTGGAGAAGCCGAAGGGCTTCGTCCGCTCTGCGGCGAGGGTGCCGTAGTCGTCGAGCCCCGGCTCGGGCAGACCGCGCACCTGAACCTGCGTGAAGATATTCTGATATTCAGGCATGTCTTACATCCCCACCTGAGACGGCCAGATCGGCAGTTCGAGCCACCAGTTCCACCACTGCGGCCAGCCCTCGGTCCAGACGGGACCGGAGATGATGATGCAGACCGCGGACCAGAAGCCGGCATTGAGCGCCAGCAGAAGGCCCACCCTGTGGATGCCGAGCGTACCCACCGAATAGCCGATGAAATCCCGGAAGAAGCTGTCCTCGTGATCCGGCGTCTTGGCCTCCTCGCCCTTCTCGGGGTTGGCCGCCGAGAGGATCAGGCCGCCGTGCAGCGCGAGCGCGAGCGTGGTGGCGAAGAAGAAGGTCACCGCCAGCATGTGCGCCGGGTTGTAGTGGAAGTGCAGGTAGGCGTAGCCGGTGTTCGACACCCAGTCGAGGTGACTGAAGATGCCGTACGGAAAGCCGTGCCCCCAGGCGCCCATCAGGACCGGGCGGAACACGACGAGGGTGACGTAGGCGAGAATGGCGAAGCCGAAGGCGACGGGCACGTGATAGCCCATGCCGAGCTTGCGGCAGATCTCCACCTCGCGCAGCGCCCATGAGACGAAGGCGCCGATCGCGCAGATCGTGATGATCTGCCAGAGGCCCCCCTCCATGAGCGGCGCCATGCCGAGCCCGTAGCTCAGGTCCGGCGGCGCGATATTGATGAGCCAGGGGTTGAACGTCCCCTGTTCGGCGGCGCCCCAGAGGATGAGGATCGTCCCCAGCGCGGCGAAAAAGATCGTCGTGACGCCGAAGAACCCCACGTAGAAGGGGCCGACCCAGAAATCGAACAGATCGCCGCCGATCAGCGTCCCTCCGCGGACGCGGTACTTTCTCTCGAAACTGAGCAAAGCCATTCTTGTACTCCGCGTTTGGCGGCCTTCCGGTTGCGACCCTCAGCCGTCAGTGTTTTCTTGTCGGATCGCCGCGGGCGGACGGACCGCCCGCGGCCAATGGCAGTGCGGTGGGTTCTCAGCCGCCGCCGTGGCCGTATTTGGCCGACGCGATCTCGAACCAGTTGAAGCCGTCCGTGCTCAGGAGCACGAGATGGATCATCACCGCGAGCAGGAAGAGGAAGACGCCCTGCGCCACGAACACGCGGCGGGGGTCGAAGATCAGCCAGATCTTGTAGAATTTTGCCATCTTTTCTTCCTCCGATCAGAACCAGGGGAACCAGATGAAGGTCGCGATGTGCGCGACCACCGCAACGGCCACGAACAGCCAAAGGCCGCTCATGTAGACCGAGTGCAGCTCCTGGGCCTGCTCGTCCGTGAGACCTGTGAAGGACAGGTCGTTCTTATCAGCCATGAACTTTCCTCCGGAACGTTATGCTGACGCCGCGAACCCCGCGGCCGGGTTCCTTCGGGGCCCAGGGGCCCCTCCGGTCTGACCTCCCGATCACCGGGAGGGCAGGGCGTGCCTCGGCCCGAGCCTCGCTCAGGCCGAGAAGATCAGGGGCGTGATCCGGTCCGCCTCGGCCCAGGCGCGGGCGAGCGGCCCGTGCATGTTGAGCGTGCGGTCGCGGATCACGTCGCGGGTCCACCGGATCGTCGTGAACGGGATCGCCACGACGAAGATGACCGCGAAATAGATGTGGAATTCGGCGCCGCGGCGGCGGCCCGAACGGGTGCGCGGCGGGGGGTTGGACGTGATGTCTGCCATTTGGTCAGCCCTCCTTGGCGTCGCCTTTCACGGCCGGCGACACGGCCTTCACGGTCTCGAGGACCACACGTTCCGCGCCCGCATCGAGCGCGGCGCGCTCCGCGGCGTCGCGCAGCGTCTTGGCCGCGGAGATCCGGGTGAGTACGGGGTGGGTCGCCACGATCCGGTCGAGCTCCCGCTGGGCGTCCTCGTCCCAGGGGAAATCGCGGCGCAGCCGCGCCGGCGTGGCGTCCGCGGCGTCCATTTCGGAGCCGAGCGGAAGAATGTGGAAGAGCGCGTCGAAGAGCCCGTTGCAGACCTCCTGCAACAGGTAGGTCGCGCCGGCGTAGCCCATCATCGGCGTGCCCGTGGCCCGGCGGATCGCCGCGCCCGGGAAGCTCGCCGGGATGAAGGCCGGCTGCGGCCCGTGCCCCGCCTTGAGCTCGGCGAGATACATCTTCTCGTTGATCGAGCCGAGCACGATCAGCGGCCGCTCCCGCGCCATCAGCGCGCGCACTTCCTCGTTGTTGGTCTTGCGCCCGGCGATGCGCGCCACCGCGAAGGAGCACGGCAGCCCCAGATCGCTCTCGAGGTAGTGGCGGATGCCGCGGGCGTAGGTCTCGTTCGCGACGACCGCGAAGTTCGCGGTGGCGAAGAAATCCTGCGTGACCGAGCGCCAGAGATCCCAGACCGGCTTGATGGTCGAGTGCTTCTCTTTCTCGATGAAGGGCTCGGGGTCGAGACCCAGAAGCTCGCCCAGCTTGCGCAGGAACTTCGTGGTGCTCTCGATGCCGATGGGCGCCTGCAGATACGGCTTGCCCAGAACCTCGGCGAGGCCCCGGCCGAACTCGCGGTACATGACCACGTTCACGTCGGCGTTCACCAGGTCGCGCATCTCGGCCAAGTGACTGCCCAGCGGCATCACCATGTTCACCTCGGCGCCGATCCCCTCGATCAGCCGCCGGATCTCGGCGAGATCGGAGGGCATGTTGAACACGCCGTACATCGGCCCGAGGATGTTGACCCGCGGCTTCGCGCCCTCCTCGCGCTTCTTCTCGGGGGGCATCCGGCCCTTGGTCATGCCGTGTTCGGTGAAGATCCAGGTCATCGCCCGGTCGGCCGATTCCCACTGATCCTCGTCGATGGTGCGCGGCAGGAAGCGCTGGATCGTCGTGCCCTCGGGCGTGACGCCGCCGCCGATCATCTCGGCGATGGAGCCGGTGACGACGACCGACGGCAGCGCCGGGTCCAGCGTCTCCCAGGCGCGCTTCATCGCGCCCTCGGTGCCGTCCTTGCCGAGTTCCTCCTCGGCGAGCCCGGTGACGACGATGGGCAGCTCGTGCGGCGGCAGCCCGTCGGTGTAATGCAGCACCGACGTCACCGGCAGGTTCTCGCAGCCCACGGGCCCGTCGATGACCACCTGAAGGCCCTTCACCGCGGTGAAGGCATAGACCGCGCCCCAGTAGCCGCCGGCCCGATCATGGTCCTGGATCAGCATTTCCCACCTCCATTCTTCTTGGTGGAAATATCCCGGGGGTGCGGGGGCAGCGCCCCCGCGTCGCGCAGGGCGCGCGCGCGCCCTGCGGGCTGATTGCGGACCGCGGCGGTCATATCATCTGCTCCGCCTTGGCGGCGCGGGCCTGCTTCTCGAGCTTCCTGCGGTGGCGTTCCGCGAACTCGGGGTGCAGGTTCGGCGCGCCTTCCCAGATGCCGGCGGTGTCGCCCTCGCCCACGCCGTGGAAGAACTCGGTCATGTGGGCCATGCGGTCCTTGTTCCCCATCGCCGCGCGCATCACCTGCTGCAGCGAACCGGCGCCCGCGGGCCCCATCAGCGGTCGGGCCGAGATGAGGTTCGTGAAGTAGAGCGAGGGGATCGAGAGCTCCTTGGCCTTCTGCACCACCGGCGTCGTGCCGATGGCGAGGTCGGGCTGCACCGCCTCCATCGCAGCGCAGTCGTCCTCGAGGCTCGCGCGGAAGGTGACCTTCGCGCCATGCGCCTCGAGCCAGGCGGCGTCCTCCGCGCTCCAGGGCGTCTTCGGGCAGGCGGTGCCGACGTAGGCGACCTCCGCCCCGCTCTCGACAAGCAGCCGCGCGACCAGAAGCTCGCTGCCCTCGTAGCCCGAGAGCGTGATCCGCCCCTCGAGCCGCGCGCCCTCGAGCGCCTCCTTGATCGACGGCAGCACCGCGTTCTGCGCCTCGGCGATCTTCCCGGCGGAGACGCCGTGCGCCTCGCCGATGGCCTTCAGCCAGGCGGCCGTGCCCTCGTAGCCCACGGGCGCGGAGCCGACGATCGGCCGGCCCGCCGCCTCGAACTCGCGGATCGCGGCGGTGTAGAAGGGATGGATCGCCGCGACCACCGAGCTGTCGAGCGCGGCGTAAAGCTCGCGCCACTCGCGGGCCGGCACCACCGGCCCGGCGGCGAGGCCGAGGGGGTCGAGCATCCGCCCGATCATCATCGGATCGGCCGGGAACATCTCGCCCAGCATCGTCACCGTGGGCCGCGAGCCGCGCCCGCCCTCGGGGGCGGCGACGGGGCCGGCCTCCACCTCGGCGCGGGCGTAGTTGAGCATCGCCCCGGCGAGCACGTCCTTCGCCTCGGCATGGGTCGGCACGCCGAAGCCCGGCACGTCGATGCCCACGATGCGCACGCCGTTGATCTCGTCCGGCAGGAGCCGCAGCGGCACGCCGGAGGCGGTCGGCACGCAGAGGTTGGTGACCACGATCGCGTCGTAGTGGTCCGGGTCGGCCATCTCGTAGACGGCGTCGCGGATGTCCTCGAAGAGCTTGCCGGTCACCAGCGTCTCGGAGCTGAAGGGCACGTAGCCCACCGAGCGCCGCGCGCCGTAGAAGTGGCTCACGAAGGTCAGCCCGTAGACGCAGCAGGCCGAGCCCGAGAGCATCGTTCCCACCCGGCGCATCCGGAGCCCGACGCGCAGGCTGCCAAAGGCGGGGCACATGCTCTGCGGCTTGTCGTGCGGCCCCTGCGGATAGTCGGCCGCGTACTGGTCGAGGATCTCGGACTGGCCGGCCATGCGCGCAGCCGTCTCCATCTCGGCGCCGGAGTGGCAGCCCATGCCGTCCACGCCCGGCTGCGGCTCGGTGGCGGCGGCGCCGGCCTCGCGGGCCGCGCGGCGCTCGCCCTCGATCACCACCGCGTCGGCGGCGGCGTCGTAACGCACTTCGTCGGTCATGCCGCCCTCCCGTCGTCGCCCGGGGACTTGCGGATGTCCTCCATCAGCCGGCGCAGGCGCTCCGGCGGCGCGGTCTCGACCAGCCGCCGGAGCCGCGCGAGGCGAATGGCCTCCTGCGGATCAGACGTCGTCATAGACCACCTCCAGGGATTCCTTCGGCGCGTAGTACTTGCCGCGCATGTCGGCGTCGGTCGCCGGCTCCAGCACGAAGTCCGCGCCGGTGTCCTTGCTGTCGAAGAGATCGAGCAGGGCGTCCTGGCTGAGCGGCGTGGGCCGGAGCGGCGGCGCGCCGGCGACCTCTTCGGCGAGCCCGGCGAACAGCTCGCCCCACTGGCTCTCGGCGGTGCCGACGATCTGGTAGTTCGCGGACTTCTTGCGCAGGTCGTCGTCGGCCGGGATCGCGGCGAGGACCGGGATATCGACCGACTCGGCGAAGGCCTGGGCCTCGCCCGACTGGTCGTCCTTGTTCACCACGAGGCCGGCGACGCCGACGTTGCCGCCGAGCTTGCGGAAATATTCCACCGCCGAGCAGACGTTGTTGGCCACGTAGAGCGACTGCAGGTCGTTCGACGCGACGAGGATGACCTTCTGCGCCATGTCCCGCGCGATCGGCAGGCCGAAGCCGCCGCAGACCACGTCGCCCAGGAAGTCGAGCAGCACGTAGTCGAAATCCCAGTCGTGGAAGCCAAGCTTCTCGAGCTGCTCGAACCCGTGGATGATGCCGCGCCCGCCGCAGCCGCGGCCCACTTCCGGGCCGCCGAGTTCCATCGCGAAGACGCCGCCCCGCTTGAAGCAGACGTCGCCGATCTCGACTTCCTCGCCGGCGAGCTTCTTCTTCGTCGAGGTCTCGATGATCGTCGGGCAGGCCTTGCCCCCGAAAAGGAGCGAGGTGGTGTCCGACTTCGGGTCGCAGCCGATCAGCAGCACGCGCTTGCCCTGCTCGGCCATCATGTGGCTCAGGTTGGCCAGGGTGAACGACTTGCCGATGCCGCCCTTGCCGTAGATCGCGATGATCTGCGTGTGTTTCGTGGGCTCCTCGGCCGGCACCTCGAGCGTCGGCTCTTCGGCCGCTTCGTCTCGAAGACGCTGGTCGAAATCCTTCAGGTTGGGCACTTCGTCCTTCACGCCGCATCCTCCCAGTTGAGAATCATTTTCAGGCAGGACTCGTCCTCGAAGGCGGTCCTGTAGGCGGTCTCGGCCTCCGCGGCAGGGGCCGTGTGCGTGATGAGCCCGGACAGCGAGAGCGCGCCGCTCTCGACCAGCGCCCGGGTCGCGGCGAGATCCTCGCGCGCCCATTCGGCGGCGACGCGCAGGCGCGCCTCCTTCATGAAGGCGGGCGGGAAGGCGAAGGAGAGGCCCTCGGGATAGAACCCGGCGAGCACCACCTCGCCGCCCTTCTCCAGCCGCCCGATCAGGTCGTCGAGGATCGCGGCGTTGCCGGAGGCGTCGTAGATGGAACGATAGTCGCGCTTCGGGTCGTCCTCGGGGCGCAGGACCTCGTAGCCCTCCGCGCCGCCCGAGCGGCCCTCCGAAACTTCCCAGACGGTCGGCGCGGGCGCGCCGGCGGCGATGGTCAGCCGCGCGAGCAGCCGACCCAGGACGCCGTGGCCGACGATCAGGTCGGGCACCCGCTTGTCGAGGCCGGCCATCGCGTGGCGCGCGGTCGCGGCGAGCGCCAGGAGCGCGCCCTCCGCGCCCCAGCCCGCCTCGATCGGCGTGACGCGGTCGGCCTGCGTGACGAGCAGATGCGCCGCGCCCCCGAAGAGGCCGAAGGCCCCGTCGAAGCAGTTCGCGCCGGGGACGAAGACGTGCTGGCCGGGGCGGTAGCCGGTGGCCGGGTCGGCCTCGACGACCTCGCCGGCGGCCTCGTAGCCGGGGACCAGCGGATAGCCCATGCCCGGAAACGGCGGCATCTGCCCGGTGTAGAATAGCTTTTCCGTGCCGGTGGAGATGCCGGAGTGATCGATGCGCACCACCAGATCGCCCTCGCCCGGCGCGACCAGCGGCACGCTGTCGAGGTGCAGATCCTTCGGTCCGTTCAGGAGCACCGCAGGGGTGTGCATCGTCTCTCTCCCTTCACCGGGGCCAGGGCGAGTCGCCCGCCGGCACGGTCGGCGTAAGTGGTGTCAGTTTAACTTTACACATGGGCATGTCAATTAGCAGTGACGTAAAAACTGTCAGCCCTGCACGACAGATTGCAACGGCTTGCGCGCCACGAGGGCGGTGGTGACGTAGGGGCGCAGGCTGTTCTCCCGCTCCGGCGTCTCGAAGCCCGCCTCGCGCAGGAGCGCGGCGATCTCGGCGGCCGAGCGGGTGCGCCCCGTGCGCATCGCCATGCAGTAGAAGGCGAAATAGACGTCGGTCGCCCGATCCGGCCGGGCGCCGCCCGACATCGGCTCCGAGACGATCAGCCGCCCGCCCGGTGGCAGCGCGGCGAAGCACTTGGCCAGCAGGCCGCGCACCGTCGCGTCCTCGTGGTCGTAGAGCACGCGAATCAGGGAAATCGCGTCCGCCCCCTCGGGCAGCGGCGCATCGCGGAAGGAGCCGGGGTGCAGCGTCGCGCGATCCCCGAGCCCCGCCGCGGCCATCTGCTCGCGCGCGGCCTCGACCACCTCGGGCAGGTCCATGAGCATGAGCCCGAGGTCGGGCCGTTTCGCCGCCGCGGCGCGCAGGAAGGCGCCCGTGCCGCCGCCCACGTCCAGAAGCCGCGCGACGCCCTTGAGCGACACCAGCCGCAGCGTGTCCTCGGCGACGAGCGCCTGGCTCTGCGTCATAAGGTCGGAATAGGCGCGCGCCGTCGCGGGGTCGATGCCCTCCCGCGCGCCGAAAACATAGGGCCAGACCCCGGCGAGTTCGGTCTCCGCCTCGCCCCGCAACAGCGCGACCGGATCGCCCATGTCACGGTAGAACGCGCCGTGATGCCGGATCATCGGCAGAAGCCCCGGCACCCCGGTCAGCGCCGCGCCGCGCGCCGTGACCGAGAAGCGCGCGCCGCGGCGGCGCGCCAGCAGGCCCATCGCGGCCCCCGCCTGCAAAAGCGCCTGCATCCGCTCTACGGGAATGTCGTGCGCGCGCCCGAGGGCGGCCGCGTCCTGCGGCCCCTCCAGAAGCGTCTCGATCACGCGCAGCTCGACCAGCGCGGCGAGCGCCTGCGCCTGCACGAAGCCCGCGACGAGATCCATCAGCGCGTCGCCCTCGCGCCGCACCAGCCGCCGGGTCAGGGGAAAGGCCGCCGCCCAGCGCTGAAAGCCGGGCCGCGCGGCGAGCCGCGCGAGCGCGGTCGGAAGATCGCGGCGCCGGGGCCGCTCGGGGCGCGCGCCCGCCACCTCCGCCATGGCGTCAGGCCAGATGCCGCACGGCGGCGGGCATGATGCGCTCGGACTGCATCCGCACCATCTTGGCGAGTTGCGCCTCGCCCGGGCAGGACGGGATCGAGGCGATGGCCCCGGCGAGCGTGTCGCGCAGCCGCGCCACCGCGCCCTCGACGCCGAGTTCGGCCACGGCGCTCGGCCGGCCGTGCGCGGCGTCCTGCCCGACGGGCTTGCCCAGCGCCTCGGCGTCCATCACCGCGTCGCGCAGGTCGTCGGCGACCTGAAAGGCCTCGCCGATGCGATCGCCGAGCTCGAACCACGGCTCCGGCTCGTGGCCGGCCGCGATCGCGCCCATCTGCGTCGCCGCGATGAAGAGCGCCCCGGTCTTGGAGCGGTGATAGGCGGCGAGGTCCACCTGCGGCTCGCTCTCCCAGCCCTGACCGGCGCAGATGCCGCCGGGCATGCCGGAGCGCTGCGCCAGCGTCAGGACGAGTTGCGCGGCGCGCTGCGCGTCCTCGGACGCGGCGCGCGCGAGCACCTCGAAGGCGAGGATGATGAGGCTGTCGCCCGTCAGCACCGCCAGCGGCTCGCCGTAGGCGCGATGCAGCGCGGGCTTGCCGCGGCGCGTCGCCGCATCGTCGAAGCAGGGCAGGTCGTCGTGCACGAGGCTCGCGCAGTGCACGAGCTCCAGCGCCGCAGCCGCCGCGTCGGTCAGCGCCGGGCGGTCGTCGCCGCAGGCGAGCGCGACGGAGGTGAGAATCGTGGGCCGGATGCGCGCGCCGCCCGGCGCGGTGGCGTAGTCCAGCGCCTCGGCCAGCCGGGCGGGCGGCGTGCCCCCCTGCCCCAGCGCGACGGCGCGGGCCATCGCCGTGTCGATCCGCGCGTGAAGATCCATGCGGGCGCTCCTCTGCCTCTGTCCCTCGGCGGCCGCGCCGGCGGCATGCGTCTGCAACACATGACAGCGCGACTGTAAATTAGACTGGACACTTTCCGCTGACGAGTCAACAATCCCCGCCATGACGTCCAACGAATTCGCCGAAGACGGCACCATCGTCGTCGGGGCCGGCATCGCGGGGCTCGCCGCGGCGGCGCGCCTCGCCCGCGCGGGCCGGCGCGTCACGGTGCTGGAGCGGCACCCGACGCCCGGTGGCAAGATGCGCGTGCTCGAAAGCCCCGCCGGCCCGGTGGACGCGGGGCCGACGGTGCTGACCATGCGGCCGGTCTTCGAGGAGCTCTTCGCCGCGCTCGGCACGCGGCTGGAGGAGCACGTCACGCTGCACCGCCAGTGCATCCTCGCCCGCCACGTCTGGCCCGACGGATCGACCCTCGACCTGCACGACAGCGAGGCGGCCAACGTCGAGGCCATCGCGGCCTTCGCCGGGCGGCGGGTCGCCGAGCGCTTCCGCGCCTTCGCGGGTCGGGCGCGCCGGCTTTACGAGGCCTTCGACGCGCCGATGATGCAGGCGGCCGAGCCCGCCCTGCCCCGCCTCGCCGCGACGGTGATGCGCCGGCCGCGCCTGATGGCCGACATGGCGCCGGGGGCGACGCTGGCCACGGCCCTCGCCCGGCAGCTCGGCGAGCCGCGCCTCGCGCAGCTCTTCGGGCGCTACGCCACCTACGTCGGCGGCTCGCCCTACCGGGTGCCGGCGCTCCTGTCGCTGGTCTGGGAAGCGGAGGCGCGCGGCGTCTGGGTGGTCGAGGGCGGCATGCACGCGCTCGCCCGCGCGCTCGAGCGCCTCGCCGCGGCGCATGGGGCAGAGTTCAGCTACGGCGCCGGCGTCGCGCGGATCGAGGCGCCGTCGGGCCGCGTGCGCGGCGTGGTGCTCGACGACGGCACGCGCCTCCCCGCGGGCGAGGTGCTCTTCAACGGCGATCCCCGCGCGCTCGCCACCGGCGCGCTCGGGCCCGACGTGGGTGCGGTCGCGCCGCAGACGCGAAACGCCCCCCGCGCGCTCTCGGCGCAGGTCTGGGCCTTCGCGGCGAAACCCGCGGGCGTGGAGCTCGCCCATCACAACGTCTTCTTCTCCTCGGACTACGCCGAGGAATGGGGCGATCTGCACGCCGGCCGCGCCCCGCGGGAGCCCACGCTCTACGTCTGCGCGCAGGACCGCGGCACGCCGTCGCCGGTGCCCGCCCCGGAACGCTTCGAGATCATCGTCAACGCGCCGCCGCTCGGGCGGCCGCCGCACCCGGCCGAGGAGTATGGATCATGTCGGACGCGCACCTTCGAGACGCTGGCCCGGATGGGGCTGAGCTTCGATCCGATCCCCGGGGCGGAGAGCCTGACGACGCCCGCGGGGTTCGAGGCGCTGTTTCCGGGCTCCCTCGGGGCGCTCTACGGCCAGAGCCCGGAGGGGATGACGGCCTCGCTCGCCCGGCCGCGGGCGCGGACGCGGATCACGGGCCTCTACCTCGCCGGGGGCGGCGCGCACCCGGGAGCGGGGGTGCCGATGGCGACCCTCTCCGCGCGGCACGCGGCCGAGGCGATGCTGAGCGCCCGAACTTCGACCTCGAGGTCGGGCCGAACGGCTACGCCTGGTGGTACATCGACGGGATCAGCGACGACGGCTCCCGCGCCGTCTCGGTCATCGCCTTCATAGGCTCGGTCTTTTCGCCCTGGTACCGCTGGTCGGGCCGGCGCGACCCGGAAAACCACGTCTGCATCAACGTGGCGACCTACGGCCCCGGCGGGCGCTTCACCATGACCGACCGGGGACGGCAGGCGCTGAGGAAATCGCGCGACAGCTTCCGCGTCGGCCCCTCGGCCCTCCACTGGCAGGACGGGGCGCTGGTGATCGACGTGAACGAGATCTCCGCGCCGCCCGTGATCAGCCGCGTGCGCGGACAGATCCGGGTGAAACCGGTGGCGATGAGTTCGGTCGAGATGCTGCTGACGCCGGACGAGTCGCACCTCTGGCGACCCTTCGCGCCGAACGCCGACATCGAGGTGGAGCTCGAGGCGCCGGGCTGGCAATGGTCGGGGCACGGCTATTTCGACGCCAACTTCGGCACCCGCGCGCTGGAGGAGGATTTCGCCTATTGGACCTGGGGCCGCTTCCCGGCGGCGGGCGGCGCGACCTGCTTCTACGACGCCACGCGCCTCGACGGCAGCACACTGGCGCAGGCGATCCACTTCGACCACGACGGCGGCGCGCACATGGTCGACCCGCACCCGAAGACCGAATTCCGCCGCTCTCTCTGGGCCGTCAAGCGCGAAACGCGGGCCGATCCGGGCTATCGCCCGCGGCAGGTGCTGCCGATGCTCGACGCGCCGTTCTATTGCCGCGCGGCGGTGAAAACGCGGCTCGACGGCGAGGAGACGGTGGGCGTGCACGAGGCGCTCGACCTCACGCGGTTCCGCACGCGGCTGATCAAGCCGATGCTCGCCGTGCGCGTGCCCCGCCGCGCGGGCTGGCGGTTTCCGGACTGAGCGGGCCGGGGGAGCGCTCCTCCGGCCCGGGCGGGCCGTCGTCGCCGGGGGGTGGCGGCCGCGCGTCGGGCGGCCGCCGTGGAGGGGGCGCTGCCCCCTCTTGGCCTGCGGCCAATTCACCCACGGAGTATTTGAGCCAAGATGATGGGCGCGGGATGCGGGGCGACGGCCGGGCCGTGGGCTTCGCGTGGCGCTGCGGGCGGGCTGCGGCGAAGCGACCGGGGGCAGCGATCAGGTGAGGAAGGCCTCGATCTCGGCGGCGGCGGCCTGCGGGTCTTCCTCGTGGGCGAGGTGGCCGAGGCCGGGGAGGTGGCGGACCTCGGCCTGCGGCATGCGCGCGGCGGCGCGGTCGGAGGTCGCGGGCGGGACGGCGGTGTCGCTGTCGCCGGTGACGAAGAGCGTGGGCGCGTCGATCGTGGGGAGCATGTCGAGCAGCGGATCGATGCGCCATTGGGACATCATCTTGAGCGTCGCGTCCACATGGCCGCGGTCCCCGACGAGGCGGGCGTAGAGGCGCAGGCCCGCGTCGTCGAGCGTGGAGCCGGTCGATTCGATCAGCCGGCGCGTGCGCGCGGGGCTCGCGCCGCCCAGGGTGAGCATGGTCGCGGAGAGCGGGTTGAGGGCGAGCGCCTTCGCAAGCATGGGAAAGAGCCAGCCGGCGACCCCCTCGAAGTTGCCGAGCGCGGCGTTGAGGCCGACGACGCGGGGCTGCGGGGCGAGGCGCCGGGCGAGTTCGAGCGCGATGGCCGCGCCGGCGGAGTGGCCGATCACCGCGACCGGGCGCCAGCCCTGCGCCTCCGTGAGGGCGGCGATGTCGTCGGACATGAGCGGGAGCGAGCAGCGGCTTTTCGTGCCCGCTTGGGTGAAGCCCTGACCGGGCAGGTCGAGCGCGACGACGTGGCGGCGGCGCGCCAGGAGCGGCATCAGCCCGCGCCAGCTGTGCGTGGAGCCGCCGGCGCCGTGGATCAGGAGGAGCGTCTCGCCCTCGCCCATCTCCTGCACGTGCCAGCGGTGGGGCGGATGCGCAACGCGGCGGGAGTGCGCCGCATGCGGCCAGCCGGGAAGGTCACGCGCCCAGTCCATCTCAGTCCTCCAGCGCCTCGGCGACCGCGCCGGAGAGCCGGCGCGCGTCCGCCCGTGGCAGGGCGAGGTAGCCCGCGCCGAGCGCCTCGGCCAGTTGGCGGCCCGCCTCGCCGCGCCGCGCGGCGGTGTCGATGACGAGGGCCGAGAGCCCCTGCCCCCGCAGGGCGCGCGCGGTGCGGGCGGCGTCCTCCATCGCCTGCGCGCGCCCGCCGGCGCCGTCGAGCGCGACGTTCGCGCGCCCGTCGGTCAGCAGCGCGACGCGGGGGCTGAGGCCGCGGCCCTCGGACTGATGGGCGAGGAGGCCCGCCGCCTGCAGCCCGGCGGCGAGCGGCGTGCCGCCCCCGCCCGGCAGCGCGGCGAGGCGACGCTTCGTCTGCACGAGCGAGCGGGTCGGCGGCAGGAGAAGCTCGGCCTCGGTGCCGCGGAAGGCGATCAGCGCGACGTGGTCGCGGCGCGAGTAGGCCTCGCCCAGGAGGAGCTCCACCGCGCCCTTCGCCTCGTTCAGGCGCGTCATGGCGAGCGAGCCGGAGGCGTCCACGGCGAAGATCACCAGCCGGTCGGAGCGGTCCTCGTAGCGGCGCAGGCGCACGTCGGAGGCGTGGACGAGCACGCGGCCGGCGTCGGGCTGCTGGCGGCGGCGGATCGTCTGCCACGGCGCCGCGGCGCGCAGCGTGGCGACGAGGTCCACCCGCTCGCGCCCGCCGGGGCGGCCGGGGCGCGACGGCAGCGGCCGGCCGCGGCGGTTGCCGCGCCGCTTGGCGCCGGCGCCGGAGCCCTTCGCGGCGCGGGTCGCCCCGCCCTCGGCGAGGCGGGTCAGCAGGTCGGGCGGCAGGAGCGCGGCGACGGCCTCGACCAGCATCTCCTCGGGCAGGTCGCCGAGGTCGCCGTCGTCGTCCTGCTCGCTCTCGGGCTCGGGCTCCGGCGTGTCCTCGGGCGGGGTCTCGTCCTCCTCGGGGGGCGGCTCGGGCGTGCGCGTGGCGCGGTCCGGGTAGACGAGTTCCGCGGCGGCGCGGATGTCGTCCTCGGTCACGGTCTCCCGGCCCTCGAGCGCGGCCTCGGCGCGGGCGGCGCGCAGGGCGAGGAGCGGCGCGCGCAGCGAGTCGATGCCGAAGCGCGCGGCGAGGGCGGTGAGGGCCGGCGCGACCTCCTCGGGGATCGCCACGTCGGGCAGGCGCGCGCGGGCCTCAGCGATCGCGGTCCAGGGGAGATCGCCCTTGGCCTCCAGCCGGCCGATCCCGTCGAGATCGAGCGACAGCGCGAGCCGCTCGGCGAGGGCGGCGGGCGCGCGCTCGTCCGGCTCGGCGCCCTCGTCCAGAAGGACGAGGGAGTGGCCCGGCGAAGCGTCGAGAAGCTGCGCGAGGCGGGCGGCGAGATCGGGCGCCGCGCGCTCGGCCATCGGCAGGATCAGCCGGGAGGGCCGGTCGGCGAGGCCGCCGGCCATCACCGGGCGCCCGGCGGCGAGCGTCGCGGTCACGTCGAGACCGCCGTAAAGCTCCGGGTCGCCGATCTCGGGGTGGATGCGGTGCGCCTCCCCGTCGAGCGCGGAGAGGAGCGCCTCGAACCGCTGGCGGACGGGGCCGACGCGGGCGCGCACAGTGAGGCCGCGCAGACCCTGCGGGTCCACGGCGAAGAGCGCCAGCGCGCGGAGCGCCCGCGCCCAGCGCGCCGCGCCCTCGCTCACGCGAGCACCTCCTCCACGACGCGGGCGACGCGCGCGCCGGAGCCCGATTCGTCGAGCGGATCGCGGCGCAGCCGGTGCGAGAGGGCGAGCGGCGCGACCTGGCGCAGGTGGCTGCGCTCCACGGTGTCGTCGCCCTCGTAGGCGGCGAGCGCGCGCGCGGCGCGCAGGAGGGTGAGTTCGCCGCGCAGACCATCCGCGCCGAGCGTCACGCAGAGCTGCGCGCAATCGCGCAAGGCGTCGTCCTCGGCCGCGACGCCGCGCAGCGCGTCGCGCGCGGCGAGGATGCGGTCGCGCACCTTCGCGTCCTCGGCGCCCCAGTGCGCCATGAAGGCCTCCCGGTCGGTCTCGAAGGCGTCGCGGCGGCGCACAACCTCGATCCGCTCGTCGATGTCGGAAGGCGAGGCGACCTCCACCGAGAGCCCGAAGCGGTCGAGGAGCTGCGGGCGCAGCTCGCCCTCCTCCGGGTTGCCGGAGCCGACGAGCACGAAGCGCGCCGGGTGGCGGATCGACATCCCCTCGCGCTCGACCACGTTCTGACCGGACTGCGCGACGTCGAGCAGCAGGTCCACGACGTGATCCTCGAGGAGGTTGACCTCGTCGATGTAGAGATAGCCGCGGTTGGCCTGCGCGAGGAGGCCGGGCTGAAAGACCTTCTCGCCGCTGGTGAGCGCGCGCTCGATGTCGAGCGCGCCGGTCACCCGGTCCTCGGTCACGCCGAGGGGCAGATCGACGACCGGGGTGGGCCGCTCGACGATCGCCTCGCCCACGCCGACGGCCCACTCCGGCACGGCCTCGGGCGTCTCGGCGTTCACCGGGCAGCCCTCGACCACGCGGATGGGCGGCAGGAGCGCGGCGAGCGCGCGCACGGCGGTCGACTTGCCGGTGCCGCGGTCGCCGAAGACGAGCACCCCGCCGAGCCCCGGCTCGATCGCCGTGAGGATCATGGCGAGCTTCATCTGCTCCTGCCCGACGATGGCCGAGAAGGGAAAGGCTGGCGTCATGCGGCGAGCTCCAGGTTTGCGACGGGATCGACGCCCTCCCATGTGCCACGCGTCGCGAGGATGCGAAAGCGGGCATAGAGCTCTTCGCGGAACCAGTCGCCCTCGCGCACGGCGCGGATAGCCCGGCCGTGGGGCGTGTCGCCGCGGGCGAAGCGCGCCATGCTCGCCGTATCGGGCCAGATCGAGACGGTCACCTGCTGCACCCAGGGCACCTCGCCGATGCCGATCTTGAAGCGCACGTCGGTGTTCTCGCCGATGGCGCGGCTGACCGAGGGGCCCTGGCTCCAGAAGGCGAGCGCGCGGGAGGGTTTCACGGTGGCGCGGGTGAGCACGGCGGTCGGGCCGGACCACGGCTCGGCGGTGACCTCGAAGGGTTCGACGCCCGCCCAGCGCCCGCGCGCCGAGCTCGCCGCGAGGAACATGGTGAAGGCCTCTTCCGCACGGTCGTGGTAGCTGCGGAAAACCGGCGCCTCCTTGGTGCGTTTCTGCGCGGTCTCGAGATCGGGCCAGGTGGCGAGAATCGCGTAGACCCCCCAGTTGGGCCAGGGCGTGAAGCCCTCGCCGACGCCGGAACCGCAGAGCTTCCACGTGCCGATGTCGGGCACGCGGGCCATCGGCCCCCGCGCGAGGCCCATCTGCGCGAAGGCCCAGACACGGGCGAGGCCCTTGGGAAAGCGGAAAAAGCTCAGGCTGACGGTCTGCATCGTCTCTGTCTCTCCAGCCGATAGTGTCAAGTCAATTTGACACATCGGCCCGGGCCGGAAAAGTGTCGCCAACGCCGCAGGCTGCGCTTATTGTCAACTTGAGTGGACAGTAGTAGCATCGGACTCATGTTGACACGCCTCGACCCCAACCTCGTCGCCGGCGCCACGCCCGCCGCCCCTCATGCCGTGATCGTCGGCGCCGGACTGGGCGGTCTGGCGGCGGCGATGCGCCTCGGCGCGCGCGGCTACCGCGTCACCGTGCTCGACCGGCTGGATCGGCCCGGCGGGCGCGGCTCCTCGGTGACGGAGGCCGGCCACCGCTTCGATCTCGGCCCGACCATCGTGACCGTGCCGCAGGTCTACGAGAAGCTCTGGGCCGCCTGCGGGCGCGACTTCCACGCCGACGTGGACCTGCGCGCGCTCGATCCCTTCTACACGATCCGCTGGCCGGACGGCTCGCATTTCACCGCCCGCGCCTCGACCGAGGCGATGGTGGAGGAGGTGCGCCGCCTCTCGCCCGGCGACGTAGACGGATACCTGCGCTTCCTGAAGGATGCCGAGCGGCGCTACGTCGTGGGCTACGAGGGCATGGTCGCCGAGCCGATGCACCGGCTCTGGGACACCGCCAAGGTGCTGCCCGAGTTCGGCGTGCTGCGCGCGGACCGCTCGATCCTCGGCCTCGCGCGGAAGCGGGTGAAGGACGAGCGGCTGCGCATGGCGCTGTCGTTCCATCCGCTCTTCATCGGCGGCGACCCGATGCACGTGACCTCCATGTACGCGCTCGTCAGCCACCTCGAGAAGGAATACGGCGTCCACTACGCGATGGGCGGCGTGCAGGCGATCGCCGACGCCATGGCGAAGGTCGTCACCGAGCAGGGCGGCGAGATCCGCTACGGCACGGAGGCCGACGAGATCCTCGTGGACAAGGGCCGCGCGACCGGCGTGCGCCTGACCGACGGCGAGGTGCTGCCGGCGCGCGTCGTCGTCTCCAACGCGGACGCGGGGCACACCTATTCGCGGCTCCTGCGCAACCTGCCGCGCTGGCGCTGGTCCGACCGCAAGCTCGAGCGCAAGCGGTGGTCCATGGGGCTTTTCGTCTGGTATTTCGGGACGAAGGGCACGGCGCGCATGTGGCCCGACGCGGGGCACCACACCATCCTCTCGGGCCCGCGCTACGAGGGGCTTCTGCAGGACATCTTCCTCAAGGGCCATCTCGCCGACGACATGAGCCTCTACCTGCACCGGCCCTCGGTCACCGATCCCAGCGTCGCGCCCGAGGGCGACGACACCTTCTACGTGCTCTCGCCGGTGCCGCACCTCGGCCACGACGATCCGGTGGACTGGTCAGAGATGCGCGACCGCTACCGCGCGAAGGTGGCCGCCGAGTTGCAGCGCGTCATCCCCGGCTTCGAGGATCACCTCTCGGCGGAGCTCATCTACACGCCGGAGGACTTCCGCGACCGGTATCTCTCGCCCATGGGCTGCGGCTTCTCGATCGAGCCGCGCATTCTGCAATCCGCCTGGTTCCGGCCGCACAACGTCAGCGAGGAGGCCGAGGGCCTCTACCTAGCCGGCGCGGGGACGCATCCGGGCGCGGGGCTGCCGGGAGTCGTTTCCTCGGCGGAGGTGCTCGACAAGATGGTGCCCGACCCGGCGGAGGTGCCCGCGTGATCGCGGCGGCGGATCTCGACCACTGCACGCAGGCGATCCGCCACGGGTCGCGCAGCTTCCACGCGGCCTCCCATCTTCTGCCGCGGGACGTGCGGGACCATGCGCTCGCGCTCTACGCTTTCTGCCGGCTCGCCGACGACGCTGTGGACCTGCAGGAGGCGAAGGCCGCCGCGGTCGACGACCTGCAGGAGCGCCTCGGCCGCGTCTACGACGGGCGGCCGCGCAACGCGCCGACCGACCGCGCCTTCGCCGCCATGGTGGAGGCCGTGGAGATGCCGCGCGCCCTGCCCGAGGCGCTGCTCGAGGGGCTCGCCTGGGATGCACTGGAGCGGCGCTGCGAGACGCTGTCGGACCTCTACGCCTATTCGGCGCGCGTCGCCTCGGCCGTGGGGGTGATGATGTGCGTCCTGATGGGCGTGCGCGAGCGCGGCGCGCTGGCGCGGGCCTGCGATCTGGGCGTCGCCATGCAGCTCACCAACATCGCCCGCGACGTGGGCGAGGACGCGCGCGAGGGGCGGCTCTACCTGCCGCTCGACTGGCTGGAGGACGCCGGCCTCGACCCGGAGGCCTTCCTCGCCGATCCGGCGGCCACGCCGCCGGTGCGCGCGCTGGTGCGCCGGCTCCTGCGCGAGGCCGACGCGCTCTACGCGCGCTCCGAGGCGGGGGTGAAGCGCCTGCCGCTCCGCGCGCGGCCCGGCATCTTCGCGGCGCGCTACATCTACGCCGGGATCAACGGGCGGATCGCCGCGGCGGATCACGATTCGGTCACGCGGCGCGCGGTCACCGGCGGGCGGCACAAGGCCGGCTGGCTCGGCCTCGCCATGGTGCGCAGCGCCGCGACGCTGGTGATGCCGGTCTCGCCGCTGCTCTACGCCCGCCCCCTGCCCGAGACGGCCTTCCTCGTCGAGGCGGCGGCGGCGCCGGAGCCCGAGACCGGCGACTGGTCGGACCGGCTCTACGCCACGCTCGCGCGCGCCAAGGCGCACGAGATCGCGCGGCGGCGCCGGGTTCCGGGGGGCATGCGCCGCGCGGGCTGATCGCCGCAGGCGGCGCGCGCACCTTGAACCGCGCGTCGCGGCAGTCTAGCTCAATTTCATGGACTGGGTGATCTTCGCGATCCTGCTCGCCGCCTGTTTCGGCGCGGGCTCCACCGGGGGGCTCTTCGCCCCCGGGCCGTGGTATCGCGACCTGTCCAAACCGGTCTGGACCCCGCCCGACTGGCTCTTCCCGGTCGCCTGGATGGTGATCTACATCTTCATGGCCGCCGCCGGGGCGCTCGCCGCCGGGCAGCCGGGCGCCGAACTCGCGCTCGCCCTCTGGGCGCTTCAGATCGCGCTCAACGGGCTCTGGACGCCGGTCTTTTTCGGGCTCAAGCGGATCAGGCTCGGCATGGGCGTGCTCGCCGCGCTCTGGCTTTCGGTGGCGGCGACGCTCTGGGCGCTCTGGCAGGTGGACTGGCGCGCGGGGCTCTTGTTCGTGCCCTATCTCTCGTGGGTCTCGCTCGCCGGCGCGCTGAACCTCTCCGTGTGGCTCCGCAACCCCGAGGTCGCCGCGAACCCGCCGCCGATGCCGCGCTGAGCCGCGCCCGCCGTTGCATGTCGCCAGCCGGGGGGCTAGCCCTGCGTCAGGCGAGCCCGGGAATGGCGGAGGCGCGATGCTGACGGTGGAGGCGACGGCACTGGACGGGGTGCTCCTGCTGACGCCGCGCCGCTTCGGCGACGATCGCGGCTTCTTCTCCGAGACGTGGAACGCCCGGCGCATGGCCGAGCACGGGCTCGACCTGACTTTCGTGCAGGACAACCAGTCGCTCAGCCGCGAGGCCGGCACCGTGCGCGGCCTGCACTACCAGGCGCCGCCGCACGCGCAGGACAAGCTCGTGCGCTGCGGGCGCGGGCGGCTGATCGACGTGGCGGTGGACGCGCGCCGCGGCAGCCCGACCTTCGGCCGGTGGCTCGCCGTCGAACTCTCGGCCGAGAGCGGGCGGCAGCTCTTCGTGCCCAAAGGCTTCCTGCACGGCTTCGCCACGCTCGAGCCAGATACCGAGATCCTCTACAAGTGCACGGATTTCTACGCGCCGGAGAGCGACGGCGCGGTGCGCTTCGACGACCCGGACCTCGGCATCGACTGGGGCATCGACCCCGACCGCGCGATCCTGAGCGATAAGGACGCCCGCGCGCCCCGCTGGCGCGACTGGGTCTCGCCCTTCGTCCACGGGGGCGCCGCATGAAGCTTCTGGTCACCGGCGGCGCGGGCTTCATCGGCTCGGCGGTGGTGCGGCGCGCGGTGGCGGCGGGGCATGCGGTCGTCAACCTCGACGCGCTGACCTACGCGGCCTGCCTCGACAACGTCGCGGAAGTGGCGGAGAGCCCGCGCTACGCCTTCGAGCACGCCGACATCCGCGACCGCGCCGCGCTCGACCGGATCTTCGCGGCCCACCGCCCCGACGCGGTGATGCACCTCGCCGCCGAGAGCCACGTGGACCGCTCGATCGACGGCCCCGGCACATTCGTCGAGACGAATGTCACCGGCACCTACACCCTGCTGGAGGCCGCGCGCGCCCACTGGACCCGCGAAGGCCGGCCCGAGGGCTTCCGCTTTCACCACGTCTCGACCGACGAGGTCTACGGCTCGCTCCCGCCCGACCCTTCCGTGAAGTTCACCGAGGCGACGGCCTACGACCCGCGCAGCCCCTATTCGGCGTCCAAGGCCGCCTCGGACCACCTCGTGCGCGCGTGGCATCACACCTACGGGCTGCCGGTGGTGCTGACCAACTGCTCGAACAATTACGGCCCCTATCACTTTCCGGAAAAGCTCATCCCGGTGGTGATCCTGAACGCGCTCGCCGGGCGGGCTATCCCGGTCTACGGGCAGGGCGAGAACGTGCGCGACTGGCTCTACGTCGAGGATCACGCCGAGGCGCTGCTGACCGTGGTGGCCCAAGGTACGCCCGGGCGGACCTACAACATCGGCGGCGGGAACGAGGCGCGCAACATCGACCTCGTGCGCATGATCTGCCGCCTGCTCGACGCCCGCCGCCCCGCGGGCGCGCTGCACGAGCGGCTGATCGACTTCGTCGCCGACCGCCCCGGCCACGATCTGCGCTACGCCATCGACGCCACGCGGATCACCGAGGAACTCGGCTGGCGCCCCTCCGTCACGCTGGAGGAAGGGCTCGCGCGGACCGTCGACTGGTACCTCGCCAACGAGGATTGGTGGCGCGAGCTCGCGGACCGCGAGGGCGTGGGGCGCCGGCTGGGGGCCGGGGCATGAGGCTTCTGGTCTTCGGCCACAGCGGTCAGGTGGCGACCGAGCTCCGCCGTCAGGGCGGCGCGGCGGTCACGGCGCTCGGGCGCGCGGACGCCGACCTCTCCGACCCGGAGGCCTGCGCCCGCGCGGTGGACACGGCCAAGGCCGACGCCGTGATCAACGCCGCCGCCTGGACCGCCGTGGACAAGGCCGAGGCGGAGGAGCACGCGGCCATCGTGATCAACGCCGAGGCGCCCGCCGCGATGGCCCGCGCCGCGGCGGCGCGCGGTCTGCCCTTCGTGCAGATCTCCACCGACTACGTCTTTCCGGGGACCGGCGCCGCGCCGTGGCGGCCCGGAGACGCGACCGCGCCGCTCAACGCCTACGGCCGCTCGAAACGCCTGGGCGAAGAGCGGGTGGGCGCCGCGGGCGGGCCGCACGCGATCCTGCGCACCTCCTGGGTCGTCTCGGCGCATGGCGCGAACTTCGTCAAGACGATGCTGCGCCTCGGCGCGGAGCGCGAGAGCCTCTCGATCGTCGCGGATCAGATCGGGGGCCCGACGCCCGCGGCCGACATCGCGCACGCCTGCCGGGTCATCGCCGAGCATCTGGCGCGCGCGCCCGATCTCTCGGGGACCTACCACTTCGCCGCCGCGCCGGAGGTGAGCTGGGCGGATTTCGCGCGGGAGATCTTCGTACGGGCCGATCTGACCTGCGCGGTGGCCGACATCCCGACGGCGGAGTATCCCACCCCGGCCCGGCGGCCGCTCAATTCGCGCCTCGACTGCAGCGCGACCGCGACGGCCTTCGGCCTCGCGCGGCCGGACTGGCGGGCGGGGCTCGGGGACATCCTGCGCGAGCTCGGCGCGGCATGACGCCCGCGGGCGGAGACCACCGCGGGGCCGCGGGAAAGCCGCGCCCGCCGGCCGAGCGCCCCGGCGCGGCACCACGGAGGAGACACGGCGCATGACCGAGCGCAAGGGCATCGTGCTCGCGGGGGGCTCGGGCACCCGCCTCTACCCGATCACCATGGGGCTCTCGAAGCAGCTCCTGCCGATTTACGACAAGCCGATGATCTATTACCCGATCTCGGTGCTGATGCTGGCCGGCATCCGCGAGATCGCGATCATCACCACCCCCGAGGATCAGGCGCAGTTCCGCCGCGCGCTCGGCGACGGCGACCAGTGGGGCCTTTCGTTCACCTACATCGAGCAGCCCGCGCCCGAGGGCCTCGCGCAGGCCTATCTGCTGGCCGAGGCGTTCCTCGACGGCGCGCCCTCGGCGATGATCCTCGGCGACAACCTCTTCTTCGGGCACGGGCTGCCGGAGCTTCTGCGCGCCGCGATGGATCAGGCCGCGGGCGGGACCGTCTTCGGCTACCGCGTCGCCGATCCGGAGCGGTACGGCGTCGTCGATTTCGACGCCGAGCAGCGGGCGCGCGCCATCGTCGAGAAGCCCGAGACGCCGCCCTCCCCCTTCGCCGTCACGGGGCTCTATTTCCTCGACGGCACCGCCCCGGAACGGGCGCGCGCCGTCCGCCCTTCCGCCCGCGGCGAGCTGGAGATCACCGATCTTCTGCAGATGTACCTCGACGCCGGGAGCCTGACGGTGCAGCGCATGGGGCGCGGCTACGCCTGGCTCGACACGGGCACCCACGCGAGCCTTCTGGATGCGGGGAACTTCGTGCGCACCCTGACCGAGCGGCAGGGCCAGCAGGTCGGATGCCCCGAGGAGATCGCCTTCGCAAACGGCTGGATCGACGCCGCGGACCTGCGCGCGCAGGCCGACCGCTTCGTGAAGAACGGCTACGGCGCCTATCTGAGCGGGCTGCTGGACGGCGAGGCCTGACGCGACCACCCCTGCAAGGGACCGGGCACGCGGCGAGAGGCTCGGACGGCGCGGGCCTCGGACGCGTCCGGCGCGGGGGCGCACACCCGTGAGACGACGGTCGCGCGATACCGGGGCTTGAGGGGGAGGCGGTCATCGCACCCGCCGTGCGCCGGGGCGCGATCCGGCGGCCGGCGTTCGGCCTGGCGACGCGGCCCCCGGCCGGGTGGCGCTGCCCGCGACGGCCCGGTCGTGCCGGCGGACCGCGGCCCCGCCGGGAGCAGGGAGCGGACCCGGACACGCGTGATCGGCGCCGATCCCGGCGCCTCATGGGCTGCCCGCGATTTGCGGACAATCCGCGCGTGCAGGACGGCGCAGGGTGGCTGCCCGATAGCCGTGCGCCGCGCGGCGGCCGCCTGCGCGGCGCGACCGGAGCCAGACGCGGCGCACCTTCTCCCTGGATTGTATTGATGCGGATTATTTTCTCTTTTAGGTTGTATTTCAGCATTGGCTGGAAATGGAGGCCGGCGTGCGTGTCCTCGTGGTGGGCGCCGGATTGTCCGGCGCCGTCATCGCCCGGTCGCTGAGCGAGAGCGGTCACCGCGCCACCGTGGTGGAGGCGCGCCCCCATATCGCCGGCAACTGCCACACCGAGCGCTGCCCGGAGACCGGCGTGCTGGTGCATCGCTACGGCCCGCACATCTTCCACACCGACGACGCGGAGGTCTGGGACTACGTCAACGGCTTCACCCGCTTCCGCCCCTACCGCCATCAGGTCCGCACCACGGCGCGCGGGCGCGTCTACGCGATGCCGCTCAACCTTCACACGATCAATCAGTTCTTCGGCGCGACCCTGCGCCCGGAAGAGGCGCGCGCGCATGTCGCCGCGCGCGCCGAGGCGGGCGAGGGCGAGGCCGCGAGCTTCGAGGAGCAGGCGCTGCGCATGGTGGGGCGCGAACTCTACGACGCCTTCCTGCGCGGCTACACCGAGAAGCAGTGGGGCGTGAGCCCCGCGAAGCTTCCGGCGTCGATCCTCAAGCGGCTGCCGCTGCGCTTCAGCTACGACGACAACTACTTCTTCCACAGCTTCCAGGGCATCCCAGAGGAGGGCTACACCGCCATGGTCGAGCGCATCCTCGACGCGGCCGGGATCGAGGTGCATCTGGAGACCGCCTTCGCGCCGGAGATGGCGGAGCGGCACGATCACGTCGTCTGGTCCGGGCCGCTCGACGAATGGTTCGGGCACCGGCTCGGCCGCCTCGGCTACCGCACGCTCGATTTCGAGGCGTTCCGCGCCGAGGGCGACTGGCAGGGCTGCGCGGTGATGAACTATCCCGACCCGGAGGTGCCCTTCACCCGCATCACCGAACACAAGCATTTCGCGCCCTGGGAAGAGCACGCCGGCACGGTCTGCTACCGCGAATACAGCCGCGCCTGCGGTCCCGGGGACATCCCCTATTATCCGATCCGCCTCGTCGCGGAGAAGGCGCTGCTCGCGCGGTACGTCGAGATGGCCGAGGCCGAGGAGAACGTGACATTCGTCGGACGCCTCGGCACCTATCGCTACATCGACATGGACGTCACGATCCGCGAAGCGCTCGACACCGCGCGCGCCATGCGCGACGCCGCGCGCGCAGGCGACCGGCTGCCCCGCTTCTCGGCCGCGCCGCTCTGACGACGACCATGCTGCGGGTCGCGCTCCGCCGTTCAGGCCGACGGGCGGCGGACCTCCTCGAGGGCTGCGCGCGCCTCGTCGATGTTGGGCACCCGGTCGAGAAGGCGGGCCGATTTCTGGCCCTTGGTCAGGAGCGCCTCCTCGACCCGCGCGTCGTAGTCGTCCACGGCGGACCGGTCGATGCCGATGAACGCCGTGAGCGCCGCCACCGTGTCGCGGCCGCGCACCGGATCGGCGTAGATATCCTCGAAATGGACGACGAACGGCGCGATGCCGTGGTCCGCAAACCGGGCGTGCATGTTCCGGCGGCGCTGGTCGCAGGCCCGCAGATGCGTCGCGGCGGCGGCGATATCGATGGGCGGCAGGCTCCGCTCGCCCGACTGCACCGCCTCATGCACGCGGCGGGCCTCGGCCTTGCCCCAGGCGCCCGTGTGCCGCGCGAGTTCGAGCGACAGGATCCGGTCCACGTCCGCGCGCCGGTCGAGCACGATCTGCACGTAACCCAGCGACGCGGAGACCGTCAGCAGGGCGTCGTTGACGGGCTCGGGCACCAGCTCGACGCAGTGCTTGATCACCGGCTTGCGAGCGAGGACGCGCTGCATGTCGGCGCGCAGGAGCCCGGTGTCACGGGTGGCCGTCCAGTTGCGCGTCACCTCGCCGAAAATGCGCTCGGCGTTGAACGGTTCATGCTGAACGCCGGGATAGTCCGACAGATCGGCCAGCAGCGTCGCCAGCGTGGTGCCCCCCGTGCGGCGCAACGTCCATATGACATGAGGAAAGGTCATCGGGGCCGCCTGCCCAGTCCGCGTTGACAACTTCAGGTAGCATTTGCCATGACTTTTGGCAACCAATGCGACAGCTGCGCCATCCGGTCGCGTGCCGCGCCGCTGCTCGTCGCCGACGCGGAGAAAGGCGGGAGCCATGCGCATCACACCGGACCCGCAGATGCCCCGGG
This sequence comes from Rhodosalinus sediminis, assembly GCF_003385555.1. Lineage (GTDB taxonomy): Bacteria > Pseudomonadota > Alphaproteobacteria > Rhodobacterales > Rhodobacteraceae > Rhodosalinus > Rhodosalinus sediminis. The sequence continues at coordinate 149,212 of NZ_QOHR01000005.1, read as the reverse complement.
GCGCGGCGCGCGCCGACGCGTCCCCCGCGGTATCGGTCATCGTGCCGGTCCACGACGTCGCCGCGCATATCGGCCCGTGCCTGCAGAGCCTCCGCGAACAGACCTTCACGGATTTCGAGGTCATCGTGGTCGACGACGGCTCGACCGACGGCAGCGACCGGGCGGCGCGCGCGGCCGTCGCGCAGGATCCGCGCTTCCGCCTTATCCGGCAGGACAATCGCGGCCTGTCGGAGGCGCGCAACGCCGGGCTCGACGCCGCGAAGGGGGCGGTCCTCGCCTTCGTCGACGGCGACGACCGGGTGATGCCCGACTTTCTCGCGCGGATGCACGGCGCGCTCGTGGCGCATGACGCCGACTGGGTCGCCTGCGCGCTGCGCTACTGCTTCGGCGACGGGTCGGGCACGGCGCATTCGGCGATCCACGACGCGGCGGACCTCGCCGCGCATCCGACGGCGCGGCTTTACCGCTTCGACGACTGGTGCGAAGTGATCCGGCACTTCCCCTCGGCCTGGAACAAGCTCTACCGGCGTTCGCTGATCGACGGGCTGCGCTTCGACCCGGGCACATGGTTCGAGGATCACGCCTTCTTCCTGCGCGCGGCGGCGCGCACCGACCACATCCTGCACCTGCCGGAACCGCTCTACCTGCAGACGCGGGGCCGGCCGGGCCAGATCACCACGTCGGACGACGAGCGTGTCTTCGACCAGTTCCCCGTCCTCGACACGGTCCGCGCCATCCTCGAGGCGGGTCCGCACGGGGCGGCGGACACGGCCTTCGCCCGCCTCGCCGCGCGGCTCACCTCCGAACGCAGCACCGCGCTGCGCGATCCCGAGCGCCTCGCCCGCTTCGCGCGGACGGCCGCGCAGACGCTCCGCGCGGCCGACGTGGACCATCGCGCCGGGCAGGACGCGGGCGGCGCGCAGGCCCGGGATATCGAGGTGGCCGGAGAGACGCCGCTGTCGGTCGTTCTGCCCTGGGACGGGCGGGACACCGACGCGCTCGCCGCCACGCTCGCGACGCTCGCCGGTCAGCCCGGCCCCGCGCACGAGGTGATCGTGGTCTGCCCGCCCGCCGCGGCGCCATCCGCGCGATCGCTGGGCGCGGCGCAGGTGATCGCGACCCGGGCGCGCGGCCCCGGCCGGGCGCGGCAGGCGGGCCTCGCGGCGGCGCGCGGGCGCTACGTCCTGTTCCTCGCGGCCGGCGACCGCGTCGTGCCGGGGGCCCTCGCCGACTGGACGGAGGCCGCGCTGCGCGCCGGGGCGGACATCGCCGTGGCGCAGTTCCGCATGGGCACCACGGACGTGGCCCCCGTGCACAACGGGTTCGCCGACATGCGACCGCTGCGCGACGGCCAACCGCCCGAGGGACCACTCGACCTCGCCCCGGAGGTCGCGATAGCGCTCGCCCCGGATCTCGGCAACCGGCTGATCCGGCGCACCTTCGCCGAGGCGGAAGGGCTGCGCTTCACGCCCGGTCCGCGCTCCGGCTGGGCCGTCGCGCTCGGCGCTGCGCTTCTCGCAGAGCGGGGCGCCTACCTTGACCGGCCGGCGGTCGCGCTGGCGCGCTACGATCCGGGCCGGCGCGCGGGCGGACGGCTCGGCGCCGGGCATGCCGCCCTGCTCGCGGCGCTGCCCGCGCGCGCCGCGGCGCGCCTGCCGCGCGGCTGGCAGCGCAGGCTCTACGCCCGCGCCCTGCGCGACGAGGTGGACACGGCGCTGCCCGCCGCCCGGCCCGCGCGGGCGCTGCGGCTCGGCGCGGCGGCGGCTGGCGCCCTGCGCCGGGGATACGGCGACGCAGCCCACACGCCGGCCGGCCTCGACCCGAGCGTCGGGCCGCGCCTCGCCCGGCTGCTCGACCCGCTTTCGCTCCTCCGGGCGGCGCGCCATTCGAGCCCCGGCGTCGGACCGGTGGCGCCGCAGGCGCAGCGGCACATCTTTCCCCTGCACGACGACGGGTTCGCCCGGTTCAGGATCGCGTTCCACGCGCATCCATGCGCGAACATCTTCTTCACGGACGCGCGCGGCGCGCTGTGCCCCCTCCATCTCTCGTTCCGGGCCGATGAGCAGCGGCTGGTGGTCAACGACACCCGCGCGGACGGCCGGTGGCGCACGGAGCGGCCCATGCCGTTTCCGCTGCGGCGCGAGGGCCACGCCGTGACGGTCCACTTCGACCTGCCGCGCGTGCATGTCGCGATCGACGGCGCGCGGGTCTGCACCCTCGGCCCGCGCAGCCTCCGGCATCGCGGCGGGCTGCACGCGCTCGACCGGATCACGCATCTGTCGCTCGAAGGCGGCGCGCGGGCGCTCGACCTCGTGCCCCGGACGCCGGGGCGCGCGCTGACGCTCGATCCGCGGCTGATGTTCCGCGCCGCCCGCCCGCCGGACGGCGCGACGCTGACCTGCGATGCACGCGACGCGGCCCTGCCGGTCACGGAGGCCGCGCTCCCCGACGGCACACCGGCGCTCGTCGCCGCGCCGGTCGGGCGCCTCTGGACGCCGGGACAGGACGCGGTGACCGTCCGGCTCGGCCGGGAGGCGCGCCTGACCCTCACGCGGGAGGACATGGCCGCCCGGATCGCCGCGCTGCTGCAGGCCGGGCTCGACACCGGCGACATGCCCCTGCTCACCGTGGCGATCGAGCAGGTGGCCGCGGCCCGCCTGATGCCGCTGCTGCCCGCCGCGGAGCGCGACCGGATCCGCACGCTGGCGCGGCGCGTCGGCCTCTCCGGGAGCCTCGAGCGGTGCGAGGACGACGACGCCCCGCGCGCGGGCGACGCCGCCGCCGAGGCCCTGCGCCGGGTCGATCCCGGCCGGGCCGCGATCGACGCGGCCGTGGCGCGCTTCACGCAGAGCCAGCGCAGCGATCCGCCCGCCGACCCGGCGCAGGTTCTCGCCGGGCTCGCGCTCCCCCCGGCGGAGCGCCGCGGGCTCTTTCTCGCGCTGTCCGAGCATTTCTGCACGGGACGCGCCGACTTCGGCGTGCTGTTCGACGCCGCCCGGGCCGAGGGACTGCATCGCTTCGACCCGGCGCAGGCCGATGTCTGGGCGCGCTCGGCGATGCTGCCGTTCCTGCTCTTTTCGGGGGATCACGCCGCGGTGGACCGCACGCTCTGGTCGCTGACGGACCCGGACGAGGGGTGGGCGCTCACGCCCTGCATCGCCCGCACCGTCCGGCAGGCGCAGACACGCGACGACGTGCCGGCGTGGCTGCGGGACGGGGCTGCCTATGCCTTCTTCGAGATCGCGCGCCGACAGTCGAAAGATTACTGGGGGCGCGCGCCCTGCGCGGAATTCGTCGCGGTGGCGGCGTGGCTCGCGGCGCACATGCGAGGCGACGAGGAGATGCGGCGCGACGTCGTCCGGAGCTGCATCGAGATCTACGGCCTGTCGCGGGCGTTCTGGACGGCGCTCGATGCCGAAACGGACGGTGTCCCGCCGCCAGAGCTGGTGCCGGCCCGCCAGCATTTCGAGACCATTCGGGCCGAGGGAAGCTCCGACGCCGCGCGGCACGAGGCGTTGCGCTGGTTCGAGGCGCACGGGACCGCCGACGCCGCCCGGATACGCCGCGACCTGCTCGGTCCCGCGGGCCTGCCGCGCGAGCGCGGGCAAGCGCCGACGCGACGCGCGCTGGAGGGCGACAGCCCGACGCCCGCCAAAAGCGCGATCCGTCACATGGCCTTTCCCGGGAGCGCGCCGGTTGAGACGGACGTCGTCGCGCTCGCGACCGAGGGGATGGGCGACCTCTACCCCGACATCCCCCGCGCTCGCCATCCGGGCCATCAGATACGCGTGGCCGAACGGCTGGAGCGGCTCGTGCGCGACCCGGATGCGGAGCCCGCGGATCGGATCCTCGCGGAGCTCGCCCCGCTGGCCGACGCGCGCGACGGCTACCTCGGCATCGGCCTCGCGCTGAGCCTCGCGGCGGCCTGGCCCCCGGACGGGCCGGCTGCGGACCGGGCGGCCGACTGGGCGCTCGCCCGGGTCGCCGGCCTGCCCGACGCGTCGCGCGCCGGGCTCGCCGCGGCCCCCGCGCTTCAGGCCCCGCTCGCCCGCCTGACGGCGCGCGACGACGCCGTGGCGCGGCGAGTCCGGGACGCGCTCGGAAACATCCTGCCGCCGGCCCGGTCCGCGCGAGAGCCGCTCGACACCGGACTGCCCGAAGCGCCCCTTTACGATACCGTCGTGACCGTCTTTTCCTGCCGCGCGAACCTCGAAACGCGCATCCCGGCCCTGCGCGCGGGCTGGCTGTCGCTGCTCGAGGACCTCGGGGTGCCCTATCTGGTGATGGTGGGCGACGGCGACGGCACGCGCCGCGGCGACACCGTCTTTCTGGAGGCGCCCGACGATTACGAGGGGCTGCCGCAGAAGACGCTCGCCGCGATCGACTGGGTGGTCCGCCGGACGCGCCACGCCCACATGCTGAAGATCGACGACGACTGTTTCCTGAACGCGCCGCTGTTCTTCCGGTCGCTGAGCTTTCGCAAGCACGACTACTACGGCCGCCGGCTGCACCGTGCGCCGGGGCAGATGGACCGCGCCTGGCATCAGGCGAAATCCCGGTCGGCGCGCGGCCGACTGGACCTCGACCGCTCGCCCGAGCCCTCGACCTACGCCGACGGCGGCAGCGGCTACACGCTCTCGCGCGCCGCCATGCGCGCCGCGTGTGCTGCCGCCGACAGCCCGGAGGGCCGGCGGCTCATCGCGGACAGCTTCATGGAGGACAAGCTGCTGGGCGACCTGCTGGCGCTGAAGGGGGTTCAGGTCGCGGACGAGGACTACAGGATCTCGATACGGCGGCGCGCCCACCGCGACGCGACACCCGTCTCCGCCTGGGTGAACGGGTTCCTGCCGTCGCGCGCCGCGCCGGTGACGCTCGCTCATCTCGACCGGACGACGGATCAGGCAGAGGCGATGCGACAGCTTTCCGCCCCCACGCTCGCGCCGCGGAAGATCTGGCCGAGCTTTCAGGACGTGCGGCTCGGATATCAGTCCAACGCGCTGGACCTCGTCAGCCCCGAGGCGCGGGTCGAGCGCGCGCGCGAGGCCGAGGTCGCCGTCGTGGCCTGCATGCGCAACGAGATGTTCATGCTGGAGACCTTCCTCGAGCATTATCGCAGGCTCGGGGTGGGCGCGTTCCTCGTGGCGGACAACGGCTCGGACGACGGCACGCTCGACATGCTCGCGGAGCAGGAGGACGTGGCCCTGTTTTCCGTCGATACCGACTACAACCGCTCAGCGTTCGGCGTCGCGTGGCAGCAGGCCCTGCTGTCCGCCTTCCGCCCCGGCCGCTGGTCGCTCGTCGCGGATGCCGACGAGCTGCTCGTCTGGCAGCGCCGGCAGACCGAAACGCTGCCGGAGCTCCTGCGGGCGCCCGAGTTCGCGACGGCCGAGGCGGTGCGGATCTTCATGCTCGACATGTATCCGGACGGCCGCCTGTCCGACGTCACGCTGCAGAGCGGCGACCCCTTCGCCGAGGCGGGCTACGCCGACCGCGAACCCTTCCTGACGCACAGCCCGATGCGCGGCCCCTTCTCGGATCAGCCCGCCTGGACCTCGGCGCTGCGCCATCGGCTGATCCCCGGGGCGTCGCCCAACGACTTCACCGCGCAGAAGCTCGGGCTGCTGAGGTATCACCCCTTCATGCGGCTCTCGGCGGGGCTGCACTTCGTGGCCGACGCGCGGATCGCCACGCGCGAGCTGATCTTCGGCCATTTCAAGTACACCGCCGATTTTCGCCGCAAGGCGGAGGCGGAGGTCGCGCGCGGGCAGCATTGGGGCGACGCGCGGGAATACCGCAAGTACCTCGCCCTCGTGTCCGAGGGGCGCGAGCGCATCTTCGATCCGGACGTTTCGGTGCCCTGGACGGAGGCGCCCTTCGTGGCCGCGCGGCTCGACCGCGCCAGCCCGCCGCCGCCCCGTGGCGCCACGAGCGCCGATCCGGCCGCGACGCCACCGGGCGCGAAGCGCGCACCCCAGCATCAGGAGTTGTGAGGATGGCCGTCATACTGCCGCAGTTCGACCTGTTCTACGCGCCCGTGCCGAAGGTCGCCTGCACGAGCCTGAAGCTCCTGTTCTTCTCGGCCGAGAACGGACGGCCGTTCGAGCCCTTCGTCGTCAACGGCCGCACGCGCCATATACACAACGCCGCCTATGCGACGACGCTCCATGCGGATCTGCCCCTCGCGCGCCTGGCCGACATGCACCGCGTCGCCGTGATCCGCGATCCCGTCGAACGGCTGATCTCGGCCTATCGAAACCGGGTCCGGAATCACCGCGAACTCGCCCGCGAGAGCGCGCCGGCGAAGTTCGCCAAAACCGGCCTCGACCCCGATCCGGACCTCGGGACGTTCGTGGACCGGCTCGAGGACTACGCCGCCCTCAGCCCGTCGATCCATCACCACACGCGGCCGATGGTGGACTTCCTCGGGCCCGATCCGGGCTGGTTCTCGGAGCTCTACACTCTTGCGGAGCTCGACCGGTTTCTCGCCGACATGCGCGCGCGGACCGGACAGCCGCTCACCCTGCCGCATGTTCAGACCGGGGGTCCGAAACTCGACGCGGGCGCCCTGACGGCGGCGCAGCTCCGCAAGCTCCGGGATGTCTATGCGGCCGATTACAAGGCCTTCGGCGCGACCCTCGAGGCCTGACCGGGCCGCAGCCGCGCGACGCGGGGCAGACGGGGGGCATCAGCCCCGGTAATGGCGCATCAACGCCGCTGCGTGCGCCTCGAGGCTCACCGGCGGCATGGCCCCGGCCCAGTAGGCCCCGAAATCGACGCCCCCCGCCACGAGCCGCTCCAGCCGGGCGCGAAACGCAGCCGTGTCGCCGGCGGGAAACACCATGTCGGGACAGCGGCCCAGTTCCCGCGCACCGCCCATGTCCGCGGTCAGCAGCGGGATATGGCGGGCGTGCATCTCGATCGCCACCTGCGGCAGGCTGTCCTCCCAGAGCACAGGGATCACGCCGACGTCGACGGGCGCCAGCAGCCGGTCGAGATCCGCGTGGCGGTAGCCGTCCGCGTGATCGACCGAGGCGAGACGCGCCTCCAGCCCGGCGAGCCGCGCCATGGTCGCACGGTCGCCCCGGCGCGCCGCGACGACGAGCCGGATCCGCGCGGCCAGCGACGCCGGGAGGCTCTCGAGCGCGTCGAGCAGGAAATGGAACCCCTTGTCGCGGCGCATGTACCCGAGAAACCCGAGGGTGAGCGTGCCGTCCGCCGCGCGCGGCACGCGGCGCGGCGCGGTGCGCGCGAAGGCCTCCGCCTCCGCCGTCCCGATGTAGGACACATGCGCGCGGTCCGGCGCGATGCCGTGGCGCAGGGCGATCCGGCGCACCGCGTCGGAGACGCAGAGCACCCGATCGCAATGCGCGTTGATCGCGGCGACCATCGCGCTGCGCCGCGCGGCGAAGGGGGCGCCGTCGGGACGCACCGGAGCGGGCGGCGCGCCGGACGTGAGGGCCGACAGCGGCGGACGCAACCGGCGCAGGGCCCGCATCCCGCGCCCCCCGATCCGCACCGCCCGGGTGCCCGGCCCGAGACCCGCGCGTTTCAACCGGTAGGCCAGCCCGTTCGCCAGCCGCAGCATGCGCCGGTCGGGCATGCGAGGCAGGCAGGTGACGCAGGCGCGGCCGCCGTCGAAATCCGTGCAGGCGCTGCGCTCCTGCCACCAGAGGTTGACCTGAGGACAGACGGGAAAGTGGTTGTGCAGCGACAGGACGATGCGCAACCCGGGGAAGCGCGCCTTGAGACGCCCGAGGACGGCCACCGGCAGCCCTTCGAGGTTGTTGAGGTGCAGCACGTCCCACGGCCCCGTCGCCGCGACGAGATCGCAGACCGCGGCTTCCGTCGGCCGGTCCTCGATCTGCGCCGGATCGCCGAAGGAATGATGGGCCGGCGCGAGCGGTGCGGCGTTCACGATCTCCCAGCGCCGGTGCCGGTCGGTGCGCGGCCCGTGCCGGACCGCCTCCCAGCGGGGCGGACCGGCCGGAAGGTCGTACGACAGCCCCGACGAGAAGAAACCCGCGACGACGTCGTCCCGGGCCTCCATGGCCGCCATCAGGTTGCGCTGGTAGACCGAGACGCCGCCGCCCCGCCGCTCGTCGTCGAGGTAGTCGGCCCAGTTGTAATAGAGAACGCGCATCCGCTCAGAGCTCGTCCTCGAGCCAACGCGCGTGGCCGATCTCGCGGAAATAGGTCGAGATGGCGCGCGGGTCCTCGAAACGGTCGGCGATGGTGTTGCTGCCCTGCTTGACGAGCGGGCTCTTCATGCGGCGGTCGGGCGCGATCCCGAGGAAATCGCAGATCCTTTCGCGGAAACCCGGCGCGAAGAGCTCGCGATACTCCAGCGTGATCGAGCGGTGCGGGGCCTGCGCGAGCCAGTGCTGAAACAGGTAATCGGTCATCTCGAACTCGTGCCAGCGATGACTGATCTGTCGCGGCTTCGCCGCGATGCGGCGCGCGATGTGTGCGTCCGGTTTCTGCTGCGCCCACCGCCGGGTGCGCGTCGCCTTGATCAGGGAGGCGACCTGCGCCAGCCGGTTCTCGCGCCAGACGTAGATGATCCGGATGTCCGGACGCTCGGCCAGCGCGCGGAACGCTGCGATGTTGTGACCCAGCATGAACTTGAAACCGGCCCAGGTGACGCCGGGCGGCACGCGCTCGGCGTAGAACCTGTCGAGAAAGCCGACCGGGTCCGCGTCGCGCTGCCGGACGACGCCCTCGAAGCTGTCGTCGCGCTCCTCTCCGATGCCGACGATGGCGTAGGGGTTGTATTGTTCGCCGGAGCAGTAGACCGCCGGGTGCGACCCGAGAAGGGTCATGAGGTATGTCGATCCGCTGCGCGGCAGGCCGACGATCACGAAACGGCCAGGCGGCGGCGACACCTTCGAGCCTCGAAACAGCTTCACCAATCGTCAGGCTCCCGCACGGGATCGGCCGCCCGCGGACGGCAGCGACCGCGCCGGGTGGATCGCCCGGGACACGGCCCGATGCCCAAGTCCGCGCATACAACTAAAGGAGTAAAAAATTCACTTTGAGGTTGCAATCCCTGCGCCCGACGGCGCCCATGGCTCAGACCTCCGCCACCAGCGCATCCGCCGCACCACCGGGCCACTCGGGCCAGACCGGATCGTCGCCCTCCGCGATGGCGCGGCGGCACTCGGCGATCGTGGCGAGCTTCCAGTCCTCGGCCGCGTCGAACGCCGCGAGCTGATCGGCCGACAGCGCGGAGCGCAGCCGGGCGACGAGCAGGTTCTGCGCCGTGCGCGCGTCGAGTCGCGCCTCGATCCGCGCGCGGCATTCCGCCTTGAGCCGAGCGGCGCGCGCCTCCGCCTTCTCGGCCGCGATCTCCTCCGGCGTGCGGATGTGCAGCTCAAACGTCATCGGTGGGCTCCTTTGGCTCGGGCTTGCGGACGGCCGGGATCGCCACCGGCCCGTCGGTCGCGGTCACCGTCCAGACGGTCGGATCGCGCGGTTGATCCAGCGCCGCGTCGTCACCGAGCGCCACGCGGACGGTGCAGGCGATTTCGCCGTCCTCCCGCGTGATGGTGCCGACGAAGGGATGCTCGCCCGCGGGCACCGCCTCGCCGCCTTCGGGCACGGCGCAAAGGTCGTAGGGCGTGCCGTCCACGGTGATCGTCTCGCCCGCGACGGCGATCTCGGTCTCGGGCTGACCGGGAAGGCCGCGGACGGGGGAAAGCGTGATGCGCATGAGATACCTCCTCAGAACCAGCGGCCCATTGCGAACAGCCAGACGTCCGCCTCGATCCGAACGCCGTAGTTGAGCGTGTCCCGGATCGTGAAGATCGCGGACCCGGTCGTGCTTTGCACCACGCTCACGACGTTGGTGCCGGTCATGGGCGTCGCGGTGCCCAGCAGGCAGTCGGTCTTTCCGGGCGCGAACTCGGCCGGATAGGTCCAGGTCGCATTTGAGGAACTGCTCGACATCTGCCGATGCGTGCAGATCTGCGTGCCGTCCGCGAAGCGCACATACTCGCCGTTGGCGTTGCTGCCGCGCTCGATCAGGGCGCCCGTCGGCACGCCGCCGGACTGGCTGACGGAGCCAGCGGCGTTCGTGCGGTGAAACGCCACCGCCCCGCCGATCGTCGCGCCGGCGCGCAGGTCGGGCACGCCGGTCGCCGCGGCGATCCGCAGCGCCTCGGTCCACGACGCGCCGTCCGCGCTGACCTTGATCGACCAGTCGTCGCTCCCGGCGGTGCCCATCTCGGCCCGGCCGGAGAAGCCCGTCTGGAACAGGAGGGAGGCGGTGTCGCCCGCCGACGCCTTGTCGATCTTGAGCTGATGACCGGCGCCCTCGTGCGTCAGGAGCGTCGCCGGCGCGGCGACGGCGAGGCGGTTGCCCGCGTCGCTCGCGGCGTTCACGCCGAGGCGCTCGACCGTCCCCGGCGGAAGCGCCTCGAGCGGCCGCCACGCCCCGTCCGCATGAACGCGCACCTCGGCCCCGGCGACGTCCCAGGCGCGCCACCCCTCGCGCGGCGCGACGAAGACCCAGCCGCCGCCCACCCGCGCCGCGAGCCGCCCGTCCTGCCCGGCCCAGGCGCCGGTCGCGCCAGCGCCCACCGCGTACACCTCGCCGTCCCCGGGCGCCTCGGGCGGCGTCCGCGCGTCGAAGCGCTGCACCCGCAACTGCACCAGAAGATCGAGCAGGGCGAGCGCGTCGTTGTGGGTGACGTGTTTCTGCGCCTGCGCCGGCAAAAGCAGCGGCAGGGCGAGGTTGGGCGACAGATCGGACATGACGCCTCCGTTGCGGGACAGGACCCGGCGACCATGGCCCGGCGCCGTTAACGCGCGGGCACCCGGGCGGACGCAGGGCGCCGCGCCGCGCAACGGGCCGCGGCGCTACGCCATCAGGGCCCTGTGATGGTCCACCGCCGCGTTCACGTCCGTGAAATGGAGGAGGCGCCCCTGATCGAGGACGATCGCCTCGTCGCAGAGGCTCTTGACCTGCGCCATCGCGTGACTGACGAGCAGGGCGCCCGCGTCCTGCATCCGGTCGAGGAAGACGGCCTGGCTCTTGCGCTTGAAGGCGGCGTCGCCCACCGCGGTCACCTCGTCCACGAGATAGGTGTCGAAGCGAATCCCCATCGACGCCCCGAAGGCGAGCCGCGCCCGCATCCCCTGCGAATAGGTGCGCACCGGCATGTGAAAATTCTGCCCGAGTTCCGCGAAATCCTCGACGAAGGCGGCGAGCGCGTCGGTGTCCACACCGTAGATGCGCGCGATGAAACGGACGTTCTGCGCCCCCGTGAGCTCCCGGTGGAACGACCCGCCGAAGCCCACCGGCCACGACACGCTGCCCTCGTGGAGGATGCGCCCGCTGTCCGGGCGCTGCCGACCCGCGACGAGATCGAGGAGCGTGCTCTTGCCCGCGCCGTTGCGCCCGAGGAGCGCCACGGCCTTCCCGGGCGGCAGGGCGAAGGTCAGGTCGTCGATCACCACCTTCCGCCGGCCGCGCACGCGAAAGCTCTTGGTGACGTTCTCGAAGCGGATCATGCGCCCGGCCCGTCGCCGCTCATTGCCGGTCGCGGACGCTGTAGTAGACCAGCGCGAGGATCGCCCAGACCAGCAGCAGGAACAGCCCGGCGAGCCCGGTGAGCGTGAAACGCTGCGGATACTCCGCGGACTGCGCGCGCGTCGGCCGCACGAAGGTGGCGAGATAGCGGCTCTGGCGCTGCGCCTTCTCGCGGGCGATGTCGAAGGCCGAGAGCGCCGCGCGGTAGGTCTCCTCGGCGAACTCGCGATCGACGACGAGGCTTTCGTACTCCGCCATCAGCGTCGGGAAATCGACGTCCGATCCCTCGACGGCGTCGGAGGAAAGCGTCTCCCGCTCCTCCGCGATGCGCGCGCGCGTCACCTCGATGCGCCGCTCGAGCTGGACGAGACGGGGATCGTCCGGGTCGGCTGACCCCGCGAGCAGGTCGTATTCGATCAGCGCGCCGGCCAGCTGCTGCTGGAGGGTGTTCAGGACGCCGAACTGGCCCTGAACATCGGCCTGCGGGTCGACGATCCCGGTGCGGGTCCGGAACTCGGTCAGGGCCTGCCGCGCCGCGCGCAGCCGCTCCAGCGCGCGGTCGAGATCGTCGCGCGCGTAGGCCATGAGATCGGCGCGCGCCTGATCGTTGAGCGCATTGATCATCGCCTGGCTCTCGGCGACGATCGCCTGCGCGAGGGTCTGCGCGAAGGCCGGGTCGAAGGCGAGCACCCGCAGCTCGATCAGGCCGGTGGACTGATCGTAGGCGACGCGCACGATCCGCTGCCAGTAGGCGACGAGGTCCTCGATCGTCGGATCGGCCGGGAGCGCGAACACCGGGTCGCCGGGCCAGTGCTGCGTGTAGTGACCGACGAGATCGAGATCCTCCCGGATCCGCTCGACGAGCTCCTGGCTCTGGACGAACTCGTAAAGCACGTCGCTGTCCGACTGCTGCCCGGCGCCGGCGAACTCGGCGAGCCCGCCGAGCAGTTCGGCCGCCGTGCCACCCTCGTCCTGCTGCACGGTGAAGCCGGTGACGGAGGCGTACTGATCCTCGGCGACCACCCAGAGGTAGGCCGCCACGGCGAGGATCGGCACGAGGACGAGCAGAACGAACGACAGGATCAGCCCGCGGTGGCGCCGCTCGACGCGGGCCGGTCCGGCGGGCGGGCGCACCTCGACGACCTTCGGCCCCGCAGGCGCCGCAGGCGCCGCGCCCGCACCGCCCTTCGCGCCCGTCCCGCCGGCCGGCGCGCCGGGGGCGCGGGCGGGGTCTGGGGCCTTCGACTCTGCGTCCGTCAAAGCGTCATCCGGAAATCACGCGGTTTTCACTCGCCCCGAGACATACATAATGTGGCAGAATGTTGCCATAGGCGAGGGCGCCCGTGACATCCACCCCGGACGACATGCGACCGCCGCGCGCGCAATCCCCGGCGGGCCGGAGCCACATGTGGCGCACGGTTCTGGCGCTCGTCCTGCGGGAAATGTCCACGCGCTACGGCCGGACGCCGGGCGGCTACATCTGGGCGATCGTGGAACCGCTCGGCTTCATCGTCCTGTTGTCGATCGGCTTTTCGCTGCTCCTGCGATCCCCGTCGCTCGGCAGCAACTTCCTCATTTTCTACGCGACGGGATTCCTGCCGTTCCAGATGTATCAGGGCGTGCAGGTGGCCGTGGCCCGCTCGATCATCTTTTCCGCGCCGCTGCTCACGTACCCGACGGTGACATGGATCGACGCCATCGCCGCGCGCTTTCTCCTGAACGTGCTCACGACGGCGCTCGTCGTCTATCTGCTCCTGACGGGCATCATTCTCGCCACCGAGACGCGCGTCGTCCTCGACGCCGAGACGGCGCTTCTCGCTCTGACGCTGAACGCGCTGCTGGGCCTCGGCGTCGGGACGCTCAACTGCTGTCTGATGGGGCTCTTTCCGACCTACGACGTGGTCTGGTCCATCGCGACCCGGCCGCTCTTTCTCGCCTCGGGGATCTTCTACATCTACGAGGACCTGCCGGCGATGGCGCAGGCGGTGCTCTGGTGGAACCCGCTCATGCACACGAGCGGCCTGATGCGACAGGGGTTCTACGGGATGTACGATCCGCAGTACGTCAGCGTCCTCTACGTGCTGATCGTCTCGCTCGTGCCGCTCGCGCTGGGGCTTCTGCTTCTGCGGCGGTACAACAAGGACATCATGAACCGCTGATCCGCCGCCCCCTGGCGCGGGACAGGATCGCCTCGTGCGGCGTCCCGGTATGGCCGGTCAGACCGTGCGCGACGGCGAGGCCGAGCAGGCGCAGGTACGTCCACCGCGCGCCCCGTTGCCGCCGCACCTTCAGCAGCCACTTCGGCAGGACGAGCGCCAGCGCCGGCCAGAAGAGCGGCCCGGCCGCGCGGCGATAGAGGAAGAGCAGGTTGCGGTGGTAGTAATAGCTCTTCCACGGCGGCGCGAAGCGGCCCGGCTCCGCGGCGAAGGTGCGGCAGTCGTGCTCGAAGCGGATGGCGGGCACGAAGCCGATGCGCCCGCCCGCGGCGCTGAGGCCGAGGGTATAGAGCCCGTCCTCGCCGTAGACGAAGAGCGCACCGTCGGGATAGCCGACGCGCTCCACCGCGCGGCGCGACACGAAGAGGCCGACGAAGCTCGCGACGTCGACGTCCCGCGGCGGCGCGTCGTAGCACGCGGGGCCGATGTGGAACCCGTCGCGCCCTCCGAGCACCGCCCGCAGGACGCCGCGCGCGGTCCGGAACGGGTTCACCGACGGTCGGTTCATCTCGCAGATGGTGCCGTCAGGATAATAGACGGCCGCCGCGATCGCGTCCCAGCGTTCCGGCCGCGCGGCGTGGAACGCCTCCAGCGCGCCGGGCTCCGGCCGCCCGTCGTCGTCCATCAGCAGGAGCCAGTCGGGCGCCAGATGCGCGACCGCGTGGCGCATCCCGGTCTCGAAGCCCCCCGCGCCGCCGAGGTTGCGGGCATGGCGCAGCACCGCAAGCCGCGGGTCGCCCTGCCCGGCGAGCCAGTCCGCGGTGCCGTCATCGCTCGCGTTGTCCACCACGAGCAGGGCGTCGAGGACCCCCGGCCCCGCGTCGAGCAACCGCCCGACGGTGACCTTCAGCTGGTCCAGACGATTGTAGGTGACGACGACGGCGACCAGCCGGCGCGCGCGGGCGTCGGGGTCCGCGGTCGGCGCGTCATCCACGGCGCGCTCCGGCGCTGCCGGGCGTGTCGCCCGCGTCATCGATCATGTGGGAGGAATGTGGTGCCGGTGAAGGGACTCGAACCCCTGACCCCATCATTACGAATGACGTGCTCTACCACCTGAGCTACACCGGCCGTCTGGGCGGAGCCTTTAGCACCGCGGTCTGCGAGGGAAAAGCCCCCTTTTTCGGGCCGCGACGGTTTACGTCGCGCGTTCCGTCTCGGCCGTCCCCTCGACGGTCTCCGCCTCCGGCACGGCGTCGCGCGCCGTATCATCCGAGGTGTCGGCGTCCCCCGCGCCGGCGACGACGAGCGGCAGCATCCCGGTGCCGACCGGGGTCGCCACCGCCTGCTCCGGCGGACGGGTCCAGGCGAGCGTGTCGAAGGCGCCGCAGCTTTCGCAGACGGGCGCCCACTCGGCATGGATCGCGTTGCACTTGCTGCAGACCCACTGCGGCCCGCGCGGCGCCGTCACCGCCTTGGCGAGCCAGCCCTGCACCACGGCGTCCGAGGCGCCCTCGCCGCGCTCGATCGCGGCCATCGTCGTCAGCACGCGCACGTCCGGGTCGCTCTCCACCAGATCGCCCAGCGCGCGGCGCGCGGCCGGGAAATCCTCGGCGGCGATGTGGAGCTCCGCCAGCAGGAGCTTCGACTCGCGGTGCTCGGGCTTCGTCTTGACCAGCATCTGGAACCGCTTGAGCCGCGCGTCGGGCGATTCCTCCGGCGCGATCTCGGCGAAGGCGGCGGCGAGGTCGGGATGCGGCTGCGCCGCCCAGGCCTTCGTCAGGAGGCGCGTCGCGTTCTTGCCCTTGCCCTGCGCGATGTAGCCGCGCGCGGCCATGACCGCCGCCGGGATCAGGTCGGGCGACTTGCGATTCGCCTCGATCGCCGCCTCGCGCGCCGCGACGTCCTTGCCCTCGTCGAGGACGTCCTTCGCCTGCGACAGCGCGAGCACCGCGTCGCGGCGCTTGTGCACGTCGCGCGGCAGGCCCCCGTGCTTGAGCTTCGCGGCGAGCGTCCGGCGCGCGCCGGACCAGTCGTGCGCGCCCGCCTGAAGCCGGAGGAGCAGGTCCTGCGTCTCCTCGTGGCGCGGCTTCAGCGCGAAGGCGCGCTGCGCGAGCTGGAGCGCCGTGTCGGTGTCGCCCTCGGCGAGCTTCTGCTTCATCAGCCCGCGCACGCCGACGAAGCGGGTGCGGTCGTCCTCCACCAGCTTGCGGTAGATTTCCTGCGCGGTGCGGTCGTCGCCCGCGGCCTCCGCCGCCTGCGCGGTGATCAGGTTGGCGAGCTCGGGGCGGTCGAGGTGCTTCGCCGCCCTGCGCGCCTCCACCATCGCCTCGCGCCCCTCGCCGGCGGCGAGCGCGTTGAGCGCCGCGGTCAGCTCCTTCAGCCCCTTGCGGGAGCGGTTGCGGTCGAAATAGCGGCTGAGCGCCGTCTCATCGCCGTTGATGAAGCGCAGCGTCGCCACGAGGAGCGAGGCGAGCTTCAGGATCACCCAGAGCGCGACCAGCAGCACCAGAAGCGCGATCGCCGATTCGAGCGCGCCGAGCGTGAACTCGGTCTGCGCGACGACGATGCGCACGCCGCCCTCGGCCTCCATGAGCCAGAGCCCGCCATAGGCGGCGGCGGCGACGATGGCGACGAAGAACAGGATCTTGAGCAGGGACCAGAGCATGTATCGGCGTCCTATTCTTCGTTGAGTGTCTCGGCGAGGGTGTCGGCGGCCTCGACCGCCGCGTGCCGCGTGCGCGCGGCCTCGGCCCAGTCGGCCAGCTCGGCCTGCGCGGCCTCGGGCAGGGCATCGATTTCCTCGAGCGCGCGGCCCAGGTCGCCGGCGTCGAGCGCCGCCTCGGCGCGCGAGAGGACGGCGTCCGGATCGTCGCCCTCCCGCGGGGCGACGGAGCGCGCGCCCAGCCGCTCGCGCAGGAAGGCGCCGACGCGGTCGGCGGGATCGTCCGGCGGGGCCTCCGCCGACCGGGCCGTGGCGAGCGCGGCGCGCGCGGCGGGGGCGAAGCTCTCTTCCAGTTCGGCGCGCGTGGCCACGCCGTCCGCGGCCGCGGCTGCCAGCGGATCGGGCACCGCCCGCTCGAGCGCGTCGTCCAGATCGGCGAGCGGCCCGGCGAAGGGCGCGCCGGCATCGAGCGCCGCTGTCACGCGCGAGAGCGCGGCCAGCGCCGCGGCGCGGCGCGCGGCCGCCTGCGCGTCGGCCTCGCGGGCGAGCACGTCGTCGGCGATGGATTCGATCTCCGCGCGCTGCGTGGCGACCTGATCCATCAGCGCCTGAAGCTCGCGCTCGTAGGCGGCGATCGCCTCTTCCGAGAGCGCGCCCTCCATTGGCTGTTTCTCGAGCGCGGTCAGGCGGCTCTCGATCTCGGCGAAGCGCGCGTCGCGCGTGGCGGCGAGGTCGCCGACGCGCGCGCCGAGCTCCGAGAGCCCGGCGTCGAGCGCGTCGATCCGGCTTTCGAGCGGGGCGAGATCGGGCTCGGCCGCGGCGATCTCCTCGCGCAGGGCCGCGACGGCCTCGGCCTGCGCGTCGAGCGCGGCGCGCGTCTCGGCCCGGAAATCGGGCGTGTCCACGCCAGGGAAGGGCCAGCCCTCCGGCACGACATAGCGCGCGGCGGCGAAGCCCACGACGGCGGCGGCGAGCCCGCCGATCAGCGCGGGCACGAAGCCGCCGCGCCTGACGATCACCTCGCGCGGGGGGGCGTCCGACCGGGCCTCGCGGGCGCCGGCGCTGTCGGCGGTGGCGCCGCCTGCGGCGCTCGCCGCCCCGGCGCCCGCCGCGGCCGCCCAGGGGGCGGTCGGCGCGGAGGGCTCTGCCCCGGTCGCCGTGTCGTCGGTCGCGCCGGGCTCTGCCTCCGTCGCGGCGTCGCCGATGGTTGCGTCCTCGGTCGCTGCAGCGTCGGCAGTCGCGCCCTCGGTCGCCGCGGCGTCGTCAGGCTCAGGCGTCACGCTGTCGCTGCCGGTCTCGTCGCGGCCGCCATCCGCGCGTTCGTTATCGGTGTCCGTGTCGGCCGGCTCCGATGCGGCGCCCTGCGGTTCGGGCGCCTCGCCCTCCGGCGTCTCCGCGAAGGATGTCGCGGCCTCCTGCACGCTCTCGCCGGCCTCTTCGGCCGCTGTCGCGGCCTCATCGGCCCCCGGCGCCTCTGGCACCGCCTCGACGGCGGCCGCCCCGGCGGCGATCTCCTCCGTCGCGCCCGGCTCGGTGGCGTCGGCGCCCTCGGCCGGGCCGGGCGCGGCCTCCGTGGCCGCGGCGCCCTCGGTCTCGGTCTCGCTCTCGGGGGCAGGGGTCTCGGGCGTGGCGTCGGGCTGCGCCTCGGGGCTGGCGGCGCCGGTCGGCATCTCGCCTTCGGGGCCCGTGTCCGGCCGGTCCTTTGGGGACGGCGCGCCGGACGCCGCCGGCTTCGGATCGCCTTGGCCGGCTGCCCGGCGCCTGTTCTTCCTCGCCACCGCGTCGTCCCTCTCGATTCCCCGACGGCCGAAGCACCGCCGCGCGGCAGCTTACCCGCCGGGTTCCGGTCCCTCAAGCCGTGCGGCGTGATCGAGCAGCGACACGACGGCGCGGAGCATCGCCGGGGCGTCCGGCCGCTCGGCCTGCAGGAGCCGCGCGGCGGGCAGATGCGCGACCCGGTGCGCCACCGACGCGCTCATCGCGGCGAGCAGGAGCGGCGCGCGGCCCCGGTGCTGCGCCGCGAACTGCGCCGCGGTGCGCGGCGAGAAAAGCGGCACGACCACCGGCGCCGCCCCGTCGAGCGCCTGCGCCGCCGCATCGGTCAGCGGCAGGAGGATCTGGCGGTAGAGCACGGCCTCCTCCGCGTCGAGGCCGGCCGCGCGCAGCTTCTGCGCCACCTCGCCGCGCGCGTGCTCGCCGTGCACGTGCAGGAGCCGCCCCCCCGGCCGCGCCTGCGTCAGCGTCTCGACCAGCGCGCGCGCGTCGCCGCCCGCCGTCCGGGGCGCGAGCCCGGCGCGGCGCGCGGCCTCCGCAGTCGCCTCTCCCACCGCCCAGGCCGGCAGGCCCCGCGGCCCGCCCGCCGCGACATAGGCCCGCACCCCGTTGGCGGAGGTAAAGACGAGCGCGGCGACCGAGGCCATCTCCGGCAGCCGGCCGGCGTAGTCCACGCGGATCAGCGGCGCCGTCAGGACGCGCGGCATGGCGCCGCCGAGGATGCCGTGCAGCTGCGCCGCGAAGCGGTCGGAGGCCTCGGCCGGGCGCGTGAGCAGGAGGGTCGGGGTCTCGGCCATGCGGGCGGGATTGTGGGGCCGGGGCGCGGGTGGTAGCAAGAGCCTTTCCCGGCGGGCGCGCGGACGATGGGCGACAGGCTGACCATACTCGGGCTGGAAAGCAGCTGCGACGACACCGCCGCGGCCGTGGTCCAGCAGGGCGCCGGGGGGGCGGACATCCTCTCCTCCGTGGTGCTCGGACAAGGCGATCTGCACGCGGCCTTCGGTGGCGTCGTCCCCGAGATCGCGGCCCGCGCCCACGCCGAGAAGCTCGACCTCGCCGTGCGCCGCGCGCTGGAGGACGCGGGCCTCGCCCTCGGCGAGATGGACGCGGTGGCGGTGACCGCCGGGCCGGGGCTGATCGGCGGCGTGCTCGCCGGCGTGATGCTGGCCAAGGGGCTCGCGGCGGGCGCCGGGCTGCCGCTCGTGGGGGTGAACCACCTCGCCGCGCATGCGCTGACGCCGCGGCTGACGGACGGGCTCGCCTATCCCTACCTGATGCTTCTCGTCTCGGGCGGGCACTGCCAGCTTCTGGAGGTGCGCGGGCCGGAGGATTTCACCCGCCTCGGCGGGACCATCGACGACGCGCCGGGGGAGGCCTTCGACAAGGTCGCGCGCCTCCTCGGCCTGCCGCAGCCCGGCGGCCCGGCGGTGGAGCGCGAGGCCGCCGCGGGCGATCCCGCGCGCGTTCCGCTGCCCCGGCCGCTTCTGGACAAGCCGGGCTGCGCGATGTCCTTCTCGGGGCTGAAGACCGCCGTGCTGCGCCAGCGCGACCGGCGGGTCGCCGCGCAGGGCGGGCTGACGCGGGGCGACCGCGCCGATCTCTGCGCGGCGTTTCAGGCGGCGGTGGCCGAGGTGCTGGCCGAAAAGACGCGCCGCGCGCTGGCCGAGAGCGGGATGCCCGCGCTCGCCGTCGCCGGGGGCGTGGCGGCGAACGCCACGATCCGCGCGGCGCTGCAACGCGTCGCCGCGGAGGCCGGCGCCGCCTGGGTCGCGCCGCCGCTCGAGCTCTGCACCGACAACGCGGCGATCGTGGCCTACGCGGGGGCGGAACTTTACCGCGCGGGCCGGCGCGACGGGCCGGAACTCGCCGCGCGCCCGCGCTGGCCGCTCGATGACCGGAGCCCCGCGCTGGTCGGCGGGGGCCGGAAAGGGGCGAAGGCATGAGCGTCGGCGTCCTCGGCGCGGGGGCCTTCGGCACGGCGCTCGCCATCGTGCTCGCGGGCGCGGGGCGGCCCGTCACGCTCTGGGCGCGCGAAGGGGCGGACGAGATGCAGGCCGCGCGCGAGAACGCCCGCCGCCTGCCCGGTCCTCGCTTCCCCGAGGGGCTGCGGGCGACCGGCGACCTGTCCGAGGCCGCGGCGGCCGGGACGCTCCTGCTGGCCGTGCCGATGCAGCGGCTGCGCCCCCTCGCCGAGCGGCACGCCGCCGCGCTCGCGGACCGCCCGCTGGTCGCCTGCTGCAAGGGCGTGGAGCTCGGCACGACGCTGGGCCCCGCGGGCGTGCTGGCCGAGGTGGTGCCCGAGGCGCCGCGCGCGGTGCTGACCGGCCCCTCCTTCGCCGCCGACATCGCCGCCGGGCTGCCGACGGCGCTCACGCTGGCCTGCGCCGAGCCCGACCTCGGCGCGCGGCTGCAGGCGCAGCTTTCGACGCCGACGCTCCGGCTCTACCGCACCGAGGACGTGACCGGCGCGGAACTGGGCGGCGCGCTCAAGAACGTGATCGCCATCGCCTGCGGCGCCGCGATGGGCGCCGGGCTGGGCGCGAGCGCGCGGGCGGCGCTGATGACGCGCGGCTTCGCCGAGATGAACCGCATGGCGCAGGCGCTCGGCGCGGCGCCCGCGACGCTGGCGGGGCTCTCGGGCTTCGGGGATCTGGTGCTGACCTGCACCTCGGAGGGCTCGCGCAACTATCGGTTCGGCATGGGGCTTGCAGAGAGCCGCGCACAGGGCACGGAGGCCGCCGAAACGGTGGAGGGCGCGGCGACCGCCCGCGCGGCGGCGGAGCGCGCCCGGCGGCTCGGCGTCGAGATGCCGATCACCGAGGCGGTCGTCGCGGTGCTCGACGGGCGCATGGCGCTGAACGAGGCGATGGAGACGCTCCTCGCGCGGCCGCTGCGCGAGGAATGAGGGAGAGGGCGATGCGCTACTGGCTGTTCAAGTCCGAACCCGACGCCTGGTCCTGGGACGATCAGGTGGCGAAGGGCGACGCGGGCGAGGAATGGGACGGCGTCCGCAACTATCAGGCGCGCAACATGATGCGCGAGATGGCGGCGGGCGACCGCGGCTTCTTCTATCATTCGCAGACGGAGAAGGCCGTCGTCGGCATCGTGGAGGTGATCGCCGAGGCGCACCCCGACAGCACCGCCGACGACCCGAAATGGGACTGCGTGGACTTGAAGGCCGTCCGCCCCTTTGCGCGGCCCGTGACGCTGGCCAAGATCAAGGCGGAGCCGCGGCTTTCGGAGATGGCGCTGGTCAGGCGCCCGCGGCTTTCGGTGCAGCCGGTCACGGAAGAGGAATGGCGCATCGTCTGCGCGATGGGAGAGACCGAGCCCTGACCCCCCGGGCAGCGGAGGGCCCCGCGCGACCGGGACCCTCCGTCACCCCCGGCGCTCCCACACACCGACGGTCGTCTGCGAGATCGCGGCCCGGAGCGGCCACGCACCGGAACGGTAACGCAACCGCCGGGTCGGCACCAAACAGGGAATGCCGCGCATTTGTCTCAAGAGCCGTGCGCCGCGTCCCGGCGCGTCAGGCGGGGGCGATGGACGCGCCCGCCGGGCCGAGGGCGCGCCGGGATCGCCCGGCCCCGCCGCCGCAGGCGGCCGCGGAAACGAAAACACCCGGCGCGGAGACCGCGCCGGGTGCCGGGTTCATCGAGGCCCGAGGGCTCAGTAGCGGTAGTGCTCCGGCTTGAACGGCCCGTCGGGGCTGACGCCGATGTAGGCCGCCTGCTCGGGATCGAGCTTCGTGAGCTTCGCGCCGATCTTCTCGAGGTGCAGGCGCGCCACCTTCTCGTCGAGGTGCTTGGGCAGCACGTAGACCTCGTTGTCGTAGTTCTCCCCACGCGAGAAGAGCTCGATCTGCGCGAGCACCTGGTTGGTGAACGAGGCCGACATCACGAAGGACGGGTGCCCCGTCGCGTTGCCGAGGTTCAGCAGGCGCCCTTCCGACAGGAGGATGATGCGGTTGCCCGAGGGCATCTCGATCATGTCCACCTGTTCCTTGATGTTGGTCCACTTGTGGTTCTTCAGGGCGGCGACCTGAATCTCGTTGTCGAAGTGGCCGATGTTGCCGACGATCGCCATGTCCTTCATCTCGCGCATGTGCTCGAGACGGATGACGTCCTTGTTGCCGGTCGTCGTGATGAAGATGTCGGCGTCCTTGAGCGTGTCCTCGAGGGTGACGATCTCGAAGCCGTCCATCGCCGCCTGCAGGGCGCAGATCGGATCGACCTCGGTCACCTTCACGCGCGCGCCGGCGCCGCGGAGCGAGGCGGCCGAGCCCTTGCCGACGTCGCCGTAGCCCATGACGACGGCGACCTTGCCGGCCATCATCGTGTCGGTGGCGCGGCGGATGCCGTCGACGAGGCTTTCCTTGCAGCCGTACTTGTTGTCGAACTTCGACTTGGTGACCGAGTCGTTGACGTTGATCGCCGGGAAGGGCAGGTGCCCCTTCTGCATCATCTGGTAGAGGCGGTTGACGCCGGTGGTCGTCTCCTCGGTGACGCCCTTGATCATGTGGCGCTGCTTGACGAACCAGCCGGGGCTTTCCGAGATGCGCTTGCGGATCTGGGCGAAGAGCGCCTCCTCCTCCTCGGAGGTGGGCACGGCGATCAGGTCGTCCTCGCCCTCCTCGACGCGCGCGCCGATCAGGATGTAGAGGGTCGCGTCCCCGCCGTCGTCGAGGATCATGTTCGCGCCACCTTCCTCGAAGTGGAAGATGTGGTCGATGTAGTCCCAGTATTCCTCGAGCGTCTCGCCCTTGACGGCGAAGACCGGCGTGCCGCCCTCGGCGATCGCCGCTGCGGCGTGATCCTGCGTGGAGAAGATGTTGCACGACGCCCAGCGCACGTCGGCGCCGAGGGCGTTGAGCGTCTCGATCAGGACCGCCGTCTGGATCGTCATGTGCAGACTGCCCGCGATGCGCGCGCCGGCGAGCGGCTTCGAGTCGCCGTACTCCTCGCGCAGGGCGATCAGCCCGGGCATCTCGGTTTCGGCGATCTCGATCTCCTTGCGGCCGAACTCGGCCAGCGACAGATCCTTGACGACGTAATCACGTGGCATGTGCCAATGCTCCTGTCCTGTTTAGGGATGGGGGGCTCCTACCATTCAGGGGCCTTCGCGGCAATGCAGCGTGGCGAAACGGCCACGGAAACGGGCAGATCGGACGCAGGTTCAGGCGGCGCGACCCGCCGGCAAGCCCATGTGAAAAAACAAATATTCCATCCCCGGCCCGCCCCGCGCGGGATTGGCGGATTTCGTGACGCAAGGGCATGTCAACCCCCCGATCCGGCCGGCGCGCCGGCCCCCGCGCCACCCTCCGCGTCCGCCGCGTCGCCCCTTGCGCGCAGGCCGCGGCGGGCCTAGCCCTCGGCTCCGGAGGGATCGCATGGCAGATCGCAACGCACCGCCGCGGGCGTGGCAGAGGATGCTCTCGGGGCGGCGGCTCGACCTGCTCGACCCGACGCCCGTGGACATCGAGATCGACGACATCGCGCACGGCCTCGCCTTCGTCGCGCGCTGGAACGGGCAGACGCTCGGCGACTGGCCCTATTCCGTGGCCGAGCACTCGCTCCTCGTGGAGGAGATCTTCGGCCGCCTCGCCGCCGCGCCCGCGCGCTGGCGGTTGGCCGCGCTGCTGCACGACGCGCCGGAATACGTGATCGGCGACATGATCTCGCCGGTGAAGGCGGCGGTCGGGCCGGGCTACGGCGAACTCGAGGCGCGGCTCGCCGTGGCGATCCACCTGCGCTTCGGTCTGCCCGCGGAGCTGCCGAAGACCGTCAAGCAGCGGATCAAGCGCGCCGACCGCGTGAGCGCCTGGCTCGAGGCGGTGCAGATCGCCGGCTTCTCGGAGGCCGAGGCGACGCGCTTCTTCGGGCGGCCGCCGCCCGCGCTCGCCGGGTACCGCATCGCGCCGCGCCCGCCGGCGGAGGTGCGCGCCGCCTATCTCGCGCGGCACGCGGCGCTCCTGTCGCAGACGGGCTGACGGAACCGCCCACGCCGGACGGGGCTTCACGGGGAGCGATGGGAGTGGAGACGGACCTTCTGCGCTGGGCGGCGGCGCTCGCCACCATGGCGGCGGCGGGCCTCGTCGCGTGGCGCGGCCCGCCGCGGCAGACGGCCTGGGGCTTCGTGCTGTTCAGCGTGGCGGCCGTGACCTGGATCGCCGCGGCGGTCATCGACGGCGCGCCGGCGCTCGCCCTGCAGAACCTCGTCCTGCTGGGCATCAACCTGATCGGCGTCTGGCGGTGGTTCCGCGTGCCCTGAGCTGCCTCAGCGCGGGCTGCGCTTGGCGAGGATGCGCTGCAGCGTCCGGCGGTGCATGTTGAGCCGCCGCGCCGTCTCGGAGACGTTGCGATCGCAGAGCTCGTAAACCCGCTGGATATGCTCCCAGCGCACGCGGTCCGCGCTCATCGGGTTCTCGGGCGGCGGCGGCATGTCCTCGGTCATGGCGAGCAGCGCGTTCGTCACGTCGCCGGCATCGGCGGGCTTCGACAGGTAGTCGGTCGCGCCGGCCTTCACCGCGGCCACCGCCGTTGCGATGGCGCCGTAGCCCGTGAGCACGACGATCCGCGCATCGGGCCGCGCCTCGCGCAGTTGTTCCACGACGTCGAGGCCGTTGCCGTCCTCAAGCCGGAGGTCGATCACCGCGTAGGCCGGCGGATTGGTCGTCACGCGCGCCTTGCCGTCCGCGACGGAGCCCGCGATGTCCACGGCGAAGCCGCGCTTTTCCATCGCCTTCGCCAGACGCCGCAGGAACGATTCGTCGTCGTCAAGGATCAGGAGCGACGGATCGGGCCCAAGATCGGGTTTCTGTGCCTCGGCCACGGGACTACCCTCGGGTTTTTCGCACCCAAGCAGTTAGCCCGCGCGCGCGCCCGCGTCAAATCGCGACCCCGCGTCACCCTATCCCGCTTCGATGAAACACTGCACGCGATCGGCCATCGCCTCCGGCGATTCGTCGCGGCGAAAGAAATCGACGAAGCCGTGCTCCGGCAGGACGAGGTAGCTGAAGGTCGAGTGACCGACGAGGTAGAACTCGTCCTCGCCCGCGTCGCGCACGTTGTAGAAGGTGCGGTAGGCGTCGCTGGCCGCCTTGACCTGCTCGGGCGAGCCGGTGAGGCCGACCATCTTCGGATGCAGGTTGGCGGCGAAATCGCCGACGACCTCCGGCGTGTCGCGCTCCGGGTCGACCGAGATGAAGACCGGCGTGACGCTGTGCCCCCGCTCTTCGAGGATATCGACGGCGGCGGCGTTGCGCGCGGTGTCGAGCGGGCAGACGTCCGGGCAGAAGGTGTAGCCGAAGTAGAGGATCGACGGCTCGGTGATCACCTCCTCGTCGGTGACCGTCTCGCCCTCGGCGTTGACGAGGGTGAAGGGCCCGCCGATCTGCCCCGCGCCGCCGGCGACCTGACCGCCGCGGCACTCGGCGAAGGCGTCCTCCTGCCCGCCGCCGAACAGGCCGGAGAACCAGCCGTCCGCCGCGGCCGCGCCGGCGCCCGCCGCGCCAGCGATCAGGCCCGCCGTCACGATCGCGCTCAGTCGTCTCATCGCGTCCTCCGCCGTCGCACCTGGATTGATCCCGAGGCGTCCCCTACTTAAGCGACAGCGGCGGGGCCGCAAGGGAGCGAAAGCGCGCATGTCCGACACCGACCTCTCCCTCCTGCCGGGGCAGCGCCGGCGCGACTGGATCCGTCTGCGCACGCTGATCCTGCTGCGCTGGATCGCGATCACCGGGCAGCTCACGGCGGTCGTCATCACGCAGTGGGGCCTCGGCATCCCGCTCGACCTCGGGCTCTGCCTGACGGCGATCGGGGCGGCGGTGATCGTCAACCTGATCGCGACGGTGGTCTTTCCCGAGACCAAGCGCCTGACCGAGCGCGAGACCGCGGCGCTCGCGCTCTTCGACATCCTGCAACTCGGCGTGCTGTTCTACCTCACCGGCGGGCTGCACAATCCCTTCGCGCTGCTGCTGCTCGGGCCGGTGACCGTCTCGGCCTCGGTGCTGACGCTGCGCGCGACGACCCTGCTCGGGACGGTCGCGGTGGCCGTGGTCACGCTCCTCGCGCTCACCGCCCGCCCGCTCCGCGCCCCCGACGGCGAGGTCCTGCGCCAGCCCGAGCTCCTGCTCGCGGGCACATGGGTGGCGCTGGTGATCGCGCTGGTGTTCCTGTCGATCTACTCGCGCCGGGTCAGCAGCGAGATGCACGCCATGTCGGACGCGCTCGCCGCGACGCAGATGGCCCTCGCGCGGGAGCAGAAGCTCACCGATCTCGGCGGCGTGGTCGCCGCGGCCGCGCACGAACTCGGCACGCCGCTCGCCACGATCAAGCTCACCTCCGCCGAACTGCTGGAGGAGCTCGACGACCGCCCGGAACTGCGCGAGGACGCGGCGCTGATCCGCAACGAGGCCGACCGCTGCCGCGACATCCTGCGCTCCATGGGTCGCGCCGGGAAGGACGACCTGCACGTGAAGCAGGCCCCGCTCGAGGAGGTCGTCCGCGAGGCTGTCGAGCCGCACGAGGACCGCGGCAAGGAAATCCAGCGCGCCGCGGCGCGCACCGCCCACGGCGCGCAGCCGGCGGTGCTGCGCCGGCCGGAGATCATCCACGGGCTGCGCAATCTCGTGCAGAACGCGGTGGATTTCGCCGAATCGGCGGTGCGGATCGAATGCGGCTGGACCGACGCGCGCATCTGGATCCGCATCGCCGACGACGGCCCCGGCTTCCCGCCGGGCATGCTGTCGCGCATCGGCGAGCCCTTCATGCGCACCCGGCGCGGCGAACGCGGCGCGCGGCCGGGCTACGAGGGGATGGGGCTCGGCCTCTTCATCGCCAAGACGCTGCTGGAACGCTCGGGCGCGGAACTCACCTTCGCCAATGGCGGGGAGCCGGGCGCCGGCGCGGACGCCCCGCGCGGCGCGCTGGTCGAGGTCGTCTGGCCGCGCGGCAAGATCGACGCGATCCGCGGCGAAACGCCGGTGCCGCAGGGGCAGAACCGCCCGATCCGCGCCTGAGGGCGCCCGCCTGACGAGGCAGCCGGTCGCGGGGTCTCGGCGCCCGGTCGCGCCGCGCAGATCGCGGCGGCGTCCATCCCGACGCGGCCCCCGGGGGCGCGCCCCGTGCGGCGTGGCGGCGGCGACGGCGCGCCCGTGCGCCATCGCAGGCGGGACCGCCGGATCATCGCGGACCAGCGGGCTTAACCCTTCCTTTACCGTGGTGCGGCACACCTGCCCCGATCGGGGATGCGCACCGGGGGACGGACTTGGGGCTCGACACGCTGCTCGCCATCACCGCCGCCAGCCTTGCGGGCGCCGCGCTCGCCGTCGCGATGCTGCGCCGGCGGCCGGGCGACACGCAGGCCGCGACCGCGCCGCCGGAGCGTGTCGCGCTGCTCGTCGACGGGGGCGAGGTGGCGGATGCGACGCCCGCCGCGCAGGCGCTTCTCGACGATCTCGCGGGGGGCGGCGCGGACTGGGCCGCGCTCGCGGCCGTTTTCGCGCGCCGCTTCGCCGCCTTCCCCGCCACGGCCGAGGCGGCGGAGGACGGCGCGCCGCGAAAGCTCGAGGATACGCGCGGCGCCCTGACCATCGCGCGCGAGGCGCCCGGCCTCCTGCGCCTCACGCTCGAGGACCGCGCGCCCGACGCCGCCGCGCGGCATCGGGACGTGCTCGACCGGCTGGACCTGCGCGCGATGCGCACCGCCGCGGGGCTCTGCAGCGATCCCGCGTGGCTCGAGGACGCGAGCGGGCGCGTGACCTGGACCAACGCGGCCTATCGCGCGCTCGCCCTCGAGATCCGGAGCTGGGCGGAGGGGACGGCGCTGCCGCGCCTGTTCGCCCCCACCCCGGAGGACGACGGGCGCGTCTCTCTCGTCATGCCGGACAGCGGCGCGCGGCGCTGGTTCGACATCACGCTGCGGCCCGAGGGGGCGCTCACCCTCGGCCACGCGACGCCCGCGGATGCCGCGGTTCAGGGCGCCGTCGCCGAGCGCGCCTTCGTGCAGACGCTCACCCGGATCTTCGCGCAGCTCCCCGAGGGTCTCGCCGTCTTCGACCGCGACCGGCGGCTCGCGCTGTTCAATCCGGCGCTGCTCGACCTGACGGGCCTGCCCGCGGACCGGCTGAGCGCGCGGCCGGATCTCGTGACCTTCTTCGATCTGCTGCGCGAGGCGGAGGTGATGCCGCCGCCCCGCGACCCCGCGGCGTGGCGCGCGCGTCTCGACGCGCTGACGCGCCCCGGCGGCGGCGCGGAGCACACCGACAGCTGGACCCTGCCGAGCGGCCTCGTCTACCGGGTCGCCGCGCGGCCGCAGGCGGACGGCGCGCTCGCCGTGGTGATCGAGGACGCCACGAGCGAGGTCTCGCTGACCCGCCGCTTCCGCACCGACCTCGAACTCGGGCAATCGGTGCTCGACGCGCTGGACGAGGCGATCGCGGTCGTCTCGGCACAGGGGGAAATCATCTTGACCAACGCCGCCTACCGGGAGCTCTGGGGCGGCGCGCCCGACACGAGGCTCGAGGCCACCACCGCGGCGGAGGCCGTCGCGCTCTGGCAGGCCGGCTGCCGGCCCGGACCCGACTGGGCGGGGCTGCGCGCCGCGCTCGACGCGGAGGGCGAGGCCGCGCAGTGGCACGGGCGCCTGACCCTGCGCGACGGCGCGGTCGCCGAACTGCGGCTCACCCCGCTGCCGGGCGGGGCCCGGCTCGCGCGGTTCCGCCGAACGCAGCCCGCCGCCCTGCCGCCCCCGGTCGCGACCGCGCCATGACGCCCGCCGAGGTGCGGCCCGGCGCGCGATCCCCCGCGATCCGAGCCGCGGCCAGCCGCCGGCCGCGCGGGGGCGGCGCGGGACGGTGCGCCGCCGGCGTCCTGTCGTCCTGCGCCGCGGCCGCGCGCGACACTGCGGCGCTGCCGAGGATCGGCCACGGGCCCGGGGCCCGGCGCTGACCCGGCGGGCGGGCTTGCAGGGGCGTGCGTGGGCGGTAGTCTGCCGCCATGACCGCACCCGACGGCGTCACGCTGCACCTCCCCTCGCCCGAGGCGACCGACGCGCTCGCGCGGCGGCTCGCGGCCCGGCTGCGCCCGGGCGACACGCTCCTGCTCGAGGGGCCGGTCGGGGCGGGGAAATCGCATCTCGCCCGCGCGCTCATCACCGCGCTTCTGGACGTGCCGGAGGACATCCCCTCGCCCACCTACACCCTCGTTCAGACCTATGCCGGGCGAAGCGGGCCGATCTGGCACGCCGATCTCTACCGGCTGGGCGATCCCGACGAACTCGCAGAGCTGGGGCTGGAGGAGGCCTTCGGCAGCGCCATCTGCCTCGTCGAATGGCCCGAGCGGCTGGGCGCGGCGGCGCCCGCGAGCGCCCTCACCGTGACCCTCGCGCCGGTGGAGGACGGGGCGGCGCGGCGCGCGAGGCTCAGCTGGTCGGCGGGCGACTGGGCCGCGCGGCTCGAGGACCTGCACGATGACGCGTGAGGCGGCGCGCGCGGCGGTCCTTCACGCGGCGGGCTGGGGCGATGCGGCGGTGACTCCGCTCGCCGGGGACGCCTCCGCGCGGCGCTACCTGCGGCTCACGCGGGTGGACGGCGCGCGCGCGGTCCTGATGGACGCCGACCCGGCCACCGGGGAGGACATGCGCCCCTTCCGCCGCGTCGCGGCGTTCCTGCGCGGCGCGGGGCTGAGCGCGCCGGAGGTCTACGCGGCCGACGACGCGGCGGGCTTTCTGCTGCTGGAGGACCTGGGCGACGCGCTCGTCGCGCGGGAGGCCACGGCGCGACCCGGGGCGGAGCCCGCCCTCTACGCCGCCGCTGGTGAAACGCTCGCCGCGCTCCAGCGGCACGCGCCGCCCGCCGACTGGCCCCTCGCCACGCCCGAGCGCCTCGCGCAGGCGGTGGCGCCGCTCTTCACGCACTACGCGCCTCACCTCGCCCCGGCGCATCGGGACGCGACCGAGGCGGTGCTGCGCGACGCGCTCGGGGCTCTACCGGCGGAGGCGCCGGTCCCCGTCCTGCGCGATTTCCACGCCGAAAACCTCGTCTGGCTGCCGGAGCGCGCGGGGCCCGCGCGCCTCGGGCTGCTGGATTTTCAGGACGCGGTCGCCGGGCACCCGGCCTACGACCTCGCCTCGCTCACCCGGGACGCGCGCCGCGACGTCTCGGCCGAGGCGGCGGAGGCCGCGCTCGCCGCATGGCTCGCCGCCACGGGCCGCGCACGGGCCGAGACGGAGGCGGCGCTGGCGCTGCTCGCCGTGCAGCGCAACCTGCGCATCCTCGGCATCTTCGCGCGGCTGGCGGGGGCGGGCAAACCGCGGTATCTCGCCCTCATGCCGCGCGTCTGGCGCCAGCTCCGGGCCGATCTCGCCCACCCGGCGGCGGCGGGCGTGGCCCGCGCGCTCGCCGAGCTTCCGGCCCCGCGGAGCGCGGCGTGAGGGGGGCGGTGATGCTCTTCGCCGCGGGTTTCGGCACGCGGATGGGCGCGCTGACGGCGGATCGGCCGAAGCCCCTGATCGAGGTGGCGGGCCGACCGCTCCTCGATCACGCGCTGGACATCGCGCGGGGCGTCGCGCCGGGGCGCATCGTGGCGAACGCCCACTACCGCGCCGAACAAGTCGCCGCGCATCTCGCCGGGACGGAGGTGCGCGTGTCACACGAGGCGGAGGCGATCCTCGACACCGGGGGCGGCCTGCGCGCGGCGCTCCCGCAGCTCGACGCGGACCCGGTTTTCACGCTCAACACGGACGCCGTCTGGGCCGGGCCGAACCCCCTGCGGATGCTGGCGGAGGCCTGGGACCCGGCGCGGATGGAGGCGCTGTTGCTCTGCGTGCCGCCCGCGCGGGCGCGGAGCCACGCGGGCGCGGGCGATTTCGCCATCGCCCCCGACGGGCGGGCGACGCGCGGGCCGGGGGCGGTCTTCACCGGGGCGCAGATCACCGCGGCGGGCCCGGTCGCCGCGGTGCCCGAGCGCGTCTTTTCGCTCAACCGCGTCTGGGACGGGATGATCGCGCGGGGCACGCTGCACGCGCTCCTCTATCCGGGGCACTGGTGCGACGTGGGCCGCCCCGAGGGGATCGCGGCGGCCGAGGCGATGCTGACGGAGGGCGGCGGTGTTCGGACCTGAGGAGGGCGCGCCCCGGCTCTTCGGCCTGCCGCCGGGCGCGGATTTCCCGGCGGCGCTGGTCGCGGGGCTGCGCGCGCGGCTCGCGGGCGCCCCGCCCGAGGCGATGGCGCGGGTCGAACTCATCGTGAACACCGAGCGCATGGCGCGGCGGCTGCGCGCGATCTTCGACGCCGGGCCGCCGGTGCTGCTGCCGCGCATCCGGCTCGTCACCGACCTGTCGGAGGCCGCAGACCTCGCCGACCTGCCGCCCGCGGTGCCGCCGCTCCGCCGCCGGCTGGAGCTGTCGCAACTCGTCGCGCGGCTGATCGAGGCGCGGCCCGACCTCGCGCCGGAGGCCGCGCTCTTCGATCTGACCGACAGCCTCGCCGCGCTGATGGACGAGATGGGGGTCGAGGGGGTGGACCCGGAGACGGTCCTCTCTCTCGACGTTTCGGACCAGTCGGGGCACTGGCAGCGCGCGCTCGAGTTTCTCTCGATCGCGCGCGACTACCTCGCCGCGCTCGATGCGCCGCCGGACCCCGGCGCGCGGCTGCGCGCGGCGATCGAGCGGCGCATCGCGGCCTGGGACGCCGCGCCGCCGGCGCATCCGGTGATCGTCGCCGGCTCCACCGGCTCGCGCGGGGCGGTGGCGCGGCTGATGGAGGCCGTGGCGCGCCTGCCGCAGGGGGCGGTGGTGCTGCCCGGCTTCGATTTTCACCTGCCGGAGGCCGTCTGGAACGGCATGGGCGACGCCCTGAGCGGGGAGGA
Organism: Rhodosalinus sediminis; assembly: GCF_003385555.1. Lineage (GTDB taxonomy): Bacteria > Pseudomonadota > Alphaproteobacteria > Rhodobacterales > Rhodobacteraceae > Rhodosalinus > Rhodosalinus sediminis. The sequence goes on along the minus strand of NZ_QOHR01000005.1, from coordinate 117,223 downwards.
TCATCCGCAGTACCGCTTCCGCCGGCTGATGGAGGCGCTGGGCGCGCGGCCCGGCGACGTGCGGCTCTGGCAGGCGGAGGCGCTCTCCGATCCGGCGCGCAACCGGCTGATCTCCCTCGCGCTCCGGCCGGCGCCGGTGACGGATCAGTGGCTGGCCGAGGGGCCGGCGCTGGGCGATCCGGGGCCGGCCTGCGCGGGGCTCACCCTCGTCGAGGCGCCGAGCCAGCGGGAGGAGGCGCTCGCCATCACGCTGCGCCTCCGGGAGGCGGCCGAAACCGGGCAGAGCGCCGCGCTCATCACCCCCGACCGCGGGCTGACCCGGCAGGTGGAGGCGCGGCTCGCCGGGTGGGGGATCGTGCCCGACGACAGCGCGGGGCGGCCCCTGCACCTTTCCGCGCCGGGGCGCTTTTTGCGGATGGTCGCGGGGCTCGCCGCGCGCCCGCCCGGCGCGGGCGAGGTCATGGCGCTCGTCCGGCATCCGCTGACCCACTCCGGGGCGGAGCGCAACCGCCACCTGCGCTTGGCGCGCGAGCTGGAGCTCTGGCTGCGCCGCGAGGCGGTGCCGCAGCCGGGGGCGGCGGATTTCGCGCGCTGGGCGGCGGGGATGAGCGACCCGGCCGCGGCGGACTGGGCGGCGTGGCTCGGCGCCTGCCTCGACGCCGCGCCGGAGACGCTGCCGCTCGCCGGGCATGCGGCGGCGCTGCGCGCCCGGGCCGAGCGCCTCGCCGCCGGGCCGGAGGCGGAGGGCGCGGGCGCCCTCTGGGAGCGGGAGGCGGGGCGCAAGGCCGCCACCCTCTACGCCGGGCTCGAACGGGAGGCCGCGGCGGGCGGCGCGATGGACGCGGCGACCTTCGCCGATCTGCTGGCCACGCTCCTGCAGGGCGAGGCGGTGCACGACATCGAGGCGCCGCACCCCGGCATCCGCATCTGGGGCACGCTGGAGGCGCGGGTGCAGGGGGCCGATCTGCTGATCCTCGGCGGCCTGAACGAGGGCAGCTGGCCCGAGGCGCCCGCGCCCGACCCGTGGCTCAACCGCGCGCTGCGCCATCGCGCGGGGCTTCTCCTGCCGGAGCGGCGGATCGGGCTCGCCGCGCATGATTTTCAGCAGGCCGCCGGCGCGCGCGAGGTCTGGCTGACACGCGCCGCGCGCTCCGAGGAGGCGCCGACCGTCCCGGCGCGCTGGCTCAATCGCCTGACGAACCTGCTGCACGGGCTGCCCGATCAGGGCGGGCGCGCCGCGCTCGACGGGATGCGGGACCGCGGGCGCCACTGGCTGCGGCTTGGCGCGGCGCTGGAAGAGGCGGAGGCGCTGCCCGCCGCGCGCCGGCCCGCGCCGCGCCCGCCGGTGCCCGCGCGGCCCCGGTCGCTGTCGGTGACGGAGGTGCAGACGCTGATCCGCGATCCGTACGCGATCTACGCGCGCCACGTTCTCGGGTTGCGCCCGCTCGATCCGCTCGACCGGCCGCCCGACGCGCTCCTGCGCGGCACGGCGATCCACGAGGTGCTCGACCGCTTCGTCGCCGCCACGCGGGACGCGCCGGAGCGCACGACGGTCGCGGAGCTCATGGCGACGGCAGAGGCCGTCCTCGCCGGGGCGGTGCCCTGGGCGGCGACGCGGATGCAGTGGCGCGCGCGCCTCGCCCGCGTGGCGGCGTGGATCGTCGAGGGCGAGGCGGCGCGCCGAAAACGCGCCGAGCCGGTCCTGCTGGAGGAACGCGGCGCGGCGCAGCTCGCCGACCTCGGCGTGACGCTCCGGGGCAAGGCCGACCGCATCGACCGCGACGCCGAGGGGCGGCTCCATATCTACGACTACAAGACGGGCGACCCGCCGAGCGCGAAGCAGCAGCTTCACTTCGACAAGCAGCTTCTGCTCGAGGCGGCGATGGCCGAGGAGGGCGCCTTCGAAACGCTCGGCCCCGCCCCGGTGGCGCGCGCGGTCTACATCGGGCTCGGACGCGCGCCGAAGGAGGTGCCCGCGCCGCTCGCCGAGGTGGCGGACCCGGACAAGGGCCGCGTCACCGCCGCGCAGGTCTGGACGGAGTTCGCGCATCTCATGCGGCGCCACCTCGACCCCGAGCAGGGCTTCACCGCGCGCCGGGCGATGGAGCGCATGCCCTACGACAACGGCTACGACCACCTCGCCCGCTTCGGCGAATGGGAGGAGGCCGACCCCATCCATCCGGAGGACCTTTCATGACCCCCCGCGACGCGGCGAGCGAAGCGCAGGCGCAGGCGGCCGATCCGGGCGCCTCGGTCTGGGTCTCGGCGAACGCGGGCTCGGGCAAGACCAAGGTGCTCACCGACCGGGTGGCGCGGCTGCTGCTCGACGGCGTGCTGCCCGAGCACATCCTCTGCCTGACCTACACCAAGGCCGCGGCGAGCGAGATGCAGAACCGCCTCTTCGCGCGGCTCGGCGAATGGGCGATGCTGCCGGAGGCCGATCTGCGCGCGGCGCTCGCGGGGCTCGGGCAGGAGCGGCCCGGCGGGGCCGACGACCTCGCCCGCGCGCGGACGCTCTTCGCCCGCGCGATCGAAGCGCCCGGCGGGCTGAAGATCATGACGATCCACGCCTTCTGCGCCGCGCTCCTGCGCCGCTTCCCGCTGGAGGCGGGCGTCAGCCCGGCCTTCACCGAGATGGAGGAGCGCGCGGGCGATCTCCTGATCGAGGAGATCGTCGAGGCGATGGCGCGCGACGCCGACGCGGCGCAGCTTTCCGCCGTGACGGAGATCGCGCCCGACGCCGATCTCACCCGGCTCTGCCGCAGCATCCTGTCCCGCCGCGCCGGGATCACGCCGCCTCTCGACGCCGCGGGCGCGCGGGCGCTCTTCGGGCTGGCGGAGGACGACGACGCCGAGCGCGTGCGCGCCGACGTCTTTCTCGGCGGCGAGATGGAGCTTCTCGCCCGCCTCCGCGCGGTGCTGGAGACGGGCGGGACGACCGACGCCAAGGCAGCCGCGAAGCTGCGCGCGGTGGGCGCGCCGGAGCTCGCCGCGCTGCCGGTGCTCGAGGACGTGTTCCTCAACGGTCCGACCGCCAAGGCGCCCTTTTCCGCCAAGATCGGCGCCTTCCCGACCAAGACCCTGCGCGAGGGGCCGCTCGCCGATGAGATGCCGGCGCTCGAGGCGCTGATGCGCCGGGTGGAGGCCGCGCGGGAGCGCCGCCTCGCCCTCGCGGCCGCCGACGCGACCCTCGCGCTGCACGGTTTCGCGCGCGCCTTCCTCGCGCGGTACGAGCGCGAGAAGCAACGCCGCGGTTGGCTCGACTTCGACGACCTGATCCGCCGCGCCGCGGAGCTCCTGCGCGCGCCGGCGGTGGCGGACTGGGTGCTCTACAAGCTCGACGGCGGGATCGACCACATCCTCGTGGACGAGGCGCAGGACACCAGCCCCGAGCAATGGGCGGTGATCGAACGCCTCGCGCGGGAGTTCACCTCGGGCGAGGGCGCGCGGGCCGACGTGCCGCGCAGCCTCTTCGTGGTGGGCGACCGCAAGCAGTCGATCTATTCCTTCCAGGGCGCGGACCCGGACGCCTTCGCCCGGATGCAGGCGGATTTCGACACCCGCCTCGCGGAGAGCGAGCGGCCGCTGCAATCGCTCGCGCTACAGTATTCCTTCCGTTCGTCGCAGGCGGTGCTGCGCCTCGTGGACGCGACCTTCGACGGCCGCGCCGGCAGCGGCATGACGCCGGAGGAGCGCCACATCGCCTTCAAGGGCGACATGCCGGGGCGCGTCGATCTCTGGCCGCTCGTGCCCAAGACGCCCGCGGAGGAACCCGCGCCGTGGTACGCCCCCGTCGACCGGCCGAGCGAACGGAGCCCGGACATCCGCCTCGCCCGGCGGATCGCCGCGTGGCTCAAGGCGCAGATCGACGAGGGCACGCCGATCCCGAAGGACAAGGGCGACGGCACGCCCTGGCCCATGCGGCCGATGCGGGCAGGCGACGTGCTGATCCTCGTGCAGCGGCGCTCGGCCCTCTTCGCCGAGATCATCCGCGCCTGCAAGGCGGAGGGGCTGCCGGTGGCCGGGGCCGACCGGCTGAAGCTCGGCGCGGAGCTCGCGGTGCGCGACCTCGGCGCGCTTCTGCAGGTGCTCGACCTGCCGGAGGACGACCTGTCGCTGGCCTGCGCGCTGCGCTCGCCGCTCTTCGGCTGGAGCGAACAGGCGCTCTTCGACCTCGCCCACGGGCGAACGGACCGCTACCTCTGGCGCGCGCTCACGCGGCGGCGGGACGAATTCCCCGAGACCATGGCCATCTTCGACGACCTGATGGCGCAGGCGGATTTCCTCCGGCCCTACGACCTTCTGGAGCGGGTGCTCATCCGCCACGACGGGCGGCGCAGGCTGATCGGGCGGCTGGGCGCCGAGGCCGCCGACGGCATCGACGCGCTGCTCGCGCAGGCGCTGGCGCAGGAGCGCAGCGAGGTGCCCAGCCTGACCGCCTTCCTGCGCTGGATGCAGACCGACGACTCCGAGGTGAAGCGCCAGATGGACGCCGCGGGCGACTGCATCCGCGTGATGACGGTGCACGGCGCCAAGGGGCTCGAGGCGCCGGTGGTGCTCCTGCCCGACTGCGCGCGCCGCGACCTGCGCAACCACCAGGACCCGCTGCCGATGGCCGGCGACCGCCCGATCTGGGCCATGCCGAAGGCCGAGGAGCCCGAGACCCAGCGCGCCGCCCGCGCCGCCGCCGCCGAGGCCGAGCAGGCCGAGCGCGACCGGCTGCTCTACGTCGCCATGACCCGCGCCGAAAGCTGGCTGATCGTCGCCGCGGCGGGGGATCTCGGGCAATCGGGCGACGCCTGGCACGACATGGTGCGCCGCGGGATGGAGGCCGAGGGCGCCGCGCGCCATGACTTCGGCTTCGAGGAGGGGCCGGGCCTGCGGCTGGAGCACGGCGACTGGACCGCCCCGGCGGAGGGCGGCGTGCCGGAGACCGAGGGGCCGGCAGTCACGGTCCCGCCGCGCTTTCGCACCGAAGCTCCGGCGCCGGTCCTGTCCGCGCCGACGCTCGCGCCCTCGGACCTCGGCGGCGCGAAGGCGCTGCCGGGCGACGCCGGGCTCTCGGAGGAGGCGGCGCTCCTCCACGGCACGCGGCTGCATCTCCTGCTGGAGCATCTGCCCGACGCGGCGCGCGCGGACCGCGCGGCGCTGGCGCGGGCGCTGCTCGGCACGGGGCCGGAGCCCGCAGCGGAGGGCGAGATCGCCGCGCTTCTGGCCGAGGCCGAGCGGGTGCTCGACGCCCCGGCGCTGGCGCCGCTCTTCGGGGCGGAGGCGCTCGCCGAGGTGCCGGTCTCCGCCGATCTGCCGGAGCTCGGCGGGCGCCGGGTGCACGGCACGATCGACCGGCTTCTCGTCGGGCCCGAGCACGTGCTGGCCGTCGATTTCAAGACGAACCGCACCGTGCCGGCGACCCCGGACGAGGTGCCCGAGGGGCTGCTGCGGCAGATGGGCGCCTACGCCGCCGCGCTCGCGCGGCTTTGGCCGGAGCGGCGGGTGGAGACGGCGCTCGTCTGGACGCGCGACGCGACGCTCATGACGCTGCCGGAGCCCCTCGTGCGCGCGGCGCTCGGCCGCGCGGCGCCGCCTTGACGCTCTCGCGGGGCGTCCATACGTTCGCACCTCGAAATTCATTCCCGCTGTCAGGAGACACCGCCATGGCAACCGTCGCCGTCACCGACGACACCTTCGACGCCGAAGTGCGTCAGTCCGACGTTCCCGTCGTCGTGGATTTCTGGGCCGAGTGGTGCGGCCCCTGCCGCCAGATCGGCCCCGCGCTCGAGGAGATCGCGACCGAGATGGACGGCAAGATCAAGGTCGCCAAGGTCGACGTGGACCAGAACCCGAACACCGCCGCCTCGATGGGCGTGCGCGGGATTCCGGCGCTCTTCATCTTCAAGAACGGCGAAGTCGTCTCGAACCGCGCCGGCGCCGCACCGAAGGCCGCGCTTCAGACCTGGATCGACTCCTCGATCTGATCCCCGGCCACGCGTCGAAACCCCAGGAGGCGCCCATGTCCGACGGCCCCGGCTGGCACGGGACGACGATCCTCGCGGTGCGCCGCGGCGGCCGCGTGGTGATCGCGGGCGACGGGCAGGTGAGCCTCGGCGACACGGTCATCAAGGGCGGCGCGCGCAAGGTGCGCCGCCTGTCGCCCGGCGGGCGCGAGGTGGTCGCGGGCTTCGCGGGGTCCACCGCCGACGCCTTCACCCTGCTCGAACGGCTCGAGACCAAGCTGGAGGCGACGCCCGGCCAGCTGCAGCGCGCTTGCGTCGAGCTGGCCAAGGACTGGCGCACCGACAAGTATCTTCAGAAGCTGGAGGCGATGCTGATCGTCTCGGACGGGCGGCAGATGTATGTCGTCACCGGCGCGGGCGACGTGCTGGAACCCGAGCACGAGGCCGCGGCCATCGGATCGGGCGGCAACTTCGCGCTCGCCGCCGCGCGCGGGCTCATGGAGACGGACCTCGACGCCGAGACCATCGCCCGACAGGCCATGGCCATCGCCGCCGATATCTGCGTCTACACCAACGGCCGGCTGACCGTGGAAACGATCGAGGCCGGCTGACGAGATTTTTCGTACGAAAAATCGCCGAGGCCCGATGGCGCCCCTCCGAAAATTCTTCGGACGAAGAATTTTCTTCGGCCGAGCGAAGGATGATCCCTGAATGACCGACCTCACCCCCCGCGAAATCGTCAGCGAACTCGACCGGTTCATCATCGGCCAGAAGGAGGCGAAGCGCGCCGTCGCGGTGGCGCTCCGGAACCGCTGGCGGCGCAAGCAGCTCGACGCGGCGATGCAGGAAGAGGTCTATCCCAAGAACATCCTGATGATCGGCCCCACCGGCGTCGGCAAGACGGAGATCAGCCGGCGGCTGGCCAAGCTCGCCCGCGCGCCCTTCGTCAAGGTGGAGGCGACGAAGTTCACCGAGGTGGGCTACGTCGGCCGCGACGTCGAGCAGATCGTGCGCGACCTGATGGACACCGCGCTCGTCATGGTGCGCGAACAGATGCGCGCCGAGGTGGAGAGCGCCGCGCATGCCGCCGCCGAGGACCGGGTGATCGAGGCGCTCGCCGGCGAGCAGGCCCGCGACGGCACGCGCGAGATGTTCCGCAAGAAGCTCCGCGCCGGGGAGCTCGACGACAAGGAGATCGAGCTCGAGCTCGCCGAGACGTCGAACCCCTTCCCCGGCCTCGAGATCCCGGGCCAGCCCGGCGCCGGCGGCGCGATGGGGGGCGTCAACCTCGGCGACATCTTCGGCAAGGCCTTCGGCCAGCGCACCACCCGCAAGCGCATGACCGTCGCCGAGAGCTACCACGTCCTCATCTCGGAGGAGGCCGACAAGCTCCTCGACGACGAGAAGGTGACCGCCCGCGCCCGCGAGGCGGTGGAGGAGAACGGCATCGTCTTTCTCGACGAGATCGACAAGGTCTGCGCCAAGCAGGAGACGCGCAGCGGCGACGTGAGCCGCGAGGGCGTGCAGCGCGACCTCCTGCCGCTGATCGAGGGCACCACCGTCAGCACCAAGCACGGGGCGATCCGCACCGATCACATCCTCTTCATCGCCTCGGGCGCCTTCCACATCGCCAAGCCCTCGGACCTGCTGCCGGAGCTTCAGGGCCGCCTGCCGATCCGGGTGACCCTGCGCGATCTGAGCGAGGAGGACTTCGTCCGCATCCTGACCGAGACCGACAACGCGCTGACGCGGCAATACACCGCGCTGATGCAGACCGAGGAGGTCACCGTCGCCTTCACCGAGGACGGCATCGCCGCGCTCGCCCGGATCGCGGCGGAGGTGAACGCGAGCGTCGAGAACATCGGCGCGCGGCGGCTCTACACGGTGATGGAGCGCGTCTTCGAGGAGCTTTCCTTCACCGCGCCGGATCAGGCGGGCGGCACCGTCACGGTGGACGCCGCCTACGTCGAGGCCAACCTCGGCGAGCTCACCCGCTCCACGGACATGAGCCGCTACGTGCTCTGAGGCGTGCGCATGTTGTCCATGATGCGCACGAGCTCGCCGGTGATGCCCGGCTCGCTCAGCGCGTGGCCCGCGTTGCGCACGAGGCGCAGGTCCGCCTTCGGCCAGCGCTGCGCCAGCTCCCAGGCGCGGCGCGGCGGGCAGATCATGTCGTAGCGCCCCTGCACGATGTAGCCGGGGATGTCGCGGATGCGCTCTACCCGGTTCAGGATCTGCCCGTCCTCCTCGAGGAAGCCGAGGTTGCTGAAATAGTGATTCTCCAGCCGGGCGAAGGCGCGCGCGTAATCGCCCGGCGCCTCGCCGCCGGAGCCGTTGCTCTGCACCGAGGCGAGCGCGTTCTCCCAGGCGGTCCAGGCCCGCGCGAAGCGCGTCTCGGTCCGCACGTCGCCGGAGAACAGGCGCCGGTGATAGGCCGCGATCAGGTCGCCACGCTCGTCCTCCGGCACGAGCTCGACGAAGCGCGCCCATGTCTCGGGCCAGAAGAGCGCCGCACCGCCGCCGTAGAACCAGTCGAGCTCGGCCCGCGTCATCAGGAAGACGCCGCGCAGCACCAGCGCGCGCACGGCCTCCGGATGGCTCTGCGCGTAGACGAGCGCGAGCGTCGCCCCCCAGCTGCCGCCGAAGACGATCCAGCGGTCGATCCCGAGCGCCGCGCGAATGCGCTCGATGTCCGCGACGAGATCCCAGGTGGTGTTGTTCTCGACGCTCGCATGCGGGCGCGAGCGGCCGCAGCCGCGCTGATCGAACAGGATGATCCGGTAACGGGCGGGGTCGAAGTAGCGCCGCATCGCCGGGCTGCAGCCGCCGCCCGGACCGCCGTGCAGCACCACGACCGGCGTCCCGTCGCGCGCGCCGCATTGCTCGACGTAGAGGGAATGCCCCCCGGGCACCTCCAGCATCCGCTGGTCGAAGGGGTCGATCGGCGGGTAGAGATGCGCGGGTGTGCGGTTTTGGCCCGAGAACTTGTCCATGCCGGCACTATATTGGGCGAGAGCGGCGGAAGACCATAGGAGATCACGATGCAGGCAGCCGAAACCAGCGTGGACGCGGACGAGGTCGCCAAGTTCGAGGCGATGGCGGCGGAGTGGTGGGACCCCAACGGAAAGTTCCGCCCGCTGCACATGCTCAACCCCTGTCGGCTCGACTACATCACCGGACAGATCGCCGCGGAGTTCGGGCGCGACCTCTCGGCCGAGGCGCCCTTCGCCGGCCTGCGCATCCTCGACATCGGCTGCGGCGGCGGGCTGCTCTGCGAGCCGATGGCGCGGCTGGGCGCCGAGGTGGTGGGCGTCGACGCGGCCGCGCGCAACATCCCCGTGGCCGAGACCCACGCCGCGCAGTCCGGCCTCGAGATCGACTATCGCCACGGCACCGCCGAGGAACTCGCCGCCGCGGGCGAGCGATTCGACGTGGTGCTCAACATGGAGGTGGTCGAGCATGTCGCGGACCCGCGCGCCTACACGGCGACCTGCGCCGCGCTCCTGAAGCCCGGCGGGCTGATGATCTGCTCGACCATCAACCGCAACGCCAAGAGCTTCGCCATGGCGATCGTCGGCGCGGAATACGTGATGCGCTGGCTGCCCAAGGGCACGCACGAATGGCGCAAGTTCATCACGCCGGACGAGCTGACGCAGCACATCGAGGCGGCGGGCCTCGCCGCGGTGGACGCCAAGGGCTTCGTCTTCAACCCGCTGAGCTGGTCCTGGTCGATCTCGGCCCGCGACCTTAGCGTCAACTACGTCACGGCGAGCCGGAAACAGGGCTGAGCGCGGGGCGAATTTTCGTACGAAAATTCGCCAAGGGCCCCGCATCGTGTCAGGAGAATTTTCGTACGAAAATTCTCCGTCACTCCGGCCCGCTCTCAAGCTTCAGGCGCAACTCGCGCAGGATGGGCAGCACGGCGCGCACCCGTTCGTCGCCCAGTTCGCCGATGAGCTCGCTGACCATCGGCGCGACGGCGGCGAGCGCGTCGTCGCGCGCGCGCCGGCCCGCGGGGCTGATCGCGACCATCTTGTGCCGCGCGTCGTCCCAGTCCGGGCGGATGTGGATATGGCCCTGCGCCTCCAGCTTGCTCAGGGTGTTGGTCATCGCGCCGCGGGTGACATGGAAGCTCCGCGCGAGCTGCGCCGGAGAGCGCTCCACCCCGAAGCGGGCGAGATGGTTGAGCACCGAGAAATGGCTGATCTCCATGCCGCGCGGCAGGCTGCGGCTCAGCCGGTTCCGGACGAGCTGATCGGCGGTCAGGATCTCGCTGAAGAGCGTCACCGCCAGCGCATGCGTCGTCTGGTCCATCGTCAGGGTCCGTCGAACTCCCGGTCGTGCTGCAGCGAGGGCACGCGCGCGCGGGCCTCGGCCGCCGCGGCGCGGTCGATCTCGGCGTAGAGGATGCCGGAGGCCTCGCCCGCCTCCGCCACGACCTCGCCCCAGGGGCTGACGACCATGCTGTGGCCCCAGGTCCGCCGCGCCTTGCCGCGGCGCGCCGCGTGGGTGCCCGTCTGCGCGGGGGCGAGCACCCAGGCGCCCGTCTCGATCGCCCGGGCCTGCAGGAGCGGGCGCCAGTGGGCCCGGCCGGTCGGCTGCGCGAAGGCGGCGGGCACGGTGAGGATCTCCGCCCCCGCCTGCGCGAGCGCGCGGTAGAGATAGGGAAAGCGCAGGTCGTAGCAGATGCTCAGCCCCAGCGTGCCGAAGGGCGTCTCGGCCACCCGCGCGCGGCGTCCGGGGCGGAAGCCCGCCGATTCGCGGTAGGTCTCCGCGTCGCTGATCGCCACGTCGAACATGTGGATCTTGTCGTAGCGCGCGACGAGCCGCCCCTCCGGTCCGATCAGGAAGGAGCGGTTGGCGAAGCGCCCGTCGGGGTCGTCCGTCGTCAGCGCGAGCGAGCCGATCAGCAGCCAGACGCCGGCGCGGGCGGCCTCCTCGCGCAGGCCGGCGAGCACCGGGTCATTCGCCTCGTGCGTGAGCACGGAGTGCTGATGCGTCCGGCTGGCCGAGACGCAGTTGGTCACTTCGGGCGTCAGGACGAATCCCGCGCCCTCCGCTGCCGCCTCGCGCAGCCGGCCGCGCACGAGGCCGAGGTTCTCCTCGGGGTCGTCGGACGAGGTCAGCTGCAGCAGCGCGGCGCGCATCAGGCGGCGAGCATCGGGTCGAGCTTGCCCGCGCGCTCGAGCGCGTAGAGCTCGTCGCAGCCGCCGATGTGCTCCTCGTCGATGAAGATCTGCGGCACGGTGCGGCTACCGTGGGCGCGCTGGATCATCTCGGGCTTGCGGTCGGGCGCGGCCCAGATGTCGATCTCCTCAAAGGTGACGCCCTTCTTCGCGAGAAGGCGCTTGGCGGCGGTGCAGAAGCCGCAGAGCGGCGAGGTGTAGATCACCACGGGTTTCGGGGTTGCGTCGGTCACGGCGCGGCCTCCTTCGGTCGGGTCTGCCGCGAACCTAAGCCTCCCGCGCCGCGCGCGCCAGAACCACGACGCGAATCGCCCCCGCCCCGGCGTCGGAAAGCGCCCGCGCCGCCGCCTCGAGCGTCGCGCCGGTGGTCATCACGTCGTCGACCAGCAGGATCGGGCGCCCCGTGACATGCGCCGCCCGGCGCGGCGCGACGCGCAGCGCGCCTTCGAGCGTGGCGGCCCGCGCGCCGCGGTCCTGCCCGCCGAGGGGCGCGGTCCGGCGCACCCGCTCCAGAAGGTCCGGGGCATGGGCGAGCCCGAGCGCCCGCGCGAGCGGCGCGGCGATCAGCGCCGACTGATTGAAGCGCCGCGCGACCAGCCGCCGCCAGTGCAGCGGCACCGGCACGACGAGCGCCCCGTCGAGCGGCATGGACGCCGCCGCCGCGGCCATCCAGCGCGCCGCGGGCTGCGCGATGTCAGCCCGGTCGGCGTGCTTCAGCCCCAGCACCAGCCGCCGCCCGGCGTCGCGGTAGAGAAGCGCCGCGCGCCCCTGCGCCCAGGGCCGGGGATGGGCGATGCAGTCGTCGCAATGCACCGCCTCTCCGGGATCGTCGCCGGGCAGCGGCGTGCCGCAGGCGTCGCAGACGAGCCCGCCGATGAAGGGCGTCTCCCGCCAGCAGGCGGGGCAAAGGCCGAAATCGCTTTCGACCGGGCCTCCGCAGGCGAGGCAGCGCGGCGGATAGACGAGCCGCACCGCCGTTTGAAGCCCGCGCGCCCAGACACTATCTATTCCGCCCATGGAGACGCCCGCCCTCACCGATCGCGCCGCGCTCACCCGGAACCGGGCCCGCGCCGCGCGCGCGCCCGTCACCTTCCTGCACGAGGTCGCGCGCGACGACCTGGAGGATCGGCTCTCCATGGTTAACAAGCAATTTACGGCGCCCGCCGTCGTCAGCCCGCGGCCCGAAGTCTGGGACGGCTGGCTGGCGGATGCGGTGCACGTCGCGCCCGCCGAGGTGCTGCCGCTGGAGGCGGAGGCGCATGACCTGGTGGTGCACGCCATGGATCTGCACTGGGCCGACGACCCCGTGGGCCAGCTCATCCAGTGCCGTCGCGCACTGCGGCCGGACGGGCTCTTCCTCGGGGTGCTCTTCGCCGGCCGAAGCCTGCAGGAGCTGCGCGCCGCGCTCGCGGAGGCGGAAAGCGAGGTCGCCGGCGGGCTGAGCCCCCGCGTCGCGCCGATGGGCGAGGTGCGGGATCTGGGCGCGCTCCTGCAACGCGCGGGCTTCGCGCTGCCGGTGGCGGACAGTTTCGCGCTGAACGTCCGCTATCCGAGCGCGCTGCACCTGATGCGCGAGCTGCGCGGAATGGGCGAGGCGAACGCGCTCGCTGGCCGGCTGCGCCGCCCGACGCGGCGCGCGGTGCTCCTGCGCGCCGCCGAGATCTACGCCGAGCGGGCCGCGCACCCCGAGGGCGGCGTCGCCGCGACGGCGGATTTCGTGGTGCTCACCGGCTGGGCGCCGGACGAGAGCCAGCCGAAGCCGCTGCGCCCGGGGACCGCGACGCATCGCCTCGCCGATGCGCTCGGGACGACGGAAACGCCCCTCGAAGATTGACGTATCGCCGAAATCACATATTTCCTTCAGGAACCTGCCGAGATTACGGATAGTGCCATGCTCGACGCCAGCAAAGCTGCGACCTGCCCCGTCCACGCCCCCGCGGACCACCCGAAGCTGCCGCCGGAGCGTGTGGGCGTGCTGATCGCCAACCTCGGCACGCCGGACAACTACGACTACTGGTCAATGCGGCGCTACCTGAACGAGTTCCTGTCGGACCGCCGCGTGATCGACTACGCGCCGTGGAAGTGGCAGCCGCTTTTGCAGCTCATCATCCTGAGCAAGCGGCCCTTTTCCTCGGGCGAGGCGTACAAGTCGATCTGGAACGAGGATCTCGGCGAGAGCCCGCTGATGACGATCACCAAGGCGCAGACCGAGGCGCTCGCGCGGACGATGAAGGAGCAGTTCGGCGATCAGGTGATGGTCGACTACTGCATGCGCTACGGCAACCCCTCCACGCAGTCCAAAGTGGACGCGATGGTGGAGGCCGGCTGCACGCGCATCCTCTTCTTCCCGCTCTACCCGCATTACGCCGGCGCCACCTCGGCCACCGCGAACGATCAGTTCTTCCGCGCGCTGATGAAGCAGAAGTGGCAGCCGACGGCGCGCACGGTCGATCCCTACTTCGAGCATCCGCTCTACATCGAGGCGCTCGCGCAGTCGGTGGAACGCGCCTACGGCGAGCTCGAGAACCGGCCGGATATCCTCGTGTGCTCCTACCACGGCATGCCGCAGCGCTACCTGACGGAGGGCGATCCCTATCACTGCCAGTGCCAGAAGACGACGCGCCTTTTGAAGGAGCGGCTCGGCTGGGACGACACGGAGATCACCACGACGTTCCAGTCGGTGTTCGGCCCGGAGGAATGGCTGCGCCCCTACACCGTCGAGGAGGTCGCGCGCCTCGCCTCCGAAGAGGGCAAGAAGAAGATCGCCGTGATCGCCCCGGCCTTCTCGGCCGACTGCATCGAGACGCTCGAGGAGATCAACGAGGAGATCAAGGAAAGCTTCGAGGAGGCCGGCGGGCAGGAGTTCACCTATATCCCCTGCCTCAACGACGACCCGGCCCATATCGAGGCGCTGTCGTCCGTGATCCGGGAAAACCTGAAGGGCTGGCTCGACTGAGCCGGCCACGACAGGGGCCACGCACGAAAAGAGCGGCGCCGTGGCGCCGCTCTTTCCTTGTCCGCGATGGGGATCGGATCAGTCGCCGGCGGCGGCCGCCACGACGGCGATGATCAGCAGCGGCACGATGATGCCGGCCGCGGTGGACGCCTGCTCGGTCTCCTCGACGATGACCGGCGGCTCCATTTCGATTTCCTGCTTCGGCCCGGTGTGACCGCCGGCGAAGGCGGGTGCCGCGAAGGCCGAGACGGTTGCGGCGAGAACGAGTTTCTTCATGGGGTCCTCCAATGAGACGCTTGCCGGTCGTCCGGCATACCTGCGACGAGCCTCGAGAGGCCGTGCTTGCATGATCGTCTAAGCAGCCCCATGGCGAAAGTGCAAATCCGCGATGCGCGACGCCCGGGATCGCGCGGGCACTGTCGTCAAATCAGCAACACCTGTGTCCCGACTTCGGCGAATTCGAAGAGCTCCTCGATGTGCCGATTGTAAAGGCCGATGCAGCCGTTCGACGAGCGCCGCCCGATCTTGCGCGTGTCGTGCGTGCCGTGGATGCGGTAATAGGTCCACGACAGGTGCAGCGCCCGCGTGCCGAGCGGATTGTCCGGCCCCGGCGGCACGTAATCCGGCCAGTCGGGGTTGCGCTCCTTCATGGAGGGGGTCGGGCGCCAGTCGGGTTCCGGGTCCTTGTAGGTCACCCGTGTCCGCCCCCGGCGCGTCAGCTCCTCGCTGAGCGGCACGGAGGTGGGGTAGAGGCGATAGACGCTCTCGTCCTCGCTCCAGTAATGAAGCGCGCGCGAGGTGATGTCGACGAGGATCGCGCCCCTGGTCAGGTCGCTGAAATAGGGTTTCCAGTCGAGGGACCGGAAGCTCGAGATATTGCGGCGCACGCCCTGCTCGGCCGGGTCGGTCTCCATCTCGGTGCTGCCGGGCATCTGCGATTGCTGCGCCACGGCCGGAGCGCCCAGCGCCGCCGCCGCCCCGGCGAGAAACGCACGCCGATCGAGGATCTGAACGGATCGCTTGCCGGACATCGGTGTTCACTCCGCAAACTCTGACGAAAGATACATATGGCCGGGATGCCGCAACCGCAAATCAAACCGGCGTCATCGGGTCCGACCCGGGTTGGAAACGCCACGGTGCCCGGAGTAGAGCGAAAAGACCCCAACCGCGGAGCGCCCGTGCCATGCTGCGACCCCTGATCCTGCTCGTTTCGCTGCTCGCGACGCTCGCCGCCTGCGCGGCGCCGCCGCCTCCGCCGCAGCTCGGCCCGGACGGCAAGCCCCTGCCCCGCGTCTATCGCATCACCGCGGCGGACGAGCGGCGCATCCCCTTCGAGGTGCTCGACTCCGTCAACGCCCTGCGCGCGGCGGCCGGGGCGCCGCCCGTGGCGCTCGACGAGGCGCTCACCGCCGCCGCGGCCACGCATTCCCGCGACATGTCGGTGCAGAACCGCCCCTGGCACTTCGGCTCCGACGGTTCCTCACCGATCGACCGGGTGCGGCGCGTGGGCTACGACGGCCAGTTCCGCGGCGAGACGATCTCGGAGACCTACGAGACGGAGGTCGAGACGCTCGCCGCATGGATGCAGGAGGCGCCGACCCGCGAGATCATCCTCGACCCGCAGGCCGACGAGATGGGCATCTCCTGGTACCAGGAGCCGAGCGGCCGGATCTGGTGGACCATGGTCTTCGGCAAGAGCGGCGGGGGCGGGGCCGCCGATACCCCTCAGGGGTAGATGGTGATCGGCGTGCCGGTGCCGACCATGGCGTAGATCTCCTCCATCTCGCGGTTGGTGACCGCGATGCAGCCGGCGGTCCAGTCGCGTCCGTCGTCACGGTATTCCCGCGGGGTGCCGTGAATAAAGATGTCGCCCCCCGGATCGACGCCCGCCTCGGAGGCCGCCATGCGCTCGTGCGGCTCGGGATAGGAGATGCCGAGCGACAGGTGGAACTGGCTCTCCGGGTTGCGCCGGTCGATGAAATACTCCCCTTCCGGCGTGCGCCCGTCGCCCTCGCGCTGCTTGTGGCCCACCGGCTCGAAGCCGAGGCCGATGTCGTAGCTCTCCAGCACTTCGCCGTGATGCAGGAGCGCCATCTTCCGCTCGCCCTTCAGGACGAGGATGCGCGTCACCTCGGGGCCGTCGTAGCTGCGGAACTTGCCCGCGCACCCCGAAACCGCCGCCACCACGAGAAGGAGCGCCGCCGCTCTCGCCAGACCTGCCATCATTGTCCCTCGGAGGGGGTATCGTTGCGGCGAGAGTACACCGGATCGCGGCGCCCGCGTAGCGCAATCTGCGCCTCAGGCGCCCTTGCGCCGCTCCGGCGTCGCCTCGCCGCTTTCGGCGTCGCCCAGCCGCGCCTCGATCCGCGCGAGGCGCTCCAGCACCTCGTCGCGGTAAGCGTCGGTGCGCAGGCCCTCCTCTTCCTGATGGGCGTCCTGCATCGAGTTCACGATCAGACCCACCAGCAGGTTCACCACCGCGAAGGTCGTCACGAGGATGAAGGGCACGAAGAACGCCCAGGCGTAGGGATAGACCTCCATCACCGGGCGCACGATGCCCATCGACCAGCTTTCCAGCGTCATGATCTGGAAGAGCGAATAGGCCGAGTCCCCGAGCGTGCCGAACCACTGCGGGAAGGCGTCGCCGAAGAGCTTCGTGGCCATGACCGCGCCGATGTAGAAGACCAACGTCATCAGCAGAAAGACGCTACCCATGCCGGGGATCGCGCGCACGAAGCCCTCCACCACCCGGCGCAGGCGCGGCGCGACGGAGATCACGCGCAGCACCCGCAGGATGCGCAGCGCGCGCAGCACCGAGAGCCCCTCGCTCGCCGGCACCAGCGCGATCCCCACGATCACGAAGTCGAAGACGTTCCAGCCGCTGCGGAAGAACCGCCCGCCGTGGGCAACGAGCTTCAGCGCGATCTCGATGGTGAAGATGGCGAGGCAGATCCGGTCGATCGCGATCAGCGCCGGGCCCGCCGCCGCCATCGCCTCGTCCGAGGTCTCGAGCCCGAGGACCACGGCGTTCACCCCGATCACGCCCATGATCGCGTTGGTGACCCACGGCCGGGCCAGCCACTCCCCCAGTCGCGTGCGGAACGCCATCACCTACTCCCTCTCGCCGCCCGGCATATGGTCCAGCGCGAAGCCCGCCACAAGCTCCACGTGCGGGGACCACCGGAACTGGTCCACCACCGTGACCGGCCCCATGCGGTAGCCCGCCGCCACGAGCGTCGCCGCGTCCCGCGCGAAGGTGGCCGGGTTGCAGGAGACATGCGCGATCCGCGGCACCCCCGCGGCTGCGAGCCGCGCGACCTGCGCCGCCGCGCCCTGCCGGGGCGGGTCGATCACCGCGGCCTCGAAGGGCGCGAGCTCGTCCGCCTCGAGCGGCCGGCGGAAGAGATCGCGCGCCTGCGCCGTCACCTGCCTGAGTCCCTCGGCCTGCCGCCAGCCCGCGTCGAGCGCGGCGGTCATCGCCGGATCGCCCTCCACGCCATGCACCTCGGCCGCCTCGGCCAGCGGCAGGGCGAAGGTGCCGCAGCCAGCGAAAAGGTCCACGACCCGCCGCGCCCCGGCGAGGAGCGCGCGCACGCGCGCGACGAGCGCCGCCTCGCCCGCCTCCGTCGCCTGCAGGAAGGCACCCGGCGGCGGGACCACCGCTGCGCGGCCGAAGCGCACGAGGGGCGGCCGCGCCATGGCCACCGGCTCCCCGTCCCAGCTCAGCCGGGCGAGGTCGGCGTCCCCCGCGATCTCCGCGAGCCGGGTGCGCAGCGCCCGGTCGAGCGGCTTGCCCCCGGTCACGGCCAGGTCGAGCCCCGCCTCCGTCCGGGTCGCCGCCACGTCCAACTCGCCCTTGCGCGAGGCGCCCGCCTCGGCCAGCGCCTCCGCCACCGGCAGCGCGGCGACGAGGTCGGGGTGCAGCACGCGGCACTCCGGCACCGCCACGATCTCGGCCGAGGCGCGGGCGTGAAACCCGGCGAGCGCACCCTTCTTCGTGCGCCGCGCGGCGAATACCGCGCGCCGGCGCGAGGCGGGGGGCGAGGTCTCGACCCCTGCGATCTCCGCCGCCAACCCCTGCGCGGCGAGCGCCTGGCGCACCAGATCGGCCTTCCACGCGGCCACGGCATCGTCGGCGAGGTGCTGCACCGCGCAGCCGCCACAACGGCGCACGTGCGGGCACGGCGGGGCGACGCGCTCCGGCGCGGGCTCCAGCACGCGCACCCCCTCGAGCCGGCCGTCGCGCGCCTCCCCCGCGACCAGCTCGCCCGGCAGCGCGCCGGGCACGATCACCCCGTCGCCGAGGCCGTCGCCCAGATGGCCCAGCCGCTCGATCCGTATCTCCTGCATGGTCCCCGGATAGCGCGGCGCGCGCCGTGACGCTACTCCGCCGCCTCCTGCGTGGAGATGAAACCGCCCGACTGCCGCTCCCAGTAGCGGGCATAGAGCCCGCCGCGCGCCAGAAGGGCGTCATGTGTGCCCTGCTCCACGATGCGGCCCGCGTCGAGCACCACGATCCGGTCCATCTCGGAAAGCGTCGAGAGACGGTGCGCGATGGCGAGCACCGTCTTGCCCTCCATCACCCGCTCGAGCGCGGTCTGGATCGAGGCCTCGACCTCCGAATCGAGCGCGCTGGTTGCCTCGTCGAGGACGAGGATCGGCGCGTCCTTCAGGATCGCCCGGGCGAGCGCGATGCGCTGGCGCTGCCCGCCCGAAAGCTTCACGCCCCGCTCGCCGAGGTAGGCGTCGTAGCCGCGGTTTCCGCGGTGGTCCTCCATCGCCATGATGAAGTCGTGCGCCTCGGCCTTCTTCGCGGCGGCGATCATCTCGGCCTCCGTCGCGTCGGGCCGGCCGTAAAGGATGTTCTCCCGCGCGGTGCGGTTGAACATCGCGGTTTCCTGCGTGACCATCCCGATCTGCCGGCGCAGGCTCTCCTGCGTCACCTGCGCGAGGTCCTGCCCGTCGATCAGGATGCGCCCCTGTTCCGGCGCGTAGAGGCGCAGGAGGATCGCGACCAGCGTCGACTTCCCCGCGCCCGAGGCACCGACGACGCCCAGCTTCTCGCCCGGCGCCACGTCGAGCGCGATGTCGGCGACGCCGCCCACCTCCCGGCCGTAGGCGAAGCTCACGTCCTCGAAGGTGATGCGTCCCTCCGTGACGTCGAGCGGCGCAGCGTCGGGCGCATCCTCCAGCCGCTCGCGCGGGGTGAGCGTCTTCATCCCGTCCTCGACCTCGCCCACGTTCGAGTAGATCGCCATCAGCGTGAAGCTGACCCAGCCGGTCATCTGCGCGATGCGGATGGAGATCGCGCCGGCCGCGGCGATGTCGCCCGCCGTCGCCGTGCCCGCCTGCCAGAACAGGAGCGTCGCGCCCACCATCAGCACCGGCAAAAGCCCCGCGATCGTCATCAGCGCGAGGCGGAACCACGCCGAGAGCACGCCGAAGTGCAGCGCGCGCTCCCGGTAGCTCTGCATCGCGTCGAGCGCCGCGCGGTCCTCGTGCGCGTCGTGGGCGAAGAGTTTGACGGTCTTGATGTTGGTGATGGTGTCCACGACCTGCCCGCTGACGTTGGCGCGCGCCGCCGCCCGCGCGCCCGAGCGCGCCCGCACCCGCGGCAGGAAGAAGCGGATCAGCGCGAAATACCCCGCGAGCCAGACCGCGAAGATCGCCGCGTTCCAGAGGTCGATGGAGCCGAGCAGAATCACCGCGCCGACGAGCGAGGCGAGCGCGAAGGCGACCACGTTGATCACCTCCGCCGCGACGTCGGTGACGGCGCGCGCGGTCTGCATCTGCTTCTGCGCGATGCGCCCGGCGAAATCGTTGTCGAAGAAGGTGACCGCCTGCCCCAGCCCCCAGCGGTGCAGCCGCGACAACACGAGCGGCATCACGTTGGGCTGCACGATCATCGAGTTCGCCGCCGCCGAGAGCCCCGAGAGCACCGGCCGCGCCACCACGAAGAAGATGACCGCGCCCACGAGCAGCGCGAGGTTCTCGGGCGCGAGGAGCCCGCCGCGCCCCGCCGCCTGCGCCGTGTCGATCACGCGGCCGAGCACCCAGGCCGTGCCGGCCTCCATCCCCCCGGCGAGCGCCGAGAGAAGCGCGGCGAGCGCCAGCGCCGGCCAGGCGCCCGAGAGGCACCAGCCGAAGAACCGCGCGAGCGTGCGCGGCGGCGGCCCCGCCGCCGGGCGGAACGGGTCGAGCATGCGGCCGAGCGTCGCCTTCATTCCGCCACCTCCGGGTTCGGGACGCCGCCGGATTGCCGCGCCCGAGCCTCTGCATATAGGTCATGCCCGGCCGGAAGCCCACCGCGCGGCGCGGCGCGAAGCGCCCCGTCAGGGGCGATGAGCGTCCTCGAGCAGCGCCTCTTTCGACAGCCGGAAGCCCGACGCGATCCAGCGCGCCTCCAGCTCGGCGAGCTTCGCGCCGAGCGCCGGGCCCGCGTAGGCCGGCATCAGGTCGCGCGCCGCGACCGGGAACCGCTGCCGCGCCCCCTCCTCCGCCGCGGCGAGCGCGGCGTCCTCGGGGGGCGTCCCCGCCATCGCCCCCTGCAGGAGAAGCGCGTCGCGCGCCGCCTCCGCCCCGTGGCGGTACCCGAGTTCCGCCGGCGCCATGGCCGCGCCCTGAAGCTCTGCAAGGCGGGCGAGCCGCCGTGTCTCGCGCTTCGAAAGGCGCAGCGCGCGGCCCTCCGCCTCCCCCGCGCCCAGCGCGGCGAGGCGGCGGATCGGGTCGGGCGGCGTGCCGGTTCGCGCTTCCAGATGCACGAGCGGCGCGATGAGCCGCGCTGCCGCCCCCGGCAGCACCTGCGCGAGCGCGCCCGTGCGCTCCATCACCGCGACGGCCGGCGCCGGGTCCGGCGCGGCGAGGAGCTTCGTGATCTCGCCGCCCACCCGCTCGGCCGACAGCCCGGCGAGGCCCTCGACCGTCTCCGCCACCGCGGCGAGCGCCGTGGGATCGAAGCCCGCGTCCGGGTCGCCATACCATGCCGTGAAACGGAAGAAGCGCAGGATGCGCAGGTAATCCTCGCGGATGCGCGTCTCGGCGTCGCCGACGAAGCGGACGTGCCGCGCCTCCAGATCGGTGAGCCCGACGCCGAGCGGGTCCACGACCGTGCCGTCGGGCAGCGCATAGAGCGCGTTCATGGTGAAATCGCGCCGCGCAGCGTCCTCGCGGATGTCGTCGGAATAGGCGACGACGGCGTGGCGGCCGAAGGTCTCGACGTCGCGGCGGAAGGTGGTGATCTCGTGCGGGAGGCCGTCGGAGACGACGGTCACCGTGCCGTGCTCGATACCGGTCGCCACGGCCTTGAGCCCGGCGGCCTCTGCGACCTCGACCACGCGCTCGGGCCGCGCCTCGGTGGCGATGTCGATGTCGCTGACCGGCGCGCCGAGGAGCGCGTTGCGCACGCAGCCGCCGACGAAGAGCGCCCGGTGCCCCGCGCCGGTGAGCGCCGCGCAGACGGCCTGCGTCGCGGGCCGCGCGATCCAGTCGCCCGCGACCTTCATCGGGCGAGCCGCTCCGCGAGGCCGTGCAGGATGCGCGCCGTCGCGCCCCAGATGTAGTATGGCCCCCACGGCACGGCGTAGTACCGCCGCATCCGCCCGCGCCAGCGCCGCGCCTCGACGCCGTAGTTCGCCGGGTCCGCGACATGGGCGAAGGGCACGGAAAAGACCTCGGCAACCTCGCCCGGTTCGGGCACGGGCGCGAAGGGCGCCGTCACCCGGGCGAGCACCGGGGTCACCGTGAAGCCGGTGACCGTCTCGTGCGGGGGCAGCGTGCCGAGGATGGCGACCCCGTCGCGGGCCAGCCCGATCTCCTCCTCCGCCTCGCGCAGCGCCGCGGCGGTCGGGTCGGCATCGCCTGCGTCCTGCTTGCCGCCGGGAAAGGCGATCTGGCCCGGATGGTGCTTCAGCGCCGGGGAGCGTTTCGTCAGGTAGAGCCGCGGGCCGCCCGGCCCGTCCTCAAGCGCCATCAGCACCCCGGCGGGGCGCAATCCGGCGCCCCGGGCCGGCGGACGCTCCGGCGCGAGGTCGTAGTCCGAGGAAGGCGCGCTCGGCCGGGCGAGCGCCGCCTCCAGCGCGGCCCAGGGGTCAGTGGCCGGCGCCATCGCCCCCCTCCGCCTCCGCGCCCAGCGTCGCGGGGTCGAGCACGTAATGCGCGCCGCAGAACTGGCAGTCGGCGGTGACGGTGCCCTCCTCGGTGGTCATCGTGGCGATGTCCTTGGCCGAGTAGATCGAGAGCGCGCGGCGCACGCGATCCTCGGAGCAGGTGCAGCCGAAGCGCACCGGCTGCGTCTCGAAGACGCGCGGCGTCTCCTCGTGAAAGAGCCGCACCAGGAGATCCGTCAGCGGCAGGCCCGGCCCGACGAGCTCGGTGTCCTCCACCGTGTCGAGGAGCAGGTTCACCCGGTTCCAGTCCTCCTCCTCGTCGCCCGGCACCACGTCGCCGGCTTCCAGCAGCCCGTCGTCGCCCGAGCCGCCGCCGCTCACGTCCGGGGCGCTCTTGGGCAGGTGCTGCAGCATGATGCCGCCGCCGCGCCAGTGCTCGGCCTCGCCCGGGGCCTGCGCCCGGCCGAAACTGAGCGCGAAGCGGGTGGGGAGCTGTTCGGACTGTGCGAAATAGGTCTCGGCGGAGGCGCGGAGCGAGCCGCCGTTGAGCGGCGTGAGCCCTTGGTAGGGCGCCATCCCCTGCCCCTGATCGATGAGGACCCCGAAATACCCCTTGCCCAGTTGCTCGAAGGGTGCGGCGTCAGTCAGCCGCTCCCGGTCGAAACTGGCGTAGGCGCGGATCCAGGCCGCCTGCCCCTCTTCGGAGGGGCCGTAGAAATCGGTGGCGATCATGCGCACCGGCCCGTCGGTCTGCACCTGAAGCGAGAGCTTCCAGCGCAGCTTGATCGACTGGCCGATGAGCGCCGTCAGAAGCGCCATCTCCGCGACCAGCGCCTCGACCGGGGCGGGATAGTCATGCTGACGCAGCACGCCCTCCAGCACACCGTCGAGCCGCGCGATGCGCCCGCGGGTGTCGGATTTGTCGAGCTGGAACGGCAGCACCGTGTCGTCCCAGGCGATCTTGGTGCCTAAGGTCATGGGTTTCCTCGAGGGTCGGGGATTGGCATACCGCGCCCATATAGGCGCCTCAAGCGCCGAGCCCAAGGAGCCGCGCCGCGATGATCCCCCGCTACGACGCGCCGCCCGAGCCCGGCCGCCGCTACGTCGCGCGGCCCGGCGTCTACGCGATCCTGCCGCGCGGGCGCCGCGTGCTGCTCACCCATCAGGCCGCGCCGTGGCCCGAGATCCAGCTTCCGGGCGGCGGCGTCGATCCGGGGGAGCCGCCGCTCGCCGCGCTCTTCCGCGAGGTGCGGGAGGAGACCGGCTGGACCATAGCGGCGCCGCGGCGGATCGGCGCCTTCCGGCGGTTCACCTGGATGCCGGAGTACGGCATCCACGCCGAGAAGATCTGCACGATCTACACGGCCCGCCCCGTGCAGCGCCTCGGCCCGCCGGACGAGGCCGGCCACGCCGAGGTCTGGCTACCCGCGCGGGAGGTGCCCGGCGCGCTCGCCAACGCAGGCGACCGCGCCGTGGCCGCGCGTTACTTCGGCTGAGCGTCAGCTTCCGGGGTTGGAGGAAACGCCCACCTGCGCCGGCCGCAGCAGCCGGTCGTGCAGCATGAAACCGTCCTGCGAGACTTGGATGATCTCGCCCGCGGTGGTGTCCGGCACCGGCGCCTCGAACATCGCCTCGTGCAGGTTGGGATCGAAGGTGTCGCCCACCTGCGGCGAGATCGCCTCGATGCTGTGGCGGTGGAAGACGTTGAGAAGCTCCTTCAGCGTCAGCTCCACCCCTTCCATGAGCGCGTCGGAGGCGGTCTCGCCCTCCTCGCGGGAGGCGGCGATGGCGCGCTGCAGGTTGTCGTAGACCGGCAGCAGATCGCGGGCGAGGCGCGTGGCGCCGTAGCGCTCGGCCTCCCGGCGGTCCTTGTCGGCGCGCTTGCGGGCGTTCTCGGCGTCCGCGAGCGCGCGCATGAACCGGTCCTTCAGGTCGTCGCGCTCGGCGCGCAGCGCGTCGAGCTCGGACTCCTCGCTCTCGCCCGGCGCGGCCCGGCCGGCGCCGCCGGAGTCCTCCTCGGCCGCCTCGGCCTCGGCCTCCAGCGCTTCGATGTCGTCGAGGAACTCGTCCTCGTCTCGCTTCGGGTCACCCATCTTTCACCTCTAGCTCCGGTCGGACAGAAGCCGCCCGACCAGTTGCGCCGTGTAATCCACGATCGGAACGATGCGGCCGTAGTTGAGCCGCGTGGGCCCGATCACGCCCACGGCGCCGACGATCTTCCGGTCCGCGTTCATATATGGGGAGACCACCAGAGAGGAACCCGACAAGGAAAAAAGTTTGTTCTCCGAGCCGATGAAGATGCGCACGCCCTCGCCCTCGTCGGTGAGTTCGAGGAACTCCGCGATGTCGCGCTTGCGCTCCAGGTCGTCGAAGAGCACGCGGATGCGCTCCAGGTCGGTCTCGTCGGCCTCCTCGCCCAGGAGATTCGCCCGCCCGCGCACGATGAGGCGCGCGTCGCTCTCGCCGTCCTCGCTCCAGACGGCGAGGCCGCTCTGCACCAGCTGATGCGCGAGCTGATCGACCTCCTGCCGGCGCGCGGCGATCTCGGCGCCGAGCTGGTGGCGGATCTCGCTGAGGGTGCGGCCCTCCAGCATGGCGTTCAGGAAATTCGCCGCCTCCCGCATGGAGGAGGGCGTCTGCCCCGGCGGAGGAGAGAACACGCGGTTCTCCACGTGCCCGTCGGCGAAGACGAGCACCACGAGCGCCCGGTCGGGGCCGAGGCCGACGAACTCGATGTGCTTGATCGGCGCCTCGTGCTTCGGCGCGAGGACGAGGCTCGCCCCCTGCGTCACGCCCGAGAGCGCGGACCCCACCCGGTCCAGCAGCGACGACACGTCGGAGGTGTTGCCGCCGAGCGTGGAATCGAGCCGCTCCTTGTCGCCTTCCGACAGGTCCCCGATCTCGAGGAAGCCGTCCACGAACATCCGCAGCCCGACCTGCGTCGGAATGCGCCCGGCGCTGACGTGCGGGCTGTCGAGCAGCCCGAGGTACTCGAGATCCTGCATCACGTTGCGCACGGTGGCGGCGCTCACCTTCTCGCTCATCGTCCGCGTCAGCGTGCGCGAGCCCACCGGCTCCCCGCTTTGCAGGTAGCCCTCAACCACCCGGCGAAAGACCTCGCGCGAGCGGTCGTTCAGTTCTTCCAGTAGATTCGGAGTCTCGGTCATTTCGCATGCCCTGTCCGGCACGACATCAAAGAGGGGCGCGGAGGAAAAATCAATCGGGGTTGCGCTGCCGCCGCGCCCGCCGCTATCGGAGGGCGACCGGCGACAAGGGATAGGCAATGCGCCCCTCAGGACGAGACTTAAGCGAAATGCGCCCCGTTTCAATCGAGACGGGCATCACGAAACACGCCGAAGGCGCCTGCATGATCCGGGTGGGCGACACCCACGTCCTCTGCACGGCGAGCGTCGAGGAGCGCGTGCCGCCCTTCCTCAAGGGCGGCGGTCAGGGCTGGGTGACGGCGGAATACGGCATGCTGCCCCGGGCCACCACGACGCGCATGCGCCGCGAGGCGAGCGCCGGCAAGCAGGGCGGCCGAACCGTTGAAATTCAACGCCTTATCGGACGCTCCCTGCGCGCTGGCGTGGATCGTCAGGCGCTCGGCGAGCGGCAGATCACCGTCGATTGCGACGTGATCCAGGCCGACGGCGGCACCCGTTGCGCCGCGATCACCGGCGGCTGGGTCGCGCTGCGCCTCGCGGTGAACCGCCTGCTGAAGGCCGGGGACCTGACCTCCGATCCGCTGGGCGAGCCGGTGGCGGCGGTCTCCTGCGGGATCTACGCCGGGCAGCCGGTCGTGGACCTCGACTACCCCGAGGACAGCGAGGCCGGCGTCGACGGCAACTTCGTCATGACCGGCGACGGCCGGCTGATCGAGGTGCAGATGTCGGCCGAGGGACAGACCTTCTCCCGCGATCAGATGACGCGCCTTCTGGACCTCGCGGGCGACGGCGTCGCGCAGTTGGCCGAGGCGCAGCGCGCGGCGGCCGCATGACGCGCAAACTCTCCGCCGGCCGGCTCGTCGTCGCCACGCACAACCGCGGCAAGCTCGAGGAGATCGAGGCGCTCCTCGGGCCTTACGGGATCGCACCCGTGGGCGCGGGCGACCTCGATCTGGCCGAACCGGAGGAGACCGAGGAGACCTTCGTCGGCAACGCCCGGATCAAGGCGCATGCCGCGGCGCAGGCCACCGGTCTGCCCGCGCTCGCCGACGACAGCGGCATCGCCATCGACGCGCTCGGCGGCGCGCCGGGGGTGCACACCGCCGACTGGGCCGAAACGCCGCAGGGCCGCGACTTCGTCATGGCGATGACCCGCGCCTGGGAGGAACTCGAGGCGGCGAACGCGCCGGAACCGCGGCGCGCTACGTTCTGCTGCACGCTCGTCGTGGCCTGGCCGGACGGGCACGACGAGGTGTTCGAGGGCCGGATGCCGGGCCGCATCGTCTGGCCCATGCGGGGCGATCAGGGGCACGGCTACGACCCCATCTTTCAGCCCGAGGGCTACGAAATTACCTTCGGAGAGATGGACCGCTGGGAAAAGAACCGCATCAGCCACCGCGCCCGCGCCTTCGCGGATCTGGTGCGCCGCTGCCTTGACTGAGGCCGCCGCCGCGCCGCTGGTCGAGGACTGGCGGGCGGGCGGCTTCGGGCTCTACCTGCACTGGCCGTTCTGCGCGGCGAAGTGCCCCTACTGCGACTTCAACAGCCACGTCTCGCGGGTTATCGATCAGGCGCGGTGGCGCGCGGCCTATCTCTCCGAGATCGATCGCCTCGGGCGGATGACCGGCGACCGCGTGCTCAACTCCGTCTTTCTTGGCGGCGGCACGCCGAGCCTGATGGACCCCGACCTCGTCGCGGCGATCCTCGCGCGCATCCGCCGCACGTGGCCCCTCGCCAACGATCTGGAGGTGACGCTGGAGGCGAACCCGTCCTCGGTGGAGGCCGAGCGCTTTCGCGGCTACGCCGAGGCGGGGGTCAACCGCGTGTCGCTCGGCGTGCAGGCGCTGAACGACCGGGATCTGACCCGCCTCGGGCGGCTGCACAGCGCGGCGGAGGCGCGGCGGGCCTTCGACATCGCGCGCGCGCATTTCGACCGGGTGAGCTTCGACCTGATCTATGCGCGGCAGTTCCAGACGCTCGCCGACTGGCGCGCGGAACTGGCCGAGGCGCTCGCGATGGCGGTCGATCACCTGTCGCTCTACCAGCTGACGATCGAGCCGGGCACCGCCTTCGGCGACCGTTTCGCCGCCGGCAAGCTCGCCGGGCTGCCCGAAGAGGACCTCGCGGCGGATATGTACGAGGCGACGCAGGAGCTCTGCGACGCCGCCGGTCTCCCCGCCTACGAGGTGTCGAACCACGCGCGGCCGGGCGCGGAAAGTCGGCACAACCTCGTTTACTGGCGCTACGGCGATTACGCCGGCATCGGCCCCGGCGCGCACGGGCGGCTGACGCTCGGCGCACGCCGCATCGCGACGGAGGCCGCGTCGGCCCCCGGGCAATGGCTCGACGGCGTCGAGCGCGGCGCGACGCCGGAGCGGACGACGGTGATTCGCGACGCCGAGCAGGCGGCCGAACACCTGATGATGGGCCTGCGCGTCACGGACGGCATAGATCTGGAGCGCCACGCGCGGCTCGCCGGCCAATCGCTCGACCCCGAGGCGATCGCGGCGCTCGTGCACTCAGGTCTGCTTCACGTGAAACAGGGGCGGCTTTGCACGACCGCGCAGGGCCAGATGCTGCTCAACCGTATCATTCCGGAGCTTCTCGGCGCCTAGCCGCTCAGCTTGTTGCAGAGCGCGTCGAGTTGGTCGAGATCCGGATACTCGATCACGAGCTTCCCGCTTTCCGCCCCCGCCTTGTGCTCGATGGCGACCTTCATGCCCAGCATCGCGGAAAGATCGCTTTCGAGCGCGCGGGTGTCAGCGTCCTTCTCGCCGCCGCGCTTGCGCCGCTCCGCGCCCCCTGCCCCCTTGGCCTCCGCCGCGCCCTTGCGCACGAGCGCCTCGGTTTCGCGGACCGAAAGATCCTTCATCGCCACCGTCCGGGCGAGCGCGACCGGATCGGAGGCCGTGATGAGCGCCCGGGCGTGCCCCGCGCTGAGGCTACCGTCGCGCGCCATCGCCTGCACCTCGTCGGGCAGTTTCAAGAGGCGGATCGCGTTGGCGATATGGCTGCGGCTCTTGCCGAGCGCCTCGGCGAGCTGATCCTGGGTGTGCCCGAATTTCTCCAGAAGCTGCCGGTAGCCCGCCGCCTCCTCGACCGGGTTCAGGTCGGCGCGCTGGATGTTCTCGATGATCGCGACCTCGAGCACCTCGAGATCGCTGAGCTCCCGCTCGATCACCGGCACATCGTGCACCTGCGCCCGCTGCGCCGCGCGCCAACGGCGTTCGCCCGCGACGATCTGGTAATGGCCGGGTTTCTCGGGGTCGGGCCGCACGATCAGCGGCTGCAGGATGCCGCGCGCCGCGATCGACTTGGCGAGCTCGGCGAGCTCCTCCTCGCCGAAGGTCCGCCGCGGCTGGTCCGGGTTGGGTGCGATCCGGTCGATGGGCACCGTCGTCGTCGGCCGCGGCGCCGGGGCGTCGGGCGTCCGCTCCTCCTCCGGGCCGATGTCGGCCATTAGCGCGGAGAGACCGCGGCCGAGCCCGCGCGATTTCGGGGTCTTGTCGGTCATGGCACGCTCCGTCAGGCGGCGACACGGGTGTGATTGCGGCGCAACTCCTCGGCGAGCGCGGCATAGGCGAGCGCCCCTTTCGACGTCGGGTCGTAGTCCATCACCGGGAGCGCGTAGGACGGCGCCTCGCTCACGCGGACGTTGCGCGGGATCACCGTCTGGAACACCAGTTCGCCCAGCGTCTCCCGCGCGTCGGATTCCACCTGTTGCGCCAAGCGGTTACGGGTATCGTGCATGGTCAGCAGCACCCCTTCGATCCGAAGGTTCGGGTTCGCCGTCTGCCGCACCTCGCGCACGCTGAGCATGAGTTGCGACAGCCCTTCGAGCGCGAAGAACTCCGATTGCAGCGGCACGAGCACGGCATGCGCGGCGACCATCGCGTTCAGCGTCAAAAGGCTGAGCGACGGCGGGCAGTCGATCAGCACGTAATCGACGTCAAGCTCGCCCCGCGTGACCGGCGCGAGCGCGGAGCGCAGCAGGAAACTCCGCCGTTGCTTACCCATGAGCTCCAGATCGGCGGAACTCAGGTCGACGGTGGCGGGGACGAGGCCGAGCCGCTCCTGCGCCGTCGGCTGAATCGCCTTCGAGAGCGGCGTCCCCTCGATCAGCACGTCATAGGTCGTCAACCGCCGCGTCTCCGACGTCATGCCGAGGCCGGTCGAGGCGTTGCCCTGCGGGTCGAGATCGATGAGCAACACCTCGTGCCCGGCCCGGGCGAGCGCGGCGCCGAGGTTGATCGCGGTCGTCGTCTTGCCGACGCCCCCCTTCTGATTCGCGATTGCGATGATGCGGGGGGGTGTGCGTGTCTCAGCCTGCATGAGGGGCGATGCCTCCGATCCTCAGAAGAACGGCGTCGGGATCCGTGATACTCGGAATCGGCTCCGCCGAGAAGGTCCAGTCACGCTCCGCGGCGGCGATTTCCTCCCGCCAGCGCGCGCCCTTCGGGAAAAGCGCCGTCCCGCCGGGCGCCAGATGCCGATGCGCGAAGCCGAGGAGCGTGCCGAGCGGCGCGAGCGCGCGGGCGGAGAGGACATCGGCCCCGAGCGGCGGCACATGCTCGATGCGCGCGTCGATGACCCTCGCCTGCGCTCCGGTCTCGCGGAGCGCCGTGCGCAGAAAGGTGCACTTTCGCCGGTCGCTCTCGACCAGCGTCACCTTGGCCGGCGTCGTGCGCTCTGTTTCGAGAACGGCGACGACGAGCCCCGGAAACCCGCCGCCGGTGCCGAGATCGGCCCAGTGCTGCGCGGCGGGGGCGGCCTGATGCACCTGGATCGAATCGAGGATGTGGCGGCGCCAGGCGTCCTCGACGGTGCTCGGCGCGACGAGGTTGATGCGCCGCGTCCACTTCCCGACGAGCGCGAGGAGCGTCTCGAGACGCTCCCTCGTTTCACGTGAAACATCGGTCGGGACCGTCTCCACGATCAGCCGGCCGCGCGCAGCCGCTCGGACTTGCGGATCGCGGCGAGGATCAGGGTCAGCGCCGCGGGCGTCATGCCGTCGATCCGGCCCGCCTGCGCAAGCGTCTCCGGCCGCACGCGGGACAGTTTCTCGCCAAGTTCCGCCGACAACCCGTTGAGCGCGCGGAAATCGAAATCCGGCGGGATCGCCACCGCCTCGTCCCGGCGGAGCGCGTCGATGTCGCGCTTCTGACGCTCGATGTAATTGGCGTAGAGCGCTTCCCTTTCGAGCTGGCGCTGCACCTCGGCATCAGTTGTGCCAAGCGCGGGGTCCAGTTGCACCACCGTGTCGAAACCGACGTAGGGGAAGGCGAGGATCTCC
This sequence comes from Rhodosalinus sediminis, assembly GCF_003385555.1. Taxonomy (GTDB): domain Bacteria; phylum Pseudomonadota; class Alphaproteobacteria; order Rhodobacterales; family Rhodobacteraceae; genus Rhodosalinus; species Rhodosalinus sediminis. Next base: position 86,565 of record NZ_QOHR01000005.1, on the reverse strand, counting down.
ATCCCCGACCGGCGCGAGCCGTCCTGTTTCACCTTCAGCCCGATCTCGGCCAGCTGCCCAGGCGTCGCGCTCAGGGCGTCGAGCGCCGCGCGCCCGGCCTCGAGCCGCTCGAGCTTGTCCTCGAAGACGGCCCGACGCCGCTCGGAGACAAGGCCAAGCTCCATCGCCCGCGGCGTCAGCCGCTGGTCGGCGTTATCCGCGCGAAGCGACAGGCGATACTCGGCGCGGGAAGTGAACATGCGATAGGGCTCGGTCACGCCGCGCGTCACGAGGTCATCGACCATCACGCCGATATAGCTCTCCGACCGGGGGAACCACGCCGGCTCCTTCTCCCGGGCCGCGCGCGCCGCGTTGATCCCGGCGACGAGGCCCTGCGCCGCGGCTTCCTCGTAGCCGGTCGTGCCGTTGATCTGCCCAGCGAGGTAGAGCCCCGGCACGTCGCGCAGCGCGAGCGTCGCGGTCAGCGCGCGGGGATCGACGTAGTCGTATTCTATGGCGTAGCCGGGCTGCTTGATGACGGCCCGCTCGAGCCCGGCGATCGAGTGGACGTAGGCCTCCTGCACGTCGGCGGCGAGCGAGGTCGAGATGCCGTTGGGATAGACAGTGTCGTCGTCCAGCCCCTCGGGCTCCAGGAAGATCTGGTGCGAGTCCTTGTCGGCGAAGCGTTCGACCTTGTCCTCGATCGAGGGGCAATACCGCGGGCCGACGCCGGTGATGCCGCCGCTGTGCATCGCGGATTTCTCGAGGTTTTCCCGGATGATGTCATGGGTGCGCGGGTTCGTGTGCGTGATCCCGCAGGCGACCTGCCGCACGGCGGGCGCCTGGTTCAGGAAGGAGAACATCGCCGGCGCATCGTCGCCCGGCTGCGCTTCGAGCCGCTCCCAGTCGATCGTCCGCCCATCGAGCCGCGGGGGCGTGCCCGTCTTGAGCCGTCCGAGCGGCAGGCCGAAACTGTCGATCCGCTCGGCGAGGCGTACCGAGGGCTTGTCGCCCATCCGCCCGCCAGCGCGGCGCTCTTCCCCGATGTGGATGACGCCGCGCAGGAAAGTGCCGGTCGTCAGGACCACGGCGCGGGCGCGCACGTCCGATCCGTCAGCGAGTATGACGCCGGCGACCCGGTCACCCACCATCGCGAAATCCGTCACCTCGCCCTCGAGGATCGTGATGCCCGGATGCCCCTCCATCTCGGCGCGCATCGCCTCACGATAGAGCTTGCGATCCGCCTGCGCCCGCGGTCCCTGCACCGCCGGACCCTTGCGGCGGTTCAGGAGGCGGAATTGGATCCCCGCCGCGTCGGCGACACGCCCCATCACCCCGTCCATCGCGTCGATCTCGCGGACGAGATGCCCCTTGCCGAGGCCGCCGATCGCCGGGTTGCAGGACATGACGCCGATCCCGTCGCGGGTCAGCGTGACGAGCGCGACCGAGGCGCCGGCGCGCGCGGCGGCATGGGCGGCCTCGCTTCCGGCGTGGCCGCCGCCGACGACGATGACATCGAAGCTCTCGTGTTTCACGTGGAACACTCCCGACGTGATCCGTCACTTACCGATGCAGAAGGACGCGAAGATTTCGCCGAGGACGTTCTCCACGTCGATCCGCCCGGTGAGGGATTCGAGCGCGCGAATCGCGCTGCGAAGATCCTCCGCACATATATCATATCGGTCGGGGCCCTGCGCCAGCCCGTCGCGCGCCGTTTCGAGCGCCTCCACCGCTGCAAGCATCGCCTGCCGATGCCGCTCGCGCGTCGCGACCGGGGAGTGGGCCACGCGGGCCTCCAGACGCGACACGACCGCGGCCACCAATGCGTCGATCCCCTGCCCCGTCAGGCCCGATATCCCGTCGCCATGCAGATCGGCCTTGGCCGGGGTGACGATATCCTCCTCGGCAGGCTCGATCGCCGGAGGCTGCCCGGGCTCCGTGAGGATCACGCGTAGATCTGCCTCCGCCGCGCGCGAGCGCGCGCGCTCCACGCCGAGACGTTCCACGTGGTCCTCCGTCTCGCGCAGGCCGGCCGTGTCCACGAGCGTGACCGGAAGGCCCTCGAGATCCATCCGCACCTCGATCACATCGCGGGTAGTCCCCGCGATCTCGGAGGTGAGCGCTGCCTCCCGCCGGGCCAAGGCATTGAGAAGCGTGGATTTTCCCACGTTCGGCGGGCCGACGATGGCGACCTCGAAGCCATCGCGCACCCGCTCCGCGGCCCGCGCGCCCTCGATCTCCGCGGCGAGCGAGGCGCGGCACCGGTCGATCAGGCCGCGCACCTCGTCGCTCACGTCGACGGGCACTTCTTCATCGGCGAAGTCGATCGTCGCCTCCAGAAGCGCCGCGGCGCGCAAGAGATCCGCGCGCCACACCTCCGCGCGCTGTCCGAGCGCGCCGGAGAGCATCCGCAGCGCCTGGGCGCGCTGACGATCGGTCTCGGCGTCGATCAGATCGGCGAGCCCCTCGACCTGGGCGAGGTCCATGCACCCGTTCTCGAAGGCGCGGCGGGTGAACTCCCCGGCCTCGGCCATCCGCAGCCCGGGCATCGCGCCGAGCTCCCGCGAGAGCGCCGCGACCACCGCGGGGCTGCCGTGCACCTGAAGCTCGACGACATTCTCGCCTGTGAAACTGGCACCTTTCGGGAAATACAGGACGAGACCGCGGTCGATCGCCGCCCCGTCGGCGCCGCGCAAGACACGCAACGCCGCCTGGCGCGGGTCCGGCACAGCACCCGCGAGCCGCGTCGCGGCCTCGACAGCGGCAGGCCCCGAGATGCGGATCACCGCGACCCCGGCGCGGCCCCGCGCAGTGGCCAGGGCGAAGATCGTGTCGTTCACGGCACCGTCGCGCCGCGTCGGGCGCGCCCCTTCAGGTGTTCATCGAATCGAAGAATTCCGAGTTCGTCTTGGTCTGCTTCAGCTTGGACAGCAGGAACTCGATCGCGTCGGTCGTCCCCATCGGGTTGAGTATGCGTCGCAGAACGAAGGTCTTCTGCAGATCGGCCTTCTCGATCAGCAGATCCTCCTTCCGCGTGCCGGACTTGAGGATGTCGATCGCCGGGAACACGCGCTTGTCCGCGATCTTGCGGTCGAGGATGATCTCGGAGTTGCCGGTGCCCTTGAACTCCTCGAAGATCACCTCGTCCATGCGCGAGCCGGTGTCGATCAGCGCCGTGGCGATGATGGTGAGCGAGCCGCCCTCCTCGATGTTGCGCGCCGCGCCGAAGAACCGCTTGGGCCGTTGCAGCGCGTTGGCGTCCACGCCGCCGGTCAGCACCTTCCCCGAGCTCGGCACGGTGGTGTTGAACGCCCGGCCGAGGCGCGTGATCGAGTCGAGCAGGATCACCACGTCGCGCTTGTGCTCGACGAGGCGCTTCGCCTTCTCGATGACCATCTCGCTGACGGCGACGTGACGCGAGGCGGGCTCGTCGAAGGTGGAGGATATCACCTCCCCCTGCACGCTGCGCTGCATGTCGGTCACTTCCTCGGGCCGCTCGTCGATCAGCAGCACGATGAGGTAGCACTCGGGGTGGTTCGTCTCGATCGAGTGGGCGATGTTCTGCAACAGAACGGTCTTGCCGGTCCGCGGCGGCGCGACGATGAGCGCGCGCTGCCCCTTGCCGATGGGCGAGACGAGGTCGATCACCCGCGCCGAGCGGTCCTTGATCGTCGGGTCCTCGATCTCCATGCGCAGCCGCTCGTCCGGGTAGAGCGGCGTCAGGTTGTCGAAGGCGATCTTGTGGCGCGCGCGGTCCGGCGTCTCGAAGTTGATCTTGTCCACCGAGACCAGCGCGAAATACCGCTCGTCGCCTTCCGGAGCGCGGATGCCGCCCTCGATCGAGTCGCCCGTGCGCAGGGAATACTGCCGGATCATGTCCGGCGAGACGTAGATGTCGTCCGGCCCGGGCAGGTAGTTCGCCTCCGGCGAGCGGAGGAAGCCGAAGCCGTCCTGCAGCACCTCGAGCACGCCGTCGCCCGCGACCTGCCAGCCCTCGTCGGCCCGCTCGCGCAGGATCTGGAACATCATCTCGCCCTTGCGCATGGTCGAGGCGTTCTCGATCTCGAGCTCCTCGGCCATGGCCAGAAGGTCCTTGGGGCTCTTGGCCTTCAGATCGGCGAGGTTGAGACGGGTCTGGGTCATGGAAAACCTATCGCGCCGCGCGGGAGGCACGGCTTTCGTCGATTAGCACGGGAAAGACCGCCCGGACGGACGGATCTGGTGCAGATACGCGCGGGCCGGCGCCGAGTCAATCCGGCGCCGTCACCACTTCACGACGACCGACAGCACGATGATCACGAGAAGGACCGTCGGCACCTCGTTCATCATGCGGTGCTGGCGGCCCGTGAGCGTGTTGGCCCCGGCGACGAAGTCCTTGCGCTGCGCCGCGAGCCACATGTGAAACCAGGTCATCGCGCCCACCGCCGCGAGCTTCGTCCAGACCCAGAGCACGTCCCACCCCGCCCCGGTCTGCGGCGTGAAGAGCAGAACGATGCCGAAGACCCAGGTCACGATCATCGACGGGTTCATGATCAGCCGCAGGAGCTTTTCTTCCATGGTCTGGAACACCGGGTCGATGGTGTCGCCGGGGGTCGAGCGCTCGGTGTGATAGACGAAGAGCCGGGGCATGTAGAAGAGCCCGGCCATCCACGCGATGACCGCGAGGATGTGGAGCGACTTGGTCCAGGGGTAAAGCAGCGCGAGGAGGTCGATCATGGCGGGCTCCCGTCGGTCGCCGCGCCTCTACTCACTCGAAGAGAAAAAGAAAAGATGGTGTTTCGGATGTTCGCGCCGCAGCGGTGGATTGTTCGTCTGTCCTCAGGGTTTTCCAGAGCGGTTAACGGGGTGTGGATAACTCGGGGACGGTTTCTGAAGATCGAAAGATTATCATTTCCTAGCAGCGACTTGCCGTGCTCCCGGCCTGCGGAGAAAAACCGGAGCGACTCGGCGGATGAGCGACCCGCCAGCCCCGCTCGTCCACCGCGCGCATCTGTCCTGTCCCCATCGGGAAAACCGGGGAGAATCGGCGGACGGCCTGCCCGCATCTCCACCGCTTGCATCCGGGCCGGCGTTGTTCGACAAGGTTTCCAAGAGGTTCTTCGCCCGGTCTTGCACAGGTTGTCCCCATGGCGGCGCCGCTTCTTCTCGCATCGGCATCGGAGGCGCGGGCGCGCCTGCTTCGGGCCGCAGGGCTCAAGATCGAGGTCGTGCCCGCGCGGATCGACGAGGTCGCGCTGCGCGCGGGTCTTGCCGCGGAAGAGGCCACCCCGCGCGACGTGGCCGACGCGCTCGCCGAGATGAAGGCGCGCAAGATCAGCGACAAGCATCCCGGGCGGCTGGTGCTCGGCGCGGATCAGGTGCTCGACCACCGGGGAACCATCGTGCCGAAGCCCGAGACGCGCGAGGGCGCCCGCGCGCAGCTTCTCGCCCTGCGCGGCGACCGGCATCAGCTCCTGTCGGCCGTGGTCGCCTGCCGGGACGGGGAGCCCGTCTGGCGTCAGGTCGGCGTCGCGCGGATGCTGATGCGGGCCTTTTCGGACGCATTTCTGGATGGGTATCTCGAGCGGAACTGGCCCACGGTGGCGACGAGCGCCGGCGCCTATCGCCTCGAGGAAGAAGGTGCGCGGCTTTTCGCGGCGGTGACCGGCGATCACTTCACCGTTCAGGGCCTGCCGCTTCTGGAGCTTCTGAACTGGCTCGCCACCACGGGGGAGATCGAGGCATGAGCGGCGACCGCATCCCGCTGGCCGGGGTCATGGGCCATCCGGTGGCGCATTCGCGCTCGCCGCGGCTGCACGGGTTTTGGCTGCGCCGCCTCGGGCTTCCGGGCCATTACGTGCCGCTCGACGTGGCGCCCGAGGACCTGCGCGACGTGCTGGCCTGCCTGCCGAAGGCGGGCTTCGTCGGCGTCAACGTCACGATCCCGCACAAGGAGGCGGTGCTCGACATCGCCGATATCGTCACCGATCGCGCGGCGCTGATCGGGGCCGCGAACACGCTCACCTTTCAGGCGGACGGGCGCATCCGGGCCGACAACACCGACGGCCACGGGTTCCTGGAAAACCTGCGCCAGAGCGTGCCGGACTGGCGCGCGGAGGCCGGCCCGGCGGTCGTGCTCGGCGCGGGCGGCGCCGCGCGGGCGGTGATCGTGGCCCTGCGCGACGCCGGCGCGCCGGAGATCACCGTCGCCAACCGAACGCGCGTGCGCGCAGAACAGCTATGTCAGGAATTCGGCCCGCGCCTGCGGGTCGAGGACTGGACGCAGGCGGGTAACGCGATCGCGCGAGCGGCGACGGTCGTGAACACCACGTCCCTCGGCATGACAGGGCAACCGGACTTGCCCATCGCGCTCGACCGGCTGCAGCGGGGGACGGTCGTCAACGACCTCGTCTATACGCCGCTCGAGACACGGCTCCTGCGCATCGCGGCGGAGCGTGGCTGTATCCCGGTCGACGGGCTCGGCATGTTGATCCATCAGGCAGTGCCCGGCTTCGAGCGGTGGTTCGGCGCGCGCCCGGAGGTGGACGCCGAGACGCGCGAGGTGCTGCTCTGATGGTCTTTCGCCTCGGCCTGACTGGCTCCATCGGCATGGGCAAGACGGCGACCGCCCGCCTCTTCGCCGAGGAGGGCTGCGAGGTCTGGGACGCCGACGCCGCCGTGCATCGCGCCTACGCCGAGGGCGGCGCGGCGGTCGAGCCGATCGGCGCGGCCTTCCCCGAGGCGGTGGAGAACGGCGCCGTCTCGCGCGAGGCGCTGCGGCGGATCATCGCGCGCGATCCCGACGCCCTCGCCCGGATCGAGGCGATCGTGCATCCGCTCGTCGTGGCCGATCGCGCGGCCCGGGCCGACGCGGCGGCGGCGGACGTCGTCGTCTTCGACATCCCGCTTCTCTTCGAGACCGGGGCCGAGCGCGAGATGGACGCGGTCGCCGTCGTCAGCGCCCCGCCCGAGGAGCAACGCCGCCGCGTGCTCGCCCGCGGATCGATGACCGAGGCGGACTTCGAAGGTATCCTCGCGCGGCAGATGCCCGATGCCGAGAAGCGCGCGCGCGCCGACTACGTGATCGAGACCGACACGCCCGAGCACGCGCGCGAACAGGTGCGCGCGATTCTGGCCGATATCAGGAGACAGCAGACCGATGCGTGAGATCGTGCTGGACACGGAGACCACGGGCTTCGAGCCCTCCGAAGGGCACCGGATCGTCGAGATCGGGGCGGTGGAGCTTCACAACCACATGCCGACGGGCCGGCATTTTCACGAATACATCAACCCCGAACGGTCAATGCCCGAGGAAGCCTTCGCCGTGCACGGGCTGGGCGACGAGTTCCTGCGCACCAAGCCCGTCTTCGCGCATGTGTCGCAGGCTTTCGTCGAGTTCGTGGGCGACGCGCGCCTCGTGATCCACAACGCCGCCTTCGACATGAAATTCCTCAACGCGGAGCTCGCGCGGCTCGACATGCCGCAGCTACCGATGACGCAGGCGCTCGACACCGTCGCGCTCGCGCGGCGGCGGTTTCCGGGCGCGCCGGCGTCGCTCGACGCGCTCTGCCGCCGCTTCGGGATCGACAACGCCGCGCGCACGCTGCACGGCGCGCTGCTCGACGCGGAGATTTTGGCGGAGGTCTATCTCGAGCTGATCGGCGGGCGTCAGCCGGGCCTGTCGCTGGGCGCCGCGTCGTCGGAGGGCGGCGCGCGCGACACGCAAAACGACGCGTGGCGACCGGGGCCGCGCCCGCGCCCCCTGCCCCGGCGGATCACCCCCGAGGAGGCCGAGGCGCACGCCGCGATGGTCGCGCGCCTCGGGGACGACGCCCTCTGGCCGTCCGAGTGAGGCTCAGGCGGTGCCGGCGGGCGTGTCGCTCGCGCTCTGCGCGGTGCCCTGCTGTTCGGCCTGACGGCGCAGCACTTCGTTGCGGTAGATCTGAACGAAGTCGATCGTCTCGAGGTTGAGCGGCGGATAGCCGCCGTCGCGCGAGACGTCGCTGACGATGCGGCGCAGGAACGGGAAGAGCATCCGCGGGCACTCGATCATCAGGAACGGGTGAAGCTGGTTGTCCGGCACGTTCTCGATCTGGAACACGCCGGCGTAGTCGAGCTCCAGCAGGAAGAGCTGCGTGCCCGTCTCCTTGGACTTCGAGTCCACGTTCAGCTTGACCGAGACCTCGTACTGGTTCTCGGCCTGCCGGCGCTTGGCGTCGAGGTTCACCTTCACCTGCACGTCCGGCTGCCCCTGCGCCTCGCCGCCCTTCTGGACGTAGATGTTCTCGAAGCTCAGGTCGCGGATGTACTGCGCGAGGATGTTCATCTTCGGCTGCGGCTGCTGCTCGCCGCCGCTCTGGCCGCTGCCGGCCTCGGCCGCGCCGTTCTCTGTTTCGCTCATCGGGCTCTCCGCTCAAGGTCTGGACCGGCGCGTGTCTAGCAACCGCGCCGCAGGGGCTCAATCCGCCACGCTCAGTGCTGCGTCCAGCCGGAGCCGCGGTCGCCCGGCCGCCGGCGCGGCGCGTCCCGGTCGGCCTCCGCCGGATCGACGCGCTCCCAGTCGCCGTCGATCACCGTCTCGCCCTCCGGTCCGGGCCGCCGCGGCGCCTCCGGGCCCGGCCCCATCTGGAAGCGCTGCACCTCGATCCGCCGGGCGAGGAAACGCATCACCGCGCGGCGGACGTCCGGCACCATCAGCGACAGGCCGACCGCATCCGTGAAGAAGCCCGGCGTCAGCAAGAGCGCGCCGGCGAAGATGATCATCGCGCCATGCGCCAGCGGTTCGGACGGGTCCGACAGCGTGTCGAACCGGCGGCGCAGGTCGGTCATCGTCGCCCGCCCCTGGCTGCGCACGGCCCATGTCCCGGCGAAGGCCGTGCCCACGACGATCGCCAGCGTCGGCCAGAGGCCGATCCAGCCGCCGACTTGGATGAAGAGCGCGATCTCGATCAGCGGGACCGCGAGGAAAGCTATCAGGAGCCACATAGGCGGGGTCCTTCTCGGCGTGACGGGCTTGCGGTGGACTTGGCCGCCCGCGGTCCCTACATATGCACGGACACCGCCCGTTTCCATCCGCGCGCCGAGAGGTTCACATGAACTCCCCGCTTCTGCAGCTCCTCGTGCTGGCCGGCATCGCCGTGTTCCTGATCCTGCGCCTGCGCAGCGTCCTCGGCACCCGCGACGGCTTCGAGAAATCCTCCGTCCCCGGCGCGGAGCAGCCGGCCCGCGCCACGCAGCGCCGGCCCGAATTCGAGGTGATCGAGGGGGGCCCGGACGAGGACATCACCGATCACGTGCCGCAGGGCTCCGACGCCGCCGACGCGCTCGCGCGGATGAAATCCGCCGATCCCGATTTCTCGGTCTCCGAGTTCCTGCAGGGCGCGCGCGGCGCCTACGAGATGATCCTCATGGCCTTCGAGAAGGGCGACATGGAAAGCGTGAAGCCCTTCCTCGCCGAGGACGTCTACGAGAGCTTCGACGAGGTCGTGCGCGAGCGCGAGGCGCAGGGCCTCACGATCGAGGCGGAGTTCGTCGGCGTGCGCGAGGTCTCGGTCGTGGACGCGACCTTCGACACCTCCAGCCGCCTCGGCGAAGTCACCGTGCGCCTCGTCGGTGAGCTGACCTCTGTCGTGAAGAACGCCGAGGGCGAGGTGATCGAGGGAAGCCCGACCGAGGTGCGCCGCCAGAAGGACGTCTGGACCTTCGCGCGCGTGATGGGCTCCGACGATCCCAACTGGCAGCTGGTCGCCACGAGCGAGTGATGCGGCGGGCGCTCGGCGCGGCTCTCGCTCTCGGCCTGATGGTGGCCGGACCGGCGAGCGGCGCCGAGACGACGCGCACCCTCCTCGCGTTCGAGGATCTCGACGGCTGGGCCGAGGACGACCATGCCGCCGCGCTCGACACCTTTCTCGAAACCTGCCCCGATCTCGACGCGCCGGACTGGCGCGCGCTCTGCGCCTATGCGCAGACCGAAGGCGAGGATCACCCGCGCCGCTTCTTCGAGCTGTTCTTCCGTCCCGTGCTGATCGAGGACGGCGACCCGGCGCTCTTTACCGGCTATTTCGAGCCCGAGCTGGAGGGATCGCGCCGGCGCACGCCGCGCTTCCGGCATCCGGTCCACCGCAAGCCGCCCGAGGCCGGCCGGCAGTCGCCCTGGCTCACCCGGCAGGAGATCGTGACCACCGGCGCGCTCGACGGGCGCGGCCTCGAGATCGCCTTCGTGGACGACCCGGTGGAGCTTTTCTTCCTTCAGGTGCAGGGCTCCGGCCGCATTCGGCTGCGCGACGGCAGCGTGATCCGCGTCGGCTACGCCGGGGCGAACGGCCACCCCTATCGCTCCATCGGGCAGGAACTCGTCCGGCGCGGGATCTACGAGCGGCATCAGGTCTCGGCGCAGGTGATCCGCAACTGGGTGCGCCGCAACCCGGAGGCGGGGCGCGAGCTTCTCTTCCACAATCCGTCCTATGTCTTCTTCCGCGAGGTGACCGAGGTGCCAGCCCATCGCGGTCCGCTCGGCGCGATGAACCGCCCGGTGACGCCCCTGCGCACGGTCGCGGTGGACCCGGAGCATGTGCCCCTCGGCGCCCCGGTCTGGATCGAGAAAGGGGGCGACGAACCGCTGCGCCGCCTGATGGTGGCGCAGGACACGGGCTCGGCGATCAAGGGGGCGCAGCGGGCCGACATCTTCTTCGGCACCGGCGCGGAGGCCGGCCGCCGCGCCGGCCGGCTGAGCGACCCGGGCCGCATGGTGGTCCTGCTGCCGATCCAGCGCGCCTACGCCCAACGGCCGGAGGCGCGGCGATGAGCCGCCGGCGTCTCAGGCCCGACGAGCTCGCGCTCTGGCGCGAGGTGGCCAAGACCGCCGCGCCGCTCGACCCGCGGCGCGAAGAGACGCCGCAGGAGGACCCGGCCGATCACACTCCCCTGCCCCGGCGCAAGTCTGCCGAGCGCCGCCCGGTCGCGCCCTTCCGCGTCGGCGACGCCGCGCCGCCGCCCGGCGAGCGGCGGGATCTCGCCCCCTCGGTGTCCGACCGCGTGCGGGAGGCTCCCCTGCGCATGGATCGCAAGACGCACCAGCGCATGCAGCGCGGCAAGCTCGACCCGGACGCCCGGATCGACCTGCACGGCATGCACCTCGAGGAAGCGCATGCGGCGCTGCAGTCCTTCATCCTGTCGTCGCACGCGGGGGGCCGGCGGCTCGTCCTCGTCATCACGGGCAAGGGCCGGCGGTCGGAGGACGACGGCCCGATACCGCGCCGGCGCGGCGTCCTGCGGCATCAGTTGCCGCATTGGCTCGCCACGCCGCCGCTCGCCGCTGTGGTGCTGCAGACGCGCGAGGCGCATCTGAAGCACGGCGGGTCCGGCGCCTTCTACGTCTATCTCAGGCGCAAGCGTTAACCGCCGGCGAACGGTGCGTCGTCGCCCCAGATCTCGCGCACCCGCGCATCCCGCCCGCAGCGGTCGCGATAGCGCTGGTATGCGATCTTCTTCGGGACGGCGACGCCGACCGAGGAGACGGCGAGGCGCTCGTCGCTCTTGTAGTAGTCCTGATGGTAGTCCTCGGCGCGGTAGAAATCGCTGAGCTCGAGGATCGGCGTGACGACCTCGCGCCCGAGCTCCTCCTCGGCCCGGCGCTTCGCGGCTTCGGCGTCGGCCCGCGCGGCGGCGCCGCCGACGAAGATCGCCGAGCGGTAGCTGTCGCCCCGGTCGCAGAACTGCCCGCCCGCGTCGAAGGGGTCGATTGAGCGGAAGAAAAGGTCGTAAAGCTGCGGGCGGGTGATCTCCTCCGGGTCGTACCGGATGCGCGCCGCCTCGTAGTGGCCCGTGCCGCCGCCGACGACCTCCCTGTAGGTCGGGTCGGGCACGTCGCCGCCGGTGTAGCCCGAGACGACCTCGTCGACGCCCTGCACCTTCTCGAAGTCCGCTTCCACGCACCAGAAGCAGCCGCCGGCCACGGTGACGGTCGCGGTGTCGGCGGCGGATTTCTGAGCGAGGAGCCCGAGGGCGAGGGCGGCGAGGACGGCGGCGAACACGCGGGAGGTGGACATGGTGGATCTCCTTTCCCCAGAGCTTGGTTCCGCCGGTCGCGCCGGGCAAGGGCGATGCGGTGATGTCACGCTCTGGTGATCGGCCGTGCACGCGGGGGCGCTGCCCCCGCACCCCCGGAGTATTTGTGCCAGGATGATGGGCAGGCCCTAGCCGCCGGCGAGCGCGGCGCGGGTGCGGGGGCATCGGGTGCCGGCGTAGAGCCGGTCGAGCACCGCAGCGAACGTCGGCGATGCGCCGGGGACCGCTTCGAAAAGCGTCATCGACGCGCGGAGCTTGAGCGCGTCCACCTCGCCCAGGATATCCTCGGGGGCGGTGCCTGCGTGCGCGAGCACGAGGCGCGCGGCATCCTCGAGGCGCGGGCCGAGGACGGGATGGGCGAGATAGGCGGCGGCGTCTTCCAGCCCCGTGAGCCCGAAATGCCGCGCCCGGGGGGAGCGGCCGAGGCACGCGAGCTGGGGAAAGATCCACCAGATCCAGTGGCTCGTCTTGCGCCCGGCGCGAAGCTCGCGCCGGACCTGATCCCAGACGGGATCCTGCGCGGCAACGAACTCGCCGAGGTCAGCCAAGCCGGCGGTCGCGCGCCGCCAGCAGCTTCAGCCGGAGCGCGTTGAGCTGGATGAAGCCGGCGGCGTCCGTCTGGTCGTAGGCGCCGGCGTCGTCCTCGAAGGTGACATGCGCTTCGGAGTAGAGCGAATGCTCCGACCAGCGGCCGACGGTGCGCGCCGATCCCTTGTAGAGCTTGAGCCGGACGGTGCCGGTGACGTGCTCCTGACTCGTGTCGATGGCGGCCTGCAGCATCTCGCGCTCGGGCGAGAACCAGAAGCCGTTGTAGACGAGTTCCGCGTAGCGCGGCATCAGCTCGTCCTTGAGGTGCGCCGCGCCGCGGTCCAGCGTTATCTGCTCGATCCCGCGGTGCGCCTCCAGCAGGAGCGTGCCGCCGGGGGTTTCGTAGATGCCGCGCGACTTCATGCCGACGAAGCGGCCCTCCACAAGGTCCAGCCGCCCGCAGCCGTGCTTGCCGCCCAGTTCGTTGAGCTTCGTCAGCAGCGCCGCGGGCGAGAGGCGCTCGCCGTCGATGCTGACGGCGTCGCCCTTTTCGAAGCCGATCTCGACGTACTCCGGCTGATCGGGCGCGGCCTCCGGGTCGGTGGTGCGCTGATAGACGTAGTCGGGCGCCTCCTCCGCCGGGTCCTCCAGCACCTTGCCCTCGGAGGAGGTGTGCAGGAGGTTGGCGTCCACGCTGAAGGGCGCCTCGCCGCGCTTGTCCTTGGCGATGGGAATCTGGTGCTTTTCGGCGAAGTCGATGAGCTTCGTCCGGCTGGTGAGGTCCCACTCCCGCCAGGGGGCGATCACCGTGATCTCGGGATCGAGGGCGTAGGCCGAGAGCTCGAAGCGGACCTGATCGTTGCCCTTGCCGGTCGCGCCGTGCGCCACCGCGTCGGCGCCCTCGGCGGCCGCGATCTCCACCAGGCGTTTGGAAATCAGCGGCCGCGCGATGGAGGTGCCGAGCAGGTAGAGCCCCTCGTAGACGGCGTTGGCCCGGAACATCGGAAAGACGAAATCGCGCACGAATTCCTCGCGCAGGTCCTCGATGTAGATCGCCGAGGCGCCCATCATCTCGGCCTTGGCGCGGGCGGGCTCGAGCTCCTCGCCCTGCCCGAGGTCGGCGGTGAAGGTCACCACCTCGCAGCCGTATTCCGCCTGCAGCCACTTGAGGATGATCGAGGTGTCGAGCCCGCCGGAATAGGCCAGCACGACTTTCTTCGGCGCGTTCATCGTCGTTCTCCCGCGGAAACCGCCGCGCGGATAGCGGGTTTGCCCCGGCCCCGCAAGGCGCGCGGGCTTGCGCCGGCACGCGCGGCGGGGCATGGCGGGGGCCATGACCGAGTTCCGCGACGCCGTCCGGGCCGCCGAGGCCGCCATGCGCGAGGTGTTCGAGCCCACGCCGCTCACCCGCAACATGCATCTTTCCGAGCGCTTCGGCGCGGAGATCTGGCTCAAGCGCGAGGATCTGTCGCCGGTACGCTCCTATAAGCTGCGCGGCGCCTTCAACGCGATGCGCAAGCGGCTGGCGCAGGGGCGGCGGTTCGCCTGCGCGAGCGCGGGCAATCACGCGCAGGGCGTGGCCTACATGTGCCGGCATTTCGGGGCCGAGGGCGTGATCTTCATGCCGGTGACCACGCCGCAGCAGAAGATCCAGAAGACGCGGATGTTCGGCGGCGAGGCGGTCGAGGTGCGCCTCGTCGGGGATTACGTGGACGACACGCTGCGCGCGGCCGAGGCGCATTGTCGCGAGACGGGGGCGCAGTTCCTGTCGCCCTTCGACGATCCGGACGTGATCGAGGGGCAGGCGACCGTCTCCGCCGAGATCGAGGCGCAGCTCGGCGGGGCGCCCGACCGGCTGGTCATGGCGGTGGGCGGTGGCGGGCTGTCTTCCGGCGCGCGCGGCTGGTTCGGGCCGGAGCAGGCGATGACGCTCGTGGAGCCGCAGGGCGCGCGCAGCCTGTACGCCGCGCTCGCCGCCGGGGAGCCGGTGCGGCTCGAGGCGGTGGACACCTTCGTGGACGGCGCGGCGGTGGCGATGGTGGGCGCGCATCCGTTCGCCCGGCTCAGCGGTGAGGACCCGGCCTCGGTCCTCGGCGCGCCGGAGGACCGGGTCTGCGCCACGATCCTCGAGATGCTGAACGTCGAGGGCATGGTGCTCGAGCCCGCCGGCGCGCTTTCGGTGGATGTGCTGCCGGACATCGCCGAGGCGATTCGCGGCAAGTGCGTGGTCTGCGTCACCTCGGGCGGCAACTTCGATTTCGAGCGGCTGCCGGAGGTCAAGGAACGCGCGCAGCGCTATGCCGGGGTGAAGAAGTACTTCATCCTGCGCATGCCGCAGCGGCCCGGCGCGCTGCGCGATTTTCTCAACTTCCTCGGGCCGGACGACGACATCGCGCGCTTCGAGTACCTCAAGAAGTCCGCGCGCAACTTCGGCTCCGTCCTGATCGGGATCGAGACGACGGACCCGGCGAACTTCGCCCGGCTCTTCGCGCGGCTCGAGGCGGCGGGCATGGCCTATCAGGACATCACCGACGACGAGATCCTCGCGCAGTTCCTGATCTGAGCGGTCACGCCGCGAGGCGCTCCGGCAACTCCGCGCGGAGCTGCGCCGTCGAGTCGGCGAAGCAGCGGCGCAGGGTCGTTGCATCGGCCCCGTCACGGCACGCCTGAGCGAGCGCGGCGAACCCGAGGTTGAGCGCGCTGCCCTTGAGAAAATGCAGATCCTCGCGAGTCGGATCGCCATCGAGGCGGTCCAGAGCGGTCTCCACCTCGTCGATGAAGAGTGTGACGACCTCTTCGAAATCACGGCTGCCCACTTCCTCATGCAGATCCTTCACGCGGGTCCAGTCGATCATCGGCACCCTCCCGAGTTCGCGGCCCCCGCAGCGGGGTATCGCAGACGGACGTGAAGAAACCCTTACCGGCCGCCATGCGCGGGCACCTCGGGCCTTAACCCGGCGTTCAGGGACCATGGTGCAGGGTCGGGCCGTGGCAGGCGCCCCCTGCCCTGCCGAAGGTGTCCCGCATGACCGCGCCCGTCCGCCACGCCGATCCCGATCCGCCCGCCCGCGAGGGGCGCGCCGACGTGCCGCGCGACGTTCTGATCGTCGGGGAAAGCCGCGTTCAGCGGCGCTTGCTGGCGAAGCTCGTCGTGCGCGCCGGGTATCGTGTGGCGGAGGCCGCCTCGGCCGAGGCGGCGCTCGATCTCTGCCGTCAGGCGCCGCCCGACATGGTCGTCAGCGACTGGCTCATGCCCGGGCTCGACGGGTTGGCGCTCTGCCGCGCGCTGCGGGCGGAACGGACAAGCCATTATATCTACTTCATTCTCATGACCTCGCGCAGCGAGAAGGCCGAGGTGGCGCAGGGGATCGACGGCGGCGCCGACGACCTTCTGACGAAGCCGGTCGATCCGGCCGAGTTGCGCGCGCGTCTCGCGGCGGGGGCGCGCATCCTGCGGATGGAGCGCGATCTCAGCGACACGCTGGCGGAGCTGCGCGCCGCGCAGGCCGCGCTCGACGCCGATCTGGAGCAGGCGCGCAAGATTCAGCGCTCCCTCGTGCCGGAGCGGACCCACCGATTCGGCCGATCCGAGGTCAACCTGCTGTTTCAGCCCTGCGGGCAGGTGGGCGGCGACCTCGTCGGCGCGTTCAGCCCGGGTCACGGGACGCTCGGGCTCTACGCGATCGACGTCTCGGGGCACGGAATCACCTCCGCGCTCATGGCGGCGCGGGTCAGCGGCTACCTGTCGGGGGAGTTTCTCGATCAGAATCTCGCCGTCACACGCCGGTTCGAGCGATTCTTTTCGCTTCGCCCCCCGGCGGAGGTGGCGCGGCTTCTCAACGACCGCCTCGCCGCCGACAAGGGGGTGGAGGAGTATTTCACCATGGCCTACGCGACGGTCGACCTGCGGTCCGGCCGCGTGCGGCTGGTCCAGGCGGGGCACCCCTATCCCCTCATCCTCCGCGCGAGCGGCGCGTGCGAGTTCATGGGCGCCGGCGGGCTTCCCGTCGGGCTCGTCCCCAATGCGCAGTTCGAGGAGGTGGAGGCGCGCCTCGCCCCCGGCGACAGGCTGCTCCTGCATTCCGACGGCTTCACCGAGGCGCAACTGCCCTGTGGCCGGATGCTCGGCGAGGCCGGGCTGCGTCGCCTCGCCGCGCACGCGGCGCCGCGCGAAAGCGGGCGGGATTTCCTCGACGATCTCCTCCGGGAGCTCCGGCGTGAGATGGGACCCGGCGTCGCGGCGGAGGATGACCTTTCGGCGGCGCTTCTGGATTATCGCGGATGAGCGGGACGGGTCCCTTGGCACGCGTCCGGCGGGCGCCCCGCGCGCTTCGGCGTTTGGCGGCGTCAGCCCTGCGTCATGGTCTTGAGCTCGTAGAGAAGGTCCAGCGCCTCGCGCGGGGTCAGCTCGTCGGGATGCAGCTCCGCGATGCGTGCCTCCAGCGGCGAGGGGCCTGTCGGCGCGGCCGGGGCGGGCGCCGGCGCCGCGGCGAAGAGCGGCAGATCGTCGATCAGCGCCTTGGGCCGCGCGCCGCTCTCCCGCTCGCCGGCCTCGAGCGCCTCCAGCACGGCGCGCGCGCGCTCCACCACCGCCGCCGGCAACCCGGCGAGCTGTGCGACCTGCACGCCGTAGGAGCGGTCCGCCGCCCCCGGGCGCACCTCGTGCAGGAAGATCACCTCGCCCTGCCACTCCTTCACCGCCACGGTCGCGTTGCGCACCCCGGCGAGGCGGGAGGCGAGCGCCGTCAGCTCGTGGTAATGCGTGGCGAAGAGCGCGCGGCAGCGGTTCACCTCGTGCAGCTGTTCCATCACGGCCCAGGCGATGGAAAGCCCGTCGTAGGTCGCGGTGCCGCGGCCGATCTCGTCGAGGATCACGAGCGCGCGCTCGTCGGCCTGATTGAGGATCGCCGCCGTCTCGACCATCTCCACCATGAAGGTCGAGCGCCCCCGCGCCAGGTCGTCGGAGGCGCCCACGCGGCTGAACAGCTGACTGACGAGGCCGATGCGCGCCGCTTCGGCGGGCACGAAGGCGCCGATCTGGGCGAGCAGCGCGATCAGCGCGTTCTGGCGCAGCCAGGTGGACTTGCCGGCCATGTTCGGCCCGGTCAGCAGCGTGATCGCCGCCGCTTCGCCCTCCGCCGACAGCGTGCAGTCGTTGGCGACGAAGGACGCGCCCTCGGCGCGCAGCGCGGCCTCGACCACCGGATGCCGCCCGCCGGTCACCTCGAAGGCGCGGCTCGCGTCGACCTCCGGCCGGGTCCAGTCCGCCCCCCGCGCCAGATCGGCGAACCCGGCGGCGAGGTCGNNNACCTCCGGCCGGGTCCAGTCCGCCCCCCGCGCCAGATCGGCGAACCCGGCGGCGAGGTCGATCTC
The DNA here is from genome assembly GCF_003385555.1 of Rhodosalinus sediminis. Taxonomy (GTDB): domain Bacteria; phylum Pseudomonadota; class Alphaproteobacteria; order Rhodobacterales; family Rhodobacteraceae; genus Rhodosalinus; species Rhodosalinus sediminis. Next base: position 68,640 of record NZ_QOHR01000005.1, on the reverse strand, counting down.
GGCCAGCGCCGCGGCCACCTGCCCGAGCGCGCCCGCCGCCTCCAGCACCGCGGCGCGCAGCCGGGCGAAGACCGCCTTCTCGAGGTCCAGCGCGCGGGCCCCGGCGTTCAGGATGCGCGTCTCCAGCTCCGAGAGTTCCACCGTGGTGAAGCGCAGCTGATTGGCGGTGGTCTGGCGGTGGATGAAGGTCTCAGAAAGCGGCGGCGCCATCATCCGCTCGGCATGCGTCGCGGTGGTCTCGATGAAATAGCCGAGCACGTTGTTGTGCTTGATCTTGAGCGCGGCGATGCCCGTCTCCTCGGCGTAGCGCGCCTGCAGGCCGGCGATTACGCCGCGGCCCTTGTCGCGCAGCTGCCGCGTCTCGTCGAGCTCGGGGTCGAAGCCCTCGGCCACGAAGCCGCCGTCGCGCGCGAGGAGCGGCGGCTCGGCCACCAGAGCGTCGGCGAGCGGGTCGCGCAGCTCCTCCTGACCGGTGAGCGCGTCGAGCGCCGCGCGCAGCAGCTCCGGCAGATCGCGCTCCGCGCAGAGCGTCGAGATCGCGGCGGCCTGTTCCAGCGCGCCGCGCACCGCGGCCAGATCGCGGGGCCCGCCCCGGTCGAGCGACAGGCGCGAGAGCGCGCGGTCCAGATCCGGCGCGCGGCGCAGCAGATCGCGCAGGTCGCCGGCGAGCCTCGCGTCGTCCACCAGAGCGGCGACCGCCTCCTGCCGGGCGTGGATCGTCTCGAGCGAGAGGGAGGGCGCGCCGATCCGCGCCTCGAGCAACCGCGCGCCGCCCGCCGTCACCGTCCGGTCCACCGCCGCGAGGAGGGAGCCCGCGCGCCCCCCGCCCATCGCGCGGGTGAGCTCCAGGTTGCGCCGCGTCGCCGCGTCGATCTGCATGACGCCGCCCGCCGCCTCGCGCGCGGGCGGGCGCAGGAGCGGGAGCTGCCCCTTCTGCGTCAGTTCGAGGTAATCGACGAGCCCCCCCATCGCGGCGAGTTCCGGGCGCGTGAAGGTCCCGAAGCCGTCGAGCGTCTCGACCCCGAAGAGCCGGGTCAGCCGCTTCTCCGCCCCCGTGCTGTCGAAGACGGAGCGAGCGAGGGGCGTCATCGCGGCGCCGCCGTCGGTCACGATCGTGGCGCAGTCGGCCTCCAGCGTCTCGGGCAGCAGCACCTCCGCGGGCGCGAGCCGCGCGAGCTCCGGCCCGAGGCGCACGCGCGAGAGCGCCATGACGTGGAAGGCCCCGGTGGAGATGTCCGCCCAGGCGAGCGCGCCCTGCCCCTGCGCCTCGGCATAGGCGGCGAGGTAGTTGTGCCGCCGCGCCTCCAGCAGCGAGTCCTCGGTCAGCGTGCCGGGCGTGACGAGGCGGATCACCTCGCGCTTGACCACCGCCTTGGACCCGCGCTTCTTCGCGTCCTCGGGGCGCTCCATCTGTTCGCAGACGGCGACGCGGAAGCCCTTGCGGATCAGCGTGAGCATGTAGCTCTCGGCCGAATGCACCGGCACGCCGCACATCGGGATGTCGTCGCCGCCGTGCTTGCCGCGCTTGGTGAGCGCGATGTCGAGCGCCTCCGCCGCCGCTGCCGCGTCGTCGAAGAACATCTCGTAGAAATCGCCCATCCGGTAGAACAGGAGCGCGTCCGGATGCTGCGCCTTGATCTCCAGATACTGCGCCATCATCGGCGTTGTGTCGGCCGCGGTCGCCAGCTTATACCTCCTGCCTGCGTCTCGGGCGCCCGGTCCGCTGGGGGACGGGCGCGCATTGGTCTCACCCGGGAGCGCATATCCGATGATCGACCCCGTTTCACGCATCGATCTGACTGGCCACCTCCCGGTGGCGCAAGGGGCCGAGCGGCGGGTCTATCTCGACCCCGATCGCGACGACCGGGTACTCAAGCTCATCATCCCGCTCGCCGAACGCAAGCTCAATCCGCGCAGCATGCGCGGGGTGACGACGCGGTATTTTCCCTCGGTGCTCTATCGCTCGACGCTGGCCGAGCAGAAGGAGCAGGCGCGTGCCCTCTGTTCGTGGCGCGACGCCTGGGGCCGGCCGCCCTTCGCGCTGCACTTCGGCTTCGTCCCGACGAGCCTCGGCTGGGGCGCGGTGGCGCAGCGCGTGGCGGCGCCGGACGGCGGGGTCGGGCCGACCCTGTTGCAGCTCACCCGCGCCGGGGCGCTCGACGCGCGGGTGGTGGAGCTTCTGAACGACACGGCCGCGCGGATCGCCCGCGCGGACCTCCGCGCCAGCGACCTGAACGCCAAGAACCTCGTGCTGGGCAGCCGCGGCGGGCCGGAGGAGGTGGTGCTCGTGGACGGGTTCGGCGATGTGCACGCCCTGCCCGTGCGCAACTGGTCGCGCCGGGCCAACCGTACCGGCCTGCGCCACGCCTTCGCGCGCATCGCCGGGAAGCTCGGCCTCGTCTGGCGCGATGCGGATTGGCGGTTTCACCTTCCGTGAGGGCGGCCTAGGGTGATGGCCGGCCGCAGCGGAGGAGCCATGTCGAGGACCAAGTTCACCGAGGAGGAGGCGCTCGCCTTCCACCACGAGCCGACGCCGGGGAAATGGGCGATCACGGCGACCGTGCCGATGACGACGCAGCGCGACCTCAGCCTCGCCTATTCGCCGGGCGTCGCGGTGCCCTGCCTGCGCATCGCGGAGGAGCCGCAGGCGGCCTACGACTACACGAACAAGGGCAACCTCGTCGCCGTCGTCTCGAACGGGACCGCGGTGCTCGGCCTCGGCAACCTCGGCGCGCTGGGCTCCAAGCCGGTGATGGAGGGCAAGGCGGTGCTCTTCAAGCGCTTCGCCGACGTGGATTCCATCGACCTCGAGGTGGACACCGAGGATGTCGACGCCTTCGTCGACGCGGTGAAGCACCTCGGCCCCTCCTTCGGCGGCATCAACCTCGAGGATATCCGCGCGCCTGACTGCTTCGTGATCGAGCAGCGCCTCAAGGAGGCGATGGACATCCCCGTCTTCCACGACGACCAGCATGGGACGGCGGTGATCTGCGCGGCGGGGCTGATCAACGCGCTGCATCTTTCGGGCAAGCGGATCGAGGACTGCCGCATCGTGCTCAACGGCGCGGGCGCGGCGGGTATCGCCTGCATCGAGCTCCTGAAGGCGATGGGCGCGCGGCCGCGGAACTGCATCGTCTGCGACACCAAGGGCGTGATCCACAAGGACCGCACCGAGGGCATGAACCAGTGGAAGTCCGCCCATGCGGTCGAGACCGACCTGCGCACCCTCGAGGAGGCGATGGCGGGCGCCGACGTCTTTCTCGGCGTCTCGGTGAAGGGGGCGGTGACCCCCGCCATGGTCGAGAGCATGGCCGACAACCCGGTGATCTTCGCCATGGCGAACCCGGACCCGGAGATCACCCCGGAGGAGGCGCACGACGTGCGCCCCGACGCGATCGTGGCGACCGGGCGCTCGGACTATCCCAACCAGGTGAACAACGTCCTCGGCTTCCCCTATCTCTTCCGCGGCGCGCTCGACGTGAACGCCCGCGCGATCAACGAGGAGATGAAGATCGCCTGCGCCGAGGCGCTCGCCGCCCTCGCGCGGGAGGACGTGCCCGACGAGGTGGCGATGGCCTACGGGCGCAAGCTCTCCTTCGGGCGGGACTACATCATTCCGACGCCCTTCGACCCGCGGCTGATCTGGCGCGTGCCGCCGGCGGTGGCGAAGGCGGGCATGGACACCGGCGCGGCGCGGCGCCCGATCGTGGACATGGAGGGCTACCAGGCGAGCCTGAAGGGCCGCATGGACCCGACGGCGAGCATCCTGCGCGGCATCACGGAACGCGCCCGGCGGGCGCAGGCGCGCATGATCTTCGCCGAGGGCGACGACATCCGCGTGTTGCGCGCGGCCGTCGCCTATCAGCGCTCCGGGTTCGGCACCGCGCTCGTCGTCGGCCGCGAGGCGGACGTGCGCGCCAAGCTCGAGGGGGAGGGCATGGGCGACGCGGTGCGCGAACTCACGGTCGTGAACGCGGCGAACACCGAGCACCTCGAGACCTACAAGGCCTTCCTCTACGCCCGGCTCCAGCGGCGCGGGCACGACATGGCCGACATCCACCGCCTCGCCGCGCGCGACCGGCACGTGTTCTCGGCGCTGATGCTCGCGCACGGGCACGGCGACGGCGTGGTCACCGGCGCCACGCGCAAGTCGGCGCATGTGATGGAGCTCATCAATCACGTTTTCGACGCCGACGCGGGCCACGGCGCGGCGGGGGTCACGGCGCTCCTGCACCGCGGGCGGATCGTGCTCGTCGCCGACACGCTCGTGCACGAGTGGCCCGGCGCCGAGGAGCTCGCCACCATCGCCGAGCGCGGTGCGGCCGTCGCGCGCCACCTCGGGCTGGAGCCGCGGGCGGCCTTCGTCAGCTTCTCGACCTTCGGTTACCCGGTCTCCGAACGCGCCGAGAAGATGCACCGCGCGCCGCAGGTGCTCGATGCGCGGGGGGTGGACTTCGAATACGAGGGCGAGATGACCGTGGACGTCGCGCTCAACGCGCAGGCGCAGGCCGCCTATCCCTTCCAGCGGCTGACCGGGCCGGCGAACATCCTCGTGGTGCCGGCGCGGCACTCGGCCTCGATCTCGGTCAAGCTCATGCAGGAGATGGGCGGCGCGACGGTGATCGGCCCGATCCTCGCCGGCGTGGACGCCTCGGTTCAGCTCTGCTCGACCGTCTCGACGGCGAACGACATCCTGAACATGGCCGTCCTCGCCGCCTGCAAGGTGGGCTGACGCCGGCGCACGGATGAGCTCGGCGCCGGGGAAAGGGCGGTTCCGCCCATGAGCCGACGCGCGCGCCCCTTGGCGACACGCCGCGGGATCGGACGGACCAGAGGCGGCCCAAAGGGGGCCGCACCGGATCGAGCGCCTGTTCGCTGATCCGAAGGACCGGCGCCGCGGTCCCACCCGGCCGTAGCGCGCCGCCCCGTCGCGCCATCCGCGACGCTCGTGGAGGGGTGGGGTCCAGCCGCGCGTTCTTTACGAAAAATCGCCGTAGCGGGCCATGAAGGTCTCCACCGCGCCGTCGATCACCCGCGCGACCTCCTCGTCGGAAAAGCGGCGGTCGATGCCGAAGACGACGCGCGGCCAGAGATCGGCCTTGCAGAGCTCGGCGAACTGATCGGCGGCGAGGTCGAAGTCCTCGATCGCGAGCTCGCCGCGCCCGGCGGCGGCGCGCAGGTAATCCTTGATCCGCGCCCGCACCAGCGCAGGCCCGCTCTCGTAGAACGCGCGCCCGAGCTCCGGGAAGCGGTCGGCCTCGGCCACGCAGACCCGGAAGACGCGCTGCCCGAACTCCGAGAGCACGAAACCGAGCATCCGCCGCGCGGCGAAGCGCAGAACCTCCCGCGGGGGCGCGGCGAGATCGATGAGATGCGCGGATTCCTCGGCCTGCCGCGCGCATTCGGTCCGCGCGACCTCGATGAACAGAAGGCGCTTGTCGGCGAAGTAGCTGTAGAGGGTCGCCTTGCTGACGCCGGCGGCGCGCGCGATGGCGTCGACGCTCGCCCCCTCGTAGCCGTCGGCCATGAAGACCCGGCGCGCCCCGTCGAGCACTTGGTCGTATTTCCGGCCCTTCCGGCGCGCGGGCGCGTTCATGCGATCCTCCTCCTGCCTGCGACAATATAAACCGCTCGGTTCAGTTCCGGCAAGCGCGGGCGGGGTTGCCCTCGCCCCTGAACCGTTTAGTTTGGAATTATTCTAAATCGAGGGAAGCAGTCATGCGTTTCTTCAGCCAACGCCGCCGTTTCGCCGACCTCTCGGAGCGCGAGATCCTCGCCCTCGCCATCTCCTCCGAAGAGGACGACGCCCGCATCTACCGCACCTACGCCGATCGCCTGCGCGACGAATTCCCGGACACCGCCCGGCTCTTCGAGGGCATGGCCGAGGAAGAGGACCGCCACCGCCGCCGGCTGATCGCGCTCCACGAAAAGCGCTTCGGCGAGACGATCCCGCTCATCCGGCGCGAGCACGTCGCCGGGTTCTACGCGCGCCGCCCCGTCTGGCTCGTCGAGAACCTCGGGATCGAGCGCATCCGCGCCGAGGCCGAGCTCATGGAACAGGAGGCCGAACGCTTCTACCACAAGGCCGCGCAGCGCAGCTGCGACGCCGAGACGCGGAGCCTCCTCGGAGATCTCGCGGCGGCGGAGGCCGCGCACCAGCAGGTCGCGGACACGCTCGCCGAGACCCATCTCGACGACGACGCGCGCAGCGCTGAGGACCACACCGCCCGGCGCCGCTTCGTGCTGACATGGGTTCAGCCGGGCCTCGCCGGGCTCATGGACGGCTCGGTCTCCACCCTCGCGCCGATCTTCGCCACCGCCTTCGCCACGCAGGACACCTGGACGACTTTCCTCGTCGGCCTCGCCGCCTCCGTCGGCGCGGGCATCTCCATGGGCTTCACCGAGGCCGCCTCCGACGACGGCGAACTCTCGGGCCGCGGCTCGCCCGTCAAGCGCGGCCTCGCCTCCGGCGTGATGACGACCCTCGGCGGGCTCGGCCACGCGCTGCCCTACCTGATCCCGCATTTCTGGACCGCGACGATCACCGCCGCGATCGTCGTCTTCATCGAACTCTGGGCCATCGCCTGGATTCAGAACCGCTACATGGACACGCCCTTCTTCCGCGCGGCCTTCCAGGTGGTCCTCGGCGGCGCGCTCGTCTTCGCCGCCGGCGTGCTGATCGGCAGCGGCTGAGCCGCGGGTCTCGCGGACAGGGAGATTATAGCGGCGCGGCCTCGCGGCCGCACATCCTCGCAGGGGCGAGGGGCGCTGCCCCTCGCGCTCCCCGGAGTATTTGGACCAAGATGATGGGGCCGGCGTTCATCCATCATCTTGGTGTAAATACTCTCGGGGGGTGAATTGGCCGAAGGCCAAGAGGGGGGCAGACAGCCCCCCTTCGCGCGCTCCGCTTTCGCTCAGCCGAGATAGGCGCGCAGCGCCGGCGGCGGGTCGGCGAAAAGGCGCTCGGTCGGTTCGGGCGCCTGCGCCCGCCCCTCGGCCACCAGCACGACCGCGTCGGCGATCCGCCGCGCGTCCTCCGGCGCATGGCTGACCATCAGCACGGTCGCACCCGTCTCGCGCGCGAGCTCCGCCACGAGGTCGAGCATCTCGCCCCGCTGCGCCGGGCCGAGCGCAGAGAAGGGCTCGTCGAGCAGGAGAAGGGGTTTGCGCTGCAGCAGCACGCGGGCGAGCGCGACGCGGCCCTGCTGGCCGCCGGAGAGCTCGGCGGGTCTCCGCGCGCCGAACCCCTCGAGGCCGACGCGCGCGAGCGCGGCCTCGACCTCTGCCCGCTGCGCGGCGGTCAGGCGCCGCTTCGGCGTGAGCGCCAGCGCAACGTTCTCCGCCGCCGTCAGGTGCGGAAAGAGGTTGTTGTCCTGAAAGAGCATCGCCACCGGCCGCTCGCCCGGCGCGAGCGGCCCGAGGTCGCGGCCATGCCAGAGCACGCGCCCCGCCTCCGGCGCGAGAAAGCCCGCGATCGCGTCGAGCAGCGTGGATTTGCCGCCGCCCGAGGGGCCGATTACCGCCGCGATGCGCCCGGCCGGGAGGTGCCACTCGGCGGCGAGCCGGAAGTCGCCGTGCCCGGCGCGGAGGTCCTCGAGCTCAAGCACCGTGCCCGCCCCGGTCGAAGACCCAGAAGAGCGCGAGGCTCATCGCCAGCAGCAGGAGCGCGGCGCCCGCGGCCGCCTCCATCCGGTAGGCGCCCATCAGGCGGTACATCTGCAGGGGCAGCGTCGCCCGCTCCGGATCGGCGAAGAGCGCGATGACGCCGAGGTCCCCCGCCGAGAGCGCCGCCGTCAGCCCCGTGGCGAAGCCGAGCGGCCGACGCAGCCGCGGCAGCGCCACGCGGGTCCAGAACCACCGCCCCCTGAGGCCGAGCGACAGGCAGAGCCGGCCGTAGTCGGCGCGCACCGCCTCGAGCTCCGGCCGTATCACGCGCAGCGCGAAGGGCAGCGCCATCAGCGCGTTGACCGCCGCCGTGACGGGCAGCGCCACGGCGCCGGGCGAGGCCACCGGCCGCAGGATCAGGAAGAGCCCGGTGCCCAGCACCAGCGGCGAGACCGCGATCGCCGCGATGGCGAGCCCTTCCCCTGCGCGTGAGGCGAGCGGCAGCGCCAGCGCCAGCGTGAGTGCCGTGGAGGCGAGCGCCACGGCGAGCGAGAAACCCGCCGCGCGCCAGACCTGCGGCGGCATCTCGGCAAGCCCCGGCAGCCCGCGCGCCACGATCATCGCGAGCGGCAGCAGCAGGAACGCGGCGACGAGCGCGAGCCAGGCCGCGTCCTGCGCCCGGAGCCACGGCCGCGCGGCGTCCCAGCGCGGCGTCACCCGGTCGAGCCCGGCGCCCATCGCCGGGGGCAGCGCGAGCCGCGCGGCCAGCGCGGCGGCCGCCCCCGCGAGCGCCAGCTGCACCACCGACAGGAGCGCGGCGCGGCCGAGGTCGAACTCGAAGCGAAAGGCCTGATAGATGGCGAGCTCCACGGTCGTCGCCCGCGGCCCGCCGCCCAGCGTCAGCGCCACGGCGAAACTCGACAGGCAGATCACGAAGATCGCGACCAGCGCGCCGGGCACCGCGCGCCGGAGCATTGGCGCCTCCAGCAGGCGGAACACCGCCCCCGGCGGCAGGCCCAGCGTCGCGGCGAGGCGGAAGCGCTCGGCCGGGATGGTGAGCCAGCCCTGCAGGATGAGCCGCGTGGCGAGCGGCAGGTTGAAGAAGACATGCGCCAGCACCACGCCGTGCAGCCCGTAGATCGAGAGCGGCGGCAGCCCGAAAAGCCCCAGCGCGCGGCTCGCCAGCCCGCCCTGTCCGAAGACGGCGAGCAGGCCCAGCACCGCGACGACGACCGGCAGGATGAAGGGCGCGCCGAGCAGGGTGACGAGCGCGCCGCGCCCCGGGAACCGCCGCCGCGCCAGCGCGCGGGCCGCCGGCACGGCGAGCGCCACCGACAGGAGCGCCGAGAGCGCCGCCTGCGTCAGCGAGAAGCGCACGGCGGCCCAGTCGCCCGCGCTGAGCCAGCCCGCGCCGCCCGCGCGCCAGACCACCGCGGCGAGCGGCAGGAGGACGGCCCCCGCGACGCCCGCCATGGCCGCTCGCGACAGGGCCGCGGGCATGCCCAGCCGCGCCGTGTCGCCGGGGCGTGGACCGGCCCTGGCCGGGGGTTCAGCGAGAGAGGGCGGCACGCCATTCCTCGAGCGCGGCGCCGCGGATCTCCGCCGCCTCCTCCGGCGCGAGGAGCAGCGCCGCCTCGGGCCGGATCAGCGTGTCGAAGCCCTCGGGCAGTCCCTCGGGCGGCGTGACCGCCGGGTACATCCAGTTCGTCGTCGGAATCACCGACTGGAACGCCGGCCCGGTCATGAAGTCGAGGAAGTCCTGCGCGAGCTCGGGCGCGTCGGTGCCGGCGAGCATGCCGGCCACCTCGACCTGCATGTAATGCCCCTCCTCGAAGGGCGCGGCGGCCTTGGTCGGGTCGTCCTCGGCGATCAGGTGATAGGCGGGCGACGTGGTGTAGGAAAGCACCATGTCCGCCTCGCCCTCGAGGAAGAGCCCGTAGGCCTCGGACCAGCCGGGGGTGACGGTCACGATGTTGTCCGCGAGCCCCTCCCAGATCGCGCCGGCCTCGTCGCCGTAGGCGGCTTTCACCCACATGACGAGCCCGAGCCCGGGCGTCGAGGAGCGCGGGTCCTGGATCAGGAGGCTGGCGTCGCTCTCGGCGAGCGCCCGGAAGGAGCCCGGCGCGTCGAAGCCCGCCTCGTGGACGAAGGCGAAATAGCCCCAGTCGAAGGGCAGGAAGTGCGCATCGTCCCAGGCCACGGGCAGATCGAGCTCGGGCGAGAGCCCGTGCTCGGCGAAGAGCCCGGTCTCGCGCGCGGCATGGGTGAGGTTGGTGTCGAGGCCGAGCACCACGTCGGCCTCGGTCCTCTCGCCCTCGAGCCGGATGCGGGACAGGAGCGCCGCCCCGTCGCCCGCGGCGACGAACTCGAGGTCGCAGCTGCAGCGGTCCTCGAAGGCCGCCTCGAGTTGCGGGCCGGGGCCCCAGTCCGACACGAAGCTGTCGTAGGTATAGACGGTCAGGTCCTGCGCCTGTGCCGCCGCGGCGCCCATGATGGTGGCGGTGACCAGCCCCGCGACGGGGCCAGCGGCAGTGAGAGGGGATCGCATCGTCTCGCTCCTTTCGTCGCGACGGGCGGAGCGAGTCCGGGTCGGGCCGAGGCGCCGGGTCCCTTACCTTCCCTCCGCCGGTCCGAACCGGGTCAGGTTCAACGGGTTCGCTTGCGCGTCTCAGCCCGAACGGGCACCCCGAGGTTCCATGCAAGGTAAGCCTCGCGCGCCCGGCCCGCAAGACGGCGCAGGCCGCCACCGCCGCAGGGGGCGCTGCCCCCGTCGCGCGCGGGGCGCGCGACTCCCCCGGGATATTTGCACCAAGAAGAAGGGACGGACGCGGGGCCCCATCATCTTGGGCCAAATACTCCGGGGAGCGCGAGGGGCAGCGCCCCTCGCCCCGAGCGCGGGTGTGCGGCCGCATGGCCGCGCCGCGGCGTCGAAACGGCTTGTGAGCGCGCCCCCCCGCCGGTAGACCGCGCGGCAAGAGGAGGAGGGCGCGCATGAGCCTCAACACCTTCGGTCACGTCTTTCGCGTCACCACATGGGGCGAGAGCCACGGACCCGCGCTGGGCGCGGTGGTGGACGGTTGCCCGCCGGGCGTGCCGCTCGCCGAGGCGGAGGTGCAGCGCTGGCTCGACCGGCGGAAGCCGGGGCAGAACCGCTACGTCACCCAGCGGCGCGAGCCGGACGCGGTCGAGATCCTCTCCGGCGTCTTCGAGGGGCGCACCACGGGCACGCCGATCCAGCTCATGATCCGCAACGCCGATCAGCGCAGCAAGGACTACTCGGAGATTTCCGGGAAATTCCGGCCCGGGCACGCGGACATCGCCTACTGGCGGAAATACGGGCTGCGCGATTACCGCGGCGGCGGGCGCTCCTCGGCGCGGGAGACGGCGGCGCGGGTGGCCGCGGGCGGCGTGGCGCGCGCGGCGCTCGCCGCGCTCGCGCCCGGGCTCTCGGTGCGCGGTTACATGGTGGGCATCGGGCCGCACGGGATCGACCGGGCGCGCTTCGACGCGGCGGAGATCGACCGCAACCCCTTCTGGTGCCCGGACGCGACGGCGGCGGAGGACTGGGCGGCCTACCTCGACGCGCTGCGCAAGTCCGGCGACAGCGCGGGCGCGCTGATCGAGGTGCGGGCGAGCGGCGTGCCGGAGGGTCTCGGCGCGCCGGTCTACGGCAAGCTCGACGCCGATCTCGCCGCGGCGATGATGAGCATCAACGCGGTCAAGGGCGTCGAGATCGGCGAGGGCATGGCGGCGGCCGCGCTCACCGGCTCGGACAATGCCGACGAGATCGCCATGGGCGCCGACGGGCGGCCCGCCTTCGGCTCGAACCACGCGGGCGGGGTGCTCGGCGGCATCTCGACCGGGCAGGACCTCGTCGTGCGTTTCGCGGTGAAGCCGACCTCCTCGATCCTGACGCCGCGGCGCACGATCACCACCTCCGGCGAGGAGACGGAGATCGTCACCAAGGGGCGGCACGATCCCTGCGTCGGGATTCGCGCCGTGCCGGTGGGCGAGGCGATGATGGCCTGCGCCCTGCTCGACCACCTGCTTCTGGACCGGGCGCAGACGGGGGGCGCGCGGGGCCCGCTCGGCTAGCGCGTGCTCGAAATCCTCGCCATCACCTTTCCGATCTTCGCGCTCGTGGCGCTGGGATACGGGTCGGTGCGCCTCGGCCCCTTCGCGCCGTCGGACATGCGCGCGCTCGGGCTCTTCGTGATGAACGTGGCGTTGCCGGCGCTTCTCTTCACCGCGGTGGCCGAGCAGTCGGTGACCGAGACGCTGAGCCCCGCGTATCTCTCGGTCTTTCTCGCCGGCGGCCTGGCGACGATCGCGGCGACCTGGGCCTGGCACACGGCGCGTGGCACCGGGCCGGCGCGCAAGGCGATCGCGGTGATGGGCTCCACCTGCCCCAACTCGGGATACGTCGGCTATCCGCTGATGCTGCTGCTCCTCCCCGAGAAGGCGGGGCTGATCCTCGCCATGAACCTCGTGGTGGAGACCTTCGTGCTGATCCCGCTGACGCTCTTGCTGCTGGAAAGCTCGCGGCCGCGCAGCGGCGCGCGGCTGCGCACCCGGGCGCGGCGCGCGGTGGTCGAGGTGGCGCGGCGGCCGATGGTGCTGGGCCTTCTGGCGGGCGTCGCGGTCTCGCTCACCGGGCTCTCGCTGCCCTCGGGCGTGACGCGGCTTCTCGACCTGCTGGCGCAGTCCACGGGGGCGATCGCGCTCTTCGTGATCGGCGGCTCGCTCGTCGGGCTGCCGGTGAAGGGCAACCGCGCGCTCGCCACCGAGATCGTCGCCGGCAAGCTCCTGGTGCACCCGGCGCTCACGGCGCTGGCGCTCGTGGCGCTGCCGGCGCTCGGTGGGCTCACGATCCTCGACCCGGACCTGCGGATGGCGGTGATCCTCTCGGCCGCGGTGCCGATGTTCGGGATCTATGCGCTGCTCGCGCAGGACTACGGGCACGAGGGCATCGCCTCGCTCGCGCTGCTGGGCGCGACGGCGGGCGCCTTCGTCACGCTGACCGGGCTGCTCGCGGTGCTGAGCTAGGGCCGCGCGCGCGCCACGGTGCGCTGTTTCGAGAGCTGCACGGCGAGGATGCCGAAGGCGATCACCGTGACGCCCACAAGGTCGAGCGGACCGAGCCGCTCGCCGAGGAGCGCGGCGGCGATCGCCACGCCGAGGAAGGGGTTCAGGAAGTGGAAGGTCGCCGCCTTCACCGCGCCGATGCGGTGGACGAGCAGGAACCAGACCAGCGTCGCGGCGAGGCCCGGCACGAGGATCGTGTAGAGATAGGCGAGCCCGAGCCGCCAGGACCAGTCGACGGCGATCTCTTCCAGCGCCAGCGCGAAAGGCAGGAGCGCCACGGCGCCCACGACCATCTGCAGCCCCACGACCATCAGGAAATTGCCCCCCGAGGAGACGCCGCGCATGGTCAGCGTCGCCACGGCGAGCGCGAGGACGCCGATCACGCAGAGCGTCACGCCGAATGGGTCCGCGCCCCCCTGGACGCGCGCGCCCATGATGAGCGCGACGCCGGCGAACCCGGCCAGAAGCCCCGCGACGCCGAGCGGCGCGAGCCGCTCGCCCAGCACGAGCCAGCCCGCGAGCGCGACGAGCAGCGGCATCGTGGAGGCGATGATCGCGGCGAGCGAGGCCTCGAGCGTCTGGAAGGCCACCCAGTAGAGCCCGAGATAGAGCGCGTTCTGGCAGACGCCGAAGACCACCGTGGCGCGCCACTGCGCCGGGGTCAGCCGCCAGCTCTGCCCGAGCGCCCGGGCGAGCGCGACGCCGATGGCGCCGGCGATGAAGAAGCGGATCGACAGCGCCGTCAGCGGCGGCGCCGCGGTCGAGATGATGCGCCCCGCGGAGAAGGCCGAGGACCACATCACGGCGAAGGCGAGCCCCATGCCGGCCGCGCGCAGATCCATCTCGCCGCTCCCTCCGCTGCCGCGGACCCGGACATCTTTCGTACGAAAGATGTCCTTCCGGCGCCCCCGGCCGACGGGAGCACCCCCCGAAAGGGAGAATTTTCGTACGAAAATTCTCCGGCGCCGCCGGGACATGAAAAGGGCCGCCCGCGGCGGCCCCTTGCCCCGCCGGGCGGTGGCGGTCAGCCGTTGGCGCTGTCCTTGAGGGCCTTGGCGATGGTGACCTTCACCTGCTTGTCGGCCTCTTTCTTGAGCTGCTCGCCCGTGGCGGGGTTGCGCACCATCCGCTCGGGGCGCTCGCGCAGGTAGAACTTGCCCACGCCGGGCAGCGTCACCGCGCCGCCGTCGGCGACCTCGCGGGTGATCACGTTGCACACGGCGTCGAGCGCGGTTCCCGCGGTCTTCTTGTCGCTGCCCATTTCGTCCGCGAGCGCGGCCACGAGCTGGGTCTTGGTCATTGCCTTGGCCATTTTCGGTCTCCCTTCACTGCCCCTGCGTCTGGGCCCCGATCCGTCGATTTAAACTTCATGTTGCAGTCAAACACAACAAATAGGGCCGCCGCGCAAGGAATATTACGATTTTTCCGCCCGGCGCGTCGGCGGCGCATCAGAGAAAGGCCGTCTCCTCGAAGCTGCGCAGCTTGCGGCTGTGGATGCGTTCGAGCGGCATCGCCGCGATCAGCTCCATCGCGCGCACGCCGATCCGCAGGTGCCGCGCGACCTGCGTGGTGTAGAACTCCGAGGCCATGCCGGGCAGCTTGAGCTCGCCCTGCAGCGGCTTGTCCGAGACGCAGAGAAGCGTGCCGTAGGGCACGCGGAAGCGGAAGCCGTTGGCGGCGACGGTCGCGCTTTCCATGTCGAGGGCGACGGCGCGCGACTGGCTCAGCCGCTGCACCGGGCCGGTGTGTTCGCGGAGCTCCCAGTTGCGGTTGTCGACGCTCGCCACGGTGCCGGTGCGCATGATGCGCTTGACGTCGTAGCCCTCGAGCGCGGTCTCCTCGGCCACGGCGCGCTCAAGCGCGATCTGGATCTCGGCGAGCGCCGGGATCGGCACCCAGACCGGCAGATCGTCGTCGAGCACCCGGTCCTCGCGCAAGTAGGCGTGGGCGAGCACGAAATCCCCGAGGCTCTGCGAGTTCCGCAGCCCCGCGCAGTGCCCGACCATGACCCAGGCGTGCGGGCGCAGCACGGCGATGTGGTCGGTCGCCGTCTTGGCGTTGGAGGGGCCGACGCCGATGTTGACCAGCGTGATGCCCCGCCCGTCCGCGCGCTTCAGGTGGTAGGCCGGCATCTGCGGCGTCTTCGCGGGCGCGTCGAGCTCGGCGTCGGGCGCCGTGATCTCCGCGTCGCCGGGGGCGACGAAGCTGGTGTAGCCGCTCTCGGGATCGGCGAGCTTCGCCCGCGCCAGCGCCTCGAACTCGGCGACGTAGAACTGGTAGTTGGTGAAGAGGACATGCGCCTGGAAATGCGCGGGATCGGTCGCCGTGTAATGCGTCAGCCGGGCGAGCGAGTAGTCCACCCGCTGCGCGGTGAAGGGCGCGAGCGGGCGCGCGCCGTCCGGGCCGGGCTGCGCGAGGCCGTTGACGATGTCGTCGTTCGTTGCGGCGAGGTCGGGCACGTCGAAAACGTCGCGCAGCGGGAAGCGCGCCGCGCCCTCCTGCGGCACCGTCAGGCCGGGGCGGTCGGCCACCGCGAAATGCACCGGGATCGGCGTGTCGGAGAGGCCGATCTCGACGGCGGTGTCGTGGTTGCGGATCAAAAGCTCGAGCTGCTGGCGCAGGTAGCCGGCGAAGAGATCGGGCCGCGTGACGGTCGTCGCGTAGGGGCCCGGCGCGGCGACGTGCCCGAAGGCGAGGCGGCTGTCCACTTCGGCGAAGCTCGTCGTGGCGAGGCGGATTTCCGGGTAGAAGGCGCGCACCCGGCGGCCCGGGTGGCCGTCTCGCAGGCAGGCCTCGAACCGCGCGGCGAGGAATTCCGTGGCCTCCCGGTAGAGCGCCGAGAGATGCGCGACCGCCGCCTCCGGATCGCGGAAGGCGCGCGGCGCGGGCAGGTCCGGGGTGGCGACATCCGTCGCGGCGTCGGGCATCGGGCGATCCGGGGTCGGGGCGCGGCAGGCGAGTGGCGCTCACGTTGACACCTCCGCCCGGCGCGATCAAGCTGCCGCGCCGAAGAGGCCGGCGCGTGGTCCCGCGGGACGCGCCGCTGGCCAGGGCCGCCCGAGGAGAGACCGCGATGACCGCGCCCCACCGCACGATCGAGACCGACCCGCGCGAGGTGCGCGCCGATCTCGCCGCCGCCTTCCGCTGGACCGCGCGCCTCGACATGCACGAGGGCGTCGCCAATCACTTCTCGGTCGCGCTCGACCCGGAGGGCCGGCGCTTTCTCGTCAATCCGAACCACATGCATTTCGCGCGCATCCGCGCCTCCGACCTGATCGAGGTGGACGCGGGCGATCCCGAGACGCTGGAGCGTCCGGACGCGCCGGACCCGACGGCCTGGGGCCTGCATGGCGCGGTGCACCGGGCGGTGCCGCGGGCGCGCTGCGTGATGCACGTGCATTCGCCCTACGCCACGGCGCTCGCCTGTCTCGAGGACCCGACCCTGCCGCCGATCGATCAGAACGCCTGCATGTTCTTCGACCGGGTGGCGGTGGACCGAGGCTACGGCGGGCTCGCCTTCGAGGACGAGGGCGCGCGCTGCGCCCGGCTCCTCGACGATCCGAAGACGACGATCCTCCTGATGGGCAACCACGGGGTTCTGGCCATCGGCGCGACCGTGGGCGAGACCTTCGACCGGCTCTATTACTTCGAACGCGCCGCGGCGACCTACCTGCGCGCGCTCTGGACGGGCCGGCCGCTCTCGATCCTGTCCGAGGCCGTGGCCGAGACGACCGCGCAGCAGCTGGAGGCCTATCCCGGCGCGGGCGAGCGTCACCTCGCGGAGCTGCGCGCGCTCCTCGACGCGGAGGGCTCCGACTACGCTGAGTAAGTCGGGGCCGAGTGAGCCGGGGCGGAGTGATCCGGGGCGGAGTGACCCGGGCCGGCCCCGCGATGCAGCTGTGCCGCAGGGCACGCGCGGCGGGCGCGCGCCGCCGGACATGCATTGACGCAGGGCGCGGAATCGGATTGGCGTGCCGGTGACCCACGCCGGCCCGCGCGCCGCCCGTCGAAGGAGTGCCTCGATGCTTCAGGTTCTGGGCGGCGTCTGGGCGCTGTTGTTCGGCATGGCGCTCATCATGATCGGCAACGGCATGCACGCCACGCTGATGGGCGTGCGCGGCGACATCGAGGGCTTCGACTCCGCCGCGCTCTCGGTCGTCACCGCCGGCTATTTCTTCGGCTTCCTCTCGGGCGCGCAGCTCGCCCCGCGCCTGATCCGGAGCGTGGGCCACGTTCGCGTCTTCGCCGCGCTGGGCTCCTTCATGTCGGCGGGGCTGATCGCCTTCCCGCTGATCGCCGAGCCCTGGGCCTGGACGCTGCTGCGCATCGCCATCGGCTTCTGCATGTCGGGGGTCTACGTCACCGCCGAGAGCTGGCTGAACAACGCCGCCACCAACGAGATGCGGGGCAAGCTCCTGTCGGCCTACATGCTGGCGCAGATGGCGGGGATGATCCTCGCGCAGTGGCTGGTGACCGTCGCGGACGCGGCGGGGCCCGCGCTCTTCATCGGGGCGTCGATCCTCGTCTCGCTCTCCTTCGGGCCGATCCTCCTGTCGGCGGTGCCGCTGCCGGCGGCGGAGACGACGAAGCCGATGAGCCTGCGCCGGCTCTACGCCAGTTCGCCGCTCGGCACGGTGGGCGTCTTCCTGCTCGGGGGCGTCTTCGCGGCGCAGTTCGGCATGGCCTCGGTCTACGGCGCGCAGGCCGGGCTCTCGGTGGACGGCATCGCGCTTTTCGTGGCGATGATCTTCGTGGGCAGCGCCGTCTTCCAGTTCCCGGTGGGCTGGCTCTCGGACCGGATGGACCGGCGGGTGCTGATCCTCGGCCTCGCGGCGATCGGCGCGGCGGCGAGCGCGCTCGGCTTCGTCTCGCACGGATCGCTCGCGCCGCTCCTCGTGGCGGCCTTCGTCATGGGCGGCATGGCGAACCCCCTCTACTCGCTCTTCATCGCCTACACGAACGACTTCCTCGAGATCGAGGACATGCCGGCGGCCTCTGGCGGGCTCGTCTTCACCTACGGGCTGGGCGCGATCCTCGGCCCGCTCGCCGCGGGCGCGGCGATGGAGGCCGGCGGCAGCGCCTTCTTCTGGGTCGTGCTGCTGGTGCTCTTCGCGGCGACGGCGCTCTACGCCGGCTGGCGCATGACGCGCCGCCCGGGCGTGCCCGTGGACGAGACCGGCGCCTACGTCGGCGTCATGCCGACCTCCTCGCCGGTGGCGCTGGAGGCAGCGCAGGAATGGTCGCAGGAACTCGCCGAGCAGGAGGAGGCCGAGGCCGAGAGCGGCGCCGCCTGAGCGCGCCGCCCGGCGGGGGCGGGCGTGCCCGGCGGTGCGCGCAACGCTTGCACGCGCGGCCCGCGGGCGCCAAGAGGGGCCCATGGATCGCGTTCTTCTTTCCCTCGGGCACGGCTACTCGGCCCGCGCGCTCGCCCGGTTGCTGCGCCCGGAGGGCTGGCGAATCATCGGCACGACCCGCAGCGCGGAGAAGGCCGAGGCGCTCGCGGCGGAGGGGGTGGAGCCCCTCGTCTGGCCGGGCTCCGACCTCGCGCCGGCGCTCGCCGAGGCCACGCATCTCCTCTCGTCGGTCGGCCCGGACGCCGAGGGCGACCCGGTGCTGCGGCAGGCGGGCGCGGCCATCGCCGCCGCCGCGCCGCGCCTCGCCTGGGCGGGCTATCTCTCGACCACCGGGGTCTACGGCGACCATCGGGGCGGCTGGGTGGACGAGGCGACGCCGCTCGCCCCCGCGACCGAACGCGGCCGCCGCCGCGTCGCCGCCGAGCAAGCCTGGGCCGGGGTGCCGGGCCTGCCGCTGCACATCTTCCGCCTCGCCGGGATCTACGGACCGGGGCGCAGCGCCTTCGACCGGCTGCGCGCCGGCACCGCGCGGCGGATCGTCAAGGAGGGGCAGGTCTTCAGCCGTATCCACGTGGACGACATCGCGCAGGTGCTCGCCGCCTCCATGGCGCGGCCCGATCCCGGCGCGGTCTACAACCTCGCCGACGACGCGCCCGCCCCGCCGCAGGACGTGATCGCCTGCGCCGCCGAACTACTGGGCGTGCCCGCGCCGCCCGAGATCCCCTTCGAGGCGGCGGAGCTTTCGCCCATGGCGGCGAGCTTCTACTCCGAGTCGAAGCGCGTGCGGAACGACCGGATCGAGGCGGAGCTGGGCGTGCGGCTCCTCTACCCCGACTACCGCGCGGGTCTGCGCGCGATCCGCGCCGCGGGCGGCTGAGGCTCACACCGACGGCGCGTCGCCGTGCAGCCGGTCGATGATCCGGCGCACCAGCGCGATATCGTGAAAGACCTTGTGCACCTCGGGCGCGACGTCCGCCACCGGCTGCGTCAGCCCGCCCATCTCCAGGAACTCCGCGTCCCGCGCGAGCGCGAGGTAGAAGGAGTCGCGCCGGAAGCCGGCGGTCATGCCCTTCATCGCGCGATCGCCCGCGCGGTCGCTTTCCTCCCGCGCGATGGCGAGCAGGTTGTCGAGAAACGCGGGCGGCAGGTAGTCCCGCGCCGCCGCCGCGTCCTCGGCGTGCAGTTCGAAGTGTGTCTCGAACTCCGGGTGATCGACCTCGACCTTCGGCATCTTGCGTCCGAACCCCTCGGCGAAGAAGGAGCCGATGGCATTGCCGAGCTTGCCATGGTCGCGGGCGATCAGAATCGGCGTCGGCGCCGGCTCCGGGGTCGAGATGCGGAAGAGGAGCCCCTTGAAGACGGTCGTCTCCTTCGTGTCGTCGTCCTCGCCGCCGCCCCGGGTGCGGCGGCGCAGATGCGCCTCGACCACCTCGAACTCCGTGTCGCGGTAGCGCCCCTCGAGCCGGTCCTGCAGCGAGACGCGGTTGTGCTCGTCGATCAGGCCCAGCGCCACGGCCCGGTCGAGCGGGAAGCGGTCGCGCGCCTCCCGGTCGTAGGAAAGATCGCCGAGGAAGTCGCAGACCGCCGGCATGACCGCCGCGGCGAGCGATCCGCCCCACCGCCGCGCGAGGCTATTCCAGATGAAATAGCCGGCGACGCCCGCGAAGAGCGCGAGGACGACCGGCGCGACCCAGACGTCGCCCGTCCCGCTCCAGACGGCGAGCGCCGAGAGCACGGCCCAGGCCGCCGCCACGATCCCGAGCCGCTGTTTCGCCGTCGCCAGGAGCGCTTGCCGCTCCGCCTCCAGCCGGTCGAGCTCCGGCGCCACCCGCTCGCGAAAGACCGGGGCGAAGCCCGCTTCGATCGGTGTCCGTTCGGTGAAATCCATCGTCCTGCCCTCCTGACCTTACGTAAGGGCTAGGACGGCGCCGCGCCGGCTGCAAGCCGCGCGGCGCAAGCGTCTTGCAAGACGCTTGGCCAAGGGATTTGCAAATCCCTTGGCCGGCGCTCAGGCCCGACGGCCGGCGACCTGTGCGACGTCGAGCACCGAGAGGACCTTGGCCTCGATGTGGTCAGCGTTCATCCCGGCGACGGCGTACATCTCCCCGGGCTTGGCCTGGTCGATGAAGACGTCGGGCAGCACCATCGAGCGGTATTTCAGCCCGGCGTCGAAGACCCCTTCCTCGGCCAGAAGCTGCGCGACGTGGCTGCCGAAGCCGCCCACGGCGCCCTCCTCGACGGTGATCAGCGCCTCGTGCTCGCGGGCGAGGGTGAGGATCAGCTCGCGGTCCAGCGGCTTGGCGAAGCGCGCGTCGGCCACCGTCGGCGCGATGCCGCGCGCCTCGAGCGCCTCGGCCGCCTCCAGCACCTCCTTCAGGCGCGTGCCGAAGGACAGGATCGCCACGCGCCCGCCCTCGCGGATCATGCGGCCCTTGCCGATCTCCAGCGGCATGCCCCGCTCCGGCATCTCGACGCCGACGCCCTCCCCCCGCGGGTAGCGGAAGGCGATGGGCCCCTCGTCGTGGCGCACGGCGGTGGCGACCATGTGCACCAGTTCCGCCTCGTCGGCCGCCGCCATGACGGTGAAGCCCGGCAGGTTCGAGAGATAGGCGACGTCGTAGCTGCCTGCGTGCGTCGCGCCGTCGGCGCCCACCAGCCCGGCGCGGTCGATGGCGAAGCGCACCGGCAGGCGCTGGATCGCCACGTCGTGCACGACCTGGTCGTAGCCACGCTGCAGGAAGGTCGAGTAGATCGCCGCGAAGGGCCGCATCCCCCCTGCCGCGAGCCCGGCGCAGAAGGTGACCCCGTGCTGCTCGGCGATGCCGACGTCGAAGCAGCGCGACGGGAACCGCTCCGCGAAGAGGTCGAGGCCGGTGCCGTCCGGCATCGCCGCGGTGACGGCGCAGACGCGACTGTCGCGCGACGCCTCGTCGATGAGGCTCCGGGCGAAGACCTTGGTGTAGGCCGGCGCGTTGGACGGCGCCTTCTTCTGCTCGCCGGTGGCGACGTCGAACTTCGCGCGCGCGTGGCCGCGGTCCGGCGCGCTTTCGGCCGGGCGGTAGCCCTTGCCCTTCTGCGTGATCGCATGGATCAGCACCGGCCCGTCGGCGCGCGCCTTCACGGTGCGCAGGATCGGCAGGAGCTGGTCCATGTCGTGCCCGTCGATCGGGCCGATGTAGGAAAACCCGAGCGCCTCGAAGAGCGTGCCGCCGACGGCCATCCCCTTCAGCAGGTCGCGCGCCCGCTTCGCCCCCTCGCGGAAGGGCGGCGGCAGCAGGCTGACGGCCCCCTTGGCGGCGTCCTTGAGGTCCTGGAAGGGCGCCTCGGCGTAGAGCCGGGAGAGGTAGCGCGACATCGCCCCCACCGGCGGCGCGATCGACATCTCGTTGTCGTTGAGGATCACGATCAGCCGCCGGCCCTGATCGCCGGCGTGGTTCATCGCCTCGTAGGCCATGCCCGCACTCATCGCGCCGTCGCCGATCACGGCGATCGAGTCGCCGTGGCCCACCGGCGCGTCGCCGCCGAGGTCGGCGGCCACCTTGAAGCCGAGCGCCGCGCTGATCGAGGTGGAGGAATGGGCCGCGCCGAAGGGGTCGTAGGGGCTTTCCGAGCGCTTGGTGAAGCCCGAGAGCCCGTCCTTCTGGCGGATCGTGTGCATCCGCTCCCGCCGGCCGGTCAGGATCTTGTGGGGATAGGACTGATGGCTGACGTCCCAGATGATCTTGTCGCGCGGCGCGTCGAAGACCGTGTGCAGCGCGACCGTCAGCTCCACAACGCCGAGCCCGGCGCCGAGGTGCCCGCCCGTCTGGCTGACGGCGGCGATGGTCTCCGCGCGCAGCTCGTCGGCGAGGGTCGAGAGCTCCGCGTCGGAGTATCCCTTGAGGTCGGAGGGTGTGCGCACCCGGTCGAGCAGGGGCGTCTCGGGGCCTTGGCTCATGCTGGCGCCTCCCGGGTCACGTCTCGCGGGAAATAATGAAGCGTGCCAGCGCCTGCAAGGTTGCCGCGTCGTCCCCGAAGGGCGCCACGGCGTCGCAGGCCCGCTCGGCGAGCTCGTTCGCCCGCGCCCGCGCGCCGTCGACGCCGAGAAGCGAGACGAAGGTCGCCTTGCCCGCCTCGGCGTCCTTCCGGAGCCGCTTGCCGGCGGCCGCCGCGTCGCCCTCCACGTCCAGAAGATCGTCCGCGATCTGGAAGGCGAGGCCCAGCGCCGCGGCATAGGCGGTGAACGGCGTCACGTCGCCACGCGCGAGGCGCGCCCCCGCCTCCGCCGCCCAGCCGAAGAGCGCGCCGGTCTTGCCCGCCTGCAGCGCCTCCACCTCGGCCAGGCCGAGCGGCGTCTCCGCCGCCTCCGCCGCGATGTCGAGCGCCTGACCGCGCACCATGCCGTGCGCCCCTGCCGCCCGCGCCAGCGTCAGCGCGAGATCGGCGCGCACCGCGGCGTCCGGGTGGCATTCCTCGCGGAGCACCATCTCGAAGGCCGCGCTCTGCAGCGCGTCGCCGGCGAGCACCGCCGTCGCCTCGTCCCACTTCAGGTGGACCGTCGGCTGGCCACGGCGCATGTCGTCGTCGTCCATGCAGGGCAGATCGTCGTGCACGAGGCTGTAGGCATGCACCGCCTCGATCGCCGCGGCGGGCCAGAGGGCGCGCGCCTCGGCGACCCCCGAAAGCCGCGCGCTCTCGAGCACGAGAAAGCCGCGGAGCCGCTTGCCGCCGCCCGCGGCGTAGGCCATCGCCTGCGCCACCGGCAGGTCGCCGTAGTCGGCCAGCGCCCGCGCGAGATGCGCACCGACCGCCCCGGCCGCCGCGTCGAGCCGTTCGCGGAACACTCAGACGTCCCCGGCCGGCGTGGTCCCCGTGGGCTGGCCCTGCCCGTCGAGGGTGATCTGCGCCACCTTCTCCTCGGCCTCCTTGAGCTTGGCCTCGCAGCGCGCCTTGAGCTCCGCGCCGCGCTCGTAGAGCCGGATCGAGTCCTCCAGCGCGACGTCGCCCCGCTCGAGCTTG
This sequence comes from Rhodosalinus sediminis, assembly GCF_003385555.1. Taxonomy (GTDB): domain Bacteria; phylum Pseudomonadota; class Alphaproteobacteria; order Rhodobacterales; family Rhodobacteraceae; genus Rhodosalinus; species Rhodosalinus sediminis. The sequence continues at coordinate 45,598 of NZ_QOHR01000005.1, read as the reverse complement.
GTCACCACGGCCTCGAGCTCGCGCATCGCCTCCTCGAAGCTCATCTCCGCCACCGGCGTCGCCTCGGTCATCCCGCGGCCTCCTTCAGTTCGCTCACATGCGCCCGCGCGCTCCGCGCCAGCGCCTCGAGGTCGTATCCCCCTTCGAGGACGGAGACCAGACGCCCGCCGCAGATCGCGTCGGCCAGCGCGCAGAGCTCCCGCGTGAGCCAGGCGAAGTCCTCCTCCAGCCACTCCAGATGCGCCAGCGGATCGGCGAGATGCGCGTCGAAGCCGGCCGAGACGACGATCATCTCCGGCGCGAAGGCGCGCAGGCGCGGAAAGACCTCCCCGGTGTAGACCTCGCGCATCCGCGCCCCGTCGGTGCCCGGCGCGAGCGGCACGTTCATGACGTTGCCGTAGGCGCCGGTCTCGTCGGGTTTGCCGGTGCCGGGCCAGAGCGGCATCTGGTGCGAGGACACGAAGAGCGCGTTCGGCTCGTCCCAGAGGATGTCCTGCGTGCCGTTGCCGTGGTGGACGTCGAAATCCACCACCGCGACGCGCCCCATGCCGTGATGGTCGAGCGCGTGCCGCGCGGCGAGCGCCGCGTTGCCGAGCAGGCAGAAGCCCATCGGCGTCTCCGTCTCCGCGTGATGGCCGGGCGGGCGCATCGCCGAGAAGGCGTTGGTCGCCTCGCCCCCCGCCACGAGGTCCACCGCCCGCGTGGCCGCCCCCGCGCCGCGCCACGCCGCCTCGACGGAGCCGGGCGACAGGAAGGTGTCCGGGTCGAGCTCGGCGAAGCCCTCGCTCGGGGCGTTGAGCCGCAGCATCTCGAGGTAGCTCTCGGGGTGGACGCGCAGCAGGTCGTCCTCGGCGGCCATCGGCGCCGTCACGCGCATCAGGTCCATCCCCTCGAGCGCGTGCAGCACATGCTCGAGCCGCGCCACCTGCTCGGGATGGCCGGGCGGCGTGACGTGGCCGAGCGCGTCGGCATGGGTCAGAAGCGCAGTCGTCATGCGCGAAGTAAAACCCCAATCGTCCTGCGCGCACAACCGGCGACCGCGGCGGTCCGACGGGGCGGCTGTTCAGGCGTCGACGCGGGGCCTCCGGGACGGAGCGCCGAGGCGGTCCCCCGGATCGGAGGCGGCGCCGCCGCACGGCGACCGCTGCGCAATTCGCAGAGGGCGATGCACAACCTTGACTTGCATTAAACGCTGCAATAGCACGGTATGCGGTCGGCAGGGTGAGCACCGCCATGACAGCGCCCGTATTCCGAAACCGCCGCGTGCGTCGCGGGCTGCTCGTCGCCATGGGGTGCACGGCCCTGCTCTGGGCCGGACGGGGGGCGGCGCAGGACGGCGCGACCGGGTTCAACCTCTACGGCGTGCCGGGCCTCGTGGAGATGCCGACGGCGGAGACGACCCCGGACGCGACGATTTCCAACACCCTCGCCACCGTCGGCGGCGATCTGCGCGCCACGCTGCGCTTCCAGATCACGCCGAGGCTCTCGGCGGCGTTCCGCTACGTCGCGATCGAAGGCTTCCGCCCGGACGACTGGACCGCGCCGCGTTACTACGACCGCAGTTTCGACCTGCGCTACCGGATCCTGACCGAAGGTCCGCGTCGCCCCGCGGTGCTGATCGGGCTGCAGGATTTCGTCGGCACGGCGCTCTACGGCGGGGAATACCTCGTCGCGACCAAGGCCGTCGCGCCCGGCCTCCGGGTGACGGGGGGCGTCGGCTGGGGCCGCTTCGGGGGCCGGGGCGCCTTCGGCTCCACGGGCGAGCGCCCGGCGTTCTCCGAGCTGCTCGGGGAAGGGGGCGTGCCCACCCACGACCGCTGGTTCCGGGGCGATGTCGCGGCGTTCGGCGGCCTCGCCTGGTCGCCCTCGCGCCGCTTGACGTTCAAGGCGGAATACTCCTCCGACGACTACGAGGAGGAACGACGGGCCGGGGATTTCGACGGCGCGTCGCCGTGGAACGTCGGGCTCGATTACCGCTTCGACAACGGCACGCAGCTCTCGCTCTACCACGCCTACGGAACGGAGCTCGGCGCGCAGGTCACGCTGCATTTCAACCCGCGGACGACGGGGACGCCGGGCGGGCTGGAGCCCGCGTCGTATCCGGTCGCGGTGCGCCCGCGCGAGAGCGCGCGTGACCTCGGCTGGACCGAGGATCGCGAGGCCGCCGGCGCGGCGCGGCGCACGCTGGCCGAGCTCATGGCGCGCGACGATCTGGTGCTGGAGGGACTGTCGCTCGAGGCGCGCCGCGCGACGGTCCGGCTGCGCAACCCGACCTACGGCGCCGTGCCGCAGGCCATCGGACGCACCGCGCGGGCGATGACGCGCGCGCTGCCGCCCTCGGTCGAGGAATTCGTGATCGTGCCGGTCGAGCGCGGCATGGAGACCAGCGCCGTGACCCTGCGGCGCAGCGACCTCGAGCGCCTCGAGACCGCGGCGGCGGCCGAGATGCGCACGCGGGCGGAGATCGCCGACGGCTGGCGCCGCGCCCCGGCGCCCGCGCCCGATCTCCACCCGCGCCTCGACTGGTCGATCGGGCCCTACGTGCAGCTCGGCGTCTTCGACCCGGACAACCCGGCGCGGGCCGACCTGGGCGCCCGCGGCGCGCTCGCCTATCACCTCCGGCCGGGGCTCGTGCTGTCGGGCGCGTTGACGAAAAAGCTGGGCGGGACGCTCGATTCCGTCACCCGCGACGGCGAGTCCGGGCTGCCCTACGTGCGCACCGACCGGCGGCTCTACGCGGCCCGGGGCGACCCGGCGATCGAGCACCTGACGCTCGCGCGGTTCGGGCGGCCGGCGCGCGACCTCTACACCCGGGTTACCGCTGGCTACCTCGAGACGATGTACGCCGGCCTCTCCGAGGAGCTTCTCTGGAAGCCGGTGGACAGCCGCACGGCGCTCGGCGCGGAGCTCAACCTCGTGCAGCCGCGCGCCTTCACGCAGGGGTTCGGCCTGCGCGACCGGGACACGCCGGGCGGCACGATCCCGCGGCTCAACGGGCATCTGTCGCTCTACCATGCTTTCGGCGATGGCTTTCACGCCCGGATCGACGCGGGGCGCTATCTCGCCGGCGACTGGGGGATGACGGTCGCGCTCGACCGGGAGTTTCCCAACGGCTGGCGCGTGGGCGCCTATGCCACGGTGACGGACGCGCCCTTCGAGGCGTTCGGCGAAGGCTCCTTCGACAAGGGCATCCGGCTGACGGTTCCGCTCAGCGCGGTCGCGAACCGGCCGTCGCGCGCGACCAACACCGTCACCATCCAGTCCCTGACGCGGGACGGCGGCGCGCGGCTGAACCTGCGCGACCGCCTCTACGAGACGGTGCGCGACAATCACGGCCCCGACCTGGCCGCGAGCTGGGGGAGGTTCTGGCGATGATCCCGCGCGCGCGGCCCTGGGCGGCGGTCCTCGCCGCGGCGACGCTCGCCGCCTGCGGCTCCGGTCCGGGCGCCGACCGGGCGACGGCGCTGCGGGAGATCGCGCAGGGCGTCCTCGCGCAGCGCACGGGCGGCGCGGTGGCCCGGCCCGCCGAGATCGGACCGGCCGAGCGGGCGGCCGCGCTGGAGGCCACCACGCGCCCGCTGCTCTACACGCGGTTCAGCGCGACCGGCGCGCCGGCCATCCTGATCGGGATCGAGGAGAGCGGGCCGGCGACGACCTTCGCCACCCGCGCGCGGCAGACGATCGCCCTGCGCGACGGCGTGCTGATCGCGACGCGCGGCCTCGGCGGCGACCTGATGTCGTCCGACGTCGCGGCGGTGCAGGCCCTGATCGCCGCGCGGCGCGCCGGCGCGGCGCAGCGGGTCATGCGGTTTCTGAATGCCGCCGACGAGGTCCGGGCGCTCGCCTTCGACTGCCGCGTGACGCCGGGCGCGGCGCAGCGCGTCACCGTGGGCGGTCGCGCGCGCACCGCGACGCCGGTCGTCGAATCCTGCACCGGCCGCGACGGGCGGGAGATCGTGAACACCTACATGATCGACGGCGCCGGGCGCGCGGTGGCCTCGCGGCAGTGGGCGGGCGATCTGATCGGACATGTGACGCTGCGCGTTCTCCGCTTCTGACGCGCGCGGCGGTCACTCGGCGGCGATGCCGGGTCCGGGGCCGTGTGCGGGCGCGTTGCCGGGCTCGGGCGCGCGGCGGTCGCAGACGTCGATCCAGCGGCGCGCGGCCGTCGCCGCCGCGGCGTCGTCCTGCGCCGCGACGGCCTTGCGGATCTCCTGCAGCGCGCTCGCGGTCTCCAGCTCCGAGAGGCCGCGTTCCTCGGCGCGGAGGATCTTGGGGTGGGGCGTCGCCAGCATGTCCTGCCCGATCAGGAGCTCCTCCTCCAGCTTTTCGCCGTCCCGGAGGCCGGTGAACTCGATCGCGATATCGCCGTCGGGCGTCTGCGCGTCGCGGACCGTGTATCCCGCGCCCTCGATCATCTGCCGCGCGAGCCGCCGGATCGGAACCGGATCGCCCATGTCGAGCACGAAGACGTCGCCGCCGCGGGCGGAGGCGCCGGCGAGCAGGACGAGCCGGACCGCCTCGGTCGTGGTCATGAAGTAGCGTTTGACGTCCGGATCGGTGACCGTGACCGGGCCGCCGCGCGCGATCTGCTCCTCGAAGAGCGGGATGACGGACCCGGAGGAGCCGATCACGTTGCCGAAGCGCACGATGGAAAAGCGGGTGTTCCCGGGCCGTTCGGCGAGATCCTGCACGACGAGCTCCGCGAGGCGCTTGGAGGCGCCCATCAGCCCGGCGGGCCGCACCGCCTTGTCCGAGGACACGAGGATGAAGCGGTCCACCCCCGCGTCGCGGGCGGCGGCGGCCATGGTGCGCGTCGCCAGCACATTGTTGCGCAGCCCCTCGGTCGCGTTCGCCTCGACGAGCACGACGTGCTTGTAGGCGGCGGCGTGCAGGACGACCTGCACCGCGTTGTCGGCGAGGGCGCGCGCGGCGAGCCCGGGCTCGCCGGCCGAGCCGAGCACCGGCACGATCTCCGTTCCGGCGGCGACCTCCTCGAGTTCGCGGGCGATGGTGTGGAGCGCGGGCTCGCTGTGATCGAGCAGCACGAGGCGGGACGCCCCGGCGCGCAGGAGCTGGCGGCAGAGCTCGGCCCCGATCGATCCGCCCGCGCCGGTCACGAGGACCGAGCGCCCGCTGTAGGCCTCCGCCGATCCCGGCAGGTCCATCTCGACCCGGTCGGGGCCTATGAGCTGCGCGAGTTCGACGCGCTGCGCCGGCGTCTCCCGCGCCTCGTCGAGCACGAGCTGCGCGAAGGAGGGAAGCGTCTGCACCTCGCAGCCCAGCGCGCGCACGCGCCGCGCGATCCGGGCCTGCGCGGGACGTCCCGCCGACGGCATCGCGAGGACCACGCGATCGATTCGCTCGCTCCGGATCAGCTGCGCGAGCTGGAGCGGCGCGTGCACCGCGAGGCCGGCGACGCTCAGGCTCTGCAGTGTGGGGTTGTCGTCGACGAAGGCCACCGGCGTCAGCGTGTCGTCGGTGCGCAGCGCCGAGACGAGCTGCTGGCCCGTCTGCCCCGCGCCGTAGATCAGGAGCCGCGTGCGCGCGGTCCCGGTGCGGTAGATCCAGAGCACGACGGAGCGCAGCCCGAGCCGCGCGGCGACCGACAGGACGAGAAAGATCATCGGCTGCAGCACGACGATCTGCGGCGGGAGCGTGCCGGGGTGGAGCGCGTGGGCGGCGCCGCCGGCGGCCCCCATGCCGAGGGCGACCGCCGAGGTGCCGGGCAGGCCCTGCATCTCGTAGGCGTTCAGCTTGATCCGGTGCAAGCTGCGACGAATCGTGACGGCCACGCCGACCGCGAGCATGGCGAGCAGCGTCGCGACCGCCTCGCCGGCGTGGAGCGGGGCAGACCGCCCCGCCGTCGTCAGCGCGACCGCCGCGGCGAAGGCGCCGCCCATGGCGAGGATGTCGATCGCGAGCAGCACGAGGCTCTTCCGCGAGCGGTCGAGGGTCGTGCACAGGTCATAGAGCATCGCGATCCACCAACAGCCCCGCGCCGGTGTCCGGGGGCCGCGGGCGCAGCCGAAGCTGCCGCCACAGGGCCGGACCGGGCGCTCACCTGTCGAATGGCCGGTGTTCGTGAATAAACGGTAAACGTGTGAGGGAATACCTAAAAACAATCACAGGTTGCTGCCCCGAGGCGCCCGCCTGCCCACTGCGACGGCGCCCGCTCGGCGTCGCGGCCGGCGGCGGGACGCGCGGCGGCGCGGGACGACGGGCAGGCGCCGCACGACGGTCGCCAGCATGAGCCATGCATCGAGGCAGAGCGTGCGCCGCGCGCGGTAGATCCGGTCCAGCCGCGCCTTGCGGGGCACGCAGCGGCGCATGTAGACGGCGTCCGTCTCGCGCGGCGTGCGGCAGGCGGCGAGCAGGCGCTCCTCCTCGGTATGATAGACGCGCGTAGCCAGTCCAGTGACCCCGGGCCGGGCGCGCAGCACTTCGGCGTAGAGCTCCGGGAAGGCCGCCACGTAGCGCCGCAGCGGCGGGCGCGGGCCGACGAGGCTCATGTCGCCGCGCAGCACGTTCCAGAGCTGCGGCAGTTCGTCGAGCCGCCAGCGCCGCAGCACCCGGCCGGTCGGCGTGATCCGGCCCGCCTTGTCCCCGCCGGAGACGCCCGAGTCGCGGTCCGCGGGCGTCATCGTGCGGAATTTCCACAGCGTGAACGGCCGCCCCGGCGCCTGCATTCGCTCGGAGCGATACAGGACCGGCGCCCCGTCGCGCCACCGCACCGCAGCGGCCACGGCAAGGATCACCGGCGCCAGCAGCAGGGCGAGGGCCAGCGCGACCAGGATGTCGAAAACACGCTTCGCCGGGGTCATGCCTGCCCTGTTGCACCAAAGGCACTGACTGCAACCATAGCACGAAATACCGGCGTTGTGATCTCTTTAATATTGTATAGGCTATCGTTCGAGCGATCACACGGCGGCCCCGGCCGCCGGTTCCGGGAAGGACGCCGACGTGCCGAAGGGGCTTCATGCTTTTCTGGTTCTGGCCGCTGCCGTGCTCGTCGCGGGTTGCAGCCTGCCGCAGGGCGCGGCCCTGCGCTCCGAGATTGTGGAGGCGCGCGGGGGGGAGGATCCCGGGTTTCAGGTCGTCGAGGTGACCCGCGCGATGGTCCCGGAGCTTGCCGCGTGGCCGGCCACGGGGCGGAGCGGCAGCGGCCGATGGCTGCCGGCCACGCGCGGGCCGTCCTCGGCGCTGATCCGGCCGGGGGATCGCGTCACGCTGGTGATCTGGGACAGTCAGGACAACTCGCTGCTGACGTCGCCGGCCCGGCGCAACGCGGTTCTGGAGGGCGCGGAGGTCATGCCCTCGGGCCGCGTCTTCCTGCCCTACGCCGGGGAGGTTGATCTCGCCGGGGCCACGCCGCAGGAGGCCCGCGCGCGCGTGCAGGATGCGCTCGAGGGGATCGCGCCCTCGGTCCAGGTGCAGCTCAGCGTCGAACAGGGCAGCGGGAACGCGGTGGACATCGTCTCGGGCGTGAGCGCGCCGGGCCGGTATCCGCTGAGCTCGCGCGACACCTCGATACTCAGCGTCCTCGCCGCGGCCGGCGGCATCCGCGAGAGCCTGCAGAACCCCCTCGTCCGGCTCATGCGCGAGGGCGAGACCTACGAGATCCGCGCCGAAAGCCTCTTCGCCGAGGCGCGGCGGAACACCCGCCTGCGCGGCGGCGACACCATCGTGGTGGAGGAGGATCCGCGCCACTTCACCGCGCTGGGCGCCGCGGGGACCGAGGATCTCATCCCCTTCCCCGAAGAGGACGTCTCCGCGCTCGAGGCGGTCTCGCTGATGGGCGGTCTCTCGGACCAGCGCGCCGACCCGGAGGGCCTGTTGATCCTGCGCGAATTCGCGCCGGAGGACGTCGGCCGCACGCCCGGGCCGACGCAGCGGCAGGTGATCCTGACCTTCGACCTGACGAGCGCCGACGGGCTCTTCGCCGCGCGCAACGTGCTGGTGAACCCGGGCGACACCGTGCTCGCGACCGAATCGCCCGTGACGCGGGCCGAAACGATCTTCGACCTCGTCGGGCGCGTCTTCGGCGTCACGCGGCAGGCGCGCGACGTCGGTGGCTAGCGTGCCACATGACGACACGGGAAAGAAAAAACGCCGCCCCCGGACCCGGGCGCGGCGTCTCGCCTTGAAAGCGCGTTGCGCTCAGCTCTCGCCGGCGGCGCCGTCGCCGGCCACCTGCATGAGATAGGCGTAGATGTCCTCGTTCCCGTCCTGCAGGCGGAAGGCCATCTTGGAGCGCACGCCGCTGTCGCCGGTGAAGTCACGCAGGAAACCCTGCGGGTCCTGGCTGTAGGCGACGAAGTTCTCCTGCGTCCACTCGAGGCCCATCTCCGCGGCCTTTAGGATGCCGTCGCCGTAGCGGAAGCCCTCGACCTCGGCAGCCGGACCGCCGATCACGCCGTAGAGGTTCGGGCCGACCTGACCGCCGCGCACGATCATCTCGCCGTCGGGGCTCTGGATCATGTGGCAGGCCTTGCAGCGGTTGAACAGGTTCTCGCCCGCGGCCGGATCGCCGGCCTCCTGCGCGACGGCCGGCGCGGCGAGCGTCGCGGCCAGGAACAGCGTGGTGGCTCTCAGGGTCATGGGTCTCTCCCTCGATTGGCTGGAGTCAAAGTTTAGCCCGGTCACGCGCTTGTCAACAGCAGGCCAGCGCCGCGCGCAAGGGCCTTGTGGCGGCGCGCCCGCGCCTTGCGTCCCGCGCGCGCGCGGCCCAAGGGGAGGCATGGGATATCTGCGCTTCCTCCGGGCGAACGCGCCCTGGCTCGCCGCCGGGGTGCTGCTCGCCTTCCTGTCGAGCTTCGGGCAGACCTTCTTCATCGCGGTCTTCGCGGGCGAGATCCGGGCGGAGTTCAGCCTTTCGCACGGCGCGTGGGGGCTGATCTACACCGCCGGCACCGGCGCCTCGGCGCTGGCGATGCTCTACGCCGGCGTGCTGACCGACCGGTTCCGCGCCCGCGCGCTCGGCGCGGCGGTGCTGGCGCTGCTGGCCGGGGCCTGCCTCGTCATGGCGGCGGTGCCTGCGGTCTGGGCGCTGCCGGTCGCCGTGTTCCTGCTGCGCTTCGCGGGGCAGGGCATGACGAGCCACATCGCCCTCGTCGCCATGGCGCGCTGGTTCGTCGCCGCGCGGGGCCGCGCGCTCTCCACCGCGACCCTCGGCGTCGCGGGGGGCGAGGCCTTCCTGCCGCTGATCTTCGTCGCCGCGATGGGCCTCTTCGACTGGCGCGCGCTCTGGGTCGTGGCGGCGGCGGTGGCGCTCGCCGGGATTCCCCTCCTCCTCGCGCTGCTGCGGCGCGAGCGGCTGCCCGCGAGCATGGCGGCCGAGAGCACGGCGACCCTCGGCATGGGCGCGGCACATTGGACGCGAGGCGCGGCCGTGCGCCACTGGCTCTTCTGGTGCATGGCGCCCGCGCTGCTCGGGCCGCCCGCCTTCACCACCGCCTTCTTCTTCCAGCAGGTCCATTTCGCCGAGGTGAAGGGCTGGACGCATCTCGACCTCGTGGCGCTCTTCCCGGTCTACACCGCCACCTCGGTCGCGGCGATGCTGCTCTCGGGCTGGGCCCTCGACCGGCTGGGCACCGCGCGGCTCATGCCGTGGTTCCAGCTGCCGATGGTGGGCGCCTTCCTGCTGCTCGCGCTCGCGCCGACGCCGGCGCTCGCCCTGCCGGGGCTCGTTCTGATGGCGGCGACGACGGGAGCGAACGCGACGCTGCCCAACGCCTTCTGGGCCGAGTTCTACGGCACGCGCCACCTCGGCGCGATCAAGGCGATGGCGGCGGCGATCATGGTGCTCGGCTCGGCGGTCGGGCCGGGCCTCACGGGCACGCTGATCGACGCCGGCCTCGGCATCGAGACGCAGTTCCTCGGCATCGCGGCCTATTTCGTCGCGGCGAGCGCCTGCATGGCCGCGGGCGTCTGGCGCGCCGCGCCCGCCCTTCCGCCGCGCCCGGCGTGACACACCCCGCTACGGCGCGAGCCGCGCGTCCTGCACCTCCTTCAGGTCGGGGATCGCGTCGGCCGTGCCCCGCCGCGCCACCATCAGCGCCGCCGCCACCTGCGCCTGCCCGATCGCCTGCACCATCGGCAGCCCCCGGTCGAGCCCGGCGAGGACATAGCCCGCGAAGGTGTCGCCCGCGCCGGTGGTGTCGACCACCTCGACCTTCGGGGCCGGGAAGCTCCGCTCCCCCTCGGCCCCGTGCCACCGGCACCCCTCGGCGCCCATGGTCACCAAGACGTCACGCACGCCCAGATCCCCGACCCGCCGGCCCAGCGCCGCCTCGAGCTGCTCCGCCTCCACCGCGTTGAGGATCAGGAGATCCAGCACGTCGAGCACCGCGCCCACCGCCTGCGGATCGAAGGGCGCGGCGACATAGGCGGTGGAAAGCCCCATCCGCTTCGCCGTGGCGAGCCAGCCCCCCTGCCCGTTCGTCTCGTTCTGCGCCACGGCCCGGTCGCCCACCCGCGCCTCGGCGAGCGGCGCGTCGCGCACCGCCTCGGGGATGGCGGCGTTGGCGCCGGGCCAGATCAGGATGCTGTTCTCCCCGTCCGGGGCCACGGCGATCACCGCGTGGCCCGTCACCTCGCCCACCTCGGCGACATGGCGCACGTCGACGCCGTATTCCATCAGCCGCTCGACCGCCCAGCGCCCGTCCGGGCCCACCGCGCCCACGTGCACGACCCGCGCCGCCGCCCGCGCCGCCGCGACCGAGAGGTTCGCGCCCTTCCCGCCGAGCCCGCGCATGAGCCCTTCCGCCGCGAGGGTCTCCCCCGGGGCGGGCAGGCGCGGCACGCGATAGGCGTAATCGGCGTTGATCGAGCCGAGGGTCCAGAGGGTCACGTCCGCGGCCCTTCTTCTTGGTCCAAATATCCCCGCCGGAGGCGTATCCCCCGGTACCACAGGCGCCCACGGGAGCCCAGCCGTCCGCCGCGCAAAGCGCATCCTCGGCCCTCTTCCACGGCCGCGCATCCTTGACAACACGAACTCGTGCTTACAACCTGAAGCTGCGTCCACGTGCCCGTGCCAGTCGTTCAGCAGGGAAATTTCCTCGATACACCGGCGAAGCTGCACAACTGCGCGTATAGTGCGAGACGATCGAGTTGCGGAGGTGCCGCGTGACCTCGGAGAGTGTCGATAAATTGACGTCGAGAAAAGACGTGTTGAAAGAAGGAATACAGCGGTTGCACCAGCTCCTGGCGGCCGAGAACGCTTGCCATCCGGGCGCCGAACCCGTTACCTCCGCCGCAGCGGCGGCGGCCCTTCAGAATGGATTCAGTCGGCTTTTCACCGGCCAGAAGAGCATTCCTTCGAAAGCCGTAGAGCCTTACGTCGATTTTTCGAATGGCGTGTGGGCCGGGTTCGAGGCGTTGGACGGGGCGTGCTGGGTCGTAATGGCCTTCGATCCTGCCCATACGGTCACGACATCCGATCTCGATCATACCTCGAAATCACCAAGACTGATTGTTCACCCTGTCGTCACGGGCGCGCAACCACCGCGCTGGGTCACAGTCGAAAGCGATGTGGACAAGAAACCCATCAAAACGGGCTCCACATTGACCATCCGATTGCTGTCGAACTTCGCCTTCCCGGACTCGCGTTCGCCCGGTCATGCAAATACTGTCAGAGTCGCCCTACGATGCGGTTTCAAAAATGGCCATTACGAAGATATCGACGTAGGTCATGTACCCGTCACCACAGCGGTCATGCATCATGAGCAGCCCGCCAGCCTCGACGATTCGCTCGCGCAATCCATACGCCAAGCCGCATCGCTGCGCCTGATCTTGTTTCTCCCGCCCCACGGCGGCTACGTCTTCAATCTTTTCGACCTGTCGCTGGACGTAACGTGATGCGGCTCCTCTTCGTATCCAGCGAAACGCCGCTGTTTCCGGCTGGCGGAATCGCGACCTACCTCGACTACATGGTCCCGGCGCTGAAAGCGCAAGGCCATGATGTCTTCCTGTTCACGTTTCGGGACGCGGAGACCTTCGTGCCGCCGGCTTCCGTTGCGCCGTTCGACGAAGACAAAGTTCATATCGAGCTCATCAATGATCGCACGGTGCACACGCAATTCCCAAGCGCCTCGCACTTTCAGACGGTGTCCCATTATCTCGCGTCACGTCTGATGCAGGTAATAGAGGATCACGACATCGACGTGATCGAGGCGACGGACTGGCAGGCGCCGTGTCTTGCGTTGTTCCAGGCGCTCCAGACGCGCGCGGGTGCGGAAAGACGCCTGTTTTCGACGTTTCACCATGGCTTGAGCGAGGTCATCTTCGAGGCGGATCAGATTGGTTATCCTCAATGGGCGCGCGCGAACGGAGTGGCCGAGCGACAGCAAATGCGGATCAGCGACGTGGTGATCGCCCCATCCGGCGCCAGCGCCGCGCGCTTGAAAACCCTTGGAATCGAGTCCGAAATCCGGATCGTGAGGGAACCATACGCCTTTCGCAATCCCGCGACAACAAATCCCCCAATCCTCGACCAGGTCCAGTATGTCGGACGCCTCTCGGTCCAAAAGGGCATAGACAAGCTCATATATGCCGCGAATGTTCTGCATTCGGTTCAGCCGCTCCGGCGCATCGAGTTAATCGGCCGGGTCGGCTTCACCCCTTTCCGAGAACCTGACATCATCGAATATTGCCGTAAGCGCCTGCGGCCGGAGCTGCGCGACAAACTGCTTTATTCCGATTTCAAGCCCCGCGAGGTGGTGCTCGACCTGCTCCAGCCCGGCGCGATAAGCCCTCATCTGGGCACGGATGAGACCTTTTCTTATGCCTGCATCGAGTCCATCGACGCGGGGCAGGTACCGTTGGTCCGGCGCGGGACGGCCATGGCCGAATTCTTCCCGGAGGACATGCAGCGCCATATTCTCGACTCCCAGATGCGCTCCGTGCGTGAAATTCAGGGTCACTTCGAGGCGATCCTGTCCGACGCCTCACGGATCGTCAGTCGGGTGCAGGAGCATTGTCGCGCGACACTGAATCCAGACACGGTGGCCGGGAACCTGGGCGAAACCTACGCCGAGGCGCGCGACCGCAAGCGCGGGTGGCGTGCCCACGCGATGCCCCGCCGGAAAGCCTCGATCGCCGATGTTACGGTGCTCATACCGGCTTACAAGCCCAACCACGAATTCATGGAAACCGTGGACAGTCTTGTCGCGCAGACAGCAGGAATTCCCAGAGTGCTGATCTGTGACGATGGCACACCCGAAAGCCATCAACCGTGGTTCGCGTATGCCGAGGCCGTGCTGCCGGATTGTACGATCCTGCGCCAACCCAACGCCGGGCTGCTGGCCAGCCGCAACACCCTGATCGAAGCGTGCGAAACGCCCTTGGCGATTTTCCTCGACACCGACGACCTGTTCGCGCCGGAGCTTCTGGAGCACATGCTGGAGGCCTGGAACGAGTCGCCCCGGCAGCCCGACGCCGTGATCCCCCAGCGGCGAAATTTCGGTGAAACCAGCGAGCTGGTGCTGCGGCACCTTCTGGGCGATTACATGCATGTTCTGGAAAACGACTACCGGATGACGGCGCTCATCCGGACCGAGATCCTGTCCGAGATCGGCTTCGACGCCACCCGCCGCAACGGCGAGGGGGATGACTGGATCTTCTGGCTGGACTTCCAAGGCCGCGGATATCGCGGGGTCCTGCTGCCCGAGGCGGGGTTTCTGTATCGATTCCGCAGAGGTTCCATGTCGTGGCCATGGTCCGAGGGCCAGAACGTCGGCACGCAGACCATGCTGCGCGAGGTTGTGCATGAAACGCTTCAGCGCGACCCGGACAAGAGCCTTGCGGTGACCCGCGCAATATTCGCGCGGGCCGTGAGCAAATAGAGGGAATTCTTGGTGAGCGGTTATCCGATGATCAGGAAGCAAGCTTTGAAGAAAGCGGGAAAGTGAGAAAATGATACTGTGTCCCGACTATAAAATTGCCCTCATTCACATCTACAAGACCGGCGGGTCGTCATTGACTCGGATTCTGTCTGAATTCACGCAAGATGGCTTGCGCGGCCCAGGAACACCAACGTTTCAAGGCGACGGGTGGCAGGCGACTTGGCACTTCAAAGGCATGCAACACGCCAAATTCTGCGAAATCGAGAATAAGGTCAGCGCAATAGTCGACAGGGATTGGAGTTATATAGTTGTTTGCCGCGATCCCTATGATTGGTTCGCATCGGTGTTTTATGAGTTTTATTACACAGACCGATCCTGGCTGAAAGGCTCTAATTTCCTTTTTGGCAGATACAGCAAGAACAGATCCTTCGAAGACTTCATTGATTTTTACAATGACTTCAAGGCCGGCTATCCAAATTTTTGGGGGTTCAGTACACAGTTAAGCTTTGTCCGTGGAATCCCACTTGATCAGCTCAAAGTAATAAAGTTCGAGCACTATGAGGTAAACGCCAGGTCCGTTCTCGAGCAGCTCGGGATCCCTGTTCCCGGAATGTATCATGAGTTACAAAAAGGAACGGAGAAACGAGACTTCACTTCCTTCATAAAACAGCATCCGAAGTTCATAAAATTCGTTGCTGAAATTTTTGAAGAAGACTTCGCCTTTTTTGACTACACAATGGAAAGCTTCTGAAACGAGTCATAAGAAGTATTTGGCTTGTTGCTCGGCTTCATGCCTTGCAATCTTGTCAGGAGAGCACTAATGAAACTAGCCATCGTCGCACCGGCGAAATCTGGCAGCACAGCGATTTACAACAGTTGTCGGGCGGCCTTGTCCGGGGATGAGACATGTTACTCCATATTCGAGCCGCAGATGCCGTGGCCCATAAGGAAGCTGCGGAATTACGATTTCAGTGCGACCTTCGTGACGAAAATCATGGCGTCACGCCTTTTGGCCAGCAAATCGGACTTCCACATGGAATGGTTCGACAAAAGAATCCTGCTGGTCCGCGACGTGAAAGACCTGATGGTCAGCGAACTTCTGTTCCGCCCGATGATCGACCCGCTCTCGTTCGGCGAGCAGGCTTTGGCGGAGTTCGTCAAGATGATCGAGGCGAAGGAGCGGGATCCAGGCTCGATCTCGGTATTGCAGCTACACAAGCAAGCCGACGGACTGGGTATTTCCTCGCTCAATTGGGATATCTATCGCGCGATATTGAAGCGCCTTGTTGCGTTGCGTTTCAAGTACGATTTCTGCGTCATCCATTTCGAGGACTACGCGGCGGGTGATTATTCCGGCCTTCGGCAGGTCTTGGGGCGCAAGGTCGGGCCGACGGACCTTTCGACCTCCTGGGTGTCTCATATCCAGAGGAAGGGTAAACACGGCGAATGGCGCAATTGGTTCACAAAGGAAGATATCGAATTCGCCGAGGCGTACTTCAAAGAATACAATGAAGCCTTCGGCTATGAGCCGGTTGGGGCACAGGAACTCAACGACAGCGGGATCGATCCCGAGTTCGGCTCGCAGTATGTGGTCCGCAAGTCGCAGACACGGCGTGAACAAGCCAAGTTGCTCGGAACGCCCGGCGAAGATTATACATCGGAGGAGGATATCGCGCTGTTGGTGTCACGTGCGCGTGACGGATCGGCCAAGCACATCCGCAAGCTTGTCGAGAAACATGCCGAGGGAGCGGTGCCCGATTCAGTTATATCTCCGGCGGGGATCATGGACTTGAAGCAGTTCGGGGAAATTCTGGCCTGAACGTGGCGCCGCTCGGTATGGGCTGTCGATCGCTTGTTCGTGTGAATACGGCTTTGGCGATGCGTGGCACACGGATGTGGTCGGTCGGCTTGGGCGGCTCGTTCCTCGGTACACATAACTAAAAGATGGGAGCGAGCGCGAGCTGGTTTGAGAGGCAAACGGTTTTGGAAGCGTGGGCCTATCACGGGCCTGGCCGCGGCTTCACCCGTGATCATCGGGACGGGGCGTGGTCGGGATCACGAGGCAGTGAGTGTGCGTCGCAGCATTTCAAGGATCTCGGGGCGCCCGGTGCTTTGAACGGAGGTCCGTGCGTCGGGTCAGCGGCGCCGGCCTGGCCGGCCCGGACCGCGTCCTGCTCTCAGGGCAGGGTGCGTCCGGGAGCCGGCTGTCGTCGGCCGATCCCGGCGTGATGTCGGGGGTCGACTCGACCGCACGGCCTGCGTCTCCAGGAGGTGGCGGATGTGTCGGAGCGCGCGCTCCGGGCGATGCGGCGCTAGCGGTCGGAGGCGCCGGGCCCGCGAGCGTCCCCCGGCGAGGCGACCGCGCTTAACGATTTGGTAATGCCATGAAGGTAGGTTCGGTGGATGGATCACCGCCGGGGCCGTGCGATGCGGATCAGTTCGAGACGACGGGGCGCAGCGTCGGCCCCGCCCGCGGGTAGGGGCCTCCGCGCCGCGCGGCGGAGATCCTCG
This sequence comes from Rhodosalinus sediminis, assembly GCF_003385555.1. Taxonomy (GTDB): domain Bacteria; phylum Pseudomonadota; class Alphaproteobacteria; order Rhodobacterales; family Rhodobacteraceae; genus Rhodosalinus; species Rhodosalinus sediminis. The sequence continues at coordinate 29,243 of NZ_QOHR01000005.1, read as the reverse complement.
GCCGTGGCGCGGTTGCCACCGATGTGCGCCGGGGCCGACCGGCTGGCGCCGCGATCGCGCCCGCCTCCGCGTCGCGGCGACTTCGCCCGCCCGCTGCGCCGACCCTCCGGCAGAGCCATGCCGCCGACCGCGACCGTGCAGAGGGGCGTCGCGCCCCCGGCTGTGTCGCGCTGCGGGACCGCGGCCCGTCGCGGCCGCTACGGACGGACTGCACGCGGCGCTGGCGAGCGGCCCGCGGTCCGCGCTGCATGACCGGGGGGCCGCCCATCTCCATACGCGCCGAAACGCCGCTCATGTGCAGGGCGCGACCGCCGCCGGCGGCGCCTTCGATCGTCGCGGGTCGACCTCGCGACGGTTCCCGCGCGACGCGGGCGGGCCGGGCGTCTCGGACGACGCCTTCACCCAATAGACTGCAACGCGACATCAGGAGATCACAATGAAGACCTTCACCACGCTCGCCGCCACCGCGGCGCTCACCCTCGGCGCGGCGGCGCCGGCGCTCGCCGACACGAGCGATCCCTTCGCCAAGGCGGACAAACCGGTCGTCTCCTCCCAGGCTGTGCCGACCGTCCCGGTCTGGGCGATCATCGGCGGCGTCGCGACCGTCGTCGCGGTCGCGGCGAGCGACGATACCTGACCGGCTGCTCGCGCACCGCGCGGGCTTCGGGGCGGCCGGGTCCCGGCCGCCCCTCCCGCAGCGGGGCGCCGGCCCGCGCCGGCTGCGGCCCGACCGTCGGGCCCGGGCACGGCGCGCGACGCGAAGCCGCGCCGTGCAGGCGGGCGAGGCAAACGCGTTCGCGCCCTTCGATCCGGCGGGCCGGGCGCGCCCTGCTCGGCCCCCGAGGCGCGCCGCTACAGAAGGCCGAGCGACAGGACGGCCGCCGCCCCGGCCGCGGCGCCGAGCCCGGCCCAGAGGGCCGGCTGCCAGCGGCGCGGCGGCTCCGGGTCCTTCGGCGGGTCCGCCTGACGGATCAGCGCGCTCTCCACGAGCCCCGGCAGCCGCGGTCCGAATCGGGTGAGCACGCGGGCCGTCTCGCGCAGATCGCGCACGACGGCGCGGGGGCCGATGCTTTCCTGGATGTAGTCCTCGACCACGGGGCGCGCGACCTCCCAGATGTTCATCCGCGGGTCGAGCGAGCGGGCGACGCCCTCCACCACGACCATGGTGCGCTGCAGCAGGATGAGCTCGGTCCGCGTCTCCATGCCGAACTTTTCGGTCACCTCGAAGAGATACGCGAGGAGCCGCCCCATCGAGATGCGCGTCGCGTCCATGCCGAAGATCGGCTCGCCCACGGAGCGGAGCGCGCGGGCGAACTCGTGCACGTCCCGGTCCGGGGGCACGTAGCCCGCCTCGAAATGCACCTCGGCGACGCGCAGGTAATCGCGCCGGATGAAACCGTAGAGGATCTCGGCGTAGACCCGACGGGTGTAGGGGTCGATGTAGCCCATGATGCCGAAATCGTAGGCGATGATGTCGCCGTTCGGCGCCACCTTCATGTTGCCCTGGTGCATGTCGCCGTGAAAGTAGCCGTCGCGCAGCGCGTGGCGCAGGAAGAGCTGCAGCACCCGTTCCGACAGCGCGCGGCGGTCGTGCCCGGCCGCGTCCAGCGCCGCGTTGTCGCCGAGCGGCACGCCTTCGGCCCAGCCGAGCGTCATCACCCGCCGCCCCGACAGCGGCCAGACGATGCGCGGCACCTGAAAGCCCGGATCGTCCTTGGTGTTGGCGGCGAATTCCGAGGCGGCGGCGCTTTCGAGGCGCAGGTCGAGCTCGCCGAGAACGACGCTCTCGAAGTGGCCGATCACGTCCATCGGCTTCAGCCGGCGCGAGGCGGGCGACAGCAGTTCGACCACCCGCGCGGCGAAATAGAAGGCGTCGATGTCGCGGCGGAAGGCGCGCTCGATCCCCGGCCGCAGCACCTTGACCGCGACGCGCTCGCCGGTGGTGGCGAGCCGGGCCTGATGCACCTGCGCGAGCGAGGCGGCGGCGACCGGTTCGCCGAAGCTTTCGAAGGTCGCGTCCGGCTCCACGTCGAGCTCGGCGCGGATGGTGGCCTTGGCGTCCTCGACGGTGAAGGGCGGCAGCCGGTCCTGCAGCACGCGCAACTGATCGGCGAGCTCCTGACCCACCACGTCGGGCCGGGTCGAGAGCACCTGTCCGAACTTGATGTAGGCGGGGCCGAGCGCCGTGAGCGCGCGGGTGATCGGCGGCATCGCCGGGTCGCCCGGGTAGCCCAGCCACTTGAAGGGCCAGCCGAGCACGCGCGCGGCGACGCGCAGCGGGCGCGGCGCCTCCATCGCGTCGAGGACCGCGCCCATCGCGCCGGTGCGCTCGAAGGTGGCGCCGGTGCGGATCAGCCGCCAGATGTTGTGAGGGCCCCGCACCTCAGAGCTTCCAGCCGGAGTGCAGCGCCGCGACGCCGATGGTCAGGTTGCGGTATTTCGCCTGCTCGAAGCCGGCCGCGCGGATCATGTCGAGGAAGCGCTCCTGATCGGGGAAGCGCCGGATCGATTCGACGAGGTACTGATAGCTCGCCCGGTCGCGGGTCACGATCTCGCCGATCCAGGGGATCACGTTGAAGGAATAGCGGTCGTAGGCCCATTGCAGCGCGGGCACCGCCACCTGCGAGAACTCGAGCACCATGAGCCGCCCGCCGGGGCGCAGCACGCGGAACGCCTCGGCGAGCGCGTCCTCGGGGCGGGTGACGTTCCGAATGCCGAAGCTGATGGTGTAGACGTCGAAGCTCGCGTCCGGAAAGGGCAGCGCCATCGCGTCCCCCACGAGCCAGTCGAGCCGGTCGTCGAGACTCTGCGCCTCGGCGCGGGCGCGGCCCTCGGCCAGCATCGACTCGGTCAGGTCGAGCACGGTGGCGCGCGCGTCGCCGGCCCGGCGCAGGAAGCGGAAGGCGATGTCGCCCGTGCCGCCGGCCACGTCGAGCAGGTGCTGCCCCGGCCGTGGCGCGAGACAGTCCATCATCGCGTCCTTCCAGGCGCGGTGGATGCCCGCGGACATCAGGTCGTTCATCAGGTCGTAGCGGTTCGCGACCGAGGTGAAGACGCCGCGCACGCGGCCGGCCTTCTCCGCTTCGGGCACCGTGTCGAAACCGAAGTGCGTGGTCGCCTCGGCGCTGTCGCTCGTCTGATCGGTCATGGGGGCCTTGCCGTGCCTGTGGTTCGGCCTTTTTATAAAGCGCCCGCGGGGGCCTGCAATGCGCCCCCGTGCCGCGCGGCCGCGACGAAGGAGCCCGCATGCCCGAATTGCCCGAGGTCGAGACGGTCCGCCGGGGCCTCGCCCCCGTGATGGAGGGGCGCCGCATCCTGACGGCCGAGGTGCGCCGGCCGGACCTGCGCTGGCCGCTGCCCGAGGGCATGGGCGCGCGGCTCGCCGGCGCGCGGGTGCTGCACCTCGGGCGGCGGTCGAAATACCTGCTGGCCGATCTGGACACGGGCGAGACATGGCTCGTGCATCTCGGCATGTCGGGGCGGATACTGGTCTCGGGGCGAATGCTCGGGGACTTCGTGCAGGACCACCCCGCCGCCTCGGCGCACGATCACGTCGTCCTCGAGATGGAGGGCGGCGCGCGGATCACCTTCAACGACCCGCGCCGCTTCGGGGCGATGGACCTGATCCCGACGCCGGAGGTCGAGGGCCACAAGCTCCTCGCCGGGTTGGGGCCCGAGCCGCTCGGCAACGGCTTCTCGGAGGACTATCTCGTGGCGCGGCTCAAGGGACGGCGCACGCCGATGAAGGCCGCGCTCCTCGATCAGGGCGTCGTGGCCGGGCTGGGCAACATCTACGTCTGCGAGGCGCTTTACCGCGCCGGCCTCTCGCCCGTGCGCCGCGCGCATCGCGTCGCGGCGCGGCGTCTGGCGGCGCTGGTGCCGGCGATCCGCGCCGTGCTCACGGACGCGATCGCGGCGGGCGGCTCGTCGCTGCGCGACTACCGGCAGGCGGACGGCGAACTGGGCTATTTCCAGCACACCTTCGACGTCTACGGCCGCGAAGGCGCGCCCTGCCGGCGGGAGGGCTGCGGCGGCACCGTGCGCCGGATCGTGCAGTCCGGGCGGTCGAGTTTCTACTGTCCGGCCTGCCAGACTTAGCTTGAACCGCTGCGCGAGAGTGCTAGCAAGGGCTCTTGACCGACACCAGCGGAGCCAGCTCCATGGCCTACGAGACGATCGTCGTCGAGACCGAAGACCACGTCGCCACCATCAAGCTGAACCGGCCCGACGCGATGAACGCGCTCAACTCGCAGCTTCTGGGCGAGCTGGCGCGCGCGCTCAGGGAGGCGGACACCAACGACAAGGTGCGCTGCATCGTGCTCACCGGCTCGTCCAAGGCCTTCGCCGCGGGCGCCGACATCAAGGAGATGTCGCAGAAGAGCTTCGTGGAGATGTATCTCTCCGATTTCTTCGGCACCGAGCATGAGGCGATCGCCCGCGTCCGCAAGCCGGTGATCGCCGCGGTGTCGGGCTACGCGCTCGGCGGGGGCTGCGAGCTCGCCATGATGTGCGACTTCATCATCGCCGCCGACTCGGCCAAGTTCGGCCAGCCCGAGATCAACCTCGGCGTCATCGCCGGGATCGGCGGCACGCAGCGCCTGACCCGCATGGTGGGCAAGGCCAAGAGCATGGACATGCACCTGACGGGCCGCTTCATGCCCGCCGAGGAAGCCGAGCGCGCGGGCCTCGTCAGCCGCGTGGTGCCGGCCAAGAACCTGATGGAGGAGGCGCAGGCCGCCGCGCAGAAGATCGCCGAGAAGTCGATGCTGACGACGATGGCGGTCAAGGAGGCGGTGAACCGCGCCGAGGAGACCTCCCTCGCCGAGGGGATGCGATTCGAGCGCCGGCTCTTCCACGCGCTCTTCTCGACCGAGGATCAGGCGGAGGGCATGTCGGCCTTCCTCGAGAAGCGCGAGGCGCAGTTCCGCGACCGCTGATCCCGCGGGGGCTTTCCTTTTCCGGCGCGCTGCGCTAAGCGCGCCGGAGACATGCGCGTGGTGCCCGCTCAGGCAGGAGTCGGTCCGCCCCGGACGGGGCGGCGCAGGGCGTCGCGTGCCGGAACGAGATCATGACGAGCCCGGAGGATCCGACCCCATGGCGAACACGCCCCAGGCGCGCAAGCGCGCCCGCCAGAACCAGAAACGCTACGACGTCAACCGCGCGCGCCGCTCGCGCATCCGCACCTTCCTGCGCAAGGTCGAGGAGGCCATCGCCTCGGGTGATCAGGCCGCGGCAGCCGCGGCGCTGCGCGCCGCGCAGCCCGAGATCATGCGCGGCGTGACGAAGGGCGTGATGCACAAGAACACGGCGGCGCGAAAGATATCGCGCCTCGCCAAGCGGGTGAAGGCGCTGGGCTGAGCCGGCGAACGGCACACGCCAAGGCCTTGAAACGACAGGGCGTCCCGGTGCGGGGCGCCCTTTTCTTTCGGAGGGGGCGCGCTGCGGCGGCGCGGATTCTTTAGCCGGGCGCGACGAGTCAAGCGACAAGTTCAGTTGCCGGCGCGCGCGCCCGATTGGTAACTTCAGCCCTGCGAGTCACATCGCCTGGGGGGACAGGTCGGACGGGAACGGTCCAAGGGGACGGACCGGATCGTCCACCCGTTCAGGGTAAGCCGCGGTTTGCGGTTCGGAGCTTTGCGCTCTCGTCGAGCCAGCCCGACGGTGCACCGCCGCGTGCGCGACACGGAATCCACGGGCCGCTGTTCCGGCGCCGCCCGCCCGGTATCCGTGTCCGCGGCCGGTGCCGACCCGGCGCCCCCTCTGGCTGACAGGCGCGCGACAGCGGCCGGTAGGGCGCCGGCGGCAGCGAGGGAGTCGAGAGATGGGGCACAGTCGGACCGTGATGACGCAGGAAGAGTGGGGTCAGCTTCAGGCGACGCTGGAACGCACCGTCGGCAAGAACAACTACCTGAACTGGATCAAGCCGCTCTCCTTCGCGGGCGTGTCCGACGGGGTGGCGACCTTCCACGTGCCCACCAACTTCATGGGCACCTACGTCTCGGACAACTTCGGCGATCTCCTCCTGCATCAGATCGCGGCCGCCGATTCGGACGTGCGGCGCGTCCGCTTCACCGTGCCGAGCGGCGGCGCGCCGCGGCAGGCCCCCGCCGCCTCTGGCGCGCCCGCGCCCGACGCCCCTGCGCCGGAGGCCGAGCCCGCGGCCGCCGCCGCCCCGCGCGACGAGGCGCTGCACGGCGCGCCGCTCGACGCGCGCTTCCGCTTCGACACCTTCGTGGTCGGCAAGCCGAACGAACTCGCACACGCCGCGGCGCGCCGCGTCGCCGAGGGGGGCACGGTGACCTTCAACCCCCTCTTCCTCTACGGGGGCGTCGGCCTCGGCAAGACGCACCTGATGCACGCCATCGCCTGGGAGCTGCGCGAGACGCGGCCGGAGCTCAACGTGCTCTATCTGTCGGCCGAGCAGTTCATGTACCGCTTCATCCAGGCGCTGCGCGAAAAGAAGATGATCGACTTCAAGGAGCTCTTCCGCTCGGTCGACGTGCTGATGGTGGACGACGTGCAGTTCATCGCCGGCAAGGACAGCACGCAGGAGGAGTTCTTCCACACCTTCAACGCGCTCGTGGACGGGCAGAAGCAGATCATCATCTCCGGCGACCGCTCGCCGGGCGAGATCAAGCACCTCGAGGACCGCATCAAGAGCCGGTTGCAGTGCGGCCTCGTCGTCGACCTGCACCCGACCGACTACGAGCTGCGCCTCGGCATCCTGCAGTCCAAGGTGGAGCAGCACCGCGCGCTCTACCCGGACCTGCGGCTGGAGCCGGGCGTGCTGGAGTTTCTCGCGCTGCGCATCTCGACCAACGTCCGCGTGCTCGAGGGGGCGCTGACGCGGCTCTTCGCCTTCGCCTCGCTCGTGGGCCGGACGATCGACATGGACCTCGCGCAGGACTGCCTCGCCGACATCCTGCGCGCCTCGGAGCGCAAGGTCACCGTCGAGGAGATCCAGCGCAAGGTGAGCGAGCACTACAACATCCGCCTGTCGGACCTGATCGGGCCGAAGCGGGTGCGCAGCCTCGCCCGGCCGCGGCAGGTGGCGATGTATCTCGCCAAGCAGCTCACCGCGCGTTCGCTGCCCGAGATCGGGCGGAGCTTCGGCGGGCGGGACCACACCACCGTGATGCACGGGGTCAAGCGCATCGAGGAGTTGCGCGCCGCCGACAGCCAGATCGCCGAGGACCTGGAGATCCTGCGCCGCGCGCTCGAGGGCTGAGACCCCGCGCTCTTCCGCCCTGACGGGCGTCATCGCCCGGGGGCGGCCTTGACCGCTGCCTCCATCCGGCAGACAACTCGGCGAAACTGTTGTGCGGCGGGGCCGAGCCGGTAGGGTGGGCTTCCGGCCGGAACGGAGGGACAGGGGCATGAAGATCAGCATCGAGCGCGGCGCGCTGCTCAGGGCCGTGGCGCAGGCGCAATCGGTCGTGGAACGGCGCAACACCATCCCGATCCTCGCCAACGTGCTGATCGAGGCGGAGGGCGACGCCGTGCGCTTCCGCGCCACCGATCTCGACATCGAGGTGGTGGACCGCGCGCCGGCCACCGTCGAGCGCGCCGGCGGCACCACCGTCAGCGCCGTCACCTTCCACGAGATCGTGCGCAAGCTGCCCGACGGCGCGCTGGTCACGCTGGCCGACGACGCGGCGACGGGGCGCCTCTCGGTCTCGGCGGGGCGGTCGCATTTCACGCTGGCCACGCTGCCGAAGGAGGATTTCCCGGTGATGGCCTCCTCGGAGTACACCGCCAACTTCGCCGCGCCCGCGCCGGTGCTGCGGCGCCTCTTCGACAAGTCGCGCTTCGCCATCTCCACCGAGGAGACGCGCTATTACCTGAACGGCGTCTACATGCATGTCGCCGAGGGCGAGGAGGGCCCCGCGCTGCGCTGCGTGGCGACGGACGGCCACCGCCTCGCCCGGATCGACGCGCCGCTGCCCGCGGGGGCGGAGGAGATGCCGGGCGTGATCGTGCCGCGCAAGACCGTGGGAGAGCTGCGCAAGCTCCTCGACGACGACGACACGGAGATCGCCGTCTCGGTGAGCGAGACCAAGGTGCGCTTCGCCACGCCCGACATCACGCTGACGTCGAAGGTGATCGACGGCACCTTCCCCGATTACGCCCGCGTCATCCCGCAGAACAACACCCGCCGGCTCGAGGTGGACGCCACCGACTTCGCCCGGGCGGTGGACCGGGTCGCCACCGTGAGTTCCGAACGCTCGCGCGCGGTGAAGATGACGATGGAGGACGACCGGCTGATCCTCTCGGTCAACGCGCCCGACGCCGGCGCGGCGGAGGACGAGCTCCCCGTCGCCTATCAGGACGAGCGCCTCGAGATCGGCTTCAACGCGAAATACCTGCAGGAGATCGCGGGGCAGGTGGACCGCGAGAACGCGGTCTTTCTCTTCAACACCTCGGGCGACCCGACGCTCATGCGCGAGGGCGACGACACTTCCGCGATCTACGTGGTGATGCCGATGCGCGTGTGACGCGCATCGGGGACGCCGCGCGCGCGGCGTCGCCTCCGGCGGGGATATTTGGACCAAGAAGAAGGACGGGGGCGGGGCCGGCCTTCATCCCGCACGGCTCGCGCTTTCGCGCGTCCGCTCGCACCGGCGTGCGGAGGTCGTCGCGGACGGTGGTGATCTTGGGGCCGACCGGCGCGGGCGGGACGACCCGTCCGGAGGCGGTCTCGTTCTTCCCGGCGGGCGGGGCATGCGGCGCGCGGCGGCCCCGCCGCCCCGCGTCCGCCGTGCCTCAGGTCTTGGCGAGGCGGTAGATCGCCGGGATCACCAGAACGGTGAAGGCCGTCGACGAGACCAGCCCGAAGAGGAGCGACAGCGCGAGGCCCTGGAAGATCGGGTCGAAGAGGATCACGCTCGCCCCGATCATCGCGGCGACGGCCGTCAGCAGGATCGGCTTGAAGCGCGTCGCCCCGGCCTCGATCAGGATCTCGGTCGTCACACGGCCCTCCGGGTCGGCGTGGCGGATGAAGTCGGCGAGCAGGATCGAGTTGCGCACGATGATCCCGGCGAGCGCGATGAAGCCGATCATCGAGGGCGCCGAGAAGGGCGCGCCGAAGAGCCAGTGCCCGCCCATGATCCCGAGGAACGTCAGCGGCACCGGCGTCAGGATCACCAGGGGCAGGCGGAAGCTGCCGAACTGCGCGACGACGAGGATGTAGATTCCCAGAAGCGCCACCGCGAAGGCCGCGCCCATGTCGCGGAAGGTGACCCAGGTCACCTCCCACTCGCCGTCCCAGAGCAGCACGGGCGTCTCGGTGGTCTCCGGCTGGCCGTTGAGGCGGATGCGCGGGGCGTGCCCCTCGGGCCAGTCCATCGCCTCGAGCCGGTCGGCCACCTCGAGCATGCCGTAGAGCGGCGCCTCGAAGTCCCCGGCGAGCTCGGCGGTGACCATGATCGCGTCGTAGCCGTTGCGCCGGAAGATCGGGTAGGAGGTGCGCTCCTCCCCGATCGCCACCACGTCGCCGAGCTCCACGACGCCGCGCCCGCCGGGCAGGGCGTTCGCCGGGACCGGGGTCGAGAGCGTCTCGGCGTCCATCACGCGCTCCGCGCGGGGGCGCGCCATGACGATGGGGATCGGGCGCCGCCCCTCCCCGCGGTGTGAGTAGCCGACGGTGGTCTCCCCGTTCAAAAGGCGCAGCGTCTCGAGCGCGTCGCGCTCCTGCACACGGTAGAAATCCATGTCGGTGGCCTGAAGCTCGGCGCGCAGGCGGCGCGCGCGCTCGCCGTAGCTGTCGTCCACGTCCACGATGAAGGGCGTCGCCTCGAAGGCGGCGCGGACCTTCTCGGCCACGGCGCGCCGCGTCTCGGGGTCGGGGCCGTAGATCTCTGCGAGAAGCGTCGCGATCACCGGCGGGCCCGGCGGCGGCTCGACCACCTTGAGCACCGTGCCCTCGGGCACGTCGAGCGCGGAGAGCCGCGCGCGCAGGTCGAGCGCGATGGCGTGGCTCACCCGGTCGCGGTGGTGCTTGGCCTCGAGGTTGACCTGCACGTCGCCCTGCTCGGGCCTCTGGCGCAGGTAGTAGTGCCGCACCAGCCCGTTGAAGTTGAAGGGCGCGGCGGTGCCTGCGTGGGTCTGCGCCGAGATCACCTCCGGCAGCTCCATCGCCAACCGCGCCGCGCGCTGCAGCACGGCGTCGGTCGCCTCCACGCTCGATCCCTCGGGCAGGTCCACGACGATGGAGAGCTCCGACTTGTTGTCGAAGGGCAGGAGCTTCACCGTCACGTCCTGCGTGTAGAGAAGCCCGAGCGAGCCGAAGGAGAGCGCCGCCACCACGACGAGGAAGAGCGCCGCGCGCCCCTTCCGCGCGATCACCGGCCGAGCGATGCGCGCATAGAGCCGGCCGAGGCGCCCGCCGGGATGGCCCGCGCCGCCCGCCTCGCCGTGGTGGAGGGGCGCGCGCCCGGCGATCTTCAGCATGAGCCACGGCGTGATGATGACCGCCACGAAGAACGAGAAGATCATCGCGGCCGAGGCGTTGGCGGGGATCGGGCTCATGTAGGGGCCCATCAGCCCCGAGACGAAGAGCATCGGCAGGAGGGCGACCACCACCGTCAGCGTCGCCACGATGGTCGGGTTGCCCACCTCCGCCACCGCCGCCACCGCGGCGCCGAGGCGGCTGCGGCTCTCGCGCTTCTCGGTCCAGTGGCGCGCGATGTTCTCGATCACCACGATGGCGTCGTCCACGAGGATGCCGATGGAGAAGATCAGCGCGAAGAGCGAGACGCGGTTGAGCGTGTAGCCCATGATCCACGCCGCGAAGAGCGTGAGCAGGATGGTGACCGGAATCACGATCGCCACGACGATCGCCTCGCGCCAGCCGATGGCGAGCCAGACCAGCGCGACGATGGAGATCGTGGCGAGGAAGAGATGGAAGAGAAGCTCGTTGGCCTTCTCGCTCGCCGTCTCGCCGTAGTCGCGGGTGACCTCCACCTCGACGCTGTCGGGGATCAGGTGGCCCTCCATCGCCTCGACCCGGTGCAGGATCTCCTCGGCGACGGTGACCGCGTTGGCGCCCGCGCGCTTGGCGAGGGCGAGGGTCACCGCCGGCTCGCGGACGATGGCGCCGTCGGCCCCGCGCCTCAGCGTGGCGACGTGGTGCTCGTCCATGTCGGTGACGAAGGAGACCTCGGCCACGTCGCGCACGTAGACGGTGCGCCCGTCGCGCGCGGTGAGCTCGAGGTTGCCGATCTCGGCCGGCGTCGCCAGCGTCTCGCCGATGGTGAGCGGGATCTGCTCGCCCCCGTCGCGCAGCCGGCCCGCGGGCGCGGCGGCGTTCGCGCCCTCGACCTTGGCGGCGAGCTGTTGCAGCGTGACGCCGTAGAGCGCGAGGCCCTCCGGGTCCGGCGCCACGCGCAGTACCTCGTCGGTCGCGCCGATCATGTAGGTGAGCCCGACGTTCTCGATCCGGGCGAGGCGCACCTCCACCTCGCGCGCGATGCGGGTGAGTTCGGCCGCGCCGACCTCGCCCGCGCCGGAGGCGCCGGAGAAGGTGAGCGCGACGATGGGCACGTCGTTGATCCCGCGCCCCACGACCAGCGGCTCGGGGATGCCCACGGGGATGCGGTCCATGTTGGCGAGGATCTTGTCGCGCACGCGCAGGATCGCGGTGTCCTGCGAGACGCCCACCTCGAAGCGCGCGGTCACCATGACCCGGTCGTCGCGCGTGTCGGAATAGACGTGCTCGACCGCGTTGATGCCCTTGACGATGGTCTCCAGCGGCTCGGTGACGAGCTTGACCGCGTCCTCGGCCCTGAGCCCGTGCGCCTCGACGTGGATGTCGACGAGGGGGACGGAGATCTGCGGCTCCTCCTCGCGCGGGAGCGCCGCGAGCGCGATCAGCCCCACGGCGAGCGACGCCAGCAGCAGGAGCGGCGTCAGCGGCGAGGTGATGAAGGCACGCGTCAGATGCCCGGCGAGGCCGAGCGGCGTCTTGTCCGAGGGCTCTTCACTCATGGTCGTCCACCACCACCCGGTCGCCGGCCGAGAGCCCGGTCAGGATCTCGCGCCAGGTGCGGTCGTCGCGCGCGACGCGCGCGCCCGGCACCACCGCGCGGCGCAGCCGGCCCTGCGCGGTCTCCACGGTCACGAAGTCGAGCCCGCCGGAGCGGAAGAGCGCGGCCTCCGGCACGAGAAGCGCGTCGCGCTCGGCCACCGGCAGGCGCACGGGCACCCGGCGGCCGACGAAGCGCGTGTCGAGGCCCTCGACCTCCACGTCTGCCTGCACGCGCCCGCCCTCGATCAGGGGATAGAGCTTCACGAGGCGGCCCGTCCCGGCCGTGCCGTCCTGTCCGATGCGGATGGTGTCGCCCTCGGCGAGCGCGCCGGAGAAGCGCTCGGGGATGGCGAGGCGCAGGTAGGCGCCGCCCCCGCCGATCTCGGCGAGCGCTTCGCCGGGCGTGACGACGGAGCCCCGCGCCACCGGCACGCGCAGCACGACGCCGGTCTCGGGCGCGCGCACCTCGCCCTCCTCGATCTGCTGTTCGACGACGAGGCGTTCGGACGAGAGGCTGGAAATCTCCCCGCGCAGCACCTGAACCTCGGTGCGCAGCTGGTCGAGGCGCTGCGTGGTGATGACGCCCCGCTCCAGCAGCCGCTCGCCGCGCTCGAGGTCGGTCTGCGCGGTCTCGAGCCGTGCCTCGGCCGCCTCGATCCGCGCGTCGAGCGCGTCGAGCCGGAAGGCGAGCTTGTCGTCCTCGATCATCGCGATGCGCGCGCCGGCCTCGACCCGGTCGCCCTCGGTCACCTCGAGCGCGCGGACGGTGCCGCCGATCCGCGCCCGCGCCGGCACCCGGTCGCGCGTGGCGATCTGTCCGTAGACGGGTTTCCATTCGGTCACGGACTGCGGCGTGACCTCGACCGTCTCCGCCGCCGCGGGCGCGAGACCGATCACCATGAACAGGAGCGCCAGGGCGCGCATGATCTCACCTTCGTCGAAGCTGCGTCCCGGGTGGTCGTGCACCCTGCGTCATTGCGCGACCTTGATCTGGCGCAAGTCATCCCCCGTTCCGGCCGGCGGCGCCCGGGTGTGAACCTGCGCGGGCCCCGCCGGTCCATCCCCGCGCCGGCGGGCTGGATCGCTTCATGGGCTTCCCGCGTGGGCTGTGCTAAGGGCGGGGCCCCGGCAGCGGGACCATCTGGATCAGCGACAGGGACGGGGCGTGTCCGGCCTTCATCTCTCACGGCTCGCGCTTTCGCATTTCCGCTCGCACCGGCGCGCGGAGGTCGTGGCCGACGCCCGGCCGGTGGCGATCTTCGGGCCGAACGGCGCGGGCAAGACGAACCTGCTGGAGGCGGTCTCGCTCTTCTCGCCGGGGCGGGGGATGCGGCGCGCGGCGGCGCCGGAGATGGCGCGCAGGCCCGAGGCGCTCGGCTGGAAGGTGAGCGGCGTTCTGCAAAGTTTCGGGCAGGCCCGCGAGGTCGAGATGCGGTGCGAGGCGGGCGGCGCGCGCGAGCTCCGCATCGACGGCAAGGCGGCGCCGCAGCTCGCGCTCGGGCGGCTGGCGCGGGTGCTCTGGCTGACGCCGGCGATGGACCGGCTCTGGACCGAGGGCGCCGAGGGGCGGCGGCGGTTTCTCGACCGGATCGCGCTCAGCTTCTTTCCCGAGCACGGCGAGGCCGCGCTTGCCTACGAAAAGGCCATGCGTGAGCGCAACCGCCTGTTGAAGGACGACGTGCGCGACCCGGCGTGGTTCGCCGCGCTCGAGTCGCAGATGGCGGAAAGCGGCGCGGCGATCGCCGCCGGGCGGCGCGCGGCGCTCGACCGCGTGGCGGCGGCGCAGCGGGCGGCCGGGACGGCCTTTCCCACCGCGGCGCTGGAGGTGGCCTACCCCGAGGAGATGCCGGAGGCGGCCGATGCGCTCGGCCCGGCGCTGGAGGCCGGGCGCGGGCGCGACCGCGCGGCGGGGCGCACGCTCACCGGGCCGCACCGCGCCGATCTCGCCGCGCGCTACGCGGCCAAGGACATGCCGGCGGAGGCCTGCTCGACCGGGGAGCAGAAGGCGCTCCTGATCTCGCTCGTGCTCGCCAACGCGCGAGCGCTGGCCGGGGAGATGGGCGCGGCGCCGATCCTCCTGCTGGACGAGGTGGCGGCGCATCTCGACGCCGACCGCCGCGCGGCGCTCTACGACGAGGTCTGCGCGCTCGGATCGCAGGCGTGGATGACCGGCACCGGCGCGGAGCTCTTCGAGGCGCTGGGCGACCGCGCGCAGCGCCTCGAGGTGACGGAGGCGGGGGGCGAGAGCCGCTTGCACCCGGCCTGAGCCCGCGCGATCAGGGGGCATGACCCTCGCGCCTGCCGATCTCGGGCTCTACGCCGCCGCCGTCTTCGCGCTCTTCCTGACGCCGGGGCCGGTCTGGATGGCGCTGACGGCGCGCACCCTCGCGGGCGGGGTGCGCGGGGCCTGGCCGCTGGCGGCGGGGGTGGTGATCGGCGACGCGCTCTGGTCGCTGCTCGCGGTGATGGGCCTCGCCTGGGTCGTGTCGAGCTACGCGGGCGCGATGACCGCGCTGCGCCTCGTCGCCGCGGCGGTCTTCGTCTGGCTCGGCGTCACGGTGATCCGCAACGCCGACCGTGCGGTGGGCGCCGACAGCCGGCTGACGCGGCCCGGGCTCTGGGCGGGCTTCTTCGCCGGGCTCGCCGCGATCCTCGGCAATCCCAAGGCGATCCTCTTCTACATGGGCGTGCTGCCGGGGTTCTTCGACCTCGCCCGGGTCACGGCGGCCGACGTCGCGGCGATCGTCGGGATTTCCATGGCGGTGCCCTTCGTCTGCAACCTCGCCGTGGCGCTTCTCGTGGACCGGGCGAAGCGGCGGCTCACCTCGCCCGCGGCGCTGCGGCGGACGAACCGGATCGCGGGGGCGGCGCTGATCCTCGTGGGGCTCGCCATCCCCGTCTGGTGAGCGCCCGCGCGCGCGTGACATTCCCGGCGCGAGCGCCTATAACCGCCGGACCAATCGAGAGGTTTCCGGGCATGGCCGCAGACAATCCGGCGCCGAGCGACTACGGCGCCGAATCCATCAAGGTTCTCAAGGGGCTGGAGGCCGTCCGCAAGCGGCCGGGCATGTACATCGGCGACACCGACGACGGCTCGGGCCTGCATCACATGGTCTACGAGGTCGTCGACAACGGCATCGACGAGGCGCTCGCCGGCCACGCGGACTACGTTCATGTCGTGATCCACGCCGACAGCTCGGTCTCGGTGGCCGACAACGGGCGCGGCGTTCCCGTGGAGATCCACGCCGAGGAGGGCGTCAGCGCGGCGGAGGTCATCATGACCCAGCTGCACGCGGGCGGGAAGTTCGACCAGAACTCCTACAAGGTCTCGGGCGGCCTGCACGGCGTCGGCGTCTCGGTGGTCAACGCGCTCTCCGACTGGCTGGAGCTCCGGATCTGGCGCGACGGCAAGGCGCATTACGCCCGTTTCGAGCGCGGCGAGACCGTCGAGCACCTGCGCGTCACCGGCGACGCGGAGGGCAAGCAGGGCACCGAGGTGCGCTTCCTCGCCTCGCTCGATACCTTCTCGAACCTCGATTATTCCTTCGAGACGCTCGAGCGGCGCCTGCGCGAACTCGCCTTCCTGAACTCCGGCGTGCGCATCATCCTCGAGGATCACCGCCCGGCCGAGCCGCTCCGGAGCGAGCTCTGCTACGAGGGCGGCGTGCGCGAGTTCGTGAAGTATCTCGACCGCCACAAGCAGCCGCTGATGTCGGAGCCCGTCCACATCGAGGGCGAGCGCGACGGTATCGGCGTCGAGATCGCGATGTGGTGGAACGACAGCTACCACGAGACGGTGCTGCCCTTCACCAACAACATCCCGCAGCGCGACGGGGGCACGCACCTCGCCGGGTTCCGCGGCGCGCTCACCCGGACGCTGACGCGCTACGCCGCCGACAGCGGCATCGCCAAGCGCGAGAAGGTGAGCTTCTCGGGCGACGACGCGCGCGAGGGGCTGACCTGCGTCCTCTCGGTGAAGGTGCCGGACCCGAAGTTCTCGAGCCAGACCAAGGACAAGCTGGTGAGCTCCGAGGTGCGCCCGGCGGTCGAGAGCCTGATGAACGAGCGCCTCGCCCTCTGGTTCGAGGAGAACCCGACCGAGGCCAAGGCGATCGTCGGCAAGATCGTCGAGGCTGCGCTCGCGCGCGAGGCGGCGCGCAAGGCGCGCGAACTCACCCGGCGCAAGTCGGCGATGGACGTCAACTACCTCGCCGGGAAGCTCAAGGACTGCTCCGAGAAGGACCCCGAAAAGACCGAGCTCTTCCTCGTCGAGGGCGACAGCGCCGGGGGCAGCGCGCAGACCGGCCGCGACCGGCGCACGCAGGCGGTGCTGCCGCTCCGAGGCAAGATCCTGAACGTGGAGCGCGCGCGCTTCGACCGGATGCTCTCGAGCCAGGAGATCGGCAACCTCGTGATGGCGCTCGGCACCGGGATCGGGCGCGACGAGTTCGACCTGTCGAAGCTGCGCTACAACAAGATCGTCATCATGACGGACGCCGACGTGGACGGCGCGCACATCCGGACGCTGCTGCTGACCTTCTTCTATCGCCAGATGCCGGAGCTCATCGAGCACGGGCATCTCTTCATCGCGCAGCCGCCGCTCTACAAGGTCGGGCGCGGCAAGTCCGAGGTTTATCTCAAGGACGAGGCGGCGCTGACAGACTTCCTGATCGACCAGGGGACCGAGGGCGCGACCCTGCGCCTCGAAAGCGGGGAGGAGATCGCGGGCCCCGATCTTCAGCGCGTCGTGCAGGAGGCGCGGCACGTGCGCCGCATCCTCGACGCCTTCCCGACGCACTACCCGCGCCACATCCTCGAACAGGCCGCCATCGCCGGCGCCTTCGAGGAGGGGCAGGCCGACGCCGACCTTCAGGGCGTGGCGAACCGCGTGGCCGAGCGGCTGGACCTGATCGCCGAGGAATACGAGCGCGGCTGGCAGGGCCGGCCGACGCAGGACAAGGGCCTGCGCCTCTCGCGCGTGGTCCGCGGGGTCGAGGAGGTGCGCGTGATCGACGGGCAGGCGCTGCGCTCGGGCGAGGCGCGCAAGCTCGGCGGCATGACCGCGCCCCTGCAGGAGATCTACCGCCGTCCCGCGCGCCTCGTGCGCAAGGACCGGCAGTCGGACATCTACGGCCCCCTCGGGCTGTTGCAGGCGATCCTCGAGGAGGGCGAGCGCGGGCTCTCGCTCCAGCGCTACAAGGGGCTCGGAGAGATGAACCCCGACCAGCTCTGGGAGACGACGCTCGACCCGGAGGCGCGCACGCTCCTGCAGGTGCGGGTCGAGGACATGGCCGAGGCGGACGATCTCTTCACCAAGCTCATGGGCGATGTCGTCGAGCCGCGGCGCGAGTTCATCCAGGACAACGCGCTCAACGTGGCGAACCTCGACTTCTGAGGCTTTCGGCGTGGACAGGGGGCGTCCCCTGTGCCACCCTTCGCGCGATGGTGCCCGGCCCGCGCGGGTCGGCTGAAAAGGGAACGCGGTGCGCCCCCGGGCAATTCCGCGGCTGCCCCCGCAACTGTGAGCGGTGAGCGAGGCCGGACCACGCCACTGGGCCCGAGGCCCGGGAAGGCCCGGCGGAGCGACGACCCGCGAGCCAGGAGACCTGCCATCTCCGGCGCGATGCGCCGCGGTGATCTCGACCCGGGCGGGGTGCCCCGGAGCGGAGAGACCGGGATGGACGGCACACCCGCCGGCGGCCTCCCCGACTTCGGTGCATCCGCCCCCATGTGCGCGGAGGGCGCGATGCTTCTGGACCGGACGATCTCGCAACTCGACGTGGGCCCCCTGCCGCCGGACCGGGCGGCGGATTTGGCCCGGCTCGGCTACATGCAATGGCTCGGCGCGCTGCCCGGCGACGGCGACTACCGCCGCGAGGCGATGCAGGCCTACACCCGCGCCGCGCCGCGCGCACGGCGCTCGCCCGCGGTGGCGGTGTTCTGCGATCTGCTGGTGGCCTCCACCCGGATGCCGCCGCGGCCCCTGCCGCTCGCCCTGCCGCCGCGCCGCCGCCGCGGCGGCGCGCGGGCGCGGCGCACGACCGGGTGAGCGGGCGATGCGACGTTTCCCGCCAGACCGCATCGTCTGCCTGACCGAGGAGACGGTCGAGACGCTCTACCTCCTCGGCGCGGAGGACCGGATCGTGGGCGTCTCGGGCTACGCCGTCCGGCCGAAGCGCGTGCGCCGCGAGAAGCCGCGCGTCTCGGCCTTCACCTCGGCGGATATCCCGAAGATTCTCGCGCTCGAGCCGGATCTGGTGCTCACCTTCTCCGACCTTCAGGCCGAGATCGCCGCCGAGCTTCTGCGCGCCGGCGTCACGGTGATGGGCTACAACCAGCGCGACGTGGCCGGCATCCTCGCCATGATCCGCCATCTCGGCGCGACGGTGGGGGAGGGCGCCCGCGCCGAGCGGCTCGCGTCCGACTACGAGCGCCGGCTGGAGGCGGTGGCGGCCGAGGCGCGCGAACGCCCACGCCCGGTCGTCTATTTCGAGGAATGGGACGAGCCGATGATCTCCGGCCTCAAGTGGGTCTCGGAGCTGATCGGGATCGCCGGCGGGCAGGAAGCGCTGCCGGAGCTCGCCGCCGAAGGCGCGGCGCGCGACCGGATCGTGACGCCGGAGCGGGTGATCGCCGCCGCGCCGGAGGTGATCCTCGCCTCCTGGTGCGGCAAGAAGGTCCGCCCGGAAAAGATCGCCGCGCGTCCCGGCTTCGACGCGGTGCCGGCGGTGGCCGCGGGGCGCATCCACGAGATCAAGTCGCCCCTGATCCTGCAACCGGGCCCCGCGGCGCTGACCGACGGGCTCGACGCGATCCGCGCGGCGCTCGCCGCGTGAGGCGGTGCGTCAGATGATGCCGAGGCTCCGCGCCATCATGGCGGCATGCGTGCGGTTCCGCGCGTCGAGCTTCCGGCAGATCGCGCGCATGTGCATCTTCACGGCGACTTCGCCGAGATTGACGTGAAGCGCGATCTCCTTATTGGTGTGCCCGTCGGAGGCGAGCCGCAGGATCGTCGTCTCGAGTTGCGTCAGCCCGGCCTCGCCGGCGTCGATCGACCCGGCCGTCGCGGCGCCCTCGACGGGCATGAAGACCTCCCCCGAGAGCACGAGGTGCAGCGCGCTGGTCAGCGCCTTGAGCGGCATCGTCTTGGGGATGAGGCCCCGTACGCCGAGCTCCACGGCCCCGGCGACGAAGCGGCGGTCCGCCTCGCCGGAAAACAGCACGACCTTCGTGTCGCCCGCACGCGCGAGCACGCGCTCCACGCTGTCGAGGCCGCTCATCCCGGGCATGCGCACGTCCAGCAGCAGCAGGTCGTAGCCCGTGTCCTCGGTCAGCGTCTGGATCGCCTCGGGCAGCGATCCGACGACGGTGGTCTCGAATCCGCCGGTGCGCTCCAGAAGGCGGGCGACGGCCTCGGTGATCATCCGGTGGTCGTCGGCGATCAGGATACGGCCCGCCGCCTCCGCGTCCGTGGCCGCAGTTCTGTCTCGTGTCTTGGGGGTGGAAGCGGCCATGCCGACGCCCTCGTCTGCTCCGTGTCGTCGCTGCGATCTGCGCCGGTTGGACCGTACGAACGCATACGATCTCTGGCACGCGGTTTTCTGCAGCGAAAGCACTCTTTGGTAGTGAATTTATCTAAAGATAATTCTTCAAGGCGTCCGAAGTTCCGTGATCTGCATCCTCCATTTTCGACAATGAAATTGAGCCATGCAACAAACATTTTTTTCGGTGAACCGGGTGATTTTCGCGCCTGCGCCGGCATGGGCCCGGCCCGCTCCTTTCTCGATTTCCGGCGGTCGGACGGGCGATGACCCGGTCCTCCGTGGTGCAGAGGGGCCAGACCCCGCGCCGGCCGCACATCCCGTGACGGCGGGGGCGGACGCCCCTTGTCGGGGGCGGCCGCTCGACGACGGCAGCGGTCCGCCGTGGCCCGCCCCCGGTCCGGCCGAAGGTCGCTGCGTCGCGTTCCGCCCGGATGGGGCAGGCAGTCGCCCGCCCGTGCGCATCATCGTTCAGGCAGAGTGAGCCCGTGATGCCTTGGAAAACAGGGGCTTCCGGCCGCAACAGGAGGGCGGCGCCGCTGGTCTGCGCGCTGGCTCTCGCCGTCGCCGGCGGAGCGGCGCTGGCCTCAGCCCCCGTGCGCGACGGGCGCGCGGTCCTGCATGACGCATCCCGGGCCGCGATCGCTGCGCCGCGGGCCGTGCCGTCTCGGTCCCGCGCGCCGGCGACGGCCGTCGTCGCGGCGTCGATGGCCGCCCCGCTCGTCTTGGCCGGCGTCGTGGGCCTCGGTGGCCTGCTGGCCGCGGCGACCCGGTGGGGTGTGCCCCGCCGAAGCGGGCGGACGCGTCGATCCGAAGAGGCGCTCGCGCAACTGGTCGACGCGGCCCCGGACGGGATCGTGGTGACCGATTCGCAGGGCCGGGTCCTGCGGGCGAACCCGGCGGCGGCGGCGCTCGCGCCGGCGCTGCGCCCGGTCGCGGCGCACGGCGAGGGGGCGCCGCGCGGCGCCGTCGCGCTGGACGACCTTCTCGAGGATCGCATCGCACCGATGATCGGCGCGGGTGCCGTGCGCAGCCGTATGCGCGACGGCGCCACCGGGCGGCGGCGCGTGGCCCTGACGGTGACGCCGATCGAGGGCGCGGGCGGCGAACGCCTGCTCGCCGTGTTCCTGCGCGCCGGAGACGCGGAGGTCGAGGGCGAGCCGGTGCCGCCGGCCCGGCACCAGCCCGGCGGGGGCGATCCCCCGGCCCGGGAACAGGCCGTCGCCGCGGTCAGTCATGAGATGCGGACCCCGCTGCACGCGCTGCTCGCCGCGCTGGACCTGCTGCCCGAGGCGGCGACCGCGGCGGATCGCGACCATCTGTTCGCCATGGCGCGCGGGTCGGGCGCGCGGCTGCGCGCCATGGTGGAGGACGCGCTCCTCTTCACCCGGCTGTCCGACGCGCCCGGCGACGCGCCGGTCATCGCGCCGAGCGGCATCGCGCGCGACGCCATCGCCGCGCAGGCGTCGCGGGCGGCCGCACAGCGCACCGACCTGCGGTTCGAGATCACCGGAGAGGCCACGCCGCGCCACTATCGCGGCTGCGCGTCGGCCCTCGCGCGCGTCGTCTCCGGGCTCGTCGGGCAGGCGGTCGCGGCCGCGCCGGGCGGCACGGTCACGGTGGCCCTGCATCACGGTGCGCGCGCGGCGGACGGGCGCACGGTGCTCACGCTCGAAGTGGCCGACGACGGCCCGCCCAATGCGCGCGTCGCGCACGAGCAGGTCTTCGCCCCCTTCGGCGACGCCGACCGGCGCGTCCCGTACGACGGCGAGGACGGCCTCGGCCTCGTGGTGGCGCGCGCGATCGTGGCCGCGCTCGGCGGGACGGTGACGGCCGAGCGTCCGCCCGACGGCGGCGCGCGCTTTCGCGCGACGCTGCCGCTGGTCGAGGCCGAGGCCGACGCCGACCCGGGCGCGCGCCCCGCGTCCCCGGCGGCGCCCTCCGCCCGCCCGGCACGCGCCCTGCCGGCGGGCGGTGCCGCGCTCGTGGCCGACGATGCCCCGGTGAACGTGGCGCTGATGCGCCGCATGGTGGAGCAGCTGGGCTTCACCGTCGACACGGCGGCCGACGGCGCGACGGCCGCGGAGATGGCCGACCGGCGGTCCTATGCGCTCGCCGTGCTCGATTACCGGATGCCCGGTCTCACCGGCGTCGAGGTCGCGCAGCGCATGCGCGCCTCGGAGCGCTCCGGCGCGGCGGTGATCCTCTGCGTCTCTGCTGTCGCGGACCTGCTCCCGCCGGACGCGCTGGCCGACGCGGCCGTCGACGCGATGCTGTCGAAGCCGCTGGACGGCGCGGCCCTCGCCGCGGCGCTCGAGGAGGTCACCAGCGGCGCGCCCTTGGCGGCCCCGGACGCCCTCGATGCGGAGCTCGACGGGGTGACGAACACGCTCGACCGCGCCGAACTCGACGCGCTGCTGGGCCCCGACGTCGCCGCGAAGATGATCGCGGCGGCGCTCGCGGAGGCGGAGCGCGCCTGCGCCGCGCTGGGCGACACGGCCCTCGAGCGGGAGGCGCGGGTCGATATCGTCCACCGCGCCGCCGGCGCGGCCGCGATGATCGGCCTCGGGCGGCTCGGTGCGCTTTTCCGGCACGCGCAGCGCGAACTGGAGGCCGGGCACGACGCGGCGCTCCCGCGGGTGCAGGCGCTCGTGCAGGCCGACCTGGCGGAGATCGCGGCTGCCGGCGTCGGGGATGGGGAGGCGGGCGGCACGCGAAAGACGGCAAAAGATAGCGAAAGTTAAACGTGAAATAAAATAGAACCTGGAAAAACGAACGACATACGCCTTTCGTATGGTGCCGCATCGATCGCGCGACTAAGCTCGCAAAAAGTCGGAACGTGGCGGAAGGGTCGCCGTGCCCGACCGAAGTGCCAAATGACCGCTTATCGACGAGTCGCGCACCATGTCCGACACCGATCTCGCCGCCCGGGGCGGCTCCGACGATCTCGCTCGCCCCGCGCGGAGCGGCTTCGCCACTTGGGAAATCGACCGCGCCGACGTGGCGCATCTCTCGGGGCGCTTCATGGAGCTGCTCGGCCGGGACGCACAGGCGGTCTCCCTCGCGCCGGAGGTCTGGCGCGGTCTCATCCATGCGGAGGATCTCGCGGCGG
This sequence comes from Rhodosalinus sediminis, assembly GCF_003385555.1. Classification (GTDB taxonomy): domain Bacteria; phylum Pseudomonadota; class Alphaproteobacteria; order Rhodobacterales; family Rhodobacteraceae; genus Rhodosalinus; species Rhodosalinus sediminis. The sequence continues at coordinate 6,565 of NZ_QOHR01000005.1, read as the reverse complement.
CGGAGCGGGCGCGCGCACGCCTCTTCTCGGGCCGGGTCGCGACGGTCGCGGTGACGCTGAACCTGCGCCACGTCTCTGGCGGGGATGTCGCGGTTACGCTTTGCGGGCAGGTCACGGCGCGGGATCATGACGGAATGCCGACGCGGATCGGCGGCATGGCGGTCGCGCCGGACGAGATCATCGAGGGTGCGACGCGGCGCGACGCGAAGGCGATCGCCCTGCGCGAGACTCGCGACGGCATCGCGATCACCGATGCGCAGGGGCGCTACACCTTCATGAACGCGGCCCATCGGCGCATGTTCGGCATCGCCGAGGCGGCCGACGTCACGCGGCTGCACTGGTCCGACCTCTACGCGCCCGAGGTCGTCGCCAGCATCGAGGCCGAGGTCTTCCCGGTGCTGATGCGCCACGGGTCCTCGACCGGGGAGGCCCGCGGCCGGCGCCTAGACGACGGCACGCCCGTCCTGCAGGAGGTCTCGCTCACCCTTGCGTCGGGCGGCGGCATCATCTGCGCCACGTGGGACATCGCCGACCGCCTGCGCGCGGAGGCCGAGCGCGCGCGCCTGCGCGAGCGGCTCCGCGTCGCGCAGCGGACCGAGGTGGTGCACGCCCTCACCGCGGGCGCGGCGCACGACCTGAAGAACCTCCTCGGGCTGATCCAGCAGCGCGTGAGCGCGATCGAGGCCGGGGTCGAGGACGACCCGGCCGACGCCGCGGGCGCCATCACCGCAACCGTGCAGGAGGCGGTCGGGCTCCTCGACGCGCGGCTGGACTTCGGCAAGGCGGGGACCGAGAGCGAGGAGCCGATCGACCTGCGCGCGCCGCTCGCGAAGGCGATCGAGCTCGTCGCCGCGACGCTGCCGCCGGGGATCACGCACCGTCTGGACCTGCCGGAGACCGCGGTCACCCTTCGCGCCGCGCAGGTGGATATCGTGCAGGTGGCGCTCAATCTGCTGCTAAACGCCAGCGATGCCGTCGATCCCGCCAAGGGGCGGATCGTGCTCACCCTCGACACCGTGCCGGGTGCGGGGGCCGGGCCGCCCCAGGTCGGCGCGCTGGACCCGGCGCGGCGCTACGCGCGGATCGCCGTCCGCGACAACGGGCCGGGCATCGCGCCCGCGCTCCAGCGGACGATGTTCACCCCATACGTGTCCGGCAAGGGGTCGGCGGGGACGGGGCTCGGCATGTTCGTCGTCGCCGAGGTCGCGCGGGGCCACGGCGGGGCGGTCTGCGTGAGCACGCAGCCCGGGCAGGGCGCGAGCGTCGAGGTTCTTCTGCCGATCGACTGACGCGGGCGCCCGACGGCCGTGTCTCTCGGGGGTGGCGGCTATCGAAGGATACACCCCGCCCCGAACGCGCGCCGAAGCGACTTATGCACAGGTGAGTTGCGCGCCTTTCTACGTCAGAGTGTGAACTCGGGAGCACAGGTCCGCGTTGAACGCGGGCACGAAGTGGAGCACCGCCATGAACAGGATCGTCACGCTCGACACGGAGGATGCCGCGGCACGGCCCGCGGCGACCGGGGACATGCGCGCTCTCGTCCTGGCGCCGTCAGTGGACGCTCTTCGCATCGCGCGAGAGGAACTGGCGGAGCGGTTCGGCGCGGTCGAAACCGTCACGTCGACCACGCAGGTGCTGGCCGAGCTCGCGCGCCAGCCGGATATGCTGTCGCGGACCCTCCTGATCCTCGATCTCGAGGCGATGGGCGGCATCGGCGCGGCGTACGAGACGCTGCGCGGCCTTCGCACGCTCTACCCGCAGGTGGCCGTCGTGCTCGTCGCGCCGAACGCGGGCGCGCAGGACTTCGGGCGCACGCGGCTGGCGATCTGCGATGCCACGCTGGGCGGGACACCGGCCGGAGAGGACCTCGACCTCGCCCTGTTCGCCGGCCTGCGCAACAACGCGGCCTGGCGCGCGCGCCTCGCCGAGGCCGAGGCGCCCGACGCCGCCTGACGCAGGCGACGTGGCGGCAGGGCCGGGCGCTTCGATTCGAATCGCGCCATTGTCCAAAAGTCACGAGGCCGTCGGTTCTCCACGGCCGTCGGCGTCCCGCAGCGTACCGCGCATGTGCAGGAGCGTCGCGTCCAGCAGATCCGGAAGCCCGGCGAGCGTCGCGCGCAGCGCCGTGGGCTCGCCCGCGCGCGCCTCGCGTTCGGCACGTCCGAGCGCCCCGGCCAGCTTCACCGCGCCCGTGACCTGACAGACGCCGCAGGCCCGATGCGCGCGCGCCGCCGCCGCGGGCAGGTCGCCATCGTCGAGCGCGGCCCCGATCGCAGCGATATCCGCGCGCAGGCTCCGGCTCAGTTCGTCCAGTAGCGCGGCGCCCGCCTCTGCATCCCCCACGACGTCGCGGAAGGTGAGCGTGTCCAGCACCGGCGCGTCCGCCGGCGCGGGTGGGGGCGCGGCCTGCACCTCCGGCGCGGGCGCCGGGCGCGGGGCAGCGTCGCGCAGCATGTCGAAGGCGGCCGCCATCGCGCGGACCTGCACCGGCTTCGTGAAGATCAGGTCGGCCCCGGCCGCGCGCGCATCCGCCGCCTGCGGCCCGGCGATGTGCGAGGTCAGCACGAAACGGACGATGGCGCGGGCCTGCGTCATGCGCTGCGCCCGCCGCAGCACCTCGACCCCGTCGAGCTCCGGCATCTGGAGATCCAGAAGCAGCAGATCGGGTGTCCGCTCCGCGAGTCGGGCGAGCGCCTCGACGCCGTCCTTGGCGACGACGACCGTCGCGCCGGCGTCCTGCAGGCGCCGGGTCGTGACGTCGCGGATGACCGGCTCGTCCTCGGCATAGAGAATCGTGACGCCCTCGAACGGGCGGAGCGCGTCCGGCATGTGCTGCGCCTCGAGCCGCGGGACCGTCAGGCGGAAGGCGAAGGTCGAGCCTTCGCCCGGCGTGCTCTCGACCGAGAGCCGTGCGCCCATCGCGGCGAGGATGCGCTGCACGATGGCCAGCCCGAGCCCCGTTCCGTCGCCGCCCTGCCCCGGGTCGCGGTCGAGGCGCCCGAACTCCCGCAGGGTCTTCGGTATGTCCTCGGGGGCGAGGCCGACGCCCGTGTCCTCCACGGCGAAGCGCAGCGTGACCTCGTCGCCCCGCGCGCGCTCCTGCGTGATCCGCAGCGTGACCCGCCCGTGGTCGCTGTACTTGATCGCGTTCGAGATCAGGTTGGCCAGAACCTGCTGAAGCCGGACGCGATCGACGCGCACCGCTTCGGGCAGCCCCGGCGCCGCCTCGAGGCGCAGGTCGAGCCCCTTCGCCTCCGCCGCCGCCCGGGCGGGCACCAGAACGGCCTCCGCCACCTCCCGCACATCGCTGGGGGTGGGGGTGAGCGTGAACTCGCCGGCGCCGAGGAACGACAGTTCCAGAATGTCGTCGACCAGTTGCAGGAGCGCCTCCGCCGATCCGCGCGCGGCGGCGATCTTCTCCGGGGCCGCCGCCGAGGGCGCCTCCTGGTCGAGGGCGCCGATCAGGCTCACGAGCGGGGCCCGGATGTCATGCGCGACGGAGGCCAGCAGGCGCGACTTCTGCCGGTCGCTCTCCTCGGCCTCGCGCCGCGCGGCCTCCGCCGCCGCCATGCGCGTCGCGGCCCGGTCCCGCGCGGCGGCGAGCCAGACGAGGAGGCCCGAGATCAGGACCCCCACGACGGCGAGGCCCGACGGGATCGACACGAGCCCCCAGGACGGCGCCATGCCGGCGGAGGCGCGCACGGCGAGCGCGGTCCAGCCGTCGTTGCGCAGCGGCATGTGCCCGACGTCCCACAGGCCGCCGATCTCCGGCGGGCCCGGCCTTTCGAGGTCGGCGCCCGCGCCCGCGCCCGTGCCGAGGGCGTCGTCGAGCCATCCCGGCACCTCGACGAACATGTAGGATTGGCTCTCCGCGCTCAGCGCCACGATCCGGCGCGACGTGTCGAGCACCGCGAGGATCAGCCCCTCGTCGCCGGCGAGTTCGTCCAGCTGGGCCGAGAGATCGCGCGCCGCCATGGAGACATAGACCACCGCCCGGCGTCCGTCGACGAGCCGCACGAACTGCCCCGCCGAAACGACGGCGCCGTCCAGCACCGGGCCCATGAAAACATCCGCGATCTGCGGCTCGCCGCGCGCGCGGGTCTCCGCCTCCAGCCGCAGGAGCTCGGGATACTCCGCGTCGCGCGGATAGGCCGGCAGCGTCGCCGGAGCGTCCGCGCGGGTGTTGAGGATCTGCCGGTGGGTCTCGCCCGTCTCGACGACGACCACCCACGCCCCGAGCTGCGCCGCGTAGCGCCCGCAGGTCGCCGTGAGCGCCGCCATATCGACCGACCGGGTCAGGGCGGGCGAGGTCGCGCAGAAGCGGGTGACGCTGGTCAGGTCCGCGAGGCGCAGGTCCACGCTCGACGCAGCGAGCCGCGCCGCCCGCCGGACGGCGTCGGCGCCCCGCTCCATCGCCTGCTGACGGTCGATGAGCGCCCCGACCGTGAGCATCGCGGCGACCGGCGCCAGGGCGGCCGCGTAGCGCGCCAGCGCGAAGGGCATGCGAACGGTGATGACGGACCCTCCTGCATCCTGCGGCTGCGGCGCTCCCGGCGCGACATCGGCCTCCCCGCGAGGCCGGCGCATCGCCGGGACGGGCCCCGCGCAGGATCGGGCACGGCGGCGCAGGCTGCACACTCTAAATCGTTGGTCGAACTGTCGAAAGGGGAAAAAAAATCGGACTGCGCGAAAAGCCGCCCGGTGCCGGTCGCGCACCGCGCCACCGATCCCCGTCGCGCCGGGGCGAACTGTGCCGGGACGTTTCGGCGGATGTGGTCACCGATATCAGGCGCCCTGAAGCGCGCGCATTGGACGGGAGCGGGGGCGGGCCATTCACGCCATCGACGACGCAACCGCAGGCGATGCGGTTACGTCCGACCTGCGAGGCCGTCGCGTGGTGCGCCGGTGCGCTCGGGCTGGACGGGGGGCACGACCGGCGTGTCTCCGGCGGGGTCATGGCGGCGGAAACGCTGACGCGCCTGCGACGAAGCGCACGCGGCGACCGTTATCGCGGGCCGGTGAACGAGCGACACGGGCGGTGAGGACGCGGGCACTCGCCGGTTGCTGCGCCACCTTCGGGGGTGCCGAGCCTGGCCAAGCCATTCCGAGCGCGGACGAAAATCGTTTGTTGTCATAACCATCCTAGGATTTCCATTCCCATCTATTGATTTCTACGCCCATCCCGGAAGGTGTCCTGGAATATATATAGCTTAGCGATGTGGTCGCTCTTCACGAAAATTGCACGGCTCTCGCGGAGACGCCGGTGCTTTCCGTTATAATGCTGGAGCAAGGTCTTTTGGTCGAATTGAGCAAGCTGGTCGAGAATAGTGTGATCCATTACGAGATCGACAGGATCCGCTTTCTCGCGGAAACGGACTACCTCAAGGCGTATGCGGCGCGCGCCGAGACTTGGGAGCTTCTTTGCATCATCGTCTCTCTCCAGGGTGATCGGCGCTACGGTATAAACGATTATATCGACATGACGAAAACGGCGCGGTGCAGCCGTTTGACGCTGTACAAGTTCCTACGCGACAGGATCGACTGCGGGGATTTCCATATCGTTCGAGGCGAGAAGAGAAGCCGGAAAACCCTGACGCCGTGCAACGCCCTGGCCGAGGATTTCCGGTATTACCATACGCGGTTCTGCGGCATAAACGAACTCGCGAGCTGACGGGCGGGCCCGCAGCGCGCCGCCACGGAGGCCGTCGCGGGGCAGGGGGGGCGTGACATGTCTCCTGCGCAATCACCGGGCACATGGGCGCCGGCTGACGGCCCGCTGGACCGGTCACGAAGCCCATGCTCAGCCGGCACAGCCTACCATTGCCGCGACACCCTGCGCGAGCTTGCGGGTCGTCGGTGGCAGCCCGCCCGCCAGCCCTCTCGGGCGACCTGCCGCGGCAGACACCGCGGGTGGTGGGCGGTCGCTCGTGCCTGCTCCCCACCGGACGCAAGGCGGGCCAACGCCGGGCATGAGTGACCGGCGTGTTGGGTGCGGGAGCAGATGCGCCGCTGCTGTCAACTATCGGCCAATAAGAGCGCAAAGGATAGATGAACTGCTTTCGGCTTTGCAGGTGCCTGATCGGGTCATAAATTGACGCTGAGTTGTTTGGAGCCCGAAAAATGCACAAAGCGATGCAGATGGATGGTGGCGCGGTGTCCCAGTACCGTGTTCTCATCGTCGACGACCATGCGCTGTTGAACGAGATGCTGACCGCCGCGCTCGCCGGCAACGAAGGGTTCGACGTCGCGTCGGCGACCAGCGTGGACGCCGCGGTCGATCTGATCCGCCGCGACGGGCGCTTCGACGCGGTGCTCGTCGATTTCGACGGCCCGGGCATGGACGGACTCAAGGGGCTGGCGCGGGTGTCCGAAGCCAACGAGGGCAGCGTCGCGCTGTTCTCGGGCGTGGCGAACGCCGCGGTGGTGGAGCGCGCCGTCAAGATGGGCGCGAGCGGCTTCATCCCGAAGACGATGCACATACGATCCGTCGGCCGGGCGGTTCGCTTCATCGCCGACGGGGAAGTCTACCTGCCGAGCGACATGATCCTCAAGGAACATCTGAAAA
>NZ_QOHR01000049.1 GCF_003385555.1 Rhodosalinus sediminis | reverse complement strand
CCTTTTTGAAACCTACCAGTCCGTTCCTGGCCGACCCGAAACAGCCCTGCGTCGAGCCGAGTACGTGGCAAGCTTCTTCGGCCTGTCGCCGGGCAAAGCGCATTTCGTCGGGCTTTATCGTATCGGCGATGCGCGCGAACTCGACCATGACGCCTTCTGGCGGATACCGGAGAACCTGATCCTCCGGGACATGGGATACGAGGGATTCACCACTGAAGAGGCCGACAGGTTGGGGTCGCGCCTTCAGTTCGATCTGGAACGCCTACCATTCTACGGCGACTGGCGCGGGCGGCTGGTCATCGATTTTCCGCCGCCCGAGCGCTCATGGTTCCGGTGGGTGGACCGTGGCACGTTCCCCGTGAGCGCAATTCTCGAGGAAAGCGCGTTCGCGGCCCCACCGCCCGACTGGCGTGACATCGACCTTACCTTCGCAGATCTCGAAACGCTGCCAGGCTCGTGGCGGGCGCGTCTGGCCGAATGGCGCGGGATCTACCTCATCTTTGATGAAAGCGACCGCCGCACCTATGTCGGTTCCGCCTATGGCCGCGACAACATCCTCGGTCGGTGGCAGGCCTACGCCCGCGATGGTCATGGTGGAAACCGTGAACTGCGCGGTCGCGACCCGCGCAATTATCGGTTCAGCATACTCGAGCGCCTCGCACCAGACTTGCCGCCAGAGGACGTCATCGAGCGCGAAAACAGCTGGAAGCTGCGGCTTCATTCGCGGCAGCCGTTTGGGCTCAACGCAAACTGAGTCACCCGTCTAGCGGATCGGCGATCGAATAGTGTAGCATCACCGCGATGGTGGCCGCCTTCAGGCTCGCCGCGCCCTCGACCGGCAGATCGACCGGCCGTGGCGCCTCGGCCTCGACCCAATCGCAGAGCCCATCCAGCGTGCGGTCGGCGGCGAGCGCTGTGCCGATGCTGGCGATCATCGTGTCGAAGGCGGCGTCACGGTTCGCGCCCTGCACAACCGCCTCGATCTCCGCCCGGTGCTGGTAGTGGTAGGCCAGCGGCGACAGCGTCACCTCCGGCTCCCCCGGCTCGCCGTCGCGCAGGATCAGCAGCCCCTCCACCGGCACGCGCTCGGGCAGCACCTCGCCGCGCAGGGCGATGGCGGGCAGCGCCAAGAGCCGCGCGTGCAGTGCGGCGAGGATGGTTTCGCGGGGTGTTGGCATGGCTTCTTGCGATGCTGGATACGCGAAGAGATTCCGGAAGAGCCGATAGCAACGCATCCTGCTACAGGCATGAACGCCGGCGACACGCAGAAAGCGGACGCTACAAAGTATCAGGTTGAGCTTCTGGCAACTTAAGCCGAGCGCACGGACTCAGGGTTTTCAATCTCATCTTCTGTCGCATTGACGGCATGCTCTTTCCATGCCTGCAGAAGCCAATGGGGCAGCTGGTCATGTCGCTGCACCGCAACACGCGCATTTCCGAAAGGCATTACTGGCTTCAAAACTGTCCGCACAAGAAGGCTTCCTGGGTTTACTTGGATTGGCGCAATAAGGTCAGGCGCTAGGGTAATATCTTCGCGGCTGCTGAGATAGAGAGGAACAACATAGCTCATTTGACCAAAGTACCAGTAGGGCAGGTGCAAATTACGATTCAGTGACCATTGAATAGCGCCGGAAACTGCACACATCTGGGCTACTCGTGGCGTTTCCGCAAAGAATGGAACTCGATCCGAGTTATCATCGAGTATATGATCATGCATCATGACAATCTCTACGCCGCTCGGAATGGCGTTGGGCGCTGGAATCTCCGGCGGAACCGGTAGCCTAGGTGCCGACATATTTGCTTCAACAGCAACTAGATAGAATGGCTCTCGGCCAGGATTTCTGTTTCTCTCGAATGCCAAATATATTGGCGTCCCATAACGTGTTTGTAGATGGCCAGCAGTTACATAAAATTGACCTTCGCCTTCCGTGTATTGCCCCTGCTCGATGCTCCAAGCAACTTGGACCGCAAGATACTTCTTAAGGACATGGTTATTCTGCCCCCAATTTTCGGGAAGGGCCGTTGCCGCCAACTTCTCAAGCAATTCATTCGGGATAAAAGCGAAGCGACGAAGCCTATCAACGACCCGACTAGTCTGAGGCTCCCCCCATGCGGCGACTAGTTCATCGTGGCCAAAAGTCATTCTATGGCTTCCAAAAGTTGACATGACACAAGGCGATAGCCGTTAAAGTGAAACTTATCAGTGTCCAAGCGCTTTGCAACGATCAGTGTGGGGGTCGATTTCGGCCGGCCTGCCGTCGTTGAGCACGGCGCCGGGACCTGCGGCTTGGGCCGCAAAGCCGACATCAGAGGTTAACCTCCACCCAGTTCGCCACGATCAGCCCCGGCACGCTGTCATGCGCTCGCTTGGCGTCGCGGTCGAGGTCGAGCCGCTTCGGCAGCTTGACCTGCGGGACCAGCAGGAAGATCGGCGCAGTGACCTGGTTGCGGCCGGTCTTCGCGCGTGAGGCCACGGCCTGGCCCCGCTTGTTGATGCGGGCGCGGTCGGCGACGAGCAGGCTCGGCCCGCGCCGGCGATAGACGAAGCGCAGGCGCAGACCGCGGCGGCGTTCCCATTCGCCGGGGGTGATCTTGCCGCCGCGCAGACCCCGTCCGGCGGCGGGCGTCGGGATCGCGAGCCAGAAGCCGGTTTTCGACCGGATCAGCGGGCCGGTGTCGTGGGCGCCGACGATGGCGGGGGCCTTCGACCAAACCAGCGCCGCTGCGCCGATGCTGGTGGTGCCCTTGGGCCATGTCTCCGCGCGGATGCTCTTGGCGAGCCGCTGGCCCAGCCCCGCGCCGGTGATCTGGCGGCGCCAGTCGGCCTTGAGCTGCCCGCCGGCCTCGCGCACGGCCGAGGTCACCGCGCGCTCGCCCGCCTTGATCTCCGCCGCCATGAGCGCGGCGAGGTCCGGGGTGACGTCGAGCTTCAGTTTCATGCCGGGCGAAGATCCACGGTCCAGACGAGCCGCTCGCGGTCGCGGACGGGCTCGCCCTGGATGAGGAAGGGCTCGCCATCGATCTCGATGCGATCGCCGGGACGCGGCTGAGGCACTTCGGCCACGCGCAGATCCACACGCGTGGTCTCCGACCAGATGCGCGCGTCGCCGAAGCCGGTGATGTCGTCCGCGCGGCGGGTGACCACGCGGACGAGGACCGGGGTGCCGCCGTCCGGCGTGTAGACCGCCTCGCGGGCGACGTTGCCGTCGGCGAAGAGCGCGTCGAGCGCCATGGCGACCGCGTCCATCATGTCCGCCGTGCCGAGCGCAGCACCTGCGGGCGGGTGCAGATCGGCAGCGGGTTGCTCTCGATCTCGAGCCGTACCCACTCGTCGCGATCCCTGTCCGGGATCATACGCGCGTAGAGCGGCAGGCCGACGGTGTTGACCGTCTCGAAGGTGTCGGCGGGGGCGTAGTAGATCTCGAAGAGCCCCTCGACGCCCTCGGGGTAGAAATACGCCTTGTCGGTGGGCACGCCGAAGCCGAGGCCCCCGCGGTAGCGGCGGAAGGTGATGCCGCCGAAGCTGACCTCCTCGCCCACGCGGCCGCGCAGATCGGCGGCCGCGGCGGTGTTCAGGTAGGTCTCGCGCACCTCCTTGTGGGCCACGAGATCGGCGAAGAAGGCCGAGCCGCATTCGGCGCGGATCTGCACCTGGCCGGCGGCGAGCCCGCCGAGGCTGTCCTCGACGCTCTCGATCAGGGACTGGCAACGCTTGCGCAGCGCGCCCGAGGCCGGGCTCGTGTTGTCGAGGTCGAAGTCGACCTCCGCCGCGGGCGTGATGCCGAATTCCGCATGGTAATCGATTACCGTTGCCCCGTCCTTCGGGTCCTTCACCACGCCCTGGATGCCGTTGAAGAGGTGGAACTCGAAGGTGGCCTCGGCGTCGTTCCTCAGCCGGCTGAGCTTGCGCGCAACCTCGGCCTGCACCTGCTGCACGGCGGTCTCGGAGCCGAAGTCGCGGATGGACTGGATTTCCGAGGCCCAGAGCACGTCCTGCTTCTTGAACTGCCGGCAGACGAAGGCGCGCATCTCGCGACGCTCGGGGATCTGGGACTCGTAGGCCGAGCCGCGTTCGGAGAACGGGATCAGCGACAGCGTGCCGTCGCGGCTCTCGATCATCACGGTGCGCGAGCGCACGCCACGGGCGCCGAAGAGGTTCGCGCCCGAGAGGATCGCGGGCTTGTAGGGGATGTTCTCGAGCGCGCGGGTGAGCTCGACGATTGTGAAGGCATCGCCTTCGAAGATGTCCATGGTGGCCATGTTGATGCCTCCGGGTCAGGGATGGTGTGGGGATGCGCGGTCAGCGGACGAGGATGCCCGCGGCGAAGAGCGCCGCATGGGCGGCCGCGATCTCGCCCTCGCTGGGCGTGCCGGCGAAGACGAGATCGTGGCGGTTGACGATGGCGGGGCCGCGGACCACCGCGACGGCCGGCGCGTCGCCGCCGCTCGCATCGGCCTTGCCCCAGAGCACGGCGACCGCGGTCTCGGTCCCGTCGGTGGCATTGGGATCGTGCGCGGCATACTTGCCCGAGGCCGTAATCTGGCCCAGCACGGTGCCGGGGGCGAGCGTGCCAGCGGCGACGGTAATCGTCTCGCGCGTGTAATCGCGATGGGCTTCCCAGACGAGGAAGCCGCCGGGATGCGTGCCCTCTGTCAGCGTGGTCATGGTGTCATCCTTTCAGCTTGAAGGTGCGGGCGATCACGTCGCCCCAGGGACGGGTGGCGGCACTGCGCCCGGGCTGCGCGTGATGGGGTGCGATCTCGGGCGCGGCCTCGGCCTTCGCGTCCAGCAGCGCGGCGCGGACTGCCTCGAGGCTGGCGTCCTCTTCGAGGAAGCGGCCTGCCATTTGCGGCTGGCCCGCGAGGCGGCACAGGTCGATCACCGCGCGGGCATGGGCGATGGCCTCCGCGCGGATGGCGGTGGCGTCCGGCGCAGTGGTGGCGGCTGCAACAGGGTTCGGGAGCATGTTCCGGCCGGGAACATGGGGGCCGGGCTGCGGGGAACCTTCGGGATCGGGCGTCACGTCCGGATCGGCCACATCATCGCTGGTGCTGGCGGGCGCTGCATTGGCTGCAGCATCGTGGGCGTCTGCAACGATGTCGGCCGGTTCGGACGTGGCGCCGGGCGCCTCGCTCTCCACCGCCTCGACCAGCGCGGGCGGCGCATTGCGGAACTGGGCGATATCGAAGCTGGCGGCGATGCGCACCGGCTCTGCCAGCCGCGTGGCCAGCCCTGCCTCCAGCGCCTCGGCCGCGCCGAACCAGGTCTCAGCGGCCATGAGGACCGCGATCTCGTCCTCGGGCTTGCCGGATCTGGCGGCATAGCCGCGCAGCATGCTGCCCGCGATCTTGTCCAGCGTGCCGGCCATGTCGCGCATGTCCGCGGCCGTGCCCATCACCAGCCCCGAGGGATCGTGGATCATCAGGAAGGCGTTTTCCGGCATGACGATCTCGTCGCCCGCCATCGCGATGTAGGAAGCGGCCGAGGCGGCGATGCCGTCGATCCAGACCGTGACCGTGCCGGCGTGGCGGCCGAGCGCATTGTGGATCGCGACCGCATCGAAGACCGAGCCGCCGGGGCTGTTGAGCCGCAGGTCGATCGCGGCCTCATCCGGCAGCGCGCCAAGCTCGGCCAGGAAGCCTTTGGCCGAGACGCCATAGGCGCCGATCTCGTCATAGATCAGCACCTCCGCGCCGCCGTCCCGGGCGCGGATCGTGTACCAGCTGTTCATCGGTTTACTCCTGTTCGATGTCCTCGGCGGTCTCGTCGTCGCCGTCATCTGTGCCTCCGGCACCGGGCTCCGGCCGCCGTGATGGCGTGGCCCGCGCGCCCTGCGTTTCACCCGGGCTGGTGCGGTAGCGCAGGCCGAGCGCCTCGGCACGAGCGGTGTCGGTGGCGTTCTCGCGATCCACTTCCTCGACATCGTAGCCAGTGGCCTCGACCACCTTGCGCCGCGAGGTGATGCCGGCCTCCATCGCCAGCACCTGCGCCTGGATGTCCTTCAGCGGATCGACCCAATCCCAGCGGGGCGGGATCCACTGCACCATCCGTGCGGCCGCCGGATCGGGCAGGTCCAGCCGGCCGGCGAGCCGTGCCGTCTCCAGCCAGCGCGCCCAGACCGGGCGGCAGAGCTGATGCGCGATCACCCCGTGCTGGAGCTGCTGCACCCGGCGGCGGAACTCCACCAGTTCGGCCCGCAGGCTCGAATAGTTGGCCTGCCGCACGTCGCCGGTGACGAGATGGTACGGCAGCCCCAGTGAGGCGGAGACGCCGAGCAGCGTACGGTACTGGAACGCCTCGTAGCTGCTGCCCACATCCGCGGGGCTCGAGAACTTCACGTCCTCGCCGGGCAGCAGCACCTGCAGGGTGCCGGGCTCGAGGCTGGCGATCGCCGCGCCCTCCGGGTCGGGCTCCTCCGTGCCCATCATCGGCTCTTCCGGCGCCG
>NZ_QOHR01000048.1 GCF_003385555.1 Rhodosalinus sediminis | reverse complement strand
CGAAGCGGTAGATCAGACGATCCTTAATTACAACCCAAGCGCGAAATGGTTATCCAACGGTAAACAACTCACGCCGGTGTTCATCGTTGTTTCAAAAAGATAAACAAACGTCAGCGCGCCGTGCGCCGCCCCCACAGGTGCGCAACACACGTCTGGGTTGTGCGATGATCAGCCCCGATCACATCCGGGGAAGGACCTGACATGCAGGATCGTCGAACACGCCTCAAAGCGCTGCGCCGGCCCGCGCTTCTCGTGCGCGCGGCGCGCCACGGGCAAGCCGACTACCGCCGCGCACAGCACCTGCCGCGGCTTCTGGGCTATGGCGCGCTGCCCGCGCCCGGCGCCGCGCTCGCGGCGCTCATGGAGATGGAGGAGACGCACGAGGCGCGCCGCCGCGAGGACGACGCCGCCTGGTCGGCGGCGCGCCACGTCGAGGTGCTGATCGCGCTCATGGCCGAGGCGCGCCTCGCCGCGCCGGACAGGCCCGGGGCCGCCGGGCCTGAAGACGCCGCGCCGGAAGACGCGGCGCCGGGGGCGCCTCAGGAAAAGGCGTCGGGCATCTCGGCCTTGCGCGCGGCGACGAAATCACCCAGCGCCTCGGCGACGCCGGGATCGAGCGGCGGCGCCTCGTACCGCGCCAGGAGCGAGTCGACCCGCGCGGCGGCGAGCGCCTGCGTGTCGCGCGCGCCCTCCTCGTCCCAGGTCTCGAACGGCTTGTAATCGAGCAGGTCCGAGCGCCAGAAGGCGGACTTGAAGTGCTCCTGCGTGTGCGCGCACCCGAGGTAGTGCCCGCCCGGGCCCACCTCGCGGATCGCGTCCATCGCCTGCGCCTTCATGTCGGTGGGCACGCCGGCGGCCATCTTGTGCAGCGCGCCGAGCTGGTCGGCGTCCATGACGAATTTCTCGAAGGAAGCCACAAGCCCGCCCTCGAGCCAGCCGCAGGAATGCAGCATGAAGTTCACTCCGCCCAGAAGCGCGGCGTTCAGCGTGTTCGCGGTCTCGTAGCCCGCCTGCGCGTCGGGCAGTTTCGAGCCGCAGAGCGCCCCGCCCGAGCGGAAGGGGAGCCCCAGCCGCCGCGCGAGCTGCCCCGCGCCGTAGAGGATCTGGCTCGCCTCCGGCGTGCCGAAGGTCGGCGCGCCCGAGTTCATGTCGATCGAGGTGACGAATGTGCCGAAGATCACCGGCGCGCCCTTGCGCACGAGCTGCGCGTAGGCCACGCCCGCCATCACCTCGGCGAGCACCTGCGTCAGCGTCCCCGCGACCGAAACCGGCGACATCGCGCCGCCCACCACGAAGGGCGAGACGATGCAGGCCTGATTGTTGCGCGCATAGACCTCGAGCACGCCCATCATCACGTCGTCGAAGGTCAGCGGCGAGTTCACGTTGACGAGCGAGGTCATGACCGTGTTCGCCTGCACCGTCTCCGCGCCGAAGAGGATCTCGGCCATCGCCACGCAGTCCGCGGCGCGCGAGGGCTCGGTCACGCCGCCCATGAAGGGCTTGTCCGAAAGCGTCATGTGCGCGAGCAGCATGTCGAGATGGCGCTTGTTCACGGGGATGTCCGTGGGCTCGCAGACGGTGCCGCCGGAGTGATGCAGCCACTTCGACATGTAGCCGAGCTTCACGAAGTTGCGGAAATCCTCCATCGTCGCATAGCGCCGCCCGCCCGTGGCCGAGCGCACGAAGGGCGGGCCGTAGACCGGCGCGCAGACCATCGTGTCGCCGCCGATCTCGACGGATTTCTCCGGGTTGCGCGCGAGCTGCGTGAAGCGCGACGGCGCATGGGCGCAGAGCTCCCGGGCGAGCCCGCGCGGAATACGCACCCGTTCGCCCTGCACGTCCGCGCCGGCCTCCCGCCAGCGGTCGAGCGCGGCCGGGTTCGCCGCGAAATTGACGCCGACCTCCTGCAGCACGGTCTCGCCGTTGGCCTCGATGATCTCGAGCGCCGCCTCGTCGAGCACCTCGAAGAGGGGAATGTTGCGTTCGATGAAGCGCGCGGTCTCGACCCGGTGCGCGCTGCGCTCCGCGCGACGCGCCGCGCCGCCTCCCGTCCGCGCCCGCCTGCGGCTTGCCGCTTCGCCCATCTCGCACCTCACCGCGTCCTGATCCGGTAACCGCCGGTCTACACCGCCGCCGCCTGACGGCCGCGACGATTTGCGCCCTTTGGATGTCGAAAGCGACATATCCGGCGCCCTGCCCCGGCCGCACGCGCGCACCGCCACCGCGCGGGGCGAGGGGCGCTGCCCCTCGCGCTNGACATATCCGGCGCCCTGCCCCGGCCGCACGCGCGCACCGCCACCGCGCGGGGCGAGGGGCGCTGCCCCTCGCGCTCCCCGGAGTATTTGGGCCAAGATGATGGGGCCGGCGCGGATCCTTCTTCTTGGATCAAATATCCTCGGGGGGTGAATTGGCCGAAGGCCAAGAGGGGGGCGGACAGCCCCCCTGCCCGGCCGGGTCTCGCGCCCTACCGCGCGAGCGTGAGCTCCGCCTTCAGCCCGCCGAGCCGCGCGCTCGCGTCGAGGTTCAGGCCGCCGCCGTGGGCCCGGGCGACATCGTCGGCGATGGCGAGGCCGAGGCCGACGCCTGTGCCCCGATCCTGGTTCCGGGCCGGATCGAGGCGGGCGAAGGGCTTGAGCGCGTCGGCCCGCGCCCCGGCCGGGATGCCGGGGCCGTCGTCCTCGACCGTGACGCGCAGGGTCGCCGGCCCGAGCCGCGCGGAGACCTCGGCGCGCGTGCCGTAGCGCACGGCGTTGGCGATCAGGTTCTCGAGCGCGCGGCGCACGGCGAGCGGGCGCAGCGCCATCTCGCCCGCGCCCTCGCACGCCGCGAGCCGCACGTCGGCGCCGCCGCGCGCCGCGTCCTCCACCACGTCCCGCACCAGCGCGAGCGGATCGACCGGCTCGGGCTCGCCCGCCCCCGCCTCGCCGCGGGCGAAGTTCAGGAACTCGTCCACGAGGCGCTCCATGTCCTCCACGTCGCGCTCGAGCGGCGCGCGGTCGGCCTCGTCGAGCATCGAGAGGCCGAGCTTGAGCCGCGTGAGCGGCGTGCGCAGGTCGTGGCTGATGCCGGAGAGCATCATGGTGCGCTGCTCGATGTGGCGCTCGATCCGCGCGCGCATGTCGAGGAAGGCGCGCCCCGCCGCGCGCACCTCGACCGCGCCGGCGGGCTTGTAGGGCAGGCTCCGCCCGCGCCCGAAGGCCTCCGCCGCCTCGGCGAGCCGGGTGATCGGGCGGAGCTGGTTGCGCAGGTAGAAGAAGGCGACGACGGTGAAGAGCACCCCGAAAACGATCATGTTCACGAAAAGCTGGTGCGGGTTCGACGCCGAGACCCGGTCCCGGTCGAAGTCGAAGGCCACCGGCCCCGCGGCGCTCGCGGCATGGAGCGTCACGCGGCTGTCGTCGCGCAGGTCGATGCCCCGGAACGCCGGCAGCCGCGTCTCGAGCCTGCGGATCACCACCCGCCCCGAGAAGTCGTAGAAGCGCAGGCTGTTCGCCGGCGGCACGTTCGCCTCCGACACGCGGCGCAGGCGGTAGTCGAGCGCGTCGGCCGTCCGCGCCGCGGCGGCCATCCCGCCCGCGTCGAGACGGTCGAGGACGAGCCCGACCTCGAGGACGACGCCGTCGGTGAGCTGCTCGGTCACGTCCTCGAAGTGGCGCTGCACGAAGACGACCGAAACCACGAGCTGCAGCGTCACCACCGGCAGCACGAGGATCAGCGCCGCGCGCCCGTAGAGCCCGCGCGGCATGGAGTGTTTGAGCCAACCGAAGGCCATGGCTAGACCTTACGGGCCGCACCACGGGAGCGAAAGCCGTCATGCCTCGTCACGCCCTCCCCCTCGGACCGGGGCTGCGCCGGATCACGGCGCCCAACCCCTCGCCGATGACCTTTCGGGGGACGAACACCTATCTCCTCGGCACGCGCGGGCTCGCCGTGATCGACCCCGGCCCGGACGATCCCGCGCATCTCGAGGCGATCCTCGCCGCGCTGGGCCCCGGCCAGCGGATCACGCATATCCTCGTTACCCACGCGCATCTCGATCATTCGCCCCTCGCCCGCCCGCTCGCGCGGGAGACCGGCGCGCCGGTCCTCGCCTTCGGCGACGCGCGCGCGGGGCGCAGCGCGGTGATGACGCGGCTCGCCGCGGCGGGGCTCGCCGGCGGCGGCGAGGGGGTGGAGACGGGCTTCGCCCCCGACGCGACGCTCGCCGACGGCGCGGAGGTGGCGGGCGACGGCTGGCGCCTGACGGCGCTGCACACGCCGGGGCATTTCGGCAACCACCTCTGCTTCGCCGCCGGCGACACGCTCTTCACCGGCGATCTGGTCATGGGCTGGGCGAGCTCGCTCGTCTCGCCGCCCGATGGTGACCTGACCGATTTCATGGCCTCCTGCGCACGGCTTTCCGGGCACCGCTGGCGCGTGATGCACCCGGGCCACGGCGCGCCGATCGCCGATCCGGCGGCGCGCCTCGCCTGGCTCCTCGCGCACCGCCGGACCCGCGAGGCGCAGATCCGCGCCGCCCTCGCCGAGGGGCCCGGCACCGCCGACGCGCTCGCGCGGCGCATCTACGCCGACACGCCGCCCGAGCTTCTGCCGGCCGCCGCGCGCAACGTCTTCGCGCACCTCGTCGACCTCGCCGGCCGCGACCTCGCGCGCCCCGAGGGCCCGCTCTCCGCCGGGGCCGTGTTTCACGCGACGTGAGCCCGCCAAAATCGCCGCACACCCTCTGGACGCCGCGCGACCGCCTTGCTATAGCGCTCTCGCGTTCCGGCGTAGCTCAGTGGTAGAGCAGTTGACTGTTAATCAATTGGTCGCAGGTTCGAATCCTGCCGCCGGAGCCAGAAATATAGAAAAATTAGATAGATACGGGAGAGCGGCGCAAGGCCGCCAACGGCTCGTGCGTCTGGGGTAACACCTGGGGTAATGCCGCGCGCCCTCGGGTATCGCCGCGAATCCACGTCGGGAACTTCCCGACGTCGGGAAGCTCGCGCCCACGCGCGCGCGGGTCAGCCTCGCTGCGCCGCCCGCATTCTTGAGACGGCGGTGGGCGAGGCGCTGGGGCCGGCGGAGCGCGACCAGGATAGGCGGCGAGGCGCTAAGTCACATGCAAGTGACTTACCAAAGCAAGACGCGCACCGCTTCCGCTAGATGGCCGCGCACCGGGATGTCTGGTGGCCGCGCGGGGGCTCGGCATGGTCTCGCCGCGGCCCTTGCACGGGCGGGGGCCGTCCTTGCCGATGCTCCTGTTGGCGCACACGTGGCTGCACCACGTCTGCCCCGCGATGGTCGGGTGGAACGTGCCACCGCAGGCGGGGCAGGTCTGCGCCGGGCGGGCCTCGATCTCGGCCCGGTAGGCTGCCCGCCGCTGGCACGCCGTGGTGCAGAACTGCCGGTGCGCCGGAGCCTCGGGCGGGATCGGCGCGCCGCAGCCCCGGCACGGTGGCCTGTCGGCCTTGTCCTCGAGCCGCCCGCGCCGGACTAGGGCCTCGTAGTCGGCCCGCTTGCACTCGGGGGTGCAATACATGGCGTCGTCGCGGCGGCTGTCCGGGATCGGCCCGCCGCAATGCTCGCACTCGCGCGCCCAGGTCATAGTGGCGAGCGGCTGGCCAGCGTGGCCATTTGATGCTCGTCAGCCTCCCGAAGCTACATGAGGCGCAGCCCGTGCACCCTGCGGCACGGGGTGCTGCAAAACTTCGTGTGCCCCTCCGGCAGAGCGTGGCCGCAGTTGGCGCAGCGCGTCCGCTCGATCAGCGTGCCGCGCTTGATGGTCCAATCGGGCTGGCCCTCATACCAGTCCGGGCGCTTCACTTGCAGGATGGAGAACACCACCGCCACGACGTCCTGCGCCGTGTCGTCTGCGGCCTGCCAGCTCCACCCCTGAAGGCAGAGCTCGGAGCGGATGGTGGCGCGGAACGTGCCCTCATAGGCGAGCGTCGTCAGGATGCGCCCCTCCTCGAGCGCGAGCCGCGTCACCGCACAGAGATTGCCGACGATCTTCTCGGCCCGGTCCTTGGCCAGCCGCTCGCGCGCCGCGTCCCGCTCGCGGCGGCTCGGCTTGGCGGTGAACAGCCCGGCCATGTCGAACGCCACACTACGCGCCCCCGAGCTATGCCCGAATTTGGGTGACACGGCCTGATCAGGCGGCGCGGGTTTCGGTGTCGCGTGTGGCGACGCCGTCGGTGAATGTGACGCCTTCGATGACCTGAGGCAACTGGTTCGCGCCCTTCAGGCGGCGCCACGTCTTCGCGGCGGCCTGAACGAGCTTGAAGACCATGAGCTTGGCCGTCTTCTGCGACAGCGCGCCCTTGGTGCGGACCGTCCGGTGCCGGACGGTGGCGAAGACGCTCTCGATCGGGTTGCCGGTGCGCAGGTGGTCCCAATGATCGGCGGGGAAGTCGTAGAAGGTAAGCAGGGCCTCGCGGTCCTTCGTCAGGCAGGTCACGGCCTTCTCGTACTTCGTCCCGTATTTCTCTGCGAAGATGTCCAGGGCGGCCTCGGCGGCGGCGCGGGTCTCGGCCTGCCAGATGTCGCGCAGATCGGCCTTCACCGCCGGGTGCATGGATTTCGGAAACTTGTTCAGCACGTTCGCGGTCTTGTGAACCCAGCAGCGCTGGTGACGCGTGCCCGGGAAGACCTCGTCGAGCGCCTTCCAGAGTGAGCGGGCGAAGGCGATCCGTCCGAGAGAGCCCGCGAACCATGGCCCCGTCGCCTACGGCGATCTCGGGTGGCACCTCGAGGCCGCGGGCCTTGATGTCGACCAGCAGCTCGCGCCAGCTCTGCGCGCTCTCCCGCACGCCGACCTGGAAGCCGACGAGCTCCTTCTTCCCCTCGGGTGTGGCCCCGAGAATGACCAGCATGC
>NZ_QOHR01000047.1 GCF_003385555.1 Rhodosalinus sediminis | reverse complement strand
GAGTCGCGTTTCGCTACCCCCTTTGCAGTGAGTCCTCACAGCCTTACTGGCTGGCATACTTCATCACCGACGGCCTACGGCTCACACGCGATTACCCGCGATTTGGCGGGGGTTGCAGGCTTCTAGGGGGTAGCCCCATGACGTCAGCCAATGCCCGCTAAATGGCCGTCTCACGGCTTCCTGAGAGGCTTTCCCGCGGGGTTTGCAGGCCCCGGGGTGGCGTGGCAGTATCGGATCCCGTGTCTTGCCGGCGCTGGCTGCGGACTGACGGCTTTAAGCCCCGAACTTCGTGGCCTTCGTCGAATATGCGGTGTCCGGGCTTCGAAGGGCTGGCGGGATCGGGACGAGAGAGGGGTCAGCTCCCAGTCGGCCTGAGCGGCAGAGGCTTCTATCTCCTACTAGTACGGAGGAGGAAGGACGGGGCCCCCAAGGCCCCGGACTGACGAGAGAAGGATGAAGAGGGAATAAAGAGAAGAGATGGACTGGAAGACGGGACGTGGTGGTTTGGTTAACAGGGTAGACTGGAGAGATGAGCGCTATGCTCGGTTCTACGAGGTTGTGGATACTCTCGTTGAGGAGATCCTCGATATAAGGTGGGAAGACGGGAAGAAGAAACAGAGACAGACACCTTCATGGACACTACAACTATGTTTTCCGACAAGTATAGGGTGCGCATGTTTATTCTGACGATTTTAGTATTGATCCTCGTACTAACCTATGAACCCGCTAGAGAGCTGCTTTTTGCCTTAATTGGCCTGATACTTTGGTTGGCGGCTTTGGGCCTGATCATTGGAGCTGTACTAGCTTTTTTCCTCTTTCTTGTTGCTGCAGCCTGACTACGCACTCCAGATTACATATATTCTAAGGTGCTTATAGATGACGGTCACCGAGACTCTCCTCGCGCTCATCGCCTTATTGCTTCTACTGGCAGTCATCCTGCTCGCCGCTATCGTTGCAGGGACCGAAGGTCCTAGAGCAGCCATAGCCACGGCATCCGGTTGGATACCCTCTACCTTAGCCAAAGCGTCTTATGGGGTATTCTCGTACACCGTGAAGGTTTTACTGGTTCCCACTGTGTGGGTCTTCACCCAAGTCGTGAAGATCATTAATCTTCCAATTCACGCAGTACAGTTTCTATTCCGACCACTCATGCGCTTCTCGTGGTTGGCGCCACTTCTTGAATTCATTGGAGTCGTTGTAGCATCTGTCTATATGATGATCGTATACTCTATAGTAGCCTTCACTGTTGTTTGGGTTATCGGATATTTGTCGTTCTTTTTCGCAGCTTTCGTGATCTGCGGGGCACTAGATCCAGCCAGTTGCTTCCCACTGACTGACAGCTGAGACAGGCACCTTCATGGACAGCGACACCTCTGGTGGTGTAGCTTTCACTGAGAGCGTCAGTCGAGGCGACATGTATAGCCCACAGAAGGCCGCTGACATCGCGGGCGTCAGTCGAACGACGATGATGTCTGCGGTGAAGGCAGGCAAACTACGGTCTAAGAAGAACAATCGCGGCCGCCACCGGGTCGAGCCGGAGGAGCTAATCCGCTAGATCGCGCGTCGAGGTGACCGACGGAAAGCTACAACTTACACCGCAACGAAAAATGACACTCAGGTGCTATAAGTTAGACTGGCAGCGGCAGTGAAAGAACCAGAGAGCCTTCGGGAGCAGCTGGAACGAGAGCTGGCTGCGAAGGGGGGCATGTGCGACCTTCTAGAGGAGGCGCAGAGTAGGCGTCTGTGTGAACGCTTGTTCAGGGGAAGAACGATGAAGAATTTTTTCGTCAATCTTGGCCTTTTCGTTTTTTTCTGGGGTGGCGCAGCTATTGCAGAGGAGGGAAATTCAAAAGCTTCCAAGCTCACCCAAGATGAAATGGACAGACTTTTTGGCACAAAAGTCTATACTATTATTAAGCTAAGTTATGATCAAAATTCTCTTGCCGTTGTTGAACCTGCCATCCCCATCTCTTTTGATGATATGTCACGGTGCGAGTCTGAGCTGCTCGCCTTTCTCATACTCTTAACTGACGAAAAAAACAGCTATCAGGTTGCAACCAACACGCAAGACCGATTGGTATTAAACTGGAATGGGAAAGACGAAGTATTCTTCTTATGTGTCGGCTTTGGAAAACGGCAAGACCAGTAATAACATTTGCCTTTCAATTATTTCCACCACCACATCAACTGAACCGCCCGATGCTGCCGGATCTCAGAGGCTCGTTTGCGCGCGCCCAAGGCTATCGCAAGCCACGCAACCTCATCCTCATGGCCTACCTGCTCGCGGGTAATCTCAGCAACCTGCAAGCATTACCCTGCCGGACAATATCTGGGGCAATCATCGAGTGACCGAAAACAAACTAGCCCACACAAGCCGCGAAATATGGCTTAATCACGCTAACCGCTACTTCTGAATGCTTGAATCAAATCTTTCTAAATGAATTTCTTCGAAAAGCTGCCTTGCCATTTCCTGCGACTTGCAAATTTCTTCAGTTGGTAGAAACTCCTCAAGTTTATCCAAGTATTCTTGCACTTCCTCTCCGTTCGCACGTGCAACATTGAACCACGCATGGGCATACAAGTAATTTTGAGGAATCCCCCACCCCAAGTAATAGTTCAAAGCGGTTGTTCTTTGCATAGGTTCAGACCCTAAACGCGCCGCTTTCAGCGCCCAATACGCCTTCTCGACCTCACTCATATCTGTGCCGTAGTGTATCGCAAGATTGTGACACGCAGCTTGATTACCCTGTGCTGCAGCTTGCTTATACCAGTATTCTGATTTCTCGCAGCTCAGCTCTACCCCTTTCCCACACTTATACAGATAGGCGAGGAGAACCTGAGCATTTGACCACCCCTTTTCAGCAAGTGGCTTGAGCAAATTAAATGCATGGACAAAGCTGCTGTCAGAACTGCCAAACTCATATAGTTCCACAGCCTTTTTATACATTTCATTCTCAGCTTTACTGGCTGAAGAGTGCAGAACCACCTTTCTCTGAAATTTCCTATGTGGACGTCCGTTTAAGAATGGGTTGAGCCGGCCTGCGAGTCAAGCGTTCGGTGCTAATGATCGCCGCGACTGCCGTGCGGGGACGCCGATGTGAGCGGATCAGGCCGTCAACCGGCGTCATCCTGCGGCAACCACCGGGTTTTCCGGGGCAGCGGACAGATCTGTCCTGCCGGTTTTGTTCAGTGTGGGTCAAGCTCGCGGTCATGCGGATGACGGCGGCGCCCACAATCGGTTGATCGCGGTAGGGATCCCGTGCACCATGGGACGGCCTCTTCGGCCAGTTGGAACGTGATGGCGCGGACATCGCGCGCGACGCAGGCGCCTTGCAGCGTGACCGCCGCGCGTCTAGCGGCCGGCCATGACCTCAGACCGACTGACGTTGCTCCACGGCGCTACACGAGCCTGCAAGGTTGCCCGACAAGCCGAAGGCGCCGGGGTACAGATGGAGGGCGCGGAGTTCAGC
Source organism: Rhodosalinus sediminis (assembly GCF_003385555.1). Classification (GTDB taxonomy): domain Bacteria; phylum Pseudomonadota; class Alphaproteobacteria; order Rhodobacterales; family Rhodobacteraceae; genus Rhodosalinus; species Rhodosalinus sediminis. Next base: position 3,979 of record NZ_QOHR01000047.1, on the reverse strand, counting down.
ACATACTACGATGTTGAGACGCGCGCGGTGGATGGCTTGAGTGACATCTACCGGCACATCCACGAGCTTCAACATGCGCCGAACACGCTGGTCATCCGTGGTCAGCTTATAGACGGAAGTCCGTCTTCCGGTGTGAGGCGGCGCTCGAAGGCGAAGGGGGATCAGCCGGCTCACTTCGAGAGAGTATCACGTCGTTGGCTGATGATCGACATCGATGAACTGCCGCTCCCTCCTGAGTGGGCGGACGTAAATACGCATGCAGATCAGGTCGTAGCGCACGCAGTATCTCAGCTGCCACGCCAGTTTCAAAATGCAGCCGGCGTCTATCAGTGGTCCGGCAGCATGGGGTTCAAGCGGGATCAGATTAGGCTGCACTTATGGTTCTGGGTCAGTCGACCTGTCTCCGATCTCGAAGCCAAGGCTTGGCTACAAGGCGCGCCAGTTGATTTGAGCCTCTACAACCCAGTTCACCCGCACTTCACGGCCAATCCCATTATCGATGGGAAGCTAGCGGACCCAATTGAAACGCGTGTGGGGTTATATCAGCCGGACGGGACCAACAGCGTGGTATCGGTTCCGGACGATCTTGCCATTCGGGCCGCCCATAGACCACGAGCTATCCACAGTGGCGGTCGTAAAGGCGGTGGAGCGCCCCAAGCCGTGGTCCGGGACAAACAGACAGGGCGAGTGATCGATGGCCGTGAGCGATTCTTATTCCTTTGCAGCAATGAGGCTGCGGCCGAGCTGGTTCGGGGGCTGAACAGCAAAGCGGCACTGCCAACTGCTGAAGACATTGCTCAACTGACTTGGGAAAAGTTCTCTGCTGAGGCGGATCTCACGGATGGCCGGTGGACCCATGACGACGCGCATAAAGAAGCCGCTCGACGCTATGCCGAACTGCGTGACGGTATTTACAGCTTCAAGGCCAAGGACGACGGGATCATGCTGCTGCCCGCGCCCCGCCCGTACCATGACTTGAAGCCGGTAAACCGTGATGAAGCCGCCGCCCGTTTGGAGGGGACTCTGGCGCGCTTCTTTGCGAATGTGGACGACGGGCCGCGGCAGGTAGTGCGAATTACAATGGGCGCCGGGAAAACCCGGCAAACGATCAAGTACCTGCAGGCTTTCTTGAATCGGCATGTTGGGAAGCGTGTCGAAATCTACGTTCCCCAACACGCGCTGGCTCATCAGTATATCCGCGACATTGAGGCGCTCGGTGGTCTGCGAGCACAGCTAATCCACGTAAAACCACGAACGCCACGCGGTGATGACGTCGAGGGACTGTGCGAGCGCCCCCAGTATGTTCGGCGCCTTGAGCAGGCTGGCCTTGGCGTCTTCCGCTATGCGTGTCGGTCTGACAACGGCGATCGGTGCGTTCACTACGACGGTTGTCGCTACATCAAGCAGTTTGCGAACCCGCAGATTTGGGAGGCGCCGGAAACGTGTGCGAATGTTGTACGCATTGGCGTCCACAGCTATCTGGGCCTGCCGCGGAACCCAATTCAGGCAGATCCTGATCTGGTGATTATCGATGAAGCTTTCGTCGAGCAAATGGTGTCGGACGACCAGCTCGTGCGTCGTGCAGAGGTTCGTCAGTACATAAAATCTCCCGATCATCCAAAACTTGGTCGCCATATCGTCGAGGCTCTCGAAGACGGTGAGCCTGTTCTAAAGCGGCTGCGAGAAAGCGGGGTCAACGCGGGCGACTTGAACGCCATCGATGTCGAGGGGCTCCGGCCCGAGCATGACTTCGATGCGTCTCAGACAAGCGAACCAGCAGTGCGTGGCCAACCCGGCCTCTACTATCGACTTCGGCGCCTGATCGACATTCTGCGCGACGAGCTGGCTCTAGCGCCCGCCCGCGACCATGTCGAAAGGCTGGTCTATAGCCATGGCGACGATGCCGTACGACTTTGCTATATGCTGGATCTCGATCTGCCCGAGACCACGGCTATTCTCTGCCTCGATGCGACGGCTGATCCGATGCTGCTCGAGAAGGTCCTCGGGCCATTGAAAGTCGAAACTATCGATGTCCGGCAGCGTGCCTTTGTCAGTCAGGTCTACGACCGCACAGGCAGCAAGTCGTACTGGGTTGGCAAGACAGCGCCAATCGGTAAGTTGATCGACGTCGCCAATGCGTGGGCTGACTTCGGCGAACGTCCCTTGATCGTCGGCAGTAAAGACTTGGAGCAGAGGCTCCGGTCTGAGCCGAGCCTTCATGCTGACGTAGAAATCATGCACTTTTCGGCTCTGCGCGGCAGTAACGCGGCGGAGGACTGCAGCGTTATTTTTCTCGCGGGTCGGAATATGCCCCGGCCGAGTTCGGTGGACTACAAGGCCCGTGCCATGTTCTGGGACGACCCTGAACTGCTTCAGCATGATTTGGGTGTCTTGGAAGAGGGTGGAGTGAATCCGCACGTGCGGTTGCCCGCTGAGCTGCGCGGCTATACGCAGTCTGACCTCAACCCTCGCCCCCAGTCCGGAGTCTACGTGCCTTGCTTCTCTGATCCCCGCATCGAGGCGATCCACGCCCAGATAAGAGAGGCGGAAACCATGCAGGCTTTAGGGCGGCTTCGCTTGGTCCATAGCCCTTACCGTAAGCGCCTGTTTTTGCTCTCTAACCTGCCCGTCGAAGTGTCTGTAGACCGGCTTCTGGCCTTTGATAACTTGATGCCGGATCGGCTGGAGATGGAACTCCTGAGAAAGGGCCACGTGCCACTGACGCCCGTGGGCTTGATGAAGATGCGGCCAGATTTGGTGACGTCGGAAGAGCAAGCTAAGAAACTTCTACAGCGGAGTAGAGTCAGTCAGCTAGATAACTTGAAGGCGTTACCGGACCTGCGTCGGTTCAGCCTCTTCGCGGTCGAGTTCGAGGCCAAGAATGCTGGCAGGACGACGCACCATAAGCATCTGTTCATAGTGCCCGGCCAGCGGGGGGAACGCCAAGGCGACGCACCTGAAGTTTTGATCTCAGTCGGTAAGCTGCCGGTCAAAGACTGGCTGGAGCTGCTGGAGCGGGGGGACGAGCAGATAGAAGGGAGCGGATGGGGGAGCGTTGAGGTTTGCCATATAAGGGCGACAGGAAATGTGCAAGGAAGTGACCAATGAAAACAATTTACCGCAAGCTTATCTTTATTTCTTTAATTTTCTATCTGGCCATTCCGGGCCACAGCTTCGCGGACTCGTCTCCCAGCAAGTGCGCGCTTAGATTTAATAACGGAATGTATGACAAAGCGTTCGAGCAGTGCTCGGAGCTAGCATCCGAGGGCGACTTGGATGCAGCTTGGCGGCTTTCAAGGATGTACTATCTTGGATATGGTGTTAAGAAAGATGAAAAGAAAGCGGCTGAAATTTCGCACTTCGCGGCTTCTCGCGGCCATGCTGGTTCTCAACGTGATTTGGCCTCATATTTTGAGGCAGGATCTGGTGTAGATCAATCATACAATAATGCAATGTATTGGCTCCGAGAGGCGGCTAAGCAAGGCGACGCGCATGCGATGTTTGAGATCGGCACGATGTACGACGAAGCGCGGGGTGTACGCAAAGATTATGCCGCCGCATTCCGCTGGTATCACGCTGCGGCAGAACAAGGCCACGCAAGAGCGCAATGGTATTTGTCGATCATGTTCGATTGGGGTCAAGGTGTGCAAAGATCGGCTGAACTCGCTTATATGTGGGCGATAATTGCTGAGAAAAATGGGGCGGCAATGGCCAAGTACAGCAAGAAAAAGAACGAAGACAGGATCAGTGTACAAGCCAAAATTGATGCGGTAAGAGTAGCAGAGAGATGCATGCTGACAAAATATCGAGATTGCGGCTGGTGAAAGTCTGGGCTTATTCTTGAAATAACTTTTGTTACACAACGGTCAGCCCAAAAAGCGTCTCCTAAGCCAGCGGAAGACATGGCAGAGACACTGGAATAGCGGGAAACTGGCGCCATGCGGTAAAGAAATGCAAAGGGGGTAGCGAAACGCGACTC
>NZ_QOHR01000046.1 GCF_003385555.1 Rhodosalinus sediminis | reverse complement strand
GCCTCCGCCGCCGCGTCGGCCTCGGCCACGCGGTCCTGCGCGGTCGCGCGGGCGCCCCGGGCCGCCTCCGCCGCGTCCGTGGCGGCGTCGCGCTCGGCGAGCGCCGCGCGCAATCGCTCCAGCCGGGCGGCGAGGTCGGCCTCGTGGTGGCGCGCGGCCTCGAGCGTTCGGCGCTCGCCCTCGACGCGCTCGGCGTGGCGCTCGGCGGCCTGATGGGCGGCCTGCGCCTCGGCGAGGCGCTGCGCGCGCGCGGCGGCGGCCTCGGGCTCCTCGAGATCGGCGAGCTCGCGGCGGAGCCTGCGGCGCTCGTCGAGCGCGGCGTGCAGCGCGCGGGCCGTCGCGTCGAGTTCGGCCTCCTCGGCCTTCAGTTGCTCCACCCGCTCCTGCGCGGCCTTCCACGGGCCGCCGGTTCGGGGCCGGCCGGTGGCGGTGCAGTACACGGCGCGCTCCTCCGCGCAGCGCGCGAGCGCGGCGTCCATACGCCGCCCGCCGGTCATCGCCTCCACCTCGCCGGTGACCGAGGACAGGAGGTCGCGTCGCGCGGCGAGCGCGGCCTTCTGCTCCTTCGGCGTGTCGGGGTCGAGGCCGGTCATGCCCTGACGCACCCAGAGGAGGCCCGCCGGCCCGCCGGCCGCGTCGCCCATCAGCCGGCCGATCCAGTCCTCGGCGGCGTCGGCCTGCGCGACGAGCCGCCCGGCGCGCTCGACGCGGGCGTAAGGCTTCGAGAGCCAGCGCTTCGAGAGCGTGAAGCGCCCCTCGGCGGTCTCGATCTCGACCGTGACCTCGGGCGCGCCGCCGGCGTGGGGGCGCAGCGCGCGCACCTCCTTGTCCTTCGAGCCGTGCGGGCGCTGAAAGAGGGCCTGCAGCGCGTCGAAGAGCGTGGACTTGCCGTGTTCGTTGGGCTCGGAAAGGACGTTCAGCCCGTCGCCGATCCCCGCCACGGCGGCGGGCGCGGTGAAGCGGCGGACGTTCTCGAGGCGGATGGCGCGCAGCTTCATCCCCGCACCTCCCGCACGATGGCGTAGAGCCGGGCGAGGGCGGCGTCGGCGATCTCGTGCTGCTCGGGCGAGAGGCCCTCGTCGGTGGCCTCGGCGCGCAGCCGGTCGGCGGCGAGGCGCAGCGCGCCCGCGCGGTCGATCGCGTCGAGGTCGGCCTCCGCGTGCTGCGTCGCGAGCGCCTCGACGGTGAGCCGGAAATACGCGAACTCCGGCGCGACGCGCGCCGCGGCGTCCTGAAGCGCCGCCTGCTCCGCGAGGCTCGCGCGGCCGCTCGCCGCGACGGAGAGCAGCAGATCGCGCCGCCCGGCCTCCGGCAGGAGCGCGGCGAGCGCGGCGGCGGCGTCCTGCCCCGGGGTGAGGCGCAGTTGCGACTGCGTCCAGAGGAATGTCCCCGTCTCGATCTCGCGCACCTCGGGCGCGGCGCCGGGGCCCGGCACGGTGACGGCGAGGCAGACCCCGCGCCGGTCGTGGCGGAAGCGGTCCTGTTCCGGGCTGCCGGAATACTGCACGCGCGCCCCCACCTCGAGCCGGCCGTGCCAGTCGCCGAGCGCGAGATAATCGAGCCGCGCGCTGCGGTCGCGGTCGGGGGGGATGGCGGCGCCCGTGTCCTCGAAATCGGTGACGCCGCCGTGGGCGAGGCCGATGCGCGCGGTGCCCTCGTCGCTCGGCATGGTGACGAGCGCCTCGGTCGCGTCCTGCGCGGCGGAGCGATAGGCGACGGGGCAGGGCAGCAGCGTGGCCGAGGCGCCGAGGCTCACCGGCGCGGCATGGGTCAGCGGGCGCACGTTCTCCGGCGCGTCGCGCAGGATCGCGTCCCAGAGCGGCTCGGCCTCGCGCAGGTTGTCGTGATTTCCCGGCAGGAGCCACCACACGAGGTCGTCGTGATCGCGCATCGCGGCCAGCGCCTGACGCAGCACCGCGTCGGAGGGCGTCGCGCTGTCGAAGGTGTCGCCGGCGAGCAGGACGTCGCGCGCGCCGTGCGCCCGCGCCGCCTCTGCGAGGCGGCCAAGGGCGGCGTGGCGCGCCTCGGTCAGGCGGCCGCGCAGGTTGGCGTCCGGCGTGTCGGCGAGGCTGAGGAATCGCCGGCCGAGATGCAGGTCGGAGCTGTGGATGAAACGGAATGCGGTCATGCTGTCCCCCGGGCGTGCACCACGTCGTTCACCGGCCCGCGGGCCGGTCGCGTCGCTTATGCCGGATGGGGGGCGTCAGAAGCTGTCGTGGCATGATCCGGGACCGTAACGGCGGCGCGGGCGTTCGGCCCGAAGCTTCGGGGCCGGGGCGCGCGGCGTCAAGCCGTGTGCGGGCGCGGGGTCCGGTGGGCGCATGTCCTGCCCGCCCGGGCGGACCAGCCCATGGAGGCGCGCAGGGAGGCCGCATGTCCCGCCTGCCGGCGCGACCCGGCCGACCGCGGCGCGCGCAGGGGCCGCATGTCCCGTCTGCGGGAGCGGGCAAAGGGCCCGCCGCGACCCCGGCCGCGCGCGATCCCGGCCGCGCGCCCCCGGCCGGTCGCGCGGGGCGCTCTACCAGCCTTCCGTGCCGGGCGCGCCCTTGGCGCGGCCGCGCAGATTGTCGGTGACCCAGCCGCCGTAGAAGTCGCCCGGTTGCGGGCGCACCGGCGCGTCGCCCACAAAACAGGCCTCCATCGCGCCGGCGTAGAAGGCGAGGTGCCCGGCGATCGGGCGAAAGCGCGGTGTGGGGCGCTCGTAGGTCCAGGCGGCGCGCGGCGCCGTCGCCCCGCCTGCGGCGACGTCGAAATAGCGCGCCTGTCCCTTCCACTCGCAAAGGCTGCGGCCGTGGGCGGGCTGCAGCGCGGCGCGGACATCCGCGCGCGGGATGTAATAGGTGGGCGCGTGATGCGTCTCGAGCACCCGGTAGCCGTGCCGGGTGTCGGCCACGACTGCGCCGCCGAGGCGCACCACGAGGCGCTCCGCCACCGGCTCCAGCGCCGGCGGCCGCGGATAGTCCTGCACGTTCTCGATCGGAAGGTCGGCCATGAGGGGTGAGTTAGCGCGCGCCCCGCGCGGCGCCATGCCCCCGGGGCGCGGTCCCCGCGCGCCGGGCCGCTGGACCCGGCCGCGGCTACGCGGGGCCGCAGCCGTGCCCGACCCGGGCCTGGGGATCACCTCGGGTCGGCACGGCGTCCCTGCGCGCGGCCCATCGCGGGGCGGCCTCGCGCAGGGCCCGGGCGCGGCGGCAGCGCGGCGCCGTGCCCGGGGTTCCATGTCTCGCAGATTGGCGCGTCGCGGGCATTGACGGGGCGCAACGCGCCGGCCGGCCCGCGCGACCGGGTCAAGGTGGTGGCAGGGGCGCAGCCCGCGCCTCGGGCCGGTCTCCACCCGCCGGGCGCAATCGGCGGGATGCGGTCGCGGCGCGGGCCGGTCCCCGCCACCCAAGCGCAGGCTGCGGGATGGCGCCGCGATGCCGGCGTCCAGCGGCCGTGTCTGGCTGCGCGCGGGGGCTGCGGGATCGGCGACGCCGCTGCGCCGGCCTACTCGGCGTAGAGCTGCGCGGCGGCGGCGTCCTCGCTCAGGTCGTGGCCCGAGAGATGATCGAGCGCCTCGCTGTCCTGGACGCGCAGGCGGTAGGGGGTGACGATCTCGATCACGCCCTCGTCCTCGAGCGCGTGGATCGCGCGGCTCACCGCCTCGGGGCGCGTGCCGAGCACCTGTGCGAGATCCTGCCGCTTGATCGGGATGTCGATGACGGTCGCGCCGTCGGCGCACCCCGTCTCCTGCGACAGGCGGCTCCATCGGCGGTTGAGGAACAGCAGAAACCCGGCCACCCGCTCGATCGTGCGGTGATTGCTGAGAAGCCCCAGCCATTCGCGCGCGCTGTCGAGCTCGGTCATCAGCCCGAGGATCACCAGCCGCTCGACCTCGGGGCGGCGCCCTATGAGCGATTCAAATTCGGTTTTGTCGAAGAGAAAGATTTCGCAGTCGGAGGCCGCCTCGATCGCGAAGGGCACCGGGCCGTCGAAGACCCGGCCGAATATGTCGCCCGCCACGAGAAGGCCGACGATCTGGCCGGAGCCGTCCGCGAGCACCTTTTTCATGCGCAGGACGCCGCTGGCCACGTAGCCGACCGTTCCGGGGTCATTTCCGGGCGTCATCAGCACGTCGTCGCGCCGCAGTCGCGCCGGACGCGCGAGCGCGGCGACCTCGGCGCGGACCGCCTCGTCCAGTCCGGCGAAAGGGGCCAGAGAATGAATTGACGCCATAATCCCTTTCGCGCGGCGGCGATCCCATGCGCTCCGTCGCTTGGTCGCACCACGACGACGAACATTACCCTTGGGTTAACCATACCACAGCCTGCGACGGGCCGTCACACCCTTTCGCGCTTTCGGGCGAGAAATGGCGCATCGGGCGCGAGGTGAACTTTCGTTGTCTCCCGTCAATTCGAATCACCCGCGACTCGGGCCTTCATGGTAAAGATGACGCAGGGGCAAGTGGTGAAGGTCACCGAACGGGGGCGAGAAAGGTAGCAATCATGTTGCTCGACTGTCGCGCCGTGGCGCGTTTCGTCACCGGTCCAGAGGTGCGCCGCGCAGGGTCTCATGGGCGAGGCATCGCCGCGACGGAGCCGCGGCCATGACCGGCGTACGCCTCATGCCGCTCAGCGGCTGCGGCAGCTGTCCGCATCACCTCGCGGGGATCTGCAACCTCGGCGCCCTCGACCGGGTGCGCCGCGTCACGCTGGCCCCGGAGACCGTTCTCTTTCATCAGGGCGACCGGACGCAGCGCGTCGGCGTCCTGCGGTCGGGCTACATGCGGATGGTGCGCTTCAGCGCCGAGGGCCGCCGCATCGGTCTCGGCATCTCGCGGCCGGGCGACATGATCGGCGCCCTGCCGGGGCGGCGGATCGCCCACGAGCTCGAGGCCGCGACGGAGGTGACGCTCTGCATGACCGACCCGGCGACGCTCGAGCGCGGGACGGCGCGGCTGCCGGCGCTGCGCCGGCAGATGCTGGTCAGCACCGGCGAACAGCTCGCCCGGGTGCAGGAGCAGATCTGGCTGCGCGGTCGCTTGTCGAGCCGCGAGCGGATCATCGCCTTTCTCGTGCGCGCGGCGGATTACTTGCCCGCCTGGCCCCAGCCCGACGGCAGCGTGATCGTCGACATCCCGCTGCCCCGGCGCGACTGGGCCGGGATCACGGACACGGCCGTCGAGACCGTGAGTCGTACGGTGTCGTCGCTCGCGGCGCAGGGCGAGGTGGAGACGCTGGGCCGCGGCCGCTACAGGCTGGCGAACCCGGCGCGGCTCGCCCGGCTGGCGCGGATCGGCGGCGACGAGGACGCCGCCGCCTGAGGTCAGGCTCCGCTCGCGGGCAGGAACCGGGCGAGCACGTAGCCGGCCGCGCCGATGTGGGCGAGCGTGATCGCCACCGAGAGCCCGTGCAGCCACTTGAACCGCGTGCGCGCGCCGGTGTCGGTGGCCCGGTTGATCGCCGGCATCAGCGCCTCGCGCGTGGGCACTGTGGTCGCCGCGACGGCGGCGAGCAGGAGCGCGCCCGTCCGGTCCTGCGGCCAGAGCAGCGCGGCGGCGAGCGCCGCGGCCCCGATCACGAACAGGTAGAAATGCGGAAAGGCGCGCCGGATCGTGGCGCCGGCCGTCTCGGCGGGCAGCGCCGTGAACAGGAAGGCCGCGAAGCCGAAGGAATAGAGCACCATCCCGCCGAAGAGGAGCGCCGTGGTCAGCAATGCCAGCGTGGTCACGTCGGGGCCTCCGTCCGTTCGTTCGTCGTCAGCAGGTCGGCCGCGATCGCCGCGCCGCTCTGCCATGCCGCCTCCACCCGCGCGCCGAGCGCCCAGTCGCCGCCGAGGTGCAGCGTCCCCTCCGCCCCGCTCAGGACGGGCGCGCCGAGCGGCGTCGTCACCCGGGCGTAGCGCCAGCGGTGCCCGGCGACATGGAGCGCGGCGTCGGGGTCCGCGCCGATCGCCGCGGCGAGGGCCGGCAGGAGCCGGCGGGCGATGGTCGCGCGGTCCTCCTCGAGATGCGCGCGGCTCCACTCCGGCGTCGCCTGCGCGACCCAGGTCGTGACGCGCTCCGCGCGTCCCGGCTTCGCGCTGTCCCGGGCGATCCAGCCGAGGGGGCCGGTATCCGGGCGGAGCTGCACCGCCGGCCGCGGGAGGTCGTCGGGAAAGGCGGCCATCAGCGTGAGGCAGGGCGCCATCTCGACCCCGCGCAGGCGGTCGGCGAGCGCGGCGGGCAGGCCGGGCAGCCGCGCCGCCTGCGGCGCCGGGATCGTCAGCACCACATGCGCCGCCTCGATCGGCCCCGCCGTCGTCGCCACGCGCCAGCCCGCGCCCGCGCGGGCGAGGCCCGTCACCTCGACGCCGGTGCGCAGCTCGAGCCCCTCGGCCATCGCGCGGGGCAGGGCGGACATCCCCGGCCGCCCGACGCGGTGCGGCTCCGCGCCGCCGTCCTCCCAGATCGCGGTGGCGCCGGGCAGGGCGTCGATCAGCGCGGCGAAGCCGGGGTCGCGGACGGTGAAATACTGCGCGCCGTGGTCGAAGCGGACCTCGTCGTCCCCGAGCGCGACCCGGCGCGTGGCCATGCGCCCGCCTGCGCCGCGCCCCTTGTCGATCACGAGGCAGCCGCGCCCGGCGCGGTCCAGCGCGCGCGCGCAGGCGAGCCCGGCCATGCCGGCGCCGACGACGAGGACATCCGTGGTCATGCGCGTGACCTCGCGCGCGGGCGCGCGGGGCGGGGCGGCTGGTGGGGCATCCTGCGTCTCCTCTCGTGGTGCACGGGGGACGTAACCCGCCGTGGCCGCGCTTCAAACGCGGCGCNGGCCGCGCTTCAAACGCGGCGCCGGCGGAGGGGGCGCTGCCCCCTCTTGGCCTTCGGCCAATTCACCCCCGGAGTATTTGGGCCAAGATGATGGGCGCGGGCTGTCCTGGCCGCTTGGCCGCGGCCGGTCGAAAGGGCGCCTGGTGCTCGGCAGGGCAGGGCCAGGGCGGCGTCGGGCGCTCCGCTGCGGGCGGTGGCTTGGGCGCGGGGGGCAGCGCCGGAGAAGGGCGTATCCGGCGAAGCGGCCCCGGAGCGTCGCCAGCGTGCGGTTGGCTGTGCTCGGGCGGGGCGGGGCAGAGCCCGGGCGGCGTCGGGTGCGGGTCGGCACGAGCGGCTTCGCGTCGCGCGCTCCGGTCCGCCCGCTCGGGCGAGACGGTGCGCCGGGCGCCGCGGGGCGGACGGCGGCGACGGGCGGGGCGTGGCGTGACGCGGGGGCGGCCTGCGCCGGGGTGGCGCGTGGGTCTCACCGCGGGGTCGCGTCTGCTCCGGTCAATCGCGGCAGGAGGAGCGGCGTCAGGTACATCGGGATCTGGTAGCAGCCGACGAAGAGCATCAGGGGCGCCGCGGTCTCGGGCGGTACGGCGGCGAGGAAGAGCGCGAGGTTGCGGTTGCCCGCCGCGATGGCGAGCGCCCGCGCCGCGCCCGGCGGCAGCGCCGCGCGCGCCGCCCGCCACGCCCCCGCGGTCTGCGCGGCGTAGAGCGCGAGCGCCAGCGCGAGCGCGCCGAGCGC
>NZ_QOHR01000045.1 GCF_003385555.1 Rhodosalinus sediminis | reverse complement strand
CCGCGCGAGCCCGAGGCAGTCGCAGCCCACGCCCTTTAGGCTGGCCTGGTCGTGGTAGGGCGTGCCGAGCCACGCGTGCGCCGCGGCGATGACCCTATCTGGGTCGGCCGGCGTCACAACACGCCTCCGTCGTGGCCACCGTCCTTGGTCGCGTAGCGCAAGATGGTGTCCTGGCCGGGGATGTGCGGGAAGCCGCGGAAATTGGCGGTGTTGGCGAACTTGGCGCCGCAGGTCTCGATCCGCTTGTCGCAGCCCGCACGGATGGTGAAGCCGTCACCCTCGGCGATGGGGCGTACCGGCGCCTCGAGCAGGTTCAGGATCGCGATGCCGTCGGTCACGTCGTGGCCCAGCACTTCCGCGCGACGCCCCGCGTTGGAGCCGCTGGTCCATTCGATCGTGCCGAAGGTGAACCAACCGGCCTCAAAGTCGCCAAGGCCAGAGGCGGTGAAGGCCCGGTCGCGCAGCATGTCGATCACCGCGCCGGTGCCCTTGTAGGTCGGGTCCTCCAGATCTACCCCGCAGCGCCCATCGCCGAGAGCTGCGTCGCAGGTCGCCTGGAACGTCCGCCCCACCGTCTGGCCCAGCACATGCGCCAACGAGCGCACCTCGGCGACGAAGGCCAGCCGCCCGCGCCGGATCTGGCCGATGGCGCCCCGGCGCATCAGCACGCGCTGGCCGGCGTCAGCCCAGTTCACGCGCCAGACCTCGACCTCCGCGTTGTCCCAGCGCCCATCGAGGATGTCGGTCTCGGTGATCCGGTCCGAGGTCAGCACGCCCTCGGCGTCCTGCGCATCGACCGACAGGTCCGAGCCCGAGCGAACCTCGGACGCGGTCAGACCGCTCTCGGGCTCGAACTCCGTGCCGTCGAAGCTGAGCGTCCGGTCGTGATCGGTGAAGCCGAAGGTGACGCCGTCGGCCCGCGTAATCCGCCAGCACCACGCGAGCGTGGTCGTGCCCTCGTCGAGATGGGCCTGCAGCGCGGCCGAGACGGATTTCATCGGCAGGTTCCCGTCATGCGGTCGTCGAGATCGGCGATCCAAATCGCCCAATCCGGCGGCAAAGCGGCAACTGTGTCGGCAGGCGGCCGGACGAGCCGCGCCTCGGCATAGGAAGTGCAGCCGGCATCGGAAAACGGGGGACGGGTCGCGCAACCGCTAAGAAGCAGGCTTGCGGCCATGATTTTGATGATATCCATAGTGCCTCTCCGCAGCTTTGCGCACGGCCACCGCGTCGGCTTTTGATCGAAAGCTCCCCAGCAAGTGGCGGCGCCCTTTCGCAGGGTGGATATACGCCCACCAGCGGCGCTTCTCCCTGTTCCAGCTCACGCCAACGACGCCCGAGCTGTTGCTGCGCGATATCGCAGTGTTTCGCGCATTCTGCGCTGAATCGGTAGGGCGCAGGTTCCGCCATCGATTGTCACTGCGCCGGCCGTTGACGTGGTCGATCTGCGCCTCTGGCCATTGCCCGGTCATGATCGCGAACGCCACTTGATGGGCGTACACATGAGCACCGAAAACACGGCCAGCGATGTATCCGTGTTCGCGACGACCGAATGCCGGCCGACCTTCGTACTTGGCGTTCCAGATCCTGCAGACCCACGCCGGGTCGCGTTTGCAATGTGTGAAATTCACTGGCCGCCGCGCCTTCCATGTCAGCTGGCCGGTATCAGGATCGTAGTGAATGAGGTCACGAAGAAGAGCCGGCTCAATTCGTGGCGCCTTTTTGCTGAGATCGCTCATCACCAGTTCCCATCGTTGCGGCGCAGCCGGTCAGCGGGATCGCCAGCGCCGCGGCCATCGCGGACCGCGTCGCGACCCCGCTCGACGCGCTTGCTCTTGTCTTCCATCGCATCGCGTTCGGCCTCCAGTTTGCCCGCGCGCTTCCCTTCGACGCGGCCCCAGAGCCGGCCGAGGACCAAGCCCCCGACCGCGCCGATCGCCGCCACCAGCCAGATCAGAAGATCAGCCATCGCCGCGGAACCCGCGCTCGATCCGGTCGCGCAGGCCGATCAGGCCGAGCCCGAGGAACATCAGCCCTGCGGGCGAGGCATCGCCTGAGCCGGCCAGCAGCGCGACGAGACGGGACAGCTCGCCGAGCGAACCTGTGGCAGGCAGCGCGAGAGACGCGATGCCGGTGAGCATGGCGAGCAGACCCGCCCACCAGGTCATGGAGTTGGGTCGGACGTAGCGCATGGGGATCAGGCCCTCCGGATCAGGGTGGAGACGAAAGCGGCCAGCCGGGCGAACCAGCCGGTCGGCGTGTCGGATTCAGCGTCGCGGACGGGCGGCCGCGGCGTCGGCGGTCGGCGTAGCAGGGCCAGCGCCTCATCCTCGGTCAGGCGACGGATCGGCCGGGAGAAGTCGACGCGGCCCGTGCGATCCACGGACCAGACCGGGATCGTGCCGCCAGGATAGCGGCCGTGCCGGAACAGGTCGCGCTCAGCCTCCCGGCGCGGGATGATCGCGGCCGGGCGGCGCCAGTTCAGAAACGCGTCGGTGGCCGCAACGCGATTTCCGGCATTGAGGTGCCGGGTCAGCGCAGCCTTGGCGATGCCGCCGGTGTTGTAGTGGAACGAGACCAGCGCATCGAGTTCGTGCGGCGACAGCGGCACCTTCACGGCCCGCTGAACGGCGGCCTCGTAGCGCGCGAGGTCGGCCCGGAAGACCCGGAACGCCTCGCGGATCCCGGCGTCCAGATCGGCGGGCATGCCGCGTGGCATGGTGGCGGGATCGGGCGAGCCGGCCGCGGCCGTGTGGCCGATGCCGAAGGTCCAGACCTGTTTCACATCGAGATAGGGCCCGGGCACGAGTCCTTCGTGCCGGACGAGGGCCAGCAGGCCCCGGTCGGTCATGTGCATGGGATTACCGGAGAAGCGAGAGGATCAGGATCAGCGCCGCGACGGCGAGGCCGATGCGCAGACGGTGGGTAAAGGCCGCTCGAGGGTCTGCCGGGTCGCAGCGGAGGGCGCGCGCGAGGCGAACGAGCTCATTCATCGCCGTCGCCCTGCTTGGCGCGGCGCAGGCGGGCGAGCAGCATCTCTATGAAGGCCGGGCCGAAGACGCCCACGAGATAGGCGGCCGACCCGGCAGCACCGCCCGCCGGGATCGCCTCCATCGGCAGGCCCATCCAACTCGTGATGACTGCCATCGACAGGCTGCCCATGCCCGCGGCGATCAGGCCGCCGAGCAGGATGTGCCGCAGCGCGTCGCGCAGGTGCATCTTCGTGGTCAGCGCGTTGGTCGCGCCGCCGAGCGCGCCCCAGGCGGCGAGGATCACGGCCGTCGAGGCCGCGAGTTCGCGCAGCACGGCCGCAATGAAGCTGCCGGAATCGTTCATCTCCGGATCTCCACGAGCGGAATGGAGGTAATGGATCCGAGCCGCTCCACGTCGAGCGTCACGTCGAGCACATCGGTGTCGAAGCGGACCGGCACGTCGAACTCGAAGCCCGCGGTGATCCCGACGCCAGCACCCGGCGCAGCGCTGAAGGTGACGACGCCGGTGGCGGTGTCGACCGACCAGCCGGAGGGCTGCTCGACGGCAGACAGCGCGATGCGCACGGTTCCGATCACCGGCTTCGCGACGGCGCGCGTCCAGGATTGCGCGCCGGAGGCGTAGCGCTTCACCAGCTGGAAGGCGGTCGTCGTGCCGTCGCCGGTGCCGATCGTCTGGTCGGTCGGCGAAGGTGTGCCAGATGGAAGGCAGGACTTGTGGTCGCCCCAGTCCTTGAAACGGAAGCCGTAGAGCCTGCCGTTGCGCGCCTCGAAGAAGGCGACGACCGCCGCCAGATCGTCCGCGCGGCGGATGCCGTAGGCGACATCGTAGCGGCGGCGCGAGTTGGCCCAACTGGCGTTCCTCTCCTCGTCGCCCGAGGCGAGCTCGACGATCTGGGTGCGCCGCTCCGGCCCGCCGCGCGCGCCGCGGCTGATGTTGTCGGGAAACCGGACCTCGTGGAACGCCATCACATGCCTCTCCGGCCCATGGCCACGGCGCGCGAGATGTCGGCCGCGACTTGC
The DNA here is from genome assembly GCF_003385555.1 of Rhodosalinus sediminis. Taxonomy (GTDB): domain Bacteria; phylum Pseudomonadota; class Alphaproteobacteria; order Rhodobacterales; family Rhodobacteraceae; genus Rhodosalinus; species Rhodosalinus sediminis. The sequence goes on along the minus strand of NZ_QOHR01000045.1, from coordinate 3,602 downwards.
GTCCGCGACTGGCGGAAGCTCTCGGCATCGCGGGTCTGGATCGAGATGTTGACGACCGGGGCGGCCTCTCGGTCACGGCGGGGGCCGTCGTGGTCGCGCACCTCCCGACGCGACAGCACCCGCTCGCCGCGCTGCAGGATCGCCGGCACCTCGTCAGGGCGAAGCCCCAGCGTGCCGCCGGAATGCATCCGCGGGGCCGCCGCGAAGGCCGCGGCCGGGACCATGCGCCCGGGCGCCGGTGCGCCGACGACACCGCCGGCATGGAGGACGCTGGCGAAGAGCCCGCCGGCACCCCCGAGCGCACCGCCGAGCGCACCCGCGATCGGCCCCAGGATGAAGCGCCGGGCGGCGAGCTGCGCGAGATCGGCGATGAGGGAGGTGACAAGATCGCGGACCTTCAGCTTGCCGGTCTTCACGAACTCGCCCACCGCGTTCTCGGCCGACCGGAAGGCGCCGACGAGGCTCTGGCCGATATCGCCGCCGATCTCGCGGGCCCTGGTGGCGTAGTCCGACAGCGCCGCCGTGACCGCCTGCCAGCCGGTGACGGCCCGCTCGGTGCTTGGCGCGGCGGCGGAAGCGGCCGCCCCGGCCGCGGCACCGGCCTCGCTGGCCGCCTGTCCCGCCGCGCCGAGTGCCGCCTCGAAGCGGTCGGCCGAGTCCGCGGCCGTCTCGAGCGCCGCCGCGCCGTCCGAGCCCGCGCCCGCCACGGCGTCCTTCAGCGCCTGCCAGGCGGTCATCGGGCGGGCGGCGGCCTCCGACAGCATCCCGGCCGCCTCGGCATAGCCGGCGGCACGGCCGCGCGCATCCGCAGCCATGCCCCCGAAGAGGTCCGGCGCCTCGACATAGGTGCGGCCCATGGCGGCGTGGAAGGCGTCGCCCGCGGCATCGCCGACCGCCGACGCCGCGCCCGCGAAGGGGTTCTCGACCCCGCCCAGCTCGACCGGATCCAGCGTGCCGATAGAGAGGCCGCCCTCGCCGGTCGCCCAGTCGGGCAGATTGGCGAGCGCCGCGTTCAGCCGGGAGATGAAGCGGTTGATCCGCGCCACCACGCCGTTGATCATCGACTCGACGCCGTCGATCAGCGCATTCGCGGCCTGGAAGGCGAAGTCTCCGATGGCCTCCGGCAGCGCGCCCCAGGTTGCCTTCACCGCATCGAAGGCACCGGAGAAGGTCGCGACGGTGCTGTTGCCCCAGCCGACCACGGCCTCCGTCGCGCCCTGCAGACCCTCGTAGATGCCGGCCTGCGCGGCGGCCCAACCGGCCTCCACCCGCGCCCACGCGGCGCCTGCGCTGAGCGCGATCCGGTCCCAGGCTTCCGCCGCCACGTCCCGAAGCAGACCGAGCGCGTCGCCGATGCCGCCGGTCGCCGCCACCAGTCGCGTAAACTGGTAGATCAGCTCGCCCGCGCCCACGATCAGCGCGCCGATGCCGGTGCGGATCAGCGCCCCGCGCAGGACCACCAGCGCCGTGGCGAGGCCGCGCACCGAAAGCGCCGCCGCGGCGAGCCCCGCCACCCAGCGCCCGGCGAGAAACCCGGCAAAGGCGGCCGCGGTGCTCGCCACCCGCCCGAGATTGTCGATCAGCAGGACGAGCGCGTCGGAGATGCCGGTGAAGACCCGCTGGATCGGCCCGCCCACTTCGCCGAGCCGGGCCAGCCCTTCGGCCGCGCTCTGCAGGGCCGGCGCGGCGGCGACGGCCAGCTGGTTCGACAGCCCGCGCCAAATGAGCCCCAGCCGCGAGATCGCGTCGTTCGTCTCCTCGATCCGGTCGGCGTCCGCGTCGCTGACCAGCACGCCGAAGCGGCGGAGCTCGTCATTCGCTTGGCGCAGCTGCGCCGGGTCGAGCCGCTGGAAGGCCACGAAGGCCCGATCGCCGAAGAGCTGCGAGAAGAGCGCCGCCTGCTCGGAGGCCGCGGCATTGCTCCGGATCGCCTCGGTCACCCGGGCAATGCGCTCGTCGAGCGGCAGCCGGAGCAGCTCCGCCGCGTTCAGCCCCAGCCGCTGGATCGCGTCGGCCGCCGGCCCGCTCCCGTCGGCGGCGAAGAGCGACAGGCGCCGGGTCAGGCGCGCGGAGCCGGCCTCGAGCTCGCGGAAGGAATTGCCCGACAGGTCCGCCGCCCGGGCGAGCACCTGCACGCTCGCGGTGGTGGTGGCGAGCGACTGCGCGAGCTTGGCCTGCGCGTCGATCGTCTGGAGCCCCGAGCGGATCAGCGCCGCGCCGGCCGCCGCAGCCGCGGCGCCGACGACCCGGGCGATCCGCGTCGCCTGCCGCGCGAAACGGGCAAGCCTGCGGTTCGCCGCCTCCATCTCGCGCGAGAGGCGCCGGAAGCCCTTCTGCCCGGCCTCGCCGACACCGCGCAGCGCATCCTTGACCTGCCGCCCGCCCGTCGCCGACAGGCGGACGCTCACGCGTTTCTCGGCCATGTGACTGCCTCCGGTATCAGCAGGAACGGTAAAGCGCGCCGCCGCGCGCCCCTTGAAATATGTATCATGTCGTGATACATGCGCTCATGATCGTCAGCACGAAGGGCAAGCGCGCGGCGAACGCGGTGGAAGGCCGGTTCGGCAAGGGCTTCCCGGCCGATCTGGTCAAGCGGACGCGGGCGATGCTCTCGGCGCTCGATGCCGCCGTGGTCCTCGAGGATCTCCGGTTTCCGCCGGGCAACCATCTCGAGGAGCTCAAGGGCGACCGGGCCGGGCAGCATTCGGTGCGCATCAACGACCAGTGGCGCATCTGCTTCGTGTGGACCGATCAGGGACCGGCCGACGTCGAGATCGTCGACTACCATTGAACGGGCATCGAAAGGGCGCGCCATGACACTGATGAAGACCCCCTCGCACCCCGGCGAGGTTCTCAAGGAGCTCTACCTCGACCCGCTCGGGCTGAGCCCGATCGCGCTGGCCAGGCGCCTGCACGTGCCGCGCACCCGGATCGAGCGGCTGGTGCGGGAGGAAACGGCCGTGACCGCCGACACCGCCATGCGGCTCGCAAGGGCCTTCGGCACGACGCCCGAATACTGGATGAACCTGCAGCGCGCGTGGGACCTCGCCCGCGCGCGCGATACGGTGGACGTCTCAGACATCGCCCCCGTCGCCGCCGCCTGACGCGGCCTGCTCGTTCAGCTTCCGGACCACCACCGCCTCGATGTGCGGGAGAAGCTCGGCGGCGGCGGCAAGCGGAACGCCGCGGGTGCCGGCCATGGCGAGCAGCGCGGTCATGTCGAAGCCGATGACGCCGCCCATCGGTGCCAGCCGCAGCTGGCCGCCCGCCGCCTGCACCAGATCCCGCACCTGCCGGCCCTCGGATGTCAGCGGCCGCTCTTGCGTTTGCGGGCAGTCCGGGCACGGCCCGTCGCACGCCCGGCAGTAGTCCGCGCCCCCGCCCCAGACCCAGGCTGCGAGGGCGCAGAGGCGTTTTTTTCCTGCTCCAGCAGCAGCCCCTTCTGGACGTAGCGGGTCTGGAACGCCTCGAAGATCGGCCAGATGTCCATCAGCGCCGGGATCGTCTCGGGACCGGGCTCCACGTGGGCGCCCTTCGCGTCGCCCACGCCCTCCCAGTCGACGATCGCCAGCCGGGCCAGCGCCACCGCGAAGGGGATCGCG
>NZ_QOHR01000044.1 GCF_003385555.1 Rhodosalinus sediminis | reverse complement strand
GCCGAGCGCCGCCCCCGGCGCGGTCAGCGCGGCGGGCCCCACCGCCGACATCAGCCCGATCACCACGAGGCTCATGGCGAGCGCCATCACCCCGTCGAGCGCGGGCCGCGCGGCCGGGGCGGTCAGCCCCGGCGCCGCCCGGCGCAGGAGGGCGGCCGCGAGCCCGGCGAGCGCCACCAGCGCCAGGAGCCGCGCCGCGCCCCCCGCGACCGCGAGCGGGTCGGGGAACGCGGGCAGCAGCGCGAAGACGGGCGCCGCCGTCAGCGGCAGGAGCGCCGTGCCGAGCGCGAGCTGGCGCAGCGCCGCCCCCGCGTCCGCCCCCGACATCACGGCGAGGCCCGGCGTTCCGGTGATCGGCGCCGCCGCGAGCGCGAGCACGGCGGCCGTGGCGAGCGGCGCCTCGAGCGCCCCCACGGCCCAGAGCGCCGCCCCGGCGGAGAGCGGAAGCACCGCCTGAAGCGTCACCGTCGCCGCGAGCGCGCGGGGGAGCTGCGACGGCCCCGGAAGCGCCGCGCGCGGCCCCTCGCGCAGCGCCGCGACGCAGAGCATCACGAAGAGGAAGGGCACGATCGCCGCCGCCATGCGCTCGGCGAGGGCGGGGAAGAGGATGCCGGCGGCGAGCCCCGCGATCAGCAGCCAGCGGCCGTGCCGGGCCGCGCGGCCCAGCAGGCTCAAAGCGTGGTCGCCGCCCGCGCGGCGTGGTCGTAACTCCCCGAGATCGCGCGCAGGAGGGCGGCGAGGCGCGACATCTCCTCGGGCGCGAAGCCGGTCTCCTGCGCGAGTTCCACGAGCAGCGCTTCGCGGACCTCGGCGTAGCGGGCGCAGAGCGCCGTGCCCTCGGGCGTGATCGCGACGGTCTTTTCCTTGCCCTTGCGCGCGGTCGTCACGAGGGCGCGCTCGGCGAGCTTGCGCACCGCGTAGCTCACGAGGTGCGCGTCCTCGATGTGCAGCACGAGCCGGATGTCGGCGAGCGTCTTGGGCCGGTCGCGGTGGTTGACGAGGTGCAGGATCAGCACCTCGAGCGGCGCCATGCCGGGCGCGCCGGCGGCGTCCATGCAGCGCGTGATCCAGCGGTGGAAGGCGTGGTTCGCCATGGTCAGCGCGTATTCCACCTCGGAGAGCTCCGGCAGCCCCGAGGCGGCGAGATGCGCCGAGCTCACCACCGGCCCGACGCGGGGTTTGCGCGCGGGATCGCTCATCGCGAGAGCATCGTGCCCGGCAGCCAGAGCGCGATCTGCGGGAAGAGCGCGAGGATCGCGGTGGCCAGCACGAGGATCAGGAAGAACGGCAGCGCGTAGCGCGCGACGGCGAAGATGTCGCGCCCGGTGATCGTCTGGATCACGAAGAGGTTGAAGCCCACGGGCGGCGTGATCTGGCTCATCTCGACCACGAGCACGAGGAAGATGCCGAACCAGATCGGGTCGATCCCCGCCGCCGTCACCATCGGCAGGATGATCGAGACGGTCAGCACAACGATGGAGATGCCGTCGAGGAACATGCCCATCACGATGAAGAAGACGGTCAGCATCGCCAGCAGCGCATAGGGCGAGAGCCCGAGCTCCCCGATCTCGCGGGCGAGTTCGCGCGGGATGCCGGTGTAGCCCATCGCCACCGTCAGGAAGGCCGCGCCGGCGAGGATGAAGGCGATCATGCAGGTGGTCACCGTCGCCGCCCGCAGCGCGTCGAAGAAGCCCGCGACCGAGAGGGCGCCGGTCGCCGCGGCGAGGATCAGCGCGCCGGTCACGCCGATCACAGCAGCCTCGGTCGGGCTCGCGATGCCGAGGTAGATGGAGCCGATCACCGCCACGATCAGCCCGATCACCGGCAGGAGGCGCGCCGCGGCGGCGAGCGCCGTCCGCCGGTCGACGGGCGGCTCGGGCGGGGGCATCCGGTCGCGGTTGAGCCACGACCAGAGCATGACGTAGCCGCCGAAGAGTCCGGCGAGCATCGCGCCCGGCAGCACGCCGGCGAGGAAGAGCCGCGCGATCGACTGCTCGGTGGCCGCGCCGTAGACGATCAGGATGATCGACGGCGGAATGAGAAAGCCGAAGGTGCCCGCGCCGGCGAGCGTGCCGATGGCGAGGCGGTCGTCGTAGCCGCGCGCCTTGAGCTCGGGCAGCGACATGCGCCCGATGGTGGCCGTGGTCGCCGCCGAGGAGCCCGAGACCGCGGCGAAGAGCGCGCATCCGAGCACGTTGACGTGCAGGAGCCGGCCGGGCAGCCGCGCGGTGAAGGGCGCGAGGCCGGCGAACATGTCCGACGAGAGGCGCGAGCGCACGAGGATCTCGCCCATCCAGATGAACATCGGCAGCGCCGTCAGGTCCCAGACGGAGAGCCCGCCCCAGACCTTGGTGGCGAAGACGAGCTCCGGCGGCGCGGGCGCGGCGAGCACCATGGCGACGAGCCCGACCGCGATCAGCGCGAAGCCGACCCAGAGCCCCAGCGCGAGCGCCCCGAAGAGCACCGCGACGAGGATCGGCGCGAGGGTGGCGATTTCCATCAGGCGCTCTCCCCGGTGCTGGCTTCGGTATCAGCCTCCGTTCGGGCCTCGGACGCGCGATAGGCCGGCGTGCCGCCGCGCGCCAGCGTCACCGCGGAATCGACGAGCGCCACCGCCAGAAGCGCGAGGCCGAGCGTCATCACCCCCTGCGGAATGGCGAGCGGGATCGGCACGACGCCGTAGCTCACCGAGTTGAACCGAAGGCTGTCGAGCGCCTGCAGCGCGCTCGACCAGGTGGCGAAGCCCGCGAGCGCCGCGGCGGCGGCGCTCACCACGGCGCCGAGCCAGCGCGCCGGCGCCTCGGGCAGCGCGCGCACCAGGAGCTTGACCCGGACGTGTCCGCCCGCCTGCAGCGTCCCCGCGAGGCCGAGAAACACCGCCCCCGCGAAGAGGAAGGCGCCGAACTCCGCGAGCGAGGGGATCGTGATCCCCGGCGGCGGCAGGTCCATCGCCCGCGCGGCCCGGTCGGCGAGCCGCCCGAGGATCTGCACGAGCACCAGAGCCGCGATCAGCGCGAAGGTGACGGCGGCGAGCCACAGCGCGCCGTCGTAGAGGCGGTCGAGCGTCCGGCGCATTCCGGCTCTCCGATGTCGGGGGACGGGCAGGCGGGGCCGCGCGGCCCCGCCGTCGGTCTCAGAGGTTCTCTTCGTAGGCCTCGACGACCGCCGCGCCCTCGGCGCCGGCGTCCTCGAGCCACTCCTCGGTCATGGTCGCGCCGATCTCGGAGAGCTGTTCGGACAGCGTCTCGGAGGGGGCGGAGATCGTCATGCCGTTCTCCTCGAGCGTGGCCATCTTTGTCTCGGTCTCGGCGCGCGACATCTCCCAGCCGCGGGTCTCGGCCTCGGCGGCGGCCTCCATGATCGCCTCGCGCTGATCCTCGGGCAGGCTCTCGAGCATGGAGGTGTTCACGATCACCATGTTCTTCGGCAGCCACGCCTGCGTGTCGGTGTAATGAGAGGTGAAGTCCCAGGCCTGGCTCGAGACGCCGGTCGAGGGCGAGGTGATCATCGCGTCCACCCGGCCGGTGGCGAAGGCGGTCGGGATGTCGCCCGTCTCGATCTGCGTCGGCACCGCGCCCATCAGCTGCGCGAGGCGTTCGGTCGCGGCGTTGTAGGCGCGGAACGAGGCGCCCTCGAGGTCCTCGGTCGACTCGACCGGTTCCTGCGTGTAGATGCTCTGGCCCGGCCACGGCACCGCGTAGAGCAGCGTCAGCCCCTGCGCGGCGAGCTTCTCTTCCACCATCGGCCGCGAAGCCTCCCAGAGGGCGCGCGATTCCTCGTAGCTCGACGCGAGGAAGGGGATCGAGTCCACCGCGAAGATCGGGTCCTCGTTGGCGAGCCGCGACATCAGAACCTCGCCGATCGGCGCGAGCCCGCGGCGCACGGAGTCCTTGATCTCGGGGTGCGCGAAGAGCGAGCCGGCCGAGTGCACGGTGATCTCCAGCCCGCCGTCGGTCGCCTCGGCGACGTCCTCGGCGAACTGCTGGATGTTCTGCGTGTGAAAGACGCTGTCGCCGTAGGGCGTGGGCATGTCCCACTCCGCGGCCGCGGCGGGCCCCGCGAGCGCCGCGCAGGCGAGCGCGACAGGAAGGCTCGGAAGAAGGCGAATGGTCATGGGCGTCGTCCCTGTTGTGCCGGGCGGCGCTTCGACGGCGCCGGGTCCGCCGCCCTCGACCCGGCGCGATCAGCTTGACCAGACGCCGACATTTTGTCAACGATTTGCCGTCGAATGCTGAACGAGGGGCCGCGGGCGATGACGGACGAGGCAGGGCGCTGGGATTTCTGGATCGACCGCGGCGGCACCTTCACCGACGTGATCGCGCGGGCGCCCTCGGGCGCGCTCTCGGCGATGAAGCTTCTGTCGGAAAACCCGGGCGTCTACGAGGACGCCGCGATCGAGGGCATCCGGCGCTTTCTCGACGCGGCCCCCGGCGCCATCCCGCCCGAGCGCGTGGGCACCGTGCGGATGGGCACGACCGTGGCGACCAACGCGCTCCTCGAGCGCAAGGGCGACCGGACGCTTCTCCTGATCACGCGCGGCTTCCGCGACGCGCTGCGCATCGGCTATCAGGACCGCCCCGACATCTTCGCCAAGGAGATCGTCCTGCCCGAGATGCTCTACGAGCGCGTCGTCGAGGTGGACGAGCGCGTGCGCGCCGACGGCACCGTGGAGCAGGCGCTCGACCTCGACGCCGCGCGCGACGCGCTCGCCGCGGCGAAGGCCGACGGCATCGACGCGGTGGCGATCGTGCTCATGCACGCCTGGACCGCGCCGGAGCACGAGAAGCGGCTGGCCGAGGCCGCGCGGGCGGCCGGCTTCGGGCAGGTCTCCGTCAGCCACGAGGTCTCGCCGCTGATCAAGCTCGTGGGCCGCGGCGACACGACCGTGGTGGACGCCTACCTGACGCCGATCCTCGCGCGCTACGTGGAGCGCGTGGCCGGCGCGCTGGGCGCGACGCCGCCCGACCGGCCAGGCCCGACGCTTCAGTTCATGATGTCCTCGGGCGGGCTCACCGCCGCGGACCGCTTCAAGGGGCGCGACGCGATCCTCTCGGGCCCGGCGGGCGGCGTCGTCGGCATGGCGCGCACCGGCCAGATCGCCGGCGAGGACCGGGTGATCGGCTTCGACATGGGCGGCACCTCGACCGACGTGGCGCATTTCGACGGCGCCTTTGAGCGCGCCTTCGAGACGCAGGTCGCCGGCGTGCGGATGCGCGCGCCGATGCTCAAGGTCCACACCGTCGCCGCCGGCGGCGGCTCGATCCTGCACGCCGAGCCGGGGCGCTTCCGCGTCGGCCCCGACAGCGCGGGCGCCGATCCCGGCCCGGCCTGCTACCGCCGCGGCGGGCCGCTCACCGTCACCGACGCCAACGTGATGCTCGGCAAGCTGAACCCGGATTATTTCCCGGCGATCTTCGGCCCCGGCCAGGACCAGCCGCTCGACCGCGCGACGGTGGCGGCGAAATTCGCCGGGATCGCGGAGGCCGAGGGCAAGACCGCCGAGGAGGTCGCCGAGGGCTTCCTGCGCATCGCGGTCGAGAACATGGCGAACGCCATCAAGAAGATCAGCGTGCAGCGCGGCTACGACGTGACGCGCTACCTGCTGAACGCCTTCGGTGGCGCGGGCGGGCAGCACGCCTGCCTCGTGGCCGACGCGCTCGGCATGACGAAGGTGCTCGTCCATCCGCTGTCGGGGCTCCTCTCGGCCTACGGCATCGGCCTCGCCCGCGTGACGGAGGCGCGCCAGCGCGGCATGGAGATCGCGCTTTCGGAGGAGACGCTGCCGGAGGTGGCCGAAACGCTGGCCGAGCTCGGCGACGAGGTGCGCGCCGCCCTCGCCGGGCAGGGCGTCGCGGCGGGCGAGATCACGACGCTGCCGCGCCTCCATCTGCGCTACGCGGGCACCGACACCGCGCTGCCCGTCGCCTGGGACGGCGACGCGCAGGCCGCGCGCGCAGATTTCGAGGCCGCGCATGCGGCCGAGTTCGGCTTCACCGCGCCGGAGGCCGCGCTGGTGATCGAGGCCGCCGAGATCGAGGGGCAGGCCGCCGAACCCGCCGCCGACCCGGAGCCCGCGGCCGAGACGTCCGCGGGCGAAGCCACGGCCGAGGCCGAGGTGCCCATGCACTCCGGCGGGGCGCGCCACGTCGCCCGCGTCGTCCGCCGCGCCGCGCTCACGCCCGGGCGCCACGTCACGGGCCCGGCGCTCATCATCGAGCCGAACCAGACCGTGGTGGTCGAACCCGGCTGGCGCGCGGAGGTCACCGCGCAGGATCACATCCTGATGACCCGGGTGAAGGCCGCCGCCCGCGCCCGCGCCGTCGGCACCGAGGCGGACCCGGTCCTGCTGGAGGTGTTCAACAACCTCTTCATGAACATTGCCGAGCAGATGGGCGTCGCGCTGCAGAAGACCGCGCGCTCGGTCAACATCAAGGAACGGCTGGATTTCTCCTGCGCGGTCTTCGACGCCGACGGCGCGCTGGTGGCCAACGCGCCGCACATGCCGGTGCACCTCGGCTCCATGGACCGAAGCGTGGAGACCGTGATCCGCCTGAACGCGGGCGAGGTGCGCCCCGGCGACGTCTTCGCGCTGAACGCGCCCTACAACGGCGGCACGCATCTGCCCGACATCACCGTGGTCACGCCGGTCTTCGACGCGGGGGGCGAGACGATCCTCTTCTGGGTGGCCTCCCGCGGGCATCACGCGGACGTGGGTGGCGTCGCGCCGGGCTCCATGACGCCGCTCGCCACGAGCGTCGAGGAGGAGGGCGTGCTCTTCGACAATCTGCGCCTCGTCGCGGGCGGGCGCTTCCGCGAGGCGGAGGTGCTCCAGCTCCTGACCGATCACCCGTATCCCGCCCGCAACCCGGACCAGAACATCGCCGACCTGAAGGCCCAGGTCGCCGCCAACGCCCGCGGCGCGGCCGAGCTGCGCGCGATGATCGACCAGTTCGGGCTTGAGGTGGTACAGGCCTACATGGCCCACGTGCAGGACAACGCCGCCGCCGAGGTCGCCCGCGTGATCGGCCGCCTCTCGGACGGCGCGTACGAATACCCCACCGACACGGGCCAAGTGATCTGCGTGAAGATCACCGTCGACCGCGACAAAGGCGAGGCCACGGTCGATTTTTCCTGCACGTCGGACGCGCAGGCCAACAACTTCAACGCGCCCGAGCCGGTGACGCGCGCCGCCGTTCTTTACGTCTTCCGCGTGATGGTGGAGGCGGCGATCCCGATGAACGCGGGCTGCCTGCGCCCCGTGCGGATCGTGATCCCCGAGGGCTCCATGCTCGCGCCGCGCTACCCGGCCGCGGTGGTCGCCGGCAACGTGGAGACGAGCCAGCACGTCACCAACGCGCTCTTCGGCGCGCTCGGCGCGATGGCCAACAGCCAGGGCACGATGAACAACCTCACCTTCGGCAACGCCCGCCACCAGTACTACGAGACGCTCTGCTCCGGCAGCCCGGCCGGCGTGCGCAACGACGGCACGGGCTTCGCGGGGACGGACGCGGTGCACGTGCACATGACGAACTCGCGCCTGACCGACCCGGAGGTGCTGGAACTGCGCTACCCGGTGGTGCTGGAGGACTTCCGCATCGACGGGGGCTCGGGCGGCGCGGGGCGCTTCCCGGCCGGGGACGGCACGACGCGGCGCATCCGCTTCCTCGAGGAGATGGAGATGGCGATCCTGTCCTCCCACCGGGAGCGCCCGCCGCAGGGCCTCGCCGGCGGCGGCGCCGGCCGCGTCGGCCTGACCGAGATCCACCGCGCCGAGGGGGGCGTCGAGCGCCTGCGCGCCGCCGATCAGAGCCGCCTCGCGCCGGGCGACGCCGTGGTGGTCACGACGCCCACCGCCGGCGGATACGGCGCGCCGGAGGACTGAAGCCGCAGGGCGCCGCGCCCGCACGCCCCCGGCGTCGGCCATGCCGCGGCCCTGCGCGAAGGCCCGCGGACAGGGCCGCAGTCGGTCGGCTCGCGCTCATCATCTTGGTCCAAATACTCCGGGGGTGAATTGGCCGAAAGGCCAAGAGGGGGCAGCGCCCCCTCCCGCGGCGCGGTCAGCGCCGCGCGGCCCTCTCGCGCACGCATCCCCCCGGGCCTCCCGCGGCGCAGAGCGCGCTGAACCGCGCCTAAGCGACCTCGCCGCAGGGCGGCACGGCCGCTTTCGAGAGGCGCAGTACCGGCACCTGCTTCCTGGGAAACCAGCGCATCTGGACCCCGCGGTCGCGGTCGCCGTCGACCGGCCGCGGGCGTGAGGCTCCGACCACGTCCCTCCGACGAAGTCGCCGACGGCCCGGGAACCGGACTTCCGACACCGCGCACCGCCCGCGTCGGCCCGGTGCGAACCGGCATGGAAAAAGGACCCCGTA
>NZ_QOHR01000043.1 GCF_003385555.1 Rhodosalinus sediminis | reverse complement strand
CGGCATCCTGATCATGACGGGGGCGAACTCCGCGGTCGGGCTGCGCTCCACCCCGGCGCGCTACATCTTCCTCGACGAGGTCGACGCCTATCCCGCCTCGGCCGACGAGGAAGGCGACCCGGTCACGCTGGCCGAGGCGCGCTCGCTGACCTTCGCGCATCGGCGCAAGGTCTTCCTGGTTTCGACGCCGACGATCCGGGGGCTGAGCAGGATCGAGCGGGAGTTCGAGACGAGCGACCAGCGGCGTTTCTTCGTGCCGTGCCCGCATTGCGACGTCATGCAGTGGCTGAAGTTCGAACGGCTGCGCTGGGAAAAGGGCCGGCCGGAGACGGCGGAATATCTCTGCGAGGGCTGCGACGCGGCCATCGCCGAGCATCACAAGACGGCGATGCTGGAAGCCGGCGAATGGCGCGCGACGGCCGAGCCGGAGGATCCCGGCACCGTCGGCTATCATCTCTCGGCGCTCTATTCGCCGGTGGGCTGGCTGGGCTGGGACCGGATTGCGCGGGCCTGGGAGGTGGCCCGAGGCTCCGACGAGGCGATCAAGGCGTTCCGCAACACTGTCCTCGGCGAGACATGGGTCGAGACCGGCGAAGCGCCGGACTGGCAGCGGCTGGCGGATCGGCGCGAGGCGTGGACGCCGGGTTCCGTGCCCGCAGGCGGACTGTTCCTGACCGCCGGGGCCGACGTGCAGAAAGACCGGATCGAGGTCGACGTCTGGGCCTGGGGCCGCGGGCTGGAAAGCTGGCTCGTCGACCACCTTGTGCTTGAGGGCGGGCCCGGCGATCCGGCGTGCTGGCAGCAGCTGACCGACCTGCTGGTCCGGACATGGGCGCATGAGAACGGCCAGCACATGACCATCGCGCGGCTCGCCATCGACACCGGGTTCGAGACCAGCGCCGTCTACGGCTGGGCGCGGCGGGTCGGGTTCGCACAGGTCGTGCCGGTGAAGGGGCTCGAGGGGTTCAACCGGGCGAGCCCGGTGACGGGCCCGACCTATGTCGACGCGACCGTCGGCGGCAAGCGCCTGCGTCGCGGCGCGCGGCTGTGGTCCGTGGCCACCGCGACCTTCAAGGCCGAGACCTACCGCTTCCTGCGGCAGGACCGGCCGACCGCGGAAGAGGTCATGGCCGGTGCATCGTTTCCGCCGGGAACGGTGCATCTTCCGACATGGGCTGACGGCGAATGGCTCAAGCAGCTGACCGCCGAGCAGCTGGTCACGGTCAAGGGCAAGCGCGGCTTCGCCAAGCTCGAATGGCAGAAGCTCCGCGAGCGCAACGAGGCGCTGGACTGCCGGGTCTATGCCCGCGCCGCCGCCTGGATCGCGGGCGCCGACCGATGGTCGGAGGCGCGCTGGCAGGACCTGGAGCGGCAACTGGCGGTGGAGACGCCCCCACCGACACCGATCCCGCCGGGCAGATCAACCGGCCGGGACAGGCCCCGCAGGGCAAGCGCCGCTCCGACTGGCTCGGGCGGCGCGGAGGATGGTTTTGAACATGACCGACTGGACGGAAACCGAGCTCTCGGCGCTGCGCCGGGCCTATGCCAGCGGCACGACCCGGGTCAGCTATGACGGCAAGTCGGTGGATTACGGCTCGGCCGAGGACCTGCTCGCCCGCATCCGCACCATCGAACGCGCCATCGCGGGCGTCAGCCGTCCGCTGCCGGTGGCTGGGCTTGCGGGCTTCTCGCGCGGGGATCGGTGATGTCGGCGACCTGGTTCGACCACGCCATCGCCACGGTGGCGCCGCGCATGGCCGCGCGTCGCGTGATGGCGCGCCAGGCCTTCGCGACCCTGACGCGGGGCTATGACGGCGCGGCGCGTGGGCGGCGCACGGAAGGCTGGCGCGCGCCGGGATCCTCGGCCGACACCGAGATCGGCGTGGCCGGGGCGCTGCTGCGTGATCGGATGCGCGATCTGGTGCGCAACAACCCGCATGCGGCCAAGGCCGTGGCGGTGCTGGTCAACAACATCATCGGCGCGGGGATCATGCCCCGCGCCGCGAGCGGCGACGACAAGCTCGACCGCAAGGTCGACGCGCTCTTCGAGCGCTGGACGGCGGAGTGCGACGCCGACGGCCAGCTCGACTTCTACGGCCTGCAGACGCTGATCTGCCGCGAGATGGTCGAGGCGGGTGAGGTGCTGGTGCGCCGCCGCCTGCGGCGCGCGAGCGACGGCCTTCCGGTGCCGCTGCAGTTGCAGGTGCTGGAGGCCGACTTCCTCGACGCCACCAAGTCCGGCGCCATTGGCGCGGGGCGGCTGGTGCAGGGGATCGAGTTCGACCCGGTCGGCAAGCGCCGCGCGTACTGGCTCCATGCCGAGCATCCGGGCGACGCCTATGGTGCCTTGCAGAACGGGTTGCAGAGCCGCCCGGTCCCCGCGACCGAGATCGCCCATGTCTACGAGAAGCAGCGCACGCAGGCGCGCGGCGTTCCCTGGGGCGCGCCGGTGATCCGCAGCTTGCGCGATCTCGACGATTACGAGGTGGCCGAACTGGTCCGCAAGAAGACCGAGGCCTGCGTCACCGCCATCGTGTTCGGCGACGACGAGGCCCAGCAGGGCATCGCGCCCTCCGTCGTCGATGCCGATGGCAACCGCGTCGAGCAGTTCGAACCGGGGCTGATCGCCTATGCCCGCGGCGGCAAGGACATCCGGTTCAACCAGCCTTCGGCCACCGGGGGCTATGGCGAATACAAGCGGGCCAGCCTGCACACGATCTCGGCGGGCTTCCGGGTGCCCTACGAGTTGCTGACCGGCGATCTCAGCCAGGTCAACTATTCCTCGATCCGCGCGGGGCTCGTCGAGTTCCGCCGCCAGATCGACGCGGTGCAGTGGCAGCTGTTCATCCCGATGTTCTGCGCGCCGGTGTGGCGGTGGTTCACGGAAGCCGCCTGGGCGGCGGGGCAGATCCCGTCGCCAACCGTGCCAGTCGAATGGTCGCCGCCGAAGTTCGAGGCGGTCGATCCGCAAAAGGACGCGATGGCGAACCTGCTGTCGATCCGCTCCGGCACCATGACGCTGGCAGAGGTGATCGCGCGGCAGGGCCGCAATCCCGACGCCGTGCTGGCTGAAATCGCCGCGACCAATGCCAAGCTCGACGCGCTGGGGCTGGTCCTCGACAGCGACCCTCGCCGCGTCACCAAGACCGGCAGCGCGCAGACCGGCGATCCGGTGAACGATCCGGCCGCCGACGCACCGGACACCAACGACCCGGCCGCCGACGCGGACAATGACCCGGCGCAGGCCGACCAACAGGACTGACCTTCATGGACACGATGATCGAACTGCCGGCCATGCGCCGGTCGGCGGAGCTTGCGCCGAACACGGCCGATGCCGACAGCCGCACCGTCGAGGTGGTCTGGTCGGCGGGCGCGCGCGTCCGCCGCGCCACCTTCTTCGGCGAGCCCTATGACGAGGAGCTGAGCCTCGATCCGGCCCATGTCCGGCTCGACCGGCTGAACGCGGGCGCGCCGTTCCTGAAGGTGCACGAGCTCGACACGCTCGACGCGGTGATCGGCTCGGTCGTGCCGGGCTCGGCCCGGATCGAGAACGGGCGCGGCATCGCGCTGGTCCGGATCAGCGAACGCACCGATGTCGAGCCGATCTGGCGCGACATCCAGGCCGGGCACATCCGCGCGGTCTCCATCGGCTACCAGGTCCACCGCTTCGAGGTCTCGAAGCCCGAGGCCGCCCGCGAGCTCTGGCGCGCGGTGGACTGGACCCCCTTCGAGGTCTCCGCCGTCGCGGTCGGCGCCGATCCCGCCGCAGGCTTCCGCGCCCAGCACCCTCTTCACGACTGCGTCCTTCACCGCCGGGACGCCCCCACACCGCAAGGAGCACCCCCGATGACGGACAAGACCCAGACCACGGCGAGCGACGCCGCAACCCCCACCAACACCCAGCCGACCGCGCCGGTCGAAACCGAGGACACCCCCATGACCGAGCCGAAAGCGGCTGCGCCCGACCCGAAGGTCGCCGCCAGCGAAACCCGCGCGCAGCCGAAGCTTCAGACAACCGACACTCCCGCAGCGCCCGACACCGAAGCGGTCGCCACCCGCGCGCGCGAGGCCGAGCGCGACCGCGTCTCGACCATCTACGATCTGGCCGGTCGCCTGAACCTCGAGCGCGGCTTCGCCGAGGATCTGGTCAAGCGCGGCGTCAGCGTCGACGAGTCCCGCCGTCTGATCCTCGATCAGGTCGCGGCGAAGTCGGACGAGACCCGGACCTTCTCCCATGTCTCCGTCCCGCTGGGTGGCCGCGACGAGCGCATCACCCGCCGCGACGCGGTGGCGAATGCGCTGCTGCACCGCTACAGCCCCACGCTGTTCCAGCTGGAAGACGCTGCGCGCCAGTATCGCGGCATGACGCTGCTGGAACTCGCCCGCGAAAGCCTCGGCAATGCCGGGGTGAACACCCGTGGCCTGTCGCGCGACGAGGTGGCGACCCGCGCGCTGCACTCGACCTCGGACTTCCCCGAGATCCTGTCGGCGGTCACCAACAAGACCCTGCGGCAGGCCTACGAGGCCTATCCCCGCACCTTCATGCTGTTCTGCCGTCAGGTGCTCGCCACCGACTTCAAGGCCATGCATCGGGTCCAGCTCGGCGAGGCGCCGCAACTGCTTGAGGTCGGCGAGAGCGGCGAGTTCAAGCGCGGGACGCTCGGCGAGAGCAAGGAGAGCTACAAGGTCAAGACCTATGGCCGGGTGGTCGCGATCACCCGCCAGACGCTGATCAACGACGATCTCGACGCCTTCACCCGCATCCCGGCGATGTATGGCAACTCCATCGCGCAGCTGGAAAGCGATGTGGTCTGGGGCATCATCACCGCCAACCCGGCGATGGCCGACGGCAACGCGCTGTTCCACACCACGCACAAGAACCTCGCGGGCACCGGCGCGGCGCTCGACGTCGGCAGCGTCGGTGCGGCCCGCGCGGCAATGGCCAAGCAGACGGGCCTCGACAAGAAAACGGCGCTCAACGTCCGTCCGGCCTTCCTGATCGTGCCCGCCTCGCTGGAACTGAAGGCCGAGCAGCTGGTCGCGCAGAACCTGGTGCCCGCCGCGACCTCCAGCGTGGTGCCGCAGTCGATCCGCACCCTCGCGCCGATCAGCGAGCCCCGACTCGATGCTGCCAGCGAGACAGCCTGGTATCTGGCGGCGAGCCCGAACCAGATCGACACCATCGAGTACGCCTATCTCGAGGGCCAGCAGGGCGCCTACATCGAGACCCGCAACGGCTTCGATGTCGACGGCGTCGAGATCAAGTGCCGCCTCGACTTCGGCGCCAAGGCCATCGACTGGCGCGGCCTCTACAAGAACCCGGGCGCGTAACCCGCTTCCAATGCTGAACCCTGACATGCGGGCGGTCCTGACGGGCCGCCCTTCGTCTTTCCACGAGGATCCCCATCATGAAAACCTACGTCCAGCCCGGCAACACCATCACCCTGACCGCACCCTATGCCGTCGCCTCCGGCGATGGCCTGCTCGTGAGCTCCATCTTCGGCATCGCGGCCGGGGCCGCCGCCCTCGGCGAGCCCGTCGAGACCGCGCTCGTCGGCGTGTTCGACATCACCAAGGTCGGCTCGCAGGCCTGGACCGTCGGCGCCAAGGTCTATTGGGACGACACCAACAAGCGCACCACCACGGTCGCAACCGACAACACCCTGATCGGCGTGGCCGTCGAGGCGGTGGCGAGCGGCGCGGGCGACACCATCGGCCGGGTGCGCCTGAACGCGACGTTCTGATGAGCGCCTTCGCCGCCGTCGTCGGCGTGCTCTTCGCCGATCCGAACATCGGCCGGGACGCGGTCTACATCGCAGACGGCGGCGCGCCCGTGCTGGTGCGCGTCGTCGCCCGGCGTGCCGACGCGATCAGCGATTTCGGCGACGCGCGGATCTGGTCGGAAACGACCCGGATTGACCTACGCGTGGCGGAGGTTGCGAACCCGCGCCCCGGCGACCGCATCGAGATCGACGGCGACGCCTTCCTCATCCAGGGCGAGCCGGTCCGCGACCGTGAGCGGCTCGTCTGGACCGTCGATCTACGTCCGGCCTGACCGCGATGAAACTCAAGCTCGACATCGATCCCGACATCGTCGCGATGATGGCGGCCGAGGTCGCGGCCGGTGAACGCGCCGTGACGGCCGCCATGCGCGAGGCCGGGACCGGGCTGAAGACCGCGTGGCGGTTGCAGATCACCGGCGCGGGGCTCGGCACACGGCTGGCCAACTCGATCCGGAGCCAGAACTTCCCGAGGTCGGGCGAAAGCCTGGACGCGGCTGCACTGGTCTGGTCCAAGGCCCCAGTCATCGTGGGCGCCCATGACACCGGGCCGCTGATCCGGTCGAAGGACCGGTTCTGGCTGGCGATCCCGCTGCCCGCCGCGGGCAAGTCCCTGCGCGGCGGCAGGATCACGCCCGGCGAATGGGAGCAGCGCCGCGGGCTGCGCCTGCGCTTCGTCTATCGCCGCACCGGACCGAGCCTGCTGGTGGCGGAGGGCCGGCTGAATACGAAGGGCCAGGCGGTAGTGTCGCGCTCGAAGACCGGGCGCGGCAAGGTCACCGCGCCGATCTTCCTGCTCGTGCCGCAGGTCAAGCTGCCGAAGCGGCTGGACCTGCCGCGGGACGCGGACCGGGCATTGGATGGTGTGCCGGGGCTGATCGTGGCGAATTGGGTGGAGGAGCGGATTTGAAAACAAGCGGGTGCGCGGAGGGCCCCGAGGGTCCTCCGCGCCGTTCTTAGCCGCGGGGCGGGAAAGGGTCGTTTCCGTAGCTGTTACGCTCGCGGATCCGACCGTCACGCCCGTGGATCAGAACTTCGCTCTGCTGGTTTCGCGCAATCTCGGTGGCCCGGTCGATTGCCTCAGCCTGCGTGCCGTAGCGCGCGGTGTCGCGGCTGTTGCCGGCGCCGAGAACTGCCCAGCCGTCCTCGCGGCGAACCACGTGCTGGTTCTTGCCTGCCATGCCCATCACCTCCTTTCGGTGGCATGGCCATGATCTGGTGTACGGCAATCGAACGTTCAAGTAAGAATTTGACGTTATAGTGCGATCAACCTATCTTGTCCCCACGTGGGGGCCGGGAGAAGCCCGACACGCACACCGAGGAACCCGTCATGAACCGCACCGAAATGTCTCGTCGACTGAGGGAGGCACGAGAACTCGCATCAATCAGTCAGGCCGACGCTGCCGAAGCGCTTGGCCTTCCCCGCACGGCCGTCACTCAGATCGAAGGAGGGAACCGCGCAGTATCCACCATGGAACTTGCGCGCCTAGCGGATCTCTATCGTCGCCCTGTTAGCTGGTTTCTCGCGGACGTGCCGGACGCCGAAGAAGATGTCGTCGTTGCGCTGCATCGAATTGCCCCCGGACTCGACGCAGATCCGGAGGTGCGGGTCGAGGTGGACCGCTGCGTGCAAATCTGCCGCGAAGGTGTCAGCCTGGAGATCTTGCTGGGGCGCGAGGAGCGGGATGGGCCACCAGCATATCGTGAGCCCGTACCGAGATCGACCGGGGAAGCTGTCGCTCAGGGCGAGCGTGTGGCTGAACAGGAACGAAGGCGACTTGAGCTTGGAAGCGCCCCGATTGCCGACGTGACGGAATTGCTCGGCGATCAGGGAATTTGGGCATCAGTCGTCGATCTCCCGCACACCATGTCTGGCTTGTTCCTGCATCATCCGAGCATCGGCATGGCAGTGCTCGTGAATTCGGGACATGTACGCGCCCGCCAGCGCTTCTCGCTGGCGCACGAGTACGCGCACGCCCTCATGGATCGGAACAGGGTCGTCGGCGTCAGCAGCGCGGACAACAGCCGCGAAAGGATCGAACAGCGCGCGAATGCTTTCGCCGCCGCCTTCCTGCTGCCCGAAGCGGGCCTCGAAGAGGAACTGCGCCAGCTAGGGAAGGGCCAGCCGGCGCGCACTGATCAGATCGTCTTCGATGTGGCGACCGGCGGCAGCATTCAGGGCCAGCTGCGTCCGGCGCCCCGCTCTCAGACGATCGGCTTTCAGGACGTCGCTTTCATCGCGCATAGGTTTGGAGTGAGCTATCAGGCGGCGGTCTATCGTCTGAAGAGCCTTCGCTACATCAATCAACCGGAGAGCGTCCTGCTTCTGTCATCCGAGCAGGAGGAGGCCGGGAGGGACTATCTGCGCGCATTGGACCTGTTCGAGGATCTCGAGGAGCCGGTGAGTGGCAAGAGAGGAACCCGAGAGCTTCGGGGCCGGGTGGCGCATCTGGCGCTCGAGGCGTATCGGCTCGGCGAAATCTCCCGAGGGCGCCTTCTCGATGTGGGCAAGACCGTCGGCGTTGACGGGCGCAAGCTGCTTGAGCTTGCGGAAGCAGCGCGAGCCGAGTGACGCCCACGATGCCTGCGCCGCCACCCATTCTCCTCGTTACAGATACTTCTGTGCTGGTAAACTTCCTCCGGATTGACCGGATGGATCTCATCCGGGATTTGTCTCCACAATTCCTGGTCACAGACCATGCCGCTGGCGAAATTACCGATGCGTATTTGGACCAGCTGGCCCGCTTCGAAGCCGCGGTTGCTGCAGGATGCTGCGAAGTCTGCCGCGTGGAGGACGACGCTGCCCTGGAGATGTTCGGACAACTGACTGGCACGCAACGCCTCGGCATCGGTGAAAGCGCCACCATCGCACACGCCATTTCGATCGGCGCCGGTCTCGCTCTGGACGATAGGCGCGCAGCGAACGAAGCGCGTCGCATCAATGGAGGTCTCGTGGTTCTCGGGACCGTCGACCTGACAGTTCAGATGGTTGTCGAAGGCCTTCTAAGCGTCGAGGAGGCCGACGCCATCAAGGACGACTGGGCAGCTAACCACCGGTTCAGACTGAAGATCGCGAGCTTCGGCGACCTTCTCTGACCATTTTGTCGGTTCCATACGAAGACGGAAACATGCCCACCCCCCGCGAAACCATCCTCGCCGCGCTGCACGCGCGGCTCTCGGCGCTGCCCGCCACTGCACTGCGCGGCGAGGTGCTGCCCGAGCGCGTGCCGGCCGAGGGCCTGCTGATCCTGCGCGACGGCGAGCCGGGGGAGCCGGAAGTGACGCTGTCGCCGCTGCGCTACCACTACCAGCACCGCGCCGAGATCGAGGCCGTCGTGCAGGGCGCCGACCGTGACGCCGCCTTCGACGCGCTGACCGTCAGCATCGGCACGGCGCTCGCAGCCGACCGCACGCTGGGCGGGCTCTGCGACTGGGTCGAAGCCGAAGCGCCACGGCCGGTCGATCTGCCGGTC
>NZ_QOHR01000042.1 GCF_003385555.1 Rhodosalinus sediminis | reverse complement strand
GCGGCGCCGCATGGGCGACGGCGGGGCGGGGCCGCGCGGCGGTCGGGCGGGTGATGCCTAGCGTTCGGCATCCGGCCGCCAGGCCGGGTCGGCGAGGCGCGCGTCGATGGCCTCGGGCGTGACCGCGATATCGGCGAGCGTGTACCTGTCGAGGACGGCGAGCATCGCCTGCGTCGCCTCGGAGAGAATCGCCGGCAGCGTGCAGAGCCCGGTGATCCGGCAGGCGTTGTCGGGGCGCTGGCATTCGACGAGGGCGAAATCGGGTTCCGTGCGGCGCACCACGTCGCCGAGCCCGATCTCCGCCGGCGGGCGGCGCAAGTGGACGCCGCCGCCGGGGCCGCGCACCCCGTCGAGGAAGCCCGCCTGCGTGAGCGCGCGCACGACCTTCTTCAGATGGGCGGCCGAGATGTCGTAGACGGCGGCGGCCTCCTCGACCGTGATGTTCCGCTCCGGCCGGCTCGCCGCGAGGATCAGCACGCGGATCGCGTAATCGGAAAACTTCGTCAGGCGCATGGCTGCGCTCCTTTCCGTGGGGCGCGGCGGCCGCCGGTCCCGCTGCCGCTAGGTTACGCCGCAAAAGGGGCATTTCATTTGACCTTGGTCAAGGTCGGGGTGTGCGGGCATGGGCATACGTTTGCACACCGAATAGGGGCATCGGAAATGACCTTGTATGCAAGCCCTGCGATGTGTTTCCTCCGCATCCGCATCCGCATCCGCATCCTCGTCCTCGCGGCGCTCGGCCTGATCCTCCCGGCGCTTCCGGCGGTCGCGCAGCCCTCGCACCTGGCGCGGCTTCTCGACGAGGTGGCGCCCGGCGAGCTCGTCGAGCGGGCGGATGCCTACGGCGCCCTGCGCGACGACATGCCCGTGGCGCCGGTGCTCGAGGACGGCGAGCGCATCGCCTGGGCCTTCGTCACCTCCGATTTCGTGAGCACCACCGGCTACTCCGGCAAGCCGATCCACGTGATGGCCGCGGTGGACGACGCGGCGCGCGTGACCGGCGTCGCGCTCGTCGAGCATTCGGAGCCCATCGTGCTCATCGGCATCCCCGAGGTGGAGATGGCGGCGCTGACGGCGGATTACGCGGGCCTCGACCTCGTGGCCGAAGCCGAGACCGGGGGCGAGGCGCATGATCTGGAGATCATCTCGGGCGCCACGGTGACGATCATGGTGATCGACGACTCCCTCGTGCGTGCCGGGCTGAAGGTGGCGCGCCGGCTGGAGCTCGGCGGCCTGCGGCCGAAGACGGAGACCGGCCCGCAGTTCGAGATCGATCCCGCCGCCCCCTCGCCCGAGGACTGGATGCAGGCCGAGGGCGACGGCACCATCCGCCGGCTGACGCTGGACGCCGGACAGGTGAACGCCGCCTTCGAGGCGCTCGGCGATCCGCGCGCGGCCGAGCGGCCGGTGGGGGAGAGCCCCGAGGAGACCTTCATCGACATGCACGCGGCGCTCGTCAGCGTGCCGGCCGTCGGCGAGGCGCTGCTCGGCGCGCGGGAGTACGCGAACCTGCGGGACTGGCTGGCGGAGGGCGAGCACGCGATCCTCGTCGCCGGGCGCGGGCTCTATTCCTTCAAGGGCTCGGGCTACGTGCGCGGCGGCATCTTCGACCGGATCGTGCTCGTGCAGGACGAGCTCTCGGTGCGCTTCCGCGACCGCGGGCACCGGCGGCTGGGCGAGATCGCGCTGCCCGGCGCGCCCGCCTTCGAGGAGCTCGACATCTTCAAGATCCCGGCCGACGCGGGCTTCGACCCGGCCGAGCCCTGGCGGCTGCAACTGCTGGTGCAGCGGGAGGTGGCGGCGCTGGAGCGGCTCTTCGTGACCTTCGATCTCGGCTACGGGCTGCCCGAGACCTATCTCGCGCCGATCGCCGCGCCCTCCGAGCCCGCGCTCGCCAAGGCCGACACCGGGGAGAGCGCGGCGCAGGCGGAGCTCTGGAAACGCATCTGGCGCGACAAGACGCCCGAGATCGTGGCGCTCGCCGCCATGCTCCTCGTGCTCACGGGCGCCTTCTTCTTCCAGAACCAGCTCACCCGCAGCGCGCGCGCCGTGGACTGGTTCCGCCTCGGCTTTCTCGCCGTGACGCTCGTCTTTCTCGGCTGGTATGCGAACGCGCAGCTGTCGGTGGTCAACCTGATGGCGCTCGCCGGCGCGCTCGCCTCGGGGTTCAGCTGGCAGGCCTTCCTGCTCGACCCGCTGACCTTCATCCTGTGGTTCTCGGTCGCCGCCGCGCTGATCTTCTGGGGGCGGGGGGCCTAATGCGGCTGGCTCTGCCCATTCGGCGCGCTGCAGGAGCTGACCAACCGGATCGCGCGTGCGCTCAAGGTGCCGCAGGTGACGCTGCCCTGGGGCCTGCACGAGCGCCTCTGGCCGCTCAAGTACACGATCTTCCTCGGCCTCTTCGCGGTGACGCTCGTCTCGATCGAGACCGCCGAGGCGCTGGCCGAGGTGGAGCCCTTCAAGACGGCGATCGTGCTGAAGTTCGCACGGGCGTGGCCCTTCGTCCTCTACGCGCTGATCCTCGTCGGCATCGGGCTCTTCGTCGAGCGTTTCTACTGCCGCTACCTCTGCCCGCTCGGCGCGGCGCTCGCCATCCCGGCGCGGCTGCGGATGTTCGACTGGCTCAAGCGCTACGGCGAATGCGGCAGCCCCTGTCAGACCTGCAGCCGCGAATGCCCGGTGCAGGCCATCCACCCCGAGGGGCACATCAACCCGAACGAGTGCGTCAACTGCATGCACTGCCAGGTGCTCTACCACTCGGAGACCAAGTGTCCGGTCGTCATCCGTCAGCTCAAGCGGCGGCAGAAGGCCTCGGCCGGCGCGGCGACCCTCGACCGCGCGATCCAGAACCATCCCAACCAAAAGAAAGGGAAAGTCCATGTCTGATCGGGACGGAAAACGCGGCATCAGCCGCTGCGGCCTGCTCGGCGCGACGGCGGGGAGCGCGGCGCTCCTCGGCGCGGGCGGCGCACGGCTGGCCATGACGGGCGGCACGGCCGCCGGCGTCACGGCGGCCACCGCCGGCGCGGCCCGGGCGGCGACCGACGCGGTCTCGCTCGCGCCCGGCGAGCTCGACGAGTACTACGGCTTCTGGTCCTCGGGCCAGACGGGCGAGCTGCGCATCCTCGGCTTCCCCTCCATGCGCGAGCTGATGCGCGTGCCGGTGTTCAACCGCTGCTCGGCGACCGGCTGGGGCCAGACCAACGAGAGCCTCCGCATCCTCGAAGAGGGCACCCTGCCCGAGACGAGGGCCTTCCTCGCCGCGCAGGGCAAGCGGGTGCACGACAACGGCGACCTGCCCACCCGCACATGTCCTTCACCGACGGCACCTACGACGGCCGCTACATCTTCGTGAACGACAAGGCGAACACGCGCGTGGCGCGGGTGCGCTCCGACGTGATGAAGTGCGACAGGATCACCGAGATCCCGAACGCCAAGGCGATCCACGGCCTGCGCCCGCAGAAGTTCCCGCGCACGGGCTACGTCTTCGCCAACGGCGAGGACGAGACGCCGATGGTCAACGACGGCTCGGTGCTCGACGAGCCCGAGAAATACGTCAACTTCTTCACTGCCCTCGACGGCGACACGATGGAGGTCGCCTGGCAGGTGATGGTGACGGGCAACCTCGACAACACCGACTGTGACTATCAGGGCAAATACGCCTTCTCGACCTCCTACAACTCAGAAATGGGGATGACCCTCGCCGAGATGACGGCGAACGAGATGGACCACGTGGTCATCTTCAACCTCGCCGAGATCGAGAGGGGCATCGCCGCCGGCGACTACGTCGAGCTCAACGGCGTCAAGGTGATCGACGGGCGCAAGGGGCAGAACAAGAGATACACCCGCTACGTGCCCATCCCGAACAGCCCGCACGGCATCAACACCGCGCCGGACCAGCGCCACGTCGTCGTCAACGGCAAGCTCTCGCCGACCTGCTCGGTGCTCGACGTGACGAAGATGGACGCGCTCTTCGAGGAGGACGCCGACCCGCGCTCCATCGTCGTGGCGGAGCCGGAACTGGGCCTCGGGCCGCTGCACACCGCCTTCGACGGGCAGGGCAACGCCTACACGACGCTGTTCCTCGACAGCCAGATGGTGAAGTGGAACATCGAGACGGCGATCCGCGCCTACCGGGGCGCGAGCGTCGATCCGATCGTGTCCAAGGTGGACGTGCACTATCAGCCCGGCCACAACCACTCGACCATGGGCGAGACGAAGGAGGCCGACGGCCGCTGGCTGGTGTCGCTCAACAAGTTCTCCAAGGACCGCTTCCTCAACGTCGGTCCGCTCAAGCCCGAGAACGAGCAGATCATCGACATCTCGTCGGACGAGATGCAGGTGGTCCACGACGGCCCGACCTTCGCCGAGCCGCACGACGTCATTCTCGTGCGACGCGACATCGTCAACCCGGTCAACGTCTGGGACCGTAACGACCCGATGTGGGCCGAGACCCGCGCTCAGGCCGAGGCGGACGGCGTGGACATCGACTCCTGGGCCGACACCGTGATCCGCGACGGCGACAAGGTGCGGGTCTACATGACGACGCGGGCGCCGGTGTTCTCGCTCGACAAGTTCGAGGTGACCGAGGGCGACGAGGTCACGGTGATCGTCACCAACCTCGACGATATCGACGATCTCACGCACGGCTTCACGCTGAACAACCACGGCGTGGCGATGGAGGTCTCGCCGCGGCAGACCGCCTCGGTGACCTTCACTGCCGCCAAGCCGGGCGTCTACTGGTACTACTGCCAGTGGTTCTGCCACGCGCTCCACATGGAGATGCGCGGCCGGATGCTGGTCAAGCCGCGGGGTGCCTGACCATGACGCGCGTCCGCATCCTGATCGCGGGTCTCCTCGTCCTCGCCGCCTGCGCGGCGGGGGCGGCGGAGCGCGTCGTGGCCCCGGGCGCGGGCGCGCTGGCCGAGGCCGTCGCCGGGGCCGCCCCCGGCGACGTGCTGATCCTCGCGCCGGGCCGTCACGACGGCCCGGTCACCCTGAACAAGCCGCTGACCCTCGACGGGCGGGGCGAGGCGATCGTCGACGCCGGCGGCGCGGGCAGCGTGATCACCGTGACCGCGCCCGACGTGACCGTGCGCGGCCTCGAACTTGTGGGCTCCGGCTCGTCGCACGAAGGCATCGACTCGGGCGTGCAGCTCACGCAGGGCGCCACCGGCGCGCGCGTGCTGGGCAACCGCATCCTCGGCAATCTCTACGGCGTGGACATCCACGGCGCTAAGGACAGCCTCGTGCAGGGCAACACCATCGTCGGGCGCCGCGGCCACCGGATGAACGACCGGGGCAACGGCGTCTACGTCTGGAACGCGCCCGGCGCCGAGGTGGCCGGGAACGACATCCGCTACGGTCGCGACGGCATCTTCACCAACACCTCGCGCGACAATGTCTTTCGCGACAACCTCTTCCGCGATCTGCGCTTCGCGGTGCATTACATGTACACCAACGGCGGCGAGGTGACGGGCAACGTCTCGATCGGCAACCACCTCGGCTACGCGCTGATGTTCTCCCACCACATCACCGTGCGCGACAACCTCTCGCTCAATGACCGCGACCACGGCGTGATGCTGAACTACGCCAACAGCGCCGACGTCGTGGGCAACCTCGTGCGCGGCGGGCAGGAGAAGTGCACCTTCATCTACAACGCGCACAAGAACCTGATCGCCGGCAACCGCTTCGAGGGCTGCGGCATCGGCGTGCATTTCACCGCCGGGTCGGAGCGCAACGCGCTCACCGGCAACGCCTTCGTCGGCAACCGCACGCAGGTGAAATACGTAGGCTCCCGCCACGTCGAATGGAGCCTCGAGGGGCGCGGCAACTACTGGTCGGATCACCCGGCCTTCGACCTCGACGGCGACGGCATCGCCGACAGCCACTTCCGGCCCAACGACCTGATGGACCACATCCTCTGGTCGCAGCCCGCCGCGGCGCTCCTGACCGGCGCGCCGGCCGTGCAGCTCATCCGCTGGAGCCAGGCGAGCTTCCCGGCGACCCTGCCGGGCGGCGTTCTGGACAGCCACCCGCTCACCCGCCCCGTCGAGATCCCGGTGCCCCCGGCGATCGCGGCGCTGGAGGCGGACTCGAGCCCCGATTGGGGCGACAAGGGACAGATCGATGACGCATTTGATCCTCTCGCGGCTCACTAAGACCTTCGGGCGCGAGACCGCGCTCGACGACGTGAGCCTGAGCGTCGCCCCGGGCGAGCGCGTGGCGCTCCTCGGCCACAACGGCGCGGGCAAGTCCACGCTGATGAAGATCGTGCTGGGCCTGATTCCGGCCGACGCGGGCCGCGTCGAGGTGCTGGGCGCGCCGCCCGGCAGCCCGCAGGCGCGGGCGCAGGTGGCCTATCTGCCCGAGAACGCGGCCTTTCACCCCGCGCTGACGGGCGAGGAGCAGATGGGCCTCTACCTGCGGCTCAGGGGGCAGTCGCCGCGCGACGCGCGCCCGCTTCTCGACCGCGTGGGCCTCGGGTCTGCCGCGACGCGGCGGATCGGCACCTATTCCAAGGGCATGCGTCAGCGCGTGGGCCTCGCGCAGGCGCTGATCGGGCGGCCCCGGCTCCTGATCCTCGACGAACCCACGAGCGGCCTCGACCCGGTCTCGCGGCGGGAGTTCTACGCGATCCTCGACGATCTCGCCGCCGACGGCGCCGCAATCCTGCTGTCGAGCCACGCGCTCACGGAAGTGGAGGCCCGGACCGACCGCATCGCGATCCTGTCGCGCGGCGTGGTCGTGGCGGACGACACGCTGGCGGGCCTGCGCCGCAACGCGGCGCTGCCCACGCGGATGCAGATCGCCGCGCGCCCCGGTGCCGCCGACGAAGTGGCGGAGGCGCTGCAGGCCGGGGGGCGCAACGGCGTCACCGTCGATCTCGTCTGCGCGGCCGACGAAAAGCTCGACCGCCTGGGCCGCATCGCGGCGCTGGGCCCGCTCGTCGAGGACGTGGAGATCCTCCCGCCGAGCCTCAAGGACATCTACGACCACTACAGCCGGAGGGAGGCGAAATGACCGCCGCACTCGGACTTGCGGGCTGCGAGTTCCGCATCGCGCTCAGGAACCGCTGGGTCGCCATCGTCATCGCCATGATGGCGCTCTTCGCGCTCGTGCTCGCGGCTGCGGGCAGCGCGCCCACCGGCGCGCTCGGCGCCGACAGACTGTCGGTCACGGTGGCGAGCCTGACGAGCCTCGCCGTCTATCTCGTGCCGCTCGTGGCGCTCCTGATGTCCTTCGACGCCATCGCCGGAGAGGTCGAGCGGGGCACGCTGCCTCTGTTGCTGACCTATCCGGTCTCGCGCGGGCGGGTCCTGCTGGGCAAGGCGGCTGCGCATCTGGCCACGCTCGCCATCGCGTTCGCCGTGGGCTACGGCCTCGCCGCCGGGGCGGCCTTCGCGGTGGACGCGGAGGCGGCGCGCGGGCTGCCCGCGCTCTGGCGGCTCTTCTGGTCCTCGCTGCTCCTCGGCGCCGGCTTCCTCGGGATCGGCTACGCGCTCGCGGCCGTCGCGCGCCGTCCCGGTGCCGCCGCGGGGCTCGCCATCGGGCTCTGGCTGGTGGCGATCGTGCTCTACGACCTCGGCCTCCTGGCGGCGGTGGTCGCCGACGGGGGCGGGGCGTTCACCACCGACGTCTTCCCGTGGCTCCTGCTGGCCAATCCGGCCGACGCCTTCCGCCTCTTCAACCTCGCCTCGTCCGAGGCGACGGCCGCCGCCGCGGGCGTCGGCGGCGCGGCGGCCGCGATCCCCGCGTGGCAGGCGCTCCTGTCGATCACGCTCTGGCCGCTCGCCGCTTTCGCACTTGCCCTTCAGGCCTTTCGAAAGGTCACGCCATGAAACGCCTTCTTCTGCTCTCCGTCCTTCTGCTTGCCCTGCTCGCCGCCTGCGACGAGGAGGAGACCCCCGCGCCGGAGGCCGTCGCCATGACCGAGGAGGCGCTCGGCCACTATTGCCAGATGCATCTCGCCGAGCACGCCGGGCCCAAGGCGCAGGTGCATCTCGTGGGCGCGCCCGCGCCGCTCTTCTTCTCGCAGGTGCGCGACGCGATCTCCTACGAGCGGATGCCGGAACAGACCGCCGCGATCGCGGCGATCTACGTCAACGACATGGGCCGCGCGCCGAGCTGGGCGGACCCCGGCGCCGAGAACTGGATCGCCGCGGAGGCGGCGCATTACGTCGTCGGCTCCGCGCGGGTCGGCGGCATGGGCGCGGCCGAGCTCGTGCCCTTCTCCGATCTCGAGGCGGCCGCGGCCTTCGCGGCGGAGCACGGCGGCCGCATCCTCCGGCTCGCCGACATTCCCGACGATCAGGTGCTCGCCCCGGCTGAAACCGGGACCGAGACCGGAGCCGACGGCGAGCAGGATTTCAGGGAGCGGCTCGAGCGGCTCTCGACGGAAAGGCAGGGATGAAATGGCGGTTCTCACGAGACGGCGGTTTCTCTCGATCAGCGCGGCCGGCGCGGCGGTGTCGGCCGCCGGCGGCGCGCCCGCGGCGCCGGTGCGGCGGTGGGAGGGGCGGGCGCTCGGCGCCCGCGCGGCGATCCGGCTCGCCCACCCGGACGGCGCCCGCATCGCCGCGCGCGCCTTCGCCGAGATAGAACGGCTGGAGAGCGTCTTCAGCCTCTACCGCGCGGGCTCCGCGCTCGCGCGCCTCAACCGCGACGGCCGGCTGGACGCGCCGCCCGTCGAGCTCGTCGAGTGCCTCGGGCTCTGCGGCGCGGTGCATCGCGCGACGGAGGGGCGGTTCGATCCGACCGTGCAGCCGCTCTGGACGCTCCACGCCGAGGCCCACGCTGCGGGGCGCGCGCCCGAGGGGGCCGTGGTCGCGGCGGCGCTCGACCGCGTCGGCTGGGCGGGCGTCGGCGTGAGCGCCGCGGCGATCACCCTCCGGCCCGGCATGGCGCTCACCCTCAACGGCGTGGCGCAGGGTTACATCGCCGACAGGGTGGCGGCGCTTCTCCGGGCCGAGGGGCTTTCCGAGGTACTCGTGGACACCGGCGAGCACCACGCGATCGGCGGCGACTGGCCGGTGACGCTCGTCTCCGGTGCGGGCACGGAGGGGCGCCTCGCGCTCCGCGACCGCGCGCTCGCGAGCTCCGCGCCGCAGGGCACCGTCTTCGATGCGGCGGGCGTGGCCGGCCACATCCTCGATCCGCGCGCGGGCATGCCCGCCGCGCCGCGCTGGCGCCTCGTCAGCGTCACCGCGCCGCGCGCCGCGCTCGCCGACGCGCTGAGCACCGCGCTGGTGCTGATGACGCGCGAAGAGATCGCGCGCACGCTCGCCGCCGTCCCTGAGGCCCGGCTCGCCGCGGCCGTCTGAGCGCGCCGGGTGTATCCGGCTGGGCCGCCTGGATCCGTGCAGGGCGCCGCGATCCCCGGCGCCCTCTTGCGCGCTCGCGCGCCGAGGCGGGTGTGGATCGCGCGTCGCGGAGGCCCTGCGATCCGCGGGGGCGCCTTCGCACTGCCACCCGACCGACCCGGCGAGGGACGATGGTCCCGCCACCGTCGCCGCGCGCGTCGGTGACCCCGCCCGCGGAAACCTTGTACGGCGCAGTCCGACCGTCAGCCATGACGCGCTTGGCCGACCCGTCGCCCGACGTGCCATGGCGAACCAAGGGCAGGCGGCCGCGCACGGCGGCGGGCGGCGCCGACCGAACACCGGGGCAGGCCACCGCACCGGCACGTCCCGCCGCGACGGCGCCCCTTGCATAACCGGCGGAGCTGAGTCAAAACGCATCCTCGCGGAGAGGTGGCCGAGCGGTCGAAGGCGCACGCCTGGAACGCGTGTAGGCCCGAAAGGGTCTCCAGGGTTCGAATCCCTGTCTCTCCGCCA
>NZ_QOHR01000041.1 GCF_003385555.1 Rhodosalinus sediminis | reverse complement strand
CTGACGGTACATCCGCAAATAATCCTCAGAATTCGTCCTCGCGTCGGTCATGGGGGCTCCTTTCGTGCGCGTTCAGCGGTAGATGAGCTCGGGCAGCCACATGGAGATCGCCGGCACGTAGGTGACGAGCGCCAGAACGGCGCCGAGCGGGATCAGGAACGGCGCGGTGGCGCGCACCGCGCTCTCGAAGCGGATGTCGGCGACGCGCGCGAGCACGTAGAGCACCATCCCCACCGGCGGCGTGAGCAGCCCGAGCATCAGGTTGAGCACCATCATGATGCCGAAGTGCACCGGGTCCACGCCGAGCTCGACCACCACGGGCAGCAGGACCGGCGTGAGAATGGTGATCGCGGCGACCGGCTCCATGAAGAAGCCGACGATCAGCAGCACGACGTTGATCAGCAGGAGCACGAGCACGACGTTCTGCGTCTGCGAGAGGATCGCCTCGGCCACCATCTCGGTGACGCGGTTGGAGGTCAGTATCCACGAGAAGATCGCCGCCGCCGCGACGATCAGGAGGACGATTGCCGTCGTCTCGACCGTGTCGCGGGAGATCGCGCCGATCTTGCGCAGCGTGAGCGTCCGGTAGACCGGCCCGCCGAGGACGAGCGCATAGGCGCAGGCCGCGATGGCGGCCTCGGTCGGGGTGAAGAGCCCGGCGAGGATGCCGCCCACGATGATCACCGGCGTCAGGAGCGACAGGAACGCGCGGCGAAAGGTGCGCCCGAGCACCGCCCAGGCGAAGCCGGCGTCGCGCCCGTAGCCGCGCACCCGCGCGTACCAGGCCACCATCGCCATGAGCGCCGCGGCCATCAGGACCCCCGGCACGAGCCCGGCGGCGAAGAGCTGGCCGATGGAGGCCGAGGAGACGACGCCGTAGACCACCAGCGGCAGCGAGGGCGGAATGAGCGGCCCGATCGTGGAGGAGGCCGCGGTCACCCCCACGGCGAAGTCGGGATCGTAGCCGCCTTCCTTCATCGCCTTGATCTCGATCGTGCCGAGGCCCCCGGCGTCGGCGACCGCGGCGCCGGACATGCCGGCGAAGAGCACCGAGGCGCCGATGTTCACGTGCCCCAGACCCCCGCGCATCCAGCCCACCAGCGCCCTGGCGAAATCGAAGATCCGGTCGGTGATGCCCGCGTGGTTCATCAGGCTGCCGGCGAGGATGAAGAACGGCACGGCGAGGAGCGGGAAGCTGTCCACCCCGTTGATCATGCGGTGCATGAGCACGACCGGCGGGATGGGGCTTTCCAGCACGAGAAAGGCGAGCGAGGCCCCGGCGAGCGCCAGCGCGACCGGCATGCCGATCACGAGGAGGAGGGCGAGCGTTCCGAAGAGGATCAGCATGGCGCCCTCACTCCTCGAGGCCGGCGGCGACGTCGGGCGAGACGTCGACCTTGCCATCGCGCGCGTGGCGCCAGGCCACCCGCGCCGCGTAGAGCGTCATCAGCGCGAAACACCCCGCCACGACGCCGTAGAGATAGGCCTTCGGCAGATCGACGGAGGTCATCATCTGCCGCGTGTTCCCGGCGAGCGCGACGCAGAGCCACGTCATCGCGGCGAAGAGCGCGACGCGCAGCAGATCGACGAGGGTCGAGAGCGCCCGTGCGGCGGCGTGCGGCATGTAGCGGTAGAAGAACTCGACCGAGATGTGCGTGTTGCGCCGCACGGCCACCGCCGCGCCCGCGAAGGTGACGCAGACCAGCAGGTAGCGGGCGATCTCCTCGGTCCAGCCGATGGAGTCGTTCAGCACGTAGCGCGTGAAGAACTGCACGAAGACCACGAGGGCGAGCAGCCAGAAGACGAAGCCGACGAAGAGGGCGTCGAGCGCGGGAAAGCCCCGGCGCGCCGCCGCGGGCTCGGGCCCGGAACCGGTCTGGGACATGTCAGGGATCCATTCGGCTGGACGAGGCGGGGCCCGCAGGCCCGGGCGCGGAAGTTTCCCTCCGCGCGGGATCGGGCCGGCCGCGACGGGCGGCCGGCCCGGCCGGATCACTGCAGCGCCTGCAGCCGGTCGAAGGTCGCCCGGTCCCAGGTCGCGTCGGGGCCGTTCAGCTGTTCGGCGACGGCCTCGCGGAAGGGCGCGCGATCGACCTCGGTCACGGTCGTGCCCTCGCCCCGGAACCACTCGACAAGATCGAGCTCCGCCTGCCGGATGTCGCCCGAGGCGCCGTTCGCGGCCTCGCCGAGCACCTCCATCAGCGTGGCGTAATCCTCCTCGGACATGCTGTCGGAGAGGCGCCCGGCCACGATGGTCAGGAGCGCGTCGGTGATGTGGCCCGTCAGCGTGATGTGGTCCTGCACCTCGTGGAACTTCTTGAACTGGATCGTCGGCAGCGGGTTTTCCTGCGCGTCGACGACGCCCTGCTGCAGCGCGAGGTAGACCTCCGAGAAGGCCATCGGCGTCGCGTTCGCGCCCACCGACTCGGGGAACATCTTGTAGAGCGAGGCATTCGGCACGCGGATCTTCATGCCGTCCATGTCCGCCGGCGTCTCGATCGCCTCGTTCGAGGTGACGTGGCGCTGGCCGTAGTAGACGAGCCCGGCGATGTCGTCGCCGGTGGCGTCGGTGTAGCCCGTGGCGAGATCCTCGAAGAGCTCGGAGTCGCGGTAGGCCTCCCAGTGCGCGTAGTCGCGGAACATGAAGGGCGCGCTCCCGATCGCCATCGGCCCGTAGCGCCGGCCCGCGAAGAACTGGCCGTCGTAGATGATGTCGACGGTGCCGAGCCCCAGCCCCTCGGCGAGGTCGACCTGCTTGCCGAGCGAGGACGCCGGGAAGACCTCGATGGTGTAGCGCCCGTCGGTGCGCTTCTCGAGCATCTCGGCGGCGCGCTCGGCCCAGGCGTGGTAGGGTGACTGGGCCTCGTAGACATGGCCCCAGCGCAGCTCGGTCTGCGCGGCGGCCGCGCCGGCGAGGCCGGCGGCGACGACGCCCGCGGTCAGCGCGGCGCCCAGCGAAAACGGTGCAGTCATCTTGGTCTCCTCCCTCGGAATTCTTGCAGCTGCCGTCGTCGGCGACAGCGCGACACGGGGCGCGCCCCGGCGTCGGGGCAAGCCTGCGCGGCGGACGCGCCCCGGTCAAGCTAAAATTTTAACGATTAAATATGCGTTATTTCGTTTTATTATCAGCCGTCGCAAGGCTGTGGCCCGGGCGGTGCGACCGTGGCATCTTCGCGGAATCGATGGATCGAAGACGACAGCCGGATGACGCAGCGCAAGTCCCCTCCCGTCACGCAACGCGCCATCGCCGAGGCGCTCGGCGTCTCCGTGGCGACCGTCTCGCTCGCCCTGCGCGACAGCCCGCTGATCCGGGCCGAGACCCGCGAGCGGGTCCAGCGCCACGTCCGCGAGGTGGGCTATGTCCGCAACCGCGCGGCGACGGCGCTGCGCACCGGGCGCACACGGATCATCGGCGTGGCCTTCCACGACATCGTGCACCCCTTCCTCGCCGAGATGCTCTCGGCGACCGAGGCGCGGCTCTCCGAGGCGGGGGAGGCGATCTTCGTCAATAGCCACGACGACGACATGGCCCGTCAGGCGCGCTTCATCGACTCGCTTTTGCAGCACGACGCGGACGGGCTGATACTGTCGCCCGCGCTCGGCACGCGCGAGGCCGATCTGGAGGCCTTCCGCGCGCAGGGCGGCGCGGTCGTGCTGATCGTGCGCTCGATCCCCGGCACGACGCTCGACCACGTGGTCAACGACGACGCCGCCTGCATGCGGCTCGCGACGCGGCATCTTCTGGGGCTGGGGCACGAGCGCGTCCTGATGCTCGGCGGCAAGCCCGGCACGACGACCGCCGACGGCCGCTACCGGGGGTTCTGCGAGGCCGTCCGCGAGGCCGGCGGCGCGGTCGGCGCGGACGACTGGATCGCCGGCTTCTCGAAACGGCTCGAGGCCCACTCGGCGGTCAAGGCGCTCTGGGCGGAGCGGTCCGATCCGCCGACCGCGATCGCCTGCTTCAACGATCTCGTCGCCTTCGGCGCGATGAGCGCGCTCGCCGACCTGGGCCTCGAGGTCGGGCGCGACGTCGCCGTGGTCGGGATCGATGACACCGACGAGGCGCAGGTCTCATTCCCGCCGCTGACCACCGTGACCAACAACGCCCGCGCCATCGGCGAGCAAGCCGTCGAGATCCTGCGCGCGCGCCTCGCCGACCCCGACGCGCCGCCGATGCAGGTGAGCCTCCAGCCCGAAATCTCCGTGCGCCGGAGTTGCGGGGCGGGGGCGCGGTAGGGCGCATCCGCGGGCGCAGGGCGCCGCGGTGGGCCTGTGGGTGATGGGCCGACGCCGCTCGGGTCACGGTCCGGTCGGGCAGGCCCGCCGGATCCGCGCGCGGGCGGCGGTCGGTCCCTCGGGGCCGGACAGGGCCGGCGCGGCCCGCGGCGCCTGCGGTCCGAGGGTGTTGAGGACGTTCTGACGCCCACCGCCCCCCACCCGGACCACGGCGTCTTGCGTCGGCCCGCCCCGGCACCGGCCGCGGGCGCCGGCGCCTGCGCGCGGGTGCCCTTTCGTGATGCAGACGCGCACCTCGCGGCGGCGCGGTCGCGGTCGGGCGGTGCGCAACTCTTGAATGCGGGCGCCCGGCGCGTCATATGGCGCCGAACGACGCAGGGACAGGGACAGGCTGGTGGCGACAACCGGAGCGGAGGTACCGCGCGTCTACGGCGGCGCGGCGGGCTGGATCTCGATCCTGATACCGGTCGCGATCTTCGCGTGGCTGACGCAGTTCCTCGAGCCGGTCGCGGCCGGAGAGACCGTGCTGCTCGGCGTCGACTGGGTGCCGAGCATGGATATCCGCCTGTCGCTGATGATCGACGGGCTCAGCCTGACCTTCGCGCTGCTGATCTCGGGGATCGGCGCGCTCGTCACGCTCTACTCGACGCAGTACCTCGGCCGGCACCCCGAGTATCCGCGCTTCGTGCTGTTTCTCATGCTCTTCATGCTGGGCATGCTCGGGCTGGTGCTGGCCGACAACCTGATCGCGCTCTTCGTCTTCTGGGAGATCACGACGATCTCGTCCTACCTGCTGATCGGGTTCGACAGCGACAGCGCCAAGTCGCGCCGCTCGGCGCTGCAGGCGCTTCTGCTGACGGCGACGGGCGGTCTCGCGCTGCTGGCCGGGATGATCATGCTCGGCGCGGTCGCGGGCTCCTTCGAGCTGTCGGTGATCCTCGGGATGGGCGACGAGATCCGCGCGCATCCGCTCTACCTGCCGATCCTGATCCTCTTTCTCGCGGGTGCCTTCACGAAGTCGGCGCAGTTTCCCTTCCACTTCTGGCTGCCGAACGCGATGGCCGCGCCGACGCCGGTCTCGGCCTACCTGCACTCGGCGACCATGGTGAAGGCGGGTGTCTTCCTGCTGGCCCGGATGAACCCGGCGCTCGGCGGGACGGAGCCGTGGTTCTGGGCGCTGGTGATCGCGGGCGGCTTCACCACCGTCTTCGCGAGCCTGCTCGCCGTGCGCCAGACCGACATCAAGCAGGTGCTGGCCTACACGACGCTGATGGCGCTCGGCGCGCTGACGCTCTTCATCGGGGCGGGGACGTCGGACGCGATCAAGGCGGCGATGGTCTTCCTCGTCGTGCATTCGCTCTACAAGGCGGCGCTCTTCCTGATGATCGGGCTCGTCGATCACGAGACGGGCACGCGCGAGGTCGAGGAGTTGCACGGCCTCGCCCGGAAGATGCCGGTGACCTTCGTCGCGGGCGCGCTCGCGGCGATCTCGATGGCGGGCATTCCGCCGCTGATCGGCTTCATTGGGAAGGAGTTCCTCTACAAGGCGGGGCTCGCGCTCGACACCGCGCAGCTCTGGGTGACGGGCACGATCTTCGCCGCCTCCGTGCTGATGTTCGTAGCCGCCGGCATCTCGGTGGCGCGGCCCTTCCTCGGGCGGCTGCCCGACCGGCTCGCCGGGACGCACGAGGGGCCGGCGGCGATGTGGATCGGCCCGCTGACGTTGGGCGCGCTCGGGCTCGTCTTCGGGCTGTCGTCCGACCTGGCCGAGACGTGGCTGGTCGCGCCCGCGACCTGGGCGGTCTACGGCGCCGAGACCAAGGTGGACCTCTACCTCTTCCGCGAGGTGAACGCGGCCTTCCTCTTGTCGCTCGCGACCTTCGCGGCGGGCCTCGTGCTCTACGCCGCGCACCGGCGGCTGCGCGCCGGCATGGCCCGCGCGATCGAGATCAGCCCGATCCGCTTCGACCCGGCGTGGGATCGCCTGCTGGACGGGCTGAAGGCGCTCGCCGCGTGGCAGACGGGGATCCTGCAGTCGGGCGTGCTGCAGCGCTACATGGTCACGATCCTCGCGACCCTCGCGGCGGCGGTCGCCGTCACGCTCTGGGCGCAGGACGCGCTCGCGCCGATCGAGCCGGGCCTCGCCGCGCAGCTCGCGGGGCTGCAGCTGACGCATTACGCGATCCTCGGCTTCATCTGCGCCGGCGCGCTGCTCGCCGCCTACACCTCCAGCCGGATGACGGCGGTCGCGGCGCTGGGCGTCGTCGGCGTGGGCGTCGCGCTGATCTTCATCATGTTCTCGGCGCCGGACGTGGCGATCACGCAGCTCCTCGTCGAGACGCTGACGATCGTCCTCGTGGCCGTCGCCATGCTGAAGCTGCCCACGCTCAGCCTGCGCACCGAGGCGCGGCGGCCGTGGCACGCCGCGCTGTCGGTCGCCGTGGGCGGGCTGGTGACGCTGGTGCTCGTCGGGGTGCTCCAGGGCGGGCTCGACCGGCGGCTGACCGATTACTTCGAGGCCGCGAGCTGGCCTGAGGCCTACGGGCGCAACATCGTCAACGTGATCCTCGTGGATTTCCGCGCGCTCGACACCTTCGGCGAGATCGCGGTCGTGGTGATCGCGGCGCTGGCGGCCTTCGCGCTCCTGCGGGGCACCCGCACACCGCGCGCCGGGCAGGAGGAGGGCGAGTGAGATGATGAACTCCGTGATCCTCAACGCCGCGACGCGGCTCCTCGTGTCGCTGCTCGTGCTCTTCTCCATCTACATGCTGCTGCGCGGGCACAATCTGCCCGGCGGCGGCTTCATCGGCGGGCTGACCGGGGCCACGGGCTTCGTGCTCTACGCGATCGCCCACGGCACCGAGGCGACGCGCGCCGCGCTGCGCGTCGAGCCGCAGAACATCGCCATGATCGGCCTTGGCGTCGCGCTGGCCGCGGGCGTCTCGGCGGCGATCTTCGGCGACGCCTTCTTCACCGGGCAATGGCTGTTTCTCGGCGCCACGGAGGACGACAAGGGCCTGCCGCTGAGCTCGGTCCTCGTGTTCGACATCGGCGTCTATCTGGTGGTCTTCGGGTCGATCCTGACCCTCGTGCTCGCCCTCGAGGAGGAAGTCTGATGGAGCTTCTGGTCGCCGTCATGGTCGGCGTCATGGTCGCGGCGTCGGTGCATCTGATGCTGGCGCGCAACGTGCTGCGCTTCATCTTCGGGCTGATCCTGATCTCGAACGCGGCGAACCTGACGATCTTCGCCGCCGGGCGCCTGACGCCGGAGCGCCCGCCCCTGATCCCCGAGGGCGCCGACGCGCCGGCCGCGCAGGTGGCCAACGCGCTGCCGCAGGCGCTGGTGCTGACGGCGATCGTGATCGGCTTCGGCCTCTTCGCCTTCGCGCTGACGCTCGTCTACCGGACCTATCAGACCCTCGGCACGCTCAACTCCGACGAGATGCGGCTGGCCGAGCCGCGCGGGGAGGACGGATCGTGAGCTGGACCCTCGCAAGCCCGATCATCATCCCCTTCGCCACCGCGGTGCTCGCCTTCCTCTTCCGGCGCGGGCCGGAGGGGCGGTGGCTCTCGGTGATCGGGGCGGCCGCGCTCCTGATCGCCTCGGGGCTGCTGATGGCCGAGGTCTGGGCCGAGGGCGTCGTCGCCGCGCAGATGGGCGGCTGGGCCGCGCCATTCGGCATCACGCTGGTCGCCGACCTGCTCTCGGCGGTGATGGTGGTGATCACCGGCATCACCGGGCTCGCCGTGGCGGTCTACGCGCTCGCCGACGTCGACGCGCGCAAGGAGGAACTGGGCTTTCACGCGCTTTTCCAGGTCCTGCTCGCCGGGGTCTGCGGGGCGTTCCTGACGGGCGACATCTTCAACCTCTACGTCTGGTTCGAGGTGATGCTGATCGCCTCCTTCGGGCTGCTGATCCTCGGCGGCCGACGCGAGCAGCTCGACGGCGGCGTCAAATACGTCACGCTGAACCTCGTCTCGACGATCCTGTTCCTCTCGGCGGTCGGGCTGCTCTACGGGATGACCGGCACGCTCAACATGGCCGACCTGCACGGCGCGGTGCAGGAGGTGGACAACCCCGGGCTCCTCGTGACGGTGGCGGTGATGTTCATGGTCGCCTTCGGGGTGAAGGCGGCGGTCTTCCCGCTCTTTTTCTGGCTACCGGCCTCCTACCACACGCCGGCCTTCTCGGTCTCGGCGATCTTCGCCGGGCTTCTGACCAAGGTGGGGGTCTATGCGCTGGTGCGGGTCTTCACGCTGATCTTCACCACGGACGTGGCCTACACGCACACGATCCTGCTCTGGGTCGCCGGGCTGACGATGATCACGGGCGTTCTCGGCGCCGCGGCGATGAACGATTTCCGGCGCATCCTGTCGTTCCACATCGTCAGCCAGATCGGCTACATGATCCTCGGTCTCGCGCTCTTCACGCCGCTGGCGATCGTGGGGGCGGTCTTCTACATCGTGCACCACATCATCGTGAAGGCGAACCTCTTCCTCGTGGCCGGCGTCGCGAAGCGCATCGCGGGTTCGACCGACCTCGCGGCGATCGGCGGGCTCTACCGGACCGCGCCGCTTCTGGGGCTGTTGTTCCTGATCCCGGCCTTCTCGCTCGCCGGGTTCCCGCCGCTTTCGGGCTTCTGGGCGAAATACGTTCTGGTCAAGGCCTCGCTCGACGCGCAGAGCTACTGGATCGCGGCGGTGGCGCTGGTCGTCGGCCTGCTGACGATCTATTCGATGACGAAGATCTGGGGCGCGGCCTTCTGGACGCCGCACCCCGAGGGCCGCGCGCCGCGGCTGACCGATCTTCCGGCGCGGGACCGGGCGGCCCTGCTGGTGCCGATCGCCTCGCTCGCGGCGCTGACATGCGTGATCGGCTTCTACCCCGAGCCCTTCGTGGTCTTCGCGGAACGCTCCGCCGCGCAGCTTCTCGACCCGGCCGCCTACGTCGGCGCCGTCCTCGGCGAGGCGAGCGGCGCCGCCGCGGAGGCGGGACCGGGCCTCGCCGAGCCGGAGGGCGGCCAATGAACATCTTCGCGCTGAACATCGCGCTCGCCGTCGCCTGGGCGGCGCTCACCGGGAATTTCACGCTCGGCGGGCTCGCCGTGGGCTTCGTGCTCGGCTCCGGGGCGCTCTACCTCGCCAAGCCGCTCTTTCCGGGCTGCGATCTCTACTTCCTGCGCGGCTGGCGCTGGGTGAAGCTCTGCGTGCTCTTTCTATACGAGCTGGTCGTCAGCTCGATCGCCGTGGTCTGGGACGTCATCACCCCGAGCACCAAGGCCCGGCCGGGCGTCATCGCCATGCCCCTCGACGTCGAGGACGAAATGGCCATCCTGCTGGTGACGAACCTGATCTCGCTGACGCCGGGGA
Source organism: Rhodosalinus sediminis (assembly GCF_003385555.1). Classification (GTDB taxonomy): domain Bacteria; phylum Pseudomonadota; class Alphaproteobacteria; order Rhodobacterales; family Rhodobacteraceae; genus Rhodosalinus; species Rhodosalinus sediminis. The sequence continues at coordinate 1,004 of NZ_QOHR01000041.1, read as the reverse complement.
CGCTGTCGCTCGACGTGACGGACGATCGCAAGACGCTCTTCATTCACGCGATGTTCGCGGACGACCCGGACGCGATCCGCGCGCAGCTCAAGGGCGGCATGGAGCGCTGGGTGAAGGAGGCGATGGAGTAGGCCGATGGATATTCTGCAAACCGCCGTCAACGTGTCCTTCGTCATGGTGGTCGTGGGCGTGGCCTTCGCCTTCGTGCGCCTGATCAAGGGGCCGAGCCTGCCCAACCGGGTGGTCGCGCTCGACATGATGAACGTGCTGATCGTCTCCTTCTGCGGGCTCTACGCGATCCGCGCCGGGGACGCGGCCTTCGTCGACGTGGCGATCGTGCTCGCGCTCGTGGGCTTTCTGGCCACGGTCGCGCTGGCGCGTTTCGTCGAGCGGCGCGTGACCCGTAACGCCCGCTCGGGCGACGACCGGGGGGAGGGCCCGCGATGACCGAGATCGTGATCGCCGTGCTCGTGCTGCTCGGTGGCTTCTTCTGCTTCGTCGCCGGCCTCGGCGTGCTGCGGCTGCCGGACGTGCTGATCCGGATGCATGCCTCGACCAAGGCGGGGACGCTCGGCTCCGGGCTCATCCTCGCGGGCGTGGCGGTGCACTTCGGCGACACGGCGACCATCACGCGCGCCGTGGCGACGATTCTCTTCCTGCTGATCACCGCCCCGGTCGCCGCCCACATGATCGGCCGCGCCTCCTTCCGCTCGGGCGAGACGCTCTGGCAGACGAAGATCGACGACGCGGCGGAGCGCTCGCTGAAACGGTGAGCGTCGCGCCGCGGCGCGCGGAGTAGCCGCGGGCGCGGCGCCGGAGGCGCTGGAGACCTCCCCTTCGGACCTGCCCGTGCGGCCCGGCCGGGACCGGCCCCTCGACCCGCCGCGCGACCGGCGTTCGTCGAGGGGGTGGCTGGGACGATCAAGGCCGGGAGGCACGCGAGACCGCGCCGATACTCCGCACGCCCTGAACGCACACCACCTGCGCCGCCCTCAATCCCTGAG
>NZ_QOHR01000040.1 GCF_003385555.1 Rhodosalinus sediminis | reverse complement strand
TCGCTCCATGATCTCGCGCAGCACCACCACACCTGCGTCTCCACTCAGCCGCTCGGCCTGGCTCTCGACGCGCAGGGACCGGTTGAACGCCGTGGCGACCGGCTGTCGCGCATCACCAATGGCGTGCTCCGAAAGATGCTGTCGGATTTCGTTTAGCAACTTGATTCTAGCGAGTTTTCGCCAACACGCCAGGCATTGCTCGCGACTTCGGTGAATAAGGTAGGATAAAGGTCGTGTAAGTGTCCGCACTCGTTGAGACGCTTCGTGCCCATCGCGTCTGCCGCGTCGTGCAACGTACGCGTAGTCTACATAACGGCTCTATCACTTCGGATAGCCTGAAAACCGAACGTATTTCACTGCAATCCCGTGTCCTACGATGCTTGACACACTATTCGATGGATTCCACGGTAGGGCACGTTCGTCGAGGGTGTCTATCATGCTTAAAAAATCTTTAATTTCCGTTCCGACTCTTGCGCTCCTCTCTGCCTGTGGCGGCGGCGGAGGCAACAGTTCTTCCTCTGACCCCAGAGCTGATATTGCACGGGTGTTCTCAGACGGCAGTGGTGTCGCAAGGGTGGTTTTTTCTGACGGGGCTAAGAGTCTTGTGGTAACGCCCAATGTTGCAAACGAGGTTGCTTATTTTAATGAAAACAACGTGCCAGATGTAACGACAACGGGCGATGCGATTGAGGGCGATGAGGCGCCGGGTGGCGGAATAACGTACGAAGGGGCGATAATCCGTGGTAACCGTGCCGCAAATGTTACCGCCGTGGCTAGTCCATCTCAAGATGCCGCTATCTATTACATCGACTACGTTAATGACGGTGCGATACTTAGGGCTGAGGGGGCGCCTCATGGAAGCTTGCCGGCCGGAGAGTTTACATACACTGGCACAATGGTGATTGGTCTTTGAGATCCAGATCCCAGAGAGCAATACGGCTCTTTTACAATGATTGCGGACTTTGAAGAAGAGCAGTTTGATTTTTCAGGTTCTACGCAATCTGCTGCCTTAAACGGGACCGGTTCAATTAATCCTGCGAATGGAACGTTCGGTGCCAACAATCTTGATTTGACGGCAGCTGGCGACCGAACTGCGCGCATGTATGGTAATATTCACGGTCAGCAGGGCGAGACCGTGTCTGGCGTATTTCATTCAAATGAAAGCAACCCAGTTTTTGCTGGTGCTTTTGTCAGTGCGCAATGATCCTCCCAATCACTGGCGTATAGCACAGAACATTTGATTGCTCTTTAAGTGTTAAGCGAAAATGTATGAGGCTATATTATCGCGCCCTCCAAGTCTCCATGTTCCTGCTATCCGGTACTGGTGCGAGTGGATGCCCTGAGCCATCAACGGATGAGCGTCTAAACTTATTTTGCTTCGCGGAGCGATACGACGGTGAGGTCGTTACTGCAGCCGAAGCGACAAGATATGATTACCAGTTGAAACGTAGTGGCTACGAGCGTGGGCTTGGTCTGCCAGCTCGCGTCAACCAGTTCTCCTTTCAACCTTATGTCGCTCCAATTTTGAGATACGACACAGATATCAATGGTGGCAATCCGGATAAGCCATTGCAGCTTGGAAGCCTGACATTCGTGGGCGACCCAAAGCTCGTCCGCCAAGAAGGTGTCGTCGTTGGTGCGGGGATCGGTGCCTACGGGAGATACTTGGTCGGTGAAGGACGCTACGTAGATTACGGTCTTGGAGCGAGCTACGCCCATTCGCCTGAGCATGACATCGGCATCGAGCGTCGCTTTGCGAGTGTGTGCAGTAAGAACCACGTCGGGAATTGGTGGTACCTCGACGGGTGTATGCGCAGCAGCTTTGTGAAGAAGAACCTGACGGAAGAGACTCGAAACAGTATTAGCTTATCGACTGCAAAGCTGTTCACCTCGTCCGAAGACGTGCATCACGAAGTCAGCGTCGGCGGCACACGTGTCTATGATGAGGACTACCAGCAGAATCAGTTGTCGGTTGGCTTCGAGACGATCTACAGCAACGGCTGGTACAGCGCGGTTGATGCGACGATTGGTGAAGACGTTGATGGCGAAATCGCTGTGCAAAACGCTGTGTCAGCTTCGCTATCTCTTCCCGTGTTCGAGCGCTCTTTGACAATCACTGCAAGCTACAGCGAAGCCGACGGGGCGAAGCTGTTTGGCATCGAGAGAGCCGACTACACGACCTCGCTGTCTGTGGTCTACAGCGTGTACCGTAACATTGATGTGGTCGCAGGGTACACCGAGACCGATAGCTCGATCAACTATTTCGACGAGGCAGCTCCCAGCTTCAGCGTGAGGTTTGAGCCTATCCGATTTTAGCCTGGTTCCCGAGCTCCCGGCAGCGTTTGCATTTTGGAAGCTTGCCTCCGTTTGATTTCTGGGGAAAGCACTTGTAGTCTGCTAGGCTAAAAGCTAATTGGAGCAGCTTGGCTAAAGAGCATGCTTCACAGAAGGGGAGTATTAAATGTACGATCGACTTGTCGGTGGTTTGGTGGTAGGGACACTTCTGGGTGCTTGCGCGAGCAGCGATGTCGGAAATATGCGCGAGACCACGCGCGAAGCCCAGGCTGCAGGCATTCCGACATCGTTTCAGTGTGATGCCAAGCACTTGCGAGCGGACTCAGAGCAGTTTTTTATCGATATCGATGTGGATAAACGTGCGGTCCAAAAGGGCCGGAATGGCGACGTAAGGATTCTGTCCAGGGCGGAAATGGAAGAGCTCGACGATGAGTTTGGTATTTACGAGCCTTTTCTCGTAGAGATCAAGGGCGATCGACTCGTGATTGCTTCGGAAGCAAGCCCTATCGAAAGTATGCCATTGCCTTTTGATGTGCGGGGCGATGTGATTACCTTTACAACTTCTGCTCCCATTGAAGTTAGCATGGAAGGAGTGGTTGTGAAAGGTAGTGCCTCCGGAACTTTGAACACCAAAACAGGCGCACTTCACCAGACTGGCCACATGGTTTTCAGTTCTTCTGGCGGCTCTGCTTCGGTGGAAATGGAAATTAGCTCAATCTGCGCTCAGTCTTCGTAGAAATGGTGGGCTCGCCATATTCACCGAAAGCGTGTGAGCGGCGCGTTTGGCCGTCGTGGGCCCGTTGTCAGGACCGGTCGAGGGGGTGCAGACCCGCCGGTGCGGCGCGACGCCCGTCGAGCGTGTGTGTAGGGCCTTCGACGCTGATGGATGCTCGTCCGTGGCCAGTCGTGGTGTAAGTCGGGCCGTGCCGCCGTGCTCGGCGGGGGCTGTCGGAGCCATCGGTGTCCAGGCGGTCGCGCTCAGGGCCCGGCCCAGTGCATCCGGGCAATCCTTGGCCAGAGGAGAGCNGCCCAGTGCATCCGGGCAATCCTTGGCCAGAGGAGAGCCCAGAAGGGCGCGGCGCTGCTGGAGAGCGCAAGCGTCATCCGGTGGCCCGAGAGGACGGGCCTGGCGCCGGCTGGAGCCCGTGCCTCCTGCGCCGAACCATGGCGCGGCGGGCGATGTGCGTCAGCTGGTAGGCCACCACCGACGTATAGCGCCGGCGACCACGGCTTTCCAGCGTGACGGCTGGAAAGTCCAGGGGAGGAGCTCGTCGATGCGGTTCTTGGGATGGCCGCAGGCGATGGCCTCGAGCGTCCACTCAAGGGGGCGGAGGCTCGACATCCTGCGCGCTGGCAGTTTCGATGAGCGACGGAAAGCGGCTCGGGGCAAAGAGAGGGATGCATCGCCCCCTCCGCCGCATCGCGAACACCCGCGCCACCCGAGAGAGGGTCTCATGGATGCGGGAGCTGACTGGGCAGCGGGAAAGGGAATGCAGAAATGGCTAAGTGTGCAGAATGCGGAAGAGAAATCGGTCTCCTCAATTCCTACGGCCCAGGGGGGGCCCTTTGCAAGAAATGCAACGCTGAGAGGCTGAAGGGACCCGATACGCCTGCGATGCAAGAAAAGCGCGAGCGCGAAGCCGCCGTCGAAGCCGTCACGCTCACGACGGAAGCCTACCCTGAAGGCCTCAAGATCTCGGAGCGGATCGAGGTCGTCACGGCCGAGTGTGCTTTCGGCATGAACGTCTTCAAGGACCTGTTTGCCGGCGTCCGCGACATCGTCGGAGGGCGATCGGAGGCGGTCCAGAAAACCCTCCGGGACTCGCGGCGGGTCGCCCTCTACGAGTTGAAGAAGGAGGCCTTCGAGGTCGGGGCGGATGCCGTGGTTGGCGTGGACCTCGACTACGTGGAGCTGGTCGCGGCCGGCAACATGGTGCTGCTGGTCGCCTCGGGAACGGCCGTGAAGCTCGATCACGGGTAAGTCGGACAGCTGCGGGGTCATCCATCCTACTCGACGATGCCGCTTCGCTCTATGATCTCCCATAGCAGCACAGCACCGGCGTACCCAGTCAGCCGCTCGGCCCGGCTCTCGACGCGCAGGGACTTGTTGAACCCCGCAGCGACCGGCTGTAGCGTTTCACCTATGGCGTGCTCCGAACGTTGGTGTCGGGTTTCGTGTAGCAACTTGATTCTACAGAGCTTTCGCGGGCACGCCAGCCATTCCCCCCAATTTCGATGAATAAGGTGGGTTGACCGAGGTCAATGGCGCATCTGTTCTCAAGCGACAACTTGGTCGAAGCTGCATGGGCGTGCATTCCCCAAGTGATTGCACCCTAGATTGACACCAGTCATCATATGCTTGGTTTCAACCGGTGACTGGCAACTAGGGTTACCGGGAAGAAGTCACGTGCAAGCCGGTGTCGCGCCACGCGAACCAGAGTTTCCCGGTTTCTCGTTGCGCGTCTGGCCGATTCGTCCTACCCATTGTGCGGCGCAATGAGTGTCGAGTTTTGTCACCCCTGTCGGTCTACAGAGGGGACGTCGCGGGGTAGGAGAATCAAATATCCGGATCGGCCAATAACGATCCAAATTCGATTTATCCAGACCTAGCCACAACCGCGACGCGTTCGACGCCAACAGACGGCCACGACGAGGTGGTCCGGTCCCGGATACGATGAGGCTCTCTATTGCTGGGCAAAGTTGTGGATCTCTTCAGGAGCGACGAGTTCAAGCCGTCGGCGGCTGTCTTCCCGGACATCGACCGGGAGCGCATCGCAAAAGAGCTGGACCTGCGAGGTTGCGGTCAGGAGCGCGGCAGAGAAGGGCAGCCAAGTTCGGACGCGAAGGTGCTCGACATGGTCGAGATGAGCGCCGTCTCCCGCGTCGAAGAGCTACGCAGGCGGGGCCTTGAAACCTTCGAGAGCCATCGTAAGGCGTATTCTGAGCGCCTCGCCAGAGCCACTGCTGCCAGGATGGCTGTCGAGCAGGGCACGCGCGATGCGGTGTCAAAGTTTCGCCAGACCGTTATCGAGTACCAGGCGATGATGGTGACGCCGCAGGAAGAACTCAGAGAGGCCTTCAACTGGCGCGAGCAATTTCGAAGGAAACACCGTCTCGGCTCCCGACCGGCTCGCCCGGCTCTTGGTTGGGGCGCCATCATCGGCATAGGGCTGGTGATGATCGTGATCGAGTCGGTGCTGAACAGCTACCTGTTCTCGCAGAGTAACCCGCTCGGACTCGTGGGCGGCCTCATCGCAGCGATCCTCGTATCGGCAGCCAACGTGTCGATCAGCACAGGCTTCGGAATGGCCGGCAAGACCGTCAACTCCCGGAGGTTCTTCTGGAAGCTCGCGGGTCTCCTGCTCTGTCTTGGGTTTGTCGGGTTTGTCGGGATCTACAACCTTGCGGTCGCCCACTTCCGAGATGCTGTCGAAAGCATGAACGATTGGCGGGAGGCGAGCGCCATCGCGCTGCAGACACTGGTGGAGGACCCCATCGGCCTGGCCAATCTTGAAAGCTGGCTTCTTCTCGTCGTCGGCTGTTTCATCTCCATCGTCGCCTTCGTGAAGGGCTTCCTCGCCTCGGACCCCTACCCCGGTTACTCCGGGGTCTCGCAGGCCGTGACCGATGCCAGGGCCAACTATATCCAGCACCTACAGGAGTCGAACGAAACGCTTGAGCAGCAGCGGGACGACGCTGTCGGCGAGCTGCTAGAGACAAGCGAGGAAATCCAGAGGCAGATCAACGACTCTGTCGACGCACTCTTTGGCCAGAGTCATCTCGTCTCATCCGCCAGCGCCTTCTTCGAGCAGTGCGACATCGCGGTCAACTATCTGCTAAGCGTGTATCGAGACTCGAACAAGTCGGCCCGCGAGACCGATCCGCCGGAACACTTTGCGGAAACCTTCGAGTTCGAACGCATCGAACTCAAGCCCGTCGATGTCGAGCGCCGCGATGATGCCGAGCGCGAGGTGAACGAGATCAACTCGTTGATCTCGAAGGCCACCCGGGAAATCTACGCGGCCTACGACGAGGCGGTCGACGCACACCGCAATATCGACGAGCTTCAGGGCACCGAATACGCCCGTCCCCGAAAGCAGACGCCCCCTTCCTTGACGTCCCTCAAAGTGGTCGACGGTAGTTCAGAACAGGCTGAGAGTCAGCAGTCGTGACGCGGAAGAAGAAGCTCAGGGATCGATATCGGAAACGCGGTTCTGGAGGTGGCAACCTCATGTGGGGGATTGTCATCGCCGGCTGTACTGCGCTGATCGCAAGCGCAGTCGCATTCGCAGTCTCACAGCAATCGGGGCGGTCCTTCAACGAAGCAACCTTGTGTACGGGGGACGGCGCGGACCATGTCACTGTCGTCCTCCTTGACCTTACGGACCCGCTCAGCGCGACGCAGGCGAGCCGGCTGGGGACGATGCTCGACCGCGAGATCGCTACGAGTGCTGACGACACGATGATGTCCTTCGGCATTGTCAGCGACGACGACAGCGAATGGGGAGCCCGGTTCGCGCGCTGCAAGCCTCCGACCGGTGCAGATGCCAACGAGCTCTACGAGAACCCGCGCTTGATCGCTGAACGCTACCGGGAAGAGTTCGAAGCTCCTCTGGAGGCCACGCTGTTCGAGATGATCCGTGCCAGCGAAGCCGACCGATCGCCGATCATGGAGGCCCTTCAGGCCCTGATCGCAGAGACGCCGGACTTTATCTCGACCCCGGGTGAGCGGAAGATCATGATCGTTTCCGACATGCTCCAACACTCCGACACCCTCAGCGCCTACCGCGACCAGGGGTGGGAGCACTTCGAGGCGAGTGGACAGAGCAGCCGGCTCGCCGGGAACCTCGAAAATGCGGACGTCAGGATCATCCGTATCCCCCGCCAGACGAACGCGGATGTTGCGATCTCTGAGGATTTCTGGGTGCGATACTTCGATAAGCAAGGCAGCAACCTGCCATCCGTGACCGTGCTTGGCGATCTGTGAGGTATCCATGGCTCCGAGTTACAGGAAGATCCATGATGTCGGCCCGAGGATGGGGCTCGACCGGGCATTCTTCATCGGCGCGTTCGTGGTAGGCGTTGTCGGAGGCATCGCGCTCAAGGTCAGCAGCGTGCACCCCTTCGCAGCCGCAGGGTTCTCGGCGACCGTCCTCGTGGGCTACGCATTCCTGACCTGGTCGTCCGGTCGCCTGCGACTCGAGCCGGAGGCGGTTGGCGACAACTGCTACTACCTGGGCTTCCTGTTCACACTCGCAAGCCTCGCCGTGACGCTCTGGCAGGTCGCGGAACCACCTCCGGGCACCACACAGGCAGAGCTGCTTCCCGGGATCATCTCGGGATTTGGAGTCGCGCTGTCTTCGACCATCGTGGGAGTTTTTCTGCGCGTTCTCATGATGCAGATGCGTCCTGATTTCGTCGCGGACGAGCACGAAGCGCGGACGAGCCTGTCGGCCGCGATGCGGGACTTCCGCGGACAACTATCTGCGTCGAACCGCGACATGAAAACGTTCACGGTCGAGTCGATCCAGCAAGCAAAAGAGCGCGACGAGCGCATTCGGGCAAGCACAGAGGAGTTCGTGAGGGACGCGCAGAAGCAGCTGGTCGAAATGCAACAGGAGACCCTCAAGACACTCAACCAGTCGGCCTCCGAGGCACTCGCCGGGATATCTCGTGAAGCAGAGCAAGCCTTCGGGCAGACCGCACGCTCGATGGATGAGACACTCAAGGCGGTCTCGGCAACACTCGACGGACTTCAGGACAAGGTATCCAGCCTGGAGTCGGGCATCTCACAGAGCGAGAGGGTCATCCGGGGCTTCACGGCGGACGTCGACAGGCTTCAAACTGAGATACAGAGCGTGGTCAACAGCTTTGGCGCGGTCGTCGAGGACACCGATGGCGGCGTGAAGAAATTCAGCGCAAACCTGTCGCGCGCGGCCACACGCATCGAGACAAAGACGATCCCTGCCCTCGAGGCGCTGGAAGCACGTCTCGACAAGATGCCAAGCCTTGCCGGCCCCTGGGATACCAGCAGGTCTGCCAGTGTGGGTCGCACCGAGCAGCCGATGACCGACAAGGCGGAGACGAAGTAATGGCCCGGTCGAGCACGCGCCAAACGAATGGCCAGCGTGACAGCAGCTACCGCCGAGGCGCCATCATGGGTCTCACGATGGCGGAGGCCTTCATCCTGATCGCCTTCGCTCTGCTTCTTCTCTTCGCCCTCTGGCAATGGGAGACGAACAAGGAAAACACGGCCGCGGTGGAGAGCTTCAAGGACCTCACGCCGAACCAGCAAGAGGAAGCTCTGAAGGTCATCTACCGGTTCAGGGACCTCGACCAGGCCCAGATGGAGCGAGTCCATGACGCAGTGAAAGATGGCGTTTTCCAGGATCCGGCCAACAGCTGGCGCTTCATCACCGACACTGACCTCCAGCGACTGGTCGACGGTGCTCAGAAACTGCCCGAGGACGTCCGCCGCCAGCTTGCGGATCTCGTGGAAGCGCAGCAGGCGGAACAGGTGCTCTCCGAGCTTGGGGCCCTGGAGCGGATCGTGCAGGCCGGCCAGTCGCTGTCGGGGATTACGGACAAGATCGGACAGCTCCAGGCACAAGAGGCACAGGTTGCGCAGTCTCTCCAGAACGAGATCGGCGACACTGTTGCCAACCTCGACGGTGTGATCGGCAACGACGGCTCCATTACGCTGCCTGAAAACGTGGTCTTCCGGCAAGGAAGCGACCAGATCTCGCGGCAATTGCAGCAGTTCCTGCAAGCCGCCTGTGAGCCATGGTTGCGGGTTCTCAGGGACTCGGAATTCCAGATCGCAGAAGTCCGCATCGAAGGGCATGCATCGTCTGAATGGCGCAGCGGATCTACCGTCGAGCAAGCCTACCTGGGCAACCTCGATCTCAGCCAGCGCCGTTCCCAGAGAGTTCTGCTCGCATGCCTGACCTACATCTCCGACGAAGAGATCAAGGCATGGGCACGTTCGCACCTCGTCGCCGTCGGACACTCCTCTGCGCGCCCGGTCCTGAACGACGAGGGAGAAGAAGTCCCAGAGAAGTCCCGGCGTGTCGTGTTCCGCGCGACCCCCGACCGGGAAATCATTCTCGAGGACATCGAGCGTGAAGCTCAGGAAGCTCTCTCGCAGATCTCATACCGCCGTGAACTCTTCGGAAGCTGGGTGGACCAGGACGGCGATTGCCTCGACACCCGCCACGAGATCCTCCAGATCCGATCCGAGGTCCCGGCCGTCCTCACGGCCGATGGATGCCGTGTCGTCGGCGGACGGTGGGAGGACCCCTACTCCGGCATCATGCTGACGCGCGCCAGCAGCGTGGAGATCGATCACCTGGTGCCGTTGGCATGGGCCTGGGACCGTGGCGCTTCCTCCTGGACCGATGCGAGGCGCAACGCATTCGCGCTCGACCGCGGCAACCTGGTCGTCACAGAGTCCACGTTGAACCGCATCAAGTCAGATAGCGGACCCGACGAATGGCTCCCGCCTCAAGAAGCTTATCGGTGTGAGTACATCGAGCGGTTCCTGGAAGTGGTTGAAAAATACGAATTACAGATGCCTGTGGCCGAGCAGGATCGCATCACGAACCTTCGAGCGGTTTCGTGCTCCTGAACCGCGAAGTGACCGGTCGACTTCCGGTTCCGGTAGAACCCGGCCGCGGCTTCTGGCAGCCTGCATGACCCCGCATTATTCACCGAATGCGTCTGAGCGGTGGATTTGGCGGTCGTGGGCTGGTTGTGAAGTCCGGTCGAGGGTTGTGCAGACCCTCCGGAGCGGCGCTGGTCGGAGGAGGTGAAGGGGTGGATCGTCGCAGTGATCCTGGAACCCGCTGCGATGGTGAACGCGGTGGCGCCGCGTGACTTTGCAGTGCGTTCTAAGTCTAGCGGGTATCCTCTGTGCATAGCCTTTTTCTAAAATTTTGCGAAAATTTTGGGAGCGGTAGGGCGCTGCCTAGGCCCGATTCATAGGGGCAATCTGAAAAACTACAAGATACACGTACCAGCCCTTGCTTCGCGGCCTTCGGGTGTCCGGTAAGATATACCTTAGCGGTCACACCAATTTCGTACACTGTGGGTGTCCGCTAGGCTTGTTTTCCTCTTACGGACAGGGCAGTCAGGGGACATGGGCCTAACGGACAGGAATCAATCCGATGCAGACCATCCTTTACGCCCGCGTGTTCATCCGCTCATGGACGCCTGCTATTGGCTGCTGTAATCCAGACGGATTGCGCATGTAAACCTTCTCCTAGCCAGCCCGAAGCCGTGTGATCTTTTCTCCTTGCGGGGCTTAAATAAATCGCTCTACACCGCGTGCGCGTTTCAGTGGGCTTTTGGTCGCCAGTCGTAGATTTCTGAGGCACGTTCGAAGGGTACTGAGCGTTAACGGGCGCCTTGCAAAACAGCTCCGAGTATCAGCACTCCCAGGAGAAAAATAAAAACAACAACCCAAGCCCATACTACATTTTCGCGCCCATCGCTGTCAATCGGCATCCAAACGG
>NZ_QOHR01000004.1:230341-233214 GCF_003385555.1 Rhodosalinus sediminis | reverse complement strand
CGTGTCACCCAAATTCGGGTATAGCTCAGATGCACTTGCGTCAGGCCGCAAGGTGCCGCGCATCTGCGAGAAGACAGCCTCCCAATGAGCGGCTCTCTCTGTCCTCTGGGCCATCGCCTCGCTCACATCGCGGGTCTGGAGTGTCTCGACGATCTGGTCGCGCCCCAGTTTTCCACGAAGGTCCCTCGGGACGGCGCGCTGGAAATACCAAGTATGACCCTGCTTCTTCAGGTAGTGCAGACTGCCAGCCATGTCATCACGATGGTACAAGTTGGTGGTACAGCTTGATAGCACCTAACCCATTGATGAGCAACAAGAGTGTTCGTTTTCAGTGGGTTGAGGGCGGCGCCACTTTTCCTCCTGCCACCCCAGCCAGCATATACCCAGCAACGCGAGCCCATGCCGCGCAACGTGTCGCAGCCGCAGGGGCGTGCCTTGGGGCGAGCGCATTGCGATGCGGCCGGGGATTGCTTCCGGCGCGGCTTCAGGCCTGGTCGGCGCACCGACCGGCAGGGTCTCGCTCAGGATCAGCCNATTGCGATGCGGCCGGGGATTGCTTCCGGCGCGGCTTCAGGCCTGGTCGGCGCACCGACCGGCAGGGTCTCGCTCAGGATCAGCCACAGGGGGCGCTGCCCCCTCTTGGCCTTCGGCCAATTCACCCCCGGAGTATTTGGACCAAGATGATGGGGGGCAGCGTCCCCCGACCCATCATCTTGGCAGAAATACTCCGGGGGGTGAGGCCCGGAACGGGCCGAGGGGGGCAGCGCCCCCCCCTTTTACTGCACGAAGTGCCAGAGAGCGTGCGGCCGCACGGCCGCGCCGCGCCGCGCGGTGTCACTCCTGCAGCGACTCGAGGTGGAGCGCGATCGAGAGGATGCGGCCCCGCGTGGCCAGTTCGGCGGCGTACGCGCCCGCCCCCATCTCGCGCGCCTTGAAGCGGTCGCCCCAGACCGGCATCGGGTACCCGTGCCCGCGGATGCCGGTGCGCCCGTCGATCACCTGGATCACCTCGAGCATGGGGAAGGTGCCCTCGTTCTCCGCCGTAAGCGTGGTGAGGTCGGGCACGGGGACGGTCATCAGCTCCGCGAGCGGCCCCGCGCCCTTGCCGGTCTCGCCGTGGCAGCTGGCGCAGGCGGCTGTATATTCGCGTGCGCCGGCGCCCTCGTCCTGTGCGCCGGCCGCCGAGGCGGCGAGCGCGGCGACCAGTCCGGCCAGCAGCTTCTGTTTCGTCACCATGTCGTCTTCCTCCGGGTTCCATGACGCAGCGCGCCTCAACGTGGCGATGGCACGCTCCTGTCGCCCCGCGGAGACTGGCAGCGCCCGGCGGGCGGCGCCTTGACGGCGGGCAACGGCGCGGCGGACGGGCTTGAGGCCGGGCGGCGCGCTGGCTATGTCGCCGGCAAAGACAGGAGACGCCCGTGCCCCAGTTCCTCGACACGACCGACCCCGCGTTCGACGCGGGCTTCGCGGCGCTTCTCGACGCAAAGCGCGAGGAGAGCGCCGACGTCGACGCCGCCGTGCGCGCCATTCTCGAGGACGTGCGCCGGCGCGGCGACGCGGCGCTGATCGAGCTCACGGCGCGCTTCGACCGGGTGGAGCTCACGCCAGACCGGCTCGCCTTCACCGCCGGGGAGGTGGACGCGCTCTGCGCCGAGGTCTCGGCGGAGGACCGCGCGGCGCTGGAGCTCGCCGCCGAGCGCATCCGCGCCTATCACGCGCGCCAGATGCCCGAGGACGCGGCCTTCACCGACCCGGAGGGCGCGACGCTCGGCTGGCGCTGGCGGCCGGTGGGCGCGGCGGGGCTTTACGTGCCCGGTGGCCTCGCCTCCTATCCCTCTTCGCTTCTGATGAACGCGGTGCCGGCGCGCACCGCGGGCGTGCCGCGCCTCGCCGTGGCGGTGCCCACCCCGGACGGGCGCGCCAACCCGCTGGTGATGATGGCGGCGCGCATCGCGGGCGTGGACGAGATCTATCGCGTGGGCGGCGCGCAGGCGATCGCCGCCTTCGCCTACGGCACCGAGACGATCCCGGCGGTGGACAAGATCACCGGCCCGGGCAACGCCTATGTCGCCGAGGCCAAGCGGCAGGTCTTCGGCCATGTCGGCATCGACATGATCGCCGGGCCCTCGGAAATCCTCGTGATCGCCGACGCCGACAACGACCCGGACTGGATCGCGCTCGACCTGCTGAGCCAGGCCGAGCACGACGCGAGCGCGCAGGCGGTGCTGATCACGCCGGACGGCGCCTTGGCCCGGGCGGTCGCCGCCGCCGTGGAGGCGCGGCTCGAGACGCTGGCGCGGCGCGACGTCGCGGGGGCGAGCTGGCGCGATTACGGCGCGGTGATCACGGTGCGCGACCTCGAGGAGGCCGCGACCCTCGCCGACCGGATCGCGCCCGAGCACCTGGAGCTCTGCGTCGCCGAGCCGGAGGCGCTCGCCGGACGGATCGACAACGCGGGCGCGATGTTCCTCGGGCCGTGGACGCCGGAGGCGATCGGCGACTACGTGGGCGGGCCGAACCACGTGCTGCCGACGGCGCGCTCGGCGCGCTTTTCCTCCGGGCTCTCGGTGCTCGACTTCCTGAAGCGCACGACGACCGCGCGGCTGACGCCCGAGGCGATGCGCGCCATCGGCCCGGCGGCCGAGCGCATCGCGGAGGCCGAGGGGCTCGGCGCGCACGCGGCCTCGGTCGCCGCGCGCCTCGGCCGGCTCAACGGCTGAGCGGCGCGGCAGGCGATCGAGCGCCGCGGCACGGGCGCGCCGCGGGGCTGGTGGATCGCTGCGGCAGGGAGCTCCGCCCAGCGCGCGGGCAGCGGGACCGTCCGCGACCTTGCGGGCTCTGCCTCCGCCCGGGCGCCCCCCCCCCCCCCCCCC
>NZ_QOHR01000004.1:0-230332 GCF_003385555.1 Rhodosalinus sediminis | reverse complement strand
GCCCCCCCCCCCCCCCGCGCGGGCAGCGGGATCGCAGCCGAACCGATTGGGTCCGCGCGGCCAGCGCGCGGGCCGGGGCCCGCTCGGGCGCCCCTGATCGCGGTCTCGCTTGTACGCCCGGCGCGCGCGGGCTACGCACGCGGAGAGACCGCAGCAACGCCGGACGCGCGCCGATGTCCCGCATCAGCCATATCGAGCTCGACGATTCGACCCTGCCGCCGCCCACGCCCGAGATCGAGCAGGAGCGGCGCGTGGCGATGTTCGACCTTCTCGAGGAGAACCGCTTCGCCCTGCCGAAGCGCGACGACCGCGTGGTGCCGCCCGGCCCCTACCGGGTGCATCTGGCCATCCGAGAGAAGCGGCTCGTCTTCGACGTCGCCACCGAGAGCGGCGAGGCGGCGGCGGAGTTCCACCTGTCGCTGAGCCCCTTCCGGCAGGTGGTGAAGGACTACTTCCAGATCTGCGAAAGCTACTTCGACGCGGTCAAGAAGCTGCCGCCGAGCCAGATCGAGACCATCGACATGGCCCGCCGCGGCATCCACAACGAGGGCTCGCGCATCCTGATCGAGCGGCTCGAGGGCAAGGCGGAGGTGGACGAGGACACCGCGCGGCGCCTCTTCACGCTGATCTGCGTGCTGCATTTCGGGGGATGAGGCGGTGGTGCGGGACCTGCCCCAGTCGGTCCTCTTCTGCTGCGACCACAACGCCGTCCGCTCCCCGATGGCCGAGGGCATCACGAAGATGCTCTACGGCTTCGACACCTACGTGCAGTCGGCCGGCGTGCTCTCGGAGCGCGAGATCGACGGCTTCGCCATCGCGGTCTGCGGCGAGATCGGCGTGGAGCTCTCGCGCCACCGGGTGCGCAGCTTCGACGACATGCGCCAGTGGGGCGACGACCTGTCGTCCTTCGACCTGGTGGTGGCGCTCTCGCCGGCCTCGCGGCACAAGGCGCTGGACCTGACGCGCTATTTCCACCTCGAGGTGATCTACTGGCCGATCATGGACCCCACCGGCGTGGGCGAGGGGCGCGAGGCGAAGCTCGCCGCCTACCGCAAGAGCCGCGACCAGATCGCGGACAAGCTGGTGGAGACCTTCGGGCCGCCGCGCGCGGAGGCGAAGGCATGAGCGCGCTGTGGGTCGAGGCGCTGACCGGCGCGGCGCTGGAGGCCGCGCTCGACGACGTGGCGCGGCTCCGCATCGCAGTCTTTCGCGCCTTTCCCTATCTCTACGACGGGGACGCCGCCTATGAGCGCCGCTACCTCGAGCCCTACCGCGAGAGCGCGGGCGCCATCCTCGTCGGCGCCTTCGACGGCGCGCGGCTCGTCGGCGCGGCGACGGGCACGCCGCTCGCCGATCACGCCGGGGACTTCGCCGAGGCCTTCGCGGGCACGGGGCTCGACCTCTCGACGATCTTCTACTGCGCCGAATCGGTGCTCCTGCCGGAGTATCGCGGGCACGGCGTCGGGCACCGCTTCTTCGACCTGCGCGAGGCGCACGCCCGCCGGCTCGGCTTCGCGCGGGTCGCGTTCTGCGCGGTGGTCCGGCCCGAGGATCACCCGCTGCGGCCGGCCGACTATCGCCCGCTCGACCCGTTCTGGCGCAGCCGCGGCTATGGGCCCCTGCCCGGCGTGGTCGCGCGCTTCGCGTGGCGGGACATCGACGCGGCGGAGGAAACCGAAAAGCCGCTGCAGTTCTGGATGCGCGACCTCTCTGAGCCGGGGGCAAGCCCGTTGCAACGCGCTTGCAAGGCGCTTTCCGAAGCGCCTTGCCCGGCGCGACCCTCAGGAGACAGGACCATGAAGATCGCCGCCGCCGCCTACCCCATGGAGTTTCTCGACGGCTGGGCCGCCTACGAGGACAAGATCGCGCGCTGGGTGGCCGAGGCCGCCGGCGCGGGCGCCGAGCTGCTCGTCTTTCCCGAATACGGCGCGATGGAGCTCGCCACGCTCGCCGGCGCGGCGGCCGCGGGCGATCTGGAGCGTTCGGCGCGGGCCGTCTCGGAGCGCATGGGCGAGGCCACGGCGCTCCACGCCCGGCTCGCGCAGGCGCACGGCGTGCACATCCTCGCCGCCTCCGGGCCGGTCTTCGACCCCGCGCTCGGCGCGCGGCCGGTCAATCGCGCGCATTTCGTCGCGCCCTCGGGGGCCATGGGCCATCAGGACAAGGCGATCATGACCCGTTTCGAGCGCGAGGACTGGGCGATCGCGCCCGGCGGGCCGCTTCGCCTCTTCGACACGGCGCTCGGGCGGATCGGCGTGCTGATCTGCTACGACGCGGAGTATCCCCTGCTCGCGCGGGCGCTGATCGAGGCGGGCGCGGAGATCCTCCTCGTGCCCTCCTGCACGGAGCGGCGCCCCGGCTACTGGCGCGTGCGCATCGGCGCCATGGCGCGCGCGCTCGAGGGGCAGTGCGTCACGGTCATGGCCTCCACCGTGGGCGACGCGCCCTGGTCCGAGGCGGTGGACACCAACACCGGCGCGGGCGGCGTCTTCGGCCCGCCCGACACCGGCTTTCCGGAGACCGGCGTCCTCGCCGCGGGGACGCTCGACCGCCCCAGCTGGACCGTCGCCGAGGTGGACCCCGCCGCGATCGCCCATGTCCGCGCCGACGGCGTGGTGCTCAACATGACCCACTGGGCCGAGCAGCCCGCGCGCGCCGGGACGGTGGAGCGCCTCGCGCTGCGCTGATTCGCGGCTTGAAAACGGGCGCGTTTGCCCTCATTTACTCGAACGTCCGCGCGCGACGCGGGCGGTGACGACAGGAGACATCATGGCCAAGGAAGACACGCTCGAATTCCCCGGTGTCGTGAAGGAGCTCCTGCCGAACGCGACATTCAGGGTCGAGCTCGACAACGGCCATGAGATCATCGCGCATACGGCAGGAAAGATGCGCAAGAACCGCATCCGCGTCCTCGCGGGCGACCGGGTTCAGGTCGAAATGACCCCCTACGATCTGACCAAGGGTCGGATCAACTATCGCTTCAAGTAAGCCTTGCGGCTGATCCTCGGCTCGGCGAGCCCGCGCCGGCAGGAGCTCCTCGCGCGTCTCGGCGTGGTGCCGGACGCCGTGCGCCCGGCCGACATCGACGAGACGCCCGCGACAGGCGAGCTCCCCCGCCCCTACACCGAGCGCATGGCGCGCGAGAAGGCCGCGGCGGTCGACGCCGCG
The DNA here is from genome assembly GCF_003385555.1 of Rhodosalinus sediminis. Taxonomy (GTDB): domain Bacteria; phylum Pseudomonadota; class Alphaproteobacteria; order Rhodobacterales; family Rhodobacteraceae; genus Rhodosalinus; species Rhodosalinus sediminis. Next base: position 227,164 of record NZ_QOHR01000004.1, on the reverse strand, counting down.
CCGGAGGACCTCGTGCTCGCCGCCGACACCACCGTGGCCGCCGGTCGCCGCATCCTCGGCAAACCCGCGGACGCCGATGAGGCGCGCGCCTTCCTCGAGCTGCTCTCGGGCCGGCGCCACCGGGTCGTGACGGCGGTGGCGCTGCGGCGCGGCGACAGGCTCTGGCAGCGGCGGGTGGACAGCGCGGTGAAGATGAAGCGCCTCTCCGAGGTCGAGATTCGCGCCTACCTCGCCAGCAGCGAATGGCAGGGCAAGGCCGGCGGCTACGCCATCCAGGGCCGTGCGGAGGCCTTCATCCCCTGGATGCAGGGGAGCTATTCCGGCGTCATGGGCCTGCCGCTCACGGAGACGGCCGCGCTCCTGCAGGGCGCGGGCTGGCCGCTCTGGGAGGCCGGCGCATGAAGGGGCGCAGCGTGATCCTCGGCGCGTGGGGCGGCCGCGAGGCGGCGGCGCTGATGGTCGACGGGCGCCTCGACGACCTGATCGTGAGCGCCGACGCGCCGCCGCCCGGCACGATCTACCGCGCGATCCCCGAACGCCCGATGAAGGGCCAGGGCGGGCTCTTCCTGCGCACGCCCGAGGGCCGCGTCTTCCTGCGCCAGACCAAGGGCGTGAGCCCGCGCGCCTCCCTCCTCGTGCAGGTGACGGGCTACGCCGAGCCGGGCAAGGCGCCGCCGGTGACCACGCGCCTCTCGCTCAAGGGCCGCTACGCGGTGCTCACGCCGGGCGCGCCCGGCGCGAACCCGAGCCGCGCGATCCGCGACCCGGAGCGGCGCGCCGCGCTCGCCGCGCTCGCCGAGGGGGCCGCGCCCGCCGAGACCGGCGTGATCCTGCGCTCCGCCTGCGCGGAGGCCGAGGACGCCGACATCGCCGAGGAGCTGCGCGCGCTCGCCGAGGCGCTCACCAAGATCCTTGCCGACACCGGCACCGAGCCGGCGGTGCTCTTGGAGGGCGACGGGCCGCACGCCCTCGCCTGGCGCGACTGGACGGCGCCCGCGGACGTGGAGCGCGGCGCCGACGCCTTCGAGCGCGCGGGCGTGCTCGACGCGCTGGAGGCGCTCGCCGACCCGTCCGAGGCGCTGCCGGGCGGCGCGCGCATGACGGTGGAAGCGACGCGCGCGCTCGTCGCGGTGGACGTGGACACCGGCACCGACACCTCGCCCGCCGCGGCGCTCAAGGCGAACCTCGCGATGGCGAAGGCGCTGCCGCGGGCGCTGCGCCTGCGCGGGCTCGGCGGGCAGGTGGTGGTCGACCCGGCGCCCAGCCCGAAGCGCGACCGCAAGGCGATCGAGACCGCGCTGAAGGCGGCGCTGCGCGACGATCCGGTGCAGACGGCGCTCCTCGACTGGACGGCGCTCGGCCTGATCGAGCTGCAGCGCCAGCGCGCGCGCCCGCCGCTGCCGCTCTGATCCCCGGACAAGGAGGCCCCATGCCCTGCCCCGGCTGCAATCGTCCGACCGACCCGGCCTATCGCCCCTTCTGCTCGCGCCGTTGCGCCGACGTCGATCTCGCCCGCTGGCTCTCAGGCGGCTACGCCCTGCCCGGCCCGCCGCTCGACGAGGAAGAGCTGCCGCCGGATGGCCCGGACGCGCCGCAGACCTAGCGAGGCCGCGCGATGCCCGCTTGACCGCATGCGCGCGCCGGCGTATTCGGTCCACGCGCTGCGGGTATGGTGAAACGGTATCACAGCAGCTTCCCAAGCTGTTATTGCGGGTTCGATTCCCGCTACCCGCTCCAGGCGACCTCCCCCGATGGACCGACGGAAAACGCCGGGTCGTGGCTAATGGTCGGCCGAGGGCGCGCGACCTGCCGTGCCGGAGGCGTCGGTCCTGCCGTGCCTCCACCGCGCACGCCGGGGCTGTCGACGTCAGCCTCGCCGTGTCCGATCCGTCACGTAGCGCGCCGCCGCAGTCTCCTGCGCGCCACGGTCCGACCGTCGCCCCGCATCGCGCAGCGCCCCTCACGCCCAGGCACGCAGCCGATCGGCGAGCTGGCGCAGGCGCGGGGCGACGCCCTCGGTCGGCGGCCCATCGCGCGGGGCGTCGGCGAGCGTCGTCATCCACGCCTCCGGCACGTCGCGGCCCAGCCGGTGCGACCAGCTGAGCCCGCACAGCACCGCCTCGGCCGCGGGCGGCAGGCGGTCGGGCACCTCCTTCCCCGCGAGCGCGGCCCAGGCCCGCGTCCACGCGCGGGCGACCGACCACGGGTTGTAGCCGCCCCCGCCGAGGAGCACGAACCCAGGCGCCATCGGCGCGAGCGCGCGCACCGCCGCCGCGTGGCTCGCGTTCGACCAGCCGAGGCGCGAGAGCGGGTCCTCCGTCACCGCGTCCGCGCCGCATTGCAGCACGATCGCCTGCGGCCGGTGCGCGGCGACCGCGGGCAGGATCACCTCGTCGAGCGCGCGGGCGAAATCTCCGTCGTGCGCGCCGCGCGGCAGCGGCAGGTTGAGCGCGACGCCCCCGGCGCGGTCGTCCAGCGCCCCGGTGAAGGGCCAGCGGCGTTCCTCGTGCGTCGAGATCAGGAGCATCCCCTCGACGCCGTCGAAGGCCGCCTCGACCCCGTCGGCGTGATGCGCGTCGATGTCGACGTAGGCGATCCGCTGGAGGCCCAGCGCGCGCAGCCGCAAGAGCGCGAGCACCGGGTCGTTCAGATAGCAGAACCCCGCCGCCCGGTCGGCGAAGCCGTGGTGCGTGCCGCCGCCGGGGTTGAAGACGCGCCCGCCGCCCGCCGCGATCTCCGCGGCGAGCATGGAGCCGCCGGCCGCCGTCGCCGGGCGGCGGAACATCTCGGGAAAGACCGGGTTCGAGAGCGTGCCGAGACCGTGGCGCGCGCGCACGGCCTCGGTGACGCTCTGCTCGCGCTCGGCGCGCTCGAGCGCGGCGAGATAGGCGGGATCGTGGAAGGTGGCGAGCGCGGCGGGCTTGGCGCGCGGGCTCGGGCGGTAGATCTCGCCCGGCAGCCAGCCGAGCGCGCGGGCGAGGTCGATGACCGTGGGCACCCGCGGCACGCGCAGCGGATGGCGCGGGCCGTAGCTGGAGCCCCGGTAGACGCCGGAGCCGATGAAGAGCGGTGCCGTCATGGGGTGCAGTCTAGCGCGCCGGGGCGCGCGGACGAGGCGGCGCGCCGCCAGCGCCTCCGCGCGGGGCGGCCCGTGCTGCGCGGCGCGCGGCCTCGGGGCCGGAGGGCGCGCGCGACCTCTCACGAAGCGGACGGAGGGTCTGCGCGTTTCAGGGGCGGTTCGGCTGAAGGGGCGCGCCATGGGCCGGGGAAGAAAGCCTTTCCCGAGCACGACGTCCGAAGCCGCGCAGCCGTGCCCCGCTCTCGATGACGGCAAGCGGCCCCGACGCGGCGCGGCCGGACACCAGCGCCTGCCGAGGGCCGCCGGGCCGCCTCAGGCCTCCGCCTTTTCGGCGAGGGTGAGCCATTCCTCCTCGGCGGCGGAGAGCTTCTCCTGGCGTTCGGCGAGCGCCTCGGTCGCCTTGCGGAACTTCACCGGCTCGCGCGTGTAGAGCTCCGGATCGGCGAGCAGCGTCTCGAGCTTAGCGATCTCCGCCTCGAGGCGCGCGATCTCGTCCGGGAGGGCCTCCAGCCGGTGTTTCTCGGTGAAGCTGAGGCGCGTCGCCGCCGCGGCGCCGTCCTGTTTCGCGGCCGCCCCGCCCCCGGTGCCGCCGCTCTTCGCGCGCTGCGTGGACTTCGCCTCCGACGCCTTTGAGGATGCCGCGGAAAACGGATCGCCGCCGCGCTGCGAGACGAAATCGCTCCAGCCGCCGGCGTAGACGGTCGCGCGGCCCTCGCCCTCGAGCGCGACGGTGGTGGTGGCCACCCGGTCGAGGAAATCGCGGTCGTGGCTGACCAGCAGCACCGTGCCCTCGTAGCCGTCGAGCAACTCCTGCAACAGGTCGAGCGTCTCGATGTCGAGGTCGTTGGTCGGCTCGTCGAGCACGAGGAGGTTGCTCTCCCGCGCCATGAGCCGCGCGAGGAGGAGCCGCGCCCGCTCCCCGCCCGAGAGCGAGCGCACCGGCGCGCGGGCCTGCGCGTCGTCGAAGAGGAAATCCTTGAGATAGCCGACGACGTGGCGCGGCGTGCCGCGCACCATGAGCTGATCGGCCTCGCCGCTGACGCGGAGCGCCGGATCGCCGGTCAGGTTCTCCCAGAGCGAGGCGTCCGGGTCGAGCTGCGCGCGCGCCTGATCGAAGACCGCCGGCACGAGGTTCGTGCCGTGGCGGACGTGGCCGGTATCGGGCGCGACCTCGCCCATCAGCATCTTGAGAAGCGTCGTCTTGCCCGCGCCGTTGGGGCCGACGAAGGCCACCCGGTCGCCCCGCAGCACGCGCAGGGAAAAGGGCCGCAGGATCGTGCGGTCGCCGTAGACCTTGGAGATGCCCTCGGCCTCGATCACGAGGCGGCCGGACTTCGGCCCCGATTCGAGCGCCATGGCCGCCGTGCCCTCGCGCCCGATCATCGCGGCGCGCTCGGCGCGCATCGCCTTCAGCGCGCGCAGGCGACCCTGATTGCGCTTGCGCCGGGCGCTGATCCCCTCGACCGCCCAGTGCGCCTCGGCGCGGATCTTGCGATCCATCTTGTGCAGCGCCTGATCCTCCTCCTCCCAGACCTTCTCGCGCCAGGCCTCGAAGCGGTCGAAGCCGATCTCGGCGCGGCGCACGAGGCCCCGGTCGAGCCAGAGCACCCCGCGCGACAGCGCGGTCAGGAACGCCCGGTCGTGGCTGATCAGAACGACCGCGCCCTTCCAGCTCTTCAGCCGCCCCTCGAGCCAGCGGATCGCGGCGATGTCGAGGTGGTTGGTCGGCTCGTCGAGCAGCAGGAGCTCGGGCGCGTCGGCGAGCACCTTGGCGAGCGCGGCGCGCCGCCGCTCCCCGCCCGAGGCCGCCGCCACCTCACGGTCGAGCGCCACGTCGAGCCCCTCGGCCGCCTGTTCGACGCGCCAGCGCTCCTCCGGAGCGAGGCCGTGGGCCGCGTAGTCGCCGAGGGTCGCGGCGCCCTCCATCCGCGGCTCTTGCTCGAGGTAGCCCGCGACGACGCCCTGCGGCAGGGTCCGCCGGCCGGCGTCGGGCTCGGTCAGCCCGGCCATGATCTTCATCAGCGTGGACTTGCCCGATCCGTTGCGCCCCACGAGGGCGAGCCGGTCGCCCGGCTGCACGGTCAGGTCCACGCCCTGGAAAAGCGGCGTGCCGCCGAAGCCGAGCTCGACCCCGGAAAGCTGTAGGAGCGGTGCGGACATGGGCGCGAGCTAAGCGGATCGCGGCGCGGCGTCAACGCCCGCTCACTCCGCCACCGCCCGCAGGAGCCGCTTGCGCGCCGGCGGGATCGCGCCCACCTCGACGCCGGTGAAGACATGGAGCGTGTCCATCTCGGCGTCGACCACCGCGTGATCGCTCACCCAGCCGCCCATCATCAGGTAACTCTTCAGGAGCGGCGGCATCCGCCGCATGGCGAGCCGCGCGTCCGGGCGCCGCCGCAGCCGCGCGGCGAAGCGGAAGACGTCGGGCGCCTTCACCCGCGGGCGCCAGCGCTTGGGGCCGAGGTGGCGCTCCTTCAGCATGGCGAAGGCGTCGAGATAGGCCGCCGCGTCGGTCCCCTTGAAGGAGGCGCAGCCGAAGAGGAGCTTCACGCCGGTGGCGTCCACGTGCCGCGTGAGCGCCGCCCAGGCGATGCGCAGGATGTCCGGGTCGCGCGTCGCGGGATCGACGCAAAAGCGCCCCATCTCCACGATCGGCCCGCCGAAGTCGGCGAGCGGCGACAGCTCGTAGTATTGCGCCGCATAGCTCTCGCCGATGCGCGCGCCGTCGGCGAGCGGCAGCAGCCGGAAGCAGCAGACGAGGCGCCCGGTGGCGATCTCCTCCACCAGGGCATGGGTGCAGCGGTCATCGAAGGGGTCGGCGTCGCGCCCCCCGGGCGCGGCGTCGGGGCGATCGGCGGCGAAGGCGCGGTGACGCAGGCGCTGCGCGGCGTCGAGGTCGGCCGCCGTCTCGGCCGGCCGCACGCGATACCGTCCCTTCTCCATGGCCTGCATGTGGCGGCGCCCTCTGCCTGTGCCTCAGGGTAAGGCCACCCTGTAACGCGCACAAGCGCCGGAGAGGTCCGTCTCACTCCTCGAGGAAGGTACCGGGCGAGAAGCCGCCGAGGCGGCTGAGGAGCTGACGCAGCACGCCGCGCGACCCGCCCGACTCGGTCACGCGCCGCTCGAGCGGCACCGCGACGCCGTCCTCGAGGCCGTAGCGCTCCACGTTCGTGACGGTTCCCGCATCGCTGAAGCTGACCGCCACGATCTCGCGCGAGACTTCCTCGGGCGCGCGCCACGCGAAATGCCGCATGCGGCTGGAGACGTAGTAATAGCCGCTCTCGTCGGCGAGCGCGGAGGTCGTGGGCGCGCCGATCGTCTCGCGCACGCTCTCGCGGGTATCGCCCACCTCGATCTCGGCGAGGTCCTCCGCCGGGGGCACGTAGCCGTGATCGCGATATTGCGCGGAGCAGCCCGCGAGGATGGCCGCCCCCGCGAGGAGCGTCAGCCATGTCCGACCGCCTGTCGTCTTCCGCATCGCGATCCCCGCGCTCTGGTTTTCAAACCGGTGCGTCCCGCTTACATGGAGGCAACGCGCCGTTCAAGAAAGGACCCCGGCCCGCATGGCCCGCCAGAGCGACAGCCCCAACGCCCGGAGCGACCGGCTCCGGCTTTCCGTCCTGCCCGGCAGCGCGCCCACGGCCTTCGCGCTCCAGCCCGACGCGGAGACGCGGCACGCGCTCGCCGAGGAGCTCGGCCTCGCCAAGCTGCCCAAGCTGCGCTTCGAGGGGCGGCTGCACCCGGAGGGCCGGGGCGACTGGCGCCTCGAGGGCGAGCTCGGCGCGACCGTCGTGCAGCCCTGCGCGGTCACGCTCGAGCCGGTGACGACCCGCATCGACGTGCCGGTGATACGCCGCTACCTCGCCGACTGGCAGGAGCCCGCCCCCGGCACGGAAATCGAGATGCCCGAGGACGACACCGCCGAGCCCGCGCCCGAGGTGGTGGACCTCGCCGCGGTGATGGCCGAGGCGCTCTCGCTCGCGATCCCGGACTTCCCCCGCGCCGAGGGCGCCGCCCTCGGCGAACAGGCCGCGACGCCGCCGGGCGCTGCGCCGATCGCGGAGGAAGAGACCAAGCCCTTCGCCGGCCTCGCCGCGCTGCGCGCCCGGCTGGAGGACGACGACTGAGCCGAAAAGCGGTTGCGTCGCGACGGAATGGCTGTATTTTCCGCCGCTCATCCCAATTCGGGCTTGCCCTCGCGGGATCATCCCGCCTATGTGCCGCGCAACGCCGCACGCCCGCGCCGCGGCGCGGCGGGCCGCCCCCGAAACGAACCGAGGTCCGATCATGGCCGTTCAACAGAACAAAGTGTCCAAGGCGCGCCGCAACAAGCGGCGGGCGCATGACGCCCTCTCCGGCGCCAATGCCAACGAGTGCCCCAACTGCGGCGAACTCAAGCGCCCGCACCACGTCTGCGCGTCCTGCGGCCACTACGCCGAGCGCGATGTGGTGGAGATGGTCGAAGAGGTCGATCTGGACGAGGACGCCGCCTGAGGCACGCACGGCACGGGCCCCACGCATGACCATCCCTGAGGATCGCGATGCTGGGTCCGCCGTCCCTGCCCGTGCGGGCACGGTCATAAGCGTCGACGCGATGGGCGGCGACCTTGGCCCGGCCGCCGTCGTCGCCGGCCTCGACCGCTCGGCGCGCAAGAACCCCGATATCCGCTTCCTCCTGCACGGCCCGCAGGACGAGCTCGCGCGGCTCGTCGCCAAGAAGCGCGCACTCCGCGACCGGGTGGAGCTGCGCGACGCGAGCGGCGTCGTGCAGATGACCGACAAGCCGAGCCAGGTGATGCGCCACGGGCAGGGCACCTCCATGTGGTCGGCCCTCGAATCGGTGCGCGACGGCGAGGCGACGGTCTGCGTGAGCTGCGGCAACACGGGCGCGCTCATGGCGCTCTCGATGGTGCGGCTGCGCAAGCTGCCCGGCGTCAGCCGCCCCGCCATCGCCGTGCTCTGGCCCTCGCGCAACCCGCAGGGCTTCAACGTGATGCTGGACGTGGGCGCCGACATCCGCGCCGACGCGCAGGATCTCCTGCAATACGCGCTGATGGGCGCCTCCTACGCGCGCAACGGGCTCGACCTCGCCCGCCCGCGGATCGGCCTGCTGAACGTCGGCACCGAGGAGCACAAGGGCCGCGCCGAGCTTCACGCCGCGCACACGCTCATCGCCGCGCATGCCGGGGACGCGCACTACGATTTCGTCGGCTTCGTCGAGGGCGGCGACATCCCCGGCGACCGGGCCGACGTGATCGTGACCGACGGCTTCACCGGCAACATCGCGATCAAGACCGGCGAGGGCACCGCGAAGCTCGTGGGCGATCTCTTGCGGGAGGCCTTCGCCTACACGCCGCTGTCGCGGCTGGCCTCGCTCCTCGCCTACACCTCGCTCCGGCGCCTGCAGAAGCGGATCGATCCCCGGCGCGTCAACGGCGGCGTCTTTCTCGGGCTGAACGGCACGGTGGTGAAATCCCACGGCGCGGCGGATGCGACCGGCGTCTCGGCGGCGGTGAAGCTCGCCTTCCAGCTCGCGCAGTCGGGCTTTTCCGAGCGCCTCGCGCAGCGCATCGCGGGGGCGACGGAGACCGCGCCCGCGCCGCCGGCCGGGCCGAAGAACGGGACACACGCATGACACGCCGCGCCATCGTCACGGGCGTCGGGCACTACCTGCCCGACCGGGTCGTCGAGAACAGCCACTTCGAATCGTTCCTCGACACCTCGGACGAATGGATCCGCGCGCGCTCCGGCATCGAGCGGCGCCATTTCGCCACCGAGGGCGAGACGACCTCGACCATGGGCACGCAGGCCGCCCGCGCCGCGCTCGCCGCCGCCGGCCGCGCGCCCGACGAGGTGGACGCGATCATTCTCGCCACCTCCACCGCGGACCTGACCTTTCCCTCCGCGGCGACCATGGTGCAGGCCGAGCTCGGCATGACGCGCGGCTTCGCCTTCGACATTCAGGCGGTCTGCGCGGGCTTCGTCTTCGCGCTCGCCAACGCGTCGGCGCTGATCGCCTCGGGTCAGGCGGAGCGCATCCTCGTGATCGGCTCCGAGACCTTCTCGAAGCTGATGGACTGGTCGGACCGCGGGACCTGCGTCCTCTTCGGCGACGGGGCGGGCGCGCTCCTTCTCGAGGCGGGCGAGGGCGCCGGCACCGCAGCGGATCGCGGCATCCTCGCCACCGATCTGCACTCCGACGGGCGGCACAAGGACATCCTCTACGTCGACGGCGGCGTCTCGACGGAGCGGGTGGGCCACCTGCGCATGGAGGGGCGCGAGGTCTTCCGCCACGCCATCGACAAGCTCGCCGCCACCGCGCAGAGCGCGATGGACAAGGCCGGCATCACCAGCGCCGACGTGAACTGGATCGTCCCGCATCAGGCCAACATCCGCATCATTCAGGGCACCGCGAAGAAGATGCAGATGCCGATGGACAACGTGGTGGTCACCGTTCAGGACCACGGCAACACCTCGGCCGCCTCGATCCCGCTCGCGCTCTCGGTCGGCGTGGAGCGCGGGCAGATCCGGCCCGGCGATCTCGTCGTGACCGAGGCGATCGGCGGCGGCCTCGCCTGGGGCGCAGTGGTGCTCCGCTGGTGACGGCGCACCACCGCCGCCCCGGCGCGCTCTGCAACTCCCGGCGTTGACAGGGATTTTCCGCGCCCTCTAAAGTCCCGCGCAATGAACCGGGGGGGGAAGGCATGGGAAAGACGCTGACGCGCATGGACCTCAGCGAGGCGGTGTTCCGCGAAGTGGGCCTGTCGCGCAACGAATCCGCCGAGCTCGTCGAAAGCGTGCTCGAGCACATGTCCGACGCGCTGGTTGAGGATGAACAGGTGAAGATCTCGTCCTTCGGCACCTTCAGCGTCCGCCAGAAGGCCGCGCGCGTCGGGCGCAACCCCAAGACGGGCGAGGAGGTGCCGATCCACCCCCGCCGCGTGCTGACCTTCCGCCCCTCCCACCTGATGAAGGAGCGGGTGGCGGCAGGCAACCGGCGCTGAGCGCCGGCCCGCCCATGGCCGAGAAGTCGCCCGACGCCTTCCGCACGATCAGCGAGGTCGCCGCCTGGCTGGACACGCCGGCGCATGTGCTGCGCTTCTGGGAAAGCAAGTTTCCGCAGATCAAGCCGGTCAAGCGCGCCGGCGGACGTCGCTATTACCGGCCGTCGGACATGGCGCTCATCGGCGGCATCAAGCGGCTGCTGCACGACGAGGGCATGACCATCAAGGGCGTGCAGAAGATCCTGCGCGAGCAGGGCGTGCGCCACGTCGCCACCCTGTCGCCGCCGATCGACGGGGAGGAGGCGATCGAGGCCACGCCCGAGACCCCGGGCGCCGAGATCCTGCCCTTCGCCGCGCGCGGACCTGCGGAGGCCGCGTCGGCCTCTGCTGGTGCGGACGCGGACGAGGCAGAGGCGGTCGCGGCCGACAGCGAAACCGCGGACACCACGCCCGAGCAGGCGCCCGGCGCGCCGACCGCCGAGGCTCCCCCTCCGCCGGACGCGGCGCTCGACGGCACCGACGCACCAGCCTCCGCGGACGAAGCGCCCGAGACGACCGGCACCACGGCCCCCGCCACCGAGGCGCCTGCCGAGGCACCGGACGACCAACCGCCGCCGCCGGCCGCCGACGCGCCGCCGCAGCAGGCCGAGCTCTTCGCGGAGCCCGCCGATCCCCCTGCCGCCGCGCGCCCCGCGCCGCCGGCCGCGCCCGTGCATGCGCCGGCCCGCCCCACCGCCTTCGCGGCGGACGTGCCGCCCGACCCGGAGGACGACGCGGCGGAGGCCGCCCCCGGCCCGCTCGCCACGCTCGCGGCGCTGCGGCATCTGCATCCCGACGCGGCGCGGGCGCTGCAGCCGCATCTCGCCGCGCTCGCGGCGCTGCACGCCCGCCGGGCGCCCCCGGCGCAGCGCCACCCATGACACCCCGCGCGACAGCCGCGAATTCCTCCTTGCCCTCGCGCGCAAAACAGGTAGAACGCGCGGTGTTCGGGCTATGGCGCAGTCTGGTAGCGCGTCCGTCTGGGGGACGGAAGGTCGCAGGTTCAAGTCCTGCTAGCCCGACCATCTCCGCCGCCCCCCACCGCGTCACCCCCGTTTCGGACAACCGCCCATGACCGGTGCCCTGCCGTCACAGGAAATCGCGGCGCTGACCGAGGCCGGCGCCGTGCGCGCCGCCACCCCGCTCGCCGAGGGCCAGATCCAGCCGGCGAGCCTCGACCTGCGCCTCGGGCGCCGCGTCTGGCGGCTGCGCGCCTCCTTCCTCGCGGGCGCCGGGCACCGCGTGGCCGAGCGTCTCGACGATCTCGCCATGCACGAGATCGACCTCACCTCAGGCGCGGTGCTGGAGAAGGGCTGCGTCTACCTCGCCGAGATCGCGGAGGCCCTCGCCCTCCCCGACGACGTCGCGGCCGTGACCAACGCCAAGAGCTCGACGGGCCGGCTGGACCTCCTGACCCGGGTGGTCACCGACCACGGCACCGAGTTCGACCGCGTCGCGCCCGGCTACGCCGGCCCGCTCTACGCCGAGATCTGCCCGCGCTCCTTCTCCGTGCTGGTGCGCCCGGGCCAGCGGCTGAACCAGATCCGCTTCCGCCGCGGCGACGCGGTGCTGAGCGACGCCGAGCTCGCCGCGCTCCACGCGCGCGAGGGCCTCGTCGCCGGCGGCCCGGCGGTGATCGACGGCGGCCTCGGCTTCTCCGTGGACCTCGCGCCGCGCGACGGCGGCCTCGTCGGCTGGCGCGCGAAGCCGCACACCGGGCTCATCGACCTCGACCGGATCGGCCACTACGCCCCCGCCGACTTCTGGGAGCCGCTCACGGCGCGCGACGGGCGGCTTATCCTCGACCCCGGCGCCTTCTACATCCTCGTCAGCCGCGAGGCGGTGCACATCCCGCCCGACTACGCCGCCGAGATGGCGCCCTATCTCGCCATGGTGGGCGAGTTCCGCGTGCATTACGCCGGCTTCTTCGACCCGGGCTTCGGCCATGCGGCCGCGGGCGGCGCCGGCGCGCGCGGCGTCCTCGAGGTGCGCTGCCACGAGGCGCCCTTCGTGCTGGAGCACGGCCAGACCGTCGGCCGGCTCGTCTACGAGCGCATGGCGGCGCGCCCGGATCAGCTTTACGGCGCCGGCCTCGCCTCCAACTACCAGGGCCAGGGCCTGAAGCTCTCCAAGCACTTCCGCGCCTGAGCGCGCGCCGCGGCCCTCAGAAGCGCCCGAAACGCCGGGCGAGGCGCAGCGCCTTCTTCGTCTTGCGCGCGCGGTCGCGCCCGCCCGGCGGCGGCCCCTGCGCGGCGTTGTCCCCGCGCCGGCCGCGCGTCGCCCGGTCGATCCCGGCGTTTATGCCGCGCCCGATCAGCCGGCGCATCACCTGGCGGAGCACCATCTGCACGATGCGATTGGCGTTCATCCCGCGATCCCCCGAAGGTCACTCGTCAGTCAGAACCTAGGCGCCGAAAATGGAGATTTCAGGGCATCACCCCTCGAAAAGGTCCGACTGGTCGCCGCCCGCGTCTCCGTCCGCGTCGCCCTCCGCCGCGTCCTCGTCAGCCTCGCCCTGCCCCGGCGCCACGCCGGGCCGGCTGTCGAGAAGCCCCGCCGCCCGCAGCTCGGCGAGCCCCGGCAGGTCGCGCGCGCTCTCCAGTCCGAAGTGGTCGAGAAAGGCCTCCGTCACCACGAAGGTCACGGGCCGCCCCGGAGTCGCCCGCCGCCGCCCGAAGCGGATCCAGTCCAGATCCAGCAGCTGATCGATCGTGCCCCGGCTGAGCGAAACGCCGCGAATCTCCTCGATCTCGGCCCGGGTGACGGGCTGGTGATAGGCGATGATCGCCAGCGTCTCCGTCGCCGCGCGCGACAGCTTGCGCGTCTCCTCCACCTCCGTCTGCATCAGGAAGCCGAGATCCGGCGCCGTGCGGATCGCCCAGGCCTCGCCGACGCGCACCACCTGCACGCCGCGGCCCGCGTAGCGCCGGCGCAGATGCTGCACCGCCTCCGCCGGGTCCGAGCCCTGCGGCATGCGCGCGCCCATCGCCCGCGCCGTCAGCGGCTCGGCCGAGGCGAAGAGCATCGCCTCCACCATGCGCTCCTGCTCGGCCATCGGCGGCGCGCCGAACAGGCTGCCCTCCTCCTCCGCGGCGCTTCTTCTTGGCTCAAATATCCCGGGGGAGTCGCCCGGAACGGGCGACGGGGGCAGCGCCCCCTTTTCGTCCTCGCCCTCAGCCATCCGGGCGCTCCCGCCGGCGCACCTCGATCGGCGCGAAGGTCTCCGACTGCCGGATCTCGAGCCGGCCTTCCCGGGCGAGTTCCAGCGTCGCGGCGAAGGTCGCGGCGGTGGCCGAGCGGCGGCGCGCCGGGTCGGCGCGCCACTCCTCGGGCAGATAGGCGGCGATGTCGGTCCAGGTGCCGGCGAAGCCGATCATGCCGCGCATCCGCTCGAGCGCCTCCTCCATGGTGAAGACCGCCTGCCGGTCGAAGGCCCAGGGGCGGAACTCGTCGCGGGTGCGCACGCGGGCATAGGCGTGCATCAGGTCGAGAAGCGACGCGTCGTAGCGCAGGCGCCGGACGCGCTCGACCCGCTCGGGCAGGCCGCGCGCGAAGACGTCGCGCCCCAGCCGGTCGCGCGCCATGAGCCGCGCGGCGGCGTCGCGCATCGCCTGCAGGCGCTCGAGCTGAAAGGCGAGATAGGCCGCCATCTCGTCGCCCGAGGGCCCCTCCTCCTCCGGTTCCGGCGGCAACAGGAGGCGCGATTTCAGGAAAGCGAGCCAGGCCGCCATCACGAGGTAATCGGCGGCGAGCTCGATCCGGAGCGCGCGCGCCTCCTCGACGAAGGCGAGGTACTGTTCGGCGAGTTGCAGGATAGAGACCCGGCGCAGGTCCACCTTCTGGCTGCGCGAGAGCGTGAGCAGCACGTCGAGCGGCCCCTCGAAGCCGTCGACGTCCACGATCAGCGCCTCGGCGGCGAGGCGCGCGGCGACGCCGTCCGTCGCAGGGGTCTCGGCTCCCGTCTCAGTCATGGCCCGTCACGCTCAGAAGGGCGTCATGCTTGGCCTGAAGTGCGGCGATGTCAACCGCCTCGCCCGCGCCCCGGCGGGCGAGCGCGGCCGCCGCGCGCGCCGCCGCCGCCGACGTGAGCGACCCCGCCGCCGCGACGACGGCGGCCATCTCTTCCGCGTCGCCGTTGCAGTGCAGAACCACGTCGCAGCCCGCCGCGCGCGCCGCCGCGGCGCGCGCGGCCCCACCGCCCGAGAGGGCCTGCATCGAGATGTCGTCGGTCATCAGGAGCCCCGCGAATCCGAGTTCGTCGCGGATCAGGCGGATCATCGCGGGCGAGATCGTCACGGGGCGGTCGTCGAGCGCGGTATAGACCACATGCGCCGTCATCCCGAGCGGCAGGTCGGCGAGCGCCGCGAAGGGCGCGAAATCGGTGAGCCGCAGGTCGGCCGCCGCCGCCCCGACCCGCGGCAGGGCGCGGTGGCTGTCGGCGGTGGCGCGGCCGTGGCCGGGGATGTGCTTCAGGACGGGCAGCACCCCGCCCGCCAGCAGCCCCTCGGCCACCGCGCGGGCGCGCGCCGCCACCGCGCCCGGCGTCGCGCCATAGCAGCGGTCGCGCAGCACCGGATGCGTGGTCGGCGTGGCGATATCGGCGAGCGGCGCGCAGTTCACGTCGATGCCGAGCGCGGCGAGCTCGTGCGCGATGATCCGGGCGCGCAGGCGCAGCATCTCCGCGGCCCGGTCGCCGGCGCGCGCCACGGCCTCGAGCGGCGGCGCCCAGGCGCGGCCCGCGTCCCGCGGCAGCCGCGCCACGCGCCCGCCCTCCTGGTCGATCAGGACGGGCGCGTCGCGCCCCACCGCCGCGCGCAGCTCCGCGACGAGCGCGGTGATCTGCCCCGCGCTTTCGCAGTTGCGCGCGAAGAGGATGAAGCCCCACGGATCGGCCTCGCGGAAGAAGCGGCGCTCGCGCTCCGTCAGGCGCGGCCCGGCGCAGCCGAGGATCGCCGCCGCGGGTGCGCTCACCGGGTGACGACGGGGATGCAGTCCGCCCCCTCGGCGGTGAGCGCGGCGCAGAAGCGGCGCGCGTCGGCGAGGCCCTCGAAGCCCATCGCGCGCAGCCGCCAGAAGGTGCGCCCGCCGCTCTCGGCGCGCTGCACGACGCGCGTCTTGCCGCCGAGATAGGCCGCGAAGCGGCCGTCGAGGCGCTCCCATTCGCTGCGCGCGACCTCGGCGCTCTCGAAGGCGCCGAGCTGCACGAGGCGCGTGCCGGCGGGCAGGCTCTCGGGATCCGCCTCGGGGACGGGGCGCGCGGCTGGCGCCGGCACCTCGGCGCCGCGGGCGGCGACGCGCAGCACCGCGGGCCGCACCGTCGGGCGAAGCGACCGCGCGGGCACGCCGGAGCGCGCGGCGATCGTCTTGGCGCCGCCCGGCGCGGCGGCGCTCTCGGCGTCCATCGCCATGGCCTCGGCCAGTGCCGCGGTCGTGTCGGGCACCGCGGGCACGGAGGCGGCGGCCGTCCCGGCCTCGGTCCGCCCTGCCGGGGCCGAGACCTCCTCGATCGCGTCGAGCGACAGGGCGGGCGCGTCGGCCCCTGCGATCTGATCGGCGAGCGCGCGCAGCGCGCCGGCGGATGCGGGCGCCGCGTCGTCTGTCGCCGCCGGAGCCTCCTTCGCGCGCGCGGCGAGCGCGCCCTGCGGCAGGTCCTCCTCGGTCAGGGTGACCGGCGCGGCGGCGAGGCGCACCTGCGCGGGCGGCGGCGCGGCGGTGCCGGCGCCGGCGACCTCGTTCACCGCGAGGCCCTGATGCGCCGCCGGGCGCCCGCCGGGCGCCTCGGGCTGGATGCGCGCGGCGCCCTCGGCCGCCTGCACCACGGGCACGCCGTGCACGTCGCGCTCGATCAGCCGGTAGCCCCAGACCGAGATGCCCGCGATCAGCGCGAGCGACACGGTCGCCGCCGCGATCTGCGTCATGCGCGAAAGTGAGGGCCGCCGTGCGGCCGCGTCCGGGTCGATATCCGTCATGTCCCGCCTCGTTTCCGCCCGGCGCCCCATGGGGCCGGGTCCGACTGCTCTTGCCCGATCCGCCGGCGGGCGTGCGATCTCAGCGCATCTCTTCCGCCGGGGTGACGCCGAGGATACCAAGACCTGCGGAAATGACAACGGCGGAGGCGCGGGCGAGCGCGAGGCGCGCGGTGCTGCCCGCGGGGTCATCCTCCTGCAGGAAGCGCAGCGCCGGCTCGTCGTGGCCGCGGTTCCAGAGCGCGTGCAGCTCGCTCGCCAGGTCGTAGAGGTAGAAGGCGACGCGGTGCGGCTCGCAGCTTCGGCCCGCGATCTCGACGAGGCGCGGCCACTCGGCGATCTTCCGGGCGAGCGCGAGCTCCGCCTCGTGCCCGAGCGCCGAGAGATCGGCGCCCCGCAGCGCCGCGTCCGAGGCCGGCAGCCCCGCCGCCTCCGCCTTGCGCAGGAGCGAGCAGACGCGCGCATGGGCGTATTGCACGTAGAAGACGGGATTGTCCTTCGATTGCTCCAGCACCTTGTCGAAGTCGAAATCGAGCGGCGCGTCGTTCTTGCGGGTGAGCATGACGAAGCGGGTCACGTCCGGGCCCACCTCGTCGACCACGTCACGCAGCGTCACGAAGGTGCCCGCGCGCTTGGACATCTTGAAGGGTTCGCCGCCCTTGTAGAGCTTGACGAGCTGCATGAGCTTCACGTCGAGCGGCACCGCGTCCTGCGAGAGCGCGGCGACCGCGGCCTTCATCCGCTTGACGTAGCCGCCGTGGTCGGCGCCGAAGACGTCGATCAGCCAGTCGAAGCCGCGCTCCACCTTGTCGTAGTGATAGGCGATGTCGGGGGCGAAATAGGTCCAGCTTCCGTCCGATTTCATCACCGGGCGGTCCACGTCGTCGCCGTAGTCGGTCGAGCGGAAGAGCGTCTGCTCGCGCGGCTCCCAGTCCTCGGGGGTCTTGCCCTTGGGCGGCTCCAGCACGCCCTCGTAGAGGAGGCCCTTTTCGCGCAGGCTGTCGAGCGCCGCCTCGATCCGGCCGGTGCCGTAGAGCGACTTCTCGGAGAAGAAGACGTCCATCTCGACGCCGAGCGCCTTCAGGTCGTCGCGGATGAGCGCCATCATCGCGTCGGTGGCGAAGGCGCGCACCGGCGCGAGCCACTCGGCCTCGGGGCGGCCGACGTAGGCGTCGCCCACCTCGGCCTTCAGCGCCTCGCCCACGGGCACGAGGTAGTCGCCGGGATAGGTGCCGTCCTCGAAGGCGACCTCCTGCCCGTGCGCCTCAAGGTAGCGCAGGTAGACGGAGCGGGCGAGCACGTCGACCTGCGCGCCGCCGTCGTTGATGTAGTATTCGCGCGTGACGTCGTAGCCGGCGAAGTCCAGCAGGCGCGCCAGCGCGTCGCCGAAGACCGCGCCGCGGGTGTGGCCCACGTGCAGCGGCCCCGTCGGGTTGGCGGAGACGTATTCGACGTCCACCTTCAGCCCCTGCCCCAGCGCCGAGCGGCCGAAATCGCGCCCCTCGCCCAGCGCCGCGGCGAGCACGCCGTGCCAGGCGGACGGATCGAGGCGCAGGTTGATGAAGCCCGGCCCCGCCACCTCGGCCGTGGCCACGCGGGGATCGGCGGCGAGCCTGTCGGCGAGCGCCTCGGCGATCGCGCGCGGCTTCAGCCCCGCGGGCTTGGCGAGCACCATCGCCGCGTTGGTCGCCATGTCGCCGTGGGCGGGATCGCGCGGCGGCTCGACCGTGACGGCGGCGGTGTCGAGACCCGCCGGCAGCGTGCCGTCCGCGACCAGCGCGTCGAGCGCCGCGGCGACGGTTCCGTGCATCTCCGAAAAGAGGTTCATCGCGCTCCCCGCTGCAAGCTGCGCGGGGGTCTATCAGAGGCGGGCGGGTCGTCAAGACGCCCACCCCTGTTGCAGACAGGCGACGCATGCGCCGTCTTCGACACGCATGGTTGACGGCCTGCGGGGGTGACGCCCAATCTTTCAGCATCTTTTCACAGCTTTCGAGCTAAAAAAGAGCGAAAGGGGTCACCATGACCAGACAGCTCGCCCATATCCCGCTCACGCTCGCGACAGCCTGCCTGCTCGGCAGCACGGCGCTCGCCGGGTCGCCGAAGCCCGCGCCCGCTCCGGAGCCCGAGGTGATCGCGCCCGCGCCGCCCGCGACCCCCTGGGCCGGCCCGTTCCTCGGCGCGCAGATCGGCGCGGCGAGCGGGACCGCGGATCTGACGTTCGCCGCCGACGCGAGCGAGGATTTCGACATCGACGGCGGCTTCGCCGGGATCTACGGCGGCTACGACATCCAGAACGGCCCGATGGTCTTCGGCGTGGACGTCGCCTATAACGGCGCGGATATTTCCGGCGATACCGACGACATTGCCGGTTCAGATTTGCAGAGCGCCGAGGCCACGATCGAAACCTTCGGCGCCCTGCGCGGCCGGGTCGGCCGCACCTTCGACAACGTTCTGGTGTACGGCGCCGCCGGTTTCGCCTTCGGAACCGCGGAAGTCAGTGGCGTCAGCGGCTCCACCTCCTATGAAGACGACGACGTCTCCCTCAACGGCTGGACGGCCGGGATCGGCGCCCAGACCATGCTTAACGACAGCTGGGCCGTGCGGGGCGAGATCGCCTACACGGACTACGGCGAGGAGGACGTCGACTGGGCCGATTTCGCGCCGGAGGCCGACTTCGACATGACCACCGTCACGGTCGGGGTCGAACGCCGCTTCTGAGCCGGTCCGGCACGCGTCCGGCCCCGCCGCGTTCCAGCGCGGCGGGGCTTTCCGCGAGCATGCCCGAGGTCAGCGCGGCCCCCGGGTCTGATGACCGCCGGTGTCGGGCGGCGGCTCGAAGCGCGAAGCGATCTCGGCGAGGGCGAAGAGGCGGACGCTGTCGAGTTCCTCGGCGAGGCGCGGCAAACCGTTCTCGCGCGCGTAGGCCCTCAGGTCCTCCAGAACCTCGGGTATCCAGTCGTGCTGCATGGCGTCCCCCGGCGTGACTGCGGCGACGATCCTCGCCGGGGAGCCTATCACGTCGCCGCGCACCGGCATATCCGGTGCGCGGCCCGCGCACCGTCAGCCGCGGGCGTCGAGCGCGTCCTCGAAGGTGCGCAGCCCGGTGCGCGGCGCTTGCACGAGGACCGCCATGTTGCCGGGCTTGTGCTCGTTGCGCAGCATCTTCATGTGCGCCGCCGGCAGGTCGTCCCACGGAAAGACCTCGGACATGGTGGGGTCGAGCCGGCGCTCGAGCATCAGCTTGTTGGCCGCGCTCGCCTGCTTGAGGTTGGCGAAGTGGCTGCCCTGAAGCCGCTTCTGGTGGCTCCACATGTGGCGCACGTCGAAGGTGCAGTTGTAGCCGGTGGTGCCGGCGCAGATCACCACCATGCCGCCGCGCTTCACGACGAAGGTCGAGACCGGGAAGGTCGCCTCGCCCGGGTGCTCGAAGACCATGTCGACGTTCACGCCCTTGCCGGTGATCTCCCAGATCGCCTTGCCGAAGCGGCGCACCTCGGCGAACCATTCCTTGTACTCGGGGGTGTTCACCTCCGGCAGGCGGCCCCAGCAGTTGAAGTCCTTGCGGTTGAGGACGCCCTTCGCGCCGAGGCCCATGACGAAGTCGCGCTTGTCCTCGTCCGAGATCACGCCGATCGCGTTGGCGCCGGCGGTGTTGATGAGCTGGATCGCGAAGGAGCCGAGCCCGCCCGAGGCGCCCCAGACGAGCACGTTCTGCCCCGGCTTCAGCTCGTGCGGCTCGTGGCCGAAGAGCATGCGATAGGCCGTGGCGAGCGTCAGCGTGAAGCAGCCCGACTCCTCCCAGGTCAGGTGCTTCGGCCGCGGCATGAGCTGCTGCGCCTGCACGCGGGTGAACTGCGCGAAGGAGCCGTCGGGGCTCTCGTAGCCCCAGATGCGCTGGCTCGGTGAGAGCATCGGGTCGCCGCCGTTGCACTCCTCGTCGTCGCCGTCGTCCTGATTGCAGTGGACGACCACCTCGTCGCCGACCTTCCAGCGGGTGACCTTGTCCCCCACCTTCCAGACGATGCCCGCCGCGTCGGAGCCGATGATGGCGTAGGGCGCCTTGTGGCCGCGGAAGACGCTCGCCGGCTGGCCGAGGCAGGCCCACACGCCGTTGTAGTTGACGCCCGCGGCCATCACGAGGACAAGCACCTCGTTGCTGTCGATCTCGGGGGTGTCCACGACCTCCTTCTGCAGGGCCTGGTCGGGGTCGCCGTGGCGCTCCTCGCGCAGGACCCAGGCGTGCATCTTCGGCGGAACGTAGCCGAGGGGCGGCATCTCGCCCATCTCGTAGAGGTCCTTTTCCGGCGCCTCGTAGGGGGCGATGCCGGTGTCGGAATCAAGAGCCATGGGGGACCATCCTCGCCTTATCCTCGCGCCGCGCCGCGGAATCGCGCCCGGCGGGTCGGGCTTAGCGAGCGGCGCGCAACATTGCAACCGTCCGCGCGAGGGTGGTGAAACTTTATGACCGAGCACGCGCAGAAATCATTGCGCAGCCGCAGCATCCGGGGCGAGCCGATGCGCGAGCGAGCGCGCGTAATAGGCCAGGAGCGGCGCCTGCCCCGGCGCGGGGGCGAGGCGCCCCTCCCGCGCGACGACGATCCGGCGCGCGCGCAGCTGGCCCAGCGCCTGATCGAGCGCCGCCTCCCCGGCCGCCTCCTCCGCCCAGCCGGCGGCGAGCGCGCGGGCGCGCGCCCCGAGCTCGGCGCGCGTGAGCGGCCCCTCCGTGAGCAGGAGATGCGCGACGAGCGGCACGGGCACCGCCGGCACCGCGTCGGCGATCCGGCTCATCAGCGCCTCGGCCAGCGCCTCGGGCGCCGCGGAGCCCCCGGCCCGGACCCCGGCGAGCGAGACCGGCGTGCCGAAGCGCACCGCGGCCTCGCCGAAGCGGCGGTGCCGCCCACGCAACTTGAGCCAGAGCTGGCGCAGGATAAAGCCCGCGATCACATGCGGCCGCGCGCGGAAGCGCCGCGTTGCCGTCTCCGCCGCGCGTACGAGGAGGCGATCCTCCAACACCCGGTCGTAGTTCAGCCCCACGGGCACGAAGACGACGTCGCGCCCCCCGGTCTCCGCCTCGGCGATGTACTTCAGAAGGCCGACCTTCGGCGGGCGCAGCGCGCCGGTCAGGCTCAGCCCGCCCTCGGGGTAGATCGCCTGCGTCACGCCGCCCTCGGTGGCGAGGCGCACGTAGACCGCGAGCACCCGGCGATAGAGCATGTCGCCCTCCCGCCGGCGGATGAAGTAGCCGCCGAGCGCCCGGATCAGCCGCGAGACCGGCCAGATGCGCGCCCACTCCCCCACCGCGTAGGCGAGCGGCGTGGTCCCCGCGACGATATGCGTCAGCAGCACGTAGTCCATGTTGCTGCGGTGGTTCATCACGAAGACCACCGTCGCCTCCGGGTCGATCGCCGAGGTCACCTCCGCCCGCTCCACGCGCACGGCGTAGAGCGTCCCCGAGAGCCACCGCGCGAGGCGGATGGCGAGGCCGAAGTAGAGCGAGGCGGAGAAGGCCGGCACGATCTCGCGCGCGTAGCGCCGCGCCCGCTCGAAGGCGACGTTCTCCGGCACGCCCTCGGCCTCGGCGGTGGCGACGATGGCGCGGCTCACCTCCGGGTCGTAGATCAGCCGCTGGATCGTGTCGTGCCGCTCGGCGAGCTTGAAGGGGCGGATCGGCCGCTCCAGCCGTTCGTTGAGCTGCGCGACCGCGCGCTCCAGCCGGCGGCGGAAGAACCAGCGCACGGAGGGAAACAGGAAATGCGACGCGAAGGTCACCGCGGCGAAGGCGAGGATCAGCAGGAAAAGCCAGAGCGGCAGAGTGACCGAACCCGTCATGCGCGGACTGTCGCAATCGCCCGCGCCGCGGGCAAGCGAAAGACGCGCCCCGGGCACGCCGCGATGCAGCGAATTGACCGGGCAGATCGTTTCAAGTAGATGCCGGACAGCGCAACATTCTTGCCCACCCCGAGAGCGAGGCCCGAGAGATGACCGAGACGACGAAGGACCGCCCCTGGCTGATGCGGACGTATGCGGGCCATTCGACCGCCGAGGCGTCGAACGCCCTTTACCGGAAGAATCTCGCCAAGGGGCAGACCGGCCTTTCGGTGGCCTTCGACCTGCCCACGCAGACCGGCTACGACAGCGACCATGTCCTCGCCCGCGGCGAGGTCGGCAAGGTCGGCGTGCCGGTCGCGCATCTCGGCGACATGCGCACGCTCTTCGCCGAGATTCCGCTCGACCAGATGAACACCTCGATGACGATCAACGCGACGGCCCCCTGGCTGCTCGCGCTCTATGTCGCGGTTGCAGAAGAACAGGGCGCGGACACGTCCAAATTGCAGGGGACGGTGCAGAACGACATCATCAAGGAATACCTCTCGCGCGGGACGTACATGTGCCCGCCGAAACCCTCGCTCCGGCTCATCACCGACGTCGCCGCCTACTGCTACCGCGAGATTCCGAAATGGAATCCGATGAACGTCTGCTCCTACCACCTGCAGGAGGCCGGCGCGACGCCGGAACAGGAACTCGCCTTCGCGCTGGCCACGGCGACCGCGGTGCTCGACGATCTGCGCGGCAAGGTCCCGGAGGAGGATTTTCCCGTCCTCGTCGGGCGCATTTCCTTCTTCGTGAACGCGGGCATCCGCTTCGTCACCGAACTCTGCAAGATGCGCGCCTTCACCGAACTCTGGGACGAGATCTGCCGCGAGCGCTACGGCGTCGAGGATCCGAAGCTGCGCCGTTTCCGCTACGGCGTGCAGGTCAACTCCCTCGGCCTGACCGAACAGCAGCCCGAGAACAACGTCTACCGCATCCTGATCGAGATGCTCGCCGTGACGCTCTCCAAGAACGCGCGCGCGCGCGCGGTGCAATTGCCCGCCTGGAACGAGGCGCTCGGCCTGCCCCGGCCCTGGGATCAGCAGTGGTCGCTGCGGATGCAGCAGATCCTCGCCTACGAGACCGACCTTCTCGAATACGAGGATCTCTTCGACCGGAACCCCGCGGTCGAGACCAAGGTCGCCGAGCTCAAGGACGGCGCGCGCCACGAGCTCGCCACCATCGACGCGATGGGCGGCGCGGTCTCGGCGATCGAGCACATGAAGGCGCGCCTCGTGGACAGCAACGCCGAGCGCGTGGGCCGTATCGAGCGCGGCGAGACGGTAGTCGTCGGCGTCAACAAGTGGACGGAGGCCGAGCCCTCGCCGCTCATGGGCGAGGACGGCGGCATCATGGTCGTGGACGAGGCCGTCGAACAGGACCAGATCGACCGGCTGACCGCGTGGCGCGAAGCGCGCGACCCGGACGCCGTCCGGACTGCGCTGACGGAGCTGCGCGCCGCCGCCGCCGAGGGGCGCAACATCATGCCGCCCTCCATCGCCGCGGCGAAGGCCGGCGTGACCACCGGCGAATGGGCCGCCGAGATGCGCGCGGTCTTCGGCGAGTATCGCGCGCCGACCGGCGTCTCCTCCAGCCCGTCGAACCGCACCGAGGGCCTTGAGCCCATCCGCGACGCGGTGGACGCGGCGAGCGACCGGCTCGGCCGGCGACTGCGCTTCCTGATCGGCAAGCCGGGCCTCGACGGGCATTCCAACGGCGCGGAACAGATCGCCTTCCGCGCGCGCGATTGCGGGATGGAGATCGATTACGCGGGCATCCGCCTCACGCCGGAGGAAATCGTGCGCACCGCCCAAGAGGAGCGCCCACACGTCATCGGCCTTTCCATCCTGTCGGGGAGTCACATTCCGCTCGTCGAAGATGTGCTTCGTCGGATGCGCGCCGAGGGGATCGAGGACATTCCGGTCATCGTCGGCGGCATCATTCCCGAGGAAGACGCCAGCCGCCTGCGCGCGATGGGCGTGGCGCGGGTCTATACGCCGAAGGATTTCGAGCTGAACGCCATCATGATGGACGTGATCGAGCTCGCCGATCCGGGGGCGGTCGCCGCGCAATAATCCCGCCGATCGCCCGCGGCGGCGGCCGCCCCGCAATCATGACCCGACGGCATTGACCGCGCGCAATTCCGAATGAATTGCGCGCGGCTCTTGATATTTCCGCCGAAGACGCACATGACTGCGACAGGGAACGCAATAGTCGCGTCTATCCGGGAAAGGACAACACATGAAACCCGACCTCGAAAACATGTCCCGCGAGGAACTTCTGGAACTGCGCAGCGCCGTGGATCGCGCGCTCGAAAGCTGGGAAGCCCGGCGCAAGGCCGAGGCACTGAAAGCCGCCGAGGACGTCGCGCGCAATTACGGCTTTTCGCTGCATGAACTGAAAGACGTGGGCGGCAAGCGCACGAAAGGCGTGCCGCGCTACCGCAACCCGAACAACCCCAACCAGACCTGGACCGGCAAGGGCCGCAAGCCCCGCTGGGTGATCGAGGCGCTCGAGGCCGGCACGCCGCTCGAAAAGCTCGAGATCTGAGCGCGGCGCGATGGCGGAGACCGCACGCACCGTCCGCGTGACCGGCCGGGTGCAGGGCGTCTCCTTCCGCGCCTGGACGCAGGCCGAGGCGGAGGGGTTGGGTCTTTCCGGCTGGGTCCGCAACGCCGACGACGGCAGCGTGGAGGCCCACCTTCAGGGCGCGGCGGACGCGGTCGAGGCGATGCTGCGCCGTATCGGCGAGGGCCCGGCCGCCGCCCGCGTCGCGGACGTGCACGCCGCGCCGACGGAGCCGGACCCGGCCCTCTCCGGCTTCGCCATCCGGCGCTGAGAGGGGCCAACGCGCCCCGCAGGCCCCCAGAGCGGGCGCAGGGCGCACTCCCCTGCGAAGCCTGCCCTGCGCGGCCGAGCGCCGGCGCACGGCGCCCTTTCACCTCAGGCGCCGTGGCTCCGGTCGTAGGCGTTGCGCTCCGGCGGCGTCCAGCCGGCGAGCGCACCGTCGGCCGGTTCGAAGACCTGCACCACGAGCGGGTGACAGGCGGCGGCGTCGCTCGAATGCTCGGCCGAACAGTCGCCGCCCGGGCAGGCGCTGAGCGCGCCCAGCAGATCGATCTCGGCGAAGAAATCGAGGTGATCGCCCGGCCGCACCGGGCTCGCCTTCATGAAGTACTGCCCCGTCTCGCGGGTGAAGCCCGTGCACATGAAGACGTTGAGCACGTCGTGCACGTGGCCCTCCGCCTCCGCCGGCGAAAGCCCCGTCTCGGCGGCGAGCGCGCGCGTCAGGTTCGAGTGGCAGCAGTGGTGATAGGCGCCCCCTTCGGAGAGGAGGGCGTGCGTGTAGGGATCGCAGCGCGTGCCGATCACGTCGTGCACCCGCCCGCCGTAGGCATCCGTGCCGTACCAGTCGAGCGTGTCCTCCACGATGGTCGCCATCGGCCGGAGGTGGGGAAAGGCGCTCCACATCCGGTCGCCCGCCGTGAGATGCGTTCCGTGCAGCGCCCGCGTCTTGCCGGAGTAGAACCGCTCGGAGAGGTCGGCCGCGTTCCAGAGGTTCAGATCGCCCACCTGCGGCCCCTCGACGCTCAGGATGCGGAAGAGCTGGCCGCGCGGCACGCGGAAACACCGCCCCTCGCGCGGGGGGATGCGGACTTCGTCCACCTTGCGCGCCCCGGCCATGGCGGCGCGATAGAGAGGAAGGTCGGGGGCGGGCAAGCTGTCGTCGGGATAGGCGATCACGGGGGCGACGGCGCGGCGCACCTCGGCGTCGGCGGGGGCCGGTCGGGGCATGGGCGGGCTCCTTTCTCGGGCCCGCGCACCCTGCCCCGGCCGGCCGCCGGGGAAAAGCCCCGGATCAGGCCGCGTCCGGCAGGTCGTAGCCGCTGGGCACGGCGGGGGCGACGGGGCGCGGCGCGCTCTCGAAATAGGCCCAGGCCTCTTCCAGAAGCTGGAGCGCGCGGGCGGCGGTGTCGGCGTGGGCTTGGCGATGGTCGGTCATCAGGCTGCTCTTTCCGTTCGGGGGAGGTCCTCCCTGTCCCGGAAAATAGGCGCGCGCGTTCGGCATGGCATCGCATACGACTGCAGGGTCGGATTGCGCTGCGTGCAAGTTCCGCGACGGCAGCGCGGCGCTCAGGCGACGGCGAGGTGCCCGCCGAGGCCGAGCGCGACGCCCGCCACCGCGCCGAGCGGCGGCCGCCAGTGGCCCGGCGCGCGGGCCTGCGGCGCGATGTCCTGAAAGACGAGGTAGAGGATGCCGCCCGCCGCGGTCAGCATGATCGCGCCGAGCACCCCGGGCCAATCGGCGAGCACGAAGAGCCCGAGCGCCGCCGCCCCCGGCCCGACCGCCGCGAGCGCCGCGAAGATCGCGACCACCCGGTGCGGCGGTTGCCGGCGCGTCTCCTCGATCTCGTTGAAGGCGGCGTAGCCCTCGGGCAGGTTCTGCAGGAAGATGAGCCCGGCGAGCAGGATCGAGGTGCCCAGATCGACCGCCAGAAGCGCGCCCAGCGCCGCCGCCTCGGGCAGATAGTCGAGCAGCATCGCCATCAGCTGCGCGCCTGCGCCGCCCTGCGCCTCCACCGCGCGGTCGACGGCGAAGAAGATAAGCCCGCCGGCGAGGAAGCAGAGCACGGCGACCGCGCCCGGCAGCGCCTCCGCCCCGTCCGGCACGAGCACCAGCGCCACCGCCGAGAGGAGCGCGCCGCCCCCGAAGGCGGTGACGCCGTGGCGCAACTCCAGCGCGATCAGCGGGTCGTCGATGCGCTCGAGCCGCGCCGCCAGCGCGCCCAGCGGCATGGCGAGCCCGGCTCCGCCGGCGAGCAGGAGCGCGGGCCAGAGCGGCGCCGCGCCGTCCATCTCAGACGGCGCGCTCGACCATCATCTTCTTGATGTTGGCGATCGCCTTCGCCGGGTTCAGCCCCTTGGGGCAGGTCTTGGCGCAGTTCATGATCGTGTGGCAGCGGTAGAGCTTGAACGGGTCTTCCAGATCGTCCAGCCGCTCGCCCGTCGCCTCGTCTCGCGAATCGATGATCCAGCGGTAGGCGTGCAGGAGCGCCGCCGGCCCGAGATACTTGTCGCCGTTCCACCAGTAGGAGGGGCAGGCCGTCGAGCAGCAGGCGCACATGACGCATTCATAGAGCCCGTCGAGCTTCTCCCGGTCCTCGACCGACTGGCGCCACTCCTTGGCCGGCGTGTTGGTCTTGGTCTCGAGCCAGGGCATCACCGCTTCGTGCTGCGCGTAGAAGTGCGTCAGGTCGGGAATCAGGTCCTTGACCACCGGCATGTGCGGCAGGGGGTAGATCTTCACGTCGCCCTTGATCTCGTCCATGCCGTAGATGCAGGCGAGCGTGTTGATCCCGTCGATGTTCATCGCGCAGGAGCCGCAGATCCCCTCCCGGCAGGAGCGGCGGAAGGTCAGCGTCGGGTCGATCTCGTTCTTGATCTTGATGATCGCGTCGAGAACCATCGGCCCGCAGCTGTCCATGTCCACCCAGTAGGTGTCCACGCGCGGGTTCTCCCCGTCGTCCGGGTTCCAGCGGTAGATCTGGAACTTGCGGAGGTTCGTCGCGCCCTCCGGCTTCGGCCAGGTCTTGCCGGTGCGGATCTTCGAGTTCTTCGGGAGCGTGAATTGAACCATCTCGGTCGCCTCCTCAGTAGACCCGCGCCTTGGGCTTGATGCGCTCGAGGTCGATGCCGCCCTCGTTGTGGCCCATAAGCGGGTTCAGGTGCACGGGGCGGTAGTCGAGCTCGACCTTGCCGTTTACCCGGGCGAGAGTGTGCACGCGCCAGTTCTCGTCGTCGCGGTCGGGGTGATCCTCGTGCGCGTGGGCGCCGCGGCTCTCCTTGCGGGCCTCGGCGCCGGCGATGGTGGCGAGCGCGTTGGGCATCAGGTTGGTGAGCTCCAGCGTCTCCATCAGGTCCGAGTTCCAGATGAGCGAGCGGTCGGTGACCGAGAGGTCGTCGAGCTTGCCCGCGATGGAGTTCATCCGCTCGAGGCCCTTGGCGAGCGTCTCCTCCGTGCGGAAGACGGCCGCGTCCTCCTGCATGGTTTTCTGCATCTCGAGGCGCAGCTCGGCCGTCGGCGTGCCGCCCTTGGCGTGGCGGATGCTGTCGAAGCGGTCGAGCGCCTTCTCGATCGCGGCCTTCTTGGGCGTGGGCACCGGCGCGTCGCGGTCCACCACCTTGCCGGCGCGGATCGCGGCGGCGCGGCC
This sequence comes from Rhodosalinus sediminis, assembly GCF_003385555.1. Taxonomy (GTDB): domain Bacteria; phylum Pseudomonadota; class Alphaproteobacteria; order Rhodobacterales; family Rhodobacteraceae; genus Rhodosalinus; species Rhodosalinus sediminis. The sequence goes on along the minus strand of NZ_QOHR01000004.1, from coordinate 198,993 downwards.
GAAGACCACGAGGTCGATCAGCGAGTTGGAGCCGAGGCGGTTGGCGCCGTGCACGCTCGCGCAGCCGGCCTCGCCCACGGCCATGAGGCCCGGCGCGACGCGGTCCGGGTCGTCCTCCGTGGGGTTGAGCACCTCGCCCCAGTAGTTCGTGGGGATGCCGCCCATGTTGTAGTGCACTGTCGGCAGCACCGGGATCGGCTCCTTGGTGACGTCCACGCCGGCGAAGATGCGCGCGGATTCGGAGATCCCCGGCAGCCGTTCGGCCAGCGTCTCGGGCGGGAGGTGGTTGAGGTGCAGGTGGATGTGATCCTTGTTCGGGCCGACGCCGCGGCCCTCGCGGATCTCCACCGTCATGCAGCGCGAGACCACGTCGCGCGAGGCGAGGTCCTTGTAGGTGGGCGCGTAGCGCTCCATGAAGCGCTCGCCCTCGGAGTTGGTGAGGTAGCCCCCCTCGCCGCGCGCGCCCTCGGTGATGAGGCAGCCGGAGCCGTAGATGCCCGTCGGGTGGAACTGCACGAACTCCATGTCCTGCAGCGGCAGGCCCGCGCGCGCGATCATGCCGCCGCCGTCGCCGGTGCAGGTATGCGCCGAGGTCGCCGAGAAATAGGCGCGGCCGTAGCCACCGGTGGCGAGCACCACCATCTTGGCCGAGAAGACGTGCAGCGTGCCGTCGTCGAGCTTCCAGCAGAGGACGCCCTCGCAGCGGCCGTCGTCGCCCATCAGCAGGTCGATGGCGAAGTATTCGATGAAGAACTCCGCCTTCTGCTTGAGGCTCTGCCCGTAGAGCGTGTGCAGGATCGCGTGGCCCGTGCGGTCGGCGGCGGCGGCGGTGCGCTGCACCGGCGGGCCCTCGCCGAACTCGGTCGTGTGGCCGCCGAAGGGGCGCTGATAGATGCGCCCGTCCTCGGTGCGCGAGAAGGGCACGCCGTAGTGCTCGAGCTCGTAGACGGCCTGCGGCGCCTCGCGCGAGAGATACTCCATCGCGTCCACGTCGCCGAGCCAGTCGGAGCCCTTCACCGTGTCGTACATGTGCCACTGCCAGTGGTCGGGGCCCATGTTGCCGAGCGAGGCGGCGATGCCGCCCTGCGCGGCGACGGTGTGCGAGCGCGTCGGGAACACCTTGGTCACGCAGGCGGTGCGCAGCCCCTGCTCGGCCATGCCGAGCGTCGCGCGCAGGCCGGAGCCCCCGGCGCCGACAACCACCACGTCGTAGTCGTGCGTCTCGTATTCGTATGCGGCCATCTCGGTCTCCGGTCTCTCAGAGGGCGATCTTCGCCACGGCGAAGACGCCCGTCGCGGCGGCGGCGTAGCTCAGGCAGATCATTGCCACGATCAGCACCTTCTCGAGCAGGCCGTGGACATAATCCTCGATCATCGTCTGTACGCCGCCGCGGAAATGGATGAAGCCCACGAGGAACGTGAGGATCGCCACGATCGCCGGGAAGGGGCGCTGGTAGTAGGCGATCACCTCCTCGTGGGTGCCGCCCAGCGCCTGCCCGAAGGTGAAGACGAAGGCGGGGATCAGCACGATCAGTCCCACGGAGGTGACGATCATGCTCCAGTGATGCTCGGTCCCGGATTTCGCGGAGCCGAGACCCTGGGCGCGCTTGCGAGCGGTCAGGATGTTCATCGCGGCCTCCCTCAGATCACGAGAACGGTGAAGAGCGTCAGCAGCACCGAGCCGCCGATCATGATGTAACCCATGGTGTAGCTCGACTTCAGGTCGAGGCCACGGCCCGAGTCCCAGATCAGGTGCCGGATGCCGCCGAGCGTGTGATACCAGAGCGCCCAGAGCGACAGGAACAGCACCAGATCGCCGAACCAGCTGCGCAGCACGGCGTCGGCGGTGGCGAAATACTCCGGGCCCGTCGCGGCGGCGAGCAGCCACCACACCACGAGAAGCGCCGCCACGATCAGCGCGTTGCCGGTGATGCGCACGAGGATCGACGTCACCGAGGTCAGCTGCGGGCGGTATACCTGAAGATGGGGCGAGAGCGGGCGGTCGCCCCGGTTCACGTCGGCCATTGCAGGGTCCTTTCGGTCTCTCGGGACGTGATAGCGCATTTCGCGGCGCTGTCACCCCGTCGATTGCCACGTTCGGGGGCGATTCTGCGCCTGATGCGCGCTTTCGGCGTCATTTGTGATCACAGCTTTCGCAAATGCGATCACAAATCGGCATGGGCCGCGCGCGACGGCGGGCGGACTTCGCGGACGCGTCGGGCCGCTTTGCGATCCACGGCGCCGACCGGGCCGCCCTGGGACCGCGACGCGCCCCCGACGGCCTGTAATCACGAGAGTGGCCGCCGCTCACACCGGCATCAGCGCCCAGTAGTCGAGGTCGAGCAGCACGTGCGGCAGGTGCTTGCCGTCCTCGCCCTTGAGCGTGAAGGGCTCGCCCCCCTTGGTCGCCACGAGGCGCAGCCGGATCGCGCCGACGCCCGGCGCGGCCGTCTCGGCCTTGTCCAGCACCTCGGACCAGGCGCGCACCGTGTCGCCGGCAAAGCAGGGGTTGGCGTGCGCGCCCGCGTTGATGCCCGCGATCATCTGCGCGTTGGCGAGGCCGTTGAAGCTGAGCGCGCGGGCCATGCTGATGACGTGACCGCCGTAGATCAGCCGCTTGCCATCGGGGCGGGGAGTCGCGTCAAAATGCGTCTTGGAGGTATTCTGCCAGAGGCGCGTGGCCATCATGTGCTCGGCCTCTTCGAGCGTGACGCCATCCACGTGGTCGATCACCTCGCCCACCTCGTAGTCCGCGAGGCGGTGCGGCTCACCCGCGAGGCCGAAGTCGTACTGCGTGAAATCAAGCCCCGCGGGGATCACGAGATCCCCGGGCGCGACATGCGGCGCGAGATCGGGGACCACCGCCTCAGGCGCAGGGGCCTCCGGGTCGCGCTTGCGCACCATGACCCAGCGCTTGAACTCCATCACCGGCAGCCCGTGCTGGTTGAAGCCCGTGGTGCGCACGTAGACGACGCCCGTCTTGCCGGAGCTGTTCTGCTTGAGCCCGATCACCTCGGACGAGGCGCGCAGGGTATCGCCCGCGTAAACGGGGCGCAGCCAGCGCGCCTCGGCATAGCCGAGGTTCGCCACCGCGTTGAGGGAGACGTCGGGCACTGACTTCCCGAAGACCACGTGAAAGGCCATCAGATCGTCCACCGGGCTCGCCGGCAGGCCGCAGACCCGCGCGAACTCGTCCGAGGAATAGAGCGCGTGCCGCGCCGGGTAGAGCGCGTGATAGAGCGCCCGCTCCCCGCCCGAGATCGTGCGCGGCACGGCGTGCGGGATCACCTCCCCCACCGTGTAGTCCTCGAAGAAACGGCCGGGGTTGGTCTTGATCCGGGTGTCCCTGGGCATCGTCACAGCTCTCCAAGCTTCAGATCGGGGTGATACTCCCCCGCCACCTCCTTCACGACGGCCTGCCCGCAGCGCATCACGCCGTTGCCGGCGTCATAGGCATAGGTCGGATCGCCGTGGAGCTCCCAGCCCGCGTTCAGCGCTGCGGTCACCTTGTGGCAGAAGGCCGAGGTGTCGTCGGCCGAGAGGAAGCGATAAAGCCGCATGATCTCACCCGAAGGCCGGATAGCCGAACCAGTAGTGCACCCAGGCGATCAGCCCGTAGACGACCAGCGTGCCGACGACGGCGCCGATCTCCTTGCCCATGGAGGCGGGCGCCGGCGGCGCGGGGCGCGCGGTCTGGCGGTTGATGAGCACGACTTCCGCCACGGCCCAGGCCAGAAGCCCGCCGAAGAGCACGAAGGAGGCGAGATCGCCGTTCACGATCAGGTGCCCGATCGCCCAGGTCTTGACCGCGGTGAGCTGCGGATGCCGGATATAGGCGGTGATCCGCGTCTTCATGCCCGAGGCGGCGAAGAGATAGACCGCCAGCAGGTTGAAGAGGTTGTTGATCCCCACCGTCGCCGGGTGCCGCCCCCACCAGACCGGGCCATAGGCGTCGCGGTAGCCGAAATACATCAGCGCCACCGACGCGAGCACCAGCACCGCGACGAGGAGCTTGCCCCGGTCGCCCATGCCCGCCCGCGCCTCGGGCGCGACGCGCTTGAAAAGATGCGCCCCCGTCCAGAGGACGAGGCCCGCCACCAGAAGAACCCATCCCATCGCCTGTACTCCCTCGCGATTGCGCGCGTCAGCCTAGATCAATGGGCGAGCGCCGCAATGGCCTCCGCCTTGGCGAGCGTGCGGCGCGCGGTCTCCACGTGCAGGTTCTCGACGATCTGCCCGTCCACCACGGCGACCCCCTCGCCACGGGCCTCGGCGGCCTCGAAGGCCTCGATCTGGCGCCGGGCGAGTTCGATGTCCTCGGCCGCGGGGGCGAAGACGGCGTTGGCGGTCGCCACCTGCGCGGGGTGGATCAGCGTCTTGCCGTCGAAGCCGAGGTCGCGGCCCTGCTCGCACTCCGCGCGCAGCCCGTCCTCGTCGCGGAAGTGGTTGAAGACGCCGTCCACCGCGACCTTTCCTTCCGCGCGCGCGGCCATGAGCATCGTCTCGAGCGCATAGACCATCGGCAGGCGGTCGGCGCGCATGGCGCAGCCGAGCTCCTTGGCGAGGTCGTTGGTCCCCGCCACGAACCCCGCGAGGCGCGGATGCGCGGCGATGGCGGCGGCGTTCAGGATGCCGCGCGGCGTCTCCATCATCGCCCAGAGCGGCAGGTCGTCGCCCAGATGCCCCGCCGCCGCGTCGAGGTCCGCCGGCGCGTCCACCTTGGGCAGGAGCAGCCCGTGGAAATCCGCGCCCCGCATCGCCGCGATGTCGTCGGCGCCCCACTCGGTGTCGAGCGCGTTGACCCGCACGAGCCGCGCGGTCTGCCCGTAGCCGCCGGCGTCGAGCTCGGCGCGCAGCGTCTCGCGCGCCTCGGCCTTGGCGTCGGGCGCGACGGCGTCCTCGAGATCGAAGATGATCGCGTCCACCGGCAGCGTGCGCGCCTTCTCGAGCGCGCGCGCCTTCGATCCGGGGATGTAGAGCACCGACCTGTAAGGGCGCGATCGTTCGTCCATGGGCTCGCCTCCGCAACAATATTGCGCGTATGGGCCATGTTCCTGCGGCGGGTTCAACCCTTTTTTCGCAGTCGCAGCATTGCGTGCCGCAGGGCGGCGCACGGTGCCGACACCCGCCGTCAACCGGGCCCGGGCACGGTACGCCCCTGTATACAAGGGCGAAGAGAGGGACGCCATGAGGGAGCTCGTCATCCATGCAATGGGCCTCGGGCTGATCGCGCTCGCCGCGGCGACCTCGGCGGATATCGCCGAAGGGCGGGCGCGGGAGGCGGGTCCGGGCCTCTCCGCGGCCTGTGATTCGCCCGGGCCGGCCCCCCGCGGCGCGCGGCCGGCGCGCGCCCCGGCGCCGTAGGGGCGCGCGCGGCGCGCCCGTGGCAGACCCGCCGCCCGCGCGCTCACATCAGCGCGTCCCAGACCAGCTTCGCCCCCGTTGCGGTCAGGAGCGCATAGGTCACGAGGAAGAACGCCCGCTCCGGCACGAGGAAATGGGCCTTCACCCCGATCCACGCGCCGATGAGCGCGAAGGGCGCCAGCGCGAGGTTGGCGAGCAGCGTCTCGGCGGTGAAGAGGCCGAGGAGGGCGTAGGGCACCGCCTTGGCGAGGTTGACGACCCAGAAGATCAGCACCGTCGTCGCCTGGAAGGTCGTCTTGTCCGGCCGGCCCGACAGCAGATAGACGAAGGTCGGCGGCCCGCCCGCGTGGCTGACGAAGCTCGTGAAGCCCGCGGTCAGCCCGGCCGCCACGCCCCAGCCGGGCGGTAGCCGCCGGTCGGCGGGGCGGACGAGCCCCCGCGCCTGCGCCACCTGCCACGCCACGAAGCCGAGCGCGACCGCCCCGATCAGCAGCCGGATCGCGTCGTCGTCCACCATCCGCCAGAGCGCCGCGCCCAGCGCGACCCCCGGCAGCGCGCCGAGGATCAGGAGCCGCCCCGCGCGCCAGTCCCAGCGCCGCCAGTAGGGCCGGAGCGTCGCGGCGTCGATCATCATCAAGAGCGGCAGCATGATCGCCAGCGCCTGCCCCGGCGGCATGACGAGCGCCAGAATCGCCGAGGCCGCGAAGGCCGCGCCCGAGCCGAAGCCGCCCTTGGAGACGCCGGCGAAGACCGCCGCCACGGCGGCGAGGGCGAAGACCGGGGCCGACATCTCCATGCGCGCGAAACCTCCCTGCTCTCCGCGCCTTACCCGCCGCCGCGCCGCGGGGCCAGCGCCGCGCGCCCGCGTCCGCCCGCGCGGCGCACTTGCGCGGCGGGGTGCGAAGGACTAGGGCAAGCGCCGATCGCAACCGAGCGGAGTGAACATCTCATGGCCAGACCCAGGATCGCGCTGATCGGCGCGGGGCAGATCGGCGGCACGCTCGCCCATCTCGCGGCGATGAAGGAGCTCGGCGACGTCGTTCTCTTCGACATCGCCGAGGGCGTGCCGCAGGGCAAGGCGCTGGACATCGCCGAATCCGGCCCGGCGGAAGGGTTCGACGCCGCGCTCAAGGGCACGCAGGACTACGCCGACATCGCCGGCGCCGACGTCTGCATCGTCACCGCCGGCGTGCCGCGCAAGCCGGGCATGAGCCGCGACGACCTGATCGGCGTCAACCTCAAGGTCATGAAGGCCGTGGGCGAAGGCATCGCGGAGCACGCGCCCGACGCCTTCGTCATCTGCATCACCAACCCGCTCGACGCGATGGTCTGGGCGCTGCGCGAGTTCTCGGGCCTGCCGCACGAGAAGGTCTGCGGCATGGCGGGCGTGCTCGACTCGGCGCGCTTCCGTCATTTCCTGAGCCTCGAGTTCAACGTGTCGATGCGCGACGTGACGGCCTTCGTGCTCGGCGGGCACGGCGACACCATGGTGCCGCTCACCCGCTACTCGACCGTCGCGGGCATCCCGCTGCCCGATCTGGTCTCGATGGGCTGGACGACGCAGGACAAGCTCGACGCGATCGTGCAGCGCACGCGCGACGGCGGCGCCGAGATCGTGGGGCTCCTGAAGTCCGGCTCGGCCTTCTACGCGCCGGCGACGAGCGCCATCGAGATGGCCGAGGCCTACCTCAAGGACCAGAAGCGCCTCCTGCCCTGCGCTGCGTGGTGCGACGGGGAATACGGCCTCGACGGGCTCTACGTCGGCGTGCCGACGATCATCGGCGACGGCGGCATCGAACGCATCGTGGACATCAAGCTCAACAAGGACGAGCAGGCGATGTTCGACAAGTCGGTGGACGCGGTGCGCGGCCTCGTCGCCGCCTGCAAGAGCGTCGACGAAACGCTCGCCTGAGCGGCATGGCCGAGGGGACACGCGGGGCGCGCGCCGGGGATCCGGCGCGCGCCCCTTTCGTTTCAACGGGGGCGGCACATGGCATGCCCCTTTCGCCAGAACTTGTGATCACACGTTTTCAGGCTGTGATCACAAAACCCGGAAAAACGCCCTTGCAGCCGGGCTCGGGGCGGAAAACCCTTTGCCGGCGGCCGCGAAGGGGTTAGTCCGGATGCGACCGTGTACAGAACGGGACAGTGATCGATGAACATCCACGAATATCAGGCCAAGGCGCTCCTGCGCGACTACGGCGCGCCGGTGAGCGACGGGCGCGTCGTCATGCGCGCGGAGGAGGCCAAGACCGCCGCGGGCGAGCTCGAGGGGCCGCTCTGGGTCGTCAAGGCGCAGATCCACGCCGGCGGCCGCGGCAAGGGCCACTTCAAGGAGGCCGGCGCCGGCGAGAAGGGCGGCGTGCGCCTCGCCAAGTCGGTCGAGGAGGCCGACGAGGAAGCCCGCCGCATGCTCGGCCGCACGCTCGTCACTCATCAGACGGGCCCCGACGGCAAGGAAGTCGGCCGCATCTACATCGAGGAGGGATCGGGCATCGCGCGCGAGCTCTACCTCGCGCTGCTGGTGGACCGGCAGACGAGCCGCGTCTCCTTCGTCTGCTCGACCGAGGGCGGCATGGACATCGAGGAGGTCGCGGCCGAGACGCCGGAGAAGATCCTCTCGTTCTCCGTCGACCCGGTGACCGGCTATCAGCCGTTCCACGGCCGGCGCATCGCCTTCATGCTGGGCCTCGAGGGCAAGCAGGTGAAGCAGTGCGTGGCCCTTATGGGCACGCTCTACCGTCTCTTCGTCGAGAAGGACGTCGAGATGCTGGAGATCAACCCGCTCATCGTCACCGACGCGGGCGAGCTGAAATGCCTCGACGCCAAGATGGGCTTCGATTCGAACGCGCTCTACCGCCACGGCGACATCGCCGCCCTGCGCGACGAGAGCGAGGAGGACCCGAAGGAACTCGCCGCGTCGAAGTACGACCTGAACTACATCGCGCTCGACGGCGAGATCGGCTGCATGGTCAACGGCGCCGGCCTCGCCATGGCGACGATGGACATCATCAAGCTGCACGGCGCGGAGCCCGCCAACTTCCTCGACGTGGGCGGCGGCGCGACCAAGGAGAAGGTGACCGAGGCCTTCAAGATCATCACGTCGGACGCGAACGTGAAAGGCATTCTCGTCAACATCTTCGGCGGCATCATGCGCTGCGACATCATCGCCGAGGGCGTGATCGCCGCGGTCAAGGAGGTCGGCCTCGAGGTGCCGCTGGTCGTCCGGCTCGAGGGCACGAACGTCGAGCAGGGCAAGGCGATCATCGACCAGTCCGGCCTGAACGTGATCGCGGCCGACGACCTGAGCGATGCGGCGGCGAAGATCGTGAAGGCGGTCAAGGGCTGAGCCCGCGGGGGCGGGCGCGCCCTGCCCCCGGCACGACGGATCGGTGCGTGAGGCCACGCACCCTTTCAACGAACGATCGGTGCGTGCCCGCACGCACCCCACGAAGGAGGCCCCGATGGCCGTACTCGTCGACGAAACCACCAAGGTGATCTGCCAGGGCTTCACCGGCTCGCAGGGCACCTTCCACTCCGAGCAGGCGATCGCCTACGGCACGCAGATGGTCGGCGGCGTCACCCCCGGCAAGGGCGGGCAGGAGCATCTCGGCCTGCCGGTCTTCGATTCCTGCCACGAGGCGGTCGAGAGGACCGGCGCCGACGCCAGCGTGATCTACGTGCCGCCGCCGTTCGCGGCCGACTCGATCCTCGAGGCGGTGGACGCCGGGATCGGCCTCGTCGTCTGCATCACCGAGGGCATCCCGGTGCTCGACATGATGAAGGTCAAGCGCGCGCTCGAGGGCTCGGGCACCACGCTGATCGGCCCCAACTGCCCCGGCGTCATCACGCCCGACGCCTGCAAGATCGGCATCATGCCCGGCCACATCCACAAGCGCGGCAAGGTCGGCGTCGTCTCGCGTTCGGGCACGCTGACCTACGAGGCGGTCAAGCAGACCACCGACGTCGGGCTCGGGCAGTCCACCTGCGTCGGCATCGGCGGCGACCCGATCAAGGGGACGGAACACATCGACGTGCTCGAGTGGTTCCTCGACGACGACGAGACGGAGGCGATCATCATGATCGGCGAGATCGGCGGCTCGGCCGAGGAGGACGCGGCGGCGTTCCTCGCGTCCGAGAAGAAGAAGGGCCGCTGGAAGCCCACCGCCGGCTTCATCGCGGGCCGCACGGCGCCGCCGGGGCGCCGCATGGGCCACGCGGGCGCGATCGTCGCCGGCGGCAAGGGCGGCGCCGACGACAAGATCGAGGCGATGAAATCCGCCGGCATCACCGTGGCCGACAGCCCGGCCGGGCTGGGCGAGGCGGTGCTCAAGGCCATCGGCTGAGAGGGGTCATGGACGACGGCAGCGGCGTCGCGCATGCGCAGGCGGGCCGGCTGGCCCCGCCCGCGCGGTGCGCGCGCCAGCCTGCGCGGCGCCGCATCCCCTGCGCCGGGGCCGTCCGCCCGGGCCGGGGCCACGCCGCCCGCTCCGCGCGGGCGCGGCGGCCGGGCGGGGAGGCGCGCGCATGAGCTTCGGCGACGCGGTGAGGACCTGCCTGCGCAAATACGTCACCTTCTCGGGGCGGGCCTCGCGGCCGGAATACTGGTGGTTCGCCCTCTTCGTGGTGCTGGGCGACCTCGTCCTCGGCGCGGTGGACGACGCGCTCTTCGGCACGCCCCGCGTCGCCGGCGCGGGGGCGCCGCGCGCGCCCTCCGTTCTCTCCGGGCTCTTCTCGCTCGCCATGATCCCGCCGCTTCTCGCCGCCGGCTGGCGGCGGATGCACGATAGCGGGCGGTCGGGGCTGCACCTCGTCTATCCGCTGATCGTGATGGCGGGCATCGCCAGCTTCGCTGCCTTCGCGCGCGGCCTCGATCCGCTCTTCTCCGGCGCGCCGGAGGCGGTCTTCACCGATCTCGCGGGGCTCGTCCTCGGGGTGGCGGCGATCGTGTTCGTGCTGTCGCCCTTCCTCGTGATCTGGTGGCTCACCCGCCCGTCCGAGCCCGGCCCCAACCGCTTCGGCCCCGCCCCGGCGGAGGCCCGCGCATGACATTCCCCGAAAGCCCCTTCGCTCCGCACGAGAGGACGCCATGACCGATCAATCCTCGAACGACAGCTTCAAGGCCTCGAGCTTCATGCAGGGGCACAACGCCGCCTACCTCGAACAGCTCTACGCGCGCTACGCCGAGGATCCGGCGGCGGTGGACGAGGGCTGGAAAGCCTTCTTCGACGAGCTCGGCGACCCCGAGCGCGACGTCCGGCAGGAGGCGCACGGCCCCTCCTGGGCGCGGCGCGACTGGCCCCCGCAGCCGACCGACGAGGTGACCCACGCGCTCGACTTCCAGTGGCCCGAGGTCGCGAAGGAGGCGCAGGCCGCGGGCGACAAGATCCGCGACAAGGCCGAGGCGCACGGCGTCAAAGTGACCGACGAGCAGGTCAAGCGCGCGGTGCTCGACTCGGTGCGCGCGCTCATGCTGATCCGCGCCTACCGCATCCGCGGCCACCTCGCCGCCGATCTCGACCCGCTCGGCCTGCGCGAAGAGACCGAGCACCCCGAGCTCGACCCGAAGTCCTACGGCTTCACCGAGGCCGACATGGACCGGCCCATCTTCATCGACAACGTGCTCGGGCTCGAGTTCGCGTCGATGCGCCAGATCGTCGATCTGGTGAAGCGCACCTACTGCGGCACCTTCGCGCTGCAGTTCATGCACATCTCGGACCCGGAGCAGTCCGCCTGGCTCAAGGAGCGGATCGAGGGCTACGGCAAGGAGGTGAAATTCACCCGCGAGGGCCGGCGCGCGATCCTCAACAAGCTCGTGGAGGCCGAGGGCTTCGAGAAGTTCCTCCACGTGAAGTACATGGGCACCAAGCGCTTCGGCCTCGACGGCGGCGAGAGCCTGATCCCCGCGATGGAGCAGATCATCAAGCGCGGCGGCGCGCTGGGGCTGAAGGAGATCGTGATCGGCATGCCCCACCGCGGGCGGCTCTCGGTGCTCGCCAACGTGATGGGCAAGCCCTATCGCGCGATCTTCCACGAGTTCCAGGGCGGCAGCTTCAAGCCCGAGGACGTGGACGGCTCGGGCGACGTGAAATACCACCTCGGCGCCTCCTCCGACCGGGAGTTCGACGGCAATTCGGTGCACCTGTCGCTGACGGCGAACCCCTCGCACCTCGAGGCGGTGAACCCGGTGGTCCTCGGCAAGGCGCGCGCCAAGCAGGACCAGCGCAACGACGCCGATCGCAAGGAAGTGCTCTCGGTCCTCCTGCACGGCGACGCGGCCTTCGCCGGGCAGGGCGTCGTGGCCGAGGGCTTCGGGCTCTCGGGCCTCAAGGGCCACCGCACCGGCGGCACGATCCACCTCGTGGTGAACAACCAGATCGGCTTCACCACGGCGCCGCATTTCTCGCGCTCCTCGCCCTACCCCACCGACATCGCGCTGATGGTCGAGGCGCCGATCTTCCACGTGAACGGCGACGACCCGGAGGCGGTGACGCACGCCGCCAAGGTCGCCATCGAGTTCCGCCAGAAGTTCGGCAAGGACGTGGTCATCGACATGTTCTGCTACCGTCGCTTCGGCCACAACGAGGGCGACGAGCCGATGTTCACCAACCCGCTGATGTACAAGGCGGTCAAGAGCCACAAGACGACGCTCAGCCTCTACACCGAGCGGCTGGTCCGCGACGACCTGATCCCCGAGGGCGAGGTCGAGGACATGAAGGCCAAGTTCCAGGCCTTCCTCAACGACGAATTCGAAGCCGGCAAGACCTACAAGCCGAAAAAGGCCGACTGGCTCGACGGGCGGTGGAGCCACCTCGACCCCAAGGGCGAGACCTACCAGCGCGGCGAGACGGCGATCTCGGAGGAGACGATGCGCCGCGTGGGCACGGCGCTCACCCGGGTGCCTGAGGGCTTCAACCTGCACCGCACCGTGGGCCGGCTGATCGACGCGCGATCGAAGATGTTCGAGACGGGCGAGGGCTTCGACTGGGCGACCGCCGAGGCGCTCGCCTTCGGCTCGCTCCTGCTCGAGGGCTACCCGGTGCGCCTCTCGGGGCAGGATTCGATCCGCGGCACCTTCTCGCAGCGCCACTCCGCCCTCGTCGATCAGAACACGGAGGAGCGGTATTTCCCGCTCAACCACATCGCCGAGACACAGGCGCGCTTCGAGGCGATCGACTCGATGCTCTCGGAATACGCGGTGCTCGGCTTCGAATACGGCTTCTCGCTCGCCGAGCCCAATGCGCTGGTGATGTGGGAAGCGCAGTTCGGCGATTTCGCGAACGGCGGGCAGATCATGTTCGACCAGTTCATCAGCTCGGGCGAGTCGAAGTGGCTGCGCATGTCGGGCCTCGTCTGCCTGCTGCCGCACGGCTTCGAGGGCCAGGGCCCCGAGCACTCCTCCGCCCGACTGGAGCGGTTCCTGCAACAATGCGGGCAGGACAACTGGATCGTCGCCAACTGCACGACGCCGGCCAACTACTTCCACATCCTGCGCCGGCAGCTCCACCGCAGCTTCCGCAAGCCGCTCATCCTGATGACGCCGAAGTCGCTCCTGCGCCACAAGCTCGCGATCTCAGACAAGGAGGATTTCCTGACCGGCGCCTCCTTCCACCGCGTGCTCTGGGACGACGCCGAGAAGGGCCACTCCGACACCGAGCTCAAGCCCGACGGCGAGATCCGGCGCGTGGTGATGTGCGCGGGCAAGGTCTACTTCGACCTTCTGGAAGAGCGCGACCGCCGCGGCATCGACGACGTCTATCTCCTGCGCGTCGAGCAGTTCTATCCCTTCCCGGCGCATTCCGTCGTCAAGGAGCTCGAGCGCTTCAAGGGCGCCGAGATGATCTGGTGTCAGGAGGAGCCCAAGAACCAAGGCGCCTGGACCTTCATGGAGCCCAACCTCGAATGGGTGCTCGGCCGCATCGGCGCGACGCACGCGCGCCCGCGCTACGTCGGCCGGCCCGCCTCCGCCTCGCCGGCGACCGGCCTCGCCTCGCAGCACAAGAAACAGCAGGACGCGCTTGTCGATCAGGCGCTCACGATCGAAGGGTAAGAGAATGACGACAGAAGTCCGCGTGCCCAGCCTCGGCGAAAGCGTCACCGAGGCCACCGTCGCCACCTGGTTCAAGAAACCGGGCGACAGCGTCGCCGAGGACGAGATGCTCTGCGAACTCGAGACCGACAAGGTCACCGTCGAGGTGCCCGCCCCGGCGGCCGGCGTGCTCGCCGACATCGTCGCCGAGGAGGGCCAGACCGTCGGCGTGGACGCGCTCCTCGCCAATATCGCCGAGGCCGGCGAGGCGGGCTCGACCACGCCGGAACCCCGCCCCTCGGCCGAGGCCGGCAGCGGCAAGGCCCCCTCCGAGGGCGGCGCGCCCGCCGGCGCGGGCGACGGCGAGGCGGTGGACGTCATGGTCCCCGCGCTCGGCGAGAGCGTGTCCGAGGCGACGGTCTCCACCTGGTTCAAGGCGGTCGGCGACGCGGTCGAGGCCGACGAGATGCTCTGCGAGCTCGAGACCGACAAGGTCTCGGTCGAGGTGCCCGCCCCCGCGGCCGGCGTGCTCTCCGAGATCCTCGCCGCGGAGGGCGCGACCGTCGAGGCCGGCGGCAGGCTCGCCGTGCTGAAGAGCGGCGAAGGCGCCGCCGCGAAGTCCGCCGAGACGCGCGAGGCGGCCTCGGCCCCCGCGCCCTCCGGCGGCGGCGGGGCCGACGTCGAGGACGCGCCCGCCGCGAAGAAAGCGATGGCCGAGGCCGGCCTCTCCCGTGATCAGGTGGCGGGCTCCGGCCGCGACGGCCGCGTGATGAAGGAGGACGTCGCCAAGGCCGCGCAGGGCGCCGGCGCCGCCTCCGCCAAGGCCCCCGCGCCCGCGTCCGAACCCGCGCAGGCCCCGCGCGCGCCCGTCCCGGCCGAGGACGCGAGCCGCGAGGAACGGGTCAAGATGACCCGCCTGCGCCAGACCATCGCGCGCCGCCTCAAGGACGCGCAGAACACCGCCGCCATGCTGACCACCTACAACGAGGTGGACATGAAGGCGGTCATGGACCTGCGCTCCGAGTACAAGGACCTCTTCGAGAAGAAGCACGGCGTGCGCCTCGGCTTCATGTCCTTCTTCGCCAAGGCCTGCGCCCACGCGCTCGCGGAGGTGCCCGAGGTCAACGCCGAGATCGACGGCACCGACATCGTCTACAAGAACTTCGTGCACATGGGCGTCGCCACCGGCACGCCGCAGGGACTCGTCGTGCCGGTGATCCGCGACGCGCACGCCAAGTCCTTCGCCGAGCTCGAAAAGGAAATGGCCGAGAAGGCGAAGCGCGCCCGCGACGGCAAGCTCTCCATGGCCGAGATGCAGGGCGGCACCTTCACCATCTCCAACGGCGGCGTCTACGGCTCGCTCATGTCCTCGCCGATCCTGAACCCGCCGCAGTCGGGCATCCTCGGCATGCACAAGATTCAGGACCGCCCCGTGGTGGTGAAGGGCGAGATCACGATCCGCCCGATGATGTACCTCGCGCTCAGCTACGACCACCGCATCGTCGACGGCAAGGGCGCGGTCACCTTCCTCGTGCGCGTGAAAGAGGCGCTCGAGGACCCGCGGCGCCTGCTGATGGATCTGTAACGGCGCCCCGGCGGTGCGCCGGAAACGGCGCACCCGACGCGGCGGCGCGTACCGGCGCGCCGCCCGCTCCACAGGAAAAGACCCGCGATCGCCCCATGACCCCCGAACTCACCGCCCTCGCCCTCGCCGTGCTCCTGCAGGCCGCGCAGCTCGCGCTCTACTCCGTGCTCGGCCAGAAGGCCGCCGGCACGCGCGCCGCGCTGGAGCCGCGCGACGCGCCCATCCCGCTGCCGGGCCGCGCGGGCCGCACCAAGCGCGCGCTGGACAACCACTTCGAGGGGCTGATCCTCTTCACCGCCGCCGTGGTGATCGTCACCGCCGCCGGCGCCACCACCCCGTTCACCGCCGCCTGCGCCTGGATCTACCTCGCCGCGCGCGTCCTCTACGTGCCCGCCTATCTCTTCGGCTGGGTCCCGGGCCGCTCGCTCGTCTGGGCGGCGGGCTTCCTGGCCACCCTCGCCATGGTGCTCGCGGCGCTCCTGTGACGTCTTCTTGGCTGAAATATCCCGGGGGGTGAGGCCCGCGAGGGCCGAGGGGGGCAGCGCCCCCCTCCCCCGCCCAACAGAAAGGACTGACCGAATGGCCTCCTACGACGTGATCGTGATCGGCTCCGGCCCCGGCGGCTACGTGGCCGCCATCCGCTGCGCGCAGCTCGGGCTCAAGACCGCCTGCGTGGAAGGGCGCGAGACGCTCGGCGGCACCTGCCTCAACGTGGGTTGCATCCCCTCCAAGGCGCTCCTGCACGCCACGCATCAGCTCCACGAGGCCGAGCACAACTTCGGGAAGATGGGCCTCAAGGTCGGCGCGCCCAAGGTCGACTGGTCCGCGATGCGCGCCTACAAGGACGACACCATCGCGCAGAACACCAAGGGCGTGGAGTTCCTCTTCAAGAAGAACAAGATCGACTGGCTGAAGGGCTGGGGCTCGGTCCCCGCGCCGGGCAAGGTCCGGGTCGGCGACGAGACCCACGAGGCGAAGAACATCATCCTCGCCACCGGCTCGGAGGCGAGCACCCTGCCCGGCGTCGAGATCGACGAAAAGACCGTCGTCACCTCCACCGGCGCGCTGGAGCTGCCGAAGATCCCGAAGAAGATGGTCGTCATCGGCGGCGGCGTGATCGGCCTCGAGATGGGCTCGGTCTATTCCCGCCTCGGCACGGAGGTCACGGTGGTCGAGTATCTCGACACCATCGTCCCCGGCATGGACGCCGAGGTGCAGAAGGGCTTCCAGCGCCTCCTGAAGAAGCAGGGGCTCACCTTCGTCACCGGCGCCGCGGTGCAGTCCGTCGAGACCCTCAAGACCAAGGCGAAGGTGCACTACAAGCTGCGCAAGGACGACAGCGACGCCACCCTCGACGCCGACGTGGTGCTCGTCGCCACGGGCCGGAAGCCCTACACCGACGGCCTCGGGCTCGACGCGCTCGGCGTCGAGATGACCGCGCGCGGGCAGATCGCGACCGACGCGCAGTGGCGCACCAACGTGGACGGCCTCTACGCCATCGGCGACTGCGTCGAGGGGCCGATGCTCGCCCACAAGGCCGAGGACGAGGGCATGGCCGCGGCCGAGGTGATCGCCGGCAAGCACGGCCACGTGAACTACGGCGTGATCCCCAACGTGATCTATACCCACCCCGAGGTCGCCGCCGTGGGCGAGACCGAGGAGAGCCTGAAGGAACAGGGCCGCGCCTACAAGGCGGGCAAGTTTAACTTCATGGGCAACGGCCGCGCGAAGGCCAACTTCGCCGCCGACGGCTTCGTGAAGATCCTCGCCGACGCGGAGACCGACCGCATCCTCGGCGCGCATATCATCGGGCCGATGGCGGGCGACCTGATCCACGAGATCTGCGTGGCGATGGAATTCGGCGCCTCGGCCGAGGATCTCGCCCTCACCTGCCACGCGCATCCGACCTATTCCGAAGCGGTGCGCGAGGCCGCGCTCGCCTGCGGCGACGGGCCGATCCACGCCTGAGGCCACGGGCGGGCGCCGGCCGCCTGCGGCGGCCATGGGAATTTCAATTCCCATGGCAAGACCCTTGCAAGGGTCTTGCCCGGCGGCCGCCGTCTCAGCGCCCGTCAGGCGCGGCGCCGGCCTCCGCCATCAGCGCGTCGGACCGCGCCTCCACCTCGCGCTCGAGGCGGGCGGTGAACGCCGCGGCCGGAAGCCCCGGCGCGATGGGCTCCAGAAACTCCACCACCGCGAGGCCGGGCTCCCGCCGGATGCCCCGGCGTGGCCAGAAGAGGCCCACGTTCGTCGCCGCCGGCACGCAGGGCAGGCCGGTCGTCTGGTAGAGCACCGCGCTCCCCATCTTGTAGGGCGCCTTCGCCCCCGGCGCGATGCGCGTGCCCTGCGGATAGATGATGAGCTGTCCGGGCGGCGCCGCGCCCTCGGTCACGCCGCGCATCATCTGGCGCATGGCCTCCGCCCGGCGGCCGCGATCGACGGGCACGCAGCCGATGCGCAGCGCGTACCAGCCGACGATCGGCGCCCACTTGAGCTCGCGCTTCATGATGAACTTCGGCCGGGGCACCGCGCTGACGATGAGGATCACGTCGAGGAAGCTCTGGTGCTTCGCGGCGATCAGCACCTCGCCCTCGGGCACCGGGCCGCGCACCTCCGTCCGGAGCCCCAGCATCCGGCGCGCCGACCAGCGCACCCAGCCGCACCAGGCATGCACCGCCGCATAGGCGCCGCGCCGGTCCACGAGCGCCCAGGGCGTGAAGACCACCGCCATCAGCGCCATGACCACGTAGATCTGCACGTTGAAGACGAGGGAGACGACCCAGCGCATCAGTCGAGCCCCCGGAGCGTGCGCCGCGCCGCCGTCCGCGTCGCGGCCCACGCCACCACCGCGGCGAGCGCCGGCACGGCGAGCGGCGTGGCCCATTCGACGCCGGCGAAGCCGAGCGCGGTGAGAAAGCCCTCCGCCCCCTCCCGCGGCAGGGCCGCCACCGCGCCGGTGCCCGCCGCCGCGCCCAGCGCCGCGCCCCCGAGCGCGCGCAGGGTGAAGCGCCGCGTGAAGGCGCGCGCGATATAGGCGTCGCGCGCGCCGACCAGCCGCAGCACCTGGATCACCTGCGCGTTCGCGGCGAGCGCCGCCTGCGCGGCCAGCGTGACCATCGCCGCCATCGCGCCGCCGATCAGCGCGATCGCCGCCCAGCCGAGGGCGCGCAGCCGGTCGGCGGCCTGCACGAGCGGCCGGCGCCAGCGCGTGTGATCGTCGAGCACCGCGGCCGGCACCTCGGCCGCGAGGCGCAGCCGCAGGCCCTGCGGGTCGAAACCCTCGCCCTCCTCGGTAATCTCGATCAGCTGCGGGATCGGCAGCCGCTCCACCGGCAGATCGGGGCCGAACCACGGCGCGAGCAGCGCGCGGCGCTCGGCGTCGGTGAGCGCGCGCGTCGCGGCCACGCCCGGCGTCTGCTCAAGGATGCGCAGCGCCGCCTCGGTCTGCGCGGCGACCTGCCCCTCCGGCGCGGCGATGCGCAGCGTCGCGGTGCGCGCCAGCGCCTCGCCCCAGCGGTCGGCGAGGCGCCCGGCCGAGAACGAGAGCGCCAGCGCGAAGACCGCGAGGAAGGCCATCGCCGCCGCGGTGAAGACGGTGAGCCACGCGGTGAACCCCGTGGGCGGCACGACGCGCGCCGCCTGCCCGTCCCCCGTGAGAGCGCCGGTCAGCCGCCTCACAGGTCGGCCCCCGCCGCGGTCAGCCGCCGGTCGGCGATGCGCAGGACGCGCGCCTGCACCTGGCTCTTGGCCGCGCGGATCAGCATCAGGTCGTGCGTCGCGATCAGCACCGCCTTGCCCAGCCGGTTGAGCTCGATCAGCAGGTGCAGCAGGCGCTGCGACATCTCCCAGTCGACGTTGCCCGTGGGCTCGTCGGCGAGGATCACCTCCGGCGACATGATGACGGCGCGCGCGAGCGCGGCGCGCTGGCGTTCGCCACCCGAGAGCTCCGGCGGCCGGGCATCGGCCCGCGCGCCGAGCCCGACCCAGGCGAGAAGCTCGGAGAGGTTCCCGGGGTCGGCCGTCTGCCCGGTCTCGGACACGGCCACCGGCAGCGCGACGTTCTCGGCCACGGGCAGATGGTCGAGGAACTGGCAGTCCTGATGCACGACGCCGATACGCCGCCGCGCCTGCGCCACCCCGTCGCGGTCGAGCGCCGAAAGCTCGCGCCCGAAGACCGTGACCCGCCCAGCCGTCGGGCGGAGCGCCCCGTAGCAGAGCCGCAGCAGCGTGGTCTTGCCGGCGCCCGACGGTCCGGTCAGGAAATGGAAGCTGCCCGGCGCCAGGGTCAGCTCCACCCCCTGCAGGAGGTCGCCGCCCCCGTAGCTGTAGCTCACGCCCTCGAGCTCGATCACGCCGACGCCCCCCTTGCCGGCGCTTGTTGTGCCTCAGCACCGCTCGCCTTGCAATCCGCGCCCGGCTCGGGGCAAGACCCTATCGTGAGCGGCGGGCGCCGTATAACCTGCGGCGCGCGACGAGAGGCCCCGACCGGGCGAGAGGCATCATGCGCTTGACCTGCCCCAACTGCGGCGCGCAGTACGAAGTCCCCGACGGGGTGATCCCCGCGGCGGGCCGCGACGTGCAGTGCTCGAACTGCGGCCACACCTGGCTGCAAACGCCCGAGGGCGCGGGCGGACCGGCGCCCCGGGCGGACACAGAGCCGCAGCCGACGCCGGCCGAGGAAAGCGCGCCCGAGCCCGCTCCGCAAGCCGCCGCTGCGCCACCGCAGGAGCCAGAGCACGGCACGCCGGCCACCCTGGCCGCCAAGGACGCCACGCCGCGTGCCGCCGCGCCCGCCGCGTCCGGCGGCGACGCCCCGGCGGAGACGGCGCCCGACAGCGGCACGCAGGCCGCATCCGCGCCCGACGCAGGTCCGGCGGACGGCCCGGCCCCGCACGAGGGCGACGGCCACGCCCATGAGCCGGAGCCCGAGGCCGCACCGCAACGGCGCCGCCTCGACCCGGAGGTGGCCGACATCCTGCGCTCGGAAGCGGAGCGCGAGCAGCGGGCGCGCTCGGCCGACGCGCAGCCGCTCGAGACGCAGCCCGATCTCGGTCTCGACGGCGCGGCGGCGCCGGAGCCGGACGCCGCGCGCGACACGGCCGAGCGCGCCGCGCGCCGCGACAGGCTGCCCGACATCGAGGACATCAAGTCGAACCTGCGCGGGGAGGACGAGCCCCGCGAAGAGGCGGCGCCCGCCCCTCCGCCCGGCGCCGGGGGCAACTTCGCGCGCGGCGTCGCGCTGGCGCTTCTGCTCGGGAGCCTGCTGATCGCGCTCTACGCCTATGCCGGCGCCCTCGCCGAGGAGATCCCCGCCCTCGCCCCCGCGCTGGCCGCCTACGTCGCCGCCGTGGAGGCAGCGCGCCTCTGGGCCCATGACATGGTGACGGAGGCGCTGCTCTGGCTCGAGCGCCTCGGCGCGCCCTGACCGGCGCACGCCCTCGGCGGTCGCACCCTCAGTGACGCGGCGTCTTCGGTCCGGACCGTGCTCGAGGTGGGCGTCACGAGGCACCTGCGCCATCAGGACACGCAGACCGCGCCTGCGACACAGCCGGGATACCATGCCGTGCGTAACGTCTGTCGGGTGACGCACGATCCGCCACACGCAGGAGCCCTTGCTACGAGAGCGCCTGCCGAACCAACAACGTGAGCTTGGGGCCGGGAATGGCGGACAGGGTGGGATTCGAACCCACGAGACGCTTGCACGCCTACCGGTTTTCGAAACCGGCGCCTTCGACCACTCGGCCACCTGTCCTGTGCCGCACGGCGCGGGGGCGCCGGTGGGCGGTGCGGCGGGGCGCTTGCAATCCGACCGCATGCGGGCCGTCTAGCGAAGGGGGCGCGCGCGCGCAACCCGGATTTCGGGGCGCGGACGCCGGCGCGGGCTTGGAAAGCGGCGGCGCGGGGCCTAGGCTCGGGGCATCATCCGTCGGAGGCCTCCATGATCCTGCGCGTCTGCGTCACGGTTCTCGCCCTCGCCGCCGCGGCGCTGCCGGGCGCGCGCGCCTCGGCGGAGGCGCCGGGCGCGGCGCGGCTCCTCGATCTGCTCCGCCTGCCCGAGGTCGTCGCGGTCATGCGGGAGGAGGGGCGCGCCTACGGCGCCGAGCTGGCCGAGGAGATGCTCGCGGACGGCCCCTCCGCCGGCTGGGACGCGACCGTCGCGCGCATCTACGACGCGGATCGCATGGCCGCGACGGTGCGGGAGCGCTTTCTCGAAAAGATGGCGGGGGTCGATCCGGCGCCGCTCGTCGCCTTCTTCGAGATGGAGGCGGCGCAGCGCCTCGTGGCGAACGAGGTGGCGGCGCGCCGCGCCATGATCGACGACGCGGTGGAGGGGGCGGCGCGCGAGGCCTATCTCGACCGCGCGCAGGACCCGGACGCGACCTTCCGGCTGGTGCGGGCCTTCGTGCGGGTCAACGATCTCTTGGAGTCGAACGTCGCGGGGGCGCTCAACTCCAACTTCGCCTTCTACCGCGGGCTCGCCGACGGCGGCGCGCTCGAGATGGGCGAGAGCGATATGCTCGCCGAGGTCTGGTCGCAGGAGGAGGCGACGCGCGCCGACACGCGCGACTGGCTCTACGGCTTCCTGCTGACGGCCTACGACCCGGTGCCGGAGGCGGTGCTGGAGCGCTACGTCGAGCTTTCGGGGACCGAGGCGGGCCGGGCGATGAACAGCGCGCTCTTCGCGGGCTTCGACCGGATGTATGCCGAGATTTCCTACGCGCTCGGCCTCGCGCTCGCGCGGGAGATGCAGGCGACCGAGCTCTGAGCCGGGCTTGACATGCGCCGCCGCGCCGCCGATAAGCGCGCACTCCGGGCGGGCCGTCGTGGCCGGCCCACGGATTCGTAACCGACGCCCCTTGCGGGGCGCGCTGTCCGAGGCGGCCGGACCAGGCCGAGAGCAACGCCCGGGGCGACCGGGGGCCGAAGGACGCGGCAGACAAGAGGACGACGCGCATGTTCGCGGTCATGAAGACCGGCGGGAAGCAGTACCGGGTCGAACCGGGCGACACGCTGGAGATCGAGAAGCTCGCCGCCGAGGCGGGCGAAACCGTTCAGTTCAACGACGTGCTGATGGTGGGCGGTGATGCGCCCAAGGTCGGCGCGCCGCATGTCGAGGGCGCCGCGGTGCAGGCCGAGGTGCTCGGGCAGGTTAAGGGGCCGAAGGTCGTCAACTTCGTCCGCCGCCGCCGCAAGCACTCCTCGAAGCGCACGAAGGGCCACCGCCAGCAGCTCACCATGATCAAGGTGACCGAGATCCTCGAGACCGGCGCCGACGCGTCGGGCGTCAAGGCGGCGATCGGGGCCGGGTCGGCGCCGCGCGGCGACGCGCCCGCGCCGAAGGCCGAGGCGCCCGCGCCGAAAGCGGCGCCCAAGGCGGCCGCGGCACCGGCCGGGAGCGACGACCTGACGAAGCTCTCGGGCGTCGGGCCGAAGCTCGCCGAGAAGCTGCAGGGCGCGGGCGTGACGAGCTTCGCGCAGATCGCGGCCTGGACCGAGGACGACATCGCGGCGCTGGACGAGCAGCTCTCGATCCGGGGCCGCATCGAGCGCGAGGGCTGGATCGACCAGGCCAAGGCGCTCGTGGCAGAGAAGGAGTAACGGCAGATGGCACACAAGAAAGCAGGCGGTTCCTCGCGCAACGGACGCGATTCCGCCGGCCGCCGCCTTGGCGTGAAGCTCTTCGGCGGGCAGGCAGCGCGCCCGGGCAACATCATCCTGCGCCAGCGCGGCAACAAGTGGTGGCCGGGCGACGGCGTCGGCCAGGGCAAGGATCACACGATCTTCGCCACGGTCGAGGGCCGCGTGACCTTCCGCAAGGGCTTCAAGGGCCGCACCTTCGTCTCCGTCGAACCGGTAGCCGAGGCCGCGGAGTAGGCCGGTCCCGACAATGTGACATGTTTTCATGGGGGATCGGCGCGGCCGGTCCCCCATGTTCGTCGCAGGGGTCCCGGTCGGGACAGCACGCGGGCCGATCCCCCGGGGAGGAGCGACATGACGGTTCAGACGATCCGCACGCAGTCCGTCATCGAGACCGCGCGTCTCGACCTGCGGCCGCTGCGCCGCTCGGACGAGGGGCTGATCGAGTTCTACGCCGGCGACGCGCGGGTGGCGCGCATGACGCGCGGCATCCCGCATCCCATGCCGCCCGGCGCCGTCGCGGCGTTCATCGCGCGTGCGCTCGCCGACGACCGCGAGGAGGACGTCTGGGCGATGGACGCCACGCGCCACGGCGGCCCCGAGCTGATGGGCGTCGTCGGCCTCGACCGGGTGGGGCGCGGGCAGTGCGAGCTCGGCTTCTGGGTGGGGCCCGCCTTCTGGAACACCGGCATCGCGCAGGAGGCGGTGGGCACGCTCGTCGCCGCCAACCCGATGGGCCACACCACGGCCTTCGCCTCGGTCTTTCAGGACAACCCCGCCTCGGCGCGGGTGCTCACGCAATGCGGCTTCGCCTACCTCGGCGACGCGGAGGCCTACTCGGTCGCCCGCGCTGCGAAGGTGCCGACCTGGACCTACGCGCGCAAACTGGATTGAGCCCGTCCGCGCGCCGCGCTAAGGCCCGCGCCACCGGCTGGGAGGCCGCACGCCCATGAAGTTCCTCGATCTCGCGAAGGTCAACATCCGCTCCGGCGCCGGCGGCGCGGGCTCCGTCAGCTTCCGCCGCGAGAAATACGTGGAATACGGCGGCCCGGACGGCGGCGACGGCGGCCGGGGCGGCGACGTCTGGGCGGAGGCCGTGGACGGGCTCAACACCCTGATCGACTTCCGCTATCAGCAGCACTTCTTCGCCAAGAACGGCCGCCACGGCATGGGCAAGGCGCGCACCGGCGCCGACGGCGCGGACGTCACCCTGCGCGTCCCCGTGGGCACCGAGATCCTCGACGAGGATCAGGAGACGGTGATCGCGGATCTCACGCAGGTGGGCGAGCGCGTGCTGCTCGCCCGCGGCGGCAACGGCGGCTGGGGGAACCTGCATTTCAAGACCTCCACCAACCAGGCCCCGCGCCACGCCAACCCGGGACAGGAGGGGGTGGAGCGCACGCTCTGGCTCCGGCTGAAGCTCATCGCGGACGCCGGGCTTCTCGGGCTGCCCAACGCGGGGAAATCCACCTTCCTCGCCGCGACCTCGAACGCGCGGCCGAAGATCGCCGACTACCCCTTCACCACGCTGCACCCCAACCTCGGGGTCGTCGGCGTGGACGGGGCGGAGTTCGTCGTCGCCGACATCCCCGGCCTGATCGAGGGCGCGCACGAGGGCCGCGGCATCGGCGACCGTTTCCTCGGCCACGTCGAGCGCTGCGCGGTGCTGCTGCACCTTGTGGACGGCACCTCCGCCACCATCGCCGAGGACTGGCGCGCGGTCATCCGTGAGCTCGAGCGCTACGGCGGGCACCTGAACGACAAGCCGCGCGTCACCGCGCTCAACAAGGTGGACGCGCTCGAACCGGAGGCGCGCGCCGCGGCGGTCGAGGCGCTCCGCGCGGTCGCGGGCGCGGAGGTGCACGAGATCTCAGGCGTGAGCGGCGAGGGGCTGGAGGGAGTGCTGCGCGCGCTCCGGGCCGAGATCGCCGCGACCCGCGCCGCCGAGGCCGCGGAGGAGACGGAGGAGGCGCCGTGGCGACCCTGAGCGGTGCGGCCCGCGTCGTCGTCAAGATCGGCTCGGCGCTGCTCGTCGACGCCGCGCACGGCGGCCTGCGCGCCGACTGGCTGGCGAGCCTCGCGGCGGACGTCGCGGCGCTGAAGGCGCAGGGCGCGGAGGTGGTGCTCGTCTCCTCGGGCTCCATCGCGCTCGGGCGCGGCGCGCTCGCGCTCGGGCCCGGGCCCCTGCCGCTGGAGCAGGCGCAGGCGGCGGCCGCCGTCGGCCAGATCCGCCTCGCGCGCGCCTACGAGGAGGCGCTGGCGCCGCACGGGCTGACCGCGGCGCAGGTTCTGGTGACGCTCGAGGACAGCGCGAACCGGCGCCGCTACCTCAATTCCCGCGCGACGCTCGGCACGCTGCTTTCGCTCGGTGCGGTGCCCATCGTGAACGAGAACGACACCGTCGCCACCGACGAGATCCGCTACGGCGACAACGACCGCCTCGCCGCGCAGGTGGCGGTGACGGTGGGGGCCGATCGCCTCGTGCTGCTCTCGGACGTGGACGGGCTCTACACCGCGAACCCGGCGCAGGACCCGGCCGCGCGTCGCCTCGACACGGTCGAGGAGATCACGCCGGAGATCGAAGCGATGGCCGGCGACGCGGGCAGCGGGCTCGCCAAGGGCGGCATGCGCACGAAGCTCATGGCCGCGCGCACGGCGATGGCGGCGGGCTGCGCACTCGCGATCACGCGCGGCGCGCGGGACAACCCGCTGCGCGCGCTCGACGCGGGCGCCCCGGCGACGTGGTTCCTGCCCGACCTCGACCCGGCCTCGGCGCGCAAGCGCTGGATCGCGGCGATGAAACCGCGCGGCGAGCTGCGCGTGGACGCCGGCGCCGCCGCCGCGCTGGAGGGCGGCAAGAGCCTGCTGCCGGCGGGCGTGACGGCCGCGACCGGCGCCTTCGGCCGGGGCGACCCGGTGGCGATCCTCGACGCGGCGGGCCGCAAGCTGGGCCAGGGGCTCACGCGCTACACGGGCGAGGAGGCGCGCGCCATCGCCGGGCACCGCTCCTCGGAGATCGAGACGCTGCTCGGCTATCCCGGCCGCGCGGCGCTCATCCACCGCGACGACATGGCGCTCTGAGCCCGCGCCCGGAGACACGAGAGAGGAGGCCGCGCGATGACGGACGAGGCGCAGATCGACACCCTCATGGAGGATATGGGCTGGCGCGCCCGCGCGGCGGCGGCCGAACTCGCCTGTGCCCCGGCGGAGGCCAAGCGCCACGCGCTCGAGGCGGCAGCCGGGGCGCTCCGGGCCGGGCGCGCCGATCTGATGGCGGAGAACGCGAAGGATCTGGCGTTCGGCCGGGAAAAGGGCCTCTCGCCCGCGATGATGGACCGCCTCGCGCTCGACGACGCGCGGATCGAGGGGATCGCCGCGGGGCTCGAGGCCGTCGCGGCGCAGCCCGACCCGGTGGGCGCGGTCATGGCCGCGTGGGAGCGCCCCTCGGGCCTGCGCATCCGGCGCGTGCGCACGCCGCTCGGCGTGATCGGCGTGATCTACGAATCGCGCCCGAACGTCACCGCCGACGCGGGCGCGCTCTGCCTCAAGGCCGGCAACGCGGTGATCCTGCGCGGCGGCTCGGAAAGCCTGCATTCCTCGGGCGCGATCCATGCCGCCCTGCAGGAGGGGCTCGCCGCCGCCGGGCTGCCGCGCGACGCGATCCAGCGCGTGCCGGTGCGCGACCGCGCCGCCGTCACCGCCATGCTGGGCATGACCGAGCATATCGACGTGATCGTGCCGCGCGGCGGCAAGGGGCTCGTCGGGCTCGTCCAGCGCGAGGCGCGGGTGCCCGTCTTCGCCCATCTCGAGGGGATCGTGCACGTCTACGTCGACGCCGCCGCCGACCCGGAGAAGACGCGCGAGGTCGTGCTGAACGCCAAGACCCGGCGCACCGGCATCTGCGGCGCGGCCGAGTGCCTGCTGATCCACGCCGATGTCGCCGGGACGCTCGGCCGCGCGACCGTCGAGGCGCTGATCGCGGCGGGCGTGCGCGTCCACGCCGAGGGCGCGCTCGCCGCGATCCCGGGCACGGTGCCGGCCACGGCCGAGGACTGGGGCCGCGAGTACCTCGACATGGACATCGCCGCGAAGGTCGTGCCCGACATCGACGCCGCGATCGCCCATATCCGCGGCTTCGGCTCGCAGCACACCGACGCCATCCTGACCGAGGACGACGCGGCCGCCGCGCGCTTCTTCGAGCGGCTCGACAGCGCGATCCTGATGCGCAACGCCTCGACCCAGTTCGCCGACGGCGGCGAGTTCGGCATGGGCGCCGAGATCGGCATCGCCACCGGCAAGCTCCACGCCCGCGGCCCTGTCGGCGCCGAGCAGCTGACGAGCTTCAAGTATCTGGTGGAGGGCGACGGGACAGTGCGGCCCTGACCCCCTCAGACGGTGAGCGCAAGGTCGCGCTCGCCGAGCCGGGTTTCGGGCCTGCGCCCTGCGGCGGCGGCGCGCAGCCCCAGAAAGAGGAACTCCACCTGCGACGGCGCGAGGCCCTCGGCCGGGCCGGGCGCGGACAGCTGCGCCCAGACGGCCGGGTCCGCGGCGAGCCGCGGCCCCTCGGCCGCCACGTGCCAGCGCCCGCCCGCGCGCGTGACCTGCACCGCGCCGCCGCGCGGCAGCGCCGCGTCCGCGCACATCAGCGCGAGAAAGCCGAGCTGCACCTCGCCGCGCGGCAGCGCCTCGTCCGCCCGCCAGTCGAGCGCGAGCCGCGTGTCGGCGAGATACCCCGCCGCGAGGCGCGCGATCTCCCCCGCCGCGATGACCTCCGCCGAGCTCGGCGTGCCGAAGGCGAGGCGGTAGAACCTGAGCCGCGCCTCCGCGCTCGCGCAGCTTTCGGAGACCAGCGACAGCTCGGGCCCGGAGGGCGCCGCGCCGGCCAGCGACAGGAGCTCCACCCCGTTGGAGATGGCGCCCACCGGGCTCACCAGGTCGTGACAGATGCGCGCCCCTATCAGCGCGGCGAGATCCGCACTAGGCTCGGTCGCGACGGCATCGGCGGAGACGGACATGGACGACCTCAACGCACTTCTCGAACCGGGCATGCTGGTGCGCCACCCCGAGCGCCCGGAGTGGGGCGTGGGGCAGGTGCAGTCCAACGTCGGCGGGCGGATCACCGTGAACTTCCGCGAGGAAGGCAAGGTGGTGATCGACGGCGCCCGCGTCACCCTGACGCCGGTCATGGAGCCCTGATTCGGGTTAGCGAAAGGTAAACGCCGCCACCGCCCCCCCCAGCTTGCCAACCGGGCGGGCCTTGCCTATGACGCGGGCCTGCACAGCGCCCCGGTTCCGCATGACGATGCCCGCCCCCCGGCCCGAGCCCGCGTTCCGCGTCCGCCTCGCCACGGACGAGCGCGACCGGCTGGCCGCCGAACGCCTCCGCTACGCGGTCTTCGTCGAGGAGCTCGGCGGGGACGGCCCCGGCGTCGACCACGCCGAGCGGCTGGAGCGCGACGGCTTCGATCCCTTCGCCGATCACCTCGTGCTGGTGGACCCGGCGCGCGACGCCGCGGCGCTCGACCATGTGGTGGGCGTCTATCGCCTCATGCGGGCGGAGCACGCCGCCGCGGCGGGCGATTTCTACAGCGCGGGGGAGTACGACCTCGCGCCGCTGCGGGCCACGGGGCGGAGGCTGATGGAGCTCGGGCGCTCCTGCGTGCATCCCGACTACCGTGGCGGCACGGCGCTGTTCCACCTCTGGACCGCGCTCGCCGACTACGTCTCCGAGAACGGGATCGAGATCCTCTTCGGCGTGGCGAGCTTTCACGGCACGGACCCGCAGGCGCTCGCCGCGCCGCTCTCGCTCCTGCATCACCGCCACCTCGCGCCGCCCGAGTTGCGCGTGCGGGCGCGCGCGTTCCAGCCGATGGATCTCATGCCCGAGGCCGCGATCGACCGGCGCCGCGCGATGCTGCAGGTGCCCGCGCTGATCAAGGCCTACCTGCGCCTCGGCGGGGTCGTGGGCGACGGCGCCTTCGTGGATCACGCCTTCAACACCACCGACGTCTGCCTCGTCATGGACACCGCCCGCCTCAACGCCCGGCAGGCGGCGCTCTACCGGGGCGCGCGCGGGTGAGCCGGACCTGGCGCGGCGCCCCCACGCCGGAGCTCGCGCCGGTCGGCGCGCTGGGGTGGCTGCGCGCCGTGCTGACGGGGGCGCCGCTCGCGCTCGTCACCTTCGGCGGACTCGGCCTGATGCTGGCGCTGCGCCCGGTCGAGCGCGCGCTCTGGGGCGCACAGCGCCCGGTCACGCCCTGGATCACCGTCGGCGTCTGCCGCGTCGCGCTGCCGCTCCTGGGGCTGCGGCTGGAGCGGCGGGGCCGGCCCATGCGGGCGCAGGGTGCGATGGTGGCCAACCATGCCTCCTGGGCGGACATCTTCGCGCTCAACGCCTGCGCGCCGCTCTATTTCGTCGCCAAGGCGGAGGTCGCGGGCATGCCCGGCATCGGCTGGCTGGCGCGCGCCACGGGGACGGAGTTCATCTTGCGCGAGCGGCGCACGGCGCGCGCGCAGCGCGCGGCGCTCGCCGCGCGGCTGCGGCTCGGGCACCGGCTCATGTTCTTTCCCGAGGGCACCTCGACCGACGGGCGCCGCGTGCTGCCCTTCGTGCCGACGCTCTTCGACGCGCTCTTCGACGACGGGCTCGAGGGGCTGCACATCCAGCCCGTCACCCTCGCTTGGCACGCACCGGAGGGACAGCCGGACAGCTTCTACGGCTGGTGGGGCGAGATGGACTTCGGCCCCCATCTCCTGCGCGTGCTCGCTGCGCCCGGGCGCGGCCGGGTCGAGGTGATCTGGCACCCGCCCGTCCCGGTGGAGGAGCACGCCGATCGCAAGGCGCTCGCCCGCCGGCTCGAGGGGGAGGTGCGCGCGGGCCTCGAAGCGGCGCTCAGCCCATCGCCGCGATGAGCGCGCCGAGCGCGGCGGCGGGATCCGCGTCGCGCCAGATCTCCTCGCCCACGGCGAAGAAATCCGCCACCGGCGCCAGATCGGCGATGCGCGCGGCGTCGAGCGCGCCCTCGGCCACCACCGGCAGCTCGATCATCTCCGACCACCACGCGAAAAGGTCGCGCGGCGCCACCGTCCCGTCGCCGAGGCCCGTGTCGACAACCGGCCCGAAGGCGATGTAGTCGGCGCCCGCCTCGCCGGCGGACATCCCCTGATGCCGCGAGGTGCCGCAGAAGGCGCCCACGATCGCCTCCGCGCCGAGCATCTCGCGCGCCTTGCGCACCGAGCGCGCCCCGTCCGTCAGATGCACCCCGTCGAGGCCCAGCCGCTCCACGAGCGCCAGATGCTCTGCGACCACCAGCGGCACGTCGCGGGCGTGCGCGATCTCGCGCAGGCCGTCGGCCACCCGCGCCACCGCGTCCGCGTCGCGCGTGGCGAACTCGAGGCGCAGGCAGGCGACCGGATGCGCGTCGAGCACCGCCTCGAGCCGCGGCGCGAACTCCGCGAGCGCGACCTCCGGCGGCGTGACGAGATAGATCTGCGGCTGCTCTTCGTCTGCCATGCGCGCCTCCCGTGACTGCGGGGCGCAGTCATAGTCCCCTCGGCGCGCGTTGACCATGGCCTCCCGTCCGCGGTGACGCGAAGGGGGCCGCCCTCCCCGCCCCGCGGCGAGAGCACGGGGCCGGGGGCCGCGACCGCCCTTCTTCTTGGCGGAAATATCCCCGCCGGAGGCCGCCTGCGCCGGGCCCCTCGCGGGCGCGGCGCAGGCGTGGCTCAGCCGAGCAGGCGGCGCGCGATGACCTGCGCCTGGATCTCCGCCGCGCCCTCGAAGATGTTGAGGATGCGCGCATCGCAGAGGATGCGGCTGATGTCGTACTCCAGCGCGAAGCCGTTGCCGCCGTGGATCTGCAGGCCGTTGTCGGCCGCCGCCCAGGCGACGCGCGCGCCGAGGAGCTTGGCCATCCCCGCCTCGAGGTCGCAGCGCCGGCCGCCGTCCTTCTCGAAGGCCGAGAAATAGGTGAGCTGGCGGGCGATCATCGTCTCCACCGCCATCATGGCGAGCTTGCCGGAGACGCGCGGGAAGGCGATCAGCGGCTTGCCGAATTGCTTGCGGTCCTGCGCGTAGCGCATCGAGACGTCGAGCGCGGACTGCGCGACGCCCACGGCGCGGGCCGCGGTCTGGATGCGCGCGCTCTCGAATGTGGCCATGAGCTGCTTGAAGCCCTGCCCCTCCTCGCCGCCGAGCAGGTTGTCGCCGGCCACGCGGAAGTCGTCGAAGGCAATCTCGTATTCCTTCATGCCGCGGTAGCCAAGCACCTCAATCTCGCCGCCGGAGATGCCCTCGTCGGGGAAGGGGTGGTCGTCGGTGCCCGGCGTCTTCTCGGCGAGGAACATCGAGAGGCCGCGGTAGTCGGTCGTCTCGGGGTCCGTGCGCGCCAGAAGCGTCATCACCTGCGTGCGCGAGGCGTGGGTGATCCACGTCTTGTTGCCGGTGATCCGCCAGTCGCCCGCGTCGTCCTTCACCGCGCGCGTGCGCAGGCTTCCGAGGTCGGAGCCGGTGTTGGGCTCCGTGAAGACCGCCGTCGGCAGCACCTCGGCCGAGGCGAGACCGGGGAGCCATTTCTCCTTCTGCGCCTCGGTGCCGCCGCCGATGATCAGCTCGGCCGCGATCTCGGACCGGGTGCCGAGGGAGCCGACGCCGATGTAGCCGCGCGAGAGCTCCTCCGAGACGACGCACATCGACGCCTTCGAAAGGCCGAGGCCGCCGTATTCCTCCGGGATGGTCAGGCCGAAGACGCCCATCTCGGCGAGCTCGGTGATGACCTCCATCGGGATGAGCTCGTCCTTCAGGTGCCACTCGTGGGCGTGGGGCTGCACCTTGTCCACGACGAAGCGGCGGAACTGCTCGCGGATCATCTCGAGCTCGTCGTCGAGGCCCGAGGCGCCGACCGTGACCTCCGCCGCGCGCTCCTGCATCAGCTCCACGAGGCGCGTGCGCGCGCCCTGCGTGTTGCCCTGCTGCGTGAGCGTCATCACCTCGGGCGCGGTTAGCGCGCGGGTCTCCTCCTCGCCGAGGCCGAGGTCCTGAAGGCGCAGGATCTCGCCCTGGCTCATCTGCAGGCCGCCGCGCAGCTGCCAGAGGTATTCGCCGAAGGCGATCTGCAGGATCAGCTGCTCGACCTCGGTGAAGCGCCCCTCGCCGTCGAGCCGCTCGGCCCAGCGGTGCATCTGGCGCAGCGATTCGACGTAGGTCGCGAGCCAGGCGAGGCCGTGCGCCGCGGTCTGGTTCGCCTCCACCAGCCGGCCGGAGACGCGGCCGTCGGCGGTGACCTCGGCGCGCAGGCGCTCGGTCGCTTTTTCCAGCACCGTCTCGGCGGGCGCGACCGCGGCGCCGGTCAGCCGCAGAAGGTCGGGAAGCACCACGCCCTGCGCGGCGCTCAGATCCTGTCCGTCGTGAGCCATCTATGAATCCCTCCTGAACCTGAGCGCCGACTTAGTGCCTTTGCAGGTGCAGCGCAACGAAAATACCCCAAGATGCGGCGTTTCGACCGAATGTTGCGCGATTGTTTCCGGGCTGCACGCGCCGTCGCGCGGTGCTAAGGGCGACGCCATGCTGACTTTCTCCATCCTCACCCCGGAAAACCTAGCCCTCGCGCTGCTCGTGGCGAGCCTCGCGGGGGTCGTGAAGGGCATGGTGGGTTTCGCCATGCCGATGATCCTGATCTCGGGGCTCGGCAGTTTTCTTTCGCCCGAACTCGCGCTCGCCGGGCTGATGCTGCCGACGCTGACGACGAACCTCTGGCAGGGGCTGCGCGACGGGCCCCGCGCCGCGATGGCGAGCCTCGGGCGCTTCCGGCTGTTCCTCGTGGTGGGCGCCGTCTGTCTCTTCGCCTCGGCGCAGCTCGTCGGCATCCTGCCCGCGGGCGTCCTCTTGACGGTGATCGGCGCGCCGCTCGTCGTCTTCGCGATCTGGCAGCTTCTGGGCCAGCCCGTCACCCTGCGCGAGGCGAGCCGGCGGATCGAGGTGGCGATGGCGGTGCTCGGCGGGTCGCTCGGCGGGCTCTCGGGGGTCTGGGGGCCGCCGGTGGTGGTCTATCTCACCGCGCTCGGCACGCCCAAGGCCGAACAGATGCGCATTCAGGGCGTGCTCTACCTGCTGGGCTCGATCGCGCTGGTGGCGGCGCACACCGGCTCCGGCGTGGTGACGCCGGCGAGCATGGCCTTCTCCGCGGCGCTGGTGCCCGCCGCGCTCGCCGGGATGTGGATCGGCTACCGCCTGCAGGACCGCATCGATCAGGCGGCCTTCCGCCGGGCGACGCTGGCGGTCTTGCTGCTGGCCGGGCTGAACCTGATCCGGCGCGGGGTCATGGGCTAGTAATGGATCGCCATGCGGTGCCCGCGGCTGTCCCGCTCCGGTGGATGGGGGAGGGTCTCGTGCCGGCTGCGCGCGACACGGTCCGCCGACCACGTCGCCGCGCAGGCGTCGAGCAGATCGTCGGGGTTCCAACGGCGGGGTCGGGGGCCGAGGGATGTCGTCAACGTCTCCAGATCGAAGCCGAGCCGGGCGAGTGCCCTCTGCCGGCTGCGCCGCCCCTCTGCTGATTTCTTCGGGGCGAGCGTGCGCCCTGCCAGCGCAGCGAAGGAGACCTCCGGGTGGACCTCCCGGATCCGGCCGTCGTGCGTTTCGGGGCCGAGGTCGTCGAGCGCGACGATGCGGTCGCATATGTTGAAGCACTGCTTCGACAGGCGCTGTCCCGGCGGGAAGCTCCCGAGGAGGTCGCGGTAGCCACCGCCCGCGCGGATCACCTCCAGATGCGCGCGCGCGGGCGAGGCGAACACGCGCGACCCAGGCGCCCGAACCCCGTCCGTGTTGCGGTCGGACAGAAAGGCGCGCGCCCCACGATCTGCGGGACGCGGGTCGCCCGGCATATCCATGAGCCCGATCGGCATGTCGATGGCCAGAACGTCCGCATCGAGCGCGAGGAGCGCGGGCAAGTCGGGCACGACCGTGGCCGCCGCCGTCGGCGGCCCGGCGGGGCCGACCACCACGACGAGCCACCCGCCGGGGCAGCCATCCACCCCGGCGACCGTCCCGCTCACCCGATCGCCGCCGCCTTCACGTCGTCGTCGATGTAGGGCACGTACTGCTCGAAGTTCTCGGCGAACATCGAGACAAGCTTGCGCGCCTGCGCGTCGTAGGCCTCCGGGTCGGCCCAGGTGCGGCGCGGGTCGAGCAGCACCTCCGGCACGCCCTGCACGGCGACCGGCACCTCGAAGCCGAAGTTCGGGTCCTTGCGGAACTCCGCCTCGGCGAGCGAGCCGTCGAGCGCCGCCGACAGCAGCGCGCGCGTCGCCTTGATCGGCATGCGCGAGCCGGTGCCGTGGGCGCCGCCCGTCCAGCCGGTGTTGACGAGCCAGCAGGTCGCGCCGTGGCGGGCGATCTTCTCACGCAGGAGGTTGCCGTAGACCTCCGGCCGGCGCGGCATGAAGGGCGCGCCGAAGCAGGTGGAGAAGGTCGGCTGCGGCTCGGTCACGCCGCGCTCGGTGCCCGCGACCTTGGCGGTGAAGCCCGAAAGGAAGTGATACATCGCCTGCGCCGGCGACAGCCGCGCGATCGGCGGCAGCACCCCGAAGGCGTCGCAGGTCAGCATGATGATGTTCTTCGGATGCCCGCCGAGCCCCGTCTCGGAGGCGTTCGAGATATACTCGAGCGGGTAGGCGCAGCGCATGTTCGCCGTCAGCGAGTCGTCGTCGAAGTCGAGCGCCCGCGTCTCCTCGTCGTAGACCATGTTCTCGATCACGGTGCCGAACTTGCCCGTCGTGGCGTAGATCTCCGGCTCCGCCTCGGGGTCGAGGTTGATCGTCTTGGCGTAGCAGCCGCCCTCGAAGTTGAAGCTGCCGCGGTCGGACCAGCCGTGCTCGTCGTCGCCGATGAGCACGCGCTCGGGGTCGGCCGAGAGCGTCGTCTTGCCGGTGCCCGAGAGCCCGAAGAACACCGCCGTGTCCACCGGGTTGCCCGGCGCGTGGTTGGCCGAGCAGTGCATCGGCATGATGCCCTTCTCCGGCAGGATGTAGTTGAGCAGCGTGAACACGGATTTCTTGTTCTCGCCCGCGTATTCGGTGCCGCCGATCAGGATCATCTTCCGCTCGAAGTTCATCGCGATCACGGTCTCGGAGCGGCAGTCGTGGCGCTCCGGATCGGCGCGGAAGGACGGCAGGTTGATCACCGTGTAATCGGCGGTGAAGCGGTCGAGCGCCGCGCGCTCGGGCCGGCGCAGGAGGTGGCGGATGAAGAGCCCGTGCCATGCGAGTTCGGTGACCACGCGCACGTCGATGGAATAGGCCGGGTCCGCCCCTGCCACGAGGTCCTGCACGAAGAGCTCGCGGTCCTTCATGTGCGCGCGCATGTCGTCGTAGAGCGCCTCGAAGCCCTCGGGCGACATGGCGGCGTTGTTGTCCCACCAGATGTGCTCGGCCACGTCCGGGGTGCGCACGACGTGTTTGTCCTTGGGCGAGCGCCCGGTAAACTTGCCCGTCGAGACGAGGAAGGTGCCGCCCTGTCCGATCCGGCCCTCGCCGCGCTTGACGCCCGCCTCGATCAGCGCAGGCTCGATCAGGTTGTAGTGAACCGCCCCGGTGCCCTCGATTCCCTGATGCTCGAGCCGGAACTCCGGGTTCACCCGTCCGATGGTCATGGTGCCTTGCTCCTCTGGCCGCAACGGCGCGGTCTCGCCTGTCCGTTTTCGGCCCGGGACGACGCGGCGGGCCGCCCGCGGGGCCGCGCGCTGTCCGGGGCGCCGTGCGGCCTTACCACGGGGCGCGCCGACCTGAACAGCCGCGCGGCCGGGTGTTAGCGCAACCAGATACCCGTTAGCGCAACCAGACACCCGTTAGCGCAACCAACGCGGGAAAACCTGACGCGGGGTGAGGCAAATTAGCCATTCTTTCAGGAATTGTGGCCGGAATCGGGCCGCATACACCGGCCGAGTCGCGGTTTGGGATTGATTGCAAGGGCCGAAATGGAGATGAAGTGTCAAAAGACGGCAGGCACGAGAGCAGCACAAGGACCACTCCCATGTCCCGTATCGCCCTGGTGGACGATGACAGGAACATTCTGACGTCCGTCTCCATGACGCTCGAGGCCGAGGGCTTCGAGGTCGACACCTACAACGACGGGCAGTCCGCGCTCGACGCGTTCAACCGGAAACTGCCCGACATGGCCGTGCTCGACATCAAGATGCCGCGGCTCGACGGCATGGATCTCCTGCAGCGCCTGCGTCAAAAGACGTCGATGCCCGTGATCTTCCTGACCTCCAAGGACGACGAGATCGACGAGGTGCTCGGCCTGCGGATGGGGGCCGACGACTACGTCAAGAAGCCGTTCTCGCAGCGCCTCCTCGTCGAACGCATCCGCGCGCTCCTGCGCCGGCAGGAGGCCGAGGCCGGCGACGCCGCCGGCACGCCCGAGGAGTCGAAGATCATGGTGCGCGGGCACCTGACGATGGACCCGCTGCGCCACGCCGTCACCTGGAAGGAGCAGGACGTCACCCTCACCGTGACCGAGTTCCTGCTGCTGCAGGCGCTCGCGCAGCGCCCGGGCTTCGTCAAGAGCCGCGATCAGCTGATGGACGTCGCCTACGACGATCAGGTCTACGTGGACGACCGGACCATCGACAGCCACATCAAGCGGCTCCGCAAGAAGATGCGCAGCGTCGACCCCGAGTTCTCGGCGATCGAGACGCTCTACGGCATCGGTTACCGCTACAACGAAGAATAGCCATGGCCATGGCGGAGGACAGCGCGACGCCCCGCCCGCCCCCGCGGCGCGAGCCGGATCTCGTGCTGGGCGACGACTGGGTGTCGCCGGAGCCCGACGCCGAGGCGGAGGGCGAAGCGGCGCGCGCGCGCCGCGGCCTGTTCGCCTGGCGGCGCTCGCCGCTGACCCGCAAGATCATCATCTTCAACCTGATCGCGCTCAACATCCTCGTCGCGGGGATCTTCTACCTCGACGGCTCCCGCGACAGCCTCGCCCTGCAGCGCGCCACCGGCCTCGCCGGCGAGGCGGAGCTCATCGCCGACGTCTTCGAGGCGCGCGCCGCGCCGGACATGACACCGGGGCCGTCGCAGCGCACGCTCGACGGCCTCGACCTGCGCCGCGGCATCGAGGTGCTCGTCTTCGACACGGAGCGCCGCGTCGTCGCGCGCCAGACCGGAGAGAAGGCGCCGGCGGAGCTCGCGCAGCTGCGCGAGACGCCGCCGCGCACCGTGATCACCGACGCGCTCGCCCGCGCGTGGGGCGCCGTCGAAAGCGGGGTCGAGGCGCTCGCCGGCACTACCCCCCGCCCGCTCGAGGATCGGATCGTGCCGCAGATCGGCCGCGCGCTGGCGGGCACGCCGACCGTCGAGACCGGCGTCGACGCCGCGGGCGGCACGGTCATCTCGGCCACCACGCCGATCACGCGCGACGGGCGCACCCTCGGCGTCGTCGCCGTCACCTCCGCCGCCGGAGAGATCGATCAGATGGTGCGCGCCGAGCGCGAGCGCGTGCTGCAGATGTTCGTGATCGCGATCCTCGTCTCGGTCGGGCTGAGCCTCGTGCTCGCCTCGACGATCTCCAACCCGATCGCGCAACTCGCCACCGCCGCCGAGATCGGGCGCGACCGCCACCGGGGCCGCTTCGGTCGGCCCGGCCGCATCCGCATCCCCGACCTGACCGCGCGCCCCGACGAGATCGGGCAGCTCTCCGGCGCGCTCCGGGGCATGGTTTCGGCGCTCTACGACCGGATCGAGGCGAACGAGCAGTTCGCCGCCGACGTCGCGCACGAGATCAAGAACCCGCTCGCCTCGCTCCGCTCCGCCGTCGGCACGCTGCGCGTGGCCGACCGCGCCGAGCACCGCGCGCGCCTGCTCGACGTGATCGACCACGACGTGCGCCGTCTCGACCGGCTGGTCAGCGACATCTCGAACGCCTCGCGCCTCGACAGCGAGCTCGTCAAGGAGGACGAGGAAAGCTTCGACCTGCGCAAGATGCTCGACGCGCTCGCCGAGCACCTCGCGCAGCAGGCCCGCGAGAAGGGCGTCGAGTTCATCACCGACCTGCCGCGCGAGCCGGTCGTGGTGCACGGCCTGGAGCCGCGCCTCGCGCAGGTGGTGGTCAACCTCGTCACCAACGCCATCAGCTTCTGCGAGGACGGCGACGCCATCCGCCTCTGGGCGCGCAAGCGCGAGAACCGCGTGCTCGTCGTGGTGGAGGACACGGGACCGGGCATCCCCGAGGGCGCCGAGAAGAAGATCTTCAAGCGGTTCTACTCCGAGCGTCCGGCCGACGAGTTCGGCAACAACTCCGGCCTCGGTCTCGCCATATCAGAGCAGATCGTGCACGCCCACGGCGGCGTCATCTGGGCCGAGAACATCCGCCCGACCGAGGCCGACCCGACCTCGGAGCCGCTCGGCGCGCGCTTCGTCGTGGGCCTGCCGCTCTGAGCGGATGCGCCGGCGCGATGCCCCCGACACCGGACACGACCGAGCTGCACGCGACCGCCATCGCGCACGCGGGGCGCGCGGCGCTGATCCTCGGGCCGTCGGGCACCGGCAAGTCGTCGCTCGCGCTCGAATGCCTCGCGCGCGGCGCGCGGCTGATCGCGGACGACCGGGTGCGCCTGCGCCGCGCCGGCGCGCGGTTGCTCGCCCTGCCGCCGACGCGCCACGCCGGAGTGATCGAGGCGCGCGGCGTCGGGCTCCTGCATGCGCCGGCGACCCACGGGGCCGTGCCGGTCGCGCTCGCCGTGACTCTCGAAAAGCAGGAAGAGGCGCGCCTGCCGCCGCGGCGCAGCGAAAGCTTTCTCGACGTCGCCGTCCCGCTCTGTCACGATCCGGCGACGCGGGCTTTCCCCGCCGCGATCCTGCTTTACTTGTCACGAGGGCGGTTTGCCTGAGGGCGGACGGATGACATCGGAGTGCGACACGCAGCAGCGCGCGGTGTTGGTCACCGGCCCTTCGGGCGCCGGACGGGCCACCGCGATCGCCGCGCTGGAGGATCGCGGCTTCGAGGCGATCGACAACATCCCCCTCGGCCTGGTGCCGCGGCTGCTGTCGGCCGGGCCACTGGAGCGGCCGCTGGCGCTGGGCCTCGACGTGCGCAACCGGGATTTCGCGCCGGACGTGTTGCTCGACCTGATGGACGCGCTGAACGCGCTGC
Source organism: Rhodosalinus sediminis (assembly GCF_003385555.1). Classification (GTDB taxonomy): domain Bacteria; phylum Pseudomonadota; class Alphaproteobacteria; order Rhodobacterales; family Rhodobacteraceae; genus Rhodosalinus; species Rhodosalinus sediminis. The sequence continues at coordinate 160,227 of NZ_QOHR01000004.1, read as the reverse complement.
CTGAAGTGACGGTCGAGCTCGTCTATCTCGACTGCCGAGCCGAGGTGCTGCAACGCCGCTTTTCCGAGACGCGGCGCCGCCATCCGCTCGCGCCGGCCGAATCGCCCGAGACCGGCATCGCCCGCGAGATCGACCTGATGCGCCCCGTCCGCGCCCGCGCCGGCATCCTGATCGACACCTCGGAGCTGACGCCGCACGACCTGCGCACCGAGATCGCGCGCCTCGTCGCGCCGGCGAACGGGGTGGGGCTCGTCTTGTCGATCCAGTCCTTCAGCTACAAACGCGGGCTGCCGCGCGGCCTCGACATGGTGCTCGACGTGCGTTTTCTCGACAATCCGTACTGGCGCGCCGAGCTGCGCGACCGCGACGGGCGCGACCCGGCCGTTCAGGCGCATGTCGCCGCCGACGCGCGCTTCGCGCCCTTCTTCGATCGGGTGCTCGACCTCGTCCGCTTCGTGCTCCCGGCCTACGCGGCGGAGGGCAAGAGCCACTTCGGCCTCGGCTTCGGCTGCACCGGCGGCAAGCACCGCTCCGTCGCGGTGGCCGAGCGCCTCGCGCCCGCGCTGGCCGCGGACGGCTGGCAGGTCGCGCTGCGCCACCGGGAACTCGACCGGGGCGGCGACCCGGCCGGCGGGGGCGACGCCCGCCCGGGGAGCCCGGCTTGATCGGGATCGTCATCGTCGCGCACGGCGGGCTCGCGCACGAGTACCTCGCCGCGATCGAGCACGTCATGGGCCCCCAGCGCGCGATCCGCGCCGTCGCCATCGAGCCCGAGCACGACCGCGCCGCCAAGCAGGCCGAGATCAGCGCCGCCGCCGACGCGGTGGATCAGGGCGACGGCGTCGTGGTGGTCACCGACATGTTCGGCGGCTCGCCGTCGAACCTCAGCCTGCGCGCCTGCGCGGCGGCGAACCGGCGCATTCTCTACGGCGCGAACCTGCCGCTCCTGATCAAGCTGGCGAAGAGCCGGGACAAGCCGGTGGCCGAGGCAGTGCGCAGCGCGCTCGAGGCCGGGCGCAAGTATATTGACAGCCAGAGCGTTTCCACGGATTGACGGATCTCGATGCCGGCCGACACCATTCAGCGACACCTGAAGATCACCAACGAGAAGGGGCTGCACGCGCGCGCCTCCGCCAAGCTCGTGGAGGTGGTCGAGGGCTTCGACGCCACCGCCGAGATCAGCCGCGACGGCCTCACCGCGTCGGGCGACTCGATCATGGGGCTTTTGATGTTGGCAGCTTCCAAGGGAAGCACTATTGAACTGCAAGCGTCCGGACCGGACGCGGCGGCGCTCGCCGACGCGGTGGAGGCGCTTGTGGAGAACCGCTTCGGCGAGGAGACGTGAGCCCGAACGGCACCGGAGGCCCCCCTTGGTCGAAAGCTCCCAGCACCGGACCGCGATGATGCAGGGCGCCGCGCCCGCGCTCGCGGGGCAGGGCGACGGCACCCCGCTCGAGGCGCGCCCCTACGACCGGCGGCGGCTGAGCTACGCCAACACCTTCACCAATCCGCTGAAGGTCAGGACCATCCAGGCGATGGAGCTCGCCACCGGCAAGCTGAAGCTCCTGCGGCTGATCCGCCGGTTCGAGGCGATGGGCGTGCCGGTGGGCCAGCCCTTCTGGCGTCAGGCGCTCGACGTCATGGGCATCGACCTCGTCACGCCCGCCGAACAGATCGCGCGCATCCCCGCCGAGGGGCCGCTCGTCGTGGTCGCCAACCATCCGCACGGGCTGGTGGACGGGATGGTGCTCGCCGAGCTCGTCGGCCGGCGGCGCACCGACTACAAGATCCTGACGCGCTCGCTCCTGACCGGCGTCGCCGAGATCGAGCAGTTCATGATCCCCGTGCCCTTCGCGCACGAGGCGGACGCGCTGGAGCGTAACCTCGACATGCGCCGGCGCGCGATGACGCATCTGAAGGGCGGCGGCGCGATCGTGCTCTTCCCCTCCGGCGTGGTCGCCGCCGCCCGCAGCATGTTCGGCCCGGCGATCGAGGCGGAGTGGAACCCCTTCACCGCCAAGATGATCCAGCGCTCCGGCGCGCGGGTGGTGCCGATCCATTTCCCCGGCGCGAACTCGCGCTGGTACCAGATCGCCAACCGCATCTCGCCGACGCTGCGGCAGGGGCTGCTGCTGCACGAGGTGGCGCATGCGCTGAACAAGCCGCAGGCGCCGGTGGTGGGCGCGCCGATCGAGCGCGCCGAGATCGAGAGCTGGGCGCCGAACCCCCGCGGCTTCGCCGCCTGGCTGCGGGAGCGGACGCTGGCGCTGGGCGCGGGCTGAGCGGCTCCTCCGCCCTGACGGGCGTCCTCGCCGGATCCGCGCGATGCGCCCCGTCAGGGGCGAAGAGCGCGCCGCTCAGCGCGTGGGCACCGGGGTCTCGCCGCGGTAGTCGTAGAAGCCGCGCCCGGTCTTGCGGCCGAGCCAGCCCGCCTCGACGTATTTCGTCAGCAGCGGACAGGGGCGATACTTCGTGTCCGCGAGCCCGTCGTGCAGCACGTTCATGATGGCGAGGCAGGTGTCGAGCCCGATGAAATCGGCGAGTTCCAGCGGCCCCATCGGGTGGTTCGCGCCGAGCTTCATCGAGCGGTCGATCGACTGCACGCTGCCGACGCCCTCGTAGAGGGTGTAGACCGCCTCGTTGATCATCGGCATCAGGATGCGGTTGACGATGAAGGCGGGGAAATCCTCGGCGCTCGCGGCCGTCTTGCCCAGCCGGTCCACCACCGCGCGGCAGGCCGCGACGGTCTCGTCGTCGGTGGCGATGCCGCGGATCAGCTCGACGAGCTGCATCACCGGCACGGGGTTCATGAAGTGGAAACCCATGAACTTCTCGGGCCGGTCCGTCCGGCTCGCCAGCCGGGTGATCGAGATCGAGGAGGTGTTCGAGGTCAGGATCGTCCCGGGCTTCAGGTGGGGCAGGAGGGCGTCGAAGATCTTCTGCTTGATCTCCTCGCGCTCGGTCGCCGCCTCGATCACCAGGTCGCAGGCGCCGAGATCGCTGATCTCGAGGGTCGGCGTGATCCGGGCGAGCGCGGCCTCCTTGTCGGCCTCCGCGACGGCGCCCTTGCGCACCTGTCGGTCCATGTTGCGGCCGATCTTCTCGAGCGCGGCGTCGAGCGTTTCGCGGTCGAGGTCGTTCAGCCGCACCTCGTAGCCGGCGAGCGCCATGACATGGGCGATTCCGTTGCCCATCTGCCCGGCGCCGACGATGCCCACGCGCTCGATATCCATGCCTCACCCTCCGGTCGCTGCGCGGGGACCATAGGGACCGCGGCGGGGCCCGGCAAGGCCGCGGCGAAACGAGACAATTGTCGGTTTAAGCCTTTCGAAAGGCGCGCGCGCGACGCTGCCCCCGGGTGAAAGAAAGTGGTGGGACCCATGAGCTACGACGCGCCGGGCCCGGGGGGGCTCGATTACGCGCCGTGCCGTTTCCGGGGGTCGCGGATGCTGTTCCGCGGGCCGGAGCGGGCGGTCGACGGCGCCTTCGTCGCCTGTCTGGGCGGCACGGAGACCTACGGAAAATACGTCCGCCGGCCGTGGCCCGCGCGGCTGGAGGCGGTGGCGGGCCTGCCCTGCCTCAACTTCGGCAGCGTGAACGCCGGGATCGACAGCTTCCTGAACGAGCCCGCGGTGCTGGAGGCCGCGCAGGCGGCGCAGGTCGTCGTGGTGCAGGCGATGGGGGCGCAGAACCTCTCGAATCGCTTCTACGCCGTGCACCCGCGCCGCAACGATCGCTTTCTCGGGCCGCGCCCGCTGATGGCGCGCCTCTTTCCGGAGGCGGATTTCACCGAGTTCCACTTCACGCGCCACATGACCGGGGCGCTCGCGCAGCGCGCGCCGGAGAGCTTCGCGCGCCTGCGCGCCGCGCTGCGCGCGACATGGGTGGCGCGGATGACGGAGCTGATCGACCGCCTCGGCGTGCCGGTGGTGCTGCTCTGGCTCGGGCAGGCGGCGCCGCCCGACACGGCGGAGGCGGCGGAGGCGCCCGAGCCGCTTTTCGTGGACCGCGCGATGATCGAGGCGCTGCGCCCGCGCCTCGCCGCGGTGGTGGAGGCGCCGCCGGCCGCGACCGGGGGGGCCGAGGGCATGGCCGTGCCACCGCTGGAGGCGCCCGCGGCGGCCGCGCTGCCCGGCCCGGCGGCGCATGCCGCGGCGGCCGAGGCGCTGCTGCCCGTGGTGGGGCAATACCTGCCGCAGTCATGAAAACGGCCCGCGCCGGGGCTGCCGGCGCGGGCCGCTGGGCCATGGGGCGGGCCTCAGAGCTTCTCGGTCAGCTCCGGCACCGCCTCGAAGAGGTCCGCGACGAGGCCGTAGTCCGCGACCTGGAAGATCGGCGCCTCCTCGTCCTTGTTGATGGCCACGATGATCTTCGAGTCCTTCATGCCCGCGAGGTGCTGGATCGCGCCGGAGATGCCGACGGCGATGTAGAGCTCGGGGGCGACGACCTTGCCCGTCTGGCCCACCTGCCAGTCGTTCGGCGCGAAGCCCGAATCGACCGCCGCGCGGCTGGCGCCGACCGCGGCGCCGAGCTTGTCGGCGAGGGTCTCGACGATCCGGAAGTCCTCCTCGGAGCCGATGCCCCGGCCGCCCGAGACGACGACGCCGGCCGAGGTCAGCTCGGGCCGGTCGCTCTCGGCCATCTTGTCCTCGACCCATTCCGAGAGGCCCGGATCGGCCGCCGCGCCGATGGTCTCGACCGGGGCGGCGCCGCCCTGCGCCACCGCGTCGAAGGTCGAGGTGCGGATGCTCACCACCTTCTTCGCGTCGGAGGATTTCACCGTCTGCATGGCGTTGCCGGCGTAGATCGGCCGCTCGAAGGTGTCGGCGTCGATCACCGCGCTCACGTCCGAGATCACCATGACGTCCAGCAGCGCGGCGACCCGCGGCAGGATGTTTTTGGCGTCGGTCGTCGCCGGGGCGACGATGTGGTCGTAGTCCCTGGCGAGTTCGGCGATCAGCGCCGCCGTCGGCTCGGCGAGGCGGTGCCCGTAGATCGCGTCCTCGGCGCAGAGCACCTTCGCCGCGCCGTCGAGCTTGGCGGCCTCGGCGGCCGCGTCGGCGGCCTGCTCGCCGCAGGCGAGCACCGTGACCTCGCCCAGCGCCTTGGCGGCGGTCATGGCCTTGGCGGTGGCGTCCATCGCCAGCGCGCCGTCGGAGATTTCGGCGATCAGCAGAACGGCCATCACACCACCCCCTTTTCCTTGAGTTTAGACACCAGCTCATCGACCGAGCCGACCATCTCGCCCGCCTGGCGCGCCGGCGGCTCCTTGGTGTCGACCACCTGAAGGCGCGGCGCGACGTCCACGCCGTAGTCCGCGGCGGTCTTTTCCTCGAGCGGCTTCTTCTTCGCCTTCATGATGTTGGGAAGCGAGGCGTAGCGCGGCTCGTTCAGGCGCAGGTCGGTGGAGATGATCGTGGGCAGCTTGACCTTCACGGTCTGAAGCCCGCCGTCCACCTCGCGGGTGACGACGGCCTGCCCGTCCTCGACGGCGACCTCGTTGGCGTACATCGCCTGGGACCAGCCGAGGAGCGCCGAGAGCATCTGCCCGGTGGCGTTCATGTCGTTGTCGATCGCCTGCTTGCCGCAGAGCACGATGTCGGGGCTTTCCTCCTCGACGACCTTCGCGAGCAGCTTGGCGACCGAGAGCGGCTCGATGTCCTGGTGCACGTCGTCGGCGGCGACGATCAGGATGGCCCGGTCGGCGCCCATGGCGAGCGCGGTGCGCAGCGTCTCCTGCGCCTGCTTGACGCCGATGGAGACGGCCACGACCTCCTCGACCTGGCCCTTTTCCTTCAGGCGGATCGCCTCCTCCACGGCGATCTCGTCGAAGGGGTTCATCGACATCTTGACGTTGGCGAGATCGACGCCCGATCCGTCCGCCTTGACGCGGACCTTCACGTTGTAGTCGATCACGCGCTTCACAGGCACGAGTACCTTCATCGGCGTGTCTCTCCCTCTCTGCGCGCGCCGGCCGCCCGGCGTGCCTCTCTGTCCTGCCGCAGGGTCTTAGCGGCTCGGACCGCTCCGCGACAGGGCAAAATCGTCACGCGAGCGCCCCGAAACGTCGCGTTCGCCGCCCGCGCGGCGGCACGTCCGCCCGCGCCCTGCGACCGGTCGCCGCACCCCGGCCCGGCGCGCGCCGCACCTCACCGGTGCCGTCGCTCAGGACCGGTTCGCTGCGCTCACCGGTTCGCTCCCGCCCTCCGGGCCGGCGCTCCGCGTTTACCTGGGCCGGGCCATCCACTGGACGCCCCGCCGGTTCGCTACGCTCACCGGTTCGCCCCCGCCCTCCGGGCCGGCGCTCCGCGCTTCCGGTAGCCGGGCCGTCCACTGGACGGCCCGCCGGTTCGCTTCGCTCACCGGTTCGCCCCCGGAACCCACAACACGTCGGCGCGGCCGTTGTCGTTGGCGATGCGGCCGGCGACGAAGAACCAGTCGGACAGGCGGTTGAGGTAGCGCACCGCCGCCGGGTTCACGTGTTCCATGGTGGCGAGTTCCACCGCGTAGCGCTCGGCGCGCCGCGCCACCGTGCGGCAGAGGTGCAGATGCGCGGCGAGCGCCGAGCCGCCGGGGAGGATGAAGCTCCGCAGCGGCTCGAGCGCGCCGTTCATCTCGTCGATCTCGGCCTCGAGCCGGGCGACCTGCGCCTCGGCGACGCGCAGGCGGGGATACTCGGCCTCGTGGTCGCGCTCCATGTCCGGGCAGCAGAGATCGGCGCCCAGATCGAAGAGGTCGTTCTGGATCCGCGCGAGGCGCGCGTCCATCTCGCCCTCGGCGTGCTGCCGCGCGAGCCCGAGCGTCGCGTTCAGCTCGTCGGCGGTGCCGTAGGCGATCACGCGGGGCGCGTGCTTGGCCACGCGCTGCCCGTCGCCGAGCGCGGTCTCCCCGGCGTCGCCGGTCTTGGTGTAGATCTTGTTGAGCACGACCATCGTCAGCCTCCGCTGCGTATCCAGACGAACAGAAGAATGAGCACCACCGCGACGAACTGCGCGATGATCCGCCACCGCATCAGGCGGTTGGCGTATTTGCGGTTGAACTCGCCGCCGCGGGCGAAGCCGCCGATGCCGGTCAGGAGGATGCCCACGACGATCAGCATGGCGATCGCCATGACGTAGAAAAGCGGGTCGGAAGCCATCGGCGGTCCTTTCGGTCTCGGTCAGGAGGCGCACATAGCGGAGCGCGCCGGAAAAGCGAACCCCGCGCCTCAGAGCCTGTGCAGCACCCGGTCGAGAAGCCGCCCGCCCAGCGCGCGGCGCAGGACCGCCGCGGCGCGGGTCGGGGTGGTCACGGCGTAGCGGGCGCGCGGGCGCGGGCTCTCGAGCGCGCGGATCAGCGCATCGGTCACCGCCGAGGGCGGCCAGGATCGCATGTCGGCGCCCTTGTAGAGCCGGTCGAGGAGCGTCGCGCGGTAGTCGTCCGCGCGCGGCGAGCTTTCCCAGTCGATCCATTTCTCGAACTGCCGGATCGCGTTTTCGCGGAAGGGCGTGTCGATCGGCCCCGGCTGGATCAGCACGACATGGATGCCGCTGCCCGCCATCTCGAGGCGCAGGACGTCCGTCAGTCCCTCGAGCGCGAACTTGCTCGCCACGTAGGGCCCGCGCCACTTGGCCGGCGTGAAGCCGAGGACGGAGGAGCAGTTGACGATCCGCCCGCCCCCCTGCGCGCGCATCGCGGGCAGCGCGCGGCGCGTCAGGTCGTGCCAGCCGATCAGGTTGGCCTCGAAGATGGCGCGCATCGCCTCGGCCGGCACGTCCTCGAGCGGGCCGGGAATGGCGTAGGCGCCGTTGTTGAAGAGCGCGTCGAGCCGCCCGCCCGTGGCCGCCAGCACCTCGGCCATGCCACTCTCGAGGCTCGCCGGATCCTCGTAGTCGATACGCGGGCTCTCCAGTCCCTCGGCGCGCAGGCGCGCGCAGTCCGCCTCGGCCCGGCAGGCGGCGAAGACGCGCCAGCCGCGCGCCGCGAGGGTGCGCGCGGCGTCGCGGCCGATGCCGCTCGAACAGCCGGTGATCAGGATGCTGCGCTGCGTCATGGGCGGCCCTCCCCCGGCCCCGCCTAGGACGGCGTCGCGCGGCGCGCAAGCGCGCGGGCGCGCGCTTGGCCGCTTTACCGCCCCGCGCCGCGGCGCTATGCCCGCGCCATGGATGATCCCACCGACGAGACGGGCGAGACCGGCGGCGCCGGCGCGCCCCCGCCGCCCTCGGCCGAGCCGCTGCGCCGCGCGCTCGGAGAGCGCTATCTCACCTATGCGCTCTCGACGATCATGCACCGCGCGCTGCCGGACGCCCGCGACGGGCTGAAGCCGGTGCAGCGGCGCATCCTCTACGCCATGCGCGAGCTGCGGCTCGGCTCCGGCGGGGCCTTTCGCAAGTCGGCCAAGATCGCGGGCGACGTGATGGGCAACTATCACCCACACGGCGACGCCGCGATCTACGACGCGATGGCGCGGCTCGCGCAGGACTTCGTCATGCGCTACCCGCTCGTCGACGGGCAGGGCAACTTCGGCAACATCGACGGCGACAGCCCCGCCGCCGCCCGCTACACCGAGGCGCGGATGACCGTTCTCGCCGAGGCGCTGATGGAGGGCCTCGCCGAGGACGCAGTGGACTTCCGCGACACCTACGACGGCTCGCTGCGCGAACCCGCGGTGCTGCCGGCGGCCTTTCCGAACCTGCTCGCCAACGGCGCCTCCGGCATCGCCGTCGGCATGGCCACCAACATCCCGCCGCACAACCTCGGCGAACTGCTCGCCGCCGCGCTGCACCTGATCGAGGACCCGGAGGCCGGCGACGACAGCCTGCTCGAGCACATCCCCGGCCCCGACTTCCCGACCGGCGGCGTGCTGGTCGAGCCGCGCGAGAGCGTGGCTGAGGCCTACCGCACCGGGCGCGGCGCCTTCCGGCTGCGCGCGCGCTGGGAGCGCGAGGATCTCGGCCGCGGGCAATGGCAGGTCGTCGTCACCGAGATCCCCTACCAAGTGCAGAAATCGCGCCTGATCGAGAAGATCGCGGAGCTCATCCAGACGCGCAAGGTGCCCCCGCTCGCCGACGTGCGCGACGAGAGCGCGGGCGACGTGCGCATCGTGCTCGAGCCGCGCTCGCGCAACGTGGACCCGGAAGTGCTGATGGCGGCGCTCTTCCGCAACTCCGATCTGGAGGTGCGGGTGCCGCTCAACATGAACGTGCTGATCGACGGGGTGACGCCCGGCGTGTGCTCGCTGCGCGAGCTCCTGCGCGCCTTCCTCGACCATCGCCGCGACGTGCTGCAGCGCCGCGCGCGCCACCGCCTCGGGCGGATCGCGCACCGGCTGGAGGTGCTCGAGGGGTTCCTCCTGGCCTTCCTCAACCTCGACCGGGTGATCGACATCATCCGCTACGACGACGCGCCGAAGGCCGCGCTCATGTACGAGGACTGGTCGCCGGCGCGTCAGGAGGCGATCCCACGCGCCACCTCCGAGGACGACTACGCCTCGCCGCTCGCGGGGGTGGACCGCGGCGCGCTCGAGGCCCTGCCCGACGCGGAGGCCGCGGCGCCGGACGGCGAGGAGGTGCCGAAGCGCTACGCGCCCGGCCGGCTCTCGGACGTGCAGGCCGAGGCGATCCTCAACATGCGCCTGCGGAGCCTGCGCCGGCTCGAGGAGATCGAGCTCAAGGCCGAGCGCGACCGCCTGCGCGAGGAGCGCGCCGGGCTCGAGGCGCTGCTCGGCGACGACGCCCGGCAATGGACGCGCATCGCCGAGGAGCTGCGCGAGGTGCAGGCGAATTTCGGCGCCGGCGCCCCGGGCGGTGCGCGGCGCACGAGCCTCGCCGAGGCGGGCCACGTCGAGGAGGTGCCGATCGAGGCCATGATCGAGCGCGAGCCGGTCACGGTCGTCTGTTCGCAGATGGGCTGGATCCGCGCGCTGTCTGGCCACGTCGCCCTCGACAAGGAACTCAAGTACAAGGACGGCGACGGGCCGCGCTTCCTCTTCCACGCGGAGACGACGGACCGGCTGATCCTCTTCGGCTCGAACGGGCGGGCCTACACCCTCTCGGTCTCGAGCCTGCCCGGCGGGCGCGGCATGGGCGAGCCCGTGCGCCTCTCGGTCGATCTGCCGAACGAGGCGGAGATCGTGACGCTGCTGATCCACCGCCCCGGCGCGAAGCTGCTGGTGGCCTCCTCGAAGGGCGACGGCTTCGTCGCGCCCGAGAGCGAGGTCGTGGCGCAGACCCGCGCGGGCAAGCAGGTGCTGAACCTGCGCGCGCCGGCGGTGGCGCGGGTGGTCAAGCGCGTGACCGGCGACATGGTCGCGGTGGTGGGCGAGAACCGGAAGATGTTGGTCTTTCCGGTCGCCGACCTCCCCGAGATGGCGCGCGGCAAGGGCGTGCGGCTGCAGAAATACAAGGACGGCGGCCTCGCCGACGCGACGACGTTCGAAAGCACCGAGGGCCTCGCCTGGAAGGACCCGGCGGGGCGGACGCGCACAGAGACGGACCTGACCGAGTGGCGCGCGGCACGCGCCACCGCCGGCCGCATGGCCCCCCGCGGCTTCCCGCGCGACAACCGCTTCACCTGAGCGTCCGGGCGGGTCGCCGGCGCCTTCGGCGGTACCTAAATGGCGCGCCTTCGGCCGGGCTCATAGGGCGCGCCTCCGGCGGGATTCATATGGCGCGCCTCCGGCGTATCCAGTAGGAGCGCCTTCGGCGCGACGCCCTCTGGCACTGCGTGCGATCAGGGGGGCGCTGCCCCCCTCGGCGGCTGCGCCGCCTCACCCCCCGGGATATTTGGACCAAGAAGAAGGCGCCGCCGGTTGCGGCGGCGTGCGGCTCAGTAGCCGCGGGCGCGGTCGACGAGGTGGTGGAGGGGCGCGCCCGCCTCGGCGCGGCGGATGTTCGCGGCGATGACGCGGGCGGCGGAGGCGGGGCGCGTCTCGGAGGCGATGTGCGGGGTCACGGTCACCTTCGGGTGCGCCCAGAAGGGATGCTCGGGCGGCAGCGGCTCGGTGCGGAAGACGTCCAGCGTGGCATGGGCGAGGTGGCCCGCGTCGAGCGCGGCGAGGAGCGCCGTGTCGTCGATCAGCGCGCCGCGGCCCGGGTTTATCAGGACCGCGCCCTCGGGGAGCTCGGCGAGCCGGGCGGCGTCGACGAGGTTCTCGGTCTCCGTCGTCAGCGGCAGGAGGAGCACGAGGATGTCGGCGCGCGCGAGCGCGGCCGCGAGGCCGTCGGCGCCGGAGCGGGCGTCGATCCCCTCGATCCGCTTCGGGCTGCGGCTCCAGCCGGTCACGGGGAAGCCGAGGCGGGCGAGCGCCTGCCCGCAGGCCGCCCCGAGCGCGCCGAGGCCGAGGATCGTGACCCGCCGCTCGGTGGCGAGCGGCGGCGCGCCGCGGCGCCAGACGCCGTCCTGTCCAAGGATGTGGCGGTCCATGCCGAGGTGGTGGCGCAGGACGTGGCCGGTGACCCATTCGACCATGCCCTGCGTCAGGCCCGCGTCGTCGACCATCCGCGCGAGCGGGACGGTGAGCGTCGGGTTGCCGACCACGTCCTCGACGCCGGCCCAGAGGTTGAGCACCGCTTTCAGCCGGGTGAAGGGGTGGAAGTCCTCGAGGCCGGAACTCGGGGCGTAGACGATGTAGTCGACGGTCTCGGGCGCGGCCTCGGTCACCAGCGCGGCGTCGAGGCCTTCCTCGGCGAAGGCGGCGCGCAGGGGCGCGGCGTAGTCCGCCCAGCTTTCGGGTTTCGCGGCGAAGAGCACGGTGACGGTCAAGGCGGCCTCCCTGGAGCGGCGGTGGCGTCTAGCGCGGGCGGTGGACATGCGCGCTCTGCACCAGCCCGAAGGCGATCATGAGCACGAGCATGGCCGAGCCGCCGTAGCTGATGAGCGGCAGCGGCACGCCGACGACCGGGGCGAGCCCCATGACCATCGACATGTTCACCGCGAAGAAGAGGAAGAAGGTGATCGCGACGCCGAAGACGAGGATCTGCGCGAAGCGGTCGCGGTGCTGCAGCGCGGTGATCACGCAGAAGGCGAGCACCAGCGCATAGAGCACCAGAAGCGTCACGCCGCCGACGAAGCCGAGCTCCTCGGCGAGGGTGGTGAAGATGAAGTCGGTGTGCTTTTCCGGCAGGAAGTTGAGCCGCGTCTGCGTGCCCTGCATGAGCCCGCGCCCCGTCCAGCCGCCGGAGCCGAGCGCGATCTTGGACTGGGTGATGTGATAGCCCGCGCCGAGCGGATCGGAGGCCGGGTCGAGAAAGGTGTCGATGCGCCGGTACTGGTAGTCCTTCAGGAGCTGCCAGTCGGTGCCGCGGCTCTGGAAGACGGCCGCGACGAGGCCCGCCCCCGCGGCGATCACGGCGGCGAAATAGGCCCAGTGCACGCCGGCGACGAACATCACGAGCCCGCCCGCCGTCATCAGGAGGAGCGCGGTGCCGAGGTCGGGCTGCACCAGCACGAGCGCCGTGGGCAACAGCACCATCGCCACCGGCACGAGCACCCAGAGCGGGCGCGAGACGCGCTCCACCGGCAGCCAGTCGTAATAGGCGGCGAGCAGCATGACGAGCGTGATCTTCATGAGCTCGGAGGGCTGCAGGCGCATCACGCCGAGGTCGATCCAGCGCTGCGCGCCCATGCCGGTGACGCCCACGAATTCCACCGCGAGCAGGAGCGCCAGCGAGACGCCGTAGGCGAGCACGGACATGTTGCGCCAGAACCAGAGCGGCACCAGCCCGACGATCAGCATCAGCACGAAGCCCGCCGCGAAGCGCAGGAGCTGCGGCTCGGCCCAGCGCGAGAACTGCCCGCCCGCGACCGAGTAGAGCATCACCGCGCCGACGCCGGCCACCGCGATCAGCACCACGGCGAGCGGCCAGTTGAAGTAGAGCAGCTTCCGCGGCCCCGCCGGCACCGTCTTGACGGTGTACTCGAGATAGCTCACGCGCGTCCCTCTGCCGGCTCGTCCTCGGCGCGGCGCTCGCGGCGCAGGCGCTCCTGCTGCGCGCGGATGCGCGAGCGCGCGGCCGAAGGATAGGCCTCGAGCGGCGGCGTCTCGCCGTAGAGCGCCTGAAGCGTCACGTCGCGCGCGATGGGCGCGGCCGCCGAGGCGCCGCCGCCGCCGTGCTCGACCACGACCGCGACCGCGACGCGCGGCGCGTCATAGGGCGCGAAATCGACGAAGAGCGCGTGGTCCCGGCGCTGCCACGGCAGGTCCTCGTTGCGGATCACGCCGGCGCGGCGCTCGGCGGCGGTGATGTTGCGCACCTGGCTGGTGCCGGTCTTGCCGGCCATCGTCATGGCCTCGGCCACGATGCGCGAGGCGTAGCCGGTGCCGCGCCGGTTGTTGGTGGCCGTGTACATCGCCTTGCGGATGCGGCGCAGGTGGTTCTCGTTGAAGCCGAGCGAGGCGGCCGGGCGCACCGGCGCCGCCACCCCGTCCACGGATTTGACGAGCCGGGGGGCGAGATCGCGGCCGGTGGCGAGGCGGGCGGTCATCACCGCGAGCTGCAGCGGCGAGGCGAGCACGTAGCCCTGCCCGATCGAGGCGTTGACCGTGTCGCCGATCCGCCACTCGGCGCCGCGCGTGCGCGCCTTCCAGTCGCGGTCGGGCACGAGGCCCTCGGCCACCGCCGACATCGCCACGTCGAAGGCCTGCCCGAAGCCGAGGCGGCGGGCGGTGGCGGCGACCGCGTCGATCCCCACCTTGAGCGCGAGGTCGTAGAAATAGACGTCGCAGCTTTCGCGCAGCGCCTCCTCGAGGTTCATGTGCCCGTGGCCGCCGCGCTTCCAGCAGTGAAAGCGCCGCCCGCCCACCTCCATGTGGCCGGGGCACCAGACCGTCTCTTCGGGTGAGACCACGTCGGCCTCGAGCGCGGCGAGCGCGGTGACCATCTTGAAGGTCGACCCGGGCGGATAGGCGTCCTGCACCGTCTTGGACGCGAGCGGGCGGCGCTCGTTGTCGCGCAGCGCCGCGTAATCCTCGACCGGGATGCCCTGCACGAACTTGTTGGGATCGTAGGAGGGCGCCGAGGCGATGGCCAGGAGATCGCCCTCCTCGAGGTCCATGACCACGACGCTCGCGCTCTCGCGGCCGAGGCGGGCGCGCACGTAATCCTGTAGCTGGTGGTCCACCGTGAGCTGAAGGTCGGCGCCGGGCGCCCCCTCCTGCCGGTCGAGCTCGCGCATGACGCGGCCCGTCGCGTTGACCTCCACCCGGCGGGTGCCCGCGCGGCCGCGCAGGCGCTCCTCGTAGCGGGCCTCGACGCCGACCTTGCCGATCTGGAAGCGCGGGATGCGCAGCACGGGCTCCGGGTCGGCGTAGCGGGCGAGGTCGCGCTCGCTCACCGGGCCGACGTACCCCACGACATGCGCGAAATCCTCGCGCCGCGGGTAGACGCGCGACTGTCCCACCTCGGGCGTGATCCCGGGCAGCGCCGGCGCGTTGACCGCGACGCGGCTCACGTCCTCCCAGCTGACGCGGTCGGCGACGGTGACCGGCAGGAAGGGCGCGGAGCGCGCGGCCTCTGCGCTGACGCGGTCGATGTCCTCCTCCGTCAGGGGCACGATCCGCGCGAGGCGGCGCAGCACCGCCTCGACGTCGCCGGCGTCCTCGCGCACGACTGTGATGCGGTAGGCGGGCTCGTTGCCGGCTATCAGCCGGCCCTCCCGGTCGAAGATCCGCCCGCGCCGCGGCGGGATCAGACGGACGTTGATGCGGTTTTCCTCGGCGAGCAGGCGGAACGCGTCGGCCTGTTCCACCTGCATGTGCCGCAGCCGGAGCGTCAGGAGCCCCATGAACCCCGCCTGAAGCCCCGCGACGATCAGGCCCCGGCGGCTGACGCGGCGCACGCTGGTTTCGGTGTCCCGCGCGCTGCGCCTCATGCCGCGGACCTCCCGCCGGCCCCGTCGGAGGCCGCCGGCCGGCGCAGCCCGAAGACGAGGCGCGAGACGACGACGACCGCCGGATAGACCGCGACCGTGGCGAGCGCCTGCACGAGGAAGAGCCCGAGCGGCGGCTGCGGCACGGCGACGAGCGCGAGCCCCGCGCGGTAGCCCACGGCGATCGCGAGGATCACCGCGCCCGCCGTCGCCCATTCCACGAAGAACCCGGCGTCGCGCAGCGCCGCGGCGCGCGCCTTCAGGTAGGCCGAGCCGAGGAGCGTCAGCGCCGCGAAGAGCCCCGGCGGACGCTGGTAGAGGAGATCGGCGAGCAGCGCCACGCCCGCCACCGAGAGCGCCGGCACCAGGTCGGGCCGCCGGGCCGACCACGCGAGGCAGAGCGCGAGCAGAAGGTCGGGCGGCGCCCAGCGCGGCACGCCGGTGTCGAGCGGCAGGAGCGCGAAGAAGATCACCGCGACGCAGAGCGCCACGAAGACCGCCCGCCCGAACCACAGTGCCCCGCCCTGCGCCTCAGCCATCGCCCGGCGCCTCCGCCCGCGCGTCGGCGAGGTCCGGCGGCAGGATCAGCGCGCCCGGCCCCTCGACGGCGGGCGTGCCGTCGTGGCGCAGGACGCGCAGGAACTCGAGCCGCGTGTAATCGGCCGCGAGGCGCACGCGCAGCCGGCCCTGCGGGTCCTCGGCCACCTGCCCGATCAGCAGCCCCGGCGGAAAGACGCCGCCGTCGCCCGACGACACGAGCCGGTCGCCCGGACGCACCGCGTCGGCGTTCTCGACGAAATCGAGAAGCGGCGCGGCGCTGTTGTCGCCCACGACCATCGCGCGCTGGCCCGAGGGCTGGATCACCGCCGGGATGCGCGACGAACTGTCGGTGAGCAGGAGCACCCGGCTCACCGTGGCGCCGACGCCGGAGATTCGCCCGACGAGGCCCAGCCCGTCCATCGCCGCCCAGCCGTCCACGATGCCGTCGCGCGTGCCGACGTTCAGCAGGACCGACTGCCGGAAGGGCGAGCCCGAATCGGCCATCACCACGCCGGTGACATGGGTGAGCTGCGGATCGAGCGCGAGGTTGTTCAGGTCGCGCAGCCGCGCGTTCTCCTGCTCCAGCTGGAGCGCCGCCTCCTTCCAGGCGCGCATCTGCTGAAGCTCGCGGCGCAGTTCGCGGTTCTGCTGGTGGATGCGTTGGTAGCTGCGGAAGTCGCGCGCGAGGTTCACCGTCGCGGTGACCGGCGCCATGGCCCAGTCGAAGCTCGGCACGACGGCGTCCACCACCTGCGCGCGGAAGCGTTCGACGCGCGGGCTGTCGATTCGCCAGACGAGGAAGACGGCGATCAGGCACAGCACGAGCACCGCCAGAAGCAGGCGCTTCAGCGGCCGCGCGTAATCCTCCGAGGTCGTCCTGTCGCGTGCCAAGCCCGGTCCGCTCCCGCCGCGGTGCGCTTTCGCGTCACAATAGCCGCTCCGGCCCCGCCGGCAAAATCAACTCCGCCGGGGACCGCTCAGCTTTCGTAGTCGATCGCGTGGCGCAGCTGCTTTTCGTATTCCAGCGCCTTGCCGGTGCCCAGCGCGACGCAGGAGAGGCTCTCGTCCGCGATGGAGACGGCGAGGCCCGTCTGCTCGCGCAGCGCGAGGTCCAGATCGCCGAGAAGCGCGCCGCCCCCCGTCAGCATCACGCCGCGGTCCACGATGTCGGCGGCGAGGTCCGGCGGCGTCGCCTCGAGCGCGGTCATCACCGCCTCGCAGATCGCCTGCACCGGCTCGGCCAGCGCCTCGGCCACCTGCGCCTGATTGATCTCGGTCTCCTTGGGCACCCCGTTCAGCAGGTCGCGCCCCCGGATCTGGAGCGAGGCGCCGCGCCCGTCGTCGGGCATGCGCGCCGTGCCGATGGAGGTCTTGATACGCTCGGCGGTCGATTCGCCGACGAGGATGTTCTGCTGCCGGCGCAGGTAGTTGACGATCGCCTCGTCCATGCGGTCGCCGCCCACCCGGATCGAGCGGGCATAGACGATGTCGCCGAGCGAGAGCACCGCGACCTCCGTGGTGCCGCCGCCGATGTCCACGACCATGCTGCCGGTGGGATCGGTGATCGGCATGCCCGCCCCGATGGCCGCCGCGATGGGCTCTGCGATGAGGCCCGCGCGCCGCGCCCCCGCCGAGAGCACCGACTGCCGGATCGCGCGCTTCTCCACCGGCGTCGCGCCGTGCGGCACGCAGACGATCACCTTCGGCTTGTAGAAGGTGGAGCGCTTGTGGACCTTGCGGATGAAGTGCTTGATCATCTCCTCGGCCACGTCGAAGTCGGCGATCACGCCCTCGCGCATGGGGCGGATCGCCTCGATCGAGCCGGGGGTGCGGCCTAGCATCAGCTTCGCGTCCTCGCCCACGGCGAGCACCTTCTTGACCCCGTCCTTGACGTGATAGGCCACGACCGAGGGCTCGGACATGATGATGCCGCGCCCCTTGACGTAGACGAGCGTGTTCGCGGTGCCGAGGTCGATGGCCATGTCCTGCGAGAACATGCCCGTGAGATCCGCCAGTCCAAACATGCGCGCTCGTCGACCCCGCTCGCCGCTCCTCGCCGCCGCGACTCTCGTGGCGCGGCTGGGCGTCCTTATAGGACCTGACCGGAAGGGGCGAAAGGGCGGCACGGCCGACGCCGGCACCTTTCCGCAGGCCGGCGGTGTCGCTTTCCCGCGATCAGGTGTCGGGGCGGTCACGCGCGCCCCCCGCCCGCAGCGGTAAGCACGGGCCGAGGGAAGAAGGGAGTCGCCCCGGGATGAAGACAGACGTGAAGGCCCTCGTCGTGGGCGGGGGCGCCATCGGCACCTCCATCGCCTACCACCTCGCGCGGGCGGGTTGGTCGGATGTGACGCTACTCGAGCGCGACGAGCTCACCTCGGGCTCGACGTGGCACGCCGCGGGGCTCCTGCCGCTCTACAACATGAGCTACGCGGTCAGCCATATCCACGACTACTCGGTGCGCTTCTACAAGAGCCTCGAGGCGGAGACGGGCCTCAACGCGGGCTTCTACGTGGTGGGCAACCTGCGCATGGCGCAGACCGACGAGCGCATGGACGAATACCGCCTCTACGCCTCGACGGCCGAGACGGTGGGCGTCCACTACGAGTGGCTCACCCCCGACGAGATCAAGGCGCGCTGGCCGCTGGTGCGCACCGACGACCTCAAGGGCGCGATCTTCCACCCCGAGGACGGCTACATCAATCCCGCCGACGTGACGCAGGCGATGGCCAAGGGCGCGCGCCAGCACGGCGCCACCATCGAGCGCCGCTGGCAGGTGGACGGCTACGCCTGGAAGGGCGACCACTGGGAAGTCACCTGCACGAAAATGGCCGAGAAGGGCGGCAACCTCGTGCCCACCGACGAGCAGGTCGTGGTCAGGGCCGAGCACGTCGTCACCGCCACCGGCAACCACGCCCCCCGCACCGCGCGGCTTCTGGGCATCAAGATCCCGGCGATCCCGGTCGAGCATCAGTACATCGTCACCGAGCCGGACCCGGCGCTGGTGGAGTGGCGCAAATCGAACCCCGAGCACCCGGTCCTGCGCGACGCCGACGCCAAGTGGTACGTCCGCGAAGAGCGCGGCGGCTGGATCCTCGGCCCCTATGAGCGCAATGCGCCCGCGCGCTTCGAATACGGCGTGCCCGAGAGCTTCCGCGCGGATCTCTTCCCCCTCGACCTGGAGCGGATCGAGGAGGAATACATGTCGATGATCCACCGCATCCCCTCGTCGGAGGAGGTGGGGCTCAAGGACGATTACAACGGCCCGATCTGCTACACGCCCGACGGCAACCCGCTCGTCGGGCCGGCGCCGGGCCTGCGCAACATGTGGCTCGCCGAGGGCTTCAGCTTCGGCATCACGGCGGCGGGCGGCACCGGCAAGTACCTCGCCGACATGATGGTGGAGGGCGAGGCCGAGATCGACATTGCCTCCCTCGACCCGCGCCGCTACGGCGACTGGATGACGACCGAATACGCCGCCCGCAAGAACGAGGAGGCCTACGAGCACGTCTACATCCTCCACCACCCCGACGAGGAGCGCCCGGCCTGCCGGCCGCTGCGCACGGCGCCCGCCTACGACCGGATGAAGGCGCGCGGCGCGCAGTTCGGGCAGGTCAACGGCTGGGAGCGGCCAAACTACTTCGGCCCCGTGGACGCGCCGGAGGACTTCGACCACGACGCCCGCAGCTTCCGCCGCGGCGGCTGGTGGCAATACGCCGTCGAAGAGGCGAAGGCGATCCGCGAGGGCGTCGGGCTGATCGACGCCACCGCCTTCACCAAGCACCGCGTCCGCGGCCCCGGCGCCACGGCCTTCCTCGACTGGCTGACCTGCAACCGCCTGCCCAAGGTGGGGCGCATCAACCTGACCTATGCGCTGACCGAGGCGGGCACCACGCGCACCGAATACACCATCGTGCGGCTGGGCGAGGACGACTACTACCTCGTGAGCGCGGGCGCCTGGACCGCCTACGACGGCGACTGGCTCCGCAAGGCGGCCGAGGACACGCGCGACCGCTTCGGCTGGATCGACATCCACGACGTGACCACGCAGTGGGGCGTCTTCGCCGTGGCGGGGCCGAAATCCCGCGACCTGCTGCGCGAGGTGGTCAAGGACGCCGACCCGGAGACCGTGCTCGGCAACACGCGCTTCCCGTGGCTCTCCTGCCGCGAGATCGAGCTCGGCATGTGCCCGGTGCGCGCGATCCGCGTGGCCTACACCGGCGAGCTCGGCTGGGAGCTGCATCACCCGATCGAGATGCAGAATTACCTTTTCGACCTGCTGGAAGGCGCGGGCGCGCGCTACGGGCTGAAGCTCGTGGGCGCGCGGGCGCAGAACTGGCTCCGGCAGGAGAAGAGCTACCGCGCCTTCGGCCACGAGCTCGGCCGCGACGCGACGCCGCTCGAGGCGGACCTGCCGCGCTTCGTGGACCTCTCCAAGGACTTCCACGGCAAGGCCGCGATGGAGGCCACGGGCATCCGCTCGAAGTGCGTCACCGTCCTGATCGACGGACCCGAGGACGCCGACCCCTGGGGCCGCGAGGCGCTCTACGCGGGCGACGCGCGGGTGGGCCGGCTGACGTCGGGCGGCTACTCGGTGGCCTTCGGCAAGTCGATCGGCATGGGCTACGTCACCCCCGAGCACGCCGCGCCGGGCACGAAACTGCAGGTGAAGATGCTCGACCGGCTCTGGGACGCCGAGGTGCAGCCCGACAGCCCCTACGACCCGGAGAACGCGCGCATCCGCGCCGACGGGTGAGAGGCGGCGCGCGCGTGCCGCGCGCCCACTCTCTGGCACTTCGTGCGTGTGGGGGCGCTGCCCCCACGCCCCCGGAGTATTTGGGCCAAGATGATGGGGCCGGGCTCAGGCGCGGATGCGCCAGCCGGTGCGGAAGATCCACCAGACCGCTGCGAGGCAGAGCGCGAGGAAGCCCGCGATGACCACGAGGCTGACCGCCACGGGCACGTCGGCCATGCCGTAGAAGGACCAGCGGAAGCCCGAGACGAGGTAGACCACCGGGTTGAAGAGCGCGATCGTCTGCCACGCCTGCGGCAGCATGGAGATCGAGTAGAAGGAGCCGCCGAGGAAGACGAGCGGCGTGACGATCAGCAGCGGCACCAGCTGGAGCTGTTCGAAGTTCTTCGCCCAGATGCCGATGATGAAGCCCATGAGCGCGAAGCTCACGCAGGTCAGCACGAGAAAGAGCGCCATGGGCAGCGGATGCGCGATGCGCAGGTCCACGAAGAAGCTCGCCGTGACCATGATGACCACGCCGATGAAGAGCGCCTTGGTCGCCGCGGCGCCGACGTAGCCCACCACCACCTCGAGGAAGCTCACCGGCGCCGAGAGCACCTCGTAGATGGTGCCGATGAACTTCGGGAAGTAGATGCCGAAACTCGCGTTGGTGATCGCCTGGGTCATCACGGTGAGCATGATGAGCCCCGGCACGATGAAGGCGCCGTAGCTCACGCCGCCGACCTCGTCGATGCGGCTCCCGATGGCGGCGCCGAAGACGACGAAGTAGAGCGAGGTGGAGATGACGGGCGAGATGAAGCTCTGCGCCAGCGTGCGGAAGAAGCGCCCCATCTCGTAGCGGTAGATCGCCCAGATCGCGCCCGCGTTCATGCCACGTCCTCCTGTACGAGGCCGACGAAGATCTCCTCGAGGCTGGACTGCCGCGTGGAGAGATCGCGCAGCGCGAGGCCCGCGGCCTGCAGGTCGGCGAGCAGGCGGGTGATGCCGGTGCGCTCGGAGCGCCGGTCATAGGTGTAGACGAGCGCCGCGCCGCCCTCGGCGAGCTCCAGCCCGTAGTCCGCGAGCGCGGCGGGCACCGCGTCGAGGGGCTCCTGCAGCTCGATCACGAGCTCCTTGCGGCCCATCCGGTCCATCAGCGCGCCGGTCTCCTCCACGAGCAGGAGCTCGCCGCGGTTGACGACGCCGACGCGGTCGGCGAGCGCCTCGGCCTCCTCAAGGTAATGGGTGGTCAGGATGATGGTGACGCCTTCCGCTTTCAGCCGCTCGACCACCTCCCACATGCCGCGGCGGAGTTCCACGTCGACGCCCGCCGTCGGCTCGTCGAGGAAGAGCACCCGCGGCTCGTGGGCGAGCGCCTTGGCGATCATCACGCGCCGTTTCATGCCGCCGGAAAGTTCCCGCGTCTGCGCGGCGCGCTTCTCCCAGAGGGAGAGCTGGCGCAGGACGCTTTCGAGATGCGCGTCGTCGCGCGGCAGGCCGAAGAGCCCGCGCGAGAAACGCACGCCGTCCCAGACCCGCTGAAAGGGTTCGAGCGCGATCTCCTGAGGGACGAGGCCGATCAGGGCGCGCGCCGCGCGGAAGTCGCGCTGGATGTCGTGGCCGGCGACGCGCACGGTGCCGCCGCTCGGCTCGGTGAGGCCGCAGACCGTCGAGATGAGCGTGGTCTTGCCGGCGCCGTTCGGGCCGAGGAGCGCGAGGATCTCGCCCTCCCGGACTTCGAGCGAGACGCCGGAGAGCGCCTCGACGCCGCCCGGGAAGGTCTTGCGCAGATCCGCGATCTCGAGAATGGGGGACATGGGGCCTCTTTCGCTGACCGGGCCGAGTGTAGTCTGCGCCCCCGGGGGAACAAGGGCGCCGCGGACTGGCGCGGGAGAGCCCCCGGTGCTAGCGAGGGGGCGAAAGGAGTGCGCGCCGTGACCCCCTCCGACGGCCCCGCCGCGATGAACGACGCCGCCCGCGGGATCGGGTTCATCCTGCTGGGGATGCTGGCGATCTCGATCAACGACATGCTGATCAAGCTGCTGTCGCGGGGCTATCCGCTGCACCAGATGGTCTTCGTGCGTTCCTGCATCGGGCTCTGCTTCAGCTTCCTGTTCCTGCGGCTGGAGGGCGGGCTCGCGCTCCTGCGGGTGGATCGCCCGGCGCTGCACCTGTTGCGCGGCGGGCTCGTCGTGGTGGCGAACATGAGCCTCTTCGCCGCGCTCGCCGTGCTGCCGCTGGCGGAGGCGACGGCGCTCTTCTTCGCCGCGCCGCTCTTCATCACCGTTCTGTCGATCCCGCTTCTGGGCGAGCGCGTGGGGCGCTGGCGGCTGGGCGCGGTGGTGGCGGGCTTCGCCGGCGTCCTCGTGATGCTGCGCCCGTGGCAGGGGGCGCTCGACGTGCCGCGCGTGGTGCTGGCGCTGCCGGTGCTGGCGGCGCTGACCTACGCGATGATGCAGCTTCTGACGCGCAAGCTCGGCGTGACGGCCAAGGCCTCGGCCATGGCGATCTACATCCAGGGCACCTTTCTCGTGGTGGCCGGGGGCTTCTTCCTCGTCGCCGGCGATGGGCGCTTCGCCGAAGGCGTGGAGAACGAAAGCCTCGTCTTTCTCCTGCGCGCCTGGGTCTGGCCGGAGGGGAGCGACCTCTGGCTCTTCCTCGCGCTCGGGGGGTGTTCGGCGGTGATCGGCTATTCGCTCTCGGCGGCCTATCGGGCGGCGGACGTGGCGACGGTGGCGCCCTTCGAATACGTCGCGCTGCCGCTCGCGGTGCTCTGGGGCTGGCTCGTCTTCGGCGAATGGCCGAGCGGCCCGGTCTGGACCGGGATCGCGCTGATCGGGGGCGCGGGGCTCTTCGTCTTTCTGCGCGAGCGTCAGAAGAAACGGCCCGTCGCCGCCCGCGCGCGGGTGCGGCGGCGCTACTGAGCGCCGAGGCGCACGGCGCGCACCCACCAGCCCGGCCGCGCGAGCGCCTGCGCGGCGCGCGCCGCCGCGGCCGCGTCGGGGAAGAGGCCGAAGCACGTCGCGCCCGAGCCCGACATCCGCGCGAGGCGGCAGCCGGGCGCCCCGGCCAGCGCGCCGAGCGCCGCGTCGATCCCGGGCGCGAGGGCGCGCGCCGGCGGCTCGAGGTCGTTGCGCTGCGCGGCGAGCCAGTCGGTGAGCGCGAGCGCATCGGCCAAGGCGGGCAGCGGATCGGGCAGCGGCGGGTTCTCGCGCCGGGCGAGGCGGGCGAAGACCTGCGGCGTGGGCACGGCGACGCCCGGGTTCACGAGCACGGCGTCGAGCGCCGGGAGAGTGGCGAGCGGCTCCACCACCTCCCCGATGCCGCGCATCCGCGCCGGCCCCGGCGCCATGCAGACCGGCACGTCCGCGCCGAGCGCGGCGAGATCAGCGGGCGGCGCGCGCCCGGTCATCGCGGCGAGCGCGCGCAGCGTCGCCGCGGCGTCGGAGGAGCCGCCGCCGATGCCGCCGGCGGCGGGCAGGTGCTTCTCGAGCTCGATCGCGGCGGCGACGCCCATCGCCGCGGCGGCGCGCATCACGAGGTTGGAGGCGTCGGTCGGCACGCCCTCGGCCCGTGGGCCGGTCACGCGCAGCGAGGGCGTCTCGGCCGGGCGCACGAGCACCACGTCGGCCGCGTCGGCGAAGACGACGAGCGAGTCGAGCGTGTGGTAGCCGTCGGCCCGGCGGCCCGTGACGTGCAGCGCGAGGTTGACCTTGGCCGGCGCGCGGGCCTCAGCGGGCGTCATCGCCGGCCACTGCGAGCGGCTCCGCGCCTTCCTCGGCGAGCACGGCGTCGAGCCCGACCTCCAGCTTGCGGCGGATGCGCTCGGCCTCCTCTTGCTCCGGATCGAAGGAAAGCGCGCGGTTCCACTGAAAGCGCGCCTCGGTCCGGCGTCCGACGGCCCAGTACACGTCGCCGAGGTGGTCGTTGACGATGGGATCGACCGGCAGAAGCTCGGCGGCGCGCTCCATGTGGCCCACCGCCTCCTCGTAGCGGCCGAGGCGGTAGAGCGCCCAGCCGAGGCTGTCCACGATGTAGCCCGAATCGGGCCGCGCCTCGACGGCGCGCTCGATCATCTCGAGCGCCTCCTCCAGCTTCTCCTGCTTCTCGACGAGGGAATAGCCGAGATAGTTCAGCACCTGCGGCTGGTCGGGGTTGAGCTCCAGCGCCTGCCGGAAATCGGCCTCGGCGGCCGGCCATTCGTCCAGCCGCTCGTGCGCGATGCCGCGCGCGTAGTAGAGGAACCACGCCGCGTCGCTCGGCGCGCCGTCGTAGAGCGCGATCGCGCGGTCGTAGGCCTCAGCCGCCGCATCGTAGCGTTCGAGCGCGCGCAGCATGTCGCCGAGCGCCGAGTGCACCGCCGGGTAGTCGCCGTAGCGCCCCGAGAGCTGCTCCAGCACCTCGATCGCCGCGTCGGGCTTGCCCGCCTGGCGCAGCGCCTGCGCGCGCCCGATCTCGGCCGCCTGATGGGAGGGATGGTCGCGCGGCACGCTCTTGTAGGCCTCGGTGGCGAGCTCGTACTGGCCGAGATCCTCGAGGAGTTCCGCCGCCATCAGCACGGCGTCGACGTGTCCGGGCCGCAGGTGCCCGGCGACGCGGGTGTAGAGCAGGGTGAAGTCGTCGTTCGCCTCTCCGCGCAGCGCGCCGGCGATGGTGTAGAAGACCTCCGCCAGACCGTCGCGCGCGCCGCGCAGGTGGAAGGGCAGCGTCTCCCCTGCCGCGAGCCGGGCGCGGAGGCCGCGCAGCTCCGGGTCGAGATCGGCGCCGAAGCTCTCCTCGAGCAGGGCGATGGCGTCGTCGTTGCGGCCGAGCTGGCTCAGCACCTCGATGCGGGCGATGACGCCGCGCCGGGTCATCTGCATCGCGCCCGCGACCTCGGAGGAATAGATCGCCTCGGCGCCCGCGAAATCGCCCGCCGACGCCAGCGCCAGCGCCTTGTGGTAGAGCGCGAAGCCCATGAGGCCGCGCTCCTCGCCCATGGCGTCGAAGGCGGCCACCGCCGCGTCGATGTCGCCCCGGCCGACCTCGGCCCAGCCCTGCACAAGGCCGTCCACGAGGATGCCGACGCCGCGCCCCTCGCCCACGAGGTCGAGCACGCGCTCATAATTCTCTGCGGCGCCGTAGTGCGCGATGAGCGCCATGTTGGCGACCTTCGTCGCCCCGTCGCCGCCGGTGAGGCGGCGCGCGACCGGCGCGGCGCGGTCCACCTGCCCGAGGGCGAGATAGGCCACCGTCGCCGCCTCCATCAGCTGGCGGTTGCCGGGGTCATGCGCCAGCGCGCGGGTGTAGAAGCGCGCCGCCGACAGGAAATCCGACTGATACTGCGCCTGCCGCGCGGCGAGATAGGCGCCCGCCGGCACCGGCTCCGCGATTGCGGGCAGGGGCGCGGCGAGCGCGGCCGCCGCAGCGAGGGCTTTCAGGAAAGATGCGCGCAAGGGGGCTGCCTCCCGTCCGGGTCCGGCGAAAAGCCTAAGGCGACGCCCCCCGCTTGTCCATGCAGGCCGCCCCCGGGCGGCGATCGGCCGCCCTCACATGCCCGGGTAGTTCGGCCCGTCGCCGCCCTGCGGCGTGGTCCAGACGATGTTCTGCTTCGGGTCCTTGATGTCGCAGGTCTTGCAGTGGACGCAGTTCTGGAAGTTGATGACGAACTTGTCCTCGCCCGCGTCGTCCTTGACGAATTCGTAGACGCCCGCCGGGCAGTAGCGCGCCGAGGGGCCCGCGTACTCCGGCAGGTTCACCTGCACCGGCAACTCCGGGTCCTTGAGCTTCAGGTGCGCCGGCTGGCTCTCCTCGTGGTTCGTCATGGCGTAGCTGACGTTGGTCAGCCGGTCGAAGCTGATCTTGCCGTCGGGCTTGGGGTAGTCGATCGGCGTGTGCTTCGCGGCCGGCTCGGTCGCCTCCGCGTCGGTCTTGCCGTGGCCGACCGTGCCGAACATCGAGAAGCCGAGCGTGTTGGTCCACATGTCCAGCCCGCCGAGGCCGAGCCCGCCCACGAGCCCGTATTTCGACCAGAGCGGCTTGACGTTGCGCACGCGGTTCAGGTCGCGCCCGATCTCGCCGGTGCGCACGCGGTCCTCGTAGTCGGAGAGCTCGTCCTGCGCCCGGCCGGCGGCCAGCGCCTCGGCCGCGGCCTCCGCCGCGGCGATGCCCGAGAGCATGGCGTTGTGGTTGCCCTTGATGCGCGGCACATTGACCATGCCGACCGAACAGCCGAGCAGCGCCGCGCCGGGCGCGACCATCTTCGGCATCGACTGATAGCCGCCCTCGCTGATCGCGCGGCCGCCGTAGGCGATGCGCTTGCCGCCCTCGAGAAGGCGCTTCACCATCGGATGGTGCTTGAAGCGCTGGAACTCCATGTAGGGATAGACGTAAGGGTTCGCGTAGTTCAGGTGCACCACGAAGCCGAGGTAGAGCTGGTTGCCGCCGGCGTGGTAGATGAAGCCGCCGCCGCCCGCGTTCCTGCCCAGCGGCCAGCCCATGGTGTGCGTGACCTCGCCCTCGTTGTGACGCTCCGGGTCGATCTCCCAGACCTCCTTCATGCCGAGGCCGAACTTCTGCGGCTCGCGCCCCTTCGAGAGATCGTGGCGTGCGATCACCTCCTTCGAGAGCGAGCCCCGCACGCCCTCGGCGAGGAAGACGTATTTGCCGTGCAGCTCCATGCCCGGCTCGTAGGCGGGGCCGGGCGTGCCGTCGGCCTGCAGGCCGAACTCGCCCGCGACGACGCCGCGGATCTCGCCCTGCTCGCCCCAGACGATCTCGGAGCAGGCCATGCCGGGGAAGATCTCGACGCCGAGTTCCTCCGCCTGTTCGGCGAGCCAGCGGCAGACGTTGCCCATCGAGACGATGTAGTTTCGGTGATTGTCCATCAGCGGCGGCATCGGCCAGTTGGGGATGCGCAGCCGCCCGCCCTCACCGAGCAGGTAGAAGTTGTCCTGCGAGACCTCGGTCGTCACCGGCGCGCCGCGGTCCTTCCAGTCGGGAAAGAGCGTGTTCAGGCCGACCGGATCGAGCACGGCCCCCGAGAGGATGTGCGCGCCCACCTCCGAGCCCTTCTCGAGCACGACGACCTCGAGCGCCGGGTCGACCTCCTTCAGACGGATCGCGGCCGAGAGCCCGGCGGGCCCCGCTCCCACGATCACGACGTCGTATTCCATCGACTCGCGCGTCACCTCGGCCATGCGGCGCACTCCCCGTTTGCCCTGTTCGCGTATGGTGTCGCGTGGTGCTAGCCCGTGCCGTCACGGAAGGTCAATCGCAACCGGGCGTCACGGGTGCGAAACGGTGCCGCGCCCCTTCGCCGCCCCGTCGCCCGCGGGCCGCGACCGGGCGCGCGGGACGCCGGCATTCCTCCGCCGCGCCCCCTTGCATGTCCCGCGCCGCTCGGGGCAGTCTCGGGCCGAGGCACGGGCGAGAGCGCCCGCGCCGCCACCCGCCGCGCCCGGCCCTTTTGCCCGAAGTAGAGGCCCATGGACAAGATTCCGATGACCCGCGCGGGCCACGCCGCGCTGGAAGCCGAATTGAAGCACCTCAAGTCCGAGGAGCGCCCGGCGATCATCCGCGCGATCGCCGAGGCGCGCGAGCACGGCGACCTGAGCGAAAACGCCGAGTATCACTCGGCCCGCGAGAAGCAGAGCTTCATCGAGGGCCGCATCAAGGAGCTCGAGGGCGTGCTCGGCCTCGCCGAGGTGATCGACCCGGCGACGCTCTCCGGCGCGGTGAAGTTCGGCGCCACGGTCACGCTCGTCGACGAGGACACCGACGAGGAGAAGACCTGGCAGATCGTCGGCGAGTACGAGGCCGACGTCGAGAAGGGCCTCCTGAACATCAAGTCGCCCATCGCCCGCGCGCTCATCGGCAAGGAGGCGGGCGACAGCGTCGAGGTGCGCACGCCCGGCGGCGAGAAGAGCTACGAGATCCTCTCGATCCAGTACGTGTGAGGGCGGGCGCATGGCCGACCCACGCGGACCGGGCCGCACCCCGCTCGACCGTCACGACCCGCCCGAGGCCACCGGCCCGGAAACGCGCGCCGCGGCCGGGCTGAGCCTCGCCTGGCTCCTGCTCGCCGGCGCGGCGCTGTTTCTGGCCGGCGACGGGACGGCGGCCCACGGCGGCGCCCTCACGGCGCTCGCCCTGGCGGTGCCGGTCGGCCTGATCTGGGTGGCGGCGATGGCCGCGCGCGCCGCCCGGGCGACGGGCGACGAAAGCCGCCGCCTGCGCGCCGCGATCGAGACGATCCGCGAGAGCCAGACGCCCCCGCGGGACACGCAGGGCGCCGCGGACCCCGCGCTCGCCCGGACGCTCGAAGAGATCGCGGCGGCGCAGCGCGCGACGCAGGCCGCCATCGCGGCCCTTGCCGAGGCGCGGCAGGCGGCGCCGGAGCCCGCGCGACAGGCGCCCCCTGAGACGCCCCACGCCGAGACGCCCCGGGCCGAGGCGCCGCCGGCCGAGGCGCAGCCGAGCCTCGCCCTCGGCGCCGAGGACACGCCGGCGCGCACCCTCGGGGCGGAGGATTTCATCCGCGCGCTCAACTTCCCCGAGACGGCCGAGGACCGGGCCGGCTTCGCGGCGCTGCGCCGGGCGCTGCGCGACCGGCGTACGGCACAGTTCGTGACCGCCGCGCAGGACGTGCTCACCCTGCTCAGCCAGGAGGGGCTCTACATGGACGACCTCGCCCCTGACCGCGCGCACCCCGACCTCTGGCGCCGCTTCGCCGCCGGGGAACGCGGCCGCGCCGTCGCCGCGCTCGGCGGCGTGCACGACCGCGACGCCCTCGCGCTCGCCGCGGACCGGATGCGGCAGGACCCGATCTTCCGCGACGCCACGCATCATTTCCTGCGCCTGTTCGACCAGCGCTTCGCCGAATTCGCGGAAACGGCGAGCGACGCGGAAATCGCCGCCTTCGCGGACACGCGCACCGCCCGCGCCTTCATGGTGCTCGGCCGCGCCACCGGCACCTTCGACTGAGCGCCGGAGAATTTTCGTACGAAAATTCTCCCCGCCCCGCGCGCGTCGGCTCGCGATTTTTCGTACGAAAAATCGCGGTCCTCAGCCGAGGTGATCGAGGATCGGACAATCGGGACGATCGTCGCCGTGACAGGCGCAGACGAGTTCCGAGAGCTCGTCGTGCAGCGCCTGCAACGCGCGCTGCTTGGCCTCGATCTCCTCAAGGCGCTTGGCGGCGATGCGCTTGACGTCCGCGCTCGACCGGCCGCGGTCCTCGTAGAGACCCAGAAGGTCGCGGCATTCCTCGATGGTGAAGCCGAACTCCCGCGCGCGGCGCACGAAGGCGAGCTTGCGCACCGCCGCGTCGTCGTAGTCGCGGTAGCCCGAGGCGGTGCGCCCGGCGGGCGCGACGAGCCCGATGTCGGCGTAGTAGCGCACGGTTTTGACCGGCAGCCCCGCCGCCCCGGCGGCCTTGGAGATGTTCATCGGCGATCCTTCCAGTGACAGGAGGGATCTAGGCGGCGCGGTCCCGCGTCGCAACCCGCGCCACCGCCGCGGCGCGGATCTCGCCCGGCTGCGTGCAAGCGGCGGCCGGCGGCGATCTCTTCCTCCAGCCGGGCGGCGATCCAGGCCTCGGCGGCGCGACGCCCTGAGCCGTGGCGCGAGGCCCGGATCGCGTCCGTCTCGGGGCGCGGCCCGCGGTCGGGGCCGCCGGACCCGTCCACCCTGAGCGCGGTGTCGATCGTCATCGCGCCGCCAGCTCCGCCCGCGCGGCGGCGAGATCCTCGGGCGTGTTCACGTTGAAGAAGGCCGCCTCCGACGCGAAGGCGACCGTCGCCGCCCCCTGACCGGCGGCGAAATCGCGCACCTTCGCCGCGCCGCGGTCGAGCGCGACGCGCAGCGCCGGGGCGAGGCGCACGGGCCAGAGCGCGCAGAGCGGGTGCAGCCCGCCCGCGGGGCCCGCGGCGAGCGCCGGGCGCGCGCCCTCGCCTGATGCGTCGCGGAGACGGGGCACCAGATCGGGCGGCAGGAAGGGGGTGTCCGCCGGCGCCGTCACCGCGGCCGCCGCCCCCTGCCCCGCCGCCCAGTCGAGCGCGGCGAGCACCCCGGCGAGCGGCCCGGGCCGCCCCGGCAGGGGATCGGGCAGCACCGGCAGGCCCAGCGCGGCGAAGCGCGCCGGATCGCCGTTCGCGTTGAGCGCGAGCGCCGCGACATGGCCCGAGAGCCGCGCGGCCACATGCACGGCGAGCGGCCGGCCCGCGAGCTCGGCGAGCGCCTTGTCGCCGCCTCCCATGCGCCGCGCGCGGCCGCCGGCGAGGATCACGCCCACGACCTTCACGCGGGCGCCGGCCCGGTTTGCATCCGCGCTGCGGCGGGTCTATGGCCGGGGGCCGGGTCTGTCAGGAGCCATCGCATGGCGACATCTTCCCCGCGCGGCGCCTTCATGCAAGGGGTGCGCGACGCGCTGCCCTTCACGCTCGTGGTCTCGCCCTTCGCGCTGCTCTTCGGCGTGGTGGCGACCGAGGCGGGGCTGAACGTGCTCGAGGCGCTGAGCTTCTCGGTCGTGGTGATCGCGGGCGCGTCGCAGTTCGCGGCGCTCCAGCTTCTCACCGAGAATGCGCCGACGGCGATCGTGCTCGCCTCGGCGCTGGCGGTGAACCTGCGCATGGCGATGTACTCGGCCTCGCTCACGCCGCACTTGGGCCAGGCGCCGCTCTGGCAGCGCGCGCTCGTGGCCTATTTCCTCGTCGATCAGACTTATGCCCTCGGCGCCGTGAAATACGAGCGCGACCGCATGTCGCTCTCCGATAAGCTCGCCTATTTCTGGGGCACCGTCGCGCCGATCTGCCCGCTCTGGTACATCATGACGGTCGTCGGCGCGCTGGTGGGCACGGCGATCCCGGCGGGCGTGCCGCTCGATTTCGCGGTGCCGATCACCTTCCTCGCGCTGATCGCGCCGATGCTGCGCACGCTCGCGCATGTGGTGGCCGCGGGCGTCTCGGTCGCGCTGGCGCTCGGCCTCGCCTTCCTGCCCTACAATCTCGGGCTGATCCTGGCCGCGCTCGCCGCGATGACCGCCGGCGCGCAGACCGAGGTCTGGGTGGAGCGACGCAAGGCGCGCGCCCAATGACCGGCGACGCGGCGATCGAAACGGGCGAGCTCTGGCTCGTGATCCTCGGCCTCGGGCTCGGCAGTTTCGGGCTGCGCTTCGTGTTTCTCGGGCTCGTGGGCGACCGCGCCCTGCCTGCCTGGCTCCTGCGGCACCTGCGCTACACGGCGGTCGCGGTGCTGCCCGGGCTGGTGGCGCCGATGGTGCTCTGGCCCTCGGCCACGGGCGGCACGCCCGAGCCCGCGCGCCTCGCCGCGGCGGGGGTGACGCTCGGCCTCGGCGTGGCGACGAAGAACGTGCTCCTGTCGATCGGCGCCGGTGCGGCGACGCTCGGCCTCGGGCTCTGGCTCGTCTGATCAGGGGCGGCTGCCGGTCTCCGGGCCGTCGTAGGACATGATCGCCTCGAACTTGTCCGGGTCGTCGTATTCGACGAGCTTCTCCGTCTCGACGCCCGGCAGGCGCTCGAAGTCCTCCATCAGCCGCTTCGGGAACCAGACGGGGCGGAGGCTTTCGAAGCCCGGAAGCTCGGAGAGGAGGCGCGCCGTCACCAGAGTGCAGCGCGCGGGCTGCACCGGGCCGGCCGCCTGCACCTTGCGCAGCGCCATCTCCGCCACCTCGGGCGAGACGATCTTCGTCTGCACGACGACATGATAGGTCTCGCGCGCGTGAGCGCTGCGGTAGACGCGCTCGAATTCCGGCGTGACGCCGAAGAGGACATCGTTGCGCTCGGGCACGTCCGGATGCTCGACGTTGCCGGCGGGGTCGAAGATCACCTGCTGCGAGGCGTTGATCAGCAGGCTCGTGTGCGCGCCGGCGCCGGTCCGGTTGCTGACCATGGTGTAGAGCCGGACCATCGGCGGCGCGTCGCTGGCGTATGCCGCGCGCGCCACGACCTCGTCCGGCGCCCAGGCGCCCATGTTCGGCGGCCCGCAGCCCGCGACCACGGCGGTGAAGGGCAGTAGCAGAAACCGCCGCCGCTGCACGGGCGCGCGGACGCGATCAGGAGTTGAAGATCGCGAGGAAGACGAGAATGCCGATCGCCACGCCCGCGACCCAGATCGAGGCCTTCACGAAGCCCTCGAAGGTCTTTTCCTGCTCGGTGATGTCCATCTTGCCGTGTTCGTGGTTCTCGGCCATGGGTCCCTGTCCTTCGGCTGCCGCTTGCGTTTCCCTGCGCAGGGATACCGCGTCGCCCCCCTTCGGGCAAGCGCGGCGGCGCCGGCTCAGCCGGCGCGGCGGTATTCCCAGGCGCCGTGCTCGGTCAGGCGGCGGACGGCGCGGCCGGCCTGATGCAGGTGGTTGAGATGCGCGACCGCCTCGACGAGGGCGAGGCCGTACTCGCCGCGCCCGATCTCGCGCTTGAAGAGCGCCGGGAAACACCCGGCGGCGGTGCGCGGCGTCTCGAGGTGACGCTCCAGCCGGTCGAGCGCGCCGTGGTGGTTCTCGATCAACTGGTGCAGGCGGAGCGGCAGCCCGGTGAAGGGCAGCTTGTGCCCCGCGAGGGCGAGCTGATCGGGCCGCGCGTGGGTGGCGAGGCGCGCGCAGGCCTCCAGCCAGTCCGAGAGCGGGTCGGCCTCGGGCTCGGTGGCGTAGACGCCGATGTTGGAGCTGATCGAGAGAATCGCCTGATCGCCCGTCAGCACGAGCCCGTCGTCGCGGCTCCAGAAGGTGGCGTGCTCCGGCGCGTGCCCGGCGCCGCAGCGGATGTCCCATGTGCGCCCGCCCATGCGGATCGTCCCGCCCTCGGCGAGCCGCGTGAAGCCGAGCGGCAGGGGCCAGACCACGTCGGCGAAGTTGAAGGGCCGCTCCGAGGCGCGCTCGGCGAGGATGTCCTCGGCCATCCCGGCCCGGCGCCAGAAGGCGAGCGTCTCCGGCGCGGGGCGCTCCTGTTCGTCGAGCGTCAGCATCCGCGCGAAGAGCCAGGCGGTGCGCGTGGTCAGCAGCTCCGCGCCGTGCTCCGACCGGAACCAGCCGGCGAGGCCCACGTGGTCGGGGTGATGGTGCGTGACGATCACCCGGCGCACGGGGTTGCCCGCCAGCGGGCCGTCGAGCAGCGCCTGCCAGATCGCGCGGCTGCGCCGGCTGTTCACGCCGGTGTCCACGATGGTCCAGCCGTCCCCGTCGTCGAGCGCGTAGACGTTCACGTGGTCGAGCGCCATCGGCAGCGGCAGCCGCATCCAGAGCACGCCCTCGGCCACCTCGATCGCCGCGCCCTCCTCGGGCGGGCTGTCCCACGGGGTGCGGATGCCGTCGGCCCCGTCCATCACGCGCGCCCCTCCCCGGGGGGCAAGGCAGCGGACCCCGCTCGGCCATCGGAGGGCGCGCGGCGCTCGCGCGGACTGATCCGCCCGCCGGTCACGCCGCGAGGTCCTCGTCGCTGAGCGCGTAGAGGTCCGCGCCGCCCGCGCGCGCCTCGGCCAGAAGGCCCGCGTGCTCGGGCAGGAGGCGGCGGACGTAGACCCGCGCGAGCGCGGTGCGCGGGCCGGCCCCGCCCTCGGCGCGGGCGGCGCGCAGGTGGTAGTGCCCGCCGAGCACCCGCGCCACGGCGCGCAGGTAGGGCACGGAGCCCGCGAAACGGTCGGTGAGATCGCCCGTGGCGACCAGCGCCTCGGTCGCCTCGCGCAGCTCCTCGGCGGCCTGCCAGACGGGGCCGGCGAGATCGGGCAGATCGCCGCGCGCCGCCTCGGCCTCCGCCTCGATCTCATCGATGAGCGTTTGCGCCGCCTCGCCCCCGTCGGCGAGCTTGCGGCCCACGAGGTCCATCGCCTGAATGCCGTTCGTGCCCTCGTAGATCGCGCTCACCCGCACGTCGCGCCAGTACTGAGCGGCACCGCTTTCCTCGATCACGCCCATGCCGCCGTAGATCTGGATCCCCGTGTCGGAGAGCGCGCGCCCCGTGTCGGTGCCGAAGGCCTTCGCCACCGGCGTCAGCAGCGCCGCCCGGGCGGCCCAGCCGGTCTCGCCCGTCGCGGTCTCCATGTCGATCGCGACCGCACAGGCGAAGGCCACGGCCCGCGCCGCGAAGAGCTCGGCCTTCATCGTGGCGAGCATCCGGCGCACGTCGGCGTGCTCGACGATGGCGCCGGTGCCGCCCTCCACCGGCGTCGCACCCTGCCTGCGCTCCAGCGCATAGGCGAGCGCGTGCTGATAGGCGGCCTCCGCGACGCCGATCCCCTGCATGCCGACACCGAGGCGCGCGTTGTTCATCATGGTGAACATGCAGCGCATGCCCTTGTTGGGCGCGCCGATCAGCCAGCCGGTCGCGCCCTCGTAGGCGAGCGTGCAGGTCGCGCTCGCGTGGAGGCCGAGTTTCTCCTCGATGCCAACGACGCGGATCGCGTTCCGCGCGCCCGGCGTGCCGTCCTCGCGGGGGATGTACTTCGGCACGAGAAAGAGGCTGATCCCCTTGGTCCCCGCCGGCGCGTCCGGCAGACGCGCGAGGACGAGGTGCGCGACGTTGTCGGCGAAGTCGTTGTCGCCCCCGGTGATGTAGATCTTCTGCCCCGTGAGCCGGTAGGTGCCGT
Source organism: Rhodosalinus sediminis (assembly GCF_003385555.1). GTDB lineage: Bacteria > Pseudomonadota > Alphaproteobacteria > Rhodobacterales > Rhodobacteraceae > Rhodosalinus > Rhodosalinus sediminis. The sequence goes on along the minus strand of NZ_QOHR01000004.1, from coordinate 125,534 downwards.
CGTCGGCGGGCTCGGCCCGCGTCGCGGCCGCGCCCACGTCCGAGCCCGCCTGCGGCTCGGTCAGGTTCATGGTCGCCGTCCACTCCCCGCGCGCGAGCTTCGGGATGTAGAGCGCCTTGATCCACTCGGGCGCGTGGTGATCGAGCGCCTCGATCTGGCCCTGCGCCATCAGCGGCGAGAGCTGCGACGCGAGACAGGCGCCCGACATCATCTCGTTGAGCGCGGTCGCCACCGTGATCGGCAAGCCGAGCCCGCCGTGCGCCTCCGGCCCCGAAACGCGGAGGAAGCCGCCGTCGCTGAGCGCGCGATAGGCCTCCGCGAAGCCGGGCGAGAGGCGCACGACGCCGTTCTCGAAGCGCACCGGCTGCGTGTCGCCCGAGCGCTGGAGCGGCGCGAGCACCTCCTCGCAGACCCGGCCCGCCTCGGTCAGCATGGCGGCGACCACGTCCGGCGCGGCCTCGGCGAAGCGGTCGGTCGCCGCGACCTTCGGGAAATCCACGACATGATCCAGAAGGAATCGGTACTCGGGCACCGGGGCGTGGTAGGGCATGAAAGACCTCGCGGGCTTGGCATGTCTCCGGGGCGGGTGTATGCCCGCTTTCCCGACGGAAGGCTAGGTCAGCCTGTCGCACCCGCAACCGCAACGCCGCGTCACGAATGCCCCGCACGCCCGACCGCCTCGCCCCCGACGCCGCCGGCGTCGCCCGCGCCGCCGCGCTCCTGCGCGCGGGCCGCCTCGTCGCGATCCCGACCGAGACGGTCTACGGCCTCGCCGCCGACGCGCGAAACCCCGGGGCGGTCGCCGCGATCTACGCGGCCAAGGAACGCCCCGCCTTCAACCCGCTGATCGCCCATGTCGCCGACGCCGGGGCCGCGGCGGCGCTCGTCCACTGGCCCGAGACCGCCGCGCGGCTGGCGCGCGCCTTCTGGCCGGGGCCGTTGACGCTCGTGCTGCCGCTGCAGGCCGGGCACGGGCTCGCCCCCGGCGTGACCGCGGGGCTCGAGACGCTCGCCGTGCGCGTGCCGGACCAGGCCGCGACGCGCGCGCTCCTCACCACGATGGGCGGGCCGCTCGCCGCGCCCTCGGCCAATCCCTCGGGCCGGCTGAGCCCCACGCGGCCCGAGCACGTGATCGCGGGGCTCGGCGACCGGATCGCCGCGGTGCTCGACGCGGGCCCCTGCCCGGTGGGTGTCGAATCGACGATCCTCGCCCTCGATCCCGCGCCGCGCCTGCTGCGCCCCGGCGGCGTGCCGGCCGAGGCGATCGAGTCGGTGCTGGGCGCGCCCCTCGCCGCGCCCGCGCCCGACCCGGCCGCGCCGCAGGCGCCGGGGCAGCTCGCCTCGCATTACGCGCCGCGCGCGGCGCTGCGGCTCGATGCGGCCGCGCCCCGTCCGGGCGAGCGGATGCTCGGCTTCGGCGACGTGCCGGGCGAGCTCACGCTGTCGGCGACGGGCGATCTGGCCGAGGCGGCGGCGGCGCTCTTTCACCACCTGCACGCGCTCGACGACGGCGCGCATCCGATCGCCGTCGCCCCGATCCCGGAGACGGGCCTCGGCCGCGCGATCAACGACCGGCTGCGCCGCGCCGCGGCGCCGCGCGACTGACGCGCGCTCAGGCGCGCCCGCCGCTCCCCGAAAGCATCAGCGTGTCGATGCCCAGCGTCTCGAGCGCGGCCTGCCATTTGCCCGCGTCGTCGCGCGCGAAGACGAGCTCCGGCGTGGCGTCGGCGGTCAGCCACGCGTTCTGCGCGAGCTCCGCCTCGAGCTGACCGGCGCCCCAGCCGGCGTAGCCGAGCGCCATCAGCGCCTGCCCCGGCCCCTCGCCCCGCGCGAAGGCCTCGAGGATGTCGAGGGTCGCCGTCATCGCGAAGCGCGCGTCCACGGTGAGCGTGGACTCCGAGGCGTCGTAATCCGGCCCGTGCAGGACGAAGCCCCGCCCGGTCTCCACCGGGCCGCCGAAGTGCACCTTCATGCGCCGCGCCTCGGGGCCCGCCTCGATCTCGAGCTGCTCGAAGAGATCGGAGAGGGTGACGTCGTCGGTGGGCTTGTTGAGGATGAGGCCCATCGCCCCCTCCTCGGAATGCGCGCAGACGAGGACGACGCTGCGCTCGAAGCGCGGGTCGCCCATCGCCGGCATCGCGATCAGGAGCTTGCCCGTCAGGGGGGTGACGTCGGACATTCCGCCTCTCCGTTGCTCGCAGGACAACATGACCCCGGGCGCAGGGGGCTTCAAGGGCGCCGGATCGCCGGAACGTGAGCGCACCCGCCTTGGCAAACGGGCGCGACTGCGCAATCTGGGGGCATGACCCTCGCCGCGCGTCTGCTCACCCTCGGAACGCTGGCCGCCGCGACGCTGGCCGCCGCGCCCCCCGCCCGCGCCCTCGACGTCGTCGCGGGCGAGATCCTGCCGGGCTGGCGCCGCGCCGACGGCGCGCATCTCGCCGGGCTGCGCCTGACGCTCGATCCCGGGTGGAAGACCTACTGGCGCGCGCCGGGCGACGCCGGCATCCCGCCCGAGTTCGACTGGAGCGGGTCGCGCAACCTCGGCGGGGTGGAGATCGCCTGGCCGGCGCCGGAGGTCTTCGACCAGAACGGCATGCGCTCGATCGTCTACTCCGACGAGGTGGTGCTGCCGCTGCGCGTGACCCCGGCGCGCGCCGGCGAGGCGGTGACGCTCTCCGCCGAGATCTCCCTCGGCGTCTGCGAGGACATCTGCGTCCCGGCCGAAATCGCGGTCGACGGCAGGCTGCCCGCCGCGGGCGGCGCGCCCGACCCGGCGATCGCCGCGGCGCTCGCCGCGCGGCCCCTCGACGCCGGGGAGGCCGGCGTGACGGGCGTGGACTGCACGGTGACGGGCGGCGCGCAGGGCGTGCGCCTGCGCGCCGAGGTCGCGCTGCCCCGCGCGGAGGCGACCACCGCGGCGGTGATCGAGCCCGGCGCGCCGGAGATCTGGGCCTCTGAAGCGGAGCTTGCCCACCCCGCGCCGGGACGGGTCGTGGCGACGAGCGACCTTGCGCACCGCGACGGCGGCGCCTTCGCGCTCGACCGGAGCGCGGTGCGCATCACCCTGCTCGCCCCGGGCCGCGCGGTGGACATCCGGGGCTGCGCCGGCGGCTAGCGCCCAAGCGGTTTGCAAACCGCTTGGCCAAGCGCGTTGCAACGCGCTTGGCCCCGGCCGCTCACGTCGCGCGCCGCCCCGGCCGCGTGGCGAGCCGCGCCGCGAGCGCCGCCGCCAGCGCCACCGCCGCCGCGCCGGGCAGATAGGCGGCGAGCGCGGCCATCATCGGCGGCGCCGCGGCGAGCCCGGGCATCAGGTCGGCGATCGGCCCGGGCAGCGCCCCGGTCACCGCCGTCCAGCCGAGCGTCGCGGCGAGCCACGCGAGGCTCGCGGCCGCGCCGATCCGCAGCCCGGCGCGCGTGCCACGCGCCCGGAAGCGCAACCCGCGGCGGAAGGCGCGCACCAGCCGGCCGAGATCGACCTGCACGGCGAGGAGCGCGGGCACCACCAGCAGCACGAGCACCATCCCGAAGCCCAGCCCGTAGACCAGCGTGATCACCGTGGGCTTCAGGAACTCCGCCTGGCTGGACCCCTCGTAGAGAAGCGGCGTGAGCCCCAGCACCGTCGTCGCCGTCGTCAGGAGCACCGGCCGCAGCCGGTCCGCCGCGCCGTCGACGATGGCCGGCGCCAGCCCGCGGGCGCGCGCCTTCTCGGCGATGGTCGTCGTCAGCACGATCGAATCGTTCACGATGATGCCGGTCATGCCGAGAAGCCCCACCACCGAGAACATCGAGAGCGGCACGCCCCAGACCTTGTGCCCCCAGATCGCGCCGACGAGGCCGAAGGGAATCACCGCCATCACCACCAGGGGCCGCGTCCAGCTGCCGAAGATCCAGGCGAGCGCCAGGTAGATCCCCGTCAGGCAGAGCAGGAGCCCCGTCACCGCGTCGGCGAGGAATTCGCTCTCCTGCTCCGAGAGCCCGGAGAGGCGCCAATTCACCTGCCGCTCGGCGGCGATGGCGGGCAGGATCTCCTCCTCGAGCGCGGTGCGGATCTCGGCGGCGCGGGCGGCGTCCTCCATGTCGATGTCGCCGGTGACCGAGACGACGCGCAGCCCGTTCTCGCGGCGCACCGTCGAGAAGCCCGTGCGCCGCTCGACCGAGACCACGTCGGCGAGCGGGACATAGGCCCCCTCGGGCGTGCGGAGCTGCATCCGCTCGAGGAAATCGGCGCGCAGCGCGTCCTCGGGCAGTTCCACGCGGATCGCCGCGCTGCGCGGACCGGCCGGGTAAGTCGCCGCCTCGATCCCGCCCAGCCGGTCGCGCAGCACCCGGCCGAGCCCCTCGGCCGAGAGGCCGAGCGCGTGCCCCTGCGCCGTGAGCTCGAGGAGGAGCTCCTCCTTGTCGTAGGGCAGATCGTCCTCGACGCCCGAGACCTCCGGAAAGCGCGCGACGGCGGTCTTGAGGTCCTCGGCGGCGGCCTTCAGCGTCTCGGCCGAGGCGCCGTGGAACTGCACGTCGAGCGCGTCGCCCCCCGGCCCCGAGCGGAAGCCGCGGAAGGTGACCGTCTCGGCCATCGGGTGACGCGCGACGCGCTCTTGCAGGGCGCCGACGAAGGCGAAGGCGGAATAGGGGCGGAGATCGGCGTCGATGAGCTCGATCGAGATGCCGCCCAACTGGTCGGGCTCCTTGGTCTCGGCGCCCGCCATGCCCCAGCCCGCGTTGCCGCCCACCTCGGCGAGGACGTAATCGACCGGGTTGCGCCCGTGCTCGGCCGCGTATTCCGCCGCGACCTCCTCGACCGCGCGCTGCATCGCCGCCATCTGCTCGAGGCTGTCGGCCCGCGTCGCGCCGGCGGCCATGGCGAAGTTGCCGGTGACCGAGGAGCGCTCCGGCGCGTTGAAGAAGCGCCAGCTCACGTCGCCGCTCACCACGAGGGCGACCTGGCTCGCCAGCACCGCGACGGCCCCGGCGAGGACGACGTAGCGCGCGCGGATCACGCCCCGCATCGCGGGGCGGAATAGACGGTCGCGCACGAGCCCGAAGCCCCGGTTCACCTGCCGCGAGGGCCAGTCGTACCAGTGCGCGCGGTCGGTGGCCTTCAGCGCGTGCGCCATGTGGTTGGGCAGGATCAGGAAGCACTCCACGAGGCTCGCCAGCAGGACGGCGATCACCGTGAAGGGAATGTCTGCGATCAGGTCGCCGAAGCGCCCGCCGATCGCCACCAGCGCGAAGAAGGCGAAAACGGTGGTCAGCGTCGCCGCGAAGACCGGCATCGCCATGCGCCGCGCGGCGTTCTCGGCGGCGACCACAGGCGGCTCGCCGAGGGTCCGGTGGCGGTGGTCGGCGTGCTCGCCCACCACGATGGCGTCGTCCACCACGATGCCGAGCGTGATGATGAGCGCGAAGAGCGAGATCATGTTGATCGTCAGCCCGCCCGCGTACATCAGCGCGACGGTGGCGAACATCGCCGTCGGAATGCCCGCGGCGACCCAGAAGGCGGTGCGCGCGTTCAGGAAGAGGAAGAGCAGCAGCACCACGAGGCCGAGGCCCATCAGCCCGTTGTCGATCAGGATGTCGAGCCGGCCCGAGATGTAATCCGCCCGCGTGCGGATCAGGTCGACCGAGACGCCCTCGGGCAGCGTCGCGCGCAGCTCGGCGGCGACCTCCTCGACGGTGCGCTGCATGGCGATGGCGTCGCCCTGCGCCGAGCGGTCCACCCGCACCGACATCGCCGGATCGTCGCCCACGAAGTAGCTGCGCTCGCGCGCCGCGCCCTCGACGCGCACCTCGGCGACCTCGCCGATGGTCAGATCGCCGCCCGAGGGATCGGAGCGCAGGACGATGCCCGCGATCTCGTCGGCGGCGCGCGTCTCGCGGCCCGTGCGCACGCGGGTCGTGGCCCCGGCCACATCGCCGGCGGGGGCAGCGTCCACCTCCGCCGCGATCGCCTCGGCGATCTCGCGCATGGTCAGGTCGTGGGCGAGGAGCGCGCCCTGCTCCACCTCCACGACCGTCTCCGGCGCGGCGAGGCCGCGGATCGTCGTGCGCGTGACGCCCGCCTCGAAGAGCCGCGCGACCAGTTCGTCGGCGTAGCGCCCGATCTGGTCGACGCCGACGGGGCCGGTGATGACCACGTCGGTCACCCGGTCGCGCCACGCGCCGCGGCGCACCTCGGGTTCCTCGGCCTCCTCGGGGAGGGTCGTGATCTGATCGACGGCCGTCTGCACGTCGTCGGCGGCGCGCGCCATCTCCCAGCCGGGTTCGAAATCGACGCGCAGGCTCGCGCGCCCCTCGCGCGAGGTGCTCTCGGTGCCCTCCACGCCCGCGACGGCGAGAAGCGCGGGCTCCAGCACCTGCACGATGCCCGAATCGACGTCCTCCGCCCCCGCGCCGGGCCAGGCGACGGAGACGGTGACGTCGTCCACCACCACGTCCGGGAAGAACTGCGCCCGCATGTTGGGCGCCGCGACGAGCCCTGCCACCAGCATCAGCACCAGAAGCAGGTTGGCGAGCGTCGGATGCCGCGTGAAATGCGAGAGGATGCCGCTCGGCCCCCCGCCCGGCCCCTGATGGGCAGCGCCGGCCACGGCTCAGCCCTCCATCCGCTGTTCGAGGCGCGCGACCACGCGGGCCGGCACCCGCGGCGCGGCGAGCCGGGCGCGCAGGCGCGCCCGGGCGGCCTCGGGGATGTCCGCGTCCTCCTCGACGAAGGCGACGAGCCGCGCGCGGCGCTCCGGCGAAAGCTCCAGCATCGCCTCGGGCTCCAGCCCGGCGGCGGCGGCGCTTTCGAGCGGGCGCACCTTCACGCCGGGGCCGAGAAGCGGCGTGCGCGCGGCGACCACGCGCCGCCCGTCGAGCGCCGGCGCGCGCACGAGCACCTCGTCGCCCTGACGGCGCAGCAGCGTCACCGCCATCGCCTCCAGCCGGTTCTCCGGGCCGAGGACCAGCACCTCGTCGGCCGAATCGAGCGCCGTCGCGGGCAGGCGCACGACCTCGCGGAGCGCGGGCTCCTCGACCTCGACGGTGACGAAATCGCCGGGCTTGAAGCCGGGCGCCGCGTCGAGACGGGCGAAGACCCGCCGCCCGGTGCGCCCCTCGCCCACCGCGGCGTCGTCGCGCTCGAGCCGGCCGGTCGCGGTCAGCGCGGCGTCGGAGACCTCGAGCCGCACCTCGACCGGCGCCGCGCGCAGATCGCCGCTCTCGTCCAGAAGCCGGGTGTACTGCGCCGTCGAGACGCGGAAGGCGACCTCGAGCGCGTCCGCGTCGATCAGCCGGCCCAGCCGTTCGTTCATCGAGACGAGGCCGCCCTCGATCGCCGCCACCTCGGCGAGGCGGCCGTCGAAATCGGCGCGCAGGACCGTGTCGGCGAGGCGCCGCTCGGCCTCGGCGAGGGCGATCTCGCTCCGCTCGATCCGGGTCGCGGCCTGATCGACGCGCGCCTCGGCCTGCGCCACCGCCTGCCGCCGCGCGACGACCGCCTGCCGCGCCGAGGCGCTGGCGAGCTCCGCGGTTTCCACGGTGGCCTCGGTGCCGACGCCGCGGTCGGTCAGGTCGCGGCTCCGCGCGAGCGCGCGGGCGCGCAGCTCGGCCTGCTCCTCCGCGACGGCGAGCTCGTCGCGCGCGAGCGCGAGGGCGCGCTCGGCCTCCCGCGCCTCGGCGCGCGCGTCCATCAGGTCGGCGCGGGCGCGGTCGCGGGCGGCTTCGGCGTCGGCCGGGTCGATGCGCAGCAGCACCTCGCCCTCGGTCACCGCGCCGCCGTCCACGAAGCTCTCCGACAGGTCGACCACGCGCCCGGCGGCGGCGGCGCGCAGCTCCAGCGTGCGGCGGCTGAGAACCTCACCGTAGGCGGTGAGCACCGGCGTCGCCGGACCCGCCTCGGCGGTGAGCACGTCGACGGCGAAGACCCGCTCGCTCGCCTCAGGCGCGCGGGGCGCGTCCGCCATGCGCTCCTGCACGGCGCCCTGGATCGCCGCGCCCGCGTAAACCAGAAGGCCCAGCGCCGCCGACACCAGGAACAGCCCCGCCGCGCTCTTGCCGAGAAATCGCATTCGTCACCTCGATCGGCCCGGAGGGGCCATGTCATGACATAGGTACAGGGAAAGAATTCCCAAGTCTGCATGTGAGGCGCCGCGCGGTGCTGCGCCCTTCCGTCGCGGCGCGCCCGCGGCGATCGGCGGGCCGGAAGGTGCCGCGTCCGCCCTCCGGATCGCGCGGCGCCCCGGGCCGTCCACCCGCGCAATACGTCGAGGGCGCAGCGAGCACACCCGGATCTCAGCGCATGACGAGACCGCAGCCACGGCCCCGACAGCGACGCGAGGCAGGCGGCGGCGGACCGCCCCCGCGGCCCGGGGCGGGCTCAGTCGAACATCTCCGCGAAGAGCGGGCGCAGGGGCGCGATCACCTCGAAGGACAGAAGCTGCGCCGGCGTCAGGACGGCGAAGCCCGCCCCCTCGCCGAGGCGCACCTCCCCCGGCGCGATCGCGCGGTCGGTGTGAAAGACGTAGAGCACCCCGTCCGCCCGCGCCTGCGAGGGCACGCGCACCAGCGGCGCGAGCTCGGCCTCGGCGAGCCGGACGCCCGTCTCCTCGTGGAACTCGCGCACCGCCGCCTCGGCCAGCGTCTCCCGCGCCTCCACCGCGCCGCCGAAGAGCCCCCACTGCCCCGGCGCGGCGATGTCGGGGCGGTCGTCGCGCAGCTGCATCAGCACGCGGCCCGCGCCGTCCTGCGCCATGACGAGCGCGCCGCGCCAGCCCTCGCGCGGCGGAAGCTCGCCGAGGGCGCGGAAGCCGGTCACTTGCGCCGGCGGTGCTCGTCGAGGCGCGGCAGGATCTCGACGAAGTTGCAGGGCCGGTGGCGGTAGTCGAGCTGCGGGCCGAGGATCTCGTCCCATGCGTCGCGGCAGGCCGAGGGGCTGCCCGGCAGCGCGAAGAGATAGGTGCCCCCGGCGACGCCGCCGGTGGCGCGGCTCTGCACCGCGGAGGTGCCGATCTTCTGCCACGAGACGAGGGCGAAGATCGTGCCGAAGGCCTCGATCTCCTTCTCGTAGACGTCGCGGTGGGCCTCCACGGTCACGTCGCGCCCGGTGAGCCCGGTGCCGCCGGTGGTGATCACCACGTCCACCTCCGGCGCCGCGATCCAGCGGCGGAGCTGCTCGGCGATGCCGGCGCGCGCGTCGGGCAGGATGCGCCGCTCGGCCAGCGTGTGCCCGGCCGCCTCGAGCCGCTCGACGAGCGCCGCGCCGGAGCGGTCGTCCTCGGGCGTGCGGGTGTCGCTCACCGTCAGGACGGCGATGCGGGCGGGGATGAAGTCGCGCTCTGGGTCGATCCGGCTCATGTCGCCGACCTTGCGCCGAGGAGGAGGCGCAGCGCAAGCGCCCCGAAGATCGTCGCGGAGACGAGCCCGGCGATCCGCGCCGCGCGCGGGCTCTGCACGAGCCGTCCCGCCGCGCCCCCGGCGAGCGCGCCGACCGCCGCGTTGACGACGAAGCCGCCCGCCGCCAGCAGCCCGCCGAGGAGCGCGAACTGCGCCACGAGGCCGCCCGCCCCCGCGTCCACGAACTGCGGCAGGAAGGCGAGCGTGAAGAGGATCACCTTCGGATTGAGCAGGTTGACGGCGAGCCCCGCGCGGAAGGCCCGCCCCGGCGCGCGCGCCGCCGCCTGCGGGGCCGCGACCCCGTGGCGGAGCGCCTGCACCGCCAGCCAGAGGAGATAGGCCGCCCCGAGCCAGCGGATCGCGCCCATCGCCCCGGGCATCGCGGCGACCAACGCGGCGAGCCCCAGCCCCGCCGCGAGCGCGTGGATCAGCACGCCGAGGGAAATCCCCGCGCTCGCCGCGAGGGCGGCGCGCCGCCCGCCCGAGAGCCCCTGCGCGAGGGCGAGCATCATGTCCGCCCCCGGCGTGAGGTTGAGCGCGAGCGCCGCGGGGAGGAAGGCGAGGAGGACGACCGGCTCGATCACGCCCCCTCCAGCCGCGCGGCGAGGGTCAGCATGTCCTCCCACGCCATGCGCTTGGCCGCCGGGTTGCGCAGCAGGTAGGCGGGGTGGAGCATCGGCAGCGCGGGCAGGCCCGCCGCCTCGTCCCAGCGCCCGCGCAGCCGGGTGATTCCCTTCCGCCCGAGGAGCGCCTGCGCGCTGGCGTTGCCCATGATCACGAGCACCTCGGGCGCGGCGAGCGCGATGTGGCGGCGCAGGAAGGGCAGCATCATCGCCGTTTCCTCCGCCGTGGGCTCGCGGTTGCGCGGCGGCCGCCACGGCAGGACGTTGGTGATGTAGACCGCGTGCGCCGGCCCGTCCGCGTCGCGGGCGAGGCCGATGGGCGCGAGCATCCGGTCGAGGAGCTGCCCGGCCCGGCCCACGAAGGGGCGCCCCTCGAGGTCCTCGTCGCGCCCCGGCGCCTCGCCCACGATCATCACCCGCGCCCCCGGCACCCCGTCGGCGAAGACGAGGCTGCGCGCGCCCTGCTTCAGCGGACAATGCGGATAGGCCGCGAGCGCCGCGCGCAGCGCCGGCAGATCGGCGGCCGCCTGCGCCGCCGCCTCGGCCTCGGCCACCGGATCGGCTGCGGGCGCCTGCGCCGGCGCGGGGGGCTCTGCGGGTGTCGCGGGGGGCGCCGGGGCGGCGGCGGCCTGCCGCGCCGCCTCGGCCGCGGCGAAGCGGTCGACGGGCGCGTCGCCGATCGCCTCGGTCGCGCCGAGCTCGACCTGCCATTCGAGAAGCGCCTTCGCGGCGTGCCAGTCGATCGAGGGGTCCATGGCGTGAGACTAGGCGCTCGCGCGGGGGGCCGCCAGCCCCGACGCCGCGCGCGCCGCCTTGCCCGGCCCAGCCGCGGCGCCTATACGGAGCCCCAGCCGGCGAAGAGGGCGCGCATGGGCTTCACCGACCGACATCTCCTTGGGATCGAGCCCCTCGGCCCCGCGGCGATCACCGAGATTCTCGACCGCGCCGACCGTTACGTGGCGCTCAACCGCGACCCGGGGCGCCACGCCGACGCGCTCGCCGGCGCCACGCTCATCAACATGTTCTTCGAATCCTCGACCCGCACGCAGGCGAGCTTCGAGCTCGCCGGCAAGCGGCTCGGCGCGGACGTGATGAACATGGCGATGCAGGCGAGCTCGCTCTCCAAGGGCGAGACGCTGATCGACACGGCGACGACGCTGAACGCGATGGGCCCGGACCTTCTGGTGGTGCGGCATCCGCACTCGGGCGCGGTGAACCTGCTCGCCGAGAAGGTGACCTGCGCGGTGCTCAACGCCGGCGACGGGCGGCACGAGCACCCGACGCAGGCGCTGCTCGACGCGCTGACGATCCGGCGCGCGAAGGGGCGGCTGCACCGGCTTTCGGTCGCGATCTGCGGCGACATCGCGCATTCCCGCGTCGCCCGGTCGAACATCCTGCTCCTCAACCGGATGGAAAGCCGCGTGCGCCTGATCGCGCCGCCGACCCTCCTGCCCAAGGGGATCGAGGGCTTCGGTGTCGAGGTCTTCGAGGACATGGAGGAAGGCCTGCGCGACGTGGACGTGGTGATGATGCTCCGCCTCCAGCGCGAGCGCATGGACGGCGGCTTCGTCCCCTCCGAGCGCGAGTACTACCACCGCTACGGCCTCGACCACGACAAGCTCGCCTTCGCGAAGCCCGACGCCATCGTGATGCATCCGGGCCCGATGAACCGCGGGGTCGAGATCGACGGCACGCTCGCCGACGACATCAACCGCTCGGTGATCCGCGAACAGGTCGAGATGGGCGTCGCGGTGCGCATGGCGGCGATGGACCTTCTGGCGCGCAACTGGCGCGCGGCGGAGGTGCCGGCGTGAGCGAGCGTATCGAGGTGCCCGCGCACGAGGCCGGGGTGGTGCGCGTCTTCGCGCTCGATCTCGCGCCGGAGGAGGCGGCGCGCTGGCGCGCGCCCGAGGGCGCCGACCCGCTCGCCGCGGCGCTCGGCGCCGATCCCTTCGACCGGACCTACGCCGAGGTCGTGCGGCTCGCCGATCTGGGGTCCATGCCGCTCTCGACCTATCTCGCCGAGGGCTACGGCATCGGCGAGGCGGAGCTCGCGCCGTTGCGCGGCCGGCTCGACGCGCTCTCGGGCCATGTCGCCGTGGTCATGTCGGCGGCCTTCGGCGGCGCGGCACAGCCGCTCGAGGTGCGCGCGCCGCTGCGCCTCGTCGCGCGGCTGACCGAGGAGGGCGCCACGACGCCGCGCCGCCCGCTGCCCGCCGACACGGCGCGCGGTACGCTCTCGCCCGCGCCGGTTCCGCCCGCGCCCGGCGGCACCGGCACCGCGCGGCGCTACCTGCTGGGCACGCTGGCAATCGTGATCGCGGCCCTGCTGCTCGCCGCCCTGCTGACCGGGGGCGGCGGATGAGCACGGTCTTCCGTCCCGACCGGGGCACCTATGTCCGCGACCACGCCTGGATGGCCGCGCTCGCCATGGCCGGGGCGATGGGAGTGCTCTGGGCCATCGGCAATCCGCACGTCTGGACCGGCGCGGTGGCTGGGCTCGCCGCGGTGGGGGTGCGCGCCTGGTATCTCGCCTCCGAGGAGCTCGGCCACGAATGGCGGATCGAGGACGGCGCGCTCCACGGCCCCGGCGGGCGGCACGTGCCCCTCGACCGGATCGCGCGGCTCAACACCCTCGGCAGCGCCGTGCAGATCGTCACCGAGGGGGGCGACAAGCACCTCATCAAGTATCTCGCCGACCGCGACGCCGTGCGCGCCGCGATCCGGCAGGCCGCGGGGAGGGACCTGTGACCGCCACGCTCATCGAGAACGCCCGCCTGATCGACCCGGAGGCCGGGACCGACGCGCCCGGCTGGCTCCTGATCCGCGCGGGCCGGATCGCCGCGGTGGGCCGCGAGGAGGCCCCGCCAGGGGCCGAGGAGCGGATCGATGCGCGCGGGCATTGCCTCGCCCCCGGCATCGTGGACTGGGGCGTGAAGATCGGCGAGCCGGGCGAGCGCCACAAGGAAAGCTTCCGCTCCGCCGGCCGCGCCGCGGCGGCGGGGGGCGTCACCACGCTCGTCACCCGGCCCGACACCGCGCCGCCCCTCGACAACCCCGAGGCGCTGGAGTTCGTGCGCCGCCGCGCGGCGGAGGCCGCCGAGGTGCGCATCCATCCCATGGCCGCGCTCACCAAGGGCTGCGCGGGCGCCGAGATGACCGAGATCGGCTTTCTCATGGACGCCGGCGCCGTCGCCTTCACAGACGCGTTTCGCGTCACGGGCGATGCGCGGGTGCTCTCGCGCGCGCTCGCCTACGCGCGCGGGCTCGGCGCGCTCGTCGTCGCGCATCCGCAGGAGCCGGGCCTCTCGCGCGGGGCGGCGGCGACCAGCGGTAAGTTCGCCACGCTCAAGGGGCTGCCCGCGGTCTCGCCCATGGCCGAGCGCATGGGGATCGACCGCGACATCGCCCTCGTCGAGATGACCGGCGCGGCGGTGCATTTCGACCAGATCACCACCGCCCGCGCCCTGCCGCCGCTCGAGCGCGCCAAGCGCAACGGATTCGACGTCACCGCGGGCGTCTGCGTCCATCACCTGACGCTGAACGAGCTCGACGTCGCCGACTACCGCACCTTCTTCAAGCTGACGCCGCCCCTGCGCGCGGAGGAGGACCGCGCCGCCGTGGTCGAGGCGCTGCGCAGCGGGCTGATCGACGTGCTCTGCTCGATGCACACGCCGCAGGACGAGGAGAGCAAGCGCCTGCCCTTCGAGGAGGCCGCGGCGGGCGCCGTCGGGCTCGAGACGCTGCTGCCCGCGGCGCTCCGGCTCTACCATGCCGGGGCGCTCGACCTGCCGGCGCTCTTCCGGGCGATGGCGCTCAACCCCGCGCGGCGGCTGGGGCTCGAGGCCGGGACGCTCAGAGAGGGCGCGCCGGCCGATCTGGTGCTCTTCGATCCGGACGCGCCCTTCGTGCTCGACCGCTGGAAGATGCAGTCGAAATCCAAGAACACGCCCTTCGACGGCGCCCGCCTGCAGGGCCGCGTGCGCGGCACATGGGTCGGCGGGCGCCGCGTGCACGGAGACGCCTGATGCCCGCGATCGAGATCGCCCTGCCCCTCCTCGCGCTCTGGGCGCTCGCGGGGTATCTGCTCGGGTCGGTGCCCTTCGGGCTGGTGATCGCGCGCGCGCTCGGCCTCGGCGACCTGCGCGCCATCGGATCGGGCAACATCGGCGCGACGAACGTGCTGCGCACGGGCAGCAAGCCGGCGGCGGCCGCGACGCTGATCCTCGACAGCGGCAAGGGCGCGGCGGCGGTGCTCGTCGCGCGCGCGCTCGCGGGCGAGGACGCGGGCCAGATCGCGGGCCTCGCGGCCTTTCTCGGGCACTGCTTCCCGGTCTGGCTGCGTTTCCGGGGCGGCAAGGGGGTGGCGACCTTCCTCGGGCTGCTGATCGCGCTGGCCTGGCCCTTGGGGCTCGCCGCCTGCGCGACCTGGCTCGTCACGGCCGCGGTGACGCGTTTCTCCTCGCTCGCCGCGCTCGTGGCGGCGGCGCTCTCCCCGCTCTGGGCGACGCTTCTGGGCCGGCCGGATACGGCGGCGCTCCTGATGGCGCTCGCGCTCGTCGTGCTCTGGCGCCACCGCGAGAACGTCGCGCGCCTGCGCGCGGGCACCGAGCCGCGGATCGGCCGCAAGACGGGGCGCTGAGCGCGTCAGGCAGGCGGCCCCGGCCCCTACGTCACCCCGTGGCGGGGGCGGCCCCCTCCGGCGCCGCGTCGAGGAACGCCCGGATCTCGCCGGCGACGACCCCGGGATGCGTGACTGGCGCCATGTGCCCCGCGCCGGGGATCACCGCGCGGCGCGCGTGGGGCAGCCGCGCCGCGAGCGCGGCGTCGATCGCGGCGATATACGCGGGGCTCTCCGCGCCTTCGAGGATCAGCACCGGCGCCGCGATCCGGTCGAGCGCCCCGGGCCGGACGATCCCCGCCGGATCGTCGCGGAGCACGGCGGAGGCCGCCTCCACCACCCGGATGCGCTCGATCAGCGTCGCGCGCTGCGCCTCGGGCAGGCTTTCCCACGGGCGGCCGTCGCCCCATTTCGCCATGAAGAGGCGCGTCGCCAGGGGCCAGTCGCCGCGCGCCGCCGCGGCCGCGTAATCGGCCATCTCGGCGTCGTGGCGCGCCATGAGATCGGGCCGCGCCTCGGCCAGGAGCGCGAAGAGCACCGGCTCGATCAGCGTCAGGCTGCGCACCTTGTCGGGCCGCTCCACCGCGAGCCTGAGCGCCACGGTCGCGCCGAAGGAATGCCCGATCAGGTCGGCCGGCCCCTCGATCAGGTCGCCCGCCATCGCCGCCGCCTGCGCCTGCACGTCGCCCGGCCCGCGCCAGTCGCCGCTCCGGCCGTGGCCCGGCAGATCGAAGGCGGTGAGGCGCCGACCCTCCGCGAGCCGCTCCGCCACCCCGGACCAGAGCGCCGAACTGCCGAGCGAGCAATGGATCAGGAGCGCCGCGCGCGGGCCGGCGCCCCAGCGGCGCAGGACGGTCGGAAAGCCCCCGGCGGTGACGCGCGCGGTCGCCGCCTCCATCCTCAGAGATCGCCCGCGAGGAAGAGGTCGAGGTCCTCGAGCCGGTCCTGCCCCCAGAACCGCTCCTCGCCCACGACGTAGAAGGGGGCGCCGAAGACGCCGGCCTCGACCGCCTCCTCGAGGTTGCGCGCGTAGGTCTCCGCCCCGGCGAGCAGGCCCTTGTCGGCGAGCGCCGGGTCGAAGCCCGCCTGCGCGAGGCAGTCGCGGATCACCGCGTCCTCGGCGATGTCGCGCTCCTCGGCCCAGCAGGCGGCGAGGATGGCGCGCACCAGCGCGCCCGTGTCGCCCGGCCCGCCCGCGTCCACCGACGCCTGCGCGGCGATCACCGCGTAGGAGGCGGGCGCCGCGTTCGTCGGGAAATGCGCGGGCTGCAGCACGATCGGCAGGCCCCGCTTCTTCGCCTGCCGGCGCAGCTCCTGCAGGCGGTAGCTCTGCCGCGCGGGCGCGCGCTCGGCCGGGGGCGTGCCGCCGGTGCGCGCGAAGAGCGCAAGAATGTCGAGCGGCTTGTAGGCGATCCGCGCCCCGTAGCGCGCCGCGATGCGCTCGAGCCGGTCGCCGGCGAGATAGGCGAAGGGCGAGAGCGTCGAGAGATAATAGTCGATCCGCATCGCGCGCCTCCTGTCCGCCGTTCGGGTTTGCGCGACCCTAGGCGCGTGCTAAGCGGTGTCAACGTCACGAATCTGTTACGCCTCCTTCGGACGGAGCCTCCGCCACATGCCCACCCTCGTCGAGCCCAAGCTGATCGCGGGCAACGCAAACCTTCCCCTCGCCCGCGCCATGGCCCGCCGCATGTCGATGCACCGCGGCATGAACGTCGATCTGGTCGACGCGCGCGTCGAGCGCTTCAACGACGGCGAGATCTTCGTCGAAGTGTTCGAGAACGTCCGCGGCGAGGACATGTTCATCGTGCAGCCGACCTCGAACCCGGCGAACGACAACCTGATGGAGCTCCTGATCATGACCGACGCGCTGCGCCGGTCGTCGGCGGCGCGGATCACCGCCGTGATCCCCTATTTCGGCTACGCCCGTCAGGACCGGCGCACCAAGGCGCGCACGCCGATCTCGTCGAAGCTGGTCGCCAACATGATGGTGGGCGCCGGGATCGAGCGGGTGCTGACGATGGACCTGCACGCCGCGCAGATCCAGGGCTTCTTCGACATCCCCGTCGACAACCTCTACGCCGCGCCGGTCTTCGCGCTCGACATCAAGGAGCGCTTCGAGGGGCATCTGGACGAGGTCACGGTCGTCTCGCCCGACGTGGGCGGCGTGGCGCGCGCGCGCGAACTCGCCACGCGGATCGGCGGGCAGCTCGCCATCGTGGACAAGCGCCGCGAGAAGGCGGGCGAGGTCGCCGGCATGACGGTGATCGGCGACGTGCAGGACCGGCGCTGCCTGATCGTGGACGACCTCTGCGACACCGCCGGGACGCTGGTGAAGGCCGCGGAGGTGCTGATGGAGAACGGCGCCAGCGAGGTGCACGCCTACATCACCCACGGCGTGCTCTCGGGGCCGGCGGTGGAGCGCATCACCAACTCGGTGATGAAGAGCCTCGTGATCACCGACACGATCGCGCCGACGGAGGCGGTTCAGGGCGCGCCGAACATCCGGATCGTGCCCACGGCGCCGGTCTTCGCGCAGGCGATCCTGAACATCTGGAACGGCACCTCGGTCTCTTCGCTCTTCAACACCGAGATGCTGGAGCCGCTCTACGAGGGCCAGTTCAAGGACTGACGGCCCTGCCGGGCGACCGCGCGGCGCCGCGCGGTCAAGCGGTTTCGAAACCGCTTGGCGCCGCGCCGGCGCTGCGCGGCACGGGGCCCTGCGCGCGCAACGGCGAGCGCCGGCCCGCACGTCCGGCATCGGCGTTACCGGATTGCAGGGGACGACCCCCCTCGCCTCGACAACGAAAAAGGCCCCGCACCGGCGGGGCCTTGTCGCGTCGCGGGGACGGTGGGCTCAGAGGCTCGCCTGCTTCGGGTCGAGCCCGATGTGCGAGCCGACGGCCACCATGTCCTCGAGCAGCCGGGCGGCGTCGTCCACCGGGCCGGGCTCGTTCGGGTAGGCCTCCTTCGCGCGGTCGCGCGCGGCCTTCGCCTCGGCGATCATCTCGTCGAGATGGGCTTGGGTCATCTCGCCGCGCGGGATCGCGCGCTCGGCGAGTACCGTGATGCCCTCGGCGCCGATCTCGGCGAAGCCACCAGTGACGACGTAGTCGCCCTCTCCCTCGCCGCCGCGCGCCCGGACGAGGCCGGGGCGGAGCGTGGTGATGGTGGGCGTGTGGCCGGGCATCGCCGTCATGTCGCCCTCGACGCCGGGGATATCCACCTCGGTCACCGCCATCGAGGCCAGCCGGCGCTCGGGGCTCACGAGATCGAACTGCATCGTGTCAGCCATGGGCTCTCCTCAGGGGAAGCGCCCCGGCACGGGCCGGGGCGCGGGGTCATCGGGCTCAGGCCGCTTCCGCCGCCATCTTCTCGGCCTTGGCCTTGGCCTCCTCGATGCCGCCAACCATGTAGAAGGCGCCCTCGGGCAGGTGGTCGTATTCACCCGCGACCACGGCCTTGAACGAGGCGATCGTGTCCTCGAGCGGCACCTGCACGCCCGGCGAGCCGGTAAAGACCTCGGCCACGTCGAACGGCTGGCTGAGGAAGCGCTGGATCTTGCGCGCCCGCGCCACGGTGAGCTTGTCCTCTTCCGAGAGCTCGTCCATGCCGAGAATGGCGATGATGTCCTGCAGGGCCTTGTAGCGCTGGAGGATGTTCTGCACGTCGCGCGCCACCTGGTAGTGCTCCTCGCCGACGATCGCCGGGTCGAGCATCCGCGAGGTGGAGTCGAGCGGGTCGACCGCCGGGTAGATGCCGAGCTCGGAGATCGCGCGGCTGAGAACCGTCGTCGCGTCGAGGTGCGCGAAGGAGGTCGCCGGCGCCGGGTCGGTCAGGTCGTCCGCGGGCACGTAGATCGCCTGAACGCTGGTGATCGAGCCCGAGCGCGTCGAGGTGATCCGCTCCTGCAGCGCGCCCATGTCGGTGGAGAGCGTCGGCTGGTAACCCACGGCCGAGGGGATGCGGCCCAGAAGCGCCGAGACCTCGGAGCCCGCCTGCGTGAAGCGGAAGATGTTGTCCACGAAGAACAGCACGTCCGTCCCCGACTGGTCGCGGAACTGCTCGGCGAGCGTCAGGCCCGAGAGCGCGACGCGGGCGCGGGCGCCCGGCGGCTCGTTCATCTGGCCGTAGACGAGGGAGACCTTGGACTTCGACAGGTCGTTCTCGTCGATGACGCCGGATTCCATGAACTCGTAGTAGAGGTCGTTGCCCTCGCGGGTGCGCTCGCCAACGCCGGCGAAGACCGAGTAGCCCGAGTGCACCTTGGCGATGTTGTTGATGAGCTCCTGGATCAGAACCGTCTTGCCGACGCCGGCGCCGCCGAAGAGGCCGATCTTGCCGCCCTTGGAGTAGGGCGCGAGCAGGTCGATCACCTTGATGCCGGTGACGAGGATCTCGGACTCGGTCGACTGGTCGACGAACTCGGGCGCCGAGGCGTGGATCGGGCGGGTCTCGGCGGATTCGACCGGGCCGCGCTCGTCGATCGCCTCGCCGACGACGTTCATGATGCGGCCGAGCGTCGCGTCGCCCACCGGCATGGTGATCGGGCCGTCGGTGTCGGTCACCTCCTGCCCGCGGACGAGGCCCTCGGTCGCGTCCATCGCGATGGTGCGCACCGTGCTCTCGCCGAGGTGCTGCGCCACCTCGAGCACCAGCCGGCGGCCGTTGTTGTCGGTCTCGAGCGCGTTCAGGATCTCGGGCAGATGGTCGTCGAACTCCACGTCGACCACGGCGCCGATGACCTGCGTCACTTTGCCTTTCGCTTTCGCCATGTTTCGTCTCCGGTTCGGTTAAAGCGCCTCGGCGCCCGAGATGATCTCGATGAGCTCGTTGGTGATCGCGGCCTGACGCGAGCGGTTGTACTCGATCGTCAGCTTGTCGATCATTTCGCCCGCGTTGCGCGTCGCGTTGTCCATCGCGCTCATCCGCGCGCCCTGTTCGGACGCGCCGTTCTCCAGAAGGGCCGAGAAGATCTGCGTCGCCACGCCCTTGGGCAGCAGCTCCGCGAGGATCTCCTCCTCCCCCGGTTCGTAGTCGTAGAGCGTCGTCGCGCCGTCGTCCTCCGGCGCGTCGAACTGCGCCGGGATGATCTGCGTCGCCGTCGGGATCTGCGTCACGACGTTCTGGAAGCGCGAGAAGAAGATCGTGGCGACGTCGAACTCCTCCGCATCAAAGCGGTCGAGCACGTCCTTGGCGATGCGCTGCGCGTCGCCGTAGCCCACGCGCTTGACCTCGGAGAGGTCGACGTGGCCCACGAAATGCTCGCTCCAGTCGCGGCGGAGCGCGTCACGCCCCTTCTTGCCGACGGTCAGGATGCGGACGGTCTTGCCCTCCGCGACCAGCGCCTCGGCCTTCTGGCGCGCGAGCTTCGCGATGTTAGCGTTGAAGCCGCCGCAGAGCCCGCGCTCCGCGGTCATCACCACCAGCAGGTGGGTCTGATCGCGGCCCGTGCCGGTCAGCAGCTTCGGCGCCGTGTCGCTGTCGCCCACGCTCGCCGCGAGCTGGCCCATGACGGCGGCGAACCGCTCGGCGTAGGGGCGCGACATCTCGGCGGCTTCCTGGGCGCGGCGGAGCTTGGCCGCCGCGACCATCTGCATGGCCTTGGTGATCTTCCGGGTCGACTTGACCGACTCGATCCGGTTCTTGAGGTCCTTGAGGCTCGGCATGTGGCCTTGGTCCTTTGTCCCTGGGGATCAGGTCAGCTGAAGTCTTTCGCGTATTCGTCGATCGCGGCCTTCAGCTTGTCGGCGGCCTCGCCCTTGATCTTGGGGTCCTCGTCGGCGATCCAGTCGAGAATGTCCTTGCGCTTGCCGCGCAGGTGCTTGAGCAGCCCCTCCTCGAAGCGGCTCACGTCGTCCACCTTGAGGTCGTCGAGATAGCCGTTCGTGCCCGCGAAGATCACCGCGACGATCTCGGCGTTGGTGAGCGGCGAATACTGCGGCTGCTTCAGGAGCTCGGTCAGGCGCGCGCCGCGGTTCAGCAGCTTCTGCGTCGCCGCGTCGAGGTCCGAGCCGAACTGCGCGAAGGCGGCCATCTCGCGGTACTGCGCGAGCTCGAGCTTCAGCGAGCCGGCGACCGATTTCATCGCCGCCGTCTGCGCCGAGGAGCCCACCCGGCTCACCGAGAGGCCGGTGTTCACGGCCGGGCGCACGCCCTGATAGAAGAGGTCCGTCTCGAGGAAGATCTGCCCGTCGGTAATCGAGATCACGTTCGTCGGGATGAAAGCCGAGATGTCGCCGGCCTGCGTCTCGATGATGGGCAGCGCGGTGAGCGAGCCGGCGCCGTTGTCCTCGTTCAGCTTCGCCGCACGCTCCAGAAGGCGCGAGTGCAGGTAGAACACGTCGCCCGGGAAGGCCTCGCGGCCCGGCGGGCGGCGCAGCAGGAGCGACATCTGGCGGTAGGCCACGGCCTGCTTGGAGAGATCGTCGAAGGTGATGAGCGCGTGGCGGCCGTTGTCGCGGAAGTATTCGGCCATGGCGCAGGCGGCGTAGGGCGCGAGATACTGCATCGGCGCCGATTCGGAGGCCGTCGCCGCGACCACGATGGAGTATTCCATCGCGCCGCTCTCCTCGAGCTTCTTGACGAGCTGCGCGACGGTCGAGCGCTTCTGCCCGACGGCGACGTAGACGCAGTAGAGCTTCTTCGACTCGTCGTCGCCGGCGGCGTCGTTGTAGCTCTTCTGGTTGAGCATCGCGTCGAGCGCCACGGCGGTCTTGCCGGTCTGGCGGTCGCCGATGATGAGCTCGCGCTGGCCGCGGCCGATCGGGATCATGGCGTCGATCGCCTTGAGGCCGGTCGCCATCGGCTCGTGCACCGACTTGCGCGGGATGATGCCGGGCGCCTTGACGTCGGCGACACGGCGCTCGGCGCCCTCGATCTCGCCTTTGCCGTCGATCGGCTGGCCGAGCGCGTCCACCACACGGC
This sequence comes from Rhodosalinus sediminis, assembly GCF_003385555.1. GTDB lineage: Bacteria > Pseudomonadota > Alphaproteobacteria > Rhodobacterales > Rhodobacteraceae > Rhodosalinus > Rhodosalinus sediminis. The sequence continues at coordinate 103,994 of NZ_QOHR01000004.1, read as the reverse complement.
CGAGCAGGGCGTCTCCCACGGGCACGTCCACGATCGCGTTGGTGCGCTTGACGACGTCGCCCTCGCCGATGTCGCGGTCGGAGCCGAAGATCACGACACCGACGTTGTCCGCCTCGAGGTTGAGCGCCATGCCGCGGATGCCGCCCGGAAACTCGACCATCTCGCCGGCCTGGATGCTGTCGAGGCCGTGCACGCGGGCGATGCCGTCGCCCACGGAGAGGACGCGGCCGACCTCGGCCACCTCGGCTTCCTCGCCGAAGGACTTGATCTGTTCCTTCAGGATCGCCGAGATCTCGGCAGCTTGGATACCCATCTATCCGACCTCTTTCATTGCGTTCTGGAGAGCGGCGAGGCGCGCGCGGACCGAGCTGTCGATCATCACGGAGCCCACCTTCACGACGAGGCCGCCGATGAGGCTTTCATCGACGGCGGCATTGATCTTCACGTCCTGGCCGATGCGCGCGCGCAGCGTCTCGGCCAGCTTCTTCGTCTGCGCGTCGCTCAGCGGCTGCGCCGAGGTGACGTCGGCGGTGACCTCGCCCTTGTGGCGCGCGATGCGCTCGCGCAGCTGCGCGACGAGCGACGGCAGCACGAAGAGCCGCCGCTTCTCCGCCATCAGGCCGAGCGCGTTGCGCAGCGCGGCGGGCAGACCCATCTTCTCGGCGACGGCGAGGATCGCGGCTTTCTGGTCGTCGCGCGTGTAGACCGGCGAGGCGATCAGGTCACGCAGATCGGCGCTCGCCTCGAGCGCGGCGCCAAGATCGTCCACCCCGCGCTCGAGCGCGTCGAGCGCGTCGCTCTCGCGCGCGAGCTCGAAGATGGCGGTGGCATAGCGCGCGGCGATGCCGGAGGAAATCGAAGCAGATTCGGACACGTCCACCCTTCCGCTCTGATGCCCCGGCACGCGACACGGGAGGTGCCGCCCGGGGGCGTTGTGGCGCCCGGCCGGGCGCCGAGCCGCAAAATCGAGGTGCGTGTAGCAGAGGCTTTCACGCCGGGCAACTCCCCAGACCCGCCGCTTTCGGCACCGCGGCGTGCGGCCCGCGCGCCACGCCTGCCCCTGCGGCATCCCGCGAGGGAAAAGCGCCCGTCGCGCCGGCCACGAGGCCGTGCAAGCGAGACCGCCGCGCCGTCAGGCCGGCCACACGTCCCGCAGCGTCGGGCGGGGGGGCTTTCGGGGGACCTTCACGCGGCGCACGCCCTCGGCAACGTCAAGCAGGCCGCGTCTCCGGCCACGTCAAGCAGGCCGCGCCTCCGGCGCGCTCAAGCAGGCCGCGCCTCCGGCGCGCTCAAGCAGGCCGCGCCTCCGGCGCGAGGGCCCCCGCCCGTTGCGGCGCGCGCTCGCGCAAGCCGCCCGGACGTGCCGGGGCGCGGGTGGCGGCCTCCACGAGGAGCACGCCGCCGGCGAGCACCGTGTGCATCCGGCGACCCAGCCGCTCCCACATCGGGCCGGACTTCATCCAGAAGCGCCGCGCCGTCGGCGGCTGGAAGAGCGCCGCGGCGTGGCGCTCGGGCACGAAGTCATGCGCCGTGAGCAGCGCCTCGAGCTGGCCGAGCGAATAGGGCCGGCCGTAGCCGAAGGGCGTCGCGTCCGACCGCGACCAGAGGCCCGCGCGGTTGGGCACGATGAACATCGCCCGCCCACCGGGCCCCAGAACGCGCCGCGCCTCCTCCAGAAGCGCCGCGGGCCGCTCCGAGGTCTCGAGCCCGTGCATCACGATCAGACGGTCGACGTGCCCCGTCTCGAGCGGCCAGAGCGTCTCCTCGCAGAGGACCGAGACGTTGGGCATCCCCGCCGGCCAGGACATCACCCCCTGCGGCCCCGGCATCAGCGCCACGACGCGCCGCGCCTCCCCGAGATAGGGGCGCAGCAGCGGCACGGCGAAGCCGAAGCCCGCCACGGTCCGCCCCTTCGCCTCCGGCCAGAGGGCGGTGAGCCGGCCGCGCACGGCGGCCTGCGCCGCCCGGCCGAGCGCGCGCCGATAGTAGAACTCTCTGAGGTCCTGCACGTCCAGATGCATTGCGGCCCCCCGGGCGGATCGGCCAAGCTGCGGCGAGCATAGCAACGGAGGACCGAAACGCCATGCCCCTCGAGATCGTCACGGTGCCCTGCCTGTCGGACAACTACGCCTTTCTCGCGCACGATCCGGAGACCGGCACCACCGCGGTCGTGGACGTGCCGGAGGCGGCGCCGATCCTCGCCGCGCTCGAGACGCGGGGCTGGCGCGCCGACATGGTGCTGCTGACGCATCACCACGCCGATCACGTCCAGGGGCTCGGCGCGCTCTCCGAGCGCGTCTCGCCCCGCGTCGTGGGCGCCGCCGCCGACGCGCACCGCCTGCCGCCGCTCGACGTGGCGGTGCGCGAGGGTGACACCGTCGAGATCGGCGCCGAGCGCGGGACGGTGATCGAGGTGCCGGGCCACACCGTCGGCCACATCGCGTTTCATTTCCCCGCGAGCCGCGCGGCCTTCACCGCCGACAGCCTCATGGCCTTCGGCTGCGGGCGGGTCTTCGAAGGCACCATGGCGCAGATGTGGGACAGCCTCTCGAAGCTCGCCGCCCTGCCCCCGGAGACGATGATCTACTCCGGCCACGAGTACACGCTGGCCAACGGAAACTTCGCGCGCTCCGTTGAACCGGGCAACGCCCGCCTTATCTCTCGTATCGACGCGAGCGAAGCGGCCCGCGCCGACGGCCGGCCCACCGTGCCCTCGCAACTCGCGCTCGAGCTGGAGACGAACCCCTTCCTGCGCCCCGAAAGCGCCGAGATCCGGGATACCGTCGGCCTGCCCGACGCGCCGGCCCGCGACGTCTTCGCGGCGGTGCGCCGGCGCAAGGACGATTTCTGAGCCCCCACGCGGCGGACGCGCCCCCCGATCGCCCCGATGTGACACTCGGACAGAAGAAAGTTCTTGAAGACCGCCCGTCTTCGACCAAACTTTAACACTATGAGCCCATGGTCGACGGGGCGCCGCCCCGCCCGACCCAGACCAGAGGAGCACACCCGTGCCGTCTTTCTCGACAACGCTGGAACAGGCCATTCACTCCGCGCTGGCGCTGGCGAACTCGCGGTCGCATGAATTTGCCACGCTCGAGCATCTGCTGCTCGCGCTCGTCGACGAGCCCGAGGCCTCCAAGGTGCTCAAGGCCTGCAACGTCGACACCGAGGAGCTGCGCGGAACCCTCGTGGACTTCATCGACGAGGAGCTCGCGAACCTCGTCACCGACGTCGAGGGATCGGAGGCCGTGCCGACCACCGCCTTCCAGCGGGTAATCCAGCGCGCCGCGATCCACGTCCAGAGCTCCGGCCGGACGGAGGTGACGGGCGCCAACGTCCTCGTCGCCATCTTCGCCGAGCGCGAGTCGAACGCCGCCTTTTTCCTGCAGGAACAGGACATGACGCGCTACGACGCGGTGAACTTCATCGCGCACGGCGTCGCCAAGAACCCGGCCTACGGCGAGAGCCGCCCGGTCACCGGCGCCAGCGAACAGCAGGAGGAGGAGGCGCAGGCCGCCTCCGAGCCCGCCGATCAGAAGGAATCGGCCCTCGGCAAGTACTGCGTCGACCTCAACGCCAAGGCGCGCGAGGGCGACGTGGACCCGCTGATCGGCCGCGACACCGAGGTCGAGCGCTGCATCCAGGTGCTCTGCCGCCGGCGCAAGAACAACCCGCTGCTCGTGGGCGATCCCGGCGTCGGCAAGACCGCCATCGCCGAGGGGCTCGCGCGCAAGATCGTCAAGGGCGAGACGCCCGAGGTGCTCAAGGGCACGACGATCTACGCGCTCGACATGGGCGCCCTGCTCGCCGGCACGCGCTACCGCGGCGACTTCGAGGAGCGGCTGAAGGCCGTCGTCCAGGAGCTCGAGGAGCATCAGGACGGCGTCCTCTTCATCGACGAGATCCACACCGTGATCGGCGCCGGCGCCACCTCGGGCGGCGCGATGGACGCCTCCAACCTGCTGAAGCCCGCGCTGCAGGGCGGCAAGCTGCGCACCATGGGCTCCACCACCTACAAAGAGTTCCGCCAGCACTTCGAGAAGGACCGCGCGCTCAGCCGCCGCTTCCAGAAGATCGACGTGACCGAGCCGACCGTCGACGACGCGGTGAAGATCCTGAAGGGCCTCAAGCCCTACTTCGAGAAGCACCACGCGGTGAAATACACCACCGACGCGATCAAGACGGCGGTGGAGCTCAGCGCGCGCTACATCACCGACCGGAAGCTTCCCGACAAGGCGATCGACGTCATCGACGAGGCCGGCGCGGCGCAGCACCTCGTGGCCGAATCGAAGCGGCGCAAGACCATCGGCCAGAAGGAGATCGAGGGCGTCGTCGCCAAGATCGCGCGCATCCCGCCCAAGAACGTCTCCAAGGACGACGCCGAGGTGCTCAAGGATCTCGAGGGCACGCTCAAGCGCGTGGTCTTCGGGCAGGACACCGCGATCGAGGCGCTCTCGAGCTCGATCAAGCTCGCCCGCGCGGGGCTGCGCGAGCCCGACAAGCCGATCGGCAACTACCTCTTCGCCGGCCCCACCGGCGTCGGCAAGACCGAGGTGGCCAAGCAGCTCGCCGACACCCTCGGGGTGGAGCTCCTGCGCTTCGACATGTCGGAGTACATGGAGAAGCACGCCGTCTCGCGCCTGATCGGCGCGCCGCCGGGCTACGTCGGCTTCGATCAGGGCGGGCTCCTGACCGACGGCGTGGACCAGCACCCGCACTGCGTGCTCCTGCTCGACGAGATCGAGAAGGCGCACCCGGACGTCTTCAACGTCCTCCTGCAGGTGATGGACCACGGCACGCTCACCGATCACAACGGCCGTCAGGTGGACTTCCGCAACGTGATCCTGATCATGACCTCCAACGCCGGCGCCATCGAACAGGCGCAGGCCGCCGTCGGCTTCGGCCGCGACCGCCGCGAGGGCGAGGATCAGGCCGCGATCGAGCGGACCTTCACGCCGGAGTTCCGCAACCGCCTCGACGCGGTGATCAGCTTTGGCGCCCTGCCGAAGGAGGTCATCCTGCAGGTGGTCGAGAAGTTCGTGCTCCAGCTCGAGGCGCAGCTCATGGATCGCAACGTCACCATCGAGCTCACCGAATCGGCCGCCGAGTGGCTCGCCGAACGGGGCTACGACGACAAGATGGGCGCCCGCCCGCTCGGCCGCGTGATCCAGGAGAACATCAAGAAGCCGCTCGCCGAGGAGCTGCTCTTCGGCAAGCTCGCCAAGGGCGGGGTGGTCCGCGTCGCCGTGAAGGACGGCGAGCTTGACCTGCAGATCGAGAGCACGCCGAAGCCGCGCCTCTCGTCGAAGAAGCCGCCGCTCCTGACGGCCGACTGATGCGCCGGCGGGCGCTCGCGCTCGCCCTCTGTCTCGCCCCCGCGGCCCTGCCGGCCGCGGGGGCGCCGCAGGTCTCCCTCCCCCTCGACTGTCCGGAGGGGATGGGCTGTTACATCCAGCAATACGTCGATCACGATCCCGGCCCCGCCGCCGAGGATTACGCCTGCGGCCCGCTCTCCTACGACGGCCACACCGGCACCGATTTCGCCCTGCCCACGCGCGCCGATCTCGCCGCCCGCGTCCCGGTCACCGCCGCCGCGCCGGGCACCGTGCGCGCCGTGCGCGACGGGATGCCCGACCGCCTCGCGTCCGAGACCGACGCCGCCGCGCTCGAGGGGCGCGGCTGCGGCAACGGCGTGGCCCTCCGCCACGGCGACGGCTGGGAAACGCAGTACTGCCACCTCGCCCGCGGCTCCATCGCCGTCGCCCCCGGCGACCGCGTGGCCCGCGGCGACCGCCTCGGGGCGGTCGGGCTCAGCGGCCGCACGGAGTTCCCGCATGTGGAGTTCATCGTGCGCCGCGACGGCGCGCCCGTCGATCCCTTCGCCCCCTCCGGCGACACGCGCTGCGGCGCGGCGGCGGAAGACGCGCTCTGGGCCGCGCCGCCGCCCTACCGGCCCGGCGGCCTGCTCGATGCGGGCTTCGCGCCGGACGTGCCCGATTACGCCGCCGTCAAGGCCGGGACCGCCGCGCGGGACGCGCTGCCGCGCGACGCGGGGGCGCTCGTGCTCTACGGTTTCGCCTTCGGCGCGCGGGCCGGCGACGTCGTCGCGCTGCGCATCGAGGGCCCGCAGGGCGAGGTGATCGATCACACCGCCCGGATCGAGCGCGCCCGCGCGCAACTCTTCCGCGCCGCCGGCACGCGCCGCCCCGCCGCCGGCTGGCCCGCGGGCCGCTACCGCGGGACGGTCACCCTCACCCGCGACGGCGCGGAGATCGCGCGGCTGGAGACCGCCGTCACCCTGCGCTGATCACCGCGAAGCGGTCCACGTCCACCAGCCCGTGATCGGTGATCTTCAGATGCGGGATCACCGGCAGCGCCACGAAGGCGAGCTGCAGGAAGGGCTCCTCCAGCGTCACGCCGAGCGCCTTCGCCGCCGCCCGCAGCTCCACGAGCCGGGCGTGCACCGCCTCGAAGGGCGCGAGGCTCATCAGGCCGCCGATCTCCAGCGCGAGCTCCGCCGTGACCGCCCCGGCCTCGGCCACGACGAAGCCGCCCTCGATCTCGGACAGACGGTTCACCGCGACGGCCATGTCGGCGTAATCGACGCCGACGCAGACGATGTTGTGGTGGTCATGCGCGACGGTCGCCGCGATCGCGCCGCGCCCGATGCCGAAGCCACGCACGACTCCGGTCGCGACATTGCCGTTGATCCCGTGGCGCTCCACCACCGCGATCCGCGCGAGATCGCGCGCCGGATCGGGGCGCTTGTCGCCCCCGTCCGGCGCGATCGCCTCGGTCAGATGCTCCGTCAGGATCGTACCCGCGCGCACGCCGATCACCGGCGTCGCAGCATCCGAGCCCTCGCAGCGGAACCGCTCCGCCGTCACCCGCGGCGCGCGGACGCTGTCGCGCGCCACCGGCGCGAGCGTGCCCCGCGCGGCGAAGGCGGCCTCGGTCGCCTCCACGCCCCCGCACCAGACGCGCGCCGCCCGGCACTCCTCGAGCGAGGAGAGCGCCACGATGTCCGCGCGCTTGCCCGGCGCGATCTGCCCGCGATCCGTCAGCCCGAAGGCCTCCGCCGCCGAGAGCGAGGCGGCGCGATAGACCGCGAGCGGCGGCGCGCCCCCCGCGATCGCCGTGCGGATCATGTGATCGAGATGCCCCTCCTCCGCGATGTCGAGCGGATTGCGATCGTCGGTGCAGAAGGCGAGCCAGGGCGCCAGCCGCTCGGTCAGAAGCGGCAGGAGCGCGGCGAGATCCTTGGAAACCGAGCCCTCCCGGATCAGCACGCGCATCCCCTTGGCGAGCTTCTCCCGCGCCTCCGCCGCCGTGGTGGCCTCGTGCTCGGTGCGGATGCCGGCGGCGATATAAGCGTTCAGGTCACGCCCCGAGAGAAGCGGCGCATGCCCGTCCACGTGCCGGCCGCGGAAGAGCTCCAGCTTGGCGAGCACGCCGGGATCGCCCGCGACGACGCCGGGATAGTTCATCATCTCGGCGAGCCCGATGACCTTCGGATGATCCATGAACCCGGCCAGATCGCCCGCCTCCAGCCGCGCGCCCGAGGTCTCCATCGCCGTCGCCGGCACGCAGGAGGACAGGTTCACGCGCAGGTCCGTGACCGTCCGCTCCGCCGCCTCGAGGAAATAGCGGAGGCCCTCGCGCCCGGCGACGTTGGCGATCTCGTGCGGATCGCAGATCGCCGTCGTGACCCCGCGCGGCGTCACGCACCGGTCGAACTCGAAGGGCGTGACCATGGAGCTCTCGACGTGAAGATGCGCGTCGATGAAGCCCGGCACGAGCACGAGCCCGGAGACATCCTCGACCACGCGCCCCTCGTAGTCGGCGCAGGTGCCCACGATCCGGTCGCCGCAGATCGCGACATCCCCCTCGAGCAGCGCGCCGGTCACGACGTCCAGAACCCGCCCCCCGCGCAGCACGAGATCCGCCGGCGCGCGCCCCGCGCCCTGCGCGACAACCCGCGCGAGATCCGGTGACGTCATCTCCATCCTCCCGCCATACGCATCCAAGCATCGCGCCGCGCGCCACGTCACGCAAGCCCGCCTCCACTGACCATGCGGCGCGGCCTGTCGGCCGCACGCTCTCTGGCACTTCGTGCGATCAGGGGGGCGCTGCCCCCCTCGGCCCGGTCCGGGCCTCACCCCCTGGAGTATTTGATCCAAGGTGATGACAGGCAGAGGATCGCCCGGCCCATCATCTTGGCGCAAATATCCCGGGGGTGAATTGGCCGAAGGCCAAGAGGGGGCAGCGCCCCCTCCGCCGCGGCCGCCGCGCGCCTCAGAAGGGCGGCGGCGCGCGGAAACTCGTGCCCGCGCCGCCGTCCGGGTGGTGCAGGCGCAGCTCCTCGGAGTGAAGCATCATGCGCGGGTGATCCCGCGCGGTGCCCTCCGCGTAGAAGGGATCGCCGAGGATGGGGTGGCCGATCTCGGCCATGTGCACGCGGAGCTGGTGGCTGCGCCCGGTCTCGGGCATCAGCTTGACCCGCGTCTCCTCGGCGCCCCGGCGCTGCACGCGCCAGCGGGTCAGCGCGGGCTTTCCGGTCTCGGGGCAGACCTTCTGTTTCGGGCGGTTGGGCCAGTCGACGATCAGCGGCAGCGCGACCTCGCCGCGGTCCTCGCCGAGCGTCCCGGCGACGCGGGCGACGTAGGTCTTCTTCACCTTGCGGCGCTCGAACTGGAGCCCGAGGTTGCGCTGCGCAGGCCGCGTCAGCGCGAAGACCATGACGCCCGAGGTGTCGCGGTCCAGCCGGTGCACCAGCAGCGCCTCGGGGAAGGCCGCCTGCACCCGGGCGAGCAGGCAGTCGGCGAGATGCGCGCCGCGGCCCGGCACGGAGAGGAGGCCCGCGGGCTTGTCGACCACGACGATCTCGTGGTCGGCGTGCAGGATCGCCAGCGGCTCCTGGGGGGGCGCGTAGTCCTCGGACATGGGCCGTGGGGATAGGGGCCGGCCGCGCGCCTGTCCAGCCGTGGATTGACGGGCGCGGCGGGAGGCTTTACCTGCCACGACCTTTCCGGAGGCAGCGACGAGGCGAGGCATGGCACGGCGGCGCAAGGGGCGCGACATTTCCGGCTGGCTGGTGGTGGACAAGCCCGCGGGCACGGGCTCGACCGATGTGGTCAACATGGTGCGCCGCGCGTTCGACGCGAAGAAGGCCGGGCACGCCGGCACGCTCGACCCGGCGGCGACGGGGGTGCTCGCCGTGGCGCTGGGCGAGGCGACCAAGACGGTGCCCTACGTGACCGACGCGCTGAAGGCCTATGTCTTCACCGTGCGGTTCGGGCAGGCGACCGAGACCGACGACGCCGAGGGCCGGGTGACCGCCGAGCACGACGAGCGCCCCTCCGACGCGGACGTGAAGGAGGCGCTGCACGGTTTCGTCGGCGAGATCATGCAGGTGCCGCCGGCCTATTCCGCGGTGCGCGTGGACGGCGCGCGGGCCTATGCGCTCGCGCGGAAGGGCGAGGCGACAGAGCTCGCGGCGCGGCCGCTCTGGGTCGAGTCGCTCGTCCTGCTCGACCGGCCCGACGCGGATCACGCCGTCCTCGAGATGGTCTGCGGCAAGGGCGGCTACGTGCGCGCCGTGGCGCGCGATCTGGGCGAGGCGCTGGGCTGTCTCGGCCACGTCACGGAGCTGCGCCGCACCTGGTCGGGGCCCTTCACCACCGGGGAGGCCGTCACGCTCGCGGAGGTCGAGGCGCTCAGGGGCACGCCGGAGCTCGACGCGACGCTCCTGCCGCTCGAGGCGGGGCTCGGCGAGCTGCCCAAGGTGCGCGCCCCGGCCGAGAGCGTCGGCCGCCTGCGCAACGGCAACCCGGCGACCGTGATCGCGCAGGGCCTCGAATACGGCGAGGAGTGCTGGGCCGAGGCCGAGGGCCGCGCCATCGCCGTCGGGCGCTACAAGGGGGGCGAGCTGCACCCCTCGCGCGTCTTCGCCGGCTGATCGCATGAAAACACCCTCCCCGCGCGGGGAGGGTGCCCGGTGCCGCGCCGGCGGCGGCCGATCAGTTCACGGTCTTCGCGTCGACCACGTCGGTCTCGGTGCCGGCGTCCTCGGCCTTGGTGATCGCGATGCGGCGCGGCTTCAGCGCCTCGGGGATCTCGCGCTCGAGGTCGATGTGGAGCATCCCGTCGGCGTGGCTCGCCCCGGTCACGCGCACGTGGTCGGCGAGGTGGAAGCGCCGCTCGAAGGCGCGGGTGGCGATGCCGCGGTGCAGGTAGGTGCGGCCCTCGTCCTCCTCGGCCTTGCGCGCCGAGACGACGAGCTGGTTCTCCTTGACCTCGACCGACAGGTCGTCGGCGGCGAAGCCGGCCACCGCGATCGAGATGCGGTAGGCGTTCTCGTCGGTCTTCTCGATGTTGTAGGGCGGATAGGTCGGCTGGCTCACGTCGCTGGCCAGCACCCGGTCCATCATGTCGGCGAACCGGTCGAAGCCGACGGTGGCGCGGTAAAGCGGTGCGAGATCGTAGCTACGCATGGTCATCCTCCTTTGAGCGATACCTGGTCGCGCCCTCCCCCATGGGACGGGCGATGCGTGGCCGCGGGGCCCGTGGCGGCGCCCCGCGACCGACGTCGATCTGGGAACCGCTGCGCCGCCTTTCAAGACGGCGGCGCGCTCACTCCGGCGTGACGAATTTCGCGCCGAGGTCGTCCGACCGCTCGCCCGCGCCGAGGCGGCGGACGCGGGGCGCGCTCTCCTCCATCCCGTGGCCGCGCCCGGCGGCGAGCTCGGCCTGAAGGAGGGCGAGCGGCCCCTCGAGCGCGGTGCCGAGCGCGACCTTGCGGCCGGCCATTTCCGCCTTGGCGCTGACCACCGAGACGATGCGCCGCCCCTCGGGGCCGAAGCTGAAGACCGGCGCGCCGGAGGCGCCGAAATCCACCTCGCAGTCCATCACCAGCACGCCGGACTGTTCCGCCTCGACGGCGCAGACTTCCTGCATCGCGGGGGCCTCCGCGCGGTCGCGCGCGTAGGAGACGACGCCGATCCGCGCGCCGGGACCCGGCCGGCGCCCCGTGGCGAAGGGGATCACGGTCGTGTTGCGGATCGGGCGCGCGAGTTCCAGGAGCGCCACGTCGTTCTTCACGCGCAGCGGCCCCGTCTCGCTCTGGAAGACGTAGTCCGGATGCGCGACGGCGCGGCGCACCGCGCGGTAGGCCTCCGCCCGGCCGTGGCGCCACCCCGCGAGGAAGGTGATCGCGCCGAGGTCGTGGCGTGCGCCGCTGGTCTTGTCGTAGAGGCAATGCGCCGCCGTCAGCACGAGGTCCGGCGCGATCAGCGCGCCGGTGCAGAAGCCGGTGCCGCCCATGTCGAGCCGGCCGACCGCCTCCCAGCCGCGGCTCTTCTCGCCGGTGTCGAGCGTCTCGAGCCGGCTCTCGGCGAGCGCGGCGGCGGCCGTGACGAGCGCGAGCGCGACGGCGGCGATCAGGCGCATCGGTGTCCTCTTCCCTCTGGTCCCGCGGCCCGGCGGATAACCGGGCCGTCGGGCGAAATCAGGGCGCCGGCGTGGCGAGCGCGGGCGGCTTCGGCCCGCCGGTGGCCCAGTCGATCAGTTCGACGGTGTGCACGACCGGCACCTCCGTGCCGCCGCCGATCTGCATCATGCAGCCGATGTTGCCCGTGGCGATCACCTGCGGCGCCTTCGCCTCCAGCGTCTCGACCTTCCGAGCCTTGAGCTCGGCCGAGATCTCCGGCTGCATCAGGTTGTAGGTGCCCGCCGAGCCGCAGCAGAGATGGCTGTCGGCCGGCTCCACCACCTCGAACCCAGCCTTCTTCAAAAGGGTCTTGGGCCCGCCCTTGATCTGCTGGCCGTGCTGGAGCGAACAGGCCGCGTGATAGGCGACGCGCAGCGGCTCGGGCGCGTCGGCCGCCGGCGCGAGCTCCTTCAGGACCTCGCTCACGTCGCGGGCCATGGCGCTCACCTCCGCCGCGTCGGCGGCCAGCGGATCCTCGCGGAACATGTGGCCATAGTCCTTCACGGTGGTGCCGCAGCCGCTCGTGTTGATCACCACGGCGTCGAGGCCCGCGCCGCGCTTCTCCCGCATCCAGGCGCGGATGTTGGCCGCGGCGCTCGCGTGGCTCTCGTCCGTCTGGCCCATGTGATGGGTGAGCGCGCCGCAGCAGCCCGCGCCCTCGGCCACCACCACCTCGGCGCCGAGGCGGGTGAGCACGCGGATCGTCGCGTCGTTGATGTCGGTGTTGAGCGCACGCTGCGCGCAACCGGTCATCAGCGCGACGCGCATCCGCCGCGCCCCTTCGGCCGGGAAGACCTGCGGATCGTCGTTGCGGCTGACCGGCGGGATGCGCTTCGGCGCCATGTCGAGCATCGCGCGCAGCCGCGCATCCGGCACCAGCCGCCGGAACGGCCGCCCGAGCTTCGCCCCCACGAGCGCGAGGCGGAAGCGCCCGGGATGGGGCAGCACCTTCGCCAGCAGCCAGCGCAGCGCCCGGTCGCGCCACGGCCGGCGGTAGTGCTCCTCGATATAGGCGCGCCCGTGATCGACGAGATGCATGTAATGCACGCCGGAGGGGCAGGTCGTCATGCAGGCGAGGCACGACAGGCACCGGTCGATGTGCAGCACCGTCTTGTCGTCCGGCACCCGCTCCTGCTCCAGCATGTCCTTCATCAGGTAGATGCGCCCGCGCGGCGAATCGAGCTCGTCGCCGAGCACCTGGTAGGTCGGGCAGGTCGCCGTGCAGAAGCCACAGTGCACGCAGGCGCGCAGCACCTCGTTGGAGCGCGCGAAATCCGGGTCGGTCAGCTGATCGGCGGTGAAATTGGTCTGCACGCTCAGCCCTCCGTGTCGAAGATGCCGCGCGGGTCGAAGCGGCGGCGCAGCCCCTCGGTGAGCGCCGCGACGCCCGGCGCCTCAGGCGGCGCGGCAGGCTCCGGCCCGGTCCCGCGCACCCGCGTCGCATGGCCGTCGAAGGCGCCCAGCCGGGCGCGCAGGTCGGCGCCCTCGGCCACCCGCAGCCAGATCAACCCGCCGCCCCAGTCGAGCAGCGCCGCCTCCGCCCCGGCGCGCGCCACGAGCGCCGGCGCCGCGCTCGGGCGGCAATGCACGCGCCAGACCGCGCCCGGCGCGCCGTGGAAGGCGGCGACGTCGCGCACCCCGGCCCAGACACCGGCCACCGCGTCGGCGTCGCGCACCACCTCCGCCGGGCCGAAGTCCGCCAGCGCCGCCGCCAGCCGCTCCAGCCGATAGTCCACCTGCGCCGCGAAGCCCTCGATCCGGAGCCACGTGCGCCCCTGCTCCGGGTCGTGCGCCGCCCCCGTCACCTCGTAGGGCGAGCCGAGCGCCGCCGCCATCGCCGCGACCGCGCGCTCGACGTCCAGCCCCTCCAGCACCAGCATGCCCTGCGTCTCGGGCGCGGGCAGCACCTTGAGCGCGACCTCCGTGATCACGCCGAGCCGGCCGCGGCTCCCGCAGAGCAGCCGGACGAGGTCGTAGCCGGTGACGTTCTTCATCACCCGCCCGCCGTTGGCCACCACGCGCCCCGTCCCGTCCACGAAGCGCAGGCCCAGCGCGAAATCCCGCGCCGCGCCCGCCGCCACGCGCCGCGGCCCGCTCACGTTGCCGGCCATCACGCCGCCGAGCGTCGGCGCCCCCTCGGTCCCCAGAAGCCCGCGGTGATCCATCGGCTCGAAGGCGAGGCGCTGGCCCTCCCGCGCGAGCCGCGCCTCGACCTCGGCCAGCGGCGTCCCGGCCCCGGCGACGAGCGTCAGCGCCCCCGGCTCGTGCAGCCGCACGCCCGAAAGCCCGGCCGTCGACAGCGCCGTCCCGCGGCCCGCCGCGCCGCTCGTGCCGCCGCCGATCACCGACACCGGCACCGTCGCCGCCGCCACGGCCGCGGCCATTTCCTCTTCCGACGTCGGTGCGATCATGTCTTCTTCTTGGGACAAATATCCTCGGGGGTGAATGGCACGCGCGCCCCGCGCGCGCCAGAGGGGGCAGACAGCCCCCTCTACTCCGCGGCGAGCCGCGCGCCGCGCCGGGCCTCGGAGGCCGCGAGCGGAAAGACCTTCGCGGGGTTCAGGAGCCACGCCGGATCGAAGACGTCCTTCACCTCCATCTGCGCGGCGAGATCGGCGGGCGCGAACTGGTGGTCCATCAGGTCGCGCTTCTCGACGCCCACGCCGTGCTCCCCCGTGAGGCAGCCGCCGGCCGCGACGCAGGCCTTCAGGATCTCCGCGCCGAGCGCCTCGGCGGTCTCCAGCTGACCGGGCGCGTTCGCGTCGAAGAGGATCAGAGGATGCATGTTGCCGTCGCCCGCGTGGAAGACGTTGGCGACGCGCAGCCCGAACTCGGCCGAGAGATCGCCGATGCGGCCGAGCACCCCGGGCAGTTCCGAGACCGGGATCGTCCCGTCGAGGCAGATGTAGTCGCCCATCTGCCCCATCGCGCCGAAGGCCGATTTCCGCCCCTTCCAGATGCGCGCGGCCTCGTCCTCGTCGGCGGCCTCGCGCACCTCGACCGGGTCGTGGCGCCGGGCGATCTGCGTGATCAGGCCGAGCTGGTGGTCGATCTCGGCCTCCACGCCCTCCACCTCGACGATCAGCAGCGCCTCGCAGTCCGGGTAGCCCGCCTGCGCGAAGGCCTCCGTCGCCTCGATGCAGGGGCGGTCCATGAACTCGATCGCCACGGGCAGAACGCCGGCGCGGATGATGTCGGCGACGCAGGCGCCGGCCACCTCGGAAGAGGAAAAGCCCATCAGCACCGGCCGCGCGCCCTCGGGCTTCGGCAGGATGCGCAGCGTCGCCTCGGTCACCACGCCGAGCTGGCCCTCGGAGCCGCAGACGAGGCCGAGGAGGTCCAGCCCACCCGCGTCCATGTGCGCGCCGCCGAGCTCGACCACCGTGCCGTCCATCAGCACCACCGTCGCGCCGAGCAGGTTGTTCGTCGTCACGCCGTATTTCAGGCAATGCGCGCCGCCCGAGTTCATGGCGATGTTGCCCGCGATCGCGCAGGCGAGCTGGCTCGACGGGTCAGGCGCGTAGAAGAAGCCCTCCTCCTCCACCGCGCCGGTGACCGAGAGGTTGGTGCGCCCGGTCTGAACGCGGATCATCCGATCCTCGAGCGAGGTCTCGAGCACCTCGGTCATGCGCGCCACGCCGAGGATCACGCTGTCGGCCGTGGGCAGCGCGCCGCCCGCGAGGCTCGTCCCCGCGCCGCGCGGCACCACCGGCACGCCCATCGCGTGGCAGAGCGCAAGGACGCGGCTCACCTCCTCCGTCGAGCCCGGCAGCACCACGGCGAGCGGCGGGCAGCTGTAGGCGGTGAGCGCGTCGCACTCGTAGGCCCGCGTCTCGGCCGGGTCGTGGATCACCGCCCGCTCGGGCAGGAATTCGGCCAGGCGGGCGACGAGCTCGGCCTTGCGGCCGAGGATCGCGGGATCCGGGGCGGGCATGTCCATGGGGCGTCCTCCTCGGGACAAGGAGTAGTCTTCGCAGAGGGGTGTGGCAAGCCGCGCGCGCCGCGCGGCAGCGGCGATCCCGGGGCGAGCCCGCCCGCGACAGGCGGCGCCGATCGGCCATGCCCCCGCTGACCGCCGCGCGCCGCCCGCCCCGCGTCGGCACGGAGGCCAGCGGGGGCGATGACCGGCGTGTCCGGGTCACGCGCCGCGCCGCGCACGCGGGCCGGGACGATGTAGCCGAGAGCCGGCGGGGCCTAGCTCCCTCGGGCGAGCGGCGCGGCGCGCAGGCGCCGCGGCGGCCGCATGGCGAGGGGCGGCCGCATGGCGAGAGACAGCCCCTCATCCGGCCCCGGAGAGCGCCGCGCGGGTCCGGACCGAAGCGCTCCCGGCCCCGGCCGGAGCGGTGCGCGCCCGCCCCTGCCGCCCGACGAAGCGCGCTCCGTCGCGCCCGCGCGGGCGCTCGTCGCGGGCGTCAGCGAGGACGCCCCGCGAGGGGCGGAGGAGCGACCCTCAGCGCCGCCCCTCGCGCAGCCACGCACCGAGGATCAGTGCCGAGGCCACGAGGAGCACCGCCCAGGCCGGCAGGAGCGGCGTCTGGCGCACGCTCAGCGTCTCGTAGGCGTCGCGCGGCGTGATGCCGATCCAGCCGCGCCCGGCCGCCGGCCGGCCCTCGCGGACGGTGCGCAGCGCGGGCAGCCCCGCCTCGAGCCGCAGGATGCCGCCGTTCACCGCCTCGATCGCCGGCTCCAGCGCCGCGCCGCTCGCGATGGTCTGCACGAACTCCCGCGGCGCGGCGGGGCCGAGGCCGATCACGGCTTCCTCCTCGCCCTGCTCGAGGCGGTAGAGCCCGATCTCGGGGCCCTCGTAGAGCGCCTCGAAGCGGCCGGGCGCCACCTCGTCCAGCGGCAGGGTGACCTCCTCGCCCGAGGGGGTGGTGACCGTGACGGGGCCGGCCTCCTCGGCGAGGGTGCGGCGCGTGATGCGCATGCGCCGGCCCGTCGCCTCGGCGGTCAGCGCCTCCTCCTCGAGCTCGGGCTCCTTCATCATCCAGTGCGCGAGCCGGCGCAGCAGTTCGAGCTGCGGGCCGCCGCCCTCGTAGCCGCGGTTCCAGAGCCAGGCGTGGTCCGACGCCATCAGCGCGATCCGCCCCTCCCCGACCCGGTCGAGCACGAGAAGCGGGCGGTCCTCCGCGCCCTCCATCACCACGTCGCCGGCCTCGGGCGTGACGTCGATCTGGCGCATCCAGCGGCCCCAGTCGCCCGCATCGGGCAGGCCGGCCGTCACGGGGTGGCGCCGGCCCAGATCGCTCACCTCGGGGCGGTAGCCCTCCTCCACCACGCGGGCGGTGGGCGCGGCGGGGATCACCGCCGAGAGCGGCGAGCGGTAGAGGCTGTCGGCGCTCGCGAAATCCGGCCCGGCGGCGACGAGCACCGCGCCGCCCTCGCGGACGTAGTTCGCCACGTTGTCGAGGTAGATCGAGGGCAGGATGCCGCGCCGCTTGTAGCGGTCGAAGATGATGAGGTCGAAATCCTCCACCTTCTCGAGGAAGAGCTCCCGCGTCGGGAAGGCGATCAGCGACAGCTCCGAGACCGGCACGCCGTCCTGCTTCTCGGGCGGGCGCAGGATGGTGAAATGCACGAGGTCCACCGAGCTGTCGGACTTCAGCAGGTTGCGCCAGGTCCGCGTGCCGGCGTGCGGCTCGCCCGACACGAGGAGCACGCGCAGCCGGTCGCGCACGCCGTTGATCTGCACCAGCGCGGCGTTGTTGCGGTCCGTGAGCTCGCCCTCGGCCTCGGGCACCGAGAAGCGGATCACGTTGCGCCCGGCGTGCGGCAGCGTCACCGGCAGGGTCACGTCGCGCCCGATCGGCACCTCGAAGCGCTCGGGCTCCGCCCCGTCCACGGAGATGTCGAGCGGCGCGGTGCGCGCGCCCTCGGGCGCGGCGCCCTCGTCCTCGACGCGCAGCGTGAGCTCGATCTCCTCGCCGAGGATGGCGAAGGCGGGGGCGTTCTTCACGACGAGCCGGCGGTCCCAGTCGCTCTCCCGCCCGGTCAGCAGCAGATGCATCGGCGCGGGCAGATCCGGCAGCCGCTCAAGATCGTGCAGCCGCCCGTCGGACAGCAGGATCACCCCCGCGACGCGGCCCTGCGGCTCGCGCGCGAGCGCCTCCGAGACGGCGGTCATCAGGAGCGTGCCCTCGTCGCCCTCGGCGTCGGGCACCGTGACGCGGCGCACCTCGGTGCCGGGGCGCGCGTCGATTTCGCGGGCCAGCGCCTCGGCGGCCTCGGCGGTGGTCTCCGCCCGCGCGGCGAGGCGCTGCGAGGCGGTGCGGTCGTCCACGAGAAGCACGATGTCGGACAGCGGCGCGCGGTCCTCCTGCTGCCAGGAGGGCTGCGCGAGCGCGGCGAGGATCACGAGCCCCGCCAGCCCCCGGAGCGCCCAGCCCGAGAGCCCGCGCCACGCCGCGAGCGCCACGGCGGCGAGCGCCGCCGCGCCCCCCGCGCCGAGCAGCCAGAGCGGCACCAGCGGGTCGAAGAGGATCGTTCCGGTCATTGGCCGAGCCTGTCGAGAAGGGCGGGGACGTGCACCTGATCGGATTTGTAGTTGCCGGTCAGCACGTGCATCACGAGGTTCACCCCGAAGCGGTAGGCGAGTTCACGCTGGCGCTCGCCGCCGTAGCCGCTGCCTACCGGGTAGAGGGGATCGCCCTGTTCGTTCACCGCCCAGGCCGCGGCCCAGTCGTTGCCGCCGATCACCACGGGCGTGACGTTGTCGTTGAGATCGCGGAAGGGCATCCCCTCGATCCGCTCGGCGTCCGCCGGCGCGGCCTCCACCCAGACGTCGCGGCGCGCGTGGCGGCCGGGGAAATCCTGCAACAGGTAGAAGGTCCGGGTCAGGACGTGATCCTCGGGCACGGGCTCGAGCGGCGGAATGTCGAGCGGCCGCGCGAGCGATTGCAGCTTGCGCCCGTTGGGCGAGGACGCGCCGAAGCCCGCCACGTCGGCGTCGCGCGTGTCGAAGAGGATCATGCCGCCAGAGCGCAGGTATTCGTTGAGCTTGGTGTAGGCCTCGGCCGAGGGGGTCGGCTGTTCGGGCGTGACGGGCCAGTACAGGAGCGGGAAGAAGGCGAGCTCGTCGGTCTCGAGATCGACCGAGAAGGGCTCGGCCGGCTCGACGGAGGTGCGGAAAAAGAGCGTCTCGGAGAGCCCGCGCAGCCCGGCGCGCGCCATGCGGTCGACCTCCGGGTCGCCGGTGACGACATGGGCGAGCGCCACTTCCTTCGTCGCAGCGAGGGCGAAGGCGTCCGCGTCGGCGTCCTCCTGCGCGGCGCCGGGCGCGGGCGCCAGCACCAGCGCGGCCAGCAGCGCCGCCGCCGCCGCGCCCGCGGGGCCGCCGCGCAGCCGCCCCGAGAGCGCGAGCGAGGCGATCACGTCGGCGAGCAGCAGCGCCAGCGCGGCGAGCAGGAAGGCCCCGCCGAGCGGCGTCTCCTGCGGGCGGTCGAGCCCCTCGACCGCGATGCGCTCGGGCCAGACGGCGGGCGCAAGCTCGGTGTCGGCCTGCACCACGTTGCGGGCGAGCGCGCGGTCCTCCCCCGCGTAGAGCCCCGGCCGCAGGTCCGGGCCGAGCGGCGCGGAGACGAGCTCGGGCCCCGGGACGCCGGGCCGCGTGCCCGCGTCCGCGAGCCGTCCGAACCCGTCGAGAAGCTGCTGCGGCTGCCAGACCGTGCCCTCGAGGTCGCCGGGCTCGGGCTGCGCCACGGCCGAGGAGACGGCGAGGCGTTCGAGCATCTGCACGAAGAGCCCCGAGAGCGGCAGGCTCGACCACTCGGCGTTGGCGGTGACGTGGAAGAGCACCACCTGCCCCTGCCCGAGCGCCTTGCGCGTCACGAGCGGCGTGCCGTCGGTGAGCTGCGCGATCACTCGCTCCGAGAGGCCCGGGTCGGGCTGCGCCATGACCTGCGCGGTGACGGTCACGTCGTCCGGCACGTCGAGCCCGTGGAACGGGCTCTCCTCGCCGAAGGGCGCGAGCGCCTTGGGCTCGCCCCAGCTCATCGCGCCGCCCACGGTGCGCCCGCCGGCGCGCAGGCGCACGGGCATCAGGGTCGCTTCCTCCTCGCGGCTGACGTCGCTCGCCGCGAGGCGCGGGCCGGCGAAGCGCAACAGGAGCCCACCGCCCTCGATCCACTCGGTGAGGCTCTCCTGCGCCGCGGGCGCGAGCGTGGCCACGTCGGCGAGCACGATCGCGTCCGGGTTGGCGGGCAGGATGTCGGTGAGCGCGCCGTCGAGAAGCTCCGCCGTCGGCTCCAGCGCGTTCTCGAGGTAGTAGAGCGGCGAGAGAAGCTCGAGCCCCTCGCGGTCCTCGCGGCCCGCGATCAGCGCCACCTCGCGGCGGCGCAGCGAATCGTCCGGCAGCGCCACGGCGCCCGCGCCGCGCACGCCCTCGATCTCGAACCAGGTGAGCCGCGCGCGCAGCTCCGCGGGCAGCGACAGCGCCGTCTCGGCCGTGGTGCCGCCGGCGGCGAAATCGGCCGTGGCGCGCGCGAGCACCCGCGGCGCGCCCGCCGGGTCGCGCCCGTGCGCGGCGATGGTGATCTCGCGCGGGGCGCCGCCCGCGCTGCGCCGGGCGGTGAGCGCGATCGCGCCGTCCTCGAAGACCGGCGGCTCGAGCGCGAGGACCGCGGCGTCCGACTGCATCACGCGCACGCGCCCACGCGCCTCGAGCGCGTCGAGAAGGCGCGCGCGGCTTTCGCGTGCGAGACCGTCGGAGAGCCAGAGCGTGTCGAACTCCCCGTCCCCCAGTTCGGCGAGGAAGGCCTCCACGTCCTCGCCGTCCGGCGTCCAGGGCTGCGGCGCGAGATCGGCGAGCCGCCCGCGCCAGGCGTCGGCGGCCTGAAAGACCGGCGCCCCGGGCGTCGTCAGCCGGGCGAGCGCGACGGTGCGCCCGGCGCGCCCCGCCTCGGCGAGGACCGCCTCCAGCGCGTCCTCCTTGGCGGACCAGTCGCCCGCCGCGCCCCAGGAGCCGTCCGAGAGGATCAGGAGCGGGCCGCGCCCGGCCTCGGCCGCGTCCTCCTCGGGGTTCAGCACCGGCCCGGCGAGCCCCACGATCACCGCCGCCACGGCGAGCATCCGCAGAAGCATGAGCCACCAGGGCGTCCGGTCGCTCACCTGCTCGGCGTCGGCGAGCCCCAGGAGGAGCGCCACGCCCGGAAAGCGCCGGCGGATCGGCGCGGGCGGCACCGCGCGCAGCAGCAGCCACAGCAGCGGCAGCGCGGCGAGCGCCGCGAGCAGCCAGGGCGCGGTGAAGCCGATCGTGCCGAAGAGCGTCATTCAGGGCCCCCGTCCATCCCCTGCCAGAGCCAGAGCAGCGCTGATTGCGCGGACTGGTCGGTGTGGTGGCACTGATACCGCCAGCCCGTCGCCTCGCAGAGCGCGGCGAGATGCGCCTTCCGCTCCGCGAGCCGCTCGAGGTAGCGCGCGCGCAGGTCGTCGGCCTTCAGCGTCTCGTGGGCGAGGCTGCGGCCCACGCTCTCGAAGATGGTGCGCCCGCGGAAGGGAAACGCCTCCTCCGCCGGGTCGAGCACCTGCAGCATGACGCCGCGCACGCCGCGATCCGCAGCCTTGCCCAGCGCAGCCTCGACCGGCGCCGGGTCGCCGAGGAAGTCCGAGAGGAAGACCGCGCTCGACTGCGGCAGCATCGCGCGCGCCTCGGGCGCGCCGTAGTCCTCGATCGCCTCGCGCGAGAAGGCCTCGGCCAGCCGCATGAGCTGCACCTCCCCCCGGCGCGGCGGCAGCTCGCCCCCCGTGAGGCCCACGCGCTCGCCCCCGCGCACGAGCAACACGGCGACGGCGAGCGCCAGCAGCCGCGCGCGATCGGCCTTCTCCGGCAGGTCGGGGGAGGAGGCGAAGCGCATCGAGGCCGCCTGATCGACCCACATCAGCACGGATTGCGCCACCTGCCACTCGCGCTCGCGCACGAACCGCTCGTCCGAGCGGGCCGAGCGGCGCCAGTCCACCATGCGCGCGGTGTCGCCCGCGACCATCGGGCGGTACTGCCAAAAATCGTCGCCCATGCCCGCGCGCCGGCGCCCGTGACTGCCCAGCAGCACGGTGCCCGCCAGCTGATCCGCCCGGGCGAGGAGCGGCGGCAGGGCCCCCGCCTCGGCCTCGGCGCGGGCGCGGAGGGCGAGCGCGTCGCTCACGCGGCGGCCCCGGGCCGGGCGAGCCCCTCGCAGGTCTCGTCGATGATCGCGCCGAGGCTCTCGCCGCGCGCCCGCGCGGCGAAGCGCAGCGCCATGCGGTGGCTGAGCACCGGCCGCGCCATGGCGAAGACGTCCTCCACCGAGGGCGCGAGCCGCCCCTGCAGGAGCGCGCGCGCCCGCACGGTGAGCATCAGCGCCTGCGCCGCGCGCGGCCCCGGCCCCCAGGCGACGCTTTCGCGGATGCGGTCGCTCGCCGTTTCGTCGTCGGGGCGGAAGGCGCGCACGAGGTCGAGGATCACCTCCACCACGCTCTCGCCCACGGGCATGCGCCGCAACAGCCGCTGCGCGGCGATGAGATCGGCGGCGGAAAAGACCGCGTGCGCCTCCTCCTCCTCCGCGCCGGTGGTGGCGAGCAGGATGCCCCGCTCGGTCTCACGGTCGGGGTATTCGACGTCGATCTGCACGAGGAAGCGGTCGAGCTGCGCCTCGGGCAGCGGATAGGTGCCCTCCTGCTCGATCGGGTTCTGCGTGGCGAGCACGTGGAAGGGCTTCGCCAGCGGGCGATCCTCGCCGGCGACGGTGACCTGCTTCTCCTGCATGGCCTGCAGGAGCGCGGACTGCGTGCGCGGGCTCGCCCGGTTGATCTCGTCGGCCATGAGAAGCTGACAGAAGATCGGGCCGGGAATGAACTTGAAGGCCCGCGCGCCGTCGGCGCCGGTCTCCAGCACCTCGGAGCCGAGGATATCGGCCGGCATCAGGTCCGGCGTGAACTGGATGCGGTTGCCGTCGAGCCCCATGACGGTGGCCAGCGTCTCCACCAGCCGCGTCTTGCCGAGGCCCGGCAGCCCGATCAGCAGCGCGTGCCCGCCGCACAGGAGCGCCGAAAGGGTCAGGTCCACGACCGTCTCCTGTCCGATGAAGCGCCGGGTGATCGAGCCGCGCGCCTCGGCGAGCTTTCCTTCCAGCGCCTCGATCTCCGCGACCAGATCGGCGTCCTCGGCCATGACAGGCCCTCCCTTCGTCGTATATCGAGTCTGACAAGTATCGCGCGACGGAAGGAAGGCAAAAAGCATGTCCGCACAAAATCCCGTGACCCCGTCCGCCGAGAGCATCGCCGACGCCGCGCGCGCCGCGAAAGCGGGCAAGGGGCCGCCGCCCGTGCACAGCTGGAACCCGCCCTTCTGCGGCGATCTCGACATGCGAATCGCGCGCGACGGGACGTGGTTCTACCTCGGCACGCCCATCGGGCGCTTCGAGCTGGTGAAGCTCTTCTCCTCGATCCTGCGCAAGGACGGCGACAGATACGTCCTCGTCACGCCGGTCGAGAAGGTCGGGATAACCGTGGACGACGCGCCCTTCGTGGCCGTCGACTTCGAGGCGGAGGGCGCCGGGCGCGATCAGGTGCTGACCTTCGTCACCCACGTCGGCGATCACGCGGTGGCGGGGCCGGATCACCCGATCCGCGTGGAGCGCGACCCCGAGACGGGCGAGCCGTCGCCCTATGTCCTCGTGCGCGACCGGCTGGAGGCGCTGATCGACCGCAAGAGTTTCTACCGCCTCGTCGAGCACGGCACGCGCGAGGAGGTGGACGGCGCGCTCTGGTTCGGCCTCTGGTCCTCGGGGGAGTTCTTCCCCGTCATCCCGGCGGCGGAGCTGCCCGAGGGGTGAGCGCAAGGCGTTTCGAAACGCCTTGCGCCAAGCGGTTTTCAAACCGCTTGGCCCCGCGCTGACGTCACGGTGCGGGCCGGGGCCGCCGCCGCTGCGCGGGGTGGGCCGCCGGAGGGCGGCTCTCCGCGCCTCTCGTCCTTCGCCGCCGCGCCGGGGCGACCGCCCCGGACCATGCCCCGCGCGTTGCGCGCACCGGGAGGCGGGCATGACTTGGGGGCCGCCGCGTCGGGGTTATCTGACCCCGGGTGAAACGATCCGGAGAAACGCCGTGATACCTGCCCGTTACGCCAACCTCCTGTTCAGCTTCCTGCTCTCGGGGATGATGTCGCTGCTGATCACCGGCCTGACCGTGCTGCGCACGCAGGGGCTCTCGGCGGGGCTCCTCGAGGCCTGGTTCTGGGGCTGGCTCAACGGCTGGGCGGTGGCCTTTCCGCTGGTGCTGGTGCTCGCGCCGGCGACGCGGCGGGTGGTGCGCGCGCTCACCGACGCGCCGGTCTGAGCGCGCTCAGACCGGATGCCCGATCGCCCTCGGCTCGGCGCAGGCGGTCTCCGGCGTCTCGAGTTCCAGCGTGCTGTGGGCGAGGCCGAAGCGGTCCTCCAGCATGGCGCGCAGGGCGAGGCGCACCTCCTGCGGGGGCCGCGTGCCGTCGAGCACCACATGCGCCTCGAGCGCGGCCTCGTGTTCCTGCATGCGCCAGAGATGCAGGTGATGCACGTCGCCCACGCCCGCGACCCCGCGCATGGCGCCCAGAACCTCCTCGGTGTCGAGGCCCTCGGGGCTCGCCAGCATGAGGATGCGCACCACGGGCACAAGGCCGAGGGCCGACTGCCAGAGGATGTAGGCCGCGATGGCCAGCGTCACCGCCGCGTCGATCCAGTGCCAGCCGAAGGCGAGGATCAGGCCGCCCGCCACGATCACGCCGACCGAGGCGAGCGCGTCGGACAGGTTGTGCAGGAAGGCCGCGCGGATGTTCACGCTGGATTTCGCCATCGCCCAGGTGAGCGCCACGGTCGCCACGTCCACCGCGAGCGCGAGGCCGGCCACGATCACGACGATCCAGCCCGCCACCGGCTCCGGCGCGACGAGCCGCGTGACGCCCTCGGCCAGCAGCCAGACCGCGATGACGATGAGCGTCGTGTAGTTGACGAGCGCCGCCACCACCTCCGCCCGGCCGTAGCCGAAGGTCATGGCCGCGTCCGCCGGCCGCCGCCCGATGCGCCGCGCGGCGAGCGCGATGCCGAGCGACAGCGCGTCGGAGAGATTGTGGATCGCGTCCGCGACGAGCGCGAGCGAGCCCGAGATCACCCCCGCCACGACCTGCGCCAGCGTCAGCGCGAGGTTCGCGCCGACCGCGAGGCCGACGCGCGCGTCGCCCGCGGCGGGGTCGACGTGGTGGTGGTGGTGATGGCCGTGCCCGCTCATGCCCCGGGCCTAACAGCGGCCCGCGCGCCGATCCAGCGACGACGCCCGGCAGGGCGGAGGCGCGGCCCGCCCGACATGGATCAGGGCGTGCGCACGAGATAGACGGAGCACGGGGCGTGCGCGGCGATGTGGCTC
Source organism: Rhodosalinus sediminis (assembly GCF_003385555.1). Taxonomy (GTDB): domain Bacteria; phylum Pseudomonadota; class Alphaproteobacteria; order Rhodobacterales; family Rhodobacteraceae; genus Rhodosalinus; species Rhodosalinus sediminis. Next base: position 79,141 of record NZ_QOHR01000004.1, on the reverse strand, counting down.
GCCGTGGTGCCGATCAGGTAATCCTGGATCCGCGGGTTCGCCGCCTCCATCACGATGACGTCCACCGCCTCCTCGGCGGCGAGCTTCAGGATCTGGCGGTGCACCGCGCCCTTGCGCACGACGAGGCGCGGCTCGACCGGGCCGGGCGGGTGGTCGCGCACGAACTTGCGCAGCTCGCCGCTCCAGTAGCCGACGGAATCGCGGATGTTCAGGTTGCGCTCCATCTCGGGCGCGACGGTCGCCACGATCAGCTCCGCGCCGCGGCGCACCGCCATCTCGCAGGCCTCCTCGTAGGCGTCCTGCTGCAGCTTCAGGTGGCGCAGATTGACGGGGCAGAGGATCTTCCGGGTCTCGCGGGCCATGGCGTGTCTTTCCTTTCGTCGCGCCGGTGCGGCGCTCACCCCTGCGCCGGGCGCGGCCGCCGCGCGCGCCTGTTCGCGGCGCTTTCGCCCGCGATCGCGTCACCGGTGGCGCACACCTTCGCGGCCCGGCGGAAACGCCGCCGGAGCCGCTCGCGTTCCGCGGCCCTCAGTGCGCCGCGGCCCTCAGTGCGCCGCGGCCCAGTTCGCGCCGGTGCCCGCGTCGGCCACGAGCGGCACCGAGAGCTTGACCACCGGCTCCGCCGCGCCCTCCATCACCTCGCGGGCGGCGGCGATGAGCGCGTCCTCGGCGCCCGCCTCCACCTCGAAGAGCAGTTCGTCGTGCACCTGCAGAAGCATCTCGGCCGGCAGCCCCTCGATCGCCGCGGGCATGCGGACCATGGCGCGGCGGATGATGTCGGCCGCCGTGCCCTGGATCGGGGCGTTGATCGCCGCGCGCTTGGCGAAGCCCGCGCGCGGGCCGCGGGCGCCGATCTCCGGCGTGTGGATCACCCGGCCGAAGAGCGTCTCCACGCGGCCGTGCTCCTTGGCGAAGGCCACCGTCTCGTCCATGTAGGCGCGGATGCCCGGGAAGCGCTCGAAGTAGCGGTCGATGAAGCCCTGCGCCTCCCCGCGCGGGATTCGCAGCTGCCGGGCGAGGCCGAAGCCCGAGATGCCGTAGATCACGCCGAAGTTAATCGCCTTGGCGCGGCGGCGGATCTCGGGCGTCATCTCGTCGAGAGGCACGTCGAACATCTCCGAGGCGGTCATCGCGTGGATGTCCTGACCCTCGCGGAAGGCCCTCTCGAGCTGCTCGATCCCGGCGACATGGGCGAGGATGCGAAGCTCGATCTGGCTGTAGTCGAGGCTGACGAGCACCTTGCCCTCCTCCGCGACGAAGGCCTCGCGGATGCGCCGGCCCTCCTCGGTGCGGATGGGGATGTTCTGAAGGTTCGGATCGGAGGAGGCGAGCCGCCCGGTCGCCGCGCCCGACTGCACGAAGGAGGTGTGCACGCGCCCCGTCTCCGGGTCGATGTGCTCCTGCAGGGCGTCGGTGTAGGTGCTCTTGAGCTTCGAGACTCCGCGCCAGTCGAGCACCTTGCGCGGCAGCTCGTGCTCGGTCGCCAGATCCTCCAGCACGTCGGCCGGCGTGGCGTAGGCGCCGGTCTTGCCGCGCTTGCCGCCGGGCAGGCCCATCCGGTCGAAGAGGATCTCGCCCAGCTGCTTGGGGCTGCCGACGTTGAAGCTCTCCCCGGCGAGGTCGTGGATCTCCGCCTCGAGCGCCGCCATCTTCTGCGCGAAGGCGCCCGACATGCGGCTCAGCGTGTCGCGGTCCACCTTGACGCCCGCCATCTCCATCCGCGCGAGCACCGGCGCGAGCGGGCGCTCCATCCGCTCGTAGACGCGCGTGACATGCGCCGCGTGGAGCTGCGGCTTGAAGCGCTCCCAGAGGCGCAGCGTCACGTCCGCGTCCTCGGCGGCGTAGGGCACGGCCTTGTCGATCGGCACCCGGTCGAAGGTGATCTGGCTCTTGCCCGAGCCGATGAGCTCCTTGATCGGGATGCAGGCGTGGCCGAGATAGCGCTCCGCGAGCGTGTCCATGCCGTGCCCATGCAGGCCCGAATACATGGCGTAGGACATCAGCAGGGTATCGTCGACCGGGGCCACGCGGATGCCGAGGCGGGCGAGCACCTTGGCGTCGTATTTCACGTTCTGCCCGATCTTGAGCACCGCGTCGTCCTCGAGAAGATCGCGCAGCGCGGCGAGCGCCTCCTCCATCGGGATCTGCCCCTCGGCGAGCGCGTCGCCCCCGAAGAGGTCGTCGGCCCCGTCGGCCTTGTGCGCGAGGGGGACATAGGCCGCCTCGCCCGGGGCGAGCGCGAGCGAGACGCCCACGAGGTCGCAGCGCATCTCGTCGAGGCCCGTGGTCTCGGTGTCGAAGGCGACCCGGCCCCGCGCCCGGGCGCGCGCGATCCAGTCCGCGAGCGTGGCCATGTCGCGGATGCAAAGATAGGCCGCGGGATCGAAGGGCGCGTCGGCCGGGGCCTCCGGCCCGGCGTCCGCCTCCGTCTCCTGCGGCGCCGCCTCCGGCACCACCGGCGGCTCGACGCCGAGGGCGTCCGCGATCCGGCGGGTGAGCGTGCGGAACTCCATCTCCGTCAGGAACCCGAGAAGCGTCTCCGCGTCGGGCTCCCGCAGCTCGAGGTCGTCGGGCCCGAACTCGAGCGCCACGGCGTCGTCGAGCTGCACCAGCGACTTCGACAGGCGGATCTGGTCGGCGTAATCGACGAGCGTCTGGCGGCGCTTGGGCTGCTTGATCTCCTCGGCGCGCGCCAGAAGCGTCTCGATGTCGCCGAACTCGTTGACGAGGAGCGCCGCGGTCTTGACGCCGATCCCCGGCGCGCCGGGGACGTTGTCCACGCTGTCGCCGGCGAGCGCCTGCACGTCCACCACGCGCGCGGGGTCCACGCCGAACTTCTCGCGCACGCCGTCCACGTCGATGCGGCGGTTCTTCATCGCGTCGAACATCTCGACGCCGCCGCCGACGAGCTGCATCAGGTCCTTGTCCGAGCTGACGATCGTCACGCGCCCGCCCGCCTCGCGCGCCTCGCGCGCGAGCGTCGCGATGATGTCGTCGGCCTCGAAGCCCTCGAGCTCGATGCAGGGGATGTTGAAGGCCTCGACCGCGCGCCGGGTGAGCGGGATCTGCGGGCGCAACTCCTCCGGCATCTCTTCGCGGTTGGCCTTGTAGGCCTCGTAGAGATCGTTGCGGAAGGTGTGGCTGCCCTTGTCGAAGATCACCGCCAGATGCGTCGCCGCGTCCGGCCCCTCGTTCGCGTCGATATAGCGCTGCAACATGTTGCAGAAGCCCGCGACCGCGCCGACCGGCGCGCCGTCCGAGCGCCGCGTGAGCGGCGGCAGCGCGTGATAGGCGCGGAAGATGAAGGCCGAGCCGTCGATGAGGTGCAGATGATGGCCCTTGCCGAAACTCATGCGCGGGTCTCCCTTGGCGTCGCGCGCCCTTGTGCCACGCATCCGCGGCGTGGGCCAGTGGCGCCGCGCCGGGCGCGGCGCCGCGGGAGGGGGCGCTGCCCCCTCTTGGCCTGCGGCCAATTCACCCCCGGAGTATTTGGGCCAAGATGATGGGCCGGGCGGTCCTCTGCCTGTCATCACCTTGGGTCAAATACTCCGGGGGGTGAGGCCCGGACCGGGCCGAGGGGGGCAGCGCCCCCCCCCTGATCGCACGAAGTGCCAGAGAGCGTGCGGCCGAAAGGCCGCGCCGCCATGTTGACTTCGAAGATGTCCCAGGGGAACGGCGGGGTGAGCGAGGGAGGGTGCGATGGACTGGGAGACGTTCGAGGGCTGGGGCCGGCGGATCGCGGCGTGGGCGGCGGACTATCGCGGGACGCTGCGCGAGCGGCCGGTGCGGGCGCCGCTGGCGCCGGGCGCGACGCGGGCGGCGCTGCCGGCGCGGCCGCCGGAGACGGCCGAGGCGATGGAGGACATCTGGGCGGATTTCGAGCGGATCGTCATGCCGGGGATCACCCATTGGCAGCATCCGCGCTTCTTCGCCTATTTCCCGGCCAACGCCGCGCCGGCCTCGGTGCTCGCGGAGTGGATCACGGCCGCGCTCGCGCCGCAGTGCATGCTCTGGCAGACCTCTCCGGCGGCGACGGAGATGGAGACGCGGATGATGGAGTGGCTCGCGGAGGCGACGGGCCTGCCGCCGGCGTTCCGGGGCGTCGTTCAGGACAGCGCGAGTTCCGCGACCCTCGCCGCGCTTCTGGTCATGCGCGAGCGCGCGCTCGGCTGGGCGGGGAACGCGCAGGGACTCGCGGGGCAGCCCGCCGTGCGGGTCTATTGCTCGGGGGAGGCGCATTCCTCCGTCGAGCGCGCGGCCTGGATCGCCGGGATCGGGCGCGAGAACCTCGTGACGCTGCCCGTGCGCGGCGCGCGCCGCGGCCTCGACGCGGAAGCGCTGGAGCGCGCGATCCTGCGGGACGCCGCCGCGGGGCTGCGGCCGGCCGGCGTCGTCGCCTGCACGGGCGCGACGGGCACCGGCGCCTCGGACGACGTCGCCGCGGTCTGCGCGGTGGCCGAGCGTCACGGACTCCTCGTCCATGTCGACGCCGCCTGGGCCGGGAGCGCGATGATCTGCCCGGAGTTCCGGCATCTCTGGGCCGGGGTGGAGCGGGCCGATTCGGTCGTTTTCAACCCGCACAAGTGGCTCGGCGCGCAGTTCGACTGCGCGGCGCATTTCCTGAAGGCGCCGGAGGATCTGACGCGCACGCTCGCCATCCAGCCGGAGTACCTCAGGACGCATGGCGCCGACGGGGTGGTCGATTATTCCGAGTGGTCGATCCCCCTCGGCCGGCGGTTCCGGGCGCTGAAGCTCTGGGTGCTGATCCGGGCGGAGGGGCTTTCGGGCCTGCGCGCGATGATCCGCGACCACGTGCGCTGGAGCGCGGCGCTCTGCGCGCGGCTCCGTGCCGAGCCCGGCATCGAGATCGTGACCGAGCCGGTGCTCTCGCTCTTCACCTTCCGCCTGACCGGAGAGGACGCCGACGCGCGCACGCTGGCGCTGTTGCAGCGGATCAACGACGACGGGCGCATCTATCTCACGCCGACGAAGGTGGACGGCCGGCAGGTGATCCGCTTTCAGGCGGGCGCCGTCGAGACGACAGCCGAGGACGTCGAGACGGCCTTCGACGTGATCACCGAACTGGCCCGGGAGGTCTGAGCCGATGCCCGCACCACAGAACGCCTTCAAGGCCGCCCTCGCCCGGGGCGAGACCCTCTTCAGTTGCTGGCTCGGCTTCGCCCATCCCTACCCGGCGGAGGTCGCGGGGCACGCGGGTTTCGACTGGCTGCTGATCGACGGGGAGCATGCGCCGAACGACCTGCCCTCGATCACCGCGCAGCTTCAGGTGCTCGAACCGCTGCCGGCGCATCCGGTGGTGCGGCTGCCCATGGGCGAGGACTGGGCGATCAAGCAGGTGCTGGACGCGGGCGCGCAGACGCTGCTGATACCGCTCGTCGAGTCGGCGGAGGCGGCGCGCGCTCTCGTGCGCGCTACGCGCTATCCGCCGGAGGGCATGCGCGGCATGGGCGCCGCGCTCGCGCGGGCGTCGCGCTTCGGGGCGATCGCGGATTACGCCACCACGGCGAACGCCGAGATCTGCCTGCTCGTGCAGGTGGAGACGCGCGCGGGGCTCGCCGCGCTCGACGCGATCCTCGGCGTCGCGGGGGTGGACGGCGTCTTCATCGGGCCGGCGGATCTCTCGGCGGACATGGGCTACCCGGGCCGCCCCGACGCGCCGGAGGTGCAGGCGGCGATCGAGGACGCGCTCGGCCGCATCCGCGCGGCGGGCAAGGCGCCGGGGATCCTCTCGGACGACGAGGCGGCGGTCGAGCGCTACCTCGCCTGCGGCGCGCAGTTCGTCGCGGTGGGCGTGGACGTCGCCATCCTCGGCGCTGCGCTGCGGGCGCGCGCGGCGCGCTGGACGGGGCGGGGATCGTAGCGGCGGCGGCCCCTGCCAGCGCGCCCGGGCCGTCGCCCCGCGCGGCGAAACCTCTCGCCACGGCAGGGCCGAACCGCTAGCATCCCCGTAAAACAGGAGCCGCCGGGCGCGCCCGGCCAGCCAAGAGGGAGGTCCGCATGGACGGCAACCGCCACGACAACGACCTGACCGGCGTGATCGAGGCCGACCGCGCGCATGTCTGGCACCATCTGGTGCAGCACAAGCCCTTCGAGACCGGCGCGCCGCGCGTCATCGTCGAGGGGCGCGGCATGTCGGTCTGGGACCAGAACGGCAAGGAGCACCTCGACGCCGTCTCGGGCGGGGTCTGGACGGTCAACGTGGGCTACGGGCGCGAGCGCATCGCCGACGCGGTGCGCGACCAGCTCGTCAAGCTCAACTATTTCGCCGGCGCCGCCGGCACGATCCCGGGCGCGCGCTTCGCCGAGGCGCTGATCGACAAGATGCCGGGGCTGAGCCGCGTCTACTACTGCAACTCCGGCTCCGAGGCGAACGAGAAGGCCTTCAAGATGGTCCGCCAGATCGCGCAGAAGCGGTACGGCGGCAAGAAGCACAAGATCCTCTACCGCGACCGGGATTATCACGGCACCACCATCGGCTGCCTGAGCGCGGGCGGGCAGGACGAGCGCAACGCCCATTACGGCCCCTTCGCGCCGGGCTTCGTGCGGGTGCCGCACTGCCTCGAGTACCGCCGCCACGAGCAGGAGGGCGCGCCGGAGGAGAACTACGGCCTCTGGGCCGCCGACCAGATCGAGGCGGTGATCCTGCGGGAGGGGCCGGACACCGTGGGCGCGCTCTGCCTCGAGCCGGTCACCGCGGGCGGCGGCGTGATCCCGCCGCCCTCGGGCTACTGGGAGCGGGTGCAGGAGATCTGCCGCAAATACGACATCCTGCTGCACATCGACGAGGTGGTCTGCGGCGTGGGCCGCACAGGCACCTGGTTCGGCTACCAGAACTACGGGGTGCAGCCCGACATGGTGACCATGGCCAAGGGCCTCGCCTCGGGCTACGCCGCGATCGCCTGCCTCGTGACCACCGAGGAGGTGTTTTCCATGTTCAAGGAGGCGCCGGAGGACCCGCTGGACTACTTCCGCGACATCTCGACCTTCGGGGGCTGCACCGCGGGGCCCGCCGCCGCGCTGGAGAACATGGCGATCGTCGAGGAGGAGGGGCTCCTGGCGAACACCCGCGCGATGGGCGACCGGCTGATGGAGCGCCTCGGCGAGCTGAAGGACAAGCACGCCGTCGTGGGCGACGTGCGCGGCGCGGGGCTCTTCTGCGGCGCGGAACTCGTGGCCGACCGGCACACGAAGGAGCCCGTGGACGAGAAACTCGCGCAGAAGGTGGTGGGCGAATGCAACGCCGCCGGCGTCATCATCGGGGTGACGAACCGCTCGCTGCCGGGGCGGAACAACACGCTCTGCTTCTCGCCCGCGCTGATCGCCACCGCCGACGACATCGACCACATCGCCGCGACCGTGGACGACGCGCTGACGCGCGTCTTCGGCTGAGCGCGCCCGGAGACCTGCGCGCCAAGTCCCTTGCAAGGGACTTGGCCAAGCCCGTTCCAACGGGCTTGGGCGCTCCCCGGCCGCCCGCGCGCGCGGGTCGATGGGTGCGGCCACGAGCGCCGCGAACCAGCGCGCCCCTCGGGCGCCCGCCGCCACGGAAGAGACCTCCACCCCGGGTGAGAGCTGCGCGGCCCGGCGCATCCGGCCGCAGCGGCCGCGGCCTGTCCCGGTCAGCCCGGCTCGTTCTTCCACCAGCGGCGCAGCCGCGCGAGGCGCTCGGCGACGCCGTCCGAGACGTCGGCCATGCTGTCGCCCATCTCCTCGAGGACCGGATCGAGGCGCCTGCGCCGGAAGCGCCGCCAGCGCACCCAGACGCCCCAGACGAGCGCGGCGAGCAGCACGAGGATCACGATGTTGAGCCACGGCACGATCCGCTCCTCCGGCCCCGCTGCGAGGCGGAGATGCACGGCGTTCGGATAGATCGACAGGAGCTCGTTCCGCCAGCCGTAGTGGCGCACCACGACCCAGCGCGGCGCCTCCTGCGTCGATTTCAGATCCGCCGCGTCGGCCTGCAGGTTGGCGGAATCGAACTTGAAATAGGGCGGCCAGCCCCAGCCCGTGTCCTCGTTGCGGTAGATCATCGGCCGCCCGTCGGTCAGCCGCGACTGGATGAAGAAGACGTCGCGCCCCTGCAGGTCGGTCGCCATGCCGGGGGATTCGGAGGCCCAGAAGAGCGCGTTCTCGCCGTAGTCCACGCGCGTCTCGTACGTGTCGGTGATCCGCACGACGTCGTGCTGCGGCAGCGTGTAATGCAGCACCGCCGCCACCAGCCCCCAGACGGCGAGGATGAAAAACCACTTCACGTAGACCATCGCCGCCTCCTTACCGGTAGTTCGTGATGTAGACGATCAAGGTGACCGCGAGCGTCGGGATCACGTAGACCCCGAGCAGGAGCTTGCGCCGGATCGCGCCGTCGTACCGCTCCAGCCCGCGGCGGACGAAGGCCTCGCGGTCGCCGATGCGCCCGCGCTCGGCCCAGCGCTCCTCGAGCTTCTCGCGGCGCACGGCGCGCGACCAGAGCGAGAGGCTCACGTAGATCACCGTGAGCGCGATGAAGCCCAGAATAACCAGCCGCGCGAGTGCCGCCATGCCGCCCTTCCTTCCGGCGTCCCCCGCCGTGATACGCGCCCCCGGCCGCCGCCGCAACGCGGCACTTGCGCCGGCGGGTGGGAGAACGGAGGGGGGAACGCGGCGCACGCCCACTCTTTGCAGGCGGCCGGCGGTCCAACGGGCGGCGCCCGCCTCCTTGCACCCGGCCGCCGCCGCAACGCGCCACGCGCGCCTGCGGCTGGGGCAGACCGGCGACGGGCGCCCGCGACCTCGGCGCACCCGCCCCTCGAGGACGCCGGCCGCCCGAGGCGACGCCTCCCCGCAGGTCCCGCAGCGCCCGGCCCGGCGCACCACCTCCATGCGCGCTGCGCGCCGCCAGGCGCCGATCGCGGGCGGCGCATGACGCAGAGCCGCCGGCCGCGCATACCGCGGCCGCCCTCCCCCGTCGCCCGGCCTCAGCCGATCACGTTGTGCGCCGGGCCGTAGGGGAAGCCCGTGATGTTCTCCGGCGCGCCCTCGGTCACGATCAGGATGTCGTGCTCGCGATAGCCGCCGGCGCCGGGCTCTCCCTCGGGGATGGTGAGCATCGGCTCCATCGAGGCGACCATGCCGGGCTCGAGCACCGTCTCCACGTCCTCGCGCAGCTCCAGCCCCGCCTCGCGGCCGTAGTAGTGGCTGAGCACGCCGAAGCTGTGACCGTAGCCGAAGCTGCGGTATTCCAGCAGCCCGCGCTCGGCGAGAAAGGCGTTGATGCGCTGCGCGACCTCGGCGCAGGTCACGCCGGGCCGCAGGAGCGAGATGCCGTATTCATGCGCGGCGACGTTGGCCTCCCAGACGCGCAGGCTCGCCGCGTCCGGCTCGCCGAGAAAGAGCGTGCGCTCGAGCGCGGTGTAATAGCCCGAGATCATCGGGAAGGTGTTGAGGCTCAGGATGTCGCCCCGGCGCAGCCTGCGCCCGGTGACCGGGTTGTGCGCGCCGTCGGTGTTCAGCCCCGACTGGAACCAGACCCAGGTGTCGCGGTACTCGGCCTCCGGAAAGCGGCGCGCGATTTCGATCTCCATGGCGTCGCGCCCGGCCATCGCCACGTCGAGCTCGCGCGCCCCCTCCGCGATCGCCGCGCGGATGGCGTCCCCGCCGGCGTCGGCGACCGCCGCGCCCTGCCGGATCAGCGCGATCTCGGCGTCGGACTTGCGCATGCGCTGGCGCATCGTGGCCGGCGCGAGGTCGGTGATCCCCGCCGGCGCGAGATGCGCCTCGAGCTCCGCCCGCGCGGCAAGCGTCAGGTGATCGCCCTCGATCCCCAGCCGCCGGCCGACCCCCGCGATATGCGCCACCGCGCGCCAGAAGTTGCCGCGCGCCCAGTCGGTGTAGGTGAGGTTGTCGCCATGACAGCGCCGCCAGGGCTGCCCGCCGTCGATGCCCGCGCTGACGGTGACGGAGGTCTCCGGCGTGACGACGAGCCCGTAGGGCCGGCCGAAGGCGCAGTAGAGAAAGCCCGAGTAGTAGGCGACATTGTGCATCGAGGTCAGCACCGCCGCCTCGACGCCGGCCTCGGCCATCGCGGCGCGCAGCCCGGCGAGACGCGCCTCGTACTCCTCCCCCGCGAAAGGCAGCGGCGCCTTGTCGCCATTGTGAAACCGGTAATATGCGGGACGTTCGCTCATCGCGCGACCCTCCTCTTGCAGGAAAGGTCCCGGCGTTCAGGACGGACGCGGGGCGCACCCGATCCGGTGTGACGACGCCATCGCCCTGCCCCGCCCCCTATCTGCCCAACGAACGGCCCGGGCGCAAGGCCCGGGCCAACGGGGAGGGGGCGCTGCCCCCTCTTGGCCTTCGGCCAATTCACCCCCGGGATATTTGAACCAAGAAGAAGAGATCGGGCCAGCGCCTTTCCCCGCGCTTCTTCTTGGCCGAAATATCCCGGGGGGTGAGGCCCGACAGGGCCGAGGGGGGCAGCGCCCCCCTGACCGCACGAAGTGCCAGAGACCTTGCGGCCGAAAGGCCGCGCCGCAGGGTCACGGGGTCCGGCCGGGCGGCGGTCAGGCGAGGAGCGCGCGGGTGAGGTCGCCCTCGGGCTCGGCGAGCGGGGCGATCACGTCGAAGTGGTGGCGGCCCTCCGGCGCGCGGAGTTCGGCTTTCCAGGCGCGCGCCAGCCGTTCCGCCTGGTCCCGGAAGGCGGGCAGTTCGGCGCCGCCGACCCAGACGGTGACCGGCGCCTCCGGGACGGGCTGGTGGAGGGGGCTTTCGGCGGTGGCCTCGGCGGCGTCGATGCGCAGGGTCGCGTTCATCGAGGTCTGCATGAGCGGCGCCAGATCGGCCACGGGCGAGATCGGCACGATCCGCGCGATCCGGGTGGCGAGGTCGGCGGGCAGCAGGCCCGGCGCCCCCATGCGCGCGACGAGGTGCCCGCCGGCGGAATGCCCGGCGAGGCGGATCGGCCCGGCGACGCGGGCCGCCATCACGGGCAGCGCGCCGGCGACGGCGCGGGTGATCCCGGCGATGCGGACCTCGGGGCAGAGCGGGTAGGACGGTATCGCCACCGCCCAGCCGCGGGCGAGCGGGCCGGCGACGAGATGCGACCATGTCGACTTGTCGAAGGCCTTCCAGTAGCCGCCGTGCACGAAGACGACGAGGCCGCGCGCCGCGCCCTCGGGGTGGAAAAGGTCGAAGCGCGCGCGCGGATGATCACCGTATGGCAGGTCGAGCTCCGCCCGCTCGCCGAGACCGTCGCGGAAGGCGGCCGCGGCGGCCGCCCAGCGCGGCGGGTAGGCGGCCGCGTCGGGCACGTGATCGGTGTTGGAATAGGCGGCGTCCATGTCCATCGGGAACTCCGGCTTGCGGCGGCGGGTTGTGTCCGGCCAGACTGCGCGCCGGACCGCACCCCTTTATTGCCGGAGGACAGCATGCTCGACCAGACCACCAACCTCGGATCGCGTCTGAAGGACCCGGCGCTTCTGGAGGAGCGGGCCTTCGTGGCGGGCGCCTTCGCGGAGGGCGAGGGCGGCACCTTCGAGGTGACGAACCCGGCGCGCGGCGACGTGATCGCGCGCGTCGCCGACTGCTCGCGCGCGCAGGTGGCCCGCGCGATCGACGCGGCGGCTGCCGCACAGAGGGACTGGGCCGCGCGCACGGGCAAGGCGCGCGCGGCGGTCCTGCGCCGCTGGTTCGAGCTGATGATGGAGCACCAGGAGGACCTCGCCGTCATAATGACCGCCGAGCAGGGCAAGCCGCTCGCCGAGAGCCGGGGCGAGATCGCCTATGCCGCCGGTTTCATCGAGTTCTCGGGCGAGGAGGCCAAGCGCATCTACGGCGAGACGATCCCCGGCCATCAGCGCGACAAGCGCATCACCGTGATCCGGCAACCGGTGGGCGTGGCGGCCTCGATCACGCCGTGGAACTTCCCGGCGGCGATGATCACGCGCAAGGCCGGACCGGCGCTCGCCGCGGGCTGCGCCTTCGTCGCGCGGCCCGCCTCGGAGACGCCGCTCTCGGCCACCGCGCTCGCCGTGCTCGCCGAGCGGGCGGGCGTGCCGGCGGGCGTCTTCTCGGTCGTGCCCTCGGGGCGCGCCTCCGAGATCGGCCGGGAGTTCTGCGAGAACCCGACGGTGCGCAAGCTCACCTTCACCGGCTCGACCGAGGTCGGGCGGCTCCTGTTGCGGCAGGCGGCGGACCAGGTGAAGAAATGCTCGATGGAGCTCGGCGGGAACGCGCCCTTCCTCGTCTTCGACGACGCCGATCTCGACGCCGCCGTCGAGGGGGCGATCGCCTCGAAGTTCCGCAACAACGGGCAGACCTGCGTCTGCGCCAACCGCATCTACGTGCAGTCGGGTGTCCACGACGCCTTCGCCGAGAAGCTCGCCGCGCGCGTGGCCGAGCTGCGGGTGGGCGACGGGCTCGAGGAGGGCACCGATCTCGGGCCGCTCATCAGCCCCGAGGCCATCGGGAAGGTGCAGGAGCACATCGCGGACGCGACGGACAAGGGCGCGCGGGTCGTCCTCGGCGGGGGCGGGGACGACATGCCCGGCGCCTTCCTGCGGCCCACCGTGCTGACCGGCGCGACGCAGGAGATGGCCGTCGCGCGGGAGGAGACCTTCGGGCCGCTGGCCGCGCTCTTCCGTTTCGAGACGGAGGAGGAGGCGATCCGGCTCGCCAACGACACGATCTTCGGGCTGGCGAGCTACGTCTACGCCCGCGACATCGGCCGCGTGACCCGCGTGCAGGAAGGGCTCGACTACGGCATCGTCGGCGTCAACACCGGCCTGATCTCGACCGAGGTCGCGCCCTTCGGCGGCGTCAAGCAGTCGGGCCTCGGCCGCGAGGGCGGGCACTACGGCGTGGAGGAGTTCCTCGAGATCAAATACGTCTGCACGGCGGTCTAGGTCGGCGCCCGGCGCGGCGCGCGGCCCGGCGTTGCGCGGGCGCGCGCGCTCGCCTATGTCATCGGCCATGAAGCGCCCGATCCTCATTCACCCCGACCCGCGGCTCAAGAAGGTGGCTGCGCCGGTCGACGATCTCTCCGACGCGCGGCGCAAGCTGGCCGAGGACATGCTCGAGACGATGTACGACGCGCCGGGCATCGGCCTCGCCGCGCCGCAGGTGGGCGTGGCGGAGCGGCTGATCGTGCTCGACTGCGTCAAGGAGGAGGGCGCGGCGCCCCGCCCGCTGGTGATGTTCAACCCCGAGGTCGTCGCGGCCTCGGAGACGCTCAACACCTACGAGGAGGGCTGCCTCTCGATCCCCGAGCAATACGCCGAGGTCACCCGCCCCGCCGAGGTGCAGGTCCGCTGGATGGACGCCGACGGACACCCGCGCGAAGAGAGCTTCGACGGGCTCTGGGCGACCTGCGTGCAGCACGAGATCGACCATCTGAACGGCAAGCTCTTCATCGACTACCTCGGCCCGATGAAGCGGCAGATGATCACCCGGAAGATGGTCAAGCTGAAGCGTGAGAAGGCCAAGGCGTGAGCGCGCGCCCCGCCCCGCGCCCGATCCTGCGCTGGCCGGACCCGCGGCTGCGCCGCCCCGCCGCGCCGGTCGAGGCGGTCACCGACGCGACGCGGGCGCTCTGGGACGAGATGATCGCGGTTATGGAGGCGATGCCGGGCGTCGGCCTCGCCGCGCCGCAGCTCGGCGTGATGGAACGCCTCGCCGTCGTGGACGCGAGCGAGGCGCGCGGGCAGGCGATCCGCATGGCGAACCCCGAGATCCTCGACACCTCGCGCGAGACGGCCGAGCGCACGGAGGCGAGCCCCTGCCTGCCCGGCGTCTCTGCGGTGGTGCGCCGGCCCGCGCGGGTCACGGTGCGCTTCCTGAACGAGGCAGGGGTCATCGACCGGCGCGAGTTCGAGGGGCTCTGGGCCGTCTCGGTGCAGCATCAGATCGACCACCTGGAGGGGCGGATGTTTTTTGACCGGCTGAGCCGGGTGAAGCGGGACATGATCCTGCGCCGGGCGAAGAAGGCGGGGTAGCCGATGCGCGTGATCTTCATGGGAACGCCCGATTTCGCGGCAGAGGCGCTCGCCGCCGTGCAGGACGCGGGCCACGAGATCGCCGCCGTCTACACGCAGCCGCCGCGCCCCGCCGGCCGGGGCAAGGCGCCGCGCCCGAGCCCGGTGCAGGCCGCCGCCGAGGCGCGCGGCCTTCCCGTCCGCCATCCCGTCAGCCTGAAGCCGGAGGCGGAGCAGGCAGCCTTCGCCGCGCTCGGCGCGGAGGTGGCGGTGGTCGCGGCCTACGGGCTGATCCTGCCGCGCCCGATCCTCGCGGCGCCCGCGCGGGGATGCCTGAACATCCACGCCTCGCTTCTGCCGCGCTGGCGGGGCGCGGCGCCCATCCAGCGCGCGATCATGGCCGGCGACCGGGAGACGGGCATCGCGATCATGCAGATGGAGCCCGGCCTCGACACCGGGCCGGTGCTGCTGGAGCGGCGCACGCCCATCGGCGCGGAGGAAACGGCGGGCGCGCTGCACGATCGCCTCGCGGCGCTCGGGGCGGAGGCGATCGTGGAGGCGCTGGCGCGGCTCGACGATCTCGCGCCGATGCCGCAGCCCGAGGCGGGCGTCACCTACGCCGCCAAGATCGACAAGGCCGAGGCGCGGGTGGACTGGACCCGCCCGGCCGAGGAGGTGGACCGCCTGATCCGCGGGCTCTCGCCCTTCCCCGGGGCCTGGACCGAGGTCGTGGGGCAGCGCGTCAAGCTCCTCGGCTCGCGCGTCGCCGCGGGTTCGGGCACGCCGGGCGAGGTGCTGGACGACGCCTTCACGGTGGCCTGCGGCACGGGCGCGGTGCAGGTGACGCGCGCGCAGCGCGAGGGCCGCGCGCCGCAGGACGCCGCGGCCTTCCTGCGCGGGCTGGCGCTGCCGCCGGGCACGCGGCTCGGGGCCTGAGGGCATGTTTCCGACGCTGATCGGCACCGTGGTGATCGCCGGGATCGTCGGCTACCTGTCGGAAAAGACGGGCTTCACGCGCAACGGCCTTGTGCAGAGCGTCATCATCTGCGTGGGCGGCGCGTTCCTCTTCTACTTCGTTCGAGTGATGTTCGGCGTGAGCTTCGGCCCGCCGGGCGTGGACGCCGTGCTGAGCGCCGTCGGCGCGCTTCTGATCGTGCCGACGCACTGGCGACCGCCGCGCCGCTGAGGGCGCCGAGGCGCCCCGCGGACCGGCGCGATCCGCGGGGCGCGCGCGGGCCCATCAGTGGGACATGACGAGCGGCACGGTGGTCGATTCGAGCATGTTGCGCGTCGCGCCGCCCATGATCGCCTCGCGGAAGCGGGAGTGGCCGTAGGCGCCCATCACGATCAGGTCGGCCTCGATGTCGCCCGCGTGCCGGGCGAGCACGTCCGAGATGCGCGGCAGGGTCTTGGCGAGCACGTCGATCTCGACCTTGACGCCGTGGCGGGCGAGGAACTGCGAGAGCATGCCGCCGGGGTCGGAGCGGTTGGCGCCGTGGGCGGGCGGATCGACGACGACGATGTTCACCGCCTCGGCCCGGGTCAGGATCGGCAGCGCGGCGCGCACGGCCGAGAGCGCCTCGGCGCTTTCGTCCCAGCCGATCATGACGCGCCGGGGCTGCAGGCGGGCGTCGTAGCCGTCGGGCAGCACCATGACCGGCACGCGGCCGTCGAAGAGCGCGCCCTCGATGATCGGCTCCAGCTCGGCGCCGTGCCCCTCGCCGTAGGGCTTGGGCAGGATCACCAGATCGGAGAAGCGCGCGTGCGCCGCGACGCTGCGGCCGATGTCGGCGAGCTGCGCGACGCCGGTCTCGACGTTCCAGCGGATGTCGAGCCCCGAGAGGGTGCCGCGCACGTGCTCGGCGGCGGCCTCGGCCTCCTTCTGGGCGCGGGCCAGCGTCTCCTGAAGGATCATCGCGTTGGCGCCGGCGTAGTAGTAGCCGGTCTGCGTGCGGTCGACGCCGAAACAGGCGACCTCGAGCTGCGCGTCCTCCGCCCGCGCCATCGCGATGCCCTGCGCGAGCGGCCCCTCGGCCAGCGCGGGGTCCGTGACCACGGTCATCAGGGTCTTGTAGGCCATCCGGCTCTCCTTCGTATGCTTCGCGGCGAGCCTAGGTGGCTGCGCGTTTTGCCACATTGATCCGGGTCAAGGCGCGCGCCGGGCCGCATTGATGCAGATCAAGGTGCTCTTTCCCGTGCGTCCGCATACGTCGGTGTGCGAACACGTCCGCGCGGGAGGGTGACTCGTGCGGGCCGACGGAAGGGAAACGACCATATGTCGAATTACATCAAGCTGATCGCGTATGGCCTCGTCACCATCTTCGCGATGATGGCGGCCAACTTCGCGCGCGATATGGCCTATCAGGTTCATGCCATAATCGTCATGCTCGTCGCCGGCGGGCTCTTTCTCTGGACGCTGCGCCACACCGACGAGCCGGTGGTCGCGGACGGTCCGGACCTGCAGCGGAGCTACATGGACGGGGTGGTGCGCGCGGGCGTGATCGCGACGGCCTTCTGGGGCGTCGTGGGCTTTCTGGTGGGCACCTTCATCGCCTTCCAGCTCGCCTTTCCGGGGCTCAACTTCGACTGGTCGGAGGGTTTCGCCAACTTCGGGCGGCTCAGGCCCCTGCACACCTCGGCGGTGATCTTCGCCTTCGGCGGCAACGCGCTGATCGCGACGTCCTTCTACGTGGTGCAGCGGACGAGCGCCGCGCGCCTCTGGGGCGGCAACGCGGCGTGGTTCGTGTTCTGGGGCTATCAGCTCTTCATCGTGCTCGCGGCCACCGGCTACCTGCTGGGTGCGACGCAGTCGCGCGAATACGCCGAGCCCGAGTGGTACACCGACTGGTGGCTGACGATCGTCTGGGTCGTCTACCTCGCCATCTTCCTCGGCACGATCGTGAAGCGGAAAGAGCCGCACATCTACGTCGCCAACTGGTTCTACCTGAGCTTCATCGTGACCGTCGCGATGCTGCACGTCTTCAACAACCTCTCGGTCCCGGTCTCGATCTGGGGGTCGAAGTCGGTCTCGGCCTTCGCCGGCGTGCAGGACGCCATGACGCAGTGGTGGTACGGCCACAACGCGGTGGGCTTCTTCCTGACCGCGGGCTTCCTCGGGATGATGTACTACTTCATCCCGAAGCAGGCCGAGCGCCCGGTCTTTTCCTACAAGCTCAGCATCATCCACTTCTGGGCGCTGATCTTCATCTACATCTGGGCGGGTCCGCACCACCTGCACTACACGGCGCTGCCCGACTGGGCCTCGACGCTGGGCATGGTATTCTCGATCGTGCTCTGGATGCCCAGCTGGGGCGGCATGATCAACGGCCTGATGACCCTCTCGGGGGCCTGGGACAAGCTGCGCACCGACCCGGTGATCCGGATGATGGTGATCTCCGTGGGCTTCTACGGCATGTCCACCTTCGAGGGGCCGATGATGTCCATCAAGGCGGTCAACTCGCTTTCCCACTACACCGACTGGACCATCGGGCACGTGCATTCGGGCGCGCTCGGCTGGAACGGCATGATCACCTTCGGCGCGCTCTACTTCCTCGTGCCGCGGCTCTGGAACCGGGAGCGGCTCTACTCGCTCAGCCTCGTCTCGTGGCACTTCTGGCTCGCCACCATCGGGATCGTGCTCTACGCCGCCTCGATGTGGGTCACCGGCATCATGGAAGGCCTGATGTGGCGCGAGGTGGACGCCAACGGCTTCCTCGTGAACAGCTTCGCCGACACCGTGGCCGCGAAGTTCCCGATGTATGTGGTCCGGGCCCTCGGCGGGGTGCTCTACGTCGCCGGCGCGGTGATCATGTGCTACAACCTCTGGATGACCGTCCGGCGGTCCCCGGCCAAGGCGGCCGCGGGCACCCCGGCCGCCGTCCCGGCCGAATAAGGAGGGCCGACCGATGGCAATTCTCGACAAGCACAAGATCATCGAGACCAACGCGACCCTGCTGCTGATCTTCAGCTTCCTGGTCGTGACGGTGGGCGGGCTCGTCCAGATCGTGCCGCTCTTCTACCTCGAGAACACGATCGAGGAAGTGGAGGGCATGCGGCCCTACAGCCCGCTGGAGCTCACCGGGCGCGACATCTACGTCCGCGAGGGCTGCTACGTCTGCCACAGCCAGATGATCCGCCCTATGCGCGACGAGGTGGAGCGCTACGGCCACTACAGCCTCGCCGCGGAATCGATGTACGACCATCCGTTCCAGTGGGGCTCGAAGCGCACCGGGCCGGACCTCGCCCGCGTCGGCGGGCGCTACTCCGACGCCTGGCACGTGGACCACTTCCGCGATCCACAGTCGGTGGTGCCGGAATCGGTGATGCCGAAGTACGACTACCTCGAGCGGACGATGATCACGCCCGAGCACATCGAGGATCTGCTGCGCACGCATCGCACCGTCGGCGTGCCCTACACCGACGAGATGATCGAGAACGCCGCCGCCGACTTCCGGGCGCAGACCGACCCGAACGCGGACCACGAGGGACTGCTCGCGCGCTATCCCAAGGCGCAGGCGCGCAACTTCGACGGCCAGCCGGGGATCTCGGAGGCGGACGCGCTGATCGCCTACATGCAGATGCTCGGCACGCTGGTGGACTTCTCCACCTTCGAGCCGGTCGACAGCCGCTGAGGAGGGACGAATGGAAGAGTACAACTTCCTGCGGACCCTCGCGGACAGCTGGGGCCTGCTGGCGATGTTCCTCTTCTTCCTGGGCGTCGTGATCTGGGTGTTCCTGCCCGGCCGCGGCAAGGCCCACGAGGAGAGCAAGACGATCCCCTTCCGTCACGAGGACGCCCCGGCGCCCGACGACGGCGACGCGGACGACGCGCAGCGCGAGGAGGCGCGGAAATGAGCGACAAGCAGCACAAGCAGGAGCCGGAGACCACGGGCCACGAGTGGGACGGCATCCAGGAATACAACAACCCCCTGCCCCGCTGGTGGCTCTGGATCTTCTACGCGACGATCGTCTGGGCCGTCGGCTACACCATCGCCTATCCGGCCTGGCCCGGTCTCAAGGAGGCGACGCCGGGGCTCTTGGGCTACTCCAGCCGCGCCGAGGTCGAGAAGGAGATCGCCGCGGCCGAGGCCGGCAACGCCGAGATCAACGCGCGCCTCGCCTCGGTCGAGCTGACCGAGGTGGTCGAGGACCCCGAGCTGAACAGCTACGCCACGCAGGCCGGCGGCGCGGTGTTCCGCACCTGGTGCGCGCAGTGCCACGGATCGGGGGCGGCGGGCGTGCAGGCGGCGGGCTATCCCAACCTCCTGGACGACGCATGGCTCTGGGGCGGCACGATCGAGGACATCCACACGACGATCGCGCACGGCATCCGCAACGAGGACGACCCCGCCGCGCGCTGGTCGCAGATGCCCGTCTTCGGCGACATCCTCTCGGAGGAGGAGATCGTGCAGGTCGTCAACTACGTGATGACGATGTCGGGCGGCACGCCGCAGGACGCCGCGGCCGCCGAGGCGGGCGCCGAGATCTACGAGATCCAGTGCGCGGCCTGCCACGGCGCCGAGGGCGGCGGCGACCGCTTTCAGGGCGCGCCCGCGCTCAACGACGCGATCTGGCTCTACGGCGGCGACTACGACACGCTGATCGAGACGGTCACCTACTCGCGCTTCGGCGTGATGCCGCCCTGGCAGAACCGCCTCGAAGAGCACGAAATCCGCGCGGTGGCGGCCTACGTCCACCAGCTCGGCGGCGGCGAGGCCAGCCGCGATTAAGCGGCCAGAGACACCCGGGGGCCATCCCTGCCCCCCGGGCCGAAGCGCCGGTGTCCCGTCCTGTTCGCGCGTTTCCTAGGGACGCCGGCGCTTCCTTTCTCCCCGATGCGGCCCTGTGGCCACCCTGCCCCGCCGGGGACGCCGCAGCGGGCGACCACGCCGGCGCCGGTCTTTCCCCTGATACACAGGCCGACGGCCGCGGCACGCGGATCGTCAACGCAGGTTCAGCGGACTGGTGGACTGTTCAGCGGCCCGGCAGGCGATCATCTCTTGCAGGCAAACCTGACGGGCCGGACCATTTCCACGGCCCGCCCCGCACCGCTCTCTTCGGCGCAGGACCCCGCGCGCATCACTCCACGAGGCGCACCTGCCGCACCTGCCGCGCGATCGCTGTGAAGGCTTCCGAAATCTCCAGCCCCTCCACGCGGAAGAAGTGCCCCGCCGACGAGGCGCAGTCCCGCAGGACGCCGGCTGTACGGTCGTTCACCATGAAACCAATAGCGTAGACCACGATCCCCGCATCTCTGGCAGCACGACAAGCCTGCGCCATGCGGGAATCCTTTGTACCCGTGCCGAATCTCATAAACGGAACCCAGTCTCGTTCGAGGTCCACCCCGGCGTAGCGCGCCTCGCGCCGTAGACGTTCGCGGGTCACAGCACTCATCTGCCCCCAGACATCCCGTCTATCCATGCGCAGCGCGTCGTCACCCCCCACCGGTCCGCTTCGACGGCTTTCCCATCTCGGCACGTAAAACCCGTCATCGTGGTTGCCGACCGACAGAATACCGCTGTCGGGGTCGATCCAGAAATCGCTCGCTCCGCTGTATAGCCCTGGATTCAGCTGGTCATGAGACGTGTTGGCGCCGTCACTCATCACCACCATCACTTTCAGGGAATTCTCGTGATTGTGGTCGAGCGGCCTCGTCGCGAAGTCAGGATCCACGATCCCCTCGCGCGCGAGCTCGGAAATCACGGGACGAAGTGAGGGATCGAGCAAAGCGGAACCCCACTTAACCCCGATTTCCGTTGACGTAAGATTATGGGTCGAGAACGCATCGATATGACGTTTCAACGTCTCCGGGTCACCGCTCAGCGGCAGGATTTCCCTGTCCTCGTCATCAGGGCAGACGGAGCGCGTTTCGTCATGAAACCTCCAGAAACCGACGGAGTCGCGCTGATTCCATTGCCACCACCACCGCGCGGGGTCCGTGCTTGGATCAAGGTGCGCCGCCTGCTGCAACGGCGCCGACAAGGCGATCGATGTCTCTCCATAAGACGCCGCATCGAAGTCCACGCAATGCGAATAGTCGTGAGCATCACTACGATTGAACGCACCGAGCAACTCAGCGCCGGCGTTGACCTGCGTGGAATAGGGCACGAGCGATATGGAGGTGCGACCGGGCTCGGAATCCTCGAAGACAGTGTCGACGAAATCGCCCGCGGCGTCTTTGAGGTTGCGTAATTTTGTTCCTCTCATCGAACCGGACACGTCGAGAACAAGCGAGATCTCGATGTCATTCACCGCCTCTTCCGCGGTCGAACCGGTGGCGATCGGCAGGCTGTCCTGTCCGAGCAGGCCGAGCAGGATCGTATCCTGCGACATCTGCGCCCGCACCTCCACGTTCCGGAAGTTGAGGCCCTCGGTGACCTCGACGGCCTCGAGGCTGTCCTCCAGCCCGGCCCGGGTGAGGTAGCTGCGCACCACGGCCTCGGGGTCCTGCTCCTGATCGAGGTCGGCGGCGGCGAGCACGGCGCGGTCGAGGGTGGACTGAAGCTGCGCGCGGCGCGTCTCGGCGAGCATCAGGTCGACGCCGAGCGCCGCGACCATCAGCATCATCAGGAACATGAAGATCGACCAGACGGCGAGCGCCCCGTCCTCCGCCCGGTGGAAGGCGCGGAGCGCGCCGCGCCCCCTCCAAAGTCGTCCGTTCCGCGCCATGGCCACGCCCTCCGTCACGCCCCGGGGCCGGCGCATACCGACCCGGGTATGAGCGGAACACGCAAGGCGCGGCGAATTTAAGGCAAACCGATGAAAATGGGCAGGCGCCTCAGCCCTTCAGGACGACCCGCGGCGCGACCACGTCGATCCCGAGCGCCCGGCCGACGGCGTAGTTCGTCAGCTGCCCCGCGTGCACGTTGAGCCCGTCGAGCAGGTGGGGATCGTCGGCGCAGGCCTGCCGCCAGCCCTTGTCGGCGAGCGCCAGAAGGAAGGGCAGCGTCGCGTTGCCGAGCGCCTGCGTCGCCGTGCGCGACACCGCGCCGGGCATGTTGGCGACGCAGTAGTGCATGATCCCCTCCACCTCGAAGACCGGATCGTCGTGCGTCGTGGGCCGCGAGGTCTCGAAGCAGCCGCCCTGATCGATCGCCACGTCCACCACCGCCGCGCCGGGCTTCATCGTGGCGAGCTGCGCGCGGGTGACGAGCTTGGGCGCGGCGGCGCCGGGGATCAGCACCGCGCCGATCACGAGGTCCGCCTCCGCGACCAGCTCGGCGTTGGCGCCACCGCTCGCGTAGCGCCCGCGGAACAGGTGGCCCCAGGCCTCGTCCAGCCGGCGCAGCCGCGGCAGGGAGGTGTCGAGCACCGTCACCTCCGCGCCCATGCCGGCGGCCACGCGCGCGGCCTGCGTGCCGACGACGCCGCCGCCGATCACCGCGACCTTCGCCGGCGGCACGCCGGGCACGCCGCCCATCAGCACGCCGCGCCCGCCGTTGGCCTTCTGCAGGGTCCAGGCGCCCATCTGCGGCGCGAGCTTGCCGGCGACCTCGGACATCGGCGCGAGAAGCGGCAGCCCGCCGTCGCGGTCGGTCACCGTCTCGTAGGCGATCGCCGTGACGCCCGAGGCGAGCAGGTCGCGCGTCTGCTCCGGGTCGGGGGCGAGGTGGAGATAGGTGAAGAGCACCTGCCCCGCGCGCAGGCGGCGGCGTTCTTCGGCCTGCGGCTCCTTCACCTTCACGATCAGCTCGGCCTCGGCGAAGACCGCCTCGGCCGTGTCGACGAGGCGCGCGCCGGCGGCGGTATAATCCGCGTCCGCGAAGCCCGCGCCGCGGCCGGCGCCGGCCTCCACCAGCACGTCGTGGCCGTGCGCAACCGCCTCGCTCGCCGCCTCCGGCGTCAGGCCGACGCGGTATTCCTGAGGCTTGATCTCTTTCGGGCACCCGATCTTCATGGCGAAACCTCCTCCATCCATCGGCAGCCTGCCCGATGCGCGGCGCAATCGCGTCGGAAATCCTCTCGCCATCGCGGGTATTTCCGCGATAATCTGCGGCGAAAAAGGGCATCAGGCGCAGGACCTTCCGCGATGCAGATCGACGACACCGACCGGCGCATCCTCCGCGTGCTTCAGCGCGAGGGGCGCGTCTCCAACGCCGAGCTGGCCGAGCGGGTGCATCTGTCGGCCTCGGCCTGTCACCGCCGCGTGCAGCGGCTGGAGGCGGCGGGGATGATCCGGGGCTACGTCGCGCTGCTCGACGCGCGCCGGCTCGGCGTGCCCGCGACGGTCTTCGTCGAGATCACGCTGACCACGCAGGCCGACGAGGTGCTCGAGGCCTTCGAGCAGGCGGTGCGGCGGGTGCCGGACGTGCTGGAATGTCACCTCATGGCAGGGACGGCGGATTACATCCTGAAGCTCGTGGCCGAGGACACCGAGGATTTCGCCCGCATCCACCGGCAGTATCTGACCCGCCTGCCCGGGGTCGCGCAGATGAAGTCGAGCTTCGCGCTGCGCACCGTTTCGGAGACGACCGCGCTGCCGGTCTGAGGGCGCGGCGGCCGGGACCGGGGCGCGGCACCGCGCGCGCCGCATCCGCGGGGCCTGACGCCCCACATGTGCGACCGGCCCCTCGGGCCGGTGGCCCGCGCCGCCGCGCCCTGCCCCGGCAAGGCCTCCGCTCGTCTCACACGTGGACCGGCCGTCAGGGGCCGCGCCAGGGTCGCGCAGTGGGCCGCAACTCCGACGCACGCGGCGCGGCGCCCGCCCTCACCCCGCCGCCTCGCGCAGGAAGGCGGTGCCGCGGGCGAGCGCGTCCTCGGTGGTCTCACCATCGAAGGAGAGGAAGCTCAGCGCCGCGCGCTCCTGCTGGTCGAAGCCGTGGGTGACGCCGGAATAGACGTGCTCCCGCACCGGCAGGCCGCGGCCCGCCTCGCGCGCGACGAGGCGGCGGCAGGGCCGCTCGCTCGCGATGGCGTCGCCCTCGACGAGCAGGAAGAGCGCCGGGACATGGCTGCGCCAGCCCTGCCGGCTCGCCCGCGAGAGCTGCCCGCAGTAGGGGTAGAGGAGGAGCGCCGCCCGCACGCCCTTGAGCGGGCGCGCGGCCATTCCCTCGGGCCAGTGGGTGAGCGTGAGCGGCACCTGCCCGTGGTCGGCCATCGACAGGAACTCCAGCACCGCCCAGCCACCGTGCGAGAAGCCGACGAGCGCGATGCGCCCCGCGTCCACCTCGGGCCGCGCCTTCGCCGCGGCGACGGCCACCGCGACGTCGCCCGCGCGCTCCGCGCCGGTCAGGAGCTGCCCCGCGCAGATCAGCCGCCAGAGCTGAAACTCGGTAAAGCCGCGCGGCGCGTGGCTGTCCACCACGAGCGAGGCCCACCCCGCCTCGGCGAGCGCGCGCGCCCAGCGGTCGAGATTGTCGCGCGGCCCGTCGCAGCCCGAGACGAGGATCGCGCAGGGCACCGGCCCCGTGGCCCCCTCGGGCGCGGTGAAGCGCAGATGCGGCGCGAGCAGATGCGCGAGCGTCGCGGGATCGGTGCGCGGCACGGTGAGCCCGGTGTAGCGCCCGAGCATGTTCGCCGCGACGAGCGCGGCCGCGCCGCCCGCCGCCGCGGCCCCTGCGATCAACGCCCACATGGGCCGGTCCCTTCCGTCTCCGCCCTTTCCGGGTAGTATGCCACGCCGCGCCGCGGCGCGCGAGGTCAGGCGGCGGTGGCCTGCGCCTCTTCCATCGCGGCGAGGAAGCGGGCGACCTCGCCCTCGGTGTTGTAATGACAGACCGAGACGCGGATGCAGTCCTCGCGTCCCAGCGGCCCGAGGATGTTGCCGCAGTAGTGATCGTTCTTGCGGATGTGCACGCGCACGCGGCGCGCGCCCAGGTGATCCACCAGATCGGCCGAGGCCATCCCCTCGAGCCAGAGGGAGACGACGCCCTCCCGCCCCGCCGCGTCGGCCGGGCCGATCAGCCGCACGCCGGGCATCTCGGCCAGCCCGCGCAGGTTGCCGGTGCCGTGCAGCATCGCGCCGAGGAGATTCGCCTCGTGCGCCGCGATCGCGCCGCCCGCGGCCTCGAGCCGGGCGCGGCGGTCCTCCGCCCCGCTCACCTCGGCGCCCAGCCAGTCGAGGTAGTCGATCACGTCCGAGAAGGTGGCGTAGGCGCCGGTGTCCCGTGTGCCGAGCTCCCAGGCGCGGGGCGGCCCGCCCGCGAGCTGCTCGTGCGGCAGGGCGGTCAGCCGGTCGGAGGCCCAGCCGACGCCGTAGCCGTGGCGCGAGAACATCTTGTAGGGCGAGACGGCGTAGCCGTCCGCGCCCGCGACCGAGACGGCGCCGTGGCTCGCGTGCTGGATGCCGTCCACGATGACGAAGGCCTCCGGCGCGACCGCGCGCACCGCGGCGATGACGCGCGGAACGTCCACCGCCATGCCGGTGACCGGCGAGGTGTGCACGATGCTGACGACTCGCGTCTCAGGCGTGACGTGGGCCGCATAGGCCTCCGCCGTGACGGTGGCGGCGGCGTCGTCGTGCGGCACGGCGACGAGCGGGCGGCCCGTCGCCTCCGCCCAGTGGGCCATGGCGCTGCGGCTCGCCGGGTGTTCGAGCGTCGAGCAGAGCATCGTTCCGCCGGCCTCCGCGCCCGTCGCCGCGGTGCGGATCAGGCGAAAGAGGATCTCTGTGCCGCTTTCGCCCACGAAGACCTCGCCGTCCTCCGCCCCGAAGAAGGTGCGCATGTCGGCGCGCCCCCGGGCGATCCTGTCCATCAGCGCGCGGGAGGCGGCGTTGGCGCGGCCCTGGTTGTCGGGCAGCGCGGCGTAGAAGGCCGAGGTCTCGGCCACCGTCTTGAGGTGCAGCGCGCCGCCCGCGTTCTCGAAGAAGACGCGCGACCCCTCGAAGGGGCACTCCTCGACATGGGCGAAGCGGGCTCTGACGGCCTCCATCAGGCCGGGGGTCTCTGCGATCACTGCGCGGGCTCCATTTCCGCGGCCCTGTCCCTCAGCCGCAGGCCCTTCGGGTCGAAGGGCGGCTCCGCGAGGACGCGGGCGGCGTGCGGGCGGCCGAGGATCGCGATATGCACCACGTCCCCCGGCCCGGCCAGTTCGGGCGCGAGATACGCCAGAGCGAGCGAGCTGTCCACGTGGTAGCCGTAACCGCCCGAGCTCACCTGCCCCGCGGGCGTGCCGTCGGGCAGGAAGACGGGCTCGCCGCCGCTGGCGTCGGCCTCGGTCGCGTCGATTTCCAGCAGGCGCAGCACCTCGCGCGGGGGCGCGTCGGCCACGGCCTCCCACGCCGGCTTGTTCAGGAAGTCCTTGTCGCGGCGGATCAGTCCGTCGAGCCCCGACTCCTGCGGCCGGTATTCGGGCGAGTAGTCCCGCCCCCAGGAGCCGTAGCCCTTCTCCAGCCGGAGCGACATCAGCGCCCGGCTGCCCGCGGGGCCGGCGCCGACCGCGCGCCCGGCCTCCAGGAGCGCGGTGTAGAGCGCCACCTGGTCCCCGGCCGCGCAATGGAGCTCCCAGCCGAGCTCGCCGGTGAAGGAGACCCGGATCGCCACGCAGTCGATGCCCGCCACGGTGATCCGCCGCGAGCGGAAGAAGGGAAACGCGGCGTTCGAGAGATCGGCGTCGGTGAGCGGCGCGAGCAGGTCGCGCGCCCGGGGACCGGCCACGTTGAAGCCGCAGACCGCCTCGGTCAGGCTCTCGACCGTGGTGCCCGCGGGCCGCGGCACCTCTGCGAAAAACCGCTGGTGGAAGCGTTCGGCGGCCCCGGCGCCGATGACCCAGAACTCCTCCTGCCCGAGCCTCGTGACGGTGAAATCGCCCGCCACGCCCCCGCGCTTGCCGATCAGCGGCGCGAGGCAGGAGCGCCCGACCTCCCGCGGCATGCGGTTGGCCAGAAGCGCGTTCAGCCAGTCCTCGGCCCCCGGCCCGGCGACGCGGGTCTTGGCGAAGTTGGAGATGTCGAGGATGCCGGCGCGCTCGCGCACCATGCGCGCCTCGCGGCCCACGCTCTCCCACCACGGCTGGCGGGTGAAACCGGCGCTGTCGGGGGTGTCCGCGTCGAAGTAGAGCGGATGCTCCCAGCCGTAGTTGAGGCCGAACTTCGCGCCCATCTCGCGCTGCATCTCGTAGGCCGGGCGCGTGCGGACGGGGCGGCCCGCCTCCCGCTCCTCGCCGGGGAAATGGATGGCGAAGCGGTGGGCGTACTGATCGCGCACCCGCGCCTTCGTGAAGTCCTTCGTCGCCCAGGGACCGAAGCGCGCGAGATCCCAGCCGAAGAGGTCGAGCGAGGGTTCGCCCTCCACCATCCACTCGGCGGCGAGGCGGCCCAGCCCGCCGTTCTGCGAGAACCCGGGGATGATGCCGCAGCAGGCGAAGTAGCCGCGCCTCTCCGGCACCGGCCCGAAGAGCGCCGAGGCGTCCGGCGACCAGATCATCGGCCCGTTGATGACCCGCTTGATACCCGCGCTCTCCAGCGTCGGCACCCGGTCGATTGCGCGCATCATGTTCTCCTCGATGCGCTCCAGATCGTCGGCGAATAGCTCGTGCCCGAAGTCCTGCGGCGTGCCGTCCTCGGCCCAGAAGCGCATGTCGCGCTCGTAGGCGCCCACGAGCAGGCCCTTGCCCTCTTGGCGCAGGTAATACTCGCCGTCGCGGTCGGCAAGCGAGGGCAGGCGCCGCTCCATGCCGGCGATCTGCGGGATCGTCTCGGTGACGAAATACTGGTGCTCGGTGGGCAGGAGCGGCAGATCGACGCCCGCCATCGCCGCCACCTCGCGCGCCCAGAGACCGGCGGCGTTCACGACCCACGGCGTGCGGATCTCGCCCTTCGCGGTGCGCACGATCCATGTGCCGTCGGGCTGCTGCTCCGTCCCCGTCACGGGCGTGAAGCGGTGGATCTCCGCGCCGCGCTGCCGCGCGCCGAGGGCGTAGGCGTTGGTCACGCCCGAGGGGTCCACGTTTCCACCGTCGGGCTCGTACATGATGCGGCGCACGCCGTCGAAATCGGCGAGCGGGTGCAGCCGCTCGGCCTCGTCGCGGGTGATCTCGTGGAAGTTCATGCCGTAGCGGCGGGCCTTCGCCTCCTGCAGGCGCAGCTGGTGGTCGCGCGCCTCGGTCTGCGCGAGGTAGAGGCTCCCCGGCTGGAACACCCCGCAGCTCTGGCCGGTCTCGGCCTCGAGCTCCTTGTAGAGCTGCATGGTGTAGTGCTGCAGGCGCGAGATGTTGGTCGCGTCGTGCAGCCCGTGGATATTGGCCGCCGCGTGCCAGGTCGAGCCGCTGGTGAGCTCGTCGCGCTCCAGCAGCACCACCTCCGTCCAGCCGAGTTTCGCCAGATGGTAGAGGATCGAGCAGCCGACGACGCCGCCCCCGATCACGACGGCTTGGGCATGGGTGCGCATGGTCTCTCCTTCCCTGCGCCGCCCAGACTAGAGGCGGCGTGGGAGGCAGACTAGAGGCCCGCGCCCCCGCGCTTCGGGCCTGCCGCCGTCAAAGACAGGCCCGAAGGCGACATGATGCGTCGCGGGCGCGTCACGCCGCGGCGCGCGCGTCCAGCATCCGCGCGACCGTCTCGCCCATGGCGGAGGGGTGCGGGGCGACGGTGATGCCGGCCCGGGTCAGGATCTCGACCTTCTCCTGCGCGCTCTCGCCGAAGGCCGAGACGATCGCGCCCGCGTGGCCCATCTGGCGCCCCTTGGGCGCGGAGAGCCCGGCGATGTAGGCGGCCACCGGCTTGGTCATGTGCGCGCGCGCCCACTCCGCCGCGTCGGCCTCCTGCGGGCCGCCGATCTCGCCGATCATCAGCACCGCGTCGGTCTCCGGATCGGCCTCGAAGAGCGCGAGGACGTCGCGGAAGCTCGAGCCGTTGATCGGGTCGCCGCCGATGCCCACGGAGGTCGAGACGCCGAGGCCGAGCGCCGCCATCTGGCTCGCCGCCTCGTAGCCGAGCGTGCCGGAGCGGCCGACGATCCCCACCCGGCCAGACAGGTAGATGTGCGGCGGCATGATGCCGAGGAAGCCCTTGCCCGGAGAGATCACGCCGGCGCAGTTGGGGCCGATCAGCCGCATGCGCCGCTCCTCCGGATAGCGCAGCAGGAACCGCTTGACCTCCATCATGTCCTGCGCGGGCAGCCCGTCGGTGACGCAGACGGCGGTGCGGATGCCGGCGTCCGCCGCCTCCATGATCGCGTCGGCGGCGGCGGCCGGCGGCACGAAGATCAGGCTCGCCTCGGCGCCCGTGGCCGTCACCGCCGCGCGCACCGTGTCGAAGACGGGGCGGCCCAGCACCGTCTCGCCCCCCTTGCCGGGGGTCACGCCCGCGACGACGTCGGTGCCGTGTTCGATCATCTCCTCGGCGTGGAAACGGCCGATGCGGCCGGACATCCCCTGCACGAGGACTTTCGTGGTCTCGTCGATCAGAATCGCCATGTCGGGTCTCCTTCAGGCGGCGCGTTGCGCGCGGGCGGCGACGGCGGCCTCGGCCGCCTCGGCGAGGGTATCGGCGGTGACGAGCGGCAGGCCCGAGGCGCGCAGGATGCGCCGCCCCTCCTCGACGTTCGTGCCGGAGAGCCGCACCACCACCGGCTGCGTCAGCCCCAGCTCGCGGCAGGCCTGCACCACCCCCTCGGCGACCCAGTCGCAGCGGTTGATGCCCGCGAAGATGTTGACGAGCACGACGCCCACGTTCGGATCGGCGAGCACCGTGCGGAAGGCCTGCGCGACGCGCTCCGGGCTCGCGCCGCCGCCGATGTCGAGGAAGTTGGCCGGCGCGCCGCCCGCGAGCTGGATCATGTCCATCGTCGCCATGGCGAGACCGGCGCCGTTGATGATGCAGCCGATGTCCCCGTCGAGCCCGACGTAGGCGAGCCCGTGATCGGCCGCCGCGCGCTCGCGCGGGTCCTCCTGCGCGGCGTCGCGCAGCTCCGCGATGCGCGGCCGACGAAAGAGCGCGTTGCCGTCGACGCTCATCTTGGCGTCGAGCGCGACCAGATCGCCCGCGCCGGTCACGACCAGCGGGTTGATCTCGAGCATCGTGGCGTCGCTCTCGCGCCAGGCGCGGTAACAGGCGCCGAGGATCGCCACCATCTGCGCCACCTGCGCGCCGGTCAGGCCCAGCGCGAAGGCGAGCTCGCGCGCCTCGAAGTCGCGCAGGCCGGTGGCCGGGTCGATCGCCCGCCGGTGCAGCGCCTCCGGGGCGCGCGCGGCGAGCTCCTCGATCTCCATGCCGCCCTCGGCGGAGGCGACGAGCATCGCCCGCTCCTCGGTGCGGTCGAGGACGAGGCCGATGTAGAGCTCCCGCGCGATCTCCGTCGCCGCCTCGACCCAGACGCTGTCCACCGGCTTGCCGGCCGCGCCGGTCTGACAGGTGACGAGGCGCGTGCCGATGAGGCCGGCGGCGGCCTCGCGCACCTCGGCCTCGGAGCGGCAGAGCGTCACGCCGCCGGCCTCGCCGCGCCCGCCGGAGTGGACCTGCGCCTTGACGACCCAGGCCGCGCCGCCGAGCGCCGCCGCCGTGTGCCCGGCCTGTTCCGGGGTGGTGGCGCGCCCGCCGCGGGGCACCGGAACGCCGGCGTCGCGCAGGATTTCCTTCGCCTGATACTCGTGAATGTCCATGGGGCCTCTCCCGTCGAATGGGCAATAGGGGAGCTGGCGGCGCGGCCGGGGCCGCGCCGTCGCCGGGGCGTCGATCAGGGGCGGCGCTACTCGGCCGCGACGCGCAGCTCGGGGGCCTCGGCGGCGCCGGTGAACCAGGACATCGCGGCCGCCGGGCCGCGGCCGAAATCGACCTGCATCCCCGCCTCGGCGAGCGCCATCTCGGCCACCGAGAGCGCGGTCAGGCACATCCCCTCGTTCAGGTCGCCGAGGTGACCGATGCGGAACACGCGGCCATCGAGCCGGGCGAGGCCCGAGCCGAAGGAGGTGTTGTAGCGGCTGTAGGCCGCGCCGATCACCTCCCGCGCGTCGATCTCGGGCGGCACGCGGATCGCGCTCACCGTGTTGGAGTAGAGCGAGGGATGCTCGGCCACGAGCTCGAGGCCCATCGCCTGCACGCCGCGCCGCACCCCCTCGGCGAGGCGCCGGTGCCGCGCGATCACGGCGTCGAGCCCCTCCTCGAAGATCAGGTCGAGCGACGCGCGCAGCCCGTGGAAGAGCTGCGTCGGCGGGGTGTAGGGGAAATAGCCGCCGGCGTTCATCTTCACCATGTCGGCGAACTCGAAGTAGGCGCGGCGCATGGTGGCGGTCTCCGAGGCCGCCATCGCCTTCTCGCTGACGCCGAGGATGCCGAGGCCCGCGGGCAGCATCAGCCCCTTCTGCGAGCCGGTCACGGCGAGGTCCACGCCCCAGTCGTCCATCCGGAAGTCGATCGACCCGATGGAGGAGACGCCGTCCACGAACAAGAGCGCGTCGTGGAAGCACTCGTCGAGCGCGCGGCGCACCGCGGCCACGTCCGAGGTCACGCCGGTCGCCGTCTCGTTGTGGGTGACGAAGACCGCCTTGATCCGCCCCTCGCGGTCGGCGCCGAGGCGCCGGGCGAATTCCTTGACCGGCACGCCCGCGCCCCAGGGGGCGTCGACCACCTCGACCTCGAGGCCGAGACGCTCGGCCATCTGCGCCCAGAGGGTGGAGAATTGCCCGTGCCGCGCCATGAGCACCCGGTCGCCGGGGTCGAGCGTGTTGGTGATCGCCGCCTCCCAGGCGCCGGTGCCCGAGCCCGGGAACATGAAGACGCGGGCCCTCTCGGTGCGCAGCACGCGCTTCAGCCCGTCGAAGAGATCGAGCGTCAGCTCGCCAAAGTCGGGGGCGCGCATGTCCTGCATGGGCACGTTCATCGCCTGCCGCACCCGCTCGGGGATGTTGGTCGGGCCGGGGACGAAAAGATGGGTCTGTCCGGTGCGCATGGGCTCGCTCCTTGGGGCTTTGTCCTTGTCTTGACCCCTCTC
Organism: Rhodosalinus sediminis; assembly: GCF_003385555.1. Taxonomy (GTDB): domain Bacteria; phylum Pseudomonadota; class Alphaproteobacteria; order Rhodobacterales; family Rhodobacteraceae; genus Rhodosalinus; species Rhodosalinus sediminis. The sequence continues at coordinate 47,307 of NZ_QOHR01000004.1, read as the reverse complement.
TGCCAGCGCCCGCGATTTGTGCAAAACCAATTCGGGTCCTGCTGTGAATGCGAAGATTTACAGCACCGCGAAGATGTGAAACTGTAAATCAAAGAGACGTAAAGCGTGTGCAAAGGCATGCAGAAGACCTTCATCGGCCCCCACCTGCGCCGGCTCCGGCGCGAGCGCGGCGAGACGCAGGCGCAGATGGCGCGCACGCTCGGCATCTCGACCTCCTACGTGAACCTGCTCGAGAACAACGAGCGCTCGGTCTCGGTGCCGGTCCTGCTGAAGCTCATGGAGGCCTACGGCGTGGACTGGCGCGCGGTCACCGAGGACGAGGGCGCCACGCGCCTCGCCGACCTGCGCGCCGTGCTGCAGGACCCGATCTTCGAGGACGCGCGCCCGGACCTCTCCGAACTGCGCGCCGCGCTCGATCACAGCCCGGCGCTGCTCGACAGTTTCCTGACCCTCTACCGCGCCTTCCAGTCCGCGACCGAGGAGCTCGGCTCGGCCGAGCCCGGCGCCGGCGCGCGGCTCGTCGCGCCGCCGGAGGCGGCGGTGCACGACGTCTTCCGCCGCCACCGCAACCACTTTCCCGAACTGGAGGAGGCCGCCGCGGCCTTCTGGGAGCGCCCGCCGCCCCCCGACGAGATCTACGGCCACGCCAAGCGCCGCCTGCGCGACCGCCTCGGCATCGCCACCCGCCTCGTCCCCGTGGAGGAGCTGCCCGACGCGCTGCGCTTCTTCGACGAGGCGCGCGGCGAGATCCTGCTGAGCCAGGCGCTCGATCATCCGAACCGCGTGTTCCAGCTGATCCACGTCGCGGGGCTGGTGGAGCATCACGATCTGCTCGACCGGCTGCTCGACCGCTGCGGCATCGCGGACGCGCAGGGCGCGGCGCGCTGCCGGGTGGAACTGGCCAACTACTTCGCCGCCGCGGTGCTGATGCCCTACGAGACCTTCCTCGAGGAGGCGCGGGCGTCCAAGTACGACATGGACCACATCGCCACCCGCTTCGGCGTGAGCTTCGAACAGGCCTGCCACCGCGCCACCACCCTGAGCCGCGACGGCGCGCACGGCGTGCCCTTCTTCTTCCTGAGGGTGGACAAGGCGGGCAACGTCACCAAGCGCTTCAACGCGACGAACTTCCACCTCGCCGAGCACGGCGGCGCCTGCCCGCGCCTCGACGTGCACACCTCGTTCCGCACGCCCGGACGGATCGTGCCGCAGTTCGTCGAAATGCCCGACCGCAGCCAGTTCTTCGTCTTCTCGCGCACCGTGGACCGGCCGACCTTCGCCCGGCACACGCAGGATATCCGCCTCGCCGTGGCGATGGGCTGCGCCATCGAGCACGCGGGCGAGATCGGCTACGCCGAGGGCTTCCGGGTCGCCGGCGCGCAGATGACGCCGGTGGGCATCAACTGCCGCATCTGCCCGCGCGCCAACTGCGACCAGCGCGCCCACCACGCCGCGATCCTCGCCCGCCCGGTGGACGCCCGCCGGCGCGGCGCCACGCGTTACGACGGCTGAACCGGCGGCGGGAGGGGGCGCTGCCCCCTCTTGGCCTTCGGCCAATTCACCCCCGGAGTATTTGCGCCAAGATGATGGGCCGGGCGGTCCTCTGGCTGTCATCACCTTGGAGCAAATACTCCCGGGGGTGAGGCCCGAAAGGGCCGAGGGGGGCAGCGCCCCCCTGACCGCACGAAGTGCCAGAGAGCGTGCGGCCGCAAGGCCGCTCCGCAGGGTCAGCGGGGCCTCGGGGCGCAGTCCGACGCGGCGGGAGGGCCGCTGTCGCGGCGGTGGCGGTCAGCCGATCTTCACCACCGGGTTGCGCATCGTGCCGATGCCCTCGACGCCGTATTCAATCACGTCACCCGGCCACATCCATTCCTGCGGCTCGCGGCCCGCGCCGACGCCCTCGGGCGTGCCGGTGGCGATCACGTCGCCCGGCTCGAGCGTGATGCCCGAGGAGATGTCGGCGATCAGCTGCGGAATCTTGAAATACATGAAGCCGGTGTTGGAGCGCTGCTTCTCCTCGCCGTTCTTCGTGAGCCAGAGGGCGAGGTCGTGCGGATCGTCGATCTCGTCGGCGGTGACGATGCAGGGGCCGAAGGGCGCGTAGCTGTCCTGGCCCTTGGAGAAGATCCACTGCCCGGCACGGCGGTTGTCGCGCGCCGAGACGTCGAGCATCACCGAGTAGCCGAAGACGTGATCCATCGCCGCCGCCTCGTCGATCCGGGTCGCCGTGGTCCCCATCACCACGGCGAGCTCCACCTCCCAGTCGAGCTGCTGCGTCATGGCGGCATTGTGCAGGATCGGCGCGTCCGGGCCGATCACGGCGGTGGGCGGCTTGGAGAAGACGACCGGCGCCTCGGGCATCCCGGCCGGCGTGTCGAGCCCGCGCGCGGCCTCCGCGATGTGCTCGAGGTAGTTGAGCCCGATGCCGAAGACGTTCTTCCGCGGGCGCGGGATCGGCGCGAGAAGCGTGACGCTCGCCCGCGGCAGGCGCACGCCGAGCGGCCAGTCGCCCCGCATCTCGTCAAGAAGATCGGACGCGACGCGCACGGCATCCGGCCCGAGGTCGATGAAATCGAGCATCGTCCCGGGCAGCGGCTCCCCCGTCGCCTCGCCGAGGCGGGCGATGTCCACCACCGTGTCGTCCACGAGCGCGCCAAGGCGCCCGGCGTCCGCCGGGTGCCGGCGGTAGGTCACAAGCTTCATCGTCGTCCCCCGTGTCATGGGCCGCGCCGGGCCACGCCCGCCCGCGACCGCCGCGCCACGGGGTAGGCCGCCGTGCAGGCCGGGCGCAAGCCCTGACCATGCGCCGGCGCCCGCGTCACGCGGGGCGGTCGAGCGGCGTGAGCGCCTCCTCGAGATGGGCGCGCAGATGCGCGTGCTGCTCGGGCAGGCAGAGCCGCTCGCCCAGCGTCTCGACCGGCTCGTCGCGGGCGAAGCCCGGGTCGTCGGTCGCCACCTCGAAGAGGATGCCGCCCGGCGTGGCGAAGTAGATCGCGCGGAAGTAGTCGCGGTCGCGGACCTCGGTGACGCGGTGGCCGGCCTCGGTCAGCCCGGCGCGGATGCGCGCCTGGCTCTCCGCGTCGCGCGTGCGGAAGGCGACGTGGTGGATGGAGCCCGCCCCCTGCCGCGCCGCGGGCAGGTCCGGCCGGTGCTCGATCTCGACGAGATGCCCCGGCCCGCCGGTGGCGTCGGCGAGCCGCGTGACCGCGCCCTCCTGCCCCGTCTCGGCGTAGCCCATGAGCGCCAGCAGCGGCAGCATCGCGGCCCGGTCCGCCACGCGCAGGGAGACCGAGTGCAGCCCGCGGATGGCCATGCCCTCGGGGAGCGCGGTCCAGGGCGCGCGGGCGTCCTCCGCCTCCACCAGCACGAGGCGTTCGCCGTCGGGGCCGGTCAACGCCAGCCGCGTCTCGCCGAAGAGGCTTTCGCGCGTAAAAGCCACGTCATGGGCGGCGAGATGGCGCGACCAGTCCGCCGCCGCGCCGGGCGGGATGGATAAGGCGACATGCCCCGCTTCCCCGGTGCCGGGCGTGCCGCGCGGTGCGGCCGGGAAGGGAAAGTGGGTCATCACCGTGCCCGGCGTGCCGACACGGTCGCCGAAGTAGAGGTGATAGACCTCCGGCGCGTCGAAGTTGACCGTCGTCTTGATCCGGCGCAGGCCCATGACCTCGCGCCAGAAGCGATCGACCGGGCGCGGCGGCCCGGCGACCGAGGTGACATGGTGCAGCCCGTCGAGATCGGTGAGCATGGCGAACCTCCTTTGCTGGAGCAGAGGTAGGCCGTGCGCAGCGGCGGGCGAACCGGCGCTCGCGCGCCGGTTCTGTGCACTCATGCACCGATCTGCCTGTCAGGACGGGTCGGCCGCGTCCCAGCCGGAGACCGCCTTGACCTCCATGAAGTCCTCGACGCCCCAGACGCCGCCCTCGCGGCCCTGTCCCGAGCGCTTCATGCCGCCGAAGGGCCGGCCGCCGCCGCCGCCGTGGCCGTTCATCTCCACCATGCCGGAGCGCAGCTGCCGGGCGAGGCGGTTGGCGCGCTCGGGGTCGGCGGTCTGCACGAAGTTGGTGAGGCCGTAGTCGGTGTCGTTGGCGATGCGCACCGCCTCGGCCTCGTCCTCGAAGGGGATGATCGACAGCACGGGGCCGAAGATCTCCTCCCGCTCGATGCGCATGCCGGGCGCGACGTCGGCGAAGACGGTGGGCCGCGCAAAGTAGCCGCGGTTCATACCCTCGGGCCGGCCCGGCCCGCCGGCGACCAGCCGCGCGCCCTCGTCGATGCCGGCCTGGATCAGGTCCTGCACCTTGTCGAACTGCCGCGCGTTGATGAGCGGGCCGATGTGGTCGCCCGCCTCCGCGGGCGGGCCGACCGCGACCCGGCCGGCGATCTCGGCGGCGGCCTCCACCGTGCGCTCGTAGACCGAGCGCTCTACCATCATGCGCGAGGGCGCGTTGCAACTCTGCCCGGTGTTCTGCATCATGTCGAGGACGCCGCGCTCGACGGCGCCCGCATCGGCATCGGCGAAGATCAGGTTGGCGCCCTTGCCGCCGAGCTCGAGGTGCACCTTCTTCAGCGTGTCGGCGGCGGTCTTCGAGATCTGGACGCCCGCGCGGGTCGAGCCGGTGAAGCTCACGATGTCCACCTCCGGATGCCCCGACAGCTGCGTGCCGACGCCCGCGCCGTCGCCGTTCACAAGATTGAACACGCCGGGCGGGAAGCCCGCCTCATGCACCATCTCGGCGAAGAGCATGGCATTGAGCGGCGCCTCCTCCGAGGGCTTGAGGACCATAGTGCATCCCGCGACGACCGCCGCGCCGAACTTCAGCGTGATCTGGTTCATCGGCCAGTTCCACGGCGTGATCATCGCCGCGACGCCGATGGGCTCGTAGATGATGCGGTCGTTGGGCGCGTGATCGCCCAGCGGGCGCTCGAACGCGAAGGCCTTGCCGGTGCGCACGAAATCCTTGAGGTGGCCGTAGCCCGCCCCGGTCTGCGCCTTGCGGGCGAGGTCGATGGGCGCGCCCATCTCGAGGCTGATCGCCTGCGCCATCTCCTCCCAGCGGGCCTTGTAGATGGTCAGCAGCTTCTCGAGCAGCGCGATGCGTTCCTCGGGCGGCGTGGCCATCCAGCCGGGAAAGGCGCGCCGCGCCGCGGCCACCGCGGCGTCGGTGTCGGCCTGCCCGCCGAGCGAGATCGTCGCGCAGGGCTCCTCGGTGGCGGGGTTCGTGACCTCGCAGGCCGTGCCCGCCACCGGCTCCACCCAGGCGCCGTCGATGTAGAACTGGCGTTTCTCGATCATCGCTCGGGTCTCCTCCGTTCGTCGGGGCCGCGGGGGCCGTCCGGTGTTTGCGTCAAACTGTCACCGGCCCATATGGGGCGCAAGGGCTGGACGGCCCGGCGCCCGCAACATATCAAGTATCTGGAATATATCATCGGCGCCGCACCGGCGCGACCAAGGAAAGGAGCCCCATGGGACTGCGCATCAACGACACCGTGCCCAACTTCACCGCCCAGACCGACCAGGGCGAGATCACCTTCCACGACTGGATCGGCGACAGCTGGGCGATCCTGTTCTCGCACCCGAAGGACTTCACCCCCGTCTGCACCACGGAGTTCGGTGCGGTGGCGCAGCTCGCCGACGAATGGGCGAAGCGCGGCACCAAGGTCATCGGCCTCTCGGTGGACGAGGCCGAGGAGCACGTGAAGTGGAAGTCCGACATCGAGACGGTCGCCGAGACCAAGGCCGGCTTCCCGATCATCGCCGACGTGGACCTCGCCGTGTCCAAGCAGTTCGACATGCTGCCCGCCGACGCCTACCTGCCCGACGGGCGCACGGCGGCGGATTCGGCCTCGGTCCGGTCGGTCTACATCATCTCGCCGGACAAGAAGGTGCAGCTCATCATGACCTACCCGATGTCGGTGGGCCGCAACTTCGCCGAGGTGCTGCGCGCGCTCGACGCGCTGCAGGCGACCTACCAGACGCCGATCGCCACCGGCGCCAACTGGGTGCCCGGGCAGGACGTGATCGTGGCGCTCACCGTCTCGGACGAGGAGGCCAAGGAGAAATTCGGCGAGGTGGACTTCAAGCTGCCCTACCTGCGCCTGACCAAGGCGCCGGCCTGAGGCCGCATAGGGCGGGGACGGGGCCGCAGACACGGCCTCGTCCCCGTGACGGCAACGTCTGCACCCTTGATCTGTACAGAAAGCTGTGCATATAGAAGGCGGCCCGACGAAAGGACCGCCTGATGGATGTCGTCACCTACACCGACGCGCGCGCCTCGCTGAAGGACGTGATGGATCGCATCATCCACGACCGCGTCGAAGTCGTCGTGACGCGCAAGAACCGCGAAGCGGTCGTGATGATCTCGCTCGACGAGTACAACGCGATTCAGGAAACCCTGCATCTGCTGAAAAGCCCCGAGAACGCGCGGCGCCTGCGCACATCGATCGCGCAACTGGACGCAGGCGAGGGCGCCGAACGCGACATCGAGGCTTGAAGCTCGTCTTCTCCGATCAGGCCTGGGACGATTACCTCTGGTGGCAGTCGCCCGGCCGGGAAAAGGGGCTCGAGCGGGTCAACGACATCATAAAGGCGACGCGCCGGACGCCGTTCAAGGGGATCGGCAAGCCCGAGCCGCTCAAGGGCGACCTTGCCGGCTGGTGGTCGCGCCGGATCACGGACGAGCACAGGTTCGTGTACCGTGTCAGCGGGAAAGGCGACGCGCAACGTCTCGAGATTGCGCAGCTGCGATACCACTATTGACCCGCGCGCCGCCGGCCCGGCCGGCGCCGGTCCGACCCGACTGGACTCGGACGGGTCCGACCGATACCCCGTCGCGAGCGACACGACAGGAGGCGACGGCGCCTTGGCGAAGGGACGCGCGGATTTCGAGCTCGGCGGGGAGCGGGTGGCGCCCGGGACGCGGCGCACCGTGGACCTGCCGGTCTCGATCCTGTCGGACCACACGCCGGTCACCATGTCCTGCCACGTCGTGCACGGGAAGCGGCCGGGGCCCGTCCTCTTCGTCTCGGCGGCGATCCACGGCGACGAGGTGATCGGGGTCGAGATCGTGCGCCGGCTGCTGCGCGCCCGCCCGCTCGGCAGCATCGCGGGGACGCTGCTGGCGGTGCCGATCGTCAACGCCTTCGGCTTCATCAACCATTCGCGCTACCTGCCGGACCGGCGCGACCTCAACCGCGTCTTTCCGGGCCACGCCGAGGGCTCGCTCGCCGCGCGGCTCGCGCATCTCTTCATGACGGAGATCGTCGCGCGCGCCGATCTCGGGATCGACCTGCACTCGGCCGCGCTGCGCCGGACGAACCTGCCGCAGATCCGGCTCACGCCCGGCAACGACCGGCTGATGGAGCTCGGGCGGGCCTTCGGCGCGCCGGTGATCCTCGAATCGCGCCTGCGCGAGGGATCGCTGCGCATGGCCGCCGAGGCCGAGGGCGTGGACGTCCTGCTCTACGAGGCGGGCGAGGGACTGCGCTTCGACGAGTTCGCCGCGCGCGCCGGCGTCTCCGGCATCCTGCGCGTGATGCGCCACCTCGGGATGGTCGGCGCGAAGGGCGTGCCGCGGCGCCACGGCACGCCCGCGCTCTGCGGCAGCTCGAGCTGGCACCGCGCGCCGGTGGGCGGGCTGATGCGCGCCTACCGCGGCACCGGCGACATCGTGGAGCCGGGCACCGTGCTCTGCGCCATCTCCGACCCCTTCGGCGAGAAGGAAGTCGAGGTCGCCTCCGAGATCACCGGCATCGTCGTCGGCCGCACGAACATGCCCGTGGTCAACGAGGGCGACGCGCTCTTCCACGTCGCCGAGACGCGCCGCCCCGGCCACGCCGAGGCGGCCGCCGAGGCCGTGGAGGCCGCGCGCGAGGCCGCGCCGCTCTTCGACGAGGACGAGATCATCTGAGGCCCCTTCGTCTGAGCCCTCATCATCTGCGGCACCGGGGGGCCGTCCGGCGGCACGGCGCGGCGCGGGTCGGCCCGCGCGTCACCCCTGCCCGAAGCGGACGGCGCTCGCCGTGACCGGGCAAAGGGCGCGCCCGCCCGAGCCGCGATGACGGAGCCCGAGCGCCGCTCGCGTGTCGGGGCGAGACAAGCGCGCCCAAGGGCGGCACCACGCGCCGCCGGATCGACGGGGACTTTCAGGTCGGCGCGCACCCGCACACCCGGGGCACCGGGCTTGCGCTGCAGGGTGCCCGGCTGCGGCTGCAGGCCGCCCGCGCGCGCCCGATCATGTGCGGGGGCGCGCAGCTTGTCGGCTGTCTCGGTCAGGGCAGCCGGGCGCGGCGGGATCACGTCGCTCGGGTCCACCGGGCGCGCGTCAGGGGGGCCGGCCGCCGGGCGCTCAGCCCGCGTCGGAGACGCCCAGCGCCTCGGCGAAATCGCGGTGCACGTAGCGCCGGTCGCAGTAGCCGCATTCGACCCAGCCGGTCTCGCGCGGGATCTGCAGCCAGACGCGGGGATGCCCGAGCGCGCCCTCTCCCCCGTCGCAGGCCACGCGCCAGCGGTCGACGATCTTCGTCTCGGGCGGTTCGATCGGCATGTCTCGCGCGCTCCTCGCGGTTGTGACTCCTCCCGCCGTGATCTAGACGCAAGCCGACGCGAAGGGAAGAGCGGGGACGCGCGCCCATGACCGAGGCCGCCATCGAGATCGAGGGTCTGACCAAGACCTACCGCGCCACCGGCGGGGCGCCGGGCAAGACCGCGCTCGACGGGGTGAGCCTGCGCGTGCCCGAGGGCGCGGTCTTCGGCCTGCTCGGCCCCAACGGCGCGGGCAAGTCCACGCTCATCAACATCCTCGCCGGGCTGGTGCTCAAGACGTCCGGCCGGGTGGCGATCTGGGGCTTCGACCAGGACGTGAACCCGCGCAACTCGCGCGCCGCGATCGGCGTCATGCCGCAGGAGCTCAACCTCGATCCCTTCTTCACGCCGCGCCAGACGCTGGAGGTGCAGGCCGGTCTCTACGGGGTGCCGCGCGCGCGCCGGCGCTCCGACGAGATCCTCGAGACGGTGGGGCTTTCGGACAAGGCGCACGCCTACGCGCGCACGCTCTCGGGCGGCATGCGCCGGCGGCTGCTGCTCGCAAAGGCGCTGGTGCATGACCCGCAGATCATCGTCCTCGACGAGCCGACCGCGGGCGTGGACATTGAACTCCGACAGATGCTCTGGGCCGAGGTGCGCCGGCTCAACGCGGCCGGCAAGACCATCATCCTGACCACGCATTACCTCGAGGAGGCCGAGGAGATGTGCGACGAGATCGCCATCATCCACCACGGCCGCGTGGTCGCCCACGACACGACGCCGAAGCTCCTCGCCCGGCTCGACGCCAAGACCATGGTGATCCACCCCGACGGCGAGGTGCCGGTGCTGCCCTCGGGCCCCGGCCTCGAGGTGGCGCGCCGCCCGGACGGGGCGATCGCGCTTAGCTACAAGACCTCGCAGACCAAGGCCGAGGCCGTGCTCGAGGCGATCCGCGCCGCCGGCATCTCGATCCGCGACGTGCGCACCGAGGAGCCCGACCTAGAGGACGTGTTCCTCGACCTGACGCGCGCCGGCTGACGGCGCGCCCGGCGGCCCGAGGGACGGGGGCGCGCGCTTTCGGAGGGCAGGACCGCAGGGGCGACAGACGGACGGGAGCGCCGACGTGACGCACGACACGGACATCTGCATCGTCGGGGCGGGCCTTTCGGGGCTGGCGCTCGCGCAGGCCCTGCGGGCCGAGGGCCGCGACGTGACCCTGCTCGAGGCGCGTGAGAGGGCCGGCGGCCGCGTGCTGTCGCCCGGCGGGCACGACCTCGGGCCGTCGTGGATCTGGCCGCACAATCGCCGGATGCGCGCGCTGATCGAGCGGCTCGGCCTGCGGCCCTTCGCGCAGCACGCCGCCGGGCGGCTCGTCTTCGAGGATGCGGGCGGCACCCTGCGCCGCGACCTCGAGTTCGCCACCATGGGCGACGCGCTGCGCGTCGAGGGCGGGCTCGCCCGGATCACCGACGCGCTCGCCGCCGAGGTGGACGACGCCCTGCGCCTCGGCTGCCCGGTGGACCATCTCGCAGAGGACGCCGAGGGGGTGACGCTGACCACGCCGGCGGGCGCGCTCCGCGCCCGGCACGTCGTCCTCGCGCTGCCGCCCCGCCTCGCGGCCGGGCTCGGCGTAGCGGGGCCCGACGTGCCGACCTGGATGGCCGGGCACGCCAAGCTGGTCGCGCGCTACGCCACGCCCGTCTGGCGCGAGGCGGGGCTCAACGGCGACGCGATCTCGCACCGCGGCCCGCTGGCCGAGATCCACGACGCCTCGCCCGCCGACGGGCAGGCGGGCGCGCTCTTCGGCTTCGCGCAGCCCGGCGCGGCGCGCGACCCGCGGTTCCGGGCGGCCGCGGTCGCCCAGCTCGGGCGGCTCTTCGGGCCCGCCGCCGGCGCGCCGGAGGAGGTGCTCGTCAAGGACTGGAGCGCCGACCCCGCGACCGCGACCGAGGCCGATCGCACCCCGCCCGCCGGGCACCCCGCCTATCGCCCCCGCCCCCCGGCCGGGCGGCTGATCTTCGCGGGAAGCGAATCGGCGCCGGAGGACGGCGGCTTTCTCGAAGGCGCGCTCGCCGCGGCGGAGGCGGCGCGCCACCACCTGCGCGACGCCGCGGCCTGAGGACTGCCCCGCTAGTGCGGCGCGCACGGGATCAGCGGGCGGGATCGCCCGCGCGCCGAGACGTTCAGATGCACGATCTGCCGGTCACGGGGAGGGCCGGGGCCGGGGCACGCACCGCGTCGCGGACCGAGACCGCCGGGATCGGCCACGCCGCGCCGGCAGCGGCGCCCCCCCCGGACCTTCGCGCGCGGGCGCCACTTTCCGCGCAGGGATGCCCTCTTCCACGGCATCGCGCGCGGGCGTCCCGCGGGGCGACGCCCGCCCGTTCCAGCCGTCGGCACGCGACGCGCTCGCCGCGCCCCGATTGCCGCGGCATCCCCTCTTGCCCGAGACGCCCGCCGACGCCCGTCCCGCAGCAAGGCGGCGCCCCGCGCGCCTCAGGGCGCCCGCACGACCCAGGGCACGTCGAACCAGTGCTCCTCGAGGTTGTCGCCCGCCCCGATCCGGTCCACCACGGCGAAGCGCCCCGGCGCGGCGAGCGGCGTGAGCACCCCGTGCCACGTGCCCGCCGGGTAGTTCACCCCCTGCGCCCCGGACGTGAGAAACGCGCGCGGCCGCCCCGGCGCGCCGCCGTCGTCCGGCGCGACCACGACGAGGAAGGGATCGTCGCTCATCGGCAGGAAGGCCTGCGCGCCCAGCGGATGCCGCTCCATCATCTCGAGCGTGAGCGGCAAGCTGCGCGCCTCCGCCTCGAAGAGGCTGATCCCCGCCCGCCCGTCAGCGATGTCGAGCCGGGCGAGATCGTGCCACCGCCCGCAGCGCCCCTGGTTGATCACCCTGTCCGGCGCGCCCGCCGCCTCCAGCACGTCGCCGAAGGGCGCGAAGGCCTCCGCCGTCAGGGCCGCCGCGACGATCTCCCGGCTCACCCGAGCATCTCCATGAGCCGAAGCTCCGCGATGCGCTCCACCTGGGCACAGGCCTCGGCGATCTCGCTCTCCCGGTCCTGCTCCAGCCGCCGCTCGAAGGCGGCGAGGATGCCGGGTTTGTCGTGGTCGCGCACCGCGATGATGAAGGGAAAGCCGAACTTCGCCGTGTAGGCCTCATTCAGCGCGGCGAAGCGGTCGCGCTCGGCGTCGGTCAGCGCGTCGAGCCCCGCGCTCGCCTGCTCCGCCGCGCTCTCGGCCGTCAGCCGCCGCGCCGCCGCGAGCTTGCCGGCGAGGTCGGGATGCGCGCGCAGCACGGCCAGCCGCTCCTCCTCGCTCGCCTCGCGGAAGGCGCGCGCCAGCGCCGCATGCACCCCCCTCGCCGTGCCGTGCGTCGGCCCCAGCTCCATCGCGTGCGCCCGCTCCGCGATCCAGGGCGAATGCTCGAAGACGCCGCCGAAGGCCGCGACGAAGGCGTCGAGATCCATCTCCGAGGGCCGCCGCCGCTCGACCGGCGGATGCACCTCCGCCCAGTGCTCGGCGATGGCGAGCCGCGTGGCGAACCAGACGCCCTCGTGCGCAAGCATGTGATCGAGCGCGCGCTTCAGCCCCATGATCCGCCCCGGCCGCCCGGCGAGGCGGCAGTGCAGCCCGATCGAGAGCATCTTCGGCGCCCCCGCCGCCCCCTCGGCATAGAGCGCGTCAAAGCTGTCCTTCAGGTAGGTCTCGAACTGATCCCCCGCGCCGAAACCCGCGGGCACCGCGAAGCGCATGTCGTTGGCCTCGAGCGTGTAGGGCACGATCAGCTGATCCCGCCCGCCGACCCGAGACCAGTAGGGCAGATCGTCGGCGTAGCTGTCGGCGACATAGGCGAAGCCGCCCTCCTCCGCCGCGAGCCGCACGGTGTTCATCGAGGTCCGGCCCGTGTACCAGCCGCGCGGCCGCGCGCCCGTGACGGCGGCATGCAGGCGGATCGCCTCGGCCATCTGCGCGCGCTCCTCGGCCTCCGGCATGCCGCGGTGCTCGATCCACTTCAGCCCGTGGCTCGCGATCTCCCAGCCAGCCTCGCGCATCGCGGCCACCTGCTCCGGCGCCCGGGCGAGCGCGGTGGCCACGCCGAAGACGGTCACCGGCAGATCGGAAAGCAGCCGATAGAGCCGCCAGAACCCGGCGCGCGCGCCGTATTCATAGACCGATTCCATATTCCAGTGCCGCTCGCCCTCCCAGGGCGCGGCGCCCACGACCTCCGAGAGGAACGCCTCCGACGCCGGATCGCCGTGCAACAGGCAGCTCTCGCCGCCCTCCTCGTAGTTGACGACGATCTGCACGGCGATCTTCGCCCCGCCCGGCCAGCGCGGGTCGGGCGGATTGGGGCCATGGCCCGTCATGTCGCGGGGATAGCGCAGCACGTGAGGCCTCCATCTTGACGCAACGCGCCGCGGATGACACCGGAAAGCGCGGCGAAAGAAAAGGGGGCGCGCATGGCCGGATACCTCACCACCCACGTCCTCGACACCGCGCGGGGCCGACCCGCCGCGGGCCTCACGATCACGCTCGCCCGGATCGAGGGCGACAGGCGCACCGACCTCGCCCGCGCCACGACCAACGCCGACGGCCGCACCGACGCCCCGATCCTGCCCGCGGACCGTTTCGCCCCCGGCGCTTACGAACTCGTCTTCGCCGCAGGCGATTACCTGCGCGCGCAGGGGCACGACGCGCCCCTCTTCCTCGACGAAATCCCGATCCGCTTCCACCTCGCCGAGGACGCGCACTACCACGTGCCGCTCCTGCTCTCGCCCTACGGCTACACGACCTACCGGGGCAGCTGAGGCGCCACCGGCGCCCACCCCATCATCTTGGTCCAAATACTCTCGGGGGTGAATGCCGCGCCAGCGGCAGAGGGGGCTGAAAGCCCCCTGAGCCCAGGCTTGCCCAGCGCGCAGGCGCCGGCCCAAGGCGCGCGCGGTCGCACGCCGCCCGGCCCTTCCCTCCGCGCCGCGGCGCCGCTATGCGGGAGGCCGGCCGCAGAAGGGGCAGAGCCATGCAGGACATCGCCATATTCTGGGACTGGGCGGGTTTCGCGCTGCGATGGCTGCACGTGATCACCGCGATGGCCTGGATCGGCACCTCCTTCTATTTCATCGCGCTCGACCTCGGGCTCATGAGACCGCGCGACATGCCCGAGGGCGTCACCGGCGAGGAGTGGCAGGTCCACGGCGGCGGTTTCTACCACATCCGCAAATACGCGGTCGCGCCCGAGCGCATGCCCGAGCACCTCACGTGGTTCAAATGGGAAAGCTACTGGACCTGGCTTTCCGGCGCGGCGCTTCTGGCGGTGCTCTACTGGGCGGGGGCGGAGCTCTACCTGATCGACCCGGCGAAGGCCGATCTCGCGATCTGGCAGGCGATCGCCCTCTCGGCGGGGTCCATCGCGGTGGGCTGGCTGGTCTACGACGCGCTCTGCCGCTCGGCGCTGGGGCGGCGGCCGACGGCCATGATGCTCGCGCTCTTCGCGCTGATCGTCGTCATGTCCTGGGCCCTGAACCAGGTCTTCACGGGCCGCGCGGCGCTTCTGCACCTCGGCGCCTTCACCGCGACGATCATGACGGCCAACGTCTTCTTCGTCATCATGCCGAACCAGCGCGTGGTCGTGGGCGACCTGAAGGCCGGGCGGACCCCGGACCCGGAGTACGGCCGCATCGCCAAGCTGCGCTCGACGCACAACAACTACCTCACCCTGCCGGTGATCTTCCTGATGCTGTCGAACCACTATCCGCTCGCCTTCGGCACCGAGCGGGCGTGGATCATCGCGGCGCTGGTCTTCCTGATGGGGGTGACCATCCGGCACTACTTCAACACCATGCACGCGCGGCAGGGGCGGCCGAACTGGACCTGGGCGGCGACGGCGGTGATCTTCATCGCCATCGTCTGGCTCTCCACCGCGCCCATGCGCGGCGATCTCGGCGCCGAGGCCGCCGGCCGCGCGCCGACGCCCGGCGAGGCGCGTTTCGTCGAGGCGGCGGGCTTCGAGACGGCCGAGAACGTCGTGCTCGGCCGCTGCTCCATGTGCCACGCCCGCGACCCGGTCTGGCCCGGCGTGCGCGTGCCCCCCGGCGGCGTCGCGCTGGAGACGCCGGCCGACATCGCGCGCCACGCCCGCGCGATCTACCTGCAGGCCGGCGTGAGCCACGCCATGCCGCCGGGCAACCTGACCTGGATCGAGGCGGAGGAGCGCGCGGCGCTGGTGGACTGGTACCGCGCCGCGACCGGAGGCTGAGCCTTCGGCGCGGGCGGGAGGGGGGCTGTCTGCCCCCCTCTTGGCCTTCGGCCAATTCACCCCCCGAGAGTATTTGGGCCAAGATGATGGACCGGCGCACGCCGCCGGCCGGTGATGCCCCGGTGCGTCGGCGCGGTTGGGGGCGGGCGCAGCGCAGGGTTTGTTCGTCCCGGCCGCCGCGGCGTCTTTGGGCAGATGGCACCGCCCGCGACGCGGGGCGGGCCGCTCCGGGCCTCGTCAGCCGAGGGGGGCGGCGGCCGGCGCGGCGAGGCCGCCGAGGGCGCGCAGCTGCGCGACGGCCTCCGCCGCGCCCTCGCCCGCGCGGAGCGCGGCGAAGACGGTGGGGCGGCCCTCGCGTGCGACCGCGGCGTCGCGGCGCATGAGGTCGAGGTCGACGCCCACGTGCGGCGCGAGGTCGGTCTTGTTGATCACGAGGAGGTCGGACTTGCGCAGGGCCGGGCCCTTCTTGCGGGGGATGTCCTGCCCCATGGCGACGTCGATCACGTAGACGGTCAGATCGGCGAGCTCGGGGCTGAAGCTCGCGGCGAGGTTGTCGCCGCCCGATTCGATGATCACCGCCTCGAGGTCCGGGTGCCGGCCTTCGAGCTCGGCCACGGCGGCGAGGTTGATCGAGGCGTCCTCGCGGATCGCGGTGTGCGGGCAGCCGCCGGTTTCGACCCCGATGACGCGGCTTGCGGGCAGGATCTGCCGGCGCAGGAGCGCCTCGGCGTCCTCTCGGGTGTAGATGTCGTTGGTGATCACGCCGATGGAGTGATCCGGCGCGAGGGCGCGGGCGATCTCGGCGGTGAGCGTGGTCTTGCCGGCGCCGACGGGGCCGCCGATGCCGATGCGGAGGGGGCCGTTCATCATGAGCGAAAGAGCCTCGGTTGCAGGGTTTCGTGGCGCATGGCGGCGATGTCGGCCGCCCATGCGGCGGAGGAGAGATCGTCGCGGGTGAGCGCCGCCGCCTCTTCGGCGAGGCGCGCGCAGAGCGGCCCCACGCCGGCGAGGGCGGCCTGCGCGTCGGTCTGGCCCAGCGGCACGAGGCGCTGCGCGGCGCCGGCGAGGTTGGCGGCCGTGGCGTGGAGGTAGAGCGCCGCCGCCTCCTCGAGCGGGAGGCCCGCGCGCGCCGCGGCGTGGCCCAGCGCGACGGGGTGGGTGAGCGGCGGCAGGTCGAGGCCCCAGACCGCGGCGGTGGTGCGGGCGAAGGCCGCGCCCTGCTCGGCCGTCTCGGCGCGGCGCTCGGCCGAGGGGGCGAAGGCGCGGGCCTCGGCGTCGAGGGCGGGAAGCGTCTCCGGCGCGGCGCGATGGGCTTCGGCGAGGAGCACCGCGTCGGTGCGACCGAGCCCGTGCTCGAGCACGTCCGCGAGCCAGGCGGCGAAGCTCGCCTGATCGGTCACGCGGCCCTCGGCCACCTCGGTCTCGAGCCCGTGCGACCACGCGAAGCCGCCCGTCGGATAGGCGGGCGAGAGCCACTGCGCGAGCGTGATGCGCGCCTCAATGGGCGTGGGCATGGGTCCTCCCGTGGCCGTAGGCGCCGCGCTCGGGGGTGAAGGGCGCCTCGACGGCCGCGATCTCGGCGCCGAGGCGCTCCAGCATCTCGCGCAGCACGTGGTCGGCCTGAATCAGCAGGCGGTCCGCCTCGATCTGGCAGGGGGTGTGGCGGTTGCCGATGTGCCAGGCGAGGCGGGCGAGGTCGCCGCGCACCTCCAGGAGCGGCTCGGGCGCGGCGATCACCTCCACCAGACGGCCGTCGGAGAGTTCCAGCGCGTCGCCGTGGTCGAGCGAGACGGTCTGCGCCAGATCGACGAGGAGCGGCATGCCGCCCCCGGTCTCGAGCCGCTTGCGGCGCAGGAAGCGCGCCTCGTAATCCAGCCGCACCCAGTCGGCGGGGCCCTGCCATTGGCCCTTGCGGTGCAGCGTCTGCGCGATCGGAAGCTCGGTCATCTCGGGGTCCTCAGAACAGGAAATAGCGCTGCGCCATCGGCACGGTCTCCACGGGCGCGCAGGTCAGCAACTCGCCGTCGGCGCGCACCTCGTAGGTCTCGGGGTTCACCTCCATCGCGGGCAGCGCGTCGTTGAGCACGAGATCGCGCTTGGTCACACCGCGGATGCCGCGCACGGGGGCGGTGTCCTTGGCGAGGCCCAGCGTCGCGCCGACGCCCGCGGCCTCGGCCGCCTGGCTGACGAAGGTCACCGCGCTGCGCTCGACCGAGCGGCCGTAGGCGCCCCACATGGGCCGGGTATAGACCGGCTGCGGCGTGGGGATGGAGGCGTTCGGGTCGCCCATCTGGGCACACGCGATGGTGCCGCCGAGGAGCACCAGATCGGGCTTCACCCCGAAGAAGGCGGGCGACCAGAGGCAGAGGTCGGCGCGCTTGCCCTCCTCGATCGAGCCGATCTCGTGGGCGATGCCGTGGGCGATCGCCGGGTTGATGGTGTATTTCGCCACGTAGCGGCGCGCGCGGAGGTTGTCGTTCTCGCCCGTCTCCTCGGACAGGCGGCCGCGCTGGCGCTTCATCTTGTCGGCGGTCTGCCAGGTGCGCAGGATCACCTCGCCCACGCGGCCCATAGCCTGACTGTCGGAGGCGATGATCGCGAAGGCGCCCATATCGTGCAGGATGTCCTCGGCCGCGATGGTCTCGCGCCGGATGCGGCTCTCGGCGAAGGCCACGTCCTCGGGGATCGCCTTGTCGAGGTGGTGGCAGACCATGAGCATGTCGAGATGCTCTTCGATGGTGTTCACCGTGAAGGGCCGCGTCGGGTTGGTGGAGGACGGCAGGACGTGCGCCTCGCCGCAGATCTTGATGATGTCGGGGGCGTGGCCGCCGCCCGCGCCCTCGGTGTGAAAGGCATGGATCGTGCGGCCCTTCATCGCCGCGACGGTGTTCTCGACGAAACCGCTCTCGTTCAGCGTGTCGGTGTGGATCATGACCTGCACGTCGTGATCGTCGGCCACCGACAGGCAGCAGTCGATCGCGGCGGGCGTCGTCCCCCAGTCCTCGTGCAGCTTGAGCGCGCAGGCGCCGGCCTCCACCTGTTCCACGAGCGCCTGCGGGAGCGAGGCGTTGCCCTTCCCCGCGAAGGCGAGGTTCATCGGAAAGGCGTCGGCGGCCTGCAGCATCCGCCCGATGTGCCACGGCCCCGGCGTGCAGGTGGTGGCCATGGTGCCGGTCGCCGGGCCGGTGCCGCCGCCGAGCATGGTGGTGATGCCGGAGTGCAGCGCATCCTCCACCTGCTGCGGGCAGATGAAATGGATGTGGCTGTCGAAGCCGCCGGCGGTCAGGATCTTGCCCTCGCCCGCGATGGCCTCGGTCCCGGGGCCGACGACGATGTCGACGCCGGGCTGCACGTCCGGGTTGCCGGCCTTGCCGATCTTCGCGATGCGGCCGTCCTTCAGCCCGACGTCGGCCTTGTAGATGCCGGTGGCGTCCACGATCAGCGCGTTGGTGATGACGGTATCGACGGCGCCCTCGGCGCGGGTGGCCTGCGCCTGCCCCATGCCGTCGCGGATCACCTTGCCGCCGCCGAATTTCACCTCCTCGCCGTAGGTGGTCAGGTCGCGCTCGACCTCGACGACGAGCTCGGTGTCGGCGAGGCGCACGCGGTCGCCGGTGGTGGGGCCGAACATCGCGGCGTAGTCGGATCGCGGAATGCGGGCGGGCATGGACGCTCCTTTTCTGGTGCGCGCCGCCCCGGCGGGGCGGCGCAGGGTCTCACATCTCTTCGGCGAAGCGGCGCAGGTCCTGCCTGCGCCGCTCGGTCAGCCGTTCGCGGCAGGCGTAGACGAGCATCGGCATCATGCTGCCGCCCCAGGCGCGGTGGCTCTCGGCGGTGCAGGCGCGGTCGCGGAACTCGATCCAGACGCGCTGCGCCGCGCGCAGGTCCTCTTCGACGTCCACCGGCGCGTCGGCGGGCAGGGCCGACTGGATGGCCCGCCCCTCTTCGATGGCCAGCCCCCAGGCGAGGGTCAGGGCCTCGTCGGCGCGCAGCCACGCCTGTTCCGCGCAGTAGGTCATCTCCACCTGCGTGACCGCCTCGGCGCAGTCGACGTCCTGCGCGGCGGCGGGCGTGGCCAACAGGAACAGCGCAACAGCGGCCTCAGACCTTGAAGGCATCGTCCACCTCCACCTGCATCGCGGTGACGAGGCCGTTCGTCTGCATCGCCATGCCGATCACCGCCAGAAGCTCGGCGTGCATCTCCTCGGTCATGCCCTTCGCCTTCGCCGCGGCGGTGTGGGAGTGGATGCAGTAGCCGCAGGAATTGGCCGTCGAGACGGCGAGATAGACCATCTCCTTGACCAGCGGGTCGAGCGCGCCGGGCGCCATCACCGCCTTCAGCCGGTCCCACGTCGCGCGGAGCTGCGCCGGATCATGCGCCAGCGCGCGCCAGAAGTTGTTGACGTACTCCGTCCCCCGCGCGGCGCGGATCTCCTCGAAGACCTCCACCGCCTCCGCCGAGAGCTCGTCGTCGGCCATTAGTCGGACGGTCGCCATCAGACGGCCTCCTCTCCGGTCAGGGGGGCTGCACAGGGGTGTCGCATGGGGTCTCCCTCCCTCTCGCAATGGCTGCTCAGAGGTCGCCCATCACCTGCCCGTTGAAGCCGTAGACGCGCCGCGCTCCTGCATAGGGGATCAGCGTCACTTCCCGCGTCTGGCCCGGCTCGAAGCGTACGGCGGAGCCGGCGGCGATGTCGAGACGCTTGCCGCGCGCCGCGGCCCGGTCGAACTCCAGCGCCGGGTTGGCCTCGGCGAAGTGGTAATGGCTGCCCACCTGCACGGGCCGGTCGCCGGTGTTGGCCACGCGCAGCGTCGCCGTCTCACGGCCCGCGTTGAGCTCGATCTCGGCGTCGGGGGTGAGGATCTCTCCGGGGATCATCGCTCAGACCCCCGCCGCCAGCGCCGCGCCCGCCGCGGCCACGAGCCCGCCCGCGACCCGGGGCGCGGTGCGCCCGGCCCGCGCGAGCGCCACGGCGAGGGCGAGGCCCGCCGCATGCAGCGCCGCCGTCGCCACGAGGAAGCCGGCGAGGTAGGGCAGCGCGCCCGCCGCGCCCATCTCGGCGCCGTGCGCCGCCCCGTGGAAGAGCGCGAAGGCGCCGACGAGCGCCGCGCCCGCCGGGACCGGCAGCCGCAGCCCCGTCGCCGCCACGAGGCCGAGGATCACGACAGAGGCGAGGATCGCGGGCTCGACCAGCGGCAGCGCGACGCCGGCGAGCGCCAGCGCGAAGCCCGCCGCCATGACGCCGACGAAGGCCGCGGGCACCGCCCAGCGCGCGCGCCCGCCGAGCATCCCCGCCCAGAGCCCCACGGCGAGCATGGCGAGCACGTGGTCGGCGCCGAAGACCGGATGCGTCGCGCCCGCGGCGAAGGAGCCGTGCGCGACCGGGTCGAGATGGGCGAGCGCGGGACCGGCGGCGAGGGCGACCGGCAGCGCGGCGATCAGGCGTTTCATGGCGTTCTCCTTCAGCGGATCTTCAGCGGATCGGGTCGTGGACGGTGACGAGCTTGGTGCCGTCGGGAAAGGTGGCCTCCACCTGCACCTCGGGGATCATCTCGGGGACGCCCTCCATGCACATCTCGCGGGTGACGACCTGCGCGCCGGCCTCCATCATCTCCGAGACGGGGCGGCCGTCGCGCGCGCCCTCCACCACCGCGTCGGTGATCAGCGCGATCGCCTCGGGGTGGTTGAGCTTCACGCCGCGGGCGAGGCGGCGGCGCGCCACCTCCGCCGCCATGGCGACCATCAGCTTGTCCTTCTCGCGGGGGGTCAGCATCATCGGTTCAGAGTCTCCAGGCTCGGGGCAGGCTGTCGTCGGTCAGCAGATCGAGGATCGGCAGGAGCGCGCGGCGCAGCCCCTCGCCGTCGGGCGCCAGCAGGCGCAGCGCGAGAACGTCCGGCGCGAGCAGGCTGGCGCCGCCCGTCTCGGCGAGGTGCGCGCGCACCTGCGGCAGCGCGGCCTCCGCCGTCTCCGCGACGAGGACGAGCGCCGCCATCGCCCCCGCGCCGCGCGCGACGCCCGGCCGCGCCAGCGTCGCCGCGATGTCGCCCGAAAGATGCACGCCGTCGCGGTAGATCGGTTGCCCGTCGCGCGTGATGGTGACGTGGTCGCGGAACATGCCGGAGGTCAGCCGCTCGCCCATGGCCGCGCGGCCGAAGATCAGCGGCTCGCACATGAGGCACCGCGCGCCGGGGGCGAGGTCGATCTCCAGCCGCCGCTCGAGCGCCGCGCCGTCGTAGAGGATCGTCTCCTGCGGCAGCCAGGCGAGCCGCGCGCCGGCCTCCGCCGAGAGCCGCACGGAAAGCCGCCCCGGCGGGCCCGGCGGCGCGCGGTAGGCGCGCTCGCAGGCCTGCGTCGAGAGGGTGAGCGCCGCGCCCGCCTCCGCCGCGGCCTCGACCGAGAAGCGATCGCCGCCGGTGACGCCGCCCGCGGTGTTGACGAGCACCGCCTCCACCGCCGCGCCGGGCCGCACGCGCGGAAAGACCGCGCGCAGCGAGCCCGCGTGCCGGAAGGTGGCGAGCGCGCTGCCGCCCCGCGCCGCGCGCACGGACAACCGCGCCGCGCCGCGCGCCCGCGGCGGCTGCGCGCCCTCCTGCGCCTCGGGGGCGTCGGTTGTCACGGCCTGCAGGATCGCTGCCTCCTGTTCGTCTCGCGGGCGCGGGCGGTCGCCGGCCGGGCCGCTCCCGGTCGGGCGCTCGCCGCGCGTCGGCGCCGATCAGAGGGAGCGCCCCGGTCCGTGTCCAGCGCCGCCGCGCGCGTTCAGGGCGCGGAGGGCCACGCAGCGCCCGCTTTCGCGGCGGGTTGCCCAAAACTTCGGCAGATTGTTTGATGAGCGCGTCCGGAGCGGCCGCTCCGGCGATTCTCCGGTGGCCTCGGGGCCCCGGGCACGCGAGTCGGGCGAGAGACCCGACACAACGACAGGAGAGGTGCCACCCGTGTTCGTCCGTCCGATCCTCACCGCCGCCGCCACGCTCGCCGCGGGCGCCGCCACGGCGCAGACCGAGATGCCCTTCGCCCTCGACTGGAAGTTCGAGGGGCCGGCCGCGCCCTATTTCGTCGCCATCGACGAGGGCTACTTCGCCGACGCGGGGCTCTCGGTCGAGATCACCGCCGGCCAGGGCTCGCTCGACGCGATCCCGAAGGTCGCCACCGGCGCCTTCCCGGTGGGCTTCGCCGACATCAACTCGCTCATCAAGTTCCTCGACCAGAACCCGGGTGCGCCGGTGACGGCCGTGATGATGGTCTATGACAAGCCGCCCTTCGCCGTGGTCGGCCGCAAGAGCCAGGGCGTCGAGGCGCCCGAGGACCTCGAGAGCCGCGTGCTCGGCGCGCCGCCGCCGGACGGCGCCTGGGCGCAGTTCCCGATCTTCGCCGCCGAGAACGACCTCGACATGGAGGCGATCACGGTGGAGCCCGTCGGCTTCCCCACGCGCGAGCCGATGCTCGCCGAGGGCGAGGTGGACGCGGTGACCGGGTTTTCGTTCTCCTCCTACCTGAACCTCGTGCGCCTCGGCGTGCCGGAGGACGACATCTCCACCATCCTGATGGCCGATCACGGCGTCGCGCTCTACGGCAACGCGGTGATCGTCAACACCGACTTCGCCGAGGCGAACCCCGAGGCGGTCTCGGGCTTCCTGTCGGCGGTCGCGCAGGGCTGGACCGACGCGATCGCCGACCCGGAGGCCGCGATCGAGAGCCTCGTGGAGCGCAACCCTGCCGCCGACGCCGCGCTGGAGGAGCGCCGCCTCGAGCTCGCCATCGAGGCGAACGTGGTCACCGACTGGACCACGGCCAACGGCATGGGCCCGATCGACCCCGACCGCATGGCCGAGGCGCTGGAGCAGATCCAGCTCACCTACGAGTTCGAGACCCCGCCCGAGGCCGGGCTCTACTTCACCGACGCCTACCTGCCCGAGGGCGGTTTCCCGCTCGAGTGACGCGAGAGTGACACGACAGGCCGCGGGCGCCGGGCGCCCGCGGCCGAGCCTTCGGAGGACCCTTGGACAAGCTCATCGACATCCGCGACGTGCGCCACACCTTCACCACGCGCACGGGGCCCCTGCCCGTCCTCGACGGGCTCGACGTTTCGGTGGACGAGGGCGGCTTCACCGCCGTGGTCGGCCCCTCGGGCTGCGGCAAGTCCACCCTGACGCGGCTGATCGCGGGGCTGATGATCCCCGACGCGGGCGAGGTGCGCGTGCACGGCGCGCCCGTCACCGGGCCGCGCTCGAACGTCGGCATGGCCTTCCAGAACCCCGTGCTGCTGGAGTGGCGCACGATTCTGCAGAACGTGCTCCTGCCGCTCGAGATCGTGCCGACCACCCTGCCCAAACGCGAGCAGGAGGCGCGCGCCCGCCGCCTCCTGTCGCTCGTCGGCCTCGAGGGCTTCGAGGACAAGCGCCCCTCGGAGCTCTCGGGCGGCATGCGCCAGCGCGCCTCGCTCTGCCGCGCGCTCATCCACACGCCCGAGGTGCTGATCCTCGACGAACCCTTCGGCGCGCTCGACGCCTTCACCCGCGAGGACCTCTGGCAGATCATGCACGAGGTGAAGCGCGCCGAGCCCTTCACCGGCGTGCTCATCACCCACGACCTGCGCGAGGCGATCTTCCTCGCCGACAGGGTCGTGGTGCTCTCGGGCCGGCCCGCGCGCACGCAATACGTGCTCGACGTGCCCGACACCGGGCCCCGGGATCTCGATCACCTCTACACGCCCGAGGCGGCGGAGATGCTCAATCTCCTGCGCCACCAGATCGAGATCGCCCAGGGTCGCGCGCCCGCCGAACCCGCCGCCGGGGACCCCTCCCCCGGGGACACCGCCACCGAGACCGACGGCGCGCCCGCCCCGCCCCCCGGTTCGGCCGCGCGCGGCATGCACTGAAACAGGAGGCCCGCTTGACCGAAACGACCAGCGCGCCCGCCCCCGTCGCCGCGCCGGAACAGGCCGCGCGCCCCGCCCTCGGCCGGCGCGTCGCCGCCGCGCTCGGCAGTCGCGCGGTGCTCGCCCCGGTGATCGCCACCCTCGTGCTGATCGCGCTCTGGGAGGCGCTCGTCGCCGCCAACGGCTGGCCCGACTACGTCATGGCCTCGCCCTCCGACCTGGTGCCCGCCTATGCCCAGTACTGGGAGCTCTTCCTCGTCATGGGCTGGCAGACGCTCTGGCGCACGGTGCTCGGCCTCGTGATCGCGGTGGTGGTGGGCGTCGGCCTCGGCATGGTCATGGGCTTCTCACGCACCATGCGCGACGCGCTCTATCCGCTGCTCGTGGGCTTCAACGCGATCCCGAAGGCGACCGTGGTGCCGATCGTCGCGCTGATGTTCGTGGGCGCGCACGACTTCAACACGGTGCTCATCGCCTTCATGATCTCCTTCTTCCCGATCGCCGTCTCGGTCTCGATCGGGCTTTCCACGCTCGAGCCCGAGTATCGCGACATCCTGCGCGCCCTCGGCGCCTCGCAGGCCACGATCTTCTGGAAGATCGCCCTGCCCAAGACCCTGCCGGAGTTCTTCGGCGCGCTGAAGGTCGCGGTGACGCTCGCCTTCATCGGCACCAACCTGATGGAGATCGTCTCGCCCCACGGCCGCGGGCTCGGCGCGCTCTTCGATTCGGGCAAGACGAACTCCGACTACCCGCTCATGTTCGCCGTGCTCATCGCGCTCGCCGTGCTGGGGATCCTGCTCTACTACGTCGTCGTCGTGCTCGAGAAGATCTTCGCCGGCTGGGCCGAACGCAGCCCCGGCTGAGGGGCGCCCGCCCGGCATCCCCGGCCCGGCGGCGGCCCGCACCGCCAGGACGAGCGCCGCCGCCCCGGCCCGGCGCCGGCCCGCACCGCCTCACCCCTTGTCAAAGCCGCGCCGGCGATGCAGCTTTCCTTATGGCGCGCGAACCGCCGGCCCCTTCTACGCCGCATCGAAGGGGAGCGCCCCGGCCCACGGGTATCGCGGCGAACACGTATCCATGCGCACAGCCTTCCTGCTCAACGGCATCCCCGTCGAGACCGAGACCCGTCCGACCGAAACACTCCTCGACTGGCTGCGCACGCACCGTGGCCTCACCGGCACGAAGGAGGGCTGCAACGAGGGCGACTGCGGCGCCTGCACCGTCGTCGTCACCGACCGCGAGCGCGGCGCGCGCGCGCTCAACGCCTGCATCCTCTTCCTGCCGCAACTCCACGGCAAGGCCGTGCGCACCGTCGAGGGCCTCGGCGACGACGGCGCCCCCCACCCCGCGCAACAGGCCATGGTCGACCACCACGGCAGCCAGTGCGGCTTCTGCACCCCGGGCTTCGTCGCGGCCATGGCCGCCGCCCACGCCGAAGAGCGCAGCGATCACGCCGACGCGCTCGCCGGCAACCTCTGCCGCTGCACCGGCTACGCGCCGATCCTGCGCGCCGCGAAAGCGATCGAAACCGCCCCCCGCCCCGCGTGGGTCGCCGGGGACCGCGCCGCCCTCGACACGCACCGGTCCTTCTTCTTGGGCGAAATATCCTCGGGGGGTGAGGCGGCGCAGCCGCCGAGGGGGGCAGACAGCCCCCCTGACCCCGCCTGCGTCCTGCCCGAAACCTCCGATCAGCTCGCCACGTGGTACGCCGCGCACCCCGACGCCACGCTGATCGGCGGCGCGACGGACGTCGGCCTCTGGGTGACGAAGGAGCTGCGCGATCTCGGGCCGGTGGCCTTCCTGCACCGCTGCCGCGACCTGCAGGAGATCGAGGTGGGCGAGCGCGAGATCCGCATCGGCGCCGCGGTCACGCTCGACCGGGTGCGCGCGCTGATGGCGGAGTATCATCCGTCCTTCGCCGAGCTCCTGCGGCGCTACGGCTCGGCGCAGGTGCGCGCGGCGGCGACGCTCGGCGGCAACATCGCCAACGGCTCGCCCATCGGCGACAGCCCGCCGCCGCTCATCGCGCTCGGCGCGACGCTTCACCTGCGCCACGGCGCGACGCGGCGCAGCCTGCCGCTCGAGGACTTCTTCCTCGACTACGGCCGCCAGGACCGCGCGCCGGGCGAGTTCGTCGAGGCGGTGAGCTTCCCGCGCCGCCCCGACCGGCTGCGCGTCTGGAAGGTCTCCAAGCGCTTCGATCAGGACATCTCGGCGGTCTGCGGCGCCTTCGACCTCGCGGTCGAGGACGGCCGCATCGCCGCCGCGCGCATCGCCTTCGGCGGCATGGCCGCCACGCCGAAGCGCGCCCGCGCGGTGGAGACGGCGCTCCTCGGACAGCCGCTCACGCCCGAGGGCGTGGCCGCCGCCGACGCGGCCTGGACCGAGGATTTCCGCCCGATCTCGGACATGCGCGCCTCGGCGGACTACCGCCTCAATGTCGCGCGCAACCTGCTCCAGCGCTACGCGCTCGACCATGCAGGAAGGGCGACCAGCGTCCTGGAGGTGCGCCCATGAGCGTCGCGAAGCCCCTGCCTCACGACGCCGCGGCGCGCCACGTCGACGGCACTGCGCGCTACGTCGACGACATCCCCGTGCCCGCGGGCACGCTGCACCTCTGTTTCGGCACGAGCACGGTGGCGCGCGGGCGGGTGACGGCGATGGACCTCACCCCCGTGCGCGCGGCGCCCGGCGTCGTCGCGGTGCTGACGGCGGAGGACCTGCCGCTGCCGGCGGATGTCTCGCCCTCGGCGCACGACGAGCCGCTCCTTTCGGACGGCACGGTGCACTACGCGGGCCAGCCGCTCTTCCTCGTCGTGGCCGAAAGCCATTTGCAGGCGCGCAAGGCCGCCCGGCGCGCGCAGGTGAGCTACGAAGAGGACCCCCCGATCCTGACGGTGGACGAGGCGCTCGCCGCCGGGTCGCGCTTCGAGGAGGGGCCGCGCGTCTACGGCCGGGGCGACGTGGAGGCCGCGCTCGCGACCGCGCCGCAGGTCGCCGAGGGCGAGATCGAGATCGGCGGGCAGGAGCACTTCTACCTCGAGGGGCAGGCGGCGCTCGCGCTCCCGCAGGAGGGCGGCGACATGATCGTCCACGCCTCCTCCCAGCACCCGACCGAGATCCAGCACAAGGTGGCCGACGCGCTCGGCCTGCCGATGCACGCGGTGCGCGTCGAGGTGCGGCGCATGGGCGGCGGCTTCGGCGGCAAAGAGAGCCAGGGCAACGCGCTCGCCGTGGCCTGCGCCGTCGCGGCGCGCGCCACGGGGCGGCCCTGCAAGATGCGCTACGACCGCGACGACGATTTCATCATCACCGGCAAGCGCCACCCCTTCGTCATCCGCTACCGCGCCGGCCACGACGCCGAGGGGCGGCTGCTGGCCGTGGAGTTCCGGCAATACGCCGTCTGCGGCTGGTCGCAGGACCTGTCGCTGCCGGTGGCCGACCGCGCGATGCTGCACGCCGACAACGCCTACTGGCTGCCCCACGTGCGGATCGAGAGCCACCGGCTGAAGACCAACCACCAGTCCCACACCGCCTTCCGCGGCTTCGGCGGCCCGCAGGGCATGGTGGGGATCGAGCGTGTGCTGGACCATGTCGCGCACCGGGTCGGGCGCGACCCGGTCGAGGTGCGCCGGCTGAATTACTACGCGGAGGCGGAGGAAGGGGGGCCGTCGGCCCCCCTCGGCGGCGATGCCGCCTCACCCCCCGAGGATATTTCCGCCAAGAAGAAGGCCCCGCGGGACCGCCGCGTGACGCCCTACGGGCAGGTGGTGGAGGATTTCGTCCTGGGGGCGATGACGGAGCGCCTGCTGGAGACGAGCGATTATGCCGCGCGGCGGGCGCGGGTGGCGGAGTGGAATGCGCAGAACGACGTGATCAAGTGCGGGCTCGCGCTGACGCCGGTGAAATTCGGCATCTCCTTCACGCTCACCCATCTCAACCAGGCGGGCGCGCTGGTGCATGTCTACCAGGACGGCTCGGTGGCGCTGAACCACGGCGGCACCGAGATGGGCCAGGGGCTGTTCCAGAAGGTGGCGCAGGTGGCCGCATCGGTCTTCGGCCTGCCGATGGAGGCGGTGCGGATCACCGCCACCGACACGGGCAAGGTGCCCAACACCTCCGCCACGGCGGCGTCTTCGGGGTCGGACCTGAACGGGATGGCGGTGCGGCTCGCCAGCGAGGAGATCGCGGGGCGGATGGCGGCGTTCCTCGCCGAGCGGCATCAGGTGAAACCGGAGGCCGTGCGCTTTCGTGACGGCCGGGTCGAGGTGGGCGCCGAGAGCTACGCCTTCGCCGAGGCGGCGCGCGCCTGCTGGATGGGGCGCGTGAGCCTCTCGGCGACAGGGTATTACCGGACGCCGGACATCTCCTGGGACCGGATGAAGGGCGCGGGGCGGCCGTTCTACTACTTCGCCTACGGCGCGGCGGTGAGCGAGGTCGCGGTCGACACGCTGACCGGCGAGCACCGCATCCTGCGCGCGGATATCCTGCACGACGCCGGCGCCAGCCTGAACCCGGCGCTCGACCGCGGCCAGATCGAGGGCGGCTACGTGCAGGGCGCGGGGTGGCTGACGACGGAGGAGCTCGTCTGGGACGGGGCCGGGCGGCTCCGGACGCATGCGCCCTCGACCTACAAGATCCCGGCGGCCTCGGACGCGCCGGAGGTCTTCGAGGTGGATTTCTGGCAGGCGGAGAACCGCGCCGAGACGATCCATCGCTCCAAGGCGGTGGGCGAGCCGCCCCTGATGCTGGGGATCTCGGTGCTGATGGCGCTTTCGGACGCGGTGGCGGCCTGCGGGCCGGGCTACCCGGCGCTCGACGCGCCGGCGACGCCGGAGCGGGTGCTCGCTGCCATCGACCGGGTGCGCGGGGGATGAGCGCGGCGGCGCTGCGTTTCGACCGGGCCGCCCTCGCCCGGGCGGTGGCGCGGGAGGGGCGCGTGGCGCGAGTCGTCGTCACCGCGGCGGAGGGCTCGGCCCCGCGCGAGGCGGGCGCGGCGATGCTCGTCTGGCACGGCGGGCAGGAGGGCACCATCGGCGGCGGCGCGCTGGAGTGGGAGGCGGCGGCGCGGGCGCGGCGGTGCCTCGACGCGGGGCGCGACGCGGCGCGGCGGGTGCCGCTCGGCCCCGGGCTCGGCCAGTGCTGCGGCGGCGCGGTGCGCCTGCTGTGGGAGGTCTACGACGCGGCGCGGCTGGCGGAGGTGCCGGAGGCCGGGCTCTACGCGCGGCCCCTGCCGGGCGCGGACGGTGGCGCGGCGCCGGTGGCGCCCGGCGTCGCCGGGGGCTGGATCGCCGAGGCGGTGGCGCCCGCGGGCCGACCGCTCTGGATCTGGGGGGCGGGGCACGTAGGCCGCGCGCTGGTCGGCGTGCTCGCGGCCCTGCCGGGGCGCGCGATCACCTGGGCCGACACCGGGCCGGAGCGGTTCCCCGAGGCGGTGCCGGAGGGGGTCGAGACCGTGCCGGCGGCGGATCTGCCACGGCTCGCGGCCCATGCGCCGGAGGCGGCGGAGCACCTGATCCTGACCTACAGCCACGACATCGACCTCGCGCTTTGCGATGCGCTGCTGCGCCGGGGCTTCGCGGGCTGCGGGCTGATCGGCTCGGCGACGAAGCGGGCGCGCTTCCGCTCGCGCCTGCGGGCGATGGGCCATGCGGAGGAGGCCGTTGCCCGCATTCGCTGTCCGATCGGCGACCCAACGCTCGGCAAGCATCCGCAGGCGATCGCCGTGGGCGTGGCGGCGGAGATGCTGCGCGCGGAGGCGGCGGAGTGAGACGGCCCGCCGGGACGCGGGGACCGCGCCGCCGTCGATCGAGGCGCCTGCGCGCGCGGCGCCGGCGGGCCGCGCGCGTTGGGCTAGGAGCCCGTCTTCACCCGGCCGAAATCGGGCGCGTCGGTGTCCTGCCCGGCCTCGATGATGCCGCGGCGGATCGCGCGGGTACGGGTGAAATAGGCGTGCAGCATCTCGCCGTCGCCGGTGCGGATGGCGCGCTGCAACGCGAAGAGCTCCTCGGTGAAGCGGCCGAGGATCTCGAGCGTGGCGTCCTTGTTCGTCAGGAACACGTCGCGCCACATCGTCGGGTCGGAGGCCGCGATGCGCGTGAAGTCGCGGAAGCCCGCGGCCGAGTACTTGATGACTTCGCTGTCGGTGACGCGGCGCAGGTCGTCGGCGACGCCCACCATCGTATAGGCGATGAGATGCGGCGCGTGGCTCGTCACGGCGAGGACGAGGTCGTGGTGATCGGCGTCCATCTCGTCGACATGCGCGCCCATGCCCGCCCAGAGCGCGCGGAGCCGCGCGGTGGCCGCCGGGTCCGTCTCCGGCTGCGGCACCAGCAGGCACCAGCGGTTTTCGAAGAGCGTGGCGAAGCCCGCGCGCGGCCCCGAGTGCTCCGTCCCGGCGAGGGGATGGGCCGGGATGAAGTGCACGCCCGCGGGGATGTGCGGCGCCACGGCGTCCACGACCGCGCGCTTGACCGAGCCCACGTCCGTCACCGTGGCGCCCGGCGCGAGGTGCGGCGCGATCTCCTCGGCGAGCGCGCCCATGGCGCCCACGGGCGCGGCGAGCACGACGAGATCGGCGCCGACGACGGCTTCGGCCGCGGTCTCGGTCACCCGGTCGCAGAGCCCGATCTCCTGCGCGGTGGCGCGCGTCTCGGCGGAGCGGGCGGTGCCCACCACCTCGCGGGCGAGGCCCGCGCCGCGGATCGCCCAGGCCATCGAAGAGGCGATGAGGCCGAGACCGATCAGCGCGACGCGATCGTAGAGGGGCGCGGCGCTCATGCCGCGCGGGCCCTGAAGCGGCCGACGGCCTCGACCACCCGGCGGCAGGCGCTTTCGTCGCCGACCGAGATGCGCAGGCACTCCGGCAGGTTGTAGCCGGCCACCGGGCGCACGATCAGCCCCTCGGACTTCAGGAAGGCGTCGCAGGCGCGCGCCTCCTCGGCGTCGGCGAAGCGGGCGAGCACGAAGTTGGCGTGGCTCGGGTCAGAGGCCACGCCATGCGCCGCGAGCCCCTCGGCGAGGAGCGCGCGCAGGCGCGCGTTGTCGCGCCGGCAGCGGTCCACGAAGACGGTGTCGGTCACCGCCGCCTCCGCCGCGGCGAGCGCCGGCGTCGAGAGGTTGAAGGGCCCGCGCACGCGGTTCAGCACGTCGGCCACGTGATCCGGGCCGTAGCCCCAGCCGACGCGCAGCCCCCCCAGCCCGTAGATCTTGGAGAAGGTGCGCGTCATCACGACGTTCGAGCGCGCCTCCACCAGCGCCGCGCCGCCGTCGAAGCCCTCGACGTATTCGGCGTAGGCGCCGTCGAGCACGAGAAGCGCCTGCTCGGGCAGTCCGGCGGCGAGACGGGCGACCTCCGCCTCGGGAATCATCGTGCCCGTGGGGTTGTTCGGATTGGCGACGAAGACGAGGCGCGTGCGCTCGCTCGCCGCGGCGAGGATCGCGTCGACGTCCGTGGTGCGTTCGCGCTCGGGCACCTCGACGGGCGTCGCCCCGCTCGCCAGCGCGCTGATGCGGTACATCGAGAAGCCGTGCTCGGTGTGGATCACCTCCGCCCCCGGGCCGGCGTAGGCCTGACAGAGGAAGGCGATGATCTCGTCGCTGCCCACCCCGCAGACGACGCGCGCCGGGTCCACCCCGTGCGCGGCGCCGATCGCCGCGCGCAGGGCCGCGTGATCGGTGGGCGGGTAGCGGTGAAGCCCGGCGGCGGCGGCCCGCACGGCCTCGACCGCGGCGGGGGGCGGGCCGTGGGGGTTCTCGTTCGAGCTGAGCTTGACCGGAGAGGCCACGCCCGCGGCGGCGGAGGCGCCGCCTTGGTAGGGCGCGATCTCGAGAATGCCGGCGCGCGGCTGGATGGGCTGCGTCATGGGCCTCTCCCCTGTCCGGCCTCTCCGCTGTGCGCCCCGTCATAACGCCCGCGCCGGCGCGCGACCAGAGGCCACCGACGCGGCGTCGCGACACACGAAAGGCGGCGGGGACACCCCGCCGCCCTGTCGGTCCGGCGCGCGGGCCGTATCAGTTCTGCGCGTAGAACTCGATGACGAGGTTCGGTTCCATGACGACCGGGTAGGGCACGTCCGAGAGGCCCGGCGTGCGCACGAAGCGCGCGGTCATCTTGGAGTGATCGACCTCCATGTAGTCGGGCACGTCGCGCTCGGGCGACTGGATCGCCTCGAGCAGCGCGGTCATCTGCTTGGACTTTTCGCGCACCTCGATCACGTCGCCCTCGCGGACGCGGTAGGAGGGGATGTTCACCCGCTTGCCGTTCACGAGGACGTGGCCGTGGTTCACGAACTGGCGCGCGGCGAAGATCGTCGGCACGAACTTGGCGCGGTAGACCACCGCGTCGAGGCGCCGCTCCAGAAGGCCGATCAGAAGCTCGCCGGTGTCGCCGCGCTTGCGCTCGGCCTCGGCGAAGATGCGGCGGAACTGCTTTTCGGTCAGGTCGCCGTAGTAGCCCTTGAGCTTCTGCTTGGCGCGCAGCTGCAGGCCGAAGTCGGACATCTTGCCCTTGCGGCGCTGCCCGTGCTGGCCGGGGCCGTATTCGCGGCGGTTCACGGGGCTCTTGGCGCGGCCCCAGATGTTCTCGCCCATGCGGCGGTCGATCTTGTACTTGGCAGAGGTGCGTTTGCTCACCGTCTGATCTCCTTCGCTGCCGGGGCCCTCCTCCGCCCTCGCGGGCGTCGTCGGGCCGCCTGTTGCGCCGCGCGCCCCCGGGGGCCGCCACGGCGATGGAAGGGCGTTGTCCTTTGCCGGCGCCCGCGGCGGGGCGCGCGGCCGACAGGCATCCCCTCGCGGGGGCCGCCAACACCAATGGAGCGCGCCGTATACACGGCCCGACCGCGCCGTCAAGGCGTGGGGCGCTTAACCGTCGCTTAGGGCCTCGCGGTGCAGGCTCGCCCCGAGAGAGGGGAGCCGCCCATGACCCGCCACGACCCCGTCGCCGACAGCCCGCTCGACCACGCGGTCGCCGCGCGCGACAGCGCGACGTTGCGCATGGTCGAAGAGGCGGTGCACCACCGGCAGGTGCTTCTCGCCTTTCAGCCGATCGCCGTGGCGGCCGAACCGGGCCGCACCGCCTTCTGGGAGGGGCTGGCGCGCGTGCTGGACGAGACCGGGCGAATCATCCCGGCGCGCGATTTCATCCACGCGATCGAGGAGACGGAGACCGGCCGGCTGATCGACTGCGTCGCGCTGGAAAAGGGGCTCGCCGCGCTCGCGCGCGCGCCCGATCTGCGCCTCGCGGTGAACATGTCGGCGCGCTCCATCGGCTTCCCGCGCTGGCGCGCCACGCTCGACCGCGCGCTCCGCCGCGACGCGCGCCTCGGCGAGCGGCTGATCCTCGAGATCACCGAGCAGTCGGCGATGCTCATGCCCGAGATCGTGGCGAGCTTCATGGCCGATCAGCAACGCCGCGGCGTCGCTTTCGCGCTCGACAACTTCGGCGCGGGCGCGACGGCGCTGCGCCACTTCAAGCATTTCACCTTCGACGTCCTCAAGATCGACGGGCAGTTCGTGCGCGGCGTGGAGGCCGACGCCGACAACCAGGTGCTCACCGGCGCCATCGTCGCCATCGCGCGGCAGTTCGACATGCTCACCGTCGCGCAGCAGGTGGAGCGCCCGGCGGAGGCGGACACGCTGCGCGCGCTCGGGGTCGACTGCCTGCAGGGCCACCACGTCGCCGCGGCCACGACACGCCCGCCCTGGGCGGAGCGCCCCCGCGAGACCGGCTGAGGCGCCACCGGCGCGGCGCGCAAGGCGCTTGCAAGCGCCTTGCGCCAAGCGGCTTGCAAGCCGCTTGGGCGGCGCCGCCGACGCGTTGCCGCGGCGCGGCGGATGCAGTATTGACGCGAGGGAGGATGGCGCCCGCACGGGCGCCGCGCGCCCAGTCTGGAGGACCAGCATGACCAACGTCGTAATCGCCTCGGCCGCCCGCACCCCGGTGGGCAGCTTCAGCGGTGCCTTTTCCACCGTCCCCGCGCACGACCTCGGCAAGACCGTGCTCGAAGCGCTGGTCGCCCGCGCCGGGATCGACGCCTCCGAGGTCAGCGAGACCATCCTCGGCCAGGTGCTCACCGCCGCGCAGGGCATGAACCCGGCGCGGCAGGCGCACGTCAACGCCGGGCTGCCGATCGAATCCGCCGCCTGGAGCATCAACCAGGTCTGCGGCTCGGGCCTGCGCTCGGTCGCGCTCGGCGCGCAGCAGATTCAGCTGGGCGACGCCCAGATCGTCTGCGCCGGCGGGCAGGAGAACATGACCCTCGCGCCGCATGCCGCGCATCTGCGCGCCGGGCACAAGATGGGCGACGTCACCTACATCGACACGATGATCCGCGACGGGCTCTGGGACGCCTTCAACGGCTACCACATGGGCCAGACCGCCGAGAACGTCGCCGAGAAGTGGCAGATCAGCCGCGAGCAGCAGGACGAATTCGCGCTCGCCAGCCAGCACAAGGCCGAGGCCGCGCAGAAGGCGGGCCGCTTCGAGGACGAGATCGTGCCGGTCACCGTCAAGGGCCGCAAGGGCGACACCGTGGTGGAGCAGGACGAATACATCCGCCACGGCGCCACCATCGAGAACATGCAGAAGCTGCGCCCCGCCTTCGCCAAGGACGGCAGCGTCACCGCCGCCAACGCGAGCGGCATCAACGACGGCGCGGCCGGCGTTCTGCTGATGACCGCCGAAGAGGCCGAGCGCCGCGGCATCGAGCCGCTCGCGCGGATCGTCTCCTACGCGACCGCGGGCCTCGACCCCTCGATCATGGGCATGGGCCCCGTCCACGCCAGCCGCAAGGCGCTGGAGAAGGCCGGCTGGAAGCCCGAGGACCTCGACCTCGTCGAGGCGAACGAAGCCTTCGCCGCGCAGGCCTGCGCGGTGAACAAGGACATGGGCTGGGACCCGGAGATCGTGAACGTCAACGGCGGCGCGATCGCCATCGGCCACCCGATCGGCGCCTCCGGCGCGCGCGTGCTCAACACGCTCCTCTTCGAGCTCAAGCGCCGCGGCGCGAAGCGCGGGCTCGCCACGCTCTGCATCGGCGGCGGCATGGGCGTCGCGGTCTGCGTGGAGCGGCCCTGAGGCCGCGCCGGGCACGGGAGGACGAGGGGCGCTCCGGCGCCCCTTTTTCCTGAGGGCTGGCGGAAAACAGGGCGCGCAACAATGTTGCGCATCGCGGCCACACAGGATACGCAATCTTTCAAAGAACGAATTGGAACTGGAGGACAGACATGGCACGAGTCGCGCTCGTCACCGGCGGCACCCGCGGGATCGGAGAGGCGATCTCCAAGAAGCTGAAGGCCGACGGCTACGAGGTCGCCGCCACCTACGCGGGCAACGACGAGAAGGCGCAGGCCTTCACCGACGCCACCGGCATCAAGACCTACAAGTGGAACGCGGCCGACTACGAGGCCTCCAAGGCGGGCATCGAAAAGGTCGAGGCGGAGCTCGGCCCGATCGACGTGGTGGTCGCCAACGCCGGGATCACCCGCGACGCGCCCTTCCACAAGATGACGCCCGAGCAGTGGCGCGAGGTGGTCGACACCAACCTCACCGGCGTCTTCAACACGATCCACCCGGTCTGGCCCGGCATGCGCGAGCGCAAGTTCGGCCGCGTGATCGTGATCTCCTCGATCAACGGGCAGAAGGGCCAGTTCGGTCAGGTGAACTACGCCGCGACGAAGGCCGGCGACCTCGGCATCGTCAAGAGCCTCGCGCAGGAGGGCGCGCGTTTCGGCATCACCGCGAACGCGGTCTGCCCCGGCTACATCGGCACCGACATGGTGATGAACGTGCCCGAGAAGGTGCGCGAGGCGATCATCGGGCAGATCCCCGTCGGGCGCCTTGGCGAGCCCGAGGAAATCGCGCGCTGCGTCGCCTTCCTCGCCGCGGACGACGCGAGCTTCGTCACCGGCTCCACGATCAGCGCGAACGGCGGGCAGTTCGTCGTCTGAGCCCGCCGCCCGGCCGATCATCGCGCCGGCCCGCGCGGGCCGGCGCCACCGCTCAGGCGATCCGCTCGCTCAGGCGCTGGATCTCCTCCTTGAGCTTGAGCTTCTGCTTCTTCAGCTCGGCGATGCGCTCGTCGGCGGTGCCGGGCGCGCGCTGCGCCGCCTCGACCTCCTCGGACAGGACCTTGTGCCGCCGTTTCAGCTCCTCGACGTGGGCGCTCAGGCTCATGGTGTCCTCCTCTTTCAAGACCCCCTCACTGCAGCACAAAGCGGGCCACCTGTCACGCCGCAGGCGCAGCATCGCGGCCCTGCGGCGGGCTCATGCCGGGAAGTCGAGCGCCGCGCCCTCGCGCAGCACGGCGCGCAGGCGGCCGGTGAAATGCTCGCGATCGCCCGGATGCGCGGCGCCCTCGTGCAGCACCTCGCCCGCGTGCAGGCGGAAGGCCGCGCGCCCGCCCGCCCGCGCGCGCGCGACGATCAGCCGCGCGGCGCGCCCCGCCCGCGGCCAGAGCGGCAGCACCTCGGGGCTGCCGACGGAGGCTGGCAGGCCCGAGAGGATGTCGGGCAGCCGCTCGGCGCGGTGAATCAGCGTGAGCGTGCCGCGCGGGGCGAGGCGCTTCGCCGCCGCGGCGAGCCAGGTGGCGAGCGGCGCGCCCTCGCCGAGCCCCGTCTCGCGCCCCGCGTCGGCGGCCGGGACGGAGGCCGTGCGCGCGAACCACGGCGGGTTGAGCATGACGTGATCGAAGCGCCGCGCCTTGAGCGCGCCGGGCATCGCGGCGACGTCCCCCTCGACCACCTCGAGCGCGAGCGCGTTGCGCGCCGCGTTCGCCCGGGCGAGCGCCGCCATCTCGGGCAGAAGCTCGAGCGCGGCCTGCGCGAGCCCCGGCACCCGCGCGCCCAGCGCGAGCGAGGCGACCCCCGCCCCGCAGCCGAGCTCCAGCACGCTCTCGCCCGGCCGGGCCGGCACCGCGGCGGCCATCACGATCGGGTCGATCCCGGCGCGATAGCCGCGCGCGGGCTGTTCCACGGTCAGCCGCCCGCCGAGGAAGGCATCCTCGGTGGTCTCCATCACCCCTCGCCCGGCAGCGGCACCTCGTGCTCGCGCAGCACGGCGGCCGCGCGGAAGTGATCGGCGCTGCGCACCATCAGCCGCCGCGGCAAAATGCCGATGGACCCTTCGAGGACGCTCATATTTACGTCGAACTCGAAGACATCTATATCCTCCGCCCGAAGGAGCGCCTGCACATAGGCGATCAGCGCGATATCGTTGGTCCGCAGCAGCTCTTTCATGGGCGGGAATTAGGCCGGAAGAGCGGGGGCTGTCGAGTCCCGCCGACGAGGGAGCGATGAGTCTGGACCAGAGCGCGCAGAAACCGCAGGATCGCCTCGCGGCGTATCTTTCCGAGGACCTTGAGCGCGTCGATGCGCTGATCCGCGAGCGGATGGCGTCGAAGCACGCGCCGCGCATCCCGGAGGTTACGGCGCATCTGGTGGAGGCCGGGGGCAAGCGGATCCGCCCGATGCTGACCCTCGCGGCGGCGCGGCTCTTCGGCTACGCGGGCGCGCATCACGTGCTGCTGGCGACGACGGTGGAGTTCATCCATACCGCGACGCTTCTGCACGACGACGTGGTGGACGAGAGCGGCCAGCGCCGCGGGCGACCGACGGCCAACCTCCTCTGGGACAACAAGTCGAGCGTGCTGGTGGGCGATTACCTATTCGCGCGGGCCTTCCAGCTCATGGTGGAGACCGAGTCGCTCCGCGTGCTCGACATCCTGTCCGACGCCGCGGCGACCATCGCCGAGGGCGAGGTCCTGCAGCTTCAGGCGGCGCGCAACCTCGCCACGACCGAGGAGACCTACCTGCAGGTCGTGCGCGGCAAGACCGCGGCGCTCTTCTCCGCGGCGACCGAGGCGGGCGCGGTGATCTCGGGCGCGGACGCGGACGCGCAGCGCGCGCTCTACACCTACGGCGACGCGCTCGGCATCGCCTTCCAGATCGCCGACGACCTGCTGGACTGGCAGGGCGACGCGGGCGCGACCGGCAAGAACGTCGGCGACGACTTCCGCGAGCGCAAGCTGACGCTGCCGATCATCAAGGCCGTCGCCGCCGCCGACGCCGAGGAGCGCGCCTTCTGGGCCCGCACCATCGAGAAGGGCGACCAGCGCGACGGCGATCTGGAGCATGCGCGCGCGCTGATGGAGCGCCACGGCGCGCTCGCCGCCACGCGGGCGGAGGCGCTGGACTGGGCGGCGCAGGCCCGCGCGGCGCTCGCCGAGCTGCCGGCGCACGAGCTGCGCGATCTCCTCGGCGCGCTGGCGGAGCAGGCGGTGTCCCGCTTGGCGTGAGATGGCGCGCGCGGGGCATGTTGCCCGGCCCCGCGGAATGCCCCATGCTCTGCCCCGTGATCCTTCGGGAGTGACCGTGCGCCTTCGTGCCTGCCTCGCCTCCATCGTGACCGCCGCCGCCCTCCTCGCCGGGGGGCCGCTCGCCGCCGCGGAGATCCGTCTCGACGTGGAGGGGCTCGGCGACGCGCTGCGCGACGACCTGCGCGCCGCGCTCCTCACGCGCGAGATCGAGCGCACGGAGGACCCGAGCGCGCAGGACCTCGTCGCCGCCGCGCAGGCGGATTACCGCCGCATTCTCACCGTCCTCTACGACGCGGGCTTCTTCGGCGCCTCGGTCTCGATCGAGGTGGACGGGACGGAGGCGGCCGAGCTCTCGCCCATCGCCGCGCCCGAGCGTGTCGAGCGGGTGACCTACCGCGTCCGCGCCGCGCAGCGCTTCAGCTTCGGGCTGGCCCAGATCGGCCCCCTCGCCCCCGGCACGACCCCGCCCGAGGCGTTCCGGCCGGGCCGCGCCGCGCGCACCGAGCGGATTCAGGGCGCGATCGACGCCGCGGTCGCCGACTGGCGCGCGATCGGCCACGCCAAGGCGCGGATCGCGCGCGAGCGCATCCTCGCGCGCCACGGCGCGCGCCGGCTCGACGTGACGCTCGACGTCGCGCCGGGGCCGCGGCTGCGCTTCGGCACGCTCGAGGTGACGGGCAACGCGGGCGTGCGCACCGCGCGCATCCGCGCCATCGCCGGACTGCCCGAGGGCGCGGTCTTCGACCCAGAGGAAGTCGAACGCGCGACGCGGCGCCTGCGCCGGACGGAGGCCTTCTCGGCCGTCGCGCTCCGCGAGGCGGAGACGCCGGGGCCCGACGGCACGCTCGACATCGCGGCCACGGTGCAGGAGGCGCCGCGCCGCCGCGTCGGCTTCGGCGCGGAACTCAACTCGGTGGAGGGGGCCGCCGTCTCGGCCTACTGGCTGCACCGCAACCTTCTCGGCGGGGCGGAGCGGCTGCGCATCGAGGGCGACGTCTCGGGCATCGACGGCGGCACCGACGGGCTCGACTATCGCCTGCGCACCGAGGTGCGCCGCCCGGCGACCTTCGGCTCGGACACCGACCTGCGCGCGACGCTCGCCTTCGAGCGCCTCGGCGAGCCCAATTTCGACAGCACGTCGGCCCGGGCCGTCGTCGGCCTCGACCGGATCGTGCGCGAGGGCTTCGAGGTCTTCGCCGGCGCCGGGCTGCGCTACGAGGACAGCGAGACGGTCTTCGGCTCCGAGGGACACAGGCAGGTCATCCTGCCGCTCGAGGCGACCTACGACCGCCGCGACGACCCGGTGGACCCGCGGGCGGGTTATTTCCTCGGCGCCACCGCCCTGCCCTTCGTCGCGCTCGACGACGACGCCTCCGGCCTGCGGCTGACCGCCGACGCGCGCGCCTACCGCGCGGTCGGCTTCGACGATCGCGTGGTCCTCGCCGGGCGGCTGCAGCTCGGCTCGGTGATCGGCCCGGAGCTGCGCGACGCCGTGGCGGAGGATCTCTTCTTCTCCGGCGGCGGCGGCACGGTGCGCGGGCAGGACTACCAGTCGCTCGGCATCGACGTGCCCGCGCTCGGCGGCACCTCGGGCGGGCGCTCCTTCGTGGGGCTCTCGGCGGAGGTGCGCGGGCGCCTGACCGAGCGGATCAGCCTCGTGGGCTTCTACGACCGCGGCACCATCGGGCGCGACGCGCTGCCCGACGCCGACAGCCCGAGCCACGCCGGCGCGGGCCTCGGGCTGCGCTACGACACGGGCTTCGGGCCGATCCGCCTCGACGTGGCGACGCAGGCCGACGCGGACGCCGCGGGCGAGGACGTCTTCTTCTACATCGGCATCGGGCAGGCCTTCTGATGCGCACGCTCCTCATCGCCCTCGCGCTCCTGACGCTCGCCCTGCCCATGCCCGCGGCGGCGCAGGACGAGGGGCCGGGGCGCCTCGCCCGGCTTCTGCAGGACGCGTTCTCGGGGGCCGGGCGCGATGTGCGGATCGAGGGCTTCGAGGGCGCGCTCTCGAGCAGCGCGACGATCGAGCGGCTGACGATCGCGGACGCGCGCGGCGTGTGGTTCACCGCCGAGGGGGTCGCGCTCGACTGGAACCGCGCCGCGCTCCTGCAGCGCCGCGTCGCGGTGGAGCGATTCGCCGCCGAGCGGATCGAGATGCCGCGCCGCCCGGACCCGGCCGAGCGCGCCGCCGACCTGCCCGCCCCGGAGGCGCAGCCGTTTTCCCTGCCCGAGCTTCCCGTCTCGCTGCAGATCGGCGCGATCGCGGCGGAGGAGGTCGCGCTCGGCGCGCCCGTCCTCGGCGAGGCGATGCGGCTCACCCTCGAGGGGTCCGCGCGCCTGCAGCGCGGCGGCGGGGCGCTGTCGCTCGCCCTGCGCGCGGAGCGCACCGACGCCCGGCGCGGGGTGATCGCGCTCGACGCCGCCTTCGATCCGGAGGCGGCGACCGCGGATCTCGACCTCTTGTTCGACGAGGGGCCCGGCGGCCTCGTGGCGCAGGCGCTGGGCATCCCCGGCGCGCCGCCGCTCCGGCTGGAGGCCGCGGGCGCCGGCCCGGTCGACGCGCTCGACGTCGACATCCGCCTCGCCAGCGACGGGACGGAGCGGCTGACCGGCCGCGTGGCGCTGCGCGGCCCCGATGAGACGGGCGGCGACTGGCGCGCGGCGCTCGATCTCGGCGGCGACATGACGCCGCTCTTCGCGCCCGAGCTGCGCGGCTTCTTCGGCCCCGACGTGCAGCTGAGCGGCGTCGCGCGCCGCGCGCCGGCCGGGGCGTTCGCGGTCGAGGAACTCACCCTCGACACCCGCGCCCTGCGCCTCGACGGGGCGGTGACCCTCGGCGCGGACGGCTGGCCGCGCGCCGTCGATGTGACGGGCGAGATCGCCGCGCCCGACGGCGGGCCGGTGCGCCTGCCCACGGGCGGCGCGGCGGTGCGGATCGACCGCGCCGCGCTGTCGCTCGCCTACGACGCGGCGCGGGGCGAGGCCTGGCGGGGCCGGCTCTCGGTCGCGGAACTGCAGGGCCCGGATCTGAGCGCGGTGGAACTCCGCCTCGGCGGCGCGGGCACGCTCCGCCCGCCGGCGGGGGAGACGCCGGGCCGCGTGACGGCCGACCTGCGGATCGACGGCGACGGGCTCGGGCTCAGCGACGCGGCGCTCGCCGCGGCGCTGGGGCCCGAGCTGATCGGCACGCTGCGCCTCGCCTACACGGGCGGCGGCCCGCTGACCGTCGAGGAGATGGACCTCTCCGGCGCGGATTACGCGCTGACCGGGGGCGTCGCGCTCTCGGGCCTCTCCGCCGGCTTCGAGGCGGAGATCGACGCGGCGCTCGCCGCCGAGAGCCTCGCGCGGTTCGGCCCGCTCGCCGGGCGCGACCTCGGCGGCGCTGCGGACCTCGCGGTCGCCGGGCGCGTCACGCCGCTCTCTGGCGCCTTCGACCTGCAGGTCAAAGGCACGGGCCGCGACCTCGCCCTCGGCGTGCCGATGGCCGATCGCCTGCTCGCGGGGCGCAGCACGCTCGACGTCGCCGCGGCGCGCGGGCCGGAGGGGCTGACGCTCCGCCGGTTGGACGTCGCGACGCCCGCGCTGACCCTCGAGGCCGAGGGCCGCGCCTCGAGCGACGGCAGCCGGCTGCGCTACGCCGCCGGGCTCACGGACCTCTCGCGCCTCTCGGCCGACGGCCGCGGCGCCGGGCGCGCGCGCCTCTCCGGCGAGGCGACGCTCGACGGCCGGACGCTCGCGGCGCTCTCGGTCTCGGGGCAGATCACGGGGCCGGAGGGCGCGCGGGCCGCCGTGCCGCTCGGCCCGCGGGAGACGCTGCGCCTCGCGGGCGGGAGGGTGTCGGCCACGCTCGACGGGGACGCCGGGCGCTGGAACCTCGAGACGCAGCTCGACGCGCCCACGGTCGCGGGCGTCGCGGCCGCGGCGCTGCGGCTCGAGGGGGACGGCACGCTGACACCCGGAGAGGCCACCCCCCTGCCGCGCGCGGCCGCGGGGCGCATCGCGCTGACCGCGGAGGGGCTCGACGCCGGGGACCCGGACCTCGCCGCGGCGCTCGGCGACCGGCTGTCGCTGGCGACGCGGCTCGACTACGGGGAGGAGGGCGGCCTCGCGCTCTCGGATCTGGAGCTGAGCGCCGACGCGGCGCGGCTCGCCGGCGAGATCGCGCTCGCGCCGCCCTTCGCCGCGCCGGCCGCGCAATTCGACCTCGCGCTTGAGACCGGGCCGCTCGGCCGTTTCTCGGGGATCGCGGGGCGCGCGCTCGGCGGCCGCGCCACCGCCACCCTGACGGGCGCGGCCGACGCTGGCGCCGAGACCTTCGACGTCACGCTCGACGCCGCGCTGCGCGACGCGCGCCTCGGCGCCGCGCCGCTCGACGCGCTCCTCGGGCGCGACGCGACGCTCTCGCTCGCGGCCCGGCGCACGGAGGCGGGGCGGATCGCCGTGCCGCGCCTGCGGCTCGAGGGCGCGGGCCTCTCGGCGCGCGCCTCGGGCGACGCGCGCGCGGCGGACTACGCCCTGCGCCTCGCCGACGTGGGCGTGCTCGTCCCGGATTTCACCGGCCCCGCGACGCTCGAGGGCCGCGCGCGCGCCGTGGCGGCGGGCTGGCGGGTGGACGCCGAGGCCACCGGGCCGGGCGGGAGCGCGGCGGAGATCGCGGGCACGGTGGCGAACAACCTGCGCCTCGACCTCTCGGCGCGCGGGACGGCGCCCCTCGGCCTCGCCAACGCGGTGCTCGCGCCCCGCCGGCTCGACGGGGCGGCGCAGTTCGACCTGCGCATCGCGGGGCCGCCGCGGCTCTCCTCCGTCTCGGGGCGCGTCACGGCCGGGGACGCGCGGCTGTCGCTGCCCGCGGCGCGGATGACGCTCGATCCGATCCGGGCCGAGGTCGCGCTCGCGAACGGGCGCGCGCAGCTCGACCTCGCCGCGCAGCCCGACACCGGCGGGCAACTGTCGCTCGCCGGAGAAACCGCCCTGCGCCCGCCCTTCGCCGGGGACCTTGAGATCGCGCTCGACCGCGTCGGGCTGCGCGACCCGCGGCTCTACGAGACAACCGTGGACGGCACGCTGACGGTGCAGGGCCCGCTCACCGGCGGCGCGACGATCGCCGGGCGGCTGTCGCTGCCGGGCGCGGAGGTGCGCGTGCCATCGAGCGGGGTGACCGCGCTCGGCGCGCTGCCGCAGGTGCGCCACGTCGC
This sequence comes from Rhodosalinus sediminis, assembly GCF_003385555.1. GTDB lineage: Bacteria > Pseudomonadota > Alphaproteobacteria > Rhodobacterales > Rhodobacteraceae > Rhodosalinus > Rhodosalinus sediminis. The sequence goes on along the minus strand of NZ_QOHR01000004.1, from coordinate 4,134 downwards.
GCCGCCGCCGGCCGTGCGCCGCACCCTGTCCTACGCCGGGCTCACCCCCTCGGGGGAGAGCCCGCGCGAGGCCGAGGGTCGCCCGCCCCGCGCCTATCCCCTCGACCTGGAAATATCCGCGCCGGCGCGCATCTTCGTGCGCGGGCGCGGGCTCGACGCCGAGCTCGGCGGCACGCTGCGGCTCACCGGGACGACCGCCGCCCCGATCCCGCAGGGCGGGTTCGAGCTCATCCGCGGGCGGCTCGACCTGCTGGGGGAGCGCTTCCGGCTTTCGGAGGGCGTCGCGCGGATCGAGGGCGATTTCACCCCCTACCTGCGGCTCGTGGTGACGACCGAGCGCGACGACGTGAGCGTCTCGATCGTCCTCGAGGGGCAGGCCGACGACCCGGAGGTGCGCTTCACCTCGACGCCGCCGCTGCCGGAGGACGAGGTGCTCGCCCAGCTTCTCTTCGGGCGCGGGGTCGAGGATCTCTCGGCGCTGCAGCTCGTGCAGCTGGCCAACGGCGTGGCGACGCTGTCCGGTCGGGGCAACGGCGCCTTCGCGGCGCTGCGCAGCGGGCTCGGGTTCGACGATCTCGACATCGCGGAGACCGAGGAGGGCGGCGCGGCGGTGCGCGCCGGCGCCTATCTCTCCGAGAACATCTACACCGACGTCACGGTGGAATCGGGCGGGCGTTCCGAGATCAACCTGAACCTCGACCTGTCGCCCGACGTCACGGTGCGCGGCGGCGTCTCGACCGGGGGCGAGTCGCGCCTCGGCATCTTCTACGAGCGCGATTACTGAGCCCGGCGAATTTTCGGACGGAAATTCGCCGGGCTCGGCGGGGGGAGAAAATCCTTCGTAGGAAGGATTTTCGGCTCAGCCGCCCCGGACCGCGTCGATCATGCGCTGCACGTTCTCCGGGTCCGCGTCCGGCGTGATGCCGTGGCCGAGGTTGAAGATGTGCGGCCCGCCGGAGAGGGCGCGCACGATACGCTGGGTCTCCTCCACCAGCGCCGCGCCCCCGGTCACCATGTGCGAGGAGGCGAGGTTGCCCTGCACGCAGCCGTCGGTCTGGACATGCGCGGCGGCCCATTCCGGGCTCACCCCGTCGTCGAGCGCCACGCAGTCCACGCCGGTCGCCCGGGCGAACCCCTCGTAGGCTTCCCCTGCGCCGCGCGGGAAGCCGATCACCGGCAGCCCCGGATGGCGCGCCTTGAGCGCCGCGGTGATGCGGCGGCAGGGCTCGACCGCGTAGCGCTCGAAATCCGCGCCCCGGAGCGAGCCCGCCCAGCTGTCGAAGACCTTGACGCATTCCGCGCCCGCCTCGACCTGTTTCGAGAGGTATTCGACCGTCCCGGCCTCGAGCAGCCGGATCAGCCGGTCGAAAAGCGCCGGGTTCTCGTCCTTGAGCTTGTGCGCCGGGCCCTGGTCGGGCGTGCCGCGCCCCGCGATCATGTAGGTCGCCACGGTCCACGGCGCGCCGGCAAAGCCGATGAGCGTCGTCTCGGCGGGCAGCTCCCGCGAGAGGATGCGCACCGTCTCGTAGACCGGGTTCAGCGTCTCGTGCACCGCCTCGGCGGGCTTCAGCGCCTCGAACTCCGCCTCCGTCGTCATGGTCGAAAGGCGCGGCCCCTCGCCGGTGACGAACCAGAGATCGGCGCCGAGCGCCTGCGGCAGCAGAAGGATGTCGGCGAAGAGGATCGCCCCGTCGAAGCCGTAGCGGCGGATCGGCTGCAGCGTCACCTCCGCGGCGAGATCGGGCGTGTAGCAGAGCGACAGGAAATCGCCCGCCTTCGCCCGCGTCGCGCGGTACTCCGGCAGGTAGCGCCCCGCCTGCCGCATCATCCAGATCGGCGGCACCGGCAGCGTCTCGCCCGCCAGCGCCCTCAGGATCGTCTTCGTCTCGGCCATCGTCGCCCTTTCCGCAGCTTCGCAGGGATGCGTCGCCGCCCCCGGGCCCGCTGTCAAGCCGGAGACGCTTGTCAGGCGCACCTGACAGCCTTAGACGGGGGGCATGAGCATCGCCCTGCCCTCCCCCGACGCGCCGCTGAAGATCGGCACCCGTGGTTCGCCCCTCGCCCTCGCGCAGGCCTACGAGACGCGCGACCGGCTCGCCGCGGCCTTCGACCTGCCCGAGGACGCCTTCGAGGTCGTCAAGATCAAGACGACAGGCGACGCGGTCCTCGACCGGCCGCTGAAGGAGATCGGCGGCAAGGGCCTCTTCACCCGCGAGATCGAGCAGGCGCTCATCGACGGCGGCATCGACATCGCCGTGCACTCGATGAAGGACATGCCGTCGGAGCAGCCGCCGGGCCTCACGCTTGACACCTACCTGCCGCGCGAGGACATGCGCGACGCCTTCGTCAGCCCGCATCACGCCGGGCTGGCCGCCCTGCCCGAGGGCACGGTGGTCGGCACCAGTTCGCTGCGCCGGCGCGCGCAGCTTCTCTGGCGGCGGCCGGACCTCTCGGTGGTGGAATTCCGCGGCAACGTGCAGACGCGGCTCCGGAAGCTCGAGGACCGGGTCGCCGACGCGACCTTCCTCGCCATGGCGGGGCTGCGGCGGCTCGAGATGACGCATGTCGCGCGCGGCCCCATCGCGCCCGAGGACATGCTGCCGGCGGTCGCGCAGGGCGCCATCGGGATCGAGCGGCGCGAGGACGACGCGCGCACCGCCGAGATGCTCGCGGCGATCCACGACGCCCCGACCGCGACGCTGCTGGGGGCCGAACGCGCCTTCCTCGCCACGCTCGACGGCTCCTGCGACACGCCGATCGCCGGGCTCGCCGAGGTCGAGGGCGGCACGATCCGCCTGCGCGGCGAGATCCTGCGCCCCGACGGCTCCGAGTGCCTCTCGGACGACGCGACCGCCCCGGTCGAGGACGGCCCGGCGCTCGGCCGCGAGATGGCCGAGAAGCTCCTCGCGCAGGGCGGCCCCGGCTTCTTCGACTGGCGCGCAGCCTGAGGGTGCGGGCCACGCAGCCCGTCCCGGCAGATCGCCACGGCGCCGCCTGACGGCGGGTGCGGCGCTCGGTCGTCGCAGGCGCCTGCCACGGCGCCCTTTCCGGCGCCGTGCACAGGCGCCGCCCCGTGGTACCCCGACGGCATCAATCCGGCGCCTCGCAAGGAGTGACGGCGGGCGCGCAGAGCCCCAGCGGCGCGGTCGTCGCAGGCGCCCCCGCCAGCGACGCGCACAGGCGCCGCCCCGGGGCACCCCGACGGCATCACTCCGGCGCCTCGCAAGAAGTGACGGTGGGCGCACGGCGGCGGCGCGCGCTCAGGCGACCATTTTCTCCGCCCGGCGCAGGTCCACGCTCACGAGCTGGCTGACGCCCTGCTCGACCATGGTCACGCCGAAGAGCCGGTCCATCCGCCCCATCGTGACCGCGTGGTGGGTGATGATGAGGAAGCGCGTGTCGGCGCGGCGGCGCATCTCGTCCAGAAGATCGCAGAAGCGGGTGACGTTGGCGTCGTCGAGCGGCGCGTCCACCTCGTCGAGCACGCAGATCGGCGCCGGATTGGCGAGGAACACCGCGAAGATCAGCGCGAGCGCGGTCAGCGTCTGCTCGCCCCCGGAGAGCAGCGAGAGCGTCGAGAGCTTCTTCCCTGGCGGCTGGCACATGATCTCGAGCCCCGCCTCCAGCGGGTCGTCGGATTCGACCATGACGAGCTTCGCCTCGCCGCCGCCGAAGAGATGGGTGAAGAGCGTGGCGAAATTCGCGTTCACCTGCTCGAAGGCGGTGAGCAGCCGCTCGCGCCCCTCGCGGTTGAGCGCGGCGATGCCCGAGCGGAGCTTGGCGATCGCCTCCTCGAGATCGGCCTTCTCCTGCGCGAGGGTGTCGTGCTCGGCCTGCACCTCGCGGGCGTCCTCCTCGGCGCGCAGGTTCACCGCGCCGAGCCCGTCGCGCTGGCGCTTGAGCTTCGCCACCTCGGCCTCGAGCGTTTCGGCATCGGAGAGGGTGCCGGGATCGACGCCGAGCCGCTCCAGCAGCGCGGCGGGCGCGAGATCCCAGGCTTCCATGATGCGCGCCTCGGCCTCCTCGGCCGCCTCGCGGGCGGCCTCGGCGCGCGCCTCGGCGGCGGCCTCGGCGGCGCGGGCGTCGGCGGCGGCGCGTTCGGCGGCGCGCTCGGCCTCGGCGGCCTCGCGGCTC